>NZ_CP012159.1:2643500-3854500 GCF_001189295.1 Chondromyces crocatus
CTCGCCATCGGTTTCGAGGTGAAGGCGCCAGTATCTTGTTTTGGTATGGTCTCCGCTGTGGCTGGAGCCTGGGTCGCAATGAATTCCAATGGATCCTCCTGGTCGATGGACGTCGACGTGGCGGACGATGTTTCCTGGTGCTGAATCTCCTTGGCGGCGTGGTGTTCCACAGCGGCATAGAGCAACCCCAGCGACAGAACTGCTACGCTTCCCTGGACGAGTCGCTGTGCGGTCAGAGCGCGTCGAGCCTGCGTCGCCTTCGCGATGGCGCTCCCGGAGGCGAAGGCGTCGGTTCTGGACGCACCCTCTGTTCCATTCGTGGGTTGTGCATCTCCATTCGTGGGTTGTGCATCTCCATTCGTGGGTTGTGCATCTCCATTCGTGGGTTGTGCATCGACCGACTTGGTCTCCAGACGATCGATCTCCTGGATGACCCGCCCCTGCCATCCCGCCATTGGTCGGACCTCCTGGACATTGGCCGCCAGCAGGGACACGAGCCGGTCATGATTTTCGCTTGCTCGCTGGCACGACGAGCACGCGTGCAGGTGCGCGCGCAGGTAGTCGAGGAGTGGTTGCGGCAGCTCCCGCTGCACCAAACCCTCCTTATCGAACAGGTCGCAGCCACAGTCCTCGCGGCTCATCGCAGGACCCCTTTGCCTTCGAGGCACTTCCTCAAGACGGGCATCGACCGGGCGACCCGCATCTTCAACGTCGCCGAGCGCTCGCCACAGATCCGGCTCATCTCCTCGTAGGAAAAGCCCTCCTGGAAGCGGAGGATGACGGCCATCCGAACCGGATAGCTCAGCTCATCAAGGCACTCCGCAAGTTTCGCCGTGGCGAAGTCACGCATGATGCATTCCTCGGCTGAAGGTCGCTCGTCGGCCTCCTCCGGAACGTACCCCTGTGTTCTGAACCGTTTGTCATGACGACGATTCGTTTTGAGCGCATCCAGGCAACGGTTGTGCGCGATCGCATAGAGCCAGGCGCGAAATGTCGTCCCCTCGAACGACTCCAGTCCCTGGTACGCCTGCAAGAATACCGTCTGGTGTACGTCGTCCGCCAGGGGCCTGCTGCCCATGATGCTGTAGCAGTAGCGGTAAAGCTGAACTCCATACGCGGCCATGAGGGTGTCGAGCGCGAGCTTTCGCTCGCCGCGCTGTAATGCTTCCAGCGCCCTGACATCGTGAGCATCGGCCGGTGCGGTCACTGGAGCGTTTGCCCTGATCGGATGGGTTGGATTGCTTCGCACGTGCACCATTGGCCATTCTGGAGCGACGCTGCAGCCTCGAGGTAACAGCGGGCCGTACGATTGTTGCTAACCCTTTGAAACCCATCGACTAAATTCTTCTCTTCACTTCCCCTGTTCTCCTCGAAGGCGATGAGCGCTCGATGCGTGTGAGCCTGGCTAGCTGCTTGCCGTGCTGGCGAGTCGTGGCTGGGTTCATGGTTTCTTTTCTTGCAACTCAGGGCTCATTTGCATCGAACGTTGTTCAAGGAGTACCGCATGCGGGGGACTGCAGTCTTCTTTTTCAGTGGTCTGATCGCGCTGGTCTGTGGATGCGTCGTGAACGCAGACGACGGCATCATTGGTGACGACGGCGTCGAGAGCGAGGTGCTCGAGGTCGCGCAACCCGTCACGGCCCTCAAGGGAATCATTCTCATCGATCGGACCGGCTCCATGCTGACGACTCGCAGCACGGGTCGCAGCCGGTGTCGTGACGCGAGAACCATGGCGCAGACGAAGGTCACCGAGTTTTTCTCGAAGTACGACGGTGGTGGACTGGCCATCTGGACGTTCAATGGCGCGGGGGTGACGAAGCTGACCAACGGTTACGTGGGCGCGGCAGAAGCGTCGGCAGCCATCGACGCGCTCTCTCCAGATGGGTGTACTGGAGGTACGCCACTCGCGGATGCCATCTGCGCTGCGGCTGATGAACTGAATGACCTGAAAGGCCCACCCACGACCCCGAACCTCCTGACCATCCTGACCGATGGCGCGGACAACATGAGCACGGGCCCGTGCAGAGGGGTCGCTTCGGGGGGGATCTCGAATCCGCTTTCGTGGCAGTTCAAGGCGCGCAGCAGAATCAGTCCGTACTTCCCCCACGTTCAGGTCAATGCGCAGTTCTGGACTGGCAATCAGTTTATCAACCTGAGGTCCCCGACCGGCCCCTCGGTGCCGCAGGCGTCGTCCTCGCTGCTGCCGATGGCGCCCCCCACCTGCACGACGCTGGAGCAGTGCGAGAGCGAGTTCTTCCTCGCGCTCACCTCCGATACGGGTGGCACCTACGACAGGGTGCAGGACAACAACGTGGCGTTCCCCTGCAGCTATGGAGCGTGCCCGACGCCTCAGTTCGAGACCATCGACTGGTAGCGCTCCCGCGTCGTCGCCCCTCCAGCTCCCCTGCTGACCACGAGCGCACCCGTCGCGCTTCCGAGGCTGGCGCGACGGCCTCGAGGAGCTGCTCCTGCACGCTCTCGTCGTCGCTGCTGAGCAGAACGATCTCTCGGCGCCAGCGTGGACCGAGCGCATAGACCTCGGCTGTCGCGGTCGCGGGATGACCCCGAAGGCTCCGACCGCATCGACGCTCCACCGAGCACCCCTCCCGGCGGATGCGACGCCATCGACCTGCCGACGCACCCTCCTCCCGGCGGAAACGCCCGCATCGACGCTCCACCAACCCACCCGCCCGAGGGCGCCTACCGTCCCGACGTTCCACCAAGCCCTCACCCCGAAGGCAGCGCCCCCATCGACATCCCACCACGCTCCCAACCCGAGGGCAGCGCCCGCACCGACGTTCCACCGCAGGCCCACCCCGAAGGCATCGCCCGCATCGACCCGTCTCCAACCCCCCAACCCGCGAGATGCGCCCTCCTCGACACCTCGCCGCCCTCTCCAGCCCTCCTCCGCCCCCCCGCCTGACCTCCCGC
Organism: Chondromyces crocatus; assembly: GCF_001189295.1. Taxonomy (NCBI): domain Bacteria; kingdom Pseudomonadati; phylum Myxococcota; order Polyangiales; family Polyangiaceae; genus Chondromyces; species Chondromyces crocatus. Next base: position 2,646,432 of record NZ_CP012159.1, read on the forward strand.
CAGCCCCTCTCACCCACCTTCTCCCACCAAACGCGAAAATCCTTCCCCACCCCGAGAACAAACCTACGCGCCCCTCGTCGAACACGAGAACGCGGCGTGTCTGCGCCCGGTCCTCTCCTCCGCCTGGAGCCGCCCCGAGGGCGACCTCCTGGCTGGAGACCCCTCTCGACGACCCACCCCGAGGAACGCCATGCAGCTCCCCCCCAGGACGGCCTCCAGCCAGGTCCACCTCGCGCATGCGACGCACTTCGACGCCACCGAGGAGGCCTGGCGCACGGCCGAGATCCTCGACCCGGCGCAGGGCGTCCTCCTCCAGGAGGCCGCGGCGCCGCTCAGGGCCCAGGCCAGCGCACTCTCGGCACGGCTCGCGGCCCGGGTGCAGGCCGAGGCAGCGACGCGCCTGGCGCGGGTGAGGTTCCGGACGCGGGATCACGTGCTCGGCCAGCGGCTCATGGCGTGCAGTGACGGCCTCCTCAACGGCCCGGCGCAGCGGAGCCGCGACGACGCGCTCTACCGCACGGTGATGCTCGGGCGCTCGGCCAGCTCGATCAAGAAGGCGAAGCCGCGTGAGGAGCCCGAGCTCGTCCTCCGCGTGCGCGCGCAGCTCGCCGTGGCGCCGGAGTTCCCGGGGAAGGAGCGCCTCCTCGCCGACCTCGACGACGCGGTGGCGCGGAGCCTCGACGCCCGCGCGGCGCTCGACGCTGCCTTGAAGGCCGAGCACCTCGCGGCCGACGCGGAGATGACGGCGCGGAGCGACCTGCGCCACGCCCTCGAACAGGCGCACGGCAGGTTGCGCGCGGCGTTTCCAGGGCAGCGTGACTTCGTGGAGTCGTTCTTCGTGCGCCGGAGCAAGAAGAAGCCGGCGAGTGAGGGGACGACGGCTGCTCCGACGGGTGGGGACAGTGGAGGGGAGCGCGAGGGGCCGAAGCCCGGCTCGACGGGCGGGGATGTCGGAGGCAAGAGCGAGGGCGCGACGCTCGGCTCGACGGGCGGGGATGTCGGAGGCAAGAGCGAGGGCACGACGCTCGGCTCGCGGGGTGGGGACGATGGAGGCGAGCGCGAGAGCCTGCTCCGTCCATCCCGAGGGGCTGTCCGCGCGGTCTCGCGGTGCAGACTGGCGCGTGACGGGGACGGTGTTCGCGCGCTCTCGCGGTACGAGCCGGGTCGCCACGGGAGGGGTGGCTCATCGCCCTCGCGCTGGGCTCGCATGGGGCTGCGTCGACGTGTGCGCCGCGCCGTGCGCGCTTCACGAGCATGTCGTGATGTGCGATTGGATCTCAGCATCGGGGGAGCTTCTCGTCTTCGGCGCTCGACCCTCGCCACCGGAGGTTTCCATGCCTGGCCGTTTCTCTTTCTGCGTCATGTTCGCGCTGGTGCTCGCAATGCCCGGGTTCTCGGCGTGCAGCCGCGAGTCCGCGACGCCCGACGGCGAGGTGGATGGGATGCGCAGCCGTACGGTGCAGGTGCGCGCCGGCGCCGAGCTGGTCGCCGAGCTGTTCTTCGAGGAGAACAAGCTCCAGCGTGTCGAGTTCAAGACGAAAGATCAGGCCCTGCGGGACAAGTTCCAGGCGAGGCTGGATACCATTCTCGAGAAGGCGCAGCGGGAAGGGCTCCACATGGACTTCCACGAGATGTGGCCGGGAGGGGTGCGCGCCTGGCTCGTCACGCGGCCCAAGCCGGGTGAGGAGTACTTCACCAAGGGCATCCTCTGGCATCTGGGCGACGACACGTTCACCGTCAGCGCGAAGTGATGTCGTGAGACGCGGTCTTTTGCTGGCCTCGAAGACGCTCCGTTTCCGGTGTCTGACGTCAGTGCTCGGAGGTTCTCGTGGCTGGTCGCTCCTGGTCTCACGTCGTGCTCACGCTGCTGTTCGCTGCGTCCTCGGTGTCGTTGATGGCTTGCAGCCGCTCCGAACCGTCGGCCGGCGACTCGGATCCGGCTGCCATGGACCCGAAGCCGGGTGGGAGCGACCTGAAGCCGGCTGGCAGTGACCCGAAGCCGGCTGGCAGTGACCCGAAGCCGGCTGGCAGTGACCCGAAGTCGGCTGGGAGCGATCCGAAGCCATCGGCCGGCGGCCTGGATCCGGAACGCAGCGCCACCTTGCAGGCAAGCGTCCGCGCCGAGGTGGTCGCAGAGCTGGTCTTCGAGGAGAACAAGCTCCTGCGCGTCGACTACGAGACGCAGGATCAGGCGCTGCGGGACAGATTCCAGGCGAGGCTGGATACCGTGCTGGGGAAGGCGCAGCGAGAAGGGCTCCACATGGACTTCCACCAGACGCTTCCGGACGGGGCCCGCGGCTGGTTCCTCGCGCGGCCCAAGCCGGGGGAGGCGCACTTCACCAAGGCCATGCTCTGGCATCTGGGCGACGACACGTTCACCGTCCGCAGGAAGTGATGCCACTCGTTCCCGGGGTCGCGCCTCGCGGCCTGAGCTCGGTGAGGGCCACGGGCCGCCTCGGGGCCCGAGCGACGAGGGGGTGACCAGCGCCCTCTGCTCGACGGCGCGCTCGGTGAGGGGGCGCGAGCGGGGAGGGGGCACGAGCGGGGATCGCACTGCGCGGGGGTGAGCACGCCATGGGGCGCTCGCGATGTCTCCTCGTCATCCCGCAGGTCAGCGATTTGGCCGGTTGGACAGATTATCAATCGGGTGGACAAGTCGCGCGCGCTGCCGCATGCTTGGACTCGTCGACGGCTCGGGGGTCCCCGCGTGCTGGCGGCGCGCACCGTCACGTGCGCGTCGTCGATGCGGCGTCCGCGTCGTCTGATCACACGGATCGAGATTCGCTTCGGGTGGTGGCGTCGCTTGCGCGCGGCGCGCGGCCGAGCAGCGTCGCGACCATCCCTTTCACGAGGTGCCCATGTCGAAAGTCGTCTTGCTTGCGCTCACGGTCGCGGCGTCGTCGCTGCTCGGTTGCACGATCGAGGACGCCACCGAGCCGGATCCCTCCGCCGGTCCGAGCGAACCCGCGGATCGCACGTTCTCGGCGAGCGATGGCGTCACGCTGCATTACGTGGAGTATCCAGGTCCTGGCTCGCCCGTCATGCTGCTGCACGGTTTCCTGGGCTCGGCGCAAGGGAACTGGATTGCGCCCGGGATTTCCGCCGCCATTGCCGCGCGCCATCGGGTGGTGCTGCTCGATCAGCGGGGGCATGGCGAAAGCGACAAGCCCGAGGACGCTTCGGCGTACGGCGAGCGCATGCTGACGGACGTGATCGAGCTGCTCGACCACCTCGACATCCCTCGGGCTCACCTCGGCGGTTATTCGATGGGCGGCGCCATGACGCTCGGGTTGATGCGGCTATCGCCGGAGCGGTTCATCACGGCGACCGTCGGTGCCATGGGGCTGGAGGAGACGGAGGAGAGCTTCCGCACCGCCGCCGAAGCGATGGATCCGCAGGGGACCGATCCCGACGAGGAGAAGATCCTCGAGATGGCCGGCGCGGGCGAGCCGCCGGATCCGCTCGTCGTGGAGGCCATCGTGAAGGGGCACGGCACGTGGTGGCCTCCGGCCGTCGAGCTGCGCGCGATCGCGTTCCCGGTCCTCTCGATCATCGGCGAGTTCGACGAGCCCTACTCCACCACCTCGCGGCTGCGGCGAGAGCTGCCGAACCTGAAGACCGTGATCGTACCCGGCCGAACGCACCTGACGACGATCATCGACCCGATGCTCCGCGATGGCATCGCGTCCTTCGTCGACGCCCACGACGAGCCCTAGCGCAATCGGCTCGACGCGCCTCGTCCACGAGCGGCCGAGACCCTGGTTCATGCTCGTCGGCGCCGAACAGCAGGTCGATGGGAAGCTCGATGGCCTCGAAGGGCGCTGCGTGGACGCGCTCGCCGCGTGATGCGCTGAGGACGAGCGTGTAGCCGTCCTCGATCCAGCGGTACACCTGCAGTGTCTCGTCCCTCGGATCGAGGAGCCAGTAGTAGGGAACCTGGGCCCGGTGGTGCCCCCACATCTTCTTCACGGTGTCGGTCGCGGCGTTGGATGGCGAGATGATCTCGCAGAGCCAATCGGGGCGCGTGGCGATGGGCACCGTGGTGGGCAGACTCGTCAGTCGCTCGCGGCGCCAGCCAGCGAGGTCGGGTCGGTAGACCTGTCCAGGACCGAGTTCGATGAGCACCTCGGTCGCGAACCACCAGCCGCCCGGCCGTTCGGGAGGGCCGCCGGGGGGACGCCGCCCGAAGGGACCGACCAGGGTGGCGCCGAGGTTGAGTTGAATGCCACCATGGCCGCCTGACGCTGCCTCCTTGGGGATGAGCTGACCGTCGATGATCTCGTGGCGCTGCTCCTCGGGCAGCGCGAGAAGCTGGGCCACCGTGGCGGGCTCCCCAGGAGGTTCACGGGCAGGGCGGCTCATCCCCTCACCTTGGCGACTCCAGTTGTCTCCAGGAAGCGAAGCGTCCCACGGGGCCGTGTCCGGGCCGAGCGCGGACAGGGCGGAACACCAGGCCTACTCGAGTTCACGCTCTTCGCGCGTGCAGCGATCCAGGAATGCTCGATCGGCTTCGGAGAGCTCCAGCCTCTTGAAGCCTGGCCATCGAGGGATCTCACGCAGCGCGTCTTGCCATGCGTTCTGAAGCGCCGCGGCATCGGGGCCCCAGTGCGCTGGCGGGACATGACGGTGCATGAGCCCTCGAATGAACCATAAAATGCAGAGCAGATCGTAGGCCGCTTCGGAGACGGCCGTGGGCTCCTCATCCGGCCAGACGAGGTGACTTTTCACGAGTTCATAGGATGGCTCGGACGCGGGGTCGTATTCGAGTCGTTCGATTTTCTCTCGGTCCAGTTCAGAGAATCGCATCGCTTCGCCCTCACGATCGGGTCGTCGCTGGCGTGGACTGCCGGAAGCGTTGCCAGCTTGCGGCGATGCGCGTGCAGGCGGCTGGTGGCGGCCTGGAACGCTCTCTCGTAGTCTCGGCTCCCCACTCTCCAGCTCGATGGAGTCTCGCATGGTTCAGCTTCCCGGACGCATCCTTCGAGGTGCGTTGCTCCTCCTCGCGCTCTCTTCCACGGCCTGTAATCGATCGACGCCGGCTGGTGACGACATGGACACAGCGCGGAACTGGGCGCTCCAGGTGAGCGTCCGCGCCGAGGTGGTCGCCGAGCTGATCTTCGAGGAGAACAAGCTCGCCCGCGTCGAGTACAAGTCGCAAGATCCAGCGCTGCGCGACGGCTTCCAGACGCGGCTGGATTCCGTCATGGAGGAGGCGCGACGAGAGGGCCTCGCCATCAAGTTTCACCTGCCTGACGGGAACGGGGAGCATGGCGGGCTGTATGGCGCGCAGCCCAGGCCCGGTGAGCCCTTCTTCACCCAGGCGATGCGTGAGCACCTGGGCGACGGCACGTTCTCCATCCGGGTGAAGTGAGGTCTCTTCGCGGGGGGGAGGCCCCGATGCGCTCGCTCAGAGCACGGCGAAGGTCACCGAGGCGGTGGGGACGGGGGATCGCGGCGCGAGGTGGAGTTCGCGCTGGAGCTGCACGGTGAAGGTGGTCCCGGCGGCGTCGGAGTGGACGCCGATGGTGCCGCCGTGGCCCTTCACGATCTGGTCGACGATGTAGAGGCCGAGGCCGACGCTGCGTGTGGCGGAGAGTTCGCGGTTCACGCCGCGTTTGAACGGCTCGAAGAGGCTCGGGCGGAGTTCGTCGGGGATGGGGCCGTTGCGGTTCAGGTTGTGGATGCGCAGCGCGATCAAATCGTCGTCGGCGTGGGTTTCGGCGGTGATCGTCGAGTCGCCTGGGCTGTGGATGATGGCGTTGGAGAGCAGGTTGGAGATGACCTGGGCGATGCGCTCGGGGTCGCAGGCGACGGTGTCGTTGCCCTCGCAGTTCAGGACGATGCGGCGGTCGGGGTGGGCGGTCTGGATCTCCTCGACGCCTTGACGGAGCAGGTCGTGCAGCAGGGTGGGGCGCGGGTGGATCAGGAGGCCGCCGCCAGCGCGCGCCTGGCTGAAGTCGAGCAGGTCGTAGATCAGGCGGTGGGAGCGCTGGATGCTCGAGCGAATGCGGGTCGCCGCGCGCAGCACGTCAGGATTGCCGGGGGCGAGCCTGGTGAGCAGGGTCGCGTCCATGTTGATGGCGTGGAGCGGGTTGCGCAGGTCGTGGCTCACGATGGCGAGCAGCTCCTGGGAGAGGGTGGCGGCGCGGGTGGCCTCGTCGACGAGCTGCTGGCGCTCGCTGGCGTCGCGCAGGGCCGTGTCGAGGTTGGCCCGCAGGCTGGTGAGGACCTCCTGGAGGCGGCGCGCAGCGAGTTCCGCGAGGCGAGGGTGCTCTTCGTCGCGCTCGTGGGCGGTCTGCGCGAAGTGGTCGTACTGGGCGCTCAGCCAGTCGGGCTGGGGGAGGCGCAGGAGATCGGCGCCCGGTGGCGCGTGGGCCATGAGGGGGTCGATGTTGCCGAGGTAGCGCTGGTCCAGCTCGTAGGACACCTCGGGGTGCGCGGTGACCCATTCGTGGCAGGAGCGGTTGTAGGCGACGAAGAGAAGGAGCCAGTCGTAGTCGGGCCGCGTGATCACCTGGCGGAGGAGGGGCCGCGCGACCTCGGCGGCGGGGCCGCCCAGGTAGACGGCGCAGCAGAGGGTGTGGATCGCCTGCTCTTGCGGCTCGCTCAGCGCGGCGATCGTGGACGGGGGCATGCCCTGGAGCTGCGTCATGGCGTCGCGGAGGGCCGTGTCGTCGGGGATCGGGGACTGCAGGAAGCCGAAGATGTCGCGGCTGGTGACCCCGAGCGGGACGAGGGTGCAGGCGTGGCAGATCAAGCAGTACTTGATGCTGCAGTAGCGTCCGAGGAGGGCGCCCACCTTCTCCTTGAAGACGGGAGGTAAGGGGTTGTCGAGGTAGGCATCGACGGTGGTCCGCCACAGCCCGGCGAGGAGCTGTGGGTCGTGCTTTGCGGCCACGAAGAATGGTGGAATGAAACCGAGTCGCCGCTCGATCGCGTCGAGCGTGGGATCCTGCGCGGTCATCGTCGTCTCCCCCTGACAGCCGGCGGGAACGGCTGCTCTCGAAGAGCGTAGCAGTTCCTTTGACGGTCGATCAGCTCCGATCGAGGGCGTGTCGTGGCGTGGTCTGCGTGGCGTGGTGCGCCGTGGCGTGGTCCGAGGGGGGGGGCTTGCCGTTGAGGGCGCGTGGGGCCGCATGGGGACGGATCGCGGGGGAGCGAAGGCGGGAGGCGCGGTCGCGATCGAGGGGCTGCACCCGGGCGGAGACGGCTATCTGGGAAGCGTGATCACGAGCTCTGCCCACTGGCCGAGTTCGGTTTCCATGCGCATCGTGCCCCGATGGCCTCGCACGACGATGTCGTGGCTCAGCGAGAGGCCGAGGCCGATGCCCTGGCCGGGTGGCTTGGTGGTGAAGAAGGGCTCGAAGAGGTGGGCGGTGGCCTCGTCGGGGATGCCGGTGCCGTTGTCGCGGATGCGCACCTCGACGTGATCGCCGCAGTGGGTGGTGCAGATGCGCAGCTCCGGCGTGTAGCCGTTGCCTCGCTCGCGCTTCTTGTTGCGCATGGCGCAGAGGGCGTTGTCGACGACGTTCAGAAAGACGCGCTCCATCTCCAGGGTCGCCATCTCCAGGGGGCCGATGGTGCGGTCGTAGTCCTCGATGAGGTTCACCTCGAAGTCGTCTCCTTGCGCGCCGTCGAGGGCGAGGCGCAGGCCTTCGCGGACGACGCGGTGGAGGTCGGTGATCTCACGGGTCCCGACGGGGCGTCGCGCGTGCTGGAGCATGCTCTGGACGATGGCGTCGGCGCGCCGGCAGTGGTGGGTGATGCGCTCGGAGTTGTTCCGGACCTGGTCGAACGTCTCGAGGACGGGGAGCAGGGCCTCGCCGTCGCACGCGGGCACTCTTTCGCGCAGGCTGTTGCTCAGCTCGGTGATGAGGTCGGCGGACAGGGCGGCGAAGTTGTTGATGAAGCTCAGCGGGTTGCGGATCTCGTGCGCGATGCCGGCGATCAGGGTGGTGAACGTGGCGAGCTTGGCGTCCAGGCCGCGCTGCATGCGCTCGGTGACGTCGCGCTCGAGGCGCTGGTACAGGGTGGCGTTCTCGATGGCGACGGCGGCGTGGCTGGCGAGGCACACGAGGAAGTCGAGGTCCTCGGCGGCGAGCGGGGCGCAGGCGCTGCGCTGCTCGACGTAGAGCAGGGCGAGCAGGTCGTCCCTGGGCTGGAGGGGGACACCGACCACCGTGCGGGCGAAAGAGCCCCCTCCGGCCGGGAGCGCGCAGGGAGGGACGACGAAGCGCGCTGCCACGCGGTTGTGGAGGACGAAGTCGACGATGGGCTGGTGGATGTGGAGCGGCTCGTCCGGCTCGGTGCAGCGGCTCGCGACGGCGCGTGGGGTGAGCGCGCCGGTCCTGTCGTCCGCGACGAGGAGGGCCGCGGTGTCCACGGAGACGGTCTGCAAGGCGATGGCGAGGGTCTTCCGGAGCAGGGTGTCGACGTCGTCGGTGACGGGGAGCCAGCGGGGCAGCTCGGTGAGGGCGCGGCGTCGCGCGGTGCGTCCGGCCACGGTGTCTTCGCCGACGTGCTCGGAGGCGTGCGCGGCGCGGTGGAGGGGCGTGCGCACCAGCGGGCGGATCGTCTGGGGTCGCAGCGGGATCGCAGCAGAAGACGCAGGGCGGCGAGGCGCGGTGGCGGTGTCGCCCGGGGGCAACGGCGCTGTGTCGCCCGGCGTGGGAGGCGTGTCGTCGTGGCCGCCGATCGCGTCGCTCGGGGCGAGGGTCACGTCGTCCGTGAAGAGGAGGTCGATGGTGCCCACGGTGAGGGTGTCGCCTCGGTGGAGCTCCCGGCGCTGGACCTGGATGCCGTTCACGAACGTGGCGTTCCGGGTCTCGACGTCGACGACGAAGTACTTTCCGTCGGAGGGTTCGAGCCGGGCCTCGGTGGGAGAGAGGCTCGCGTGAGGGATGCGGATGGTCTGGTCGTCCGCTCGACCGATGGTGGCGATGGTGTCACCGAGCAAGAACGCTTCCTCGTCGGGCTCACCAGGGTTGTAAATGAGCGTCGGCACGGTGCGCTCCTCACGGTAACGCTGCGGTGAGCGCCGAGGTCGGGCGGCGCCGCGCTGGTCGAAGAAAGAAACTGAAATAAACCCGCATGTTGGACCAGGCGAGAGCGTACCAGAAGGAATCCTCGTCACACAGGACAGCCAGAGCGAGCGTTCGTTCATGGAAACTTCCTGAACGCACCGCTTCGGAGACGGGTCGCGACAGCAGCGATCGCAGCGCGTCGTCTCCCGAAATCCGAGACGTGGGATGCTGATGGCGATCTCGGCGCTGACCACGGCGCGCCTCGGTGCTGTGGGCGCGGAAGTGGACCTGCGCCGCGTCGCGGGCGGGGGGATCATGCTGGCGTTGCTGCTCGGAGGGGCGTTGCTGTGGCGACTACCGACGCTGCGGCGCTGGATGCACGGGGCCGAGGAGTCTGCGGCTGCGCATCCCGAGGCCGGCATCGGCTACCGGGGGGCATGGGCGCGGGAGGATGCGAGGGCGGGAGGTGGATGATCCACGGGGCCCTGTGGGCGTTCGGTGGCCTCGTGGTGACGGTGGTGTCGGTGCTGAGCGCGGAGGGGGGCGGGCGCTACATCCATGGCCTACGGGGCGACGATCCATGGGGTGGTGACGCTCCTGCGCGGCCTCGTCGGGTGGTCGAAGCTGCGGCCCTGACGCCGTGGGGGGGCGGGTAAGCTGTGCGCGTGAGCGCACGCGACGACGGCTTCGAGCCGCAACCTGCTGGTCTCTGGCTGCTCCTGCTCTTGCAGATCGGGCTCGTGCTCGTCTGGGTCGGCGTCGAGGTGGCGATGCTGGCGCAGAGGGAGATGTACCGGCACATCCTGGTGAGCGACGTGCGCGTGATCGAGACCGCGCGGCTCCTGTTCGGGTGCACCGCCTCGCTGATCGGCGGGGTCCTTGCGGATCGGGTGATGAGCCCGCTCAAGGTGCTGATTGCAGGGCTGATGCTGGCGTTGCTCGGGACGGGCACGATGTTCCTGAGCGGGCGGAGCCCGGCGCTGCTGGTGGGCGGGATGGTCGTGGCCACCGTGGGGAGCTGGCTCGCCCAGCCCTGTCTGCTGGCGCAGCTCGGCGAGCTGTACCGGCAGGGGGATCCGCGACGTGACAGCGGCTTCACCTGGCTGGAGGTCGCGGTTCACGGGGCGCGGGTCATCGGGTTCCCCGTGCTCTTCCTGACGAGCGGCGGGGTCGAGGCGACCGAGGGGGGGCTCGCCGTCGTGGTGGTGCTGCTGCTCCTGTTGCTGATCGCCGTGGCGGTCGGCCATCGGGCGCTGCCGGCGGTGGGGTACGTGGCGGGTGACGAGGACGCGCCGCGCGCGCAGCTCGGGCGCCGGGATGGGCTCCAGGTCGGGGCCTGCGTGGTCGTGGTGGGTCTCGCCACGCTGGGGCTCGGGCTGCTGCTCGTCGCCGCCAGGGTCCTCGACCTGTCCGCAGAGGGGTCGGTCCGCACCATGCGACCCCTGATGCTGGTGTTCACGATCGTGCTGGGGGTGGTGATCGTGGTGAGCGGGAGGCCGACGCGCGCAGCGGCGGGGAGGCCGCTCCAGCGGGTGGAGGGAGAGCGGCTCCTGGTGCTGCTCCCGCTCCTGCTGGTGGTGCTGGTCAGCGTCGTCGAGAGCCAGGCCCGCAGCGCGTGGGAAGGAGCGCTGCTGACGTCGGGCTCCACGATGGCGCAGTTCTCGACGGTGAGTTCGGCGGTGTGGCTCGGCGCGGGCGTGGCGCTGGCGCTTCTGTGGCGGCGGCTGGATGGCTCGTCGCGCCGGCCATCCGGGGTGGTGAAGATGGCCCTCGGGGCGCTCTGCGTCGGGCTCGCGGCGGCCGTGTTCGTCGGTGTCGGGGCGCCCGGTGGCGAGGGGGCGGTGGGTATCGCGACGGTGAGCGCCGCGCTCGGCGCGGTGGGGTTGATGCTCGTCCTGCCGATCGGTCGGGCGATGGTGACGAAGCTCGCGCCTCCGCGCCAGCTGGCGACGTGTCTTGGCGCCTGGGGGACGTTGCCGCTCGTGGTCTCGGCGCTGATGACGGTGCACCTCGACGGTGTGGCCGCGATGGTGGACGCGCGCCGCGCCGTGGGTGGGCGATTCGCGCTGGCGTTGCTGGTCGGCGGGGTGGCGTTGCTGAGGGGGTTGCCCGTCCTGCGGCGCGGGATGCACGGGGCCGAGGAGCCTCCGGCAGCGCGCGAGACGGGCTTCGTGTACCGGGGTAACCTGGGCGCATGAGCGTGCGTGGCGGCGTGTCGAAGGCTCCGCCTTCCGGATTCGGGCTGCTCTTACTTCTGCAGGTCGCGCTGAACTTCGCGTTGATGGGCGTCGCGCTGGTGGTGTCCACGGAGGTGGATCCCTATGCGCCGAAGGCGCTCGGGACGGTGATGTACCTGGTCTACCTTCTGCCGCTCCTCGGCGCTCTTCTCGCCGATCGGGTGTCGAGCCCGCGCGTGATCTCGGTGGCGGGCATGGTGGTGGCGATGGTGGGCGCAGGCATGCTGCTCCTGCACGCTCCGTGGGCGCTCGTGACGGGGTTGCTGCTGTGCACGGGGGGCATGGCGAGCACTGTGCCTCTCCTGGCCGTGCAGCTCGGAGGGCTGTACAGGCAGGGCGACCGGCGGCGTGACAGCGGGTTCACCTGGTTCATGGTGGTAGGGGGGGCCGCTACAGCGGCTGGAGATGCCTTTTTTCCGGGCATCTGGAGCACGAAGGGGCAAGGCATCCTCGCCGCGCTGGTGCTGCTCGGTGCGGTCGTGAGCGCCGTGCGCCGTCAGCACGAGCTGCCGGCCGAAGGGTACGTGGCTGGCGACGTCGAGGCGCCTCGCGCGCGGCTGACACGGCGGGATGCGCTCCGGGTGGGGGCGAGCGTTCTTGCGATCGGCACGCTGGCAGGGGGCGCTGCGTGGCTCGTGCTGTCGGCCCGCACGGCGTCCATGCTCGTGGAGCACGAGGGGCTCGTGCTCGGGGCGGGCGCCGTGGTGGTGCTGCTCGTCGCAGGGTGGCTCCTGCGTCGCCGGCCCGAGGAGCGTCCGCTCGACGCGGTGGCCTGGCAGCGCCTGGGGGTGCTGGGGCTCCTGTGGGGAGCCTCGTTGCTCTGCGCGCTGTGGTCGCAGATCGAGCCATGGTGGCTCCCCAGCTTGCCCGTCACGCTCCAGGCCTCGGAGCTTCTCTTCTCCGGTTGGTTCGAGGTGGGCTCGATCGTGGTCAGCGTGTTGCTCGCGTGGGGATGGCTGCGGCTGGATGGCGCGGGAAGGAGGAGGTCCGGGGCTGCGAAGCTGGCTGTCGGGGTGCTGCTCTCTGCGGTCGGTGCCGTGGTGTTCCTCAGCATCGAGGGGCACGGGCCGGAAGTGGCCGAGCAACTCGCGGTCGTGAGCTCGGTGCTGGGGAAGGGGGGAAAGCTGCTCGTTGTTCCCATCGGGTGGGCGATGGTGACGAAGCTCGCCCCCGCACGCCATGCAGGCGTGTGCATGGCTCTCTGGATGGCAGGGCCTCGCCTGCTGGCGAAGAGCGGGATGCACGTTCCCGAGGCGTGGGCGTCGCTGCTCCAGCCGGGGTGGGGTTTCCCTGCCTGGACCGTGGTGGCGATGCTGCTCTGGGGGGCCGGGTTGCTGCTGGCCCTGCCGACGCTGAAGCGCTGGATGCGTGGCGCCGAGAAGCCGGTGGTGGTGCGCGGCGAGGTCGGCGCCGGCGTCGGCTACCGGAGCGATGGAAGGCTGGAGATCGGGAGGGCGAGGGCGCAGGCATCGAGCGGCGCCTTGGCGCTCGTGGGTCCGGTGGCGGGTGTGGAGACGCCTGAGCGAGCCGAGAGCGCGCGAGAGAGGGACGCGAGGGAGCCTGGAGAAGCGGAGCGCGAGCGCGAGCGCGTGCGGGTGAGGAGGAAAAAGCGGAAGAAGGCGGGGAGCGCTGAGGCGGAGGAGCGCGAGGCGAGGACCGAGGTCGAGAGCGACGAGGAGACCGTCGTCGGTGACGTCGATGCTGACGCGAAGGAAGAAGAGGAGGAGCAGCGGCTGTACGACGCCGAGATGGCGCGGCGGCGGAAGATCTACGGCGGGTTGCTGTGGGCCCTCGGTGGCTTCGTGGCGACGCTGGTGACGACGATAAGGACGAAGGAGGGTCCGCCCATCATCATTGCCTACGGCGCCATCCTGTACGGCGTGGTGACGTTCGTGCGTGGGCTTCTGACGCCGTCACCTCGGTGGCCTCGAGCGGAGTGACCGATGACTCTCGCCGCTCCGCGAAGAAGGAACGGGCGAAGCGGCGAGGGCTCTCTGATAGCTTCCCAGTCATGAGCGAGCGAGGGGGGAGTGGCGTGCAGCAGCCTTCCGGTTTCGGTGCGCTCCTGTGCTTGCAAGCCGGCCTGGTGTTCGGGTGGAGCGCGATCTTCCTCGGCATGGGGCACGCCGCGGCGGAAGTGCTGGCGATGGAAGCGCACGAGAGCCTCGCGTTTCGGATCGTACTGGTGATCGGTTGCGTCGGGGCGTCCTTGCTCGGCGGGCTTCTCGCGGATCGGCGGATGGGTCCGCGGAACGTGATGCTCTCGGGCATGGCCCTGGCCACGCTCGGTGGGGGGGCGATCCTCGTGGACGAGCCGAGCGCCCTCCTGGCAGGCGCGCTGCTGCTCGCGGTGGGAGCGAGCCTGAGCCAGCCGTGCTTGCTGGTGCAGCTCGGGAACCTGTACGGACCTTCGGACCCGCGGCGTGACAGCGGGTTCGGCTGGGTCTTCGTGGCGGAGCGCGCTGGTCTGTACGTGGCGCTCTTCGTGAGCCGGGGGGGGCGGGCCGGCCTCGATGCGGCAGCGCTGGCGATGATGGCCGTCACGACCGTCGCGTTCGGGGCACCGCAGCTGTTCCCGGCCGAGGACTACACGCCGGGGCAGCCAGACGCCCCACGCGCGGAACTCTCGCGTCGTGATGTGCGAGCGGTCGTGACGTGTGTGGTGGCGCTCGGGGGGACGGCGCTCGGCGGCATGCTGCTGGTGGAGGCGCTGGGTGGTGTCACGTGGCTCGTGCAGCGCGGTCCGCTCGCGTTGTTGGCCCTCCTGTGGGTGGGGTTGCTGTTCGGGGCGTGGCGCTTGCCTCGCGTTTCGGAGGCACAACCGCTCGGTCGTGTCGAAAGGCAGCGCCTGATGGTGCTGGCGGCGCTGTGCGGTGCGGCGGCGCTGTGCGTGCTGGCCGTCAAGGTGCGCTGCGGATGGGAAGAAGCGGAGCTTCTGGCAGACGCTCGGAAGACAGAGGTGGGCCGGGTCGTGATCGCCCTGGTGGGGCTCACGCTCGGAGGGATGCTCGTGCGGTCGTGGCAGCGGAGCAGGGACGTGTCGCGCGTGCGGTCGGGGGTGGCGAAGGTGGCGGTCGGGGTGCTGGTCGTCGCGATCGGGACGGCGCCGCTCCTCGGGATCGATGCGCCTGCAGGTGAGCGGGTGGGCATTCTGGTCATGATGAGCGGACTGGTCGGGGCGGTGGGGGAGCTGCTGGTGTCGTCGATCGGTCGAGCGATGGTGACGAAGCTCGCGCCCGTACGTTGCATGACGGTGTGCATGGCCGTCTTCGGGGCGGCGCCGATGCTGCTGTCGTCGGTGAGTCCGCTGGGCGGGGTGGGGGTGAGCGAGGCGGGCACGGCGTCGATCCTGGTCGGGCTGCTGCTCGGTGGCGGGGCGTTGCTGCTGGGGTTGCCCACGCTGACGCGCTGGATGCACGGGGCAGAGGAGCCCGCGGGGATGCGGAAGGCGGGGTTCGTCTACCGAGGGGATGGGCGGCACGTCGTGGCTTCGGGAGGCGAGGGGACGCTCGGCCTTCCGGGCGACGTCGCGGGCCAGAAGGCGAGGGCGGAGGAGCCTACCAGGCGCGTCAAGGACCCTCGGGAGACCGAGGCCGCGCGGTGCCGGTGGATGATGGTGCGCGGTGTTGTTTACACGCTGGGAGGCTTCGCGCTGACGGCGGAGATGATCCGGTCCGCGAACTGGCATTTCGCGGTGGTGCTCGTGCCGGTGTTCCTCGGTTCGTTCACGTTCCTGCGCGGGTTTGCGGGCTGGGTGATGATCCGGTCGTGAGCGTGGCCGTCGCGTCACGCACGGCGCGGACGGTGGCCTCGTCGCGGGTATTCGAGGGCCAGGGGCGCTCGTCTTCTTCGATGAGCCAGCGCGCGGTGCCCGGCGGCGACCAGCGAGGGCGATCGAGGATGCGCACGAGGCGGGCGGCGCAGGCCTCGGGCGACTCCCAGGCGCGCTTGACGAGGGAGAGGAGCCACCCGATGGGGCCCTTGCGTGCGCCGAGGTCGGTGCGCACGACGCCAGGGTGGAGGACGAGGACGTCGAGGTCGGGGTGGCGCTCGGCGAGGTCGCGCTGGGCGATGGCGAAGCAGAGCTTGGTGTTGGCGTAGGTGCGCATGGCGGAGAAATCGTCGCCGCGCGGGGTGCGCTCCTCGTCGAAGCGGCCGAGGGCGATGAGGCCGGCGCTGACGACGAGGAGGCGGCGGAGGCGCCCTGCTTGGAGGAGGGGTCGCTGCATCAGGAGGGGGCCGAGGTGGTTGACCACGAAGGCGGCCTCGAGGCCGTCGGCGGTGAGCGTGCGCTGCGAAGGCCAGAGGCCTGCGTTGTGGACGAGGGTGGCGCCTTCTTCGACGACGCCGAGGAGGTGCTCGGAGAGGGCGCGGGCGCCGTCGAGGGAGCCGAGGTCGCCAGGCACGGCGACGGCGTTGCCACCCCGCGCGACGATCGTGGCGACGAGGTCGTCGAGGCGTTGCTGATCGCGGGCGACGAGGACGAGGCGGGTGTCCCGCTTCTCCGCAAGGGCGAGCGCGAGGGCGTGGCCGATGCCTCGGGTGGCGCCCGTGAGGACGAGATCCGGCATGCGGTCGAGTGTAGCGGAGCCCGGGCTCACTCGACGATCAGGGATCCCAGGTTGTACCAGCCGTCGGACTCGCGTCCCTCGATGGCGAGGCGGATCGCGGGCTCACGGCTGCGCGGGTCGAGCAGCGCGAGTCGGAGCGTCACGGGGCCATGCGGCAGGACGCGAGGGAGCCGGAGGGCGCCCTCCCAGACGGAGTCGCCTGGCAGGAGGTCGCGCACGTCGAGAGGAAGCTCGAGGACGACGGGCGCCTGCGCGCTGATCTGCGAGCGGAGCTGGAGGGCCACGATGTAAGGGCGGTAGACGGGCGCGACGCCGACGTTCTGCCACCAGAGCGAGAGCTGCATCGACGCGCCCGCCTTGATCTTCCGGGGGTGCTCCAGGCGGCGGAGGACGAGGCGGTAGCCGAGGCGCCGGATGAAGGCGTCGAACCGGGCCCGCCACGCCGAAGGGATGGCAGACGACTTCAGGTTGATGGTGGAGGCGTGCCAGGCGAGGGCCTGGTCGAGGATGTATTCGATGTCCCAGCCCGCCGCGATCCAGTCGCCGGTGACGCTGCACGTCTCGAGCGAGACGGGGCTGCGCCGCCAGGCGTTGCGCATGGGCGGGCGCGAGAGCAGCATCGGGTACGAGTCGAGCATGTGCGACCAGCCGACGTTGGGCTCCGATGAGCGCATGTCACCCCAGCAGTCGAGCCGCCAGCCAGCGCCGCGGGCGACGGCGTAGTCGACGACGCGTGGCTGGTCGTTGATGAGCAGCGGGGTGCGGGTGAAGGCCTTGAAGTACAGGTCGACGAGTTCGCGCTCGCGCTGGAGAGAGGGGAGCGCGTCGCTCCAGCCTTCGCCGTAAGGACCATGGGTGGCGATGTCGACGCTGTCGAGGTCGGGGTGACCGTCGTAGCGTGCGCCCGCAGCGGTCACGAGATCGCCCCAGTGCTTCAGGTAACGAGGGTCGTCGACGTCCGGCTCCCAGACGGTGTTGCTGCGCGGATCGTCCGCGGGGTCGACGCGGCGCGCGCCGGAGTTCTGGTACCAGGTCGGCAAGGGATGCTCGTGGTCGTACGGCATCAGGCGAAGGGCGAGGGTCTGGCCATGGCGCCGGGCTTCGCCGAGGGCGGTGTCGATGATGTCCCACCGCACGTGGCCTTTTTCGGGCTCGATCGTGGCCCAGTGCCAGCGCAGGTAGGCGACGGTGCTGTCCGGGTAATCGGGCCGGGTGGGCGCGTCGGGGAGTGGCTGGGTGGGGCCGGCCTCGGACCAGTTGTGGCCCGTGAGGCCAGGGTTCAGCGTCTGTCCGCGGTAGCGCTGGAAGGTCTGGACGCCGATGCCCGGGTTGTCGAGGTGGCCATGGATCTCGCGCGGGCGCACCACGACGGTGGGGCTCGTGGGTGACGGCGGCTTGCCGAAGGTCCAGGGAGATCGGACGAGCGGGGTGGGATCCGCGGGCTGTGGAGCAATGTGGAGAAGCGAGGGCGCGGGCGTGGGGGCTGGTGGCGTGAGGGGTGGGGGCGACGAGGAGGCGAGGGGGGCCGACGAGAGCGGGGAGTCCAGCGGCAAGGGCGAAGCCGAGGAGTCCGAGGTGCACTGACAGCCGGTGGCGAGCGCGAGCAGGGAGAGGGCGTGGGTGAGGGCTCGGGGAGACAGGATCGATCGTGCGAGCACCCGTGAGCCTCCAGCAGCTCGGTCTCGTAAAGGAGCGCGGCGCAGCGAGCGCAGGCGCTGCACCAGGGTCGAGGGGTCGGGTGGTCGCATCGCGGTGAGGTATGACACCCGGGCGACGAGACCAGCCACCGCGGCAAGGCATGACGAGGCGGCAATCCAGGGATGGATCGCGCGGAGGACAGAAGGGCTCGAGAGCGCGTCGGCGCTGTCGCAAACGAACGAGAGGCCGATGGGACGAGCGGGACGGCGGCGTGTGTTGGGGGCGGGGGAGGGGCCGTTCAGGTCGGCGCGGTGAGGCCGAGCTGCGCGTGCAGGCGTGTGACGTCGTCGGGGCGGAGGCCGAGCATGCCTGGCAGGGCGCGGAGATAGGCGTGCTCGGCCTCGGTGTCGGCCTCGATGGCCAGGAGGGAGACGAGGTAGAACTGCTCGGCCATGTCCCTGGAGCGGAGCTGGCCGAGCAGCGCGTACGGAGGCCAGGGGGTGTCGATCTCGCGGGCGAGGGCTTCACGCTCCTCGGCGGGGAGGCCCGAGGCGGTGACGCGGTCGAGGATGCCAGCGCGTTCGGTGGGGTCGATGTGGCCGTCGACGTTGGCCGCAGCGATCATGGCGCGGACGAGGAGGAGGGCGTCGGCCTGAGGATCGGCGCTGCCGCTCTGAGGGGCAGGAGCGGTCTGCGGTGCGTGCTGGGCGTGGGCCGCGTGCGGCGACGCTGGTGGTGCGTGCTGCGCGTGCTGCGCGTGCTGCGCGTACTGCGCGTGAGGTGCATGAGCCGCGTTCGGGGGGATGGGCGGCGCTCCAGGTGGTGGTGTCCAGGCGCCTGGAGGTGGCGCATCAGTGCGTGGTGGTCCAGCTGGCGGGAAGGGGGCTGGCGTCGACGCGGCGGGAAGAGGGGCTCCCCAGGTGGAAGGATCGTTCTGGTATGCGGATGGGGCCGCGCCTCCACCGGGGGCGGTGGGCGCAGGTGAGCCCATGAGTCCTGCGACGAAGCCTCCGACGCCACCTGCGGAGGCCTGAGCTGGAGGCGAGCCCCATCCGCCAGGAGCAGGGTTCGGCGGTGAGCCCCACCCACCTGCTGCGGAACTGGGAAGCGGTCCCCATCCACCCGCTGCGGGGTTTGGCGAAGGCCCCCATCCGCCAGCAGCAGTGTTGTGCGGAGCGCCGAAGCCTCCGGCAGCAGGGTTGTGCGAAGCGCCCCACCCACCAGGCGCGGCGTTGTGCGGAGGCCCGAACGCACCCGCGTGCGCCGGAGCTCCGCCTTGAAGCCCGGGCGCGTCGGGGGTCTTGAAGTGGCGGTACGCGGTGTACGCGAGGCCTCCGGCCGCAGCGAGGCCTGCGGCGCCGACGAGCACTTTGCCAGCCGTGGCAACGCCGCCGAGGAGGCTGTCTTCGCCGACGATGTGGTTCACGGCGCGGCGTCGCATCCGGCGCATGCCCCGCCGGTAGTTGCGGCCGGCTTCGCTGTCGACGCCGTCGAAGAGGAGGGCGCCGAGGACCTGCTGGGCGTTGAACATGCGCCATGGTCGCGGCGCGGCGAGGGGCCTGCAAGCGTCTCCCGTCGTGACGATGTGAGAGGAGACGGCGCGTTTCAGCCGAACGGGACGTCTTCTCCCGCGTGGTAGCGGTGCTTGGTCCCGTCGGGTCCGAACCCGTACACGGCGTCGTCCACGCCGACGCTCGTGGCGCGGCGAGGTGAGAGTTCCAGGTGGAGGTACGAGCGCTGGTTCAGGCCGATGCAGGCTTGATGGCGGAAGCGGCGGGCGAGGTAGGCGAGGTTGTCCGGATCGTCGGTCTGGATGCGCTCCATGCAGTGCGGGAAGAGCTGGAGGTCGCGGACGAGGCCGAGGCCGCGGTCGTAGAGCTGGAAGTCGCGTGGGGTCTCGGCAAAGTCGTCGTAGACGATGACGCGCTCGCAGAGGGACATGGCGCCCGCAGACATGGCGACGATCTGGGCGCCGCGGCGGAGCGCCTCGGCGAGGGGTTCGCGCAGGCGGAAGAAGCGGAGGCCGTCGAGCAAGAGGTCCAGCCGGCCGCCGAAGAGGAGGAGGGTGCTGGCCTCGAGGATGCGCTGCTCCAGGCGCTCTCGCGTGGCGCGCCAGCCTGGGTGGTAGGCGGCGCCAGAGGCGTCGAAGGCGCGGTGCTCGATCTCTGTGAGGAGGTGGAAGAGGTGGTCGTCGTTCGCCTCCAGGGTGGAGAGGGCCTGGCGAAGCTGCTGCGCGAGGGCGTGCCGTTCGAGGGGGTGGGAGCCGCCGGTCGGGCCATCGCGGGAGAGGAGGCGGGGGACGGTGAGGTCGGGGTCGAGCTGTTTGGCGTCCCGGAGGGCGCGGCGGAAGAGCGCGAGGAGGTGGGCGTTGTGCTCGAGGTAGAAGCGCCGCGCGGTCTGCTCCGCCTTGCGCAGCGCGGACCACGCCTCGGAGAGCTCGGGGGCGCGGCGGCAGAGATCGTTCAGCTCGGCGAGGAGCGATAGGTTGACGTGCGCGCGGTCGTAGCCGGCCTCCCACGCGGAAGGGAGGCCGAGCTGGTTCAAGGCACGCTTGACGTGCCCTTCGTCATGCTCGTTCTCCGCCCATCCCGCTGTGACGAGGAGGACCCTGCGGGACGCGGCGACCTCGGGGTCTGCATGCCGGGACCCGAGAAGGAGAGGGGCCGCGGTCTGGATCAGGTGTTCCTCGGACTCGGCGTTGCCGTTCAGCAGGAGCGCGCCTCGCATGGCTCCATCGTAGTCCCGCGCATCCAGCGTCAGGGGGCCATCTGCCCCCCCCGCTCCCTCGGGTCATGCGGCGGGACTGGCGTTCGGGGCCTCGGGTCCAGGGATGCCATGGGCATCGACGAGAGGGGCCCGTCCTCGGGACCACCGCGGGGAGCTACGTGCGGGCCTGTAAGGTCTGCCAAGTCTTTCCGTTGATCGGCCACGCGCCCTGAGCTTCCATGGCGCTGCGCTGCTCGAGGGGTCCATGCTCAACCGCCTATCTTCCGTGCTCGTGCTGCTGGTCTCGGTCGTGCTCACGGCGTGTCTGACCGGCTGCGGACCGCGGCTGGTGCCGTTCACTCATGAGCTGCGGATGCAGCACGGGCTGACGGCCAAGGATCTGAAGAACCTCCAGTTCTACGTGTCGCACGAGATCACGCTCCGGCGGGAGGTGGAGTCCGGCGGATCGCAGGTGACACCAGGGCACAAGCTGCTGCTGGTGTCGGGCAAGACCATCGAGGAGGTGGTGATCAAGAAGCACACGCCCGGGGTGGCCACCCAGATCACGAACAGCACCGTCTCGGTGAGCTTCGAGCCTGGGTTCTCGATGCTGTTCGCGGCGTCGCCGGAGCCCGGGATGGCGGAATCGATCGCGCAGGCGTTCGCGACGGCGCCCGACCCGTTCCCGGGGAACCATCCGGAGTCCGCGCCGCTGCCCGAGCCCATCGGGGGGGCCGCTTCGGGGAGCTACTGGCTCGCCTCGTCGCAGGGGCGGAACGTGCCGTACCAGGGGCGCGCGTTCGAAGCGATCGGCGAGAGCTTGCGGGCACACCTGCTCGTCGACGCGGAGTCGCTGGAGGAAGAAGTCGAGAGCCGCACGGTGCTCCCAGGGGTCCGCCTCCAGGGCCAGTGACGCTCGCCTCGCTCTTCGCCAACCCGCGGCTGCGCGCGGAGCTGCTCGCCGCCGGGTGGGAGCTGTTCTCCGCGCTGCTCTTCGTTTCCGCCGTCGTCCCCGCCGCCTTCACCACGCCCTGGCCTGCAGTCCTGTTCCTCGGGTCGATGGCGGTCTCCGGTGCGCTCATCGGTCAGCTCTCGCGGCATGGGGCTCGGGGGTTCGCCGTGGCCGGCGCCATCCGGGTGGTGGCGTGGCCCCTCTCGTCCACCCCGCTGCTCGCGCGGGCCGGGACGTCGGGCGCGCCTTCCCAGATGGGGCTCTTGATCGCGGCGCTGGCGTTCGGGCTGATGGCAGGGGCGGTGCGCCGGACGATCTACCGGTGGCTCCTGCTGACGTCGTCGACCTCAGCGACGGCGCCGTCGGCCGCGGAGCTGCGCGAGCAGCTCGCGGGGCGCGCGATGACGCTGGGCATCGTGGGCGGCCAGGTGATGCTGGTGTTCGTCGTGGCGGTGCTGCGCACGGGGAGCCAGGTGGTGTTCAACGCCTGGGTCGAGGTGGTGCCGCTCCTGGCGCTGCTGGGAACCCTCGGGTTCACGATCGCGCTGAGGCCAGCGACGGCCGCGATCTCGCGGGCGCTGGTGAGCGGCGAGGACCTGGAGGGCGGGCTCGCGCAAGCAGAGCGGCTGCCGGACGTGCTGGCGCGCCTGAACTTCGGGCTGTGGCTGGTGTGCATCTCGGTGGGGGTGATCTACGTGCGGCCCGGGCCCTGGAGCCCGGGGGACGCGCTGATCCAGCTCGTGTTCGGGGCGCTGTTCGCGGTGGGGGTGTCCTTCTGCCAGCGAAGCTGGCACCGGGCGGCGGTCGCGCCGGTGATCGCGGCGCTCCGTGAGCAGCTCGGCCTGAGCGAGGGGGCGGCGCGAGAGCACCCGGGGGGGCCGCCGCTCCGGGTGGGCCAGCAGCTCCTGCGAGATTTCGGTCTGCCGCTCCTGTTCACGGGGCTCCTGTCGTTGCTCGCCACGGTCGGCCTGTACCGGACGCTGGCGAACGACGTGGATTTCGACGAGGCGGTGGGCGCGATGTCGGCGCTGTTCGCGTCGTTCTCGCTGCTCGTCCTCGCCGCGCTGGGGGTGGTGGCGCACGCGGCCGGTGAGTTGTCGCGGCCCCTGTCGCGGCTCGCGCGCGCCGCCGACGTGGTGGCGCGCGGCAAGCTCGACGAGGCCGTGCCCCAGCTGAACGGGCCCGCCGAGATGGTGGTGCTCGGCGAGAGTGTGGAGCGGATGCGGCAAGCGCTGTCGCGGACCATCGGTGAGCTGGAGGCGGAGCGCGCGGGTCTGGAGGAGAACGTGGCGGTGCGCACCGCGGAGCTGTCGCGGGCGCTGGAGGAGCTGAAGCGGACGCAGTCGGCGCTGATCCAGGGGGAGCGGCTGGCGACGCTGGGTGAGCTGGCGGCGGGCCTGGCGCACGAGATCTACAACCCGCTGAATGCGATCCAGGGGGCCGCCGAGCCGCTGACGAAGATCGCCGCGGAGCTGTCGTCGATGGACCGGGCGTGGCAGGAGGCCGCGGGGGAGCTCTCGCCAGCACGGCGGGAGTCGCTCGCGCAGGAGCGGCGCGCCCTGGAGGTGGACGCGGCGCTCGCCGACCTGAGCGAGATCTCGATGCTGGTGGGGCGCGCCGTGGAGCGCGCGGTGCGCATCGTGACCAACCTGAAGAACTTCGCGCGCGCGCCGGGGGACGCGGTGCCCGCGGATCTGCACGCAGGGGTGGAGGAGACGCTGCTCTTGCTCGGTCCGTGGCTGCGGCGAGCGGAGATCGAGGTGGTGCGTCAGTACGGAGAGCTACCGCCGGTGGTCTGCCGGGTGAGCGAGATCCATCAGGTGTTCATGAACCTGCTGGTGAACGCCATCCAGGCAATCGAATCGGGACGAGGGGGGTCACGAACGATTCGCATCGGGACGTGGCAGGAGGGGGACGGGGTGGCGATCGAGGTGGGCGACAGTGGGCCGGGGATCCCGGCGGAGTTCGCGAGTCGGGTCTTCGATCCCTTCTTCACGACCAAGCCGCGCGAGCAGGGTACCGGGCTGGGCCTCTCCATCTCGACGGAGATCGTGCGCCGCCACGGGGGGCGGCTGACCCTGGAGGAGAACCTGGACGGCGCGGTGGGGGCCCGGTTCATCTGCCGGTTGCCAGTCAACGTGGGGAAGGGCACTCCCGGGGGGCGAGATATGGAGAGTGGTCCGCTTCCCTTGCGCCTTCACTCTTCGTAGACCGGCCGAAACAAACCGGATAGCCTCAGCCCTGACGAACCGATAAAGCCGAGTTTCAAAGCGTAACAAGCGTCCCGATGTCGCGCAGCGCAAGAGGCCCCGCGGAATGGTGCTCGCGGGAGCGCTGGGGAGAACACGAGAAGCCATGGAGCAGCGCGCGATCCGACCGGCAGGTCCCAAGGCCTCCAATGTGGATCCGATGATTGGGAAGGTCGTCGCCGGCCGATACCGCCTTGAAGCGCGGGTCGGTGAAGGCGGCATGGGTGTGGTTTACAGGGCCCGGCACGTGCTCATCGAGCGCGTGGTGGCGCTGAAGCTCATACGGCCAGACCTGCGCGGAGAGACGCATCTCCGGGCATGGATGCTGCGTGAGGCGCGCGCCGCGAACCGGGTCGACCACGCCCACATCATCGATATCCACGATATCGGTGAGACCGAGGAGGGTGAACTTTACCTGGTGATGGAGTTCCTGGTGGGCACGCCGCTCTCCGCGGAACTCGCGCGCGGGCCGACGCCGATCGCCCGGGCGGTGGACATCCTGGAGCAGATGTGCGCAGCGCTGGCCCGCGCCCACGACCTGGGTGTCGTGCACCGCGACCTGAAGAGCGACAACATCCTGCTCACGCAGCGCGGCGGTCGAAAGGATTTCGTGAAGATCCTCGACTTCGGCCTCGCAGCGATCGCCAGGGACCCCCGGCTGGCGCCGAAGGGGGCGGTCTTCGGGACGCCCGAGTACATGTCGCCGGAGCAGGCGCGTGGTGAGGAAGCGGGTCCTCAGTCGGACCTGTACGCTCTCGGCGTGCTCTTCTTCGAGATGTTGACCGGGCAGCTCCCGTTCCGATCGAACGATCGGGACACGCTGCTCGAGATGCAGCGCACGCATCCACCGCCTCGGCCGCGCTCGATCCGACCGGACGCGCACGCGCAAGGTGAGCTGATCTGCCTGCGCCTTTTGGAGAAGGACGTCCGGAAGCGCTACCGCGACGCGCATCATCTCCAGGAAGAGCTGAAGGCGCTGCAGCGCAGCCTGCCCACCCAGGCCTGGGAAATCGAAGGGGGAGACGCGATGGCGATGCCGCCGCCGCCTCCTCCTCCTCCCCAGAGCCCGGCCGTGATCGAGTGGGCCAGCCGCGCGGCACTCTTCGCGCGGATGGTGTCGCGCGCCTACCCGTCGGGGCAGACGCCGCCGGACGTGCAAGGGGCGCTGACGCAGATGTGGGATCTCGCCAAGCGCGCCAACGGGCTCGAAGGCGAGGTGGCGAGCCTGACGCGGAAGGTCGATGCGCTGGAGCGCCGCGGCCGGGCACTGCGCGCAGAGATCGGTCGAAAGGTCGAGGAGCTGGCGCATGAGGAGTCGCGCGTGATGCGCGAGGCCGCCGCCGACGCCGAGGACGTGGAGAAGGTCCGCGGCGAGCTGGCGATCGCGGAGAAGCAGGCGCTCTCCGCGCGCCAGATCGCCGAAGCGGCAGCGCGGCAGGGGACGCACGAGCCGCTCGTGTACGAGCGCGCCGGCGCTGCTGGCGCAATCGCGCAAGCGAAGCGGGAACAGCTCGGGCGCTACGAGCAGAAGAAGAACATGCGCGAAGCCACGGCCCGGGATCTGAGGCGTCAGATCGAGGAGCTTCGTGCGCAGCTCGCGCGCTACGCCGAGGCCCTGGAAGAGGACCTGGCTCAAGGCAGGGAGCGGGTGGCGGTGCGGACGCGGGAAGGCGTGCACTTCGAGCGTTCGTTCACCGAGGTCTCGAACATCCTCCTCGGTCACCTGCGCAACCGGCCCGAGTGCCGCGATCTGGTAAACGAGCTGCTCGCCTCGTCCAACAGCAGCCCGCACGGCGACGTGCCCCCCGAGCAGCGCCTCTCCGGGCGACTCAACCCCTCCTGAACCCACAGCGGGGACAGGCGTGCCCCGTCGGCGTGACCCCGCCCCTCGAGCTTGCCGACCGACCCTCGGGGGGGCCGGCAGCTCGCACGCTTCCGGCAGCCAGCAACCTTCTGGCAGTCCGCGACCTGTCGACGGACCGAAAGCTCGGCAACGGGCCGGAAACCCAGCGACGGGCGGGGAGCCCAGCACCCGACCGGTAACCCGGTGTCGGACCCAGCCGCCAAGCGTCGGACCGGTGATTCTGCGTGGGTCGCGTCACCTGATCGCTGCCGCCTTCGGAGCCGGGTCTCGCTAGCTGCCGCACGACCTAAGCATTTGAATCTACGGCTGAGCCTAACTCTCGACGGCCTGACAGCGGCATGGTAGCTAGCGCACGCCCTGGGGGCCGTGGGCTGCACAAGCCGAGGGTTGCCAGGGGCGAGGCTGTGCTGAAGCGTCGGCGTTAGAGTTTCCCCTTTCGCAGACGGCCAACCCCTCGCATCACGCGGCATGGCGAAGTCGGCCAGCCGCCTGGGATGTCGGCGGCGGGGACCGCGCGGGCGCTCCCCGTCCTTGTTGGATGGAGGCACACCGTCTCATGGTTGTTGTACCCTCATTGCGTGGAGCGCAGCGCCGTCAGTGGCTCGCTCCCGCGCTGGCCGTACTCGCGGCCTTCGTGTTTTTCCTCAGCGGCAAGGTGGCGCTGGCGAGCGAGGCCGATCTGGTTCTGCCGGATCTCAGCTCGCAGAGCTTCGCCGGTATCGATGGTCGTACCCTGCTCTTCGGGGGCATGGGCGTCTGCGCGCTCGGGTTCATCTTCGGGATCAGCATCTACATGCAGCTCAACAAGCTGCCTGTGCACCGCTCGATGCGGGAGATCTCGGAGCTGATCTACGAGACCTGCAAGACCTACCTGCTGACGCAGGTGAAGTTCATCCTCGTCCTCGAGCTGCTGATCGGGGCGATCATCGCCTTCTACTTCGGCGTTCTCCGGCACATGGAGGCTGGCAAGGTCGTCATCGTCCTCCTGGCCAGCCTCGTCGGCATCGCAGGGAGCTGCGGGGTCGCCTGGTTCGGGATGCGCATCAACACGTTCGCAAACTCCCGGACGGCCTTCGCCGCCCTGAAGGGCAAGCCCTTCCCGGCCTACGCCATCCCGCTCAAGGCCGGGATGAGCATCGGGGCCGTGCTGATCAGCACCGAGCTGCTGATCATGCTGATGATCCTTCTCTTCATCCCCGCCGACTACGCCGGTCCGTGTTTCATCGGCTTCGCCATCGGCGAGTCGCTGGGCGCGTCGGCGCTCCGCATCGCGGGCGGTATCTTCACCAAGATCGCGGACATCGGCTCCGATCTGATGAAGATCGTCTTCAACATCAAGGAAGACGACGCGCGTAACCCGGGCGTCATCGCGGACTGCACCGGCGACAACGCGGGCGACTCGGTCGGACCCAGCGCCGACGGCTTCGAGACCTACGGCGTCACCGGCGTCGCGCTCATCACCTTCATCCTCCTCGCCGTCCCCGATCCGCGGGTGCAGGTCCAGCTCCTGGTCTGGATCTTCGTCATGCGCATCGTGATGGTCGTGGCGAGCATCGCCTCGTACTGGATCAACGAGACGATGGCGAAGGCGTCCTACGCCGACGCCGACAAGATGAACTTCGAGGCGCCCCTCACCCGCCTGGTGTGGATCACCTCGATCGTGTCGGTCGGTCTCACCTACGCCGTCTCGATGGTGATGATCCCCGCCCTCGGCGGCGACAGCTCGCTCTGGTGGAAGCTCAGCACCATCATCACCTGCGGCACGCTGGCCGGCGCGATCATCCCCGAGCTGATCAAGGTCTTCACGTCGACCGAGTCGCGGCACGTCCGCGAGGTGGTGACGGCCTCCCGCGAGGGTGGCGCTTCGCTGAACGTGCTGTCCGGTCTCACGGCCGGTAACTTCAGCGCCTACTGGATGGGCATCGTGCTCGTCGTCCTCATGGGCATCTCGTACCAGGTCGCCGGCATGGGCCTGGAGGCGCTGATGAAGGCCGAGAGCGTGTTCGCATTCGGCCTGGTGGCGTTCGGCTTCCTCGGCATGGGGCCGGTCACCATCGCGGTCGACTCGTACGGTCCGGTGACGGACAACGCGCAGTCGGTCTACGAGCTCAGCCTCATCGAGCAGGTGCCCGACGTCGAGAACGAGATCAAGAAGGAGTTCGGCTTCACCCCGGCGTTCGAGAAGGCGAAGCACTTCCTCGAGGAGAACGACGGCGCGGGCAACACCTTCAAGGCGACGGCGAAGCCGGTGCTCATCGGCACCGCGGTCGTCGGCGCGACCACCCTGATCTTCTCGATCATCGTGGTGCTCACCGACAAGCTGACGACGAACCTCGACAAGCTGTCGATGCTGCACCCGCCCTTCCTGCTCGGGCTGCTCACCGGCGGCGCGATCATCTACTGGTTCACCGGCGCCTCGACGCAGGCGGTGTCCACGGGTGCGTACCGCGCGGTGGAGTTCATCAAGGCGAACATCAAGCTCGATGGCGTGGAGAAGGCCTCCATCGCCGACAGCAAGAAGGTCGTCGAGATCTGCACGCTCTATGCTCAGCGGGGGATGATCAACATCTTCCTCGGCGTGTTCTTCTCGACGCTGGCGTTCGCCTGCCTCGAGCCGTTCTTCTTCATCGGCTACCTGATCAGCATCGCCATGTTCGGGTTGTACCAGGCGATCTTCATGGCCAATGCCGGCGGCGCCTGGGACAACGCGAAGAAGCTGGTCGAGGTCGAGCTGAAGGAGAAGGGAACCGAGCTGCACGCGGCCACCGTCGTGGGTGACACCGTGGGCGACCCCTTCAAGGACACGTCGTCCGTCGCGATGAACCCCGTCATCAAGTTCACCACGCTCTTCGGCCTGCTGGCCGTGGAGCTGGCGATCGAGATCGACAAGACCACGAGCACCGTGCTCGCAGCGGTGTTCTTCGTGCTCTCGGCGGTGTTCGTGTACCGGTCCTTCTACTCGATGCGAATCACGTCGGGCGAGAAGCCGGAGGCCGGCAAGGCCGTCGCCTGATCGTCTGATCGGCATCGTCTGATCGCCGCAATCCGGCGAGCTTGGACGCCCATCCGGAAAGCCATGAAGGCACGGGTGGGCGTTCGTTTTTTGCGTTCGGGGAGAGCTGCTCCAATCTGCCCCGGAGGCTATAGTCCTCACCGATGCGCGCCCTATGCCCTGCCTGCGGCTTTCACCACGAGGTGATCCGGGTTCTGGAAGACGGTCACAGCAACGAGCGTCGCGAGGTGTATCAGGTCGCTCCGCTGGAGACGTGCGATCGGGCATGGCTTTCCGACAAGGAGATCCTGGAGGCCCACGCGCGATTCGGCGAAGACGCGATCATCTCGGACGACGACTCCGATTGAGGCGCAGGTTCGCTGACCGGAACAGCCCCACGCTGGCTGGAGCGTGGCGTTGCTGGCTCGTCGGGTGAGGTGCGTGGAGCGTGGAGCGTGGCGTGAGGGTCCAGACGAGCGTACGCCCGGTCGAAGGCCGCGCTGACGCAGGCCCCGGACCGGGCGCTCACAGGACGTCGACAGCGATCAGGAGGCGTTGCGACCCTGAGAGGCCTGCGCCATCGGCGGCTTGCCAGGCATCGAGGACTCGCTCGTGCCCCGCTGCGTCTCCTGGCCACGGGACTCCATGGAGGTCTCGTTGCGCTTGACGCGGATCTCGTTGCGCACCTCGTTCACGCCGGAGATCGCCTCGGCGAGCTGCTCGATGAGATGCTTGTGGCGCCGCTCGGCGACCGTGCCCGAGAGCGACACCTCGCCGCTCTGCACCTTCACCTCGACGTCGCTGGAGTCGATGATCGGGTGGACCGTGAGCCGATCACAGATCTCCTCGCGAATCCGATCGTCCGAGCGCTTGTAGCCCTTGGGGCCGCGCTTCATGCCCTGCTGCATGCCGAAGCCGCCATTGCCCATGCCGCCCTGGAAGCGACCCTGGTACTCGCTTCCGGGCTGACCCATGGAGCCCATGCGCTCGTGCTCCCATCCCATGTGGCCGATGGGACCCATGTGGCCCATGTGGCCCATGCGGCCCTGCTGATCCCAGCCCATGGAGCCCATGGAGCCCATGCGTTCGCGTTCCCAACCCATCGGGCCCATCCCGCCTTCGGAGCGCCCCTGATGCTCCCAGCCTTGATGGCCCATGTGGCCCTCGTGCTCCCAGCCTTGATGGCCCATGTGACCCATGCCGCCGCCACCTGGTTCGTAGGAGCGACCTTCGCCGCCATAGCCACGCTCGCCATAGCCACGCTCGTTGCCGTACATCCGAGACTCCTGGCCACCGTAGCCACGGCCCATCATGCCTTCGCCGTACATGGGTCTTCGTTCGTGCTCCTCGTCCCAGGCACGCCCGCCGCGGTATCCCATGCGGCCCTCGTCGTGGTGACCGCGCCGCGACTCCCAGCCGTGCTCGCCGCCGAAGCTGCGCTGGTGTCCCTGCTCGAAGCCACGCTGGCCGCGCCCGAAGCCGCCTTGCTCGAAGCCGCGCTGCTGGCCGTAGGGCCCAGGCTCACCGTGGCCGCGCAGGTGACGATCGTAGTCGCGGCTGTACGACACGCGCTGTAGCTCATCGTAATCGCGCCCGGTGCCACGCTCGTGCTCGCGCCCTCCACGAGGGGAGTCCATGTCCCGATCGCCGTACCCGCGATGCTGGCTCGTCTCGTAGTCACGGCCCCCCATGCCACCGCGCCGCTCGTCCTCCCGGCCCCGCCAAGATCGCTCGTCGTGACGCCCCATCCCGTACCGATCCGCCATGGTGCCTTCTCCTCGGTTGTCGCTGGACACTCCGCGCCCCCGCCGCTCGGCGGGGTCGACGTCTTCTGTTCGATGCTCGTGACGCGGGCGCTCCTGCTCCGGTTCGTGGTGCAGGTGCTTCTCCGCCGTCTCACGAGGGTGCGCCGCGATCGCGACGATGCGCGCGGCGTGCTCGCCCTTCTGCGCCTGGGCTGCCAGGTCCGCCACGGTCACGATGCCGACGAGCCGCCGCTCCGCGTCCACGATCGGCAGCCGCCGCACGCGGCGCGACTCCATCATGCGGATGGCCTCGTCGACGTGCTGCTCCTCGTGCCCCACGAGCAGTTCACGGCTCGCGAGCTGGCCCACGGTCGCCCTGGGCATGTCGTAGCCCGCGGAGACGCCTCGGACGACGATGTCGCGGTCCGTCAGCATGCCGATGAGCCGCCCGTCTTCGCATACGGGGAGTGCCCCTACATCGAGGCGCTTCATCCGCTGCGCTGCCTCCTCGACGGTGGTGTCGGGACTGACCCACTCCACCTTCGTCGCCATGACCTCACGCAACCGCATGAACCTTCCCTCCTTGCTTCGTCGCGAGCGATCCGCGCAGACGGCGAGCCGCGCCGCTCGTTCGCCCTTACGTGGGCTCATCCGTAGAACGGAATCCGGGAGAGCTCTCTCGGAGTGATCGCTGTTTCGCTGTCATGATCCCCCGGTAAAAAGGTGTCCGGAGCGCATGGAGGCCGCCGTGGTGTGCGGCGCTCGCATGGCGACGCGCGCGATGCCGCGGTGCCCGCCTCGGCGAGAAGGTTGTGTCCATGCACGAGGAAGAACGGCGCTCGGGCCGTAGGCGCCGTCCGAGACGCGCACGACTGGTGTTTCGACCCCAACTGGGCGATACACGAAGGGCTCTGCAACGCCGTCCGGTGAGCCCCCACGTCGCCATGGATACCCCTCAGCCCTCCTCCTCCGCCGCTGCACCGTCGCCCTCTCGCATCGTGCGCCCGCGCCTCCGGGTGGATGAGATGGCGATCCTCCTTCGACGGACCGCGCCGAGCGGCGTCCGGATGGAGCTACGTCCCGCGCGTCAAGTCACCGCGGCGCAGGAGATCGTCCTCCCCGCCTTCGATGGCTGGGTCGCAGGCGGCGAGCTGCTGGTTCGCTGCGCTGGGGTCTGCGAGGAGCCCTTCAGCGCGGCGCTGGAACTCGATGGTGTCCGGCTGAGCGAGTCCGTGGCGGCCTCGCTGTCCGAAGGGACGCAGAGCGCCGCCGAGCCCGGGCGACGCTCGTTCTCGCTCGAGCTTGCCGTGCCTCTATCGCTTCTGGATCGCGGTCCTGGAGGCGCGCGAACGCTGTCGCTCCTCGTGCGGCACCCGGCGCGCAGCGTGCCGATCGCGCACCTGCGCCTGCCTGCCCTCGCGGCGCCGGGGCCGATGGTCTCGTCGCTCGACCTCCTGGACGTGACGGATGCGCTGCTCGTGGATGCGCCGGAGCGGCGGCTGTTCGATCTCCAGAACCCCGAAGAGGGGCTCTGGGTAGGGACGGGGCGTGTGCGCTTGCGGCTGCTCGCGGCGTGGTCGGAGGCCTCTCCGTCGCACTACTCGCTGGATGGGCGCCCCACGCAGGTGACACACAGGTTTCTCCGGCAGGGGGACGCGACCGACGTGGTGGTCGAAGACCCCGGGCGCCGCGGCGTGCTCGCAGGTCGGTACACGACGACGGAGCTGTCGCTCGACACCTCGAACCCCGACCTGGGACCGATCCCGGAGGAGGGGCGGGATGTGCCGCTCGACGTCGTCGCCCAGCACGCCCTCACGTTCACCGAGCCCGCGGCGCGTCCGGGTGGGCAGCCGCAGCAGCACGCGGTCGTGTGCGCGTGGTCCGCAGAGCTGCCGGTGCGGCTGCGGGACCCGCGGCCGCTGCTGCGCACGTTCCAGCGCCTCTCCGCAGTGGGGATCGACTTCGGGACGACCGCGACCGTGGCCGCGCTGTACCAGAAGGGCTACCGCTCCCTGCTGCGGCTCGGGACGTCGAGCGCGGGGACGGCGAAGCCTGCCGAGAACCCGGCCTACCTGCTGATCGAGGACCACGAGCGGCTCTGGTCGGAGATGGCGCGCGTTCAGACGCCCCCTGAGGGGGGGGCGCCGCTGCGCTTTCCCGACCTCGTGCGGGTCGTGCGTGGCAGCCACGCGGCGTACGAGGCGCTGGCGCATTTCCCCAGCGCCGTGGTCGGTGAGCTGAAGGGGCTCCCCGAGCGCGTGATCGGTCTGGATCAGTCACCGCAGCTCCGGGATCGCGAGCGCCAGCGCGACTTCCTGCTCGACGAGGTGCGGGTCCGGGCGCTGGTCCGCGCTTACGCTTACCTGCTCGGACGCGCCATCAACCGGCCAGGTCAGGACGTGTACCTCCAGTACCGGCTCACCCACCCGGCGAAGTTCGACGAGCGTGCGCGCGCCATTCTGGAGGAAGAGATCCGCCAGGGCCTCCTGCTCAGCATCCCGGAGGGGATTCCCGCCGAGGAGGTGAGCGTCTCGATGAGCGCCAGCGAGCCCGAGGCCTTCGCGGCCGAGGTCTGCCCCGAGCTGGCCGCCCACCCGGCGCTCGAGCCGCTGATCGAGCGCTTCGGCGAGCTGCGGTTCGCCGTATTCGACTTCGGCGGTGGCACACTGGACATCGCCTGCGGTCGCTTCCGCCCCGCCACGTCCGAGGAGCAGGAGCAGCACGGCACCTCCACGGTGATCGAGACCTTGCAGACGGGGGGAGACGATCATCTCGGCGGCGACTACCTGACCCATGAGTTGACGTGGCTCTCGCATCAGAGCGACGTCGCGCTGCGGGAGATGGAGCAGAAGGAGGTGCCGATGATGCGGCCCCAGACCGTCCCGCCCAACAACCTGGCCAACAAGCCGCACCTGTACAAGCGGAGCCTCGCCGCGCGGCAGAACCGCTACCGCTTCGAGCGAGAGCTGAACCTCGAACAGGTGAAGTTCGGCCCCGACATGGCCCCGAGCAAGGCGCCCGGCCTCGTCGCGGCGAGGCTCGACGGCAGCGAGGTCGCGGTGGAGTCGTTCGGCGGCGCGCTGGAGCCGCTCACGGCGGAGCTGCGCGACCACCTGCGCGCCCGGATTCGCGAGGGCGTGAAGCTCATGAAGAACATGCTGGCCATCGCCCCGTTCGGCGCGGTGGACGGGGGGTCATCGGGGCGTGGTGACTTCCTCGATCAGGGCGTGGTGATCCTGCTCGCCGGCAACTCGTCGCGCAGCCGCTACGTGGAGCGCGCGCTCGCCGACGAGCTGGGGATCGCCGACCTCAAGGTGTGGCGGCCCGAGTCGAACGAGCCGTTCTCCCAGGTGGTGCTCTACGAGACGCAGCCACGTACGGAGCGAGGGGTGTCCATCGTGGGCGTGACGCCGAAGACGGCGGTCTCTCTGGGCGCCCTTAAGATCGCCAACCACGAGGTGCTGCTGGTGCGGCGGAGCCAGGGTTTCAGTTACTTCCTCGGCGATCTGCGAGGGTTTCCGCCCAAGTTCAAGGCCATCGTGCCGATGGGGACGAAGGTCAGCGATCCCTCGGTGCTGGGAGAGCACTACATCGATTTCGGACGCTGGGACGCGAAGACCCCGCTGCGGGCGGCGAAGGAGTACGAGCCGAACCGGATGACGTCCAGCGATCCGAGGTTGCTCATGGTCCCCACGGGGCTCCCTCCGGGCGCGGTGGGCCGGCTCTACGTGTGCGTGGCATCGCCCGACGAGGTGGTGCTGCACCTGGAGCGCGAGGGGCAGGAGCCCGCGCGCAGCCTGGTGAGCCTCGCGAAGCTGACGCGGTGAGGGGGACCTGAGCGACCAGCGACGCGGGTGACCACCGGGTAGCGCGATGTCGCAGGTCTGCTCGGCGGGAAGATTTCGTGCTAACTCCCGATCGCGTGACGTGTACCTTGGTAAACCAAGGTTCAGTAGGGTTCGGAGGACTACACGGATGAAGCTCCTGGGACTGAAGCTGGGCTCCCTCGCGTTGCTGCTCGTCTCGACGGGGGTCGGGTGCGGCAGGGGGTACAGCGCCTTCTGCGAGGAAATGATGGACTGCCAGCGCGGGAATGACGCGGACATCGAGGCCTGCATCATCGAGCTGGAGCGGCAGGAGGAGATCGCATCCATCTATGGCTGCGACGATGACTGGGACCGAGCTTTCACCTGCGTGGAAGAAGAGTCCCACTGCCGAGCACGTGTCTACACGCACGACGCTCGCTGCAACCGAGACCTGACGGACGTGAACCTGTGCGTGAACTGAAGCGCGGAGAGACGGTGATGAACAAGCTCAAGGCACTGCTTCTCATGACCATGCTGGGCACGCTCCCGGCAGCCTGTGGTGGGGCCGCTGCGTCTTACTGCGATCTCGTCTGCGACTGTTCGGGCTGCAACGACAACCAGTACGACGAGTGTCTCACGAACACGCAGGCCGCGCTCGACAAGGCCGCGATCTACGACTGTGGCGACGAGTGGGACGATCTCGAAGAGTGTGTCTTCGACGAGTACTCCTGCCGTCGAGGCGATTTCTCTCTGGCGGTCTGCTTTCGGGAGCTTGCCGAGGCCGAGGTCTGTGTCCACGATCGCTCGGACGGTATGGCAAGGCTCTTCTCGGAGTACCCGATCGGCTTCTGATTTGCTTCTCGTCGATCGCGCGGCCGCTTGCCAGAGGCGCGAGGCGGTGACTAGACTGCCCCCCATGGCGGTCCAGTCGTCCGGTGAGTTCGAGATCATCATGAACAACATCGTCATGAGGCTCGATCGCCGTCTGAGCGAGCAACCGAACAACACGTTGCTGGTCCGATCCAAGGGCGTGATGACCGAGTCCATCCAGTGGGCCAGGCAGGGGAAGAAGATCACGCCCGCGCAGCTCAAGTCGTTCACGGATGCGTGCGATCAGATCCGGGACAGCTTCCGCTCCGACACGCCTCTCAGCGACAAGCTCTTCGACCTGCTCGATTTTCTGGAGTACCGCCTGGGCTGAAGTCGGCTCCGTCGCCTCGTTCCCGGTGACGGCGCGGTTCGACTGAATCGCTCCGGCTCGGCAGTCCGGGACGGTGTACTTGGGTCTTCCCGCTTCGGCGTCTCGCGCGTTACCGTGCCCGCGAGGTAAGCCGGCATGTGGAGCCCCGAGAGCCGCAAGCAGAAGGCCGCAGAACTGCGGGCCATCGCTGACAAGATTCTCCGCTATCGCCAGCTCTGCGACAGGTTCGCGAGCTATTTCCCCCCCGAGAGTGACAACGGTCGTCTGCTGCAGCAGCTGCGCGGCAAGCTGGAAAACCTCCGCGGGCGAGCACTCGACCGGGAGAAGCGGCTCGCGAAGGGTGTGGTGAAGATCGGGGTCGTGGGGCTGGAGAAGCAGGGCAAGAGCGCCTTCCTCTCCGCCTGGCTGAAGAGCGAGAAGCTCCTGCCCAGCGAGGCCGAGCGCTGCACCTGGAGCACGACGGTCGTCGAGCCGGGCGAAGAAGGCGAGTTCTCGGCAATCGTCACGTACTACCCCGAGGACGAGTTCAAGGCGCGCATCCAGAGCTACTTCGATGCGCTGGAGCCAGGGAGTGTGGAGCGCTGGCAGGGGCTCTCTCAGGCCGAGATCCAGCGGCTGAAGGGGGCCTTCCGCGAGCGTGAGGGCTACGACGTCGACGATCCGGATCGCGCCGGGCGCCGCGAGCAGGCCGCCCTCTCGGAGCTGACCGAGATCGCCGCCACGCTGGGAGAGATCAAGGCGCGGCTGAACCGCGCGCCGACCAAGATCACTGCATCGACCATCGACGAGCTGGCGGAGCAGATCCGGCCGTACATCGCGCTGAAGGACACGCGGAATGGCAACCGGCCCTATCCCGGCGTGCGCGCGGTGAAGCTGGTGACGGTGACCATCCCGGTGGAAGGCGCGATGCCCGGGGTGGTCCTGATGGATCTGCCGGGCATCGACGCCCCGAGCGACAAGGCACGCCGTGACACGGAGGAGGCGCTGACCCACGAGGTGGACGTGACCATCTTCGTGAAGGACGTGACGCGCCCTTCGCTGGTGCGCACCGAGCTGGATCTCCTGCGCACTGCCCAGTCCGCCGACCGGAGCATCTCGCTCAAGGACCGGATGTTCGTCGTGCTCACCAAGGTGGATCTGTTCGATCACCCCGATGAGAATGGCAACTGGCACTGGGCGCTGGCGGCCCGAAACTTCAAGGAGCAGGGGGTCGACCGCGTGTTCCCCTACTCGAAGGTATGGGTCCACCAGGGCGTGAGCGCAGAGCACCCGGTGGCGCGCCAGGTGATGGACTTCTTCAGCGCGACGCGGCCCGTGAACGGACTGGATCAGCTCAAGGCGGCCATCGAGCGCTACCTGTCCAGCGACGTCGAGGCGCTGGATCGCAAGGTGATGGGTCAGGTCGCGACCGAGTTCAGCGAGATGGAGGCGCAGCTCCGTGGCGCGCTGGTGAGCGTGAAGGACGGCCTCAGCGATCGGGAGTTCGAGCGGCGCTCGGAGCAGACCTTCGATCAGCTCTGGGAGCACGTCCAGGCCGGTGAAGACCCGGTGGGCCTGCTGCCGGAGATCCGACAGCGCCTGAGCGCCTTCATGGATCACGAGATGAGCGAGCCCGAGCGACTCGCCCGCGCCGCGCGCGCGGATGCGCGCATCCAGCAGATCCGCGAGGACCTGTTGCGGCGGCTGACGCCCGCGGAGGCCGAGGCGAAGCGGCGGCAGATGCCGAGTCCGGGCCTGATGAACGAGACCGCCGTCGAGATCGAGATGCGCAAGCAGATGCGCGAGCGCGTGGCCGCCAGGATCGCCGGCCTGGGCGAGGACTTCCGGAACACCGCGCGCGAGAGCGTCGAGAAGATGCTGCGCGAGATGTTCGTGAGCTCGTCCTACGACAGCGGGCGCCTGGATGTGCTCCTGCCCTCGGGGAACCTGCTGATCTCGCGCATCGACGCGCTGGGTCGGGCCGGGCACGTGTCCGAGAGCGTGGTGCGCTACCAGAACAACGAGATGGCGAAGGCCGATGTGGCCTTCGAGGTGCTGTCTCGCTACTTCGCCCGGCAAATCGTGGACATCCTCGATGCCACCGACGCCGGAGACCGGGATCTGCGCGAGCGGGAGATGCGCGGTCTGGAGCAGTTCTTCGGGATGACCATCGCCGACAAGGCGCAAGGCAGCGGCTCCGCGGTGGCGACGGCCCAGAGCAACGCGGCAGCGGCACCAGGCGCTGCTGGCAACCCGGGCATGCTGGGGCAAGTGAAAGCGAAGCTCGGATTCGGCGAGGAGAAGCAGGAGGCCCAGGGCTTCGGCTTCCCGACCGGCGGTCCGGCCATCGCGACTCCGAGGCCCGCGGCACCTGGCCAGGCGACCGCTGCCCCCAGCGCGCCCGGCGTGTCCGCCGCGCCTCCGCTCGCCGCCCCCGTGAATCCGGCAGCAGCACTGCGCGACTGGTCCAAGATGCTCGCTCGGGTGCGGGTCGACGTGGAGCGGATCTGCGACTTCCTGGAAGCGCTCGCGAAGCACCCCCGAGGGCTCCAGAAGTACCACGAGGAGGCTGTGCGCACCGTGCATGACTCGTGGCTGGACCGCGAGGGGGAGCAGTCCCTGCGGCGCTGGGTGCGGAGCGAGTGCACGCGGATCTGGCCGCACCGCTTCGCCGCCCTCGAAGCAGAGAAGGAGCGCGCCCGCGCCGACATCGACGCCCTCGAGGAGCTGTTCGGCGGCGCGCGCCTCGGCGCCTCCCCTGTCGCTCAGACCCAGGGCGTGCCCGCCCACGCGGGAGCATGACGCGTGACGTCGCCGCTCTCCTCGTCCGCCTACGAGCTGACCGCCCTCGCCAGCTATGTGCGGTTCTATCTGGCGGTGAGCCAGAAGATCCTCGCCGCATGGCGAAAGCTCGGCGACGCGCGCGCGGCCATGCAGGTCGCACTGGCACCCTTTGGCGAGCCGCTGTCACCCCTCGAGAGTCAGGCCCTCGCCGAAGCGGCAGAAGCTCCTCCTGACGCCTCTTCCTCGGACGCGCTCCCGGGGACCGAGGGCGCCCCCCTCCCGTACGCACCGGCTGCGCTGGGAGAGCTGTGGCAACCCGAAGACCCCGAGCGCCTGACGGGCCTGACCGACATCTACGAGGTCGTGGGCAGGTTCAGCTTTCAGGGCGTCGACAACGAGAACCTGTCGCGGGTGCAGTCGCTCGTCTCTGCCGCCCGCAACGAGATCGTCCTTCTGCGCGCCCGGCTCGCCGACCTGGCGAGGCTGCCCGAGCTGTCCCAGACCACTGCGACCCGCCTCGGCGAGGCCGAAGCGAGCGCCTCCGAAGCGGCGCAGCGCGAGCGCCTCACCACCTTCGGCCCGCTCGCCGAGATGGTCGTCCTGCGTGCGCGTCAGACCAGCGAAGCCGTGCGCGCCGTCCACTTGCCCGATCTGGGCCACGCCGAGAGCGCCGCCGAGGACTACCGCCGCTACGTCGCGAAGGTCGATCAGGTCTACCAGACCTGCCTCCCCTTCCTCCGCAAGGCCATCGAGGTGCTCTACGAGTTCGTGAGCGCCGAGGTGCCCTCTTCCTGGCCCGAGCGTCTGCCCCTCGTCCCCGAGATCCCCGCCGAGCTTCTTTCTCTCCCCCCCGCCGACGCCCCCGAGCTGGGTCAAGCCGAGGCGCTGCTGCGCTCCCTGGCGGAAGAAGAGCGGGCCCTCGGCCGCGCTCAGACCGAAATCGCCGCCGTCCTGACCCGCGTGGAAGCCGAGATCGCCGCCGCCCTGTCGCGCGACGTGGACACCGAAGCCGAGATCCAGGTGGCCGCCACCGCCCTCGACCACACCGTCGCCGAGGAACAAGCCGCCGCCCTGGAAGGTGCCATCGCCGGCTACGAGCGCCAGAAGGCCGATCGCGTCCACAGCAGCGGCGAGGTGTGGCAACGCCACCGCCGTGTGGAGGCGTCGATCACGACCCTCGAAGAAGAGCTGAAAGGCCGCGCCCAGGAGATCAACGAGGTGCAGGAAGACCTGACCTCGACCCAGAAGAGCGAGCCCGTGCTCTTCGGCAAGGACGAGTGGCGCGCCCGCGTGGCCTCCCTGGAAGCCCGCGTCGCAGAGCTGCGCGGCATCTACAGCCAGCGTCAGAGCATGCTGAACCAGCTCAAGATCGATCTGTCCGCCATCTCGGTGCAGGTGCAGACCGAGAGCGCGCAGATGGCCCTCGTCGAGCGGACCCTCTCCGACGTGCGCGCCAAGCTGGAAGCCCAGCAAGCCACCCTCGCCGAACTCGCCGCCCGCCTGGGCGCCGCCCGTCCCCCTCGCGGCACGACCCCCGTCGACGCCCAGCGCGCCCTCGAAGAGCGGAAGCAGGTGCGCCGCGACCTCGCCGAGCGCGTGGAGCGTCTGCGCGGCGAGAGCCGCCGCCAGAAAGAAGAGAACGTCCGCCTTCTGACCCGCCTCAAGCAGATCGAGCAGGAGCGACAGCACGCCCAAGCCCGTCTGCAGAGCGCTCAGGTCGCCGCGACCCAGGGCCGAGAAGCCGCGCTGCAACGCCTCGCCACCGAGCGGCGCACGGCAGCGCAGCAGCACGTGAGCGAGGTGCTGGGGAGCCTGGAGAAGGCCCTGGGCGGCGTCGAGCCAGCCTTCATCGCTCCTGCCCGCGCGGCCTTGCTGACCCCAGCCGAGACGGGTCCAGCGACCTCCCAGGTCGTCCGCGAGCACGGCGAGAAGGTGGCACCGATCGTCGAGACGCTGCTGCACGAGCTGGATCCAGAGCTGTTGGCCCAGGAGGCTGCGCTGTCACAGATCCAGCGAGAGTTCTGCGACATGGCCGTCGGCGCCTGCAAAGCTGCCTGGGGTTGAGGGCTCCTCGGTCCGTTCGAGGTTCTGCGGGGCCCAGCGCAGCGTGAACGAGGGGGCGCTCGGGGGGGACGGGGCTCGGGTCCTCCCGCCGATTCGCACCTGGTAGGGGGCTCGACTCGGCGGGGAGGTGGGAGGCAAGACCGTGAGGGGTGGGTGATCTGAGGGCCGGTGCTCAGAGTCGGCGGGGCCCCCCCGAACCCCGTCCCCCCCGAGCGCCCCCTCGTCCACGCAGCTTCCCCTCAGAACTCGACGTCCTCGCCACTGAAGGGCCGGGCTTTCCGGGCGTCCAACCTGACGACCGACAGAGCCTCGCCGGATGTGGACGAACAACCATCCACGCTGGCTAAACAGGCGCCGAGCGGGGTGTATCGCTCTGCGGCGTGGGGGGCCCCGTGCGCCGGAGCGCCGGCCCGCAGGTCACCCACCCCTCACAGTCTTGGCTCTTCTCTTCCAGTCACGTCGAGCCTTCTACAAGGCGCGACTCGCACGGGGGAACCACGCCGCAGAGCGATACACCCCGCTCGGTGCCCCTTGGGAGGCGTCAGGGGGACTTGATCGGGGTGACCGTCTCGCCGGCGATCTCGAGGACGGCGGGACGACCGCCGTAGTAGGCCGACATGCCCACGTCGACGCGCCACACGCGCCCATCGCAACCAGGGGCGATGCCCTCCTTGTGGACCGTGTGACCGATGACCATCCGCTTGGCGCCGAGGCCCTCGAGGGCGCGACCGAGCACTTCGCAGTCGTCGGGGCCGAGGTCCTTGCCGCCGTAGCGACGGGTCCACACGGGGCCGTCTTCGGCGAGCACGGCAGCGGGAGGGGAGGCGGATTGACCTTCGAGCCAGGCGGAGGTCTCGCGGTTCATCTTGCCGATGCCGTAGCGAACGTGGGCGGGGAGCACGCCAGCGTGGACGAAGACGGTGTCTCCGACCATCAGGATGACCTTGCGATCGGCGATTTTCCGGGCGTAAGGGCCGCCTGGCATGAAGGCGGCGGCGCGGGCGCGGGCCATGGGGGGCATCATGGAGAGGCGCGGGTGCGACAGGTCGAGGCCGCCGATCCCCTCGAAGTCACGGAAGGCGCCTTCGGTGACGTAGCGCAGGTCGCCCTGTGCGTTCATCAGCTCGTGGTTGCCGTTCAGTGCGTGAACGGCGCCGCCGGCGGCGCGGGCTTCTTCGGCGAGGCGCTCGAACAGATCGAGGATTGCGCGGTCGTGATCGCCGCGATCGACCTGATCGCCGTTCTGCACGAGGGTGAGGGTGCCGCCGATCCAGTGATCCTTGTCGTCGATGGCGCCTGCCAGGCGAAGGGCGGCGCGGGTCGCGGCCAGGTCGCCGTGGAGATCGCCGAGGGCGATCAGGCGGGGGACTGCGGGGAGAGCGAAGGCGCTGCGGTCTTCGGCCGGTGGGGGAGCGGCGGAGGCGGACGACGCTGGTTGCGGGGTGACGCTCGGCTTGGGGGAGGCCGCGGGCGCGCGCCGATCGCTGTCGCAGCCCAGCAAGGCCAGCGCACAGAGCAGGGAAAGGCGTGCTGCGGTGCGGATCAAGACGGGAGCTTCGCGGAGAGGAAGGCGGTGAGCTTGATCAGGTTCTTCTCGTCGCGCCCGAAGGACGGAGCCGCGTAGCTCAGCGACCAGCCGTGGACTTCGTGCAGAAAACTCGACCGGATGGTCTCGTCGCTCAGGATCTCGTCGACGGTGCGGCCGCGGGCGGCGCTCCGGCCCAGGCTCTTCACGTAGTTCACGAGCCGCGGGTAATCCTTGCCGAGCAGCTCGGCGATCAGCTTGGTGTCGCCGGAGAGGCGGGACAGCACGGCGGCGCGTTGACCCGCTTCGGGGCTCGCCTCGAGGGAGAGGGAGGCCGCGACCCGCAGCACGAAGGCGTCGTCGAGGAAGCCGAGGTCTTCGATGCCGTCGGGGATGAGGTCCAGGGACTTGAAGAGGTAATTCAGGCTGCCGGCGACGTGGCGGCGTGCTGGCTCGGCGACCTCTGCGCTGGAGAGCAGCTCGCCGAGTTCCAGGGCATCGGAGGCGAGGGTGCGGAGCCAGTCAGGGAACGTGTCGAGGCAGCGCGTCTGGAACTCGGTCATGGGAATCTCCTGCGGGACGGCGAAGACTAGTCGCACCCGAGCGGCCGCGTCCAGCGAGGGCCGGCTGGGCTGCCCTCCCAGGCGCCCGCTTCGGCGCCGAAGGAGCCTGCTTCAGGGCGGGAGCCTGCTTCAGGGCGGGATTCTGCTTCAGGGGGAGGGGACCTGGGTCGCAGGAGACGTCGTGGGGGAGTGGGCTGGACGCCAGCCGAGCACCCGCAGCGCGTTGAGCGAGAAGATCTTGAGCACGTCCTCGCGAGGCATCCCGCGGGCGCGCAGCTTTCTGGCGAGCGCGGGCAGCGCGGCGGCGTCTTCGAGGCCGGAGGGGACGGTGATCCCGCCATCGTAATCCGAGCCGATGGCCACGTGATCGAGGCCGGCGACCTTCACCATGTGGTCGAGCTGTTTCACCACGTCGTCGAGCGTCGCCTCGCGCTCACCCGTGACGAAGAAGGCGTGGAAGTTCAGGCCGGTGACACCGCCGCTGCGCGCGATCTCGCGGAGCTGCTCGTCGGTCAGGTTGCGCGGATGGGCGGCCACCGCGCGCGCGTTCGAGTGCGTGGCCACGAGGGGGGCGCCGTGTGCGCGGGCGATGGGGACGAGATCGGCGAATGCGGCGTCCGACAGGTGCGAGACGTCGATCAAGGCGCCGTGTGCATAGACCCGCTCGCAGAACTGCTTGCCGAGCTCGGTCAGGCCGTGGCTCACGCGCTTGCCCGTGGCTGCAGCGGAGAGCCGCGTGTTGCTCGCGTGGGCCGGGCTGATGA
Organism: Chondromyces crocatus; assembly: GCF_001189295.1. Lineage (NCBI taxonomy): Bacteria > Pseudomonadati > Myxococcota > Polyangiales > Polyangiaceae > Chondromyces > Chondromyces crocatus. The sequence continues at coordinate 2,689,095 of NZ_CP012159.1, forward strand.
GGCGCACCCCGCGGTCGATGAAGCGATCGATCTGGGTGATGTCGTCGGCGAAGGCGCCGGCGCCCTCGATGGACAGGAACGTGCTGACCCGGCCCGGGACGGCCTGGCGGGCGTCGAGGGGCAAGAAGGCCGGGGTCTCGCGGACGATGGCCTCGATGGTCGCGAGGATGGCGTCGGCGTCCTCGATGATCGGCCCCGTGGGGCGGGCCTTGTCGGGGATGTAGATCGGCAGGATGATCCCGCCGTAGCCGCCGGCCTTCAGCGTCTTCGGGGTGGCGTGACCCACGGGCAAGCCGGGCGCGCGGCCCTTGAAGTGGACCTGGTACGGGATGTCCACGTGCAGATCGACCACCAGGATCGGGGGCTCGGCCTCTCCGGCCGCACCACCACCGGGCGACACGACGCCCACCGCGAGCAGCGCGACCAGGGCCGCGCCAGCCCGCGTCCCCCGGCGGCTCATCCTGCCACCAGTGCCCCGAGCAAGAAGCCCAGGCCCAGGCCGGCGACTCCCACGACGATCACCACCCACAAGGGAAACCCGGCCGTGGGCTGCGCGCTCGTCGGGCTGATGACCTGCACGACGGGCGGCGCCATCGAGTACCCGTGCGCGCCGGGTGCCATCTGCCCGCTCACGTGCGTCGGTACCGGACCTGCGCCGCTCGGCAGCGTGACCACCGGCTGCGGCGGGACGTAGCTGGGCTGGGCGAGGCCAGGCACGACGGCGGTGGGCGCCACCGACGAGTACCGCTGAGCGTGCGCCTGGACGTGAGCCTGAGCGTGCGCCGCTGCTGGCGACTGCATCGGGATCGGCATCGACGGCCCGCGGTCGAGGGGTGGCGGCGCCATGCTTGCCGGGCGGACCATGGCCAGCAGCGCTTGCGCCATCTCCTCGGCGGACTGGAAGCGTTGCGACGCCTCCTTGGCCAGCGCACGCCGGAAGAAGGGCGCCCAGGCCGACAGATGCGGCGCCACCTGCTCGATGGGGCGCGCATCGTTCGTGAGCACCACCGTGAGCCGCCCGAATTCATTGTCCGCGGGGTACGGCGTCTGGCAGGTGAGCATCTCGTACAGGATGATCCCCATCGACCAGAGATCGCTGCGCGCATCGACGCCCTTCGAGTTCTTGATCTGCTCGGGGCTCATGTAGCCCGGCGTGCCCAGCAGCACGCCCGTCCGCGTCTTCGAGCCCATGCCGCCCGCCGCGTCCATCACCTTCGCGATCCCGAAGTCGAGGACCTTCGCGTGGAGGTTGCCGTGGGGATCGCGGACGAGGAACAGGTTGTCGGGCTTCAGATCGCGGTGAACGATCCCGCGGGCGTGGGCCATCGCGAGCGCCTGGAGCACCTCGACCACGAGCGCCACGGTCTGCTGCGGGGCCATCGGCGTGCCCTGCTCCAGGTACGCACCGAGCGAGGCCCCCTGCAGCAGCTCCATCACCAGGTAGGGCGTCCCGTCCTCCGCGCGCGCGGCCTCCTGTGCGGCGGCGATGTTCGGGTGGGAGAGCGCCTGCATCGCCTGGGCTTCCGTGAAGAAGCGCTGCAGGATCTGCTCGTCCTCCGAGAACTCGGGGTGCAGGATCTTGATGGCGCGCTTGCCCTCGCCCCGAACACCGTCGGCCTCGTAGACCGCGCCCATCCCGCCCTCGCCGACCAGGCGCGCGAGCCGCCAGCGGCTGTTGAGGACAGCGCCTACGAGCTGTTGTGCGGGGCTCGTCGGGTTGAACACGCGGCGCACTGTATCAAAGCTCGTCGAGGCGCACCTAGAGGATCACCTGGAGCCCCCTGGCCGCGACTCGGTGCGGCGAGAGGTGAGCGCCGAGACGAGGTTGCTGGGGGGCTGGGTGACGATCTCGGGGTGACCCGACGGTCGCGTATGTCCGGAGGCTTCGTGAATGGGGCCGCCGCGAAGCTACGGCATCGCGCTGGCCACTGCGGACCGTGCGGTCGGGCTCGCGGGCAGCGGGATGCGCAGCGCCTCCCCGGCTTGGTCGCGCGCGTAGAGGTGTTCGTAGGCCGCCATGCTGGTGATGACCCGCTTCGTGTAGAGGCGCGTCTCCTCGTAAGGGATGCGCTCCACCCACAGATCGAAGCTCTGATCGGGGCGCTCCGCGATCCAGCGCTTCGGTGCACCACCGCCGGCGTTGTAGCCGGGGATCGCGAGCAGCGGGTTGTCGGAGAACTGGTTGCGCAGCACCGACAGGTACTTGCAGCCGAGCGCGATGTTCACCTCCGGGCGCTTCAGCGCCTCCGCGTCGTAGGGCAGCCCCAGCGACTTCGCCATGCTCTTCGCTGTGGGAACGATGAGCTGCATCAGCCCGTAAGCCGAGGCGCTGGAGGCCGCCCGCGGATCGAAGGCCGACTCCTCGCGCATGATGGCGTGTGCCAGCGCCTCGGGGATCCCGAAGCGCTGCGCCTCGGTCGTCACGGCGCTCGCGAAGGGACGCGGGAACGCGAGCTCCCACGCCGAGCGCCAAGCCCCGGTCGGGTAGTGGTCGAGCCACTCCCCGATCTCCACGCGGCCAGGGCGCGGACCATTCATCGCCGAGCGCAGGATCCCGTGTGCCTCCACCGAACCTCCGGACGCAGCGAGGAGGTAGGCCGACGCCCAGAGCAGCTCGGGCGCGGCGGTGCGTGCGCTCAGCCCGAGCATGTCCAGCTCCCCGCGCGCCAGCTTGAGCTCCCCCTGCTGGGACAGCGCCACCGCGCGCGCGAACGCCGGTTCGGCAAAGGCCGTGCTGCGCGGCACCAGCGAAGGCCCGACGTCCCGCTCGTCGCGCGCCAGCGCCTCGGTGAGCGCCTCGTTCGCCGCGTTCGCGTCCAGCTCGCTCAGGCGCGCGTGGGCGAGCGCCATGTAAAAGGTGAGCGGATACTCGCGGATCACCTGCGTGTAGAGCGCGACAGCGCCCGCCCGATCCCCCAGCTCGTTCCGCGTGCGGGCGAGGTAGTACGGCAGCCGCCCTGCCGCGTGGTAGGCCCGCTCCCGGGGAAAGCGCTCCAGCGCCTTGCGCAGCGGGATCATCGCCGGTGCCCACTCCGCGCGCTCCATGTGCATCAGCGCGAGCTCGAAGAGCCCATCGGCCACCATGTCCCCCTCGGGGTAGGCGTCGGCCATGGTGAGGATCATCTGCGCGAACTTCGCCTCGTCGCCGCTCTCCTTCGCCGTGCGCGCCCCGTGGTAGCGCGCATCGTCTGCCAGCCGATGCCGCGGATGATCCTGCTCCAGCAGCGCGAAGCGCCGCAGCGCCTCCTGCTGGTTCCCCCCGCGCATCGCCGCCCGCCCAGCGCGGTACAGCAGCTCCGGCGCGCCGGGCTGCCCTGCGCACCGCTCGATCGCCACCCCGTACGCCTCCGACGCCTCGGCCTTGCGCTTCAGCAGCTCCAGCGCTTGCGCTCGCGCATCGGTCCCCGCGCACGCCACCTCCGAAGGCCCGCTCGCCAGCGCCGACCCGGGCGCCGAGAGCGCCTTGAGCAGCGCATCCGCCGTGGCGAGCGCCTCCTTGCCGCGCCTCGCGCCGGCCAGCGCCTTCGCGCGAGTGGCCAGTGCATCGAGACCTGGCGTCTCCAGCGGGCGTCGCTTGGGGAAGGGCAGGCTCGACAGCGCCTGCGTCTCGATCTCCTTCGCCTCGCCCGCCCCCGCCCCGCCCGGAGCCTCGTCGAGCACGCGCCGCGCGAGCCGCGCCGCCTCTTCGGCGTGCGCCTCGCTCGGATGCGCCAGCAGCGCCCGCGCGAACCGCAGCGTGGTCTGGATCCAGCCCGGCGGCCGCGGAGAGCGCGCGAGGTGCGACCGCCACGTGGTCGCCGCCTTCTCGATGTCGCCCTTCTGCGCGAGCGCCGCGGCCACCGTGGTCTCCAGATCCCGCTCGATCGCGAGCCCAGGCGGCACCAGCGCCGCCTGTCCCAGCGCCGCCTCCGCCTCGCCCGCGCGACCGAGCAGTGTGGCAGCCTGATAGCGTGCGTACCCCGCGAGCGTTCCCTGGAGTGCTGCGTCCGCCGAGGCCTGATACGCCTTCGCCGCGCCGAGCGGATCCCCCGCGAGCGCCCGCAGTCGCCCGAGCTGGAACAGCCACGTCGTCAGCTCCTCGGCCGGAGGCAGCGGGACTGCCGTGACCTTCGCCGTGAGTTCTTTCGCCGCCTCGACGTACGCCCCGCGCTCCACCGCCGCCTGCACAGCGCTCAGCCGCGGGTCCGCGAGGACCTGACTGATCTGCGACGGATCGAACCCGGGCGCCTCGCCTGCCGTTCCAGGGACGATGGGGTTGGGCGGCGGCGCCGGCGTCATCGGCGCGCCGGCCGCGAGTTCCGTGGCCTTGGCAGACGGGGCGTTCGCGCTCGGTCCGACATGCGTGTGCGCACACCCGATGCCGACCGTGGCGACGAGGGCCATCACGGCAGTGCGGGAGCGGACGTTCAGGCGGATCATGCGGCGGAGGATACCCTGGATTCGTAGGAGCTCTAGCTTTTGCCTGAAGAACGCGGGACCGAGCGGGTTCATGCCCGACATCCCCTGAATCCGGGGCAGTTTTCTCCAGGCGCACCGACTCATCCCTGGAGGGTCGAGACGCGAGCATGCAAGAGCCCGGTGCAGCGGACCGGAGAGCGGACGATGACGCGAAGATCACGGCAACGGCGTGCGAGACACCAGCAGCGCACGAGACGGCCTTAGCGACCGCTGGTTCTACCCTGCCGGCGAGTACGGAAGCGCCGCCGATCAGCGCTGGACCGCGCAGCACATCGCCGATCCGCCCGCTCATCCCGAGTGAGCGCCCACCCCCGGAGCCTCCCGCTTCGGCCGACGACCGCGTCTTCCAGGTCGGCGACACCTTCCACCAGCTCGACATCGTGCGCTTCCTCGCCGCTGGTTACTCGGGACAGGTCTACGAGTGCCGCCACCGCGTCAGCGGCCAGCGCTGTGCCATCAAGGTCATGCATCTCGCCGACCGGCAGAACGCCCGGAAGCTCGAGCGCAGCCTCGCCGAGGCCGAAGGCACCTACGGCTTGAAGCACGCCAACGTCGTGGAGGTGCTCGACATCGGCTGCGAGCCCACCGGGATGACCTGGATCCTCATGGAGTTCCTCGACGGCTGCACGCTCGCCGATCTCCTCACGCGCCAGGGCCGACTCTCACCGCTCTTCGCCCTGTGGGTGGTCACCGAGGCGGCCTGGGGCCTCGATGCGGCCCACGAGAACCAGATCATCCACCGCGACGTGAAGCCGGAGAACCTGTTCTTCACCCGCCTCCACGAGGTCAAGGTGATCGACTTCTCGATCGCCAAGGTCGTCCCCTACGAGATGCGCACGACGGAGCCCAACGTGCGCCTCGGGACTGCGGCGTACATGTCCCCCGAGCACCTGTTCGGGAGCGAGGCTGACGCTCGTTTCGACGTCTATGCCCTGGGCCTCGTGTTGTGGGAGCTGCTCGTCGGCGATCACCCCTTCAGGGACGCGCTCCACGACCAGCGACGCTTGACCCTCTGCCAGTTCAACGCCTACCCGGCGCCGCTCGTCGAGCGGCTCGGCCTCCCCCCGTACCTGGACGCCCTCATCCGCCGCGCGACCGCCAAGAATCCCGACGATCGCTTCCTGACCATGAGCGACTTCGCTCAGGCCCTCCTGTCGACCGCTGCGCGGCTCCGGGACGACGTCGCTGCAGGGAGGCTGCACCTCGACGCGCGGCCGGGGGAGCCCTCGATCCCCGAGAGCGGGCGCGCGCGGAGCGTTTACCGACCTCCCGTGACGGGGCCCGCCCTCGAAGTCCCCGGACAGGTGCCCTCGGCCAAGGTCCTCGTCGCTGCATCCCCTCGTCCCGTGGGACCTCGGGGCACCGCTCCCCTCTGCGTCGAAGCGGTACGCGAGGCGGTGCAGGCGCCCTGGTACGCGGACTCCCGGCACGGAGGCCCGTCACCGCCGCGGACCGTGAAGACCCCTCGCAAGCCCGCCGTGGTGACCGAGCTCTTCGCGCCCTCACCTGCCCAGACCGAGCCGCCTCTCTTCACCGACGCCACCCGCCCGGGATGGGCCACCCGCACGACCTCCCCCGTCCTCCGCCAGCCCCGCGCGTCCTCGACGCCTCCGAGCCAGCTCCCACCGCTCGACGGCGCGTCCCTCACGCCCCCTCGCCCCCGCCGCCTGCCGCGCATGACATCGACCGTGCTCACGCTCGTCTCCTCCGCGCTCGTGAGCGGCGCCGTCGCCCGCTGGACCTCGCCCCTGCCGGACCCGAGCGCGCTCCCGGGCGCGCCTCCTGCCCAGCATCCAGCGAACACCGCCGCGACGACCGACCTCCCGCTTCCTGTGGCAACCCACCCTGCCTCGCTGGAGGACCTCGCCGACCTCCCAGCACGCCTCGACGTCCTCGACCTTCCCGACACGCTGGCTCCGCTCCACGAGCCCGCTCCACGCGACCCCGCCCCTGCTCCCATCACGCCAGCGAGCGCCCCCACTCCGAGCCCGACCCCGACCTCTCCGCGCCACCGCGTGACCCCCGCTGCCTCCTCGGCTCCCCGCCCGCCCTCACCGCGTGGATCCGAAAGCTCCCCCAGTCCCACCCGCCTCCCCACGACCCGGCCACCCACCTCTCGCCCGACGGCGCAGCCCAGATCGCCGGCTCCAGCGGCCATGCCCACGCCGACGCCGCCCACCGCGGAGCCGCGTCCACCGCCCTCACCCGCCCCCTCGAAGAGACCGGAACGACCGTTTTGACGACCCGACCCCTGGCGCACGCCGCCCGCATCGTCCGAGCGGCGCCGAAGAGCGAGCGAACACCATGACCGACGACCCGAAGAGACCCGAGCCCCAGCTCCCCAGACCCGAAGACGCCCCCCTCGACCCCCTCCTGCAGCGGGTGATCGCGCAGGCCCTCGCGCCTTACGAGCGCCACGCGTCCCCGGCGCTCCTGCAGGAGATGCGCGCCCTGCTCGAAGACTACCTGGTGACGCACCCCTATCCGGCGGGCCTCTACCGACAGCTCCGCGCTCGCGCGCCCGTGAACGAGAGCAGCGAAGTCCCGCGCGCCTGGCCCGAACCCACCGAAGCCCCGCCCACGGCAGGCGACGACGCCGAGACCGGCGCAGCCCGCAGCGGAAGGCGGTCGGGGCGATGAGCGAGGCGAGTACATCCATCCACCGTCTCCTCACCCCCGCCCAGCAGCACCTGATCGAGCGCAGCCTCCCGCTCGTGCGACGGCGCGCGCAGCACTGGGCGAAGCGCTACGACGGGCTCCTCACCCGCGACGACGCCGAGAGCGCAGGGAGGCTCGGCCTCATGGAGGCGGTGCATCGCTACGATCCCCGGCGCGACGACGTCCTCGAAGGCTTCATCCTGCGCTGGGTCGACGGCCGCATCCTGGATCTCATCCAGGACGAGAGCGCCGCCCGCCGCCTCACCCGAGCGCTCTACTGCGCTGCAGGCGCGCTCGGGAGCACCTACCCCTGCGACTACGACATCATGAACGAGGACGAGGCCTCTCTCCTCGAACGCCTCTCCCGCTTCGCGCAGGACCTCGCGGTGGTCGCCTTCCTGGGAGGCGTGGCCTCCGACACCCAGGACCTCGCGACGCCGAGCGGGAGTGGACGCGAACCGACCGAAGCCTCCGTCGTCGAGGCCATGACGGCGCTCGAAGCCGCGCTCACGGTGCTCGACCGCGAGGAGCGCGGCGTCGTGCGTGCCCTCTACGTCGACGGCACCTCGATGGAGGAGGCCGCGGCGGCGCTGGGCCTGACCTTCAAGCAAGTCCGCCTCCGCAAGGGCCGCGCGTTGAAGAAGCTGCGCGCAGCTCTGGAACGCAGCGGTGTGCGGGTCGCTCCACCACCCGTCGATGTCCTCGGTGCCCGTCCTGCGCTGGCGGGCCTCACGAGCGCCCCGGACCCAGATGACCGAGCTGCGGCGCGGCGCCAAGCGAGACCTGCGAGCACGGCGGGGACGGCGAGCGTCGAGCGTACCGAGCGTACCGAGCACACCGAACGGAGGCCGAAGCGGGGGGCTGGGCGATGAGCGACGAGACCGGCCGGGAGCCGGCGGATACCCCAGAAGCGCACGGCGTGCTCCGCTCCGACGGAGAAGACGCCGTGCGAGGCTATGCCGAGGGCTCCATCGCGCCACGTCCGCTCGCGCCCACCCTGGAGATGGAGCGCGTCCGCATCGTGGAAGGCGCGCTTCTCATCGACCCCTCCCCGTGCGTGTGCCCTCCCCCTGACGCGCGCAAACCCACGGGCCCGCGCAACCCGGACCAGAAGCACCTGCCACAGACGCCGGAGCTGGGGGTCGCGCTCCCCGAGCGCCTTCCCCTGACGAAGAAGCAACCCCTCGTCATCGACGGCGACGTCCTGCGCGAGTGGCACGACGCCTGGGAGGAGCAGAAAGCTGGAGAGCACAGGCCTCAGGACGGGCCCTCATCGCCTCTCGCCTCATCCCCGCGCGCATGCACCTCGGACCCGCGCACCTCAGACCGTACGCTGACCCCAGACGCCCAGACGCCGACCTCTGGAGCCCCGAGCCCCCTCGCATCGACGACGGAAGAGCCCCGATCGCGACGACGCCGGCGCAGGTTCGGCGTCCTTCTCCTGCTCGGAGGCGCGCTGAGCCTTGCAGCCATCGCCTTCTGGGGTCGCGCGCAGAGACCGACCTCCACGCCTCTCTCCGAGAACCCTGGCGAGGAAGGGGGGCCTGGCGAGGAAGAGGGGCCTGGCGGGGAACCACGCTCCCCTGCGAATGGCAGCGAGCGGCGAGCGCCCCGAGACCCCCTCCTCGCCTCCTCCTCCCCGGCGCGAGGACCATCGCCTCGCGATGTCTCACCCGCCACGACACTGCTGGAGCTTCCCGTTGCACCGAGCACCGCCACGCCGAGCCCCTCCGGCTCTCTTGCGGCGCGACCTTTCTCCGCATCGCCGAACATTGCTCGGTCGTCGGCTCTGTCGCCATCGCGCGTCCCTGCCCAGTCGCCGAGCGCTTCCTCGCCGACCGTCGCGGGGGCGGCCAGCGTGCCATCACCCTCGCCGACGCCGCCTCATGTTCCCACGTCACGCGGGGTGATCCCGTCAGCGCCAGCGACGTCTGGACCCCGAGCACCACAGACCTTGGATTCCTACGACCGACCGAACTACGACTGAGACCCGACGACACAGGAGGAACGAGGATGGCGATGATGCGGCGCTGGACACGGCCTGGCAGGACGACGCTGACGGCCTGGATGCTCCTGGGACTCGTCGCTGCCGCGCCGCACGTCGCGTGGGCCCAGGGCGCTCCCCCTGGACGGCCTGCTCCCACTTCGCAGCCACCGCCCGCTTCACAGCCACCACCCGCCGCATCGACGACGCCCTCCACCGGCGCGCCCTCCACCGGCGCTCCCTCCACCGGCACCTCGCCCACCCCGGGTGCGCAGGCCGCGCGGCACTACCAGGACGGGAACACCGCCTTCGCCCAGAAGCGGTGGGCCGACGCCGAGAGCGCCTACCGCAAAGCCTGGGCCCTCTCGAAGACCTTCGACGTCGCTGCCAACCTCGGCGAGGTCCTGCTGAAGCTCGACCGCGTCCCCGAAGCCGCCATGATGCTCGCCTTCAGCCTGCGCACCGCGCCCCCTTCGGCGAAGCCAGCGCAGCTCGAGCGCACCCAGCACTTCCTGAGCGAAGCGCGCAAGAAGGTGGGCACCCTGCACCTCCAGCTCGGCACCGAGGGCGCCGAAGTCCTCGTCGACGGCACCCCCTTCACCCCCGACGACCTCCCGCACGACGTCTTCGTTTCCCCCGGCGCCCATGACGTGATCGCCCGCAAAGCTGGCCACTGCGAGCTCAAGGAGACCGTGGTCGTCGCCCCTGGCGCTGCGCAGACCGTGGCCCTCACCTTGACCCCGCTGTCCCCTGAGCCTCCGCGCGCTTCGCCGTCCGATCCCACCCACGCCGGTGCCACGAACGCGGACCCTCGCATGCCGCCGCCTGCCCACCGCAGCCTCGTCCCCGCCTTCCTCCTGGGCGGTGCCAGCGTCGTGAGCCTCGGCCTCGGCCTCGGCTTCACCATCGCCTCGAACAACGCGAGCGCCGACGCCAACGCCCAGCGTGCGTCCATTGAAGGTGAAGGTGGCCAGTGCGTGTCCCCAGGCGATTTCGCTGCCCCATGCGACATCCTCTCCTCCACCGTCAACCGGCTCGACACCCACGCCAACGGCGCGCGCGTTGCGTTCGTCGCGAGCGGCGTCGTCGCGCTCGGAGCAGGTGCCTACCTGCTCTGGCCCATGCTACGTGGCCGCAACGGAGAGACATCCACGACCAGCATCACCTGGGCACCCCTGCTCAGCCCCGGCGAGGCGGGCGCCATCGTGCGCGGCACCTGGTGATCCTCCCGGATGCAGTGAACGGTGCGCGTGAGAAAGCGCCGAGGATTCCCGCTTCCGAGGGCAAGCCAGCGATGCAGGACGGACTCCTCTTCAGGGCGAGCGAATGCCGACGCTCGGACCGCTCGCCCTCGGAGCCTCGCGTCCTGACGTGATGATCCGCGCATCGCACGGCCCCGTGCCGTGCCCACCCGACTCCACCTGTCACCCGACAGGTCCTGGAGGGAGGACCTCGTGTACCCGACATCCCAGGAGCAAACCCCCGGCGCAGCTTGCGCGACCTCCCTCTCTGGAACCACCGTACCTTCGAGCGGCTGGATGCAGGCTGTGCTCGACCTTGCGCATGGCGCCCAGCTCGATGTCCATCGCTTCACGGTGACGGAAGCGCTCTCCACACCCTTCCGCATCGACCTCCTCGCTTGCACACCCGATGCGACGCTCGATCTCGGCACCCTCGTGGGCGGAGCCGCCTCCCTGCGCGTCACCCTGACGCATCGCTCGGGTCGGGTGAACACGCGGCGGTGGACTGGATTCTGCCAGCAAGCACGCCTCGCCCGCGCCGTATCGCTCGCCGAAGGAGAAATGGCCCTCTCCACCTACGCGCTCACCCTTTTCCCGGACCTCACGCGCCTCGCACGACGCACCGACTACCGCGTCTACCAGCACCGGAGCCTGCCAGACATCGTGCGTGACATCCTCGCTCGCTGGCGCATCGACACCCGCTGGCACATCGACCCGACCACGCACCCGAGCATCCCGCACAAGGTTCAGTACGAAGAAACGGATCTCGCCTTCATCACGCGCCTCCTGGAAGAAGCGGGCATCGCCACCTGCTTCCTCGATGACGAAGCCGATGGATCGACACTTCTGCTCAGCGACACCCTTCACCTCGCCGGTCCACGGCGTGACGAACCCCTCGTCTACCTCCCTGGCGCGAACGACCTCGGCGACGCCGACATCGTCACCGACCTGACCCTCGACGAGACCCAGCCGCTCCCGCGCCTGACCCTCCGCGACCACGACTTCTCCCGCCCGGCCTGGCCTCTCACCACCGCCGCGTGCGCTCAGCCCTCGGAACACAATCCCCTCGAAGAGCGCTTCACCTACCGCCCTGGGGCCTTCCTCGTCGACACCCAGCCCGAAGCCAGCGCGGCCGACGGCATCGACGCTCGCCTTCGCGGCAGCCCTGCACCGAGCAGCAACTCCGCCTCTCATGCACCTCGACCCGAGCGTCACGACGAACGCTACGGCGCTCGCCTCGCCGAGCGCGCCCTGCACGCTGCCCGTACCGGTCACTGCACCCTCGGCTTCTCGACGAACACCCTCGACCTCGCGCCTGGCACCACCTTCACCCTCACCGGCCATCCCCGCCCCGACATCACCCGTGCCGCTGGCTGGCTCGTCACCACCCGGACCGTCGACATGGACTCCGATGGAAGCTGGACCCTCCACGGCACCGCCGTCCCCGCCGACCAGCCGTACCGACCCCCGCAGCGCACCCCCAAGCCGCGTATTCCTGGAGTGCAGAGCGCGCACGTCATCGGCCCGAAGGGCCAGGAGATCCACACTGACGCCCACGGGCGAGTGCAAGTCGTCTTCCCCTGGCAGCGCGAGCTCCCCTGCCAACCCGACCCCGGCGTCCCTCGTAGCGCCACGTCCTCCTTCGCCGCTTCTCCTCCCCCTGTCGCTTCTTCTTCGTCCCCCACTCAACTCCCCTCCTGCTGGCTGCGCGTGAGCCAGGGCTGGGCTGGCGCGGCGCATGGCCTCTTCGCGCTCCCTCGTGTGGGCCAGGAAGTCCTCGTCGCCTTCCTCGACGGCGACCCCGACCAACCCATCATCGTCGGCCGCGTCGCCAACGCCTTGAACCCCATCCCTCCTCATCTCCCCGAGCAAAAGACCCACACGGTCTGGCGCAGCGCCTCCTCCCCGGGAGGCGCGACCTTCAATGAGATCCGCTTCGACGACACGGCCCGCAACGAGACGCTCTCCCTGCACGCTGGCCGCGACCTCCGTGCTCAGATCACCCTCGACGAGACCCACAGGATTGGCCGCCACCGCGTCACCCTCGTCGGCGGAGGCGACAGCGCCCGCATCGAAGGCCGCGCCGTCCGCTACCTCGGCGACGACGCGCACGTCACGGTCGCCGGCGAGGCCCGCCTTCGCGTCGGTGCAACCCTATCCCTCACCGTCGAAGGCGACCAGCTTGCCCGCATCGACGGCCGCGCCGCCCTTGAAGCGGACGTGATCCACCTGCGTGCAGGCGGCGCCCTCGTCCTCGAAGGCGCGGACATCACCCTGCGCGGTCCTGGCGGCTTCGTGCGCATCGACGGAGGTGGCGTGACCATCGATGGAGGTGCTGTGCGGATCCAGCAAGGCGGCGCTCCCGGTCGCGGTGAAGGCGCCGACCCAGCATTGCCCGTCGTCCCTCTGCGAGGCGACGCCGAGCGTCCCCCTCCGCGTCGCCTGCCACTCTTCTTCGAATTTCCTGCCGTGCCCAAGGGCCAGTGGCCCGGCCGAGGCGAGTCGCTGACGCCCGACGACCACTTCCTCTGCTCGATCATCTGCTGGTGCTCGGACACGCCGCTGCCGCAGAGCTGCGTGACCCGCAAGCTGCGCGAGCTGGATCGGGCCTCGGGCGGAACCAGCAGGTACAAGGCCGAAGTCCGCTACGACATGACGCAGACGCCACCCGTGCCGATCATGAGCAAGCGCGAACCCTGGCGCCCCACGACCGGCAACCCGAAAGGCTGCCGTTCGCCGGACGTGGTGATCGTCAAGGACCCGAGCAAGCCCCCCACGCAGGACAACCTGGAGGAGGTCGTCGAGATCAAGTTCGGCAAGGATGCGCTGGATTGGAAGCAGAGGAAAGCCTACGAGCAAATCGCTGGTGATGGCGTTCTGTTTCGTGTGCTCAGTCCAGGCGAGTGTGGGTGTCCGGAGCCCAGGAACAAGGCACCTCAACCTGTCGACGACGAAAATCCGCAAGAGGAGGCGATGAGGGTGCTGCTCTTGATGTTGGCAGCCATCGCGTTGGTGCTTGATGATGTCCTGCCGGGTGGCCAGGCGGATGATGTTCTGCTTCCGCCGGTGCTCGCGCGACTTGCGGCTGGCTTGGCGAAGATGCGTCCAATGCTTCAGGAGCTGTTGACACCACCCACGCCGCTTCCTCCCCGGTTGGGGAAGTGAGCGCGTGAAGGCTGGCACTGTGCTTCCAGCGATGCTGGACGCGAAGGGAAGGTGAGACCGATGTTCGAGCGGAACGAGATGCCGGAGGAAATGAGCAAGCTACTCGCAATGTTCGATGACGACCTGACCGCACGCAATCCCGGTGGTGAAGCGATGCTTGCGGTCGGCCTGCTTGCGGCGGTCTACTTCGCGGAGCCATGGAGGCGAGAAGTCCGTGAAATCGTCGCGCAGTTTGCTGAAGACTACATCACCCGGTGGGCGTCCGAGCTGTGTTGGGCACTGAACCCTCAAAGCCTGAGCATGGATCCATTCGTTGCTGCCGAAGGAGTGAAACCGACGACGTTTTCTTCATTGGCCGATGAGGATGACGCTTTCTCGATCGCTGCCTCGGGTGCAAGCGACCCCTATGGTGCAAGTGCTGTTCACATTGGTGCTTTCGCTCCTGCACTCGTACGCCGCGATGAGCTCGGTTTCATTCGATTCGGGTGCCCGCTCGTGCCGTCCGCAAGAAGCCGATTTCACCTGCCGGATGTGCTCCTCGAACTCTGCAAGAAACTCAGGCCGGTGAGCGGTTACGCCGGGATGGGCATGTTCACATCCCTCGATTCCGCCTCGTCGCAACGGTGGGAGGGGCCTCTGTATGAGCTGGCGCAGCGCTTTCCTGGGCTGGAGATGGAGTACTCCATCTCGCATTCGATCTACCTGGCAGAGGGGCGTGACGGCAAAGGCGGGATCAAAGGCGTCAACTGGCTCACGGCCATTTCCGACGTCTGGCTCGACGAGCTGGGCGGCGCCGCAGCGGTCGCGGCCGACCTCCGGGATCTCGACCCACGCTACATCCTGCACCGATACGACGGTGGCCTCCTCATTCAAGCTGGTGACCGTCCCGCGCTCGGTGACACCGAACGGGATGCTTGGCCCGACCTCTACGTCAAGCTCGCCAGATACCTGAAGCCGATCCGCATCACCAGGCACAGCGCATTCGGTAGCGGTGGGCGCGGCTGGGCGTTCGGCCCTCAGGAGGTGCGAGCCTGGTTGGCGCGCTTCGATGATCGGTAGAACGGAGGTAGGCTCGTGACCGTGGTCGATCGGCACGAGATGCTCGCGTGCGGCACGAGGGCGGACAAGGGAGAGCGAAGTCGATGAGAGCAAAGCGCTGGGCGGCTGGGGGACTGCTGATGCTGGCGGCCGTTGGAGGGTGGACGGCTGGGTGCAGCAACGAAGCCGGCGACTGCGAGCGGTCGTTGACCTGCTCGCACTACGCTCCTGGTGAGGGTGGCGGAGGCGGAACGCCAGGAGCGTGTGTGCCGAGCGAACAAGTCGCGGGAGCGAGCGTGGCGAATGGCTGCGGTGTGTTCGTGTCGGCGACTGGCAAGGAAGGTGCTCCTGGCACAAAGGAGGCGCCGGTGAAGTCACTGGTCGAAGCCATCACAAGGGCGCGTGAGGGTGGGACCGGTCGGGTCTATGCGTGCGCCGAGGACTTCGAGGAGGCGGTGGAGCTGCCCGGAGGCGTGACGCTGTACGGCGGGCTGGACTGCGCGGCTGGGTGGGGCTGGGTCGGAGCCGAGAAGAAGACACGCGTCACGGCAGGCGCTGGCGAGATCCCGTTGAAGGTGCGGGGCGGTGAGGGGACGGCGCGGGTGGAAGACGTGGAGGTGGAAGCGGCAGGGATCGATGGGGCAGCGCAGCCGGAGCTGCGGGGGGCGTCCTCGATTGCGGCACTGGTGGAAGGATTGCCACTGGAACTGGTGAGAACCGCGCTGGTGGCTGGGGATGGCGGAGAGGGGGAGGCGGGGGCGGCGCATGCCGGGGCGGCGCAGGCGGGGGAGGATGGGAATGATGGGGGCGAGGCGTGCTCGGGCGCGATCGTGATTCCTGGCATCGAGAAGGTAAATGACTGTGGCACCCCGGAAGATACAACAGACGATTCCAAAGGAGGCACTGGCGGGATCGGTCAGGTGAGTGGTGGAGGCCCAGGTGGGCCTGGAACACCATCGAGCGCATCGAACGCGGGTGTCGGAGAAGATTCAGCCGTCTGCACCAATGGCACCCCCGGTGACGATGGCACGCCCGGCGACCCCGGTCCCGGCGCCGCAGGTCCAGGCACCCTCAGCCCGACGGGCTACACCGGTCCGACCGCAGGGGATGGTGGCAAAGGCAAGCCTGGCCAAGGTGGCGGTGGCGGCGGTGGCGCGAAAGGCGGCTCCGGAGCTGGACGTTGTACCGACCCCGCCTCGGCGGCAGGCGCCAGTGGCGGTAGCGGAGCCAGCGGCGGTTGTGGTGGTCAGGGCGGTCGTGGCGGTCGTGCCGGCGGGGCCAGCATCGCCTTGCTCAGCCTCGATGCGCAGCTCTCCTTCGAAGGCGTCGTGCTTCGAACCGGACGTGGCGGCGCTGGCGGCGCTGGCGGTCCTGGTCAGCTCGGTGGTGGTGGCGGCGCGCAAGGAGGCACAGGAGGCGTTGTTCCCGCGGGCCTCAACCTGCTCAACGCCGGTTGCTCGGGCGGACGCGCTGGAACAGGGGGCGACGGCGGTCCTGGTGGTGGTGGCCTCGGCGGCCATGCCCTTGGCATCGCCTTCCAGGGGGCTGCTCCGCCCACCGAAGGCCTCCAGATGGACGTCGGCGAACCCGGCCCCGGCGGCGCGGGTGCCGATCCCGACCATGATGGCGCACCGGGAATCAAGGCCGACGTGCAGGCATTCCCCTGACCCTCATCGTCGCTCGGCGCGACGCCGCCAAGCACGAACGCCGCTCCTCTCGCGCATCGACCATCGCCACCATGTCCCGCGCGCGACGCCGCGTATGCCTCGTCGAACGGAACTCGGGATCTACCGTGCGGCGTGGCGAGCTGCCACGACGACGCTGCGTATTGGACTGAGCGCGTAAGACGAAGCCACGCGAGCCTATCGCTGAACAGCGCTTTCGAGGGCAAGGCAGCGACCCAGCACGGACTCCTGTTCAGGGCGAGCGAGCGCCGACGCCCGGACGGATCGCCCTCGGATCCTCGCGTCCCGACGTGACGACCCGCGCATCGCACGGCCTCATGCCGTGCCGACCTGGCTTCACCTGTCTCCCGGCAGGTCGTGAAGGGAGGCTCTCGTGTACGCGACATCCCAGGAGCAACCCCCCGGCGCAGCGCCCGCGAGCACCCTGCCTGGAGCCACCGTGCCTTCGAGCGGCTGGATGCAGGCCGTGCTCGACCTCGCGCATGGCGTCCAGGCCGACGTTCACCGCCTCACGGTGACGGAAGCCCTCTCCACGCCATTCACCATCGACATCCTCGCCCGCACGCCGGACGCGACACTCGACCTCGGCACCCTCGTGGGCGGCGCCGCCTCCCTGCGCGTCACGCTCACCCATCGCTCTGGCCGGGTGCAGACGCGGCGGTGGACTGGACTCTGCCAGCGCGCGCGTCTCCTCCGCGGCGTGGAGCTCGCCGAAGGAGAGACAGCCATCTCCACCTATGCCCTGACCCTCGTCCCCGCACTCACGCGCCTCGCCCAGCGCACCGACTACCGCGCCTACCAGCACCAGCGCCTGCCAGACATCGTGCGCGACCTCCTCGCTCGCTGGGGCATCGACACCCGCTGGCACATCGACCCGCCCGCGCATCCGAGCGTTCCAACCAAGGTCCAGTACGAAGAGACGGATCTCGCCTTCATCACGCGCTTGCTGGAGGAAGCGGGCATCGCCACCTGCTTCCTCGATGACGACGCCGAAGGCTCGACCCTTCTACTCAGCGACGCCCTTCACGTCGCTGGTCCGCGGCGTGACGAACCTCTCCTCTACCTACCCGGCGCGAACGACCTCGCCGATGGCGACGTCGTCACTGACCTGACCCTCGACGAGACCCAGCCGCTCCCACGCCTGGTCATCCGCGACCACGATTTCTCCCGCCCCACCTGGCCGCTCACTGCCAGCGCCGCGTGCGCTCCGCCCTCCGCGCCCGACGCCCTCGAAGAGCACTTCACCTACCGCCCTGGCGCCTTCCTCGTGGACACCCAGGACGAGGTCAGCGCGGCGGATGGGGTCGACGCTCGCCTCTGCGGCAGCCCTGCACCGAGCAGCAACCCCGCCTCTCCTGCATCTCGACCCGAGCGTCACGACGAACGTTACGGTGCCCTCCTCGCCGAGCGCGTCCTGCACGCCGCCCGCATCGGCCACCGCACCCTCGGCTTCTCCACGAACAGCCTCGACCTCGCGCCCGGCACCACCCTCACCATCACCGGCCATCCCCGCGCCGACATCACCCGTGCCGCCGGCTGGCTCGTCACCACCCGGACCCTCGAAATCCACCCCGACGGAGGCTGGCTGGTCTCTGGCACGGCTGTCCCCGCCGACCAACCCTACCGACCACCGCAGCGCACCCCCAAGCCGCGCAGCCATGGCGTGCAGAGCGCGCTCGTCGTCGGCCCGAAAGGCCAGGAGATCCACACCGACGCCCACGGGCGAGTGCAGGTCGTCTTCCCCTGGCAGCGCGAGCTCCCCTGTAACGATGACACCGGCGCCTCTCGTAGCGGCACATCCTCCTTCGCCGCTTCCCCTTTCCCCATCGATTCTTCTCCTTCCCCCGCTCAACCCCCCTCCTGCTGGCTGCGCGTCAGCCAGGGCTGGGCTGGCGCGGCGCATGGCCTCGTCGCGCTCCCTCGCGTGGGCCAGGAAGTGCTCGTCGCCTTCCTCGACGGCGATCCTGACCAACCCATTGTCGTCGGCCGCGTCGCCAACGCCTTGAACCCCCTCCCTGCTCATCTGCCCGAGCAAAAGACCCACACGGTCTGGCGCAGCGCCTCCTCCCCGGGAGGCGCGACCTTCAATGAGATCCGCTTCGACGACACGGCCCGCAACGAGACGCTCTCCCTGCACGCTGGCCGCGACCTCCGTGCTCAGATCACCCTCGACGAGACCCACAGGATTGGCCGCCACCGCGTCACCCTCATCGGCGGCGGTGACAGTGCCCGCATCGAAGGCCGAGCCGTCCGCTACCTCGGCGACGACGCGCACGTCACGGTCGCTGGCGAGGCCCGCCTTCGCGTCGGCGGAGCGCTGTCCCTCACCGTCGAAGGCGACCAGTTTGCCCGCATCGACGGCCGCGCCGCCTTCGAAGCGGACGTGATCCACCTGCGTGCAGACGGCGCCCTCGTCCTCGAAGGAGCCGACATCACCCTGCGCGGTCCAGGTGGCTTCGTGCGCATCGACGGCGGCGGCGTGACCATCGACGGCGGTGCCGTGCGCATCCAGCAAGGCGGCGCTCCCGGTCGCGGTGAAGGCGCTGAACCAGCGCTACCTGTCATCCCTCTGCGAGGCGACGCCGAGCGTCCCCCTCCGCGTCGCCTGCCGCTCTTCTTCGAGTTCCCTGCCGTGCCCAAGGGCCAGTGGCCTGGTCGAGGCGAGTCGCTGACGCCCGACGACCACTTCCTCTGCTCGATCATCTGCTGGTGCTCGGACACGCCGCTGCCGCAGAGCTGCGTGACCCGCAAGCTGCGCGAGCTGGATCGCGCGTCGGGTGGCACGAGCCGGTACAAGGCCGAAGTCCGCTACGACATGACCCAGACGCCACCCGTGCCGATCATGAGCAAGCGCGAACCCTGGCGTCCCACGACCGGCAACCCGAAAGGCTGCCGCTCGCCGGACGTGGTGATCGTCAAGGACCCGAGCAAGCCCCCCACGCAGGACAACCTGGAGGAGGTCGTCGAGATCAAGTTCGGCAAGGACGCGCTCGGGGATGAGCAACGCAAGGAGTACAGAAGGATTGCTGGCAGCGACGTTCTGTTTCGCGTGCTCAGTCCAGATGACTGTGGATGTCCTCAGCCGCGGAAAGAGGAGCCGCGGCCGGTTGAGGAAGAGAACCCGCACGGGGAGGCCAGGATGGTGCTGCTGATGCTGCTGGCAGCCATCGCCTTGGTGCTTGATGATGCCCTGCCGGGGGGCCAGGCCGACGATGTCCTGCTACCGCCCGTGCTCGCGCGGCTCGCCGCTGGTCTGGCGAAGTTGCGTCCGGTCATCCAGGCATGGTTGACGCCGCCGGCGCCACCGCTACCGCTACCCACGCTGAATGAATGAAGGCCGCCTTGTTGACGTCGCCCATCTCTGAGAACAGCCAGATGAGAAGGAGAGACCGATGTTCCAGCGAAGCACGATGCCCGAGGAGATGAACGAACTGCTCGCCATGTTCGACGATCACCTCGTCGCGCGTGATGAATCCGGACGCGAGATGCTGGCCGTTGGCCTGTTCGCGACGGTTTACTTCAAGGAACCATGGAAACGCGAAGTGCGCGAAATCATCGCCGGCTTTGCCGAAAACTACATGAGGCGGTGGGCATCGCAGCTGCGCTGGGCCTTGAACCCGAAGACAGATTGCATGCAGCCTTTTGCCCATACCGAGGGCGCGCGACCGACGCAGTTTGCCGTGATCGACGATGAAGAATCAGCACTCTCCATCATGGGGTATGGCGCGACCTATGCGCGTGGCGCGAGTGCATTCCACGTGCATGCCCTCGCGGACGCCTCGACATCGCCAGATGCGCTGGGATTTCTTCGTTTCGGTTATCCCCTCGTCCCCGTGCCGGGAGTCCGGTTCGACTTGCCCGATGTTCTTCTGAAGCTGTGCCGGAAGCTGAAGCCCGTGAGCGGGTACGCTGGTGTCGGGGTGATTCCCTGTCCCGACCGAGGCGATGCGCAACGCTGGGAGGGCATCCTGGTTGACCTGGCGCAGCGCTTTCCGGGCCTCGAGATGGAATACCCTGTCGAGCATTCGATCTACCTGGCAGAGGGGCGTGACGGCAAAGGCGGGATCAAAGGCGTCAACTGGCTCACGGCCATTTCCGACGTCTGGCTCGACGAGCTGGGCGGCGCCGCAGCGGTCGCGGCCGACCTCCGGGATCTCGACCCGCGCTACATCCTGCACCGATACGACGGTGGCCTCCTCATTCAAGCTGGTGATCGTCCCGCGCTCGGTGACACCGAACGGGATGCTTGGCCCGACCTCTACGTCAAGCTCGCCAGATACCTGAAGCCGATCCGCATCACCAGGCACAGCGCGTTCGGTAGCGGTGGGCGCGGCTGGGCGTTCGGCCCTCAGGAGGTGCGAGCCTGGTTGGCGCGCTTCGATGAACGGTAGAACGGAGGTAGGCTCGTGACCGTGGTCGGTCGGCACGAGATGCTCGCGTACGGCACGAGGGGCGGACGAGGGAGAGCGAAGTCGATGAGAGCGAAGCGCTGAGCGGCTGGGGGACTGCTGATGCTGGCGGCCGTCGGAGGATGGACGGCTGGGTGCAGCAACGAAGCCGGCGACTGCGAGCGGTCGTTGACCTGCCCGCACTACGCTCCTGGTGAGGGTGGCGGAGGCGGAACGCCAGGAGCGTGTGTGCCGAGCGAACAAGTCGCGGGAGCGAGCGTGGCGAATGGCTGCGGTGTGTTCGTGTCGGCGACTGGCAAGGAAGGTGCTCCTGGCACAAAGGAGGCGCTGGTGAAGTCACTGGTCGAAGCCATCACAAGGGCGCGTGAGGGTGGGACCGGTCGGGTCTATGCGTGCGCCGAGGACTTCGAGGAAGCGGCGGAGCTGCGGGGGGCGTCGTCGATTGCGGTGCTGGTGGAAGGATTGCCACTGGAACTGGTGAGAACCGTGCTGGTAGCTGGGGATGGCGGAGAAGGGGAGGCGGGAGCGGCGCATGCCGGGGCGGCGCAGGCGGGGGAGGATGGGAACGATGGGGGCGAGGCGTGCTCGGGAGCCGCGGTCTTTGGTGGCTTTGAGAAGGTAAATGACTGTGGCACCCCGGAAGACACAACAGACGATTCCAAAGGAGGCACTGGCGGACTTGGGCAAGCAAGCCGTGGTGTCGACGGCAGCAATGGCACCCCTGTGGGCACGCCGAACCGCGGGCGGTGTACCTGCTCCACGCCGGTTGCTCGGGTGGACGTGGCGGTCCCGGTGGCAACGGCGGTCCTGGTGGTGGTGGCCTTGGCGGCCATGCCCTCGGCATCGCCTTCCAGGGCACCGCCCCTCCCACCGAAGGCCTCCAGATGGACGTCGGCGAGCCCGGCCCCGGCGGCGTGGGTGCCGCTCCCGACCAGGATGGCGCGCCTGGCGTGAAGGCCGACGTCCAGGCGTTTCCCTGAGCCCCGATGCCTGCTCCTCGGAGCGTCATGCCTGCCCGACCCCGTCGAGGAGGCTTGCCGGGGGCCCTCGGGGAGCCCTCTCCTCGCCACCTCGATGCAGCCCCTCGCCACCTCGACGCGCCCTGTCTGGCCCGGCTCGAACCTGGCACAGGCCACAAACCCCGTCCGCCAGAGCACCTGGGCAGCCCAGGTGTTCACCCGATCGCGGTGGGATGGTGACCTGGGCAGCCCAGGTGTTCATCCGATCGCGGTGGGATGGTGACCTGGGCAGCCCAGGTGTTCATCCGATCGCGGTGGGATGGTGACCTGGGCAGCCCAGGCGTGCATCCGATCGCGGTGGGATGGTGACCTGGGCAGCCCAGGCGTGCATCCGACCGGCATGGGGGTGACCTTGGCAGCCCAGGTGGTCATCCGATCGCGGTAGGAAGGTGACCTGGGCTGCCCAGGTCACGCCGCCACCGCGCCGACCCCACACCCGGGACGGACTGACCCTCCCTTGGACGGCCCCGGACAGCGCTCACGCCCCCTGGCCCCCGGACGGCCCGCGCCCTGCGACCCGGGCGTCGTCCTCCCCCCTGTCATCCGCCCTGGCCCTGTCATCCGCCCTGGCTCCAGCCATCGGGTGTGCGCGCGTCGGGGGCGTATCGCTCTGCACAGCTGGCTCACGCCCCGAGGTTCATGGGCTGCCTGTCAAGACCACCTGCCAGCGCACTTTCGATCTTTCCGTCGAGACACGTGAACTTCGCTCGACGTCGGAGCTTTCGTACCGCGCACGTGATGCAGATTGCCGTGTGTCACAATCTGAGGCTGCGTGTGAGAAATCGAGGGTCGGAGCCGGGAACTATATGAGTAGGGATGCGTGCTGTGCGCGTCCCGGAGAGAGGCTCCGATGGCTCGTCGATGCTTCAAGAAATTCGTCTGTCGTCCCTTGAGCGCAGATGCGGCGGCCTGGGAAGCGCGCATGGTGCAGGCGCTGGGGCTCGAGGATGTGCCCTGGGATCCGGGTGAGGTCTGCGCGGTGTGCGCCAAGCATCATCGCGCCCGGGACGAGGGACGACCACCGGCGTGGAGCCTGCGCGGGCTCCGCATCCTCCGCGACGGTTCGGGGGAGATCCTGCGCGTGGCGGTCGTGGTGGCCATGATGATGCTTCTGGTGCGCTGACGACGTTGCGAACGCGCTGGTCGCGTGAGCCGTCACGAACATGCTGGTCGGCTGGAGGACCCACATCATCCTTGAGGTGGTGCTCCACCATGTGCCGACCGCCGTCGTGGCGTCATTTGTTGGGCGGAGGTGTGCAGCAGTCGGCTTCCCTGCCCAGGATGGCAAGGGCGACGTCGAGCTTGTCGTTTTCACGGGACCGGTAGTGCTCGCCGAGCCGGGTGAAGTAAGCCTCACTCTTGCCGTCGGGGTCCTGGATGAACGTGCTGATGGCCTTCCATGGTGGCTCCTGGATGTCGGGTGCCAGCACGGTGCGGACCTGTTGGGCCGCGTTCTTTGCCCGGTTCCTCATTTCGTCGTCATTGGCCGACAGGGAGGGGTACACCATCTGGTTCATGCTGGCGTGGAGGTAGGGCTTCCCGAGGTAAATCGCCTGATTGGCCGTGTTCTGTCCTTCGAAGACGCTGGGGAGGCTGGCCTGCTCGAACAGATGCTGAAACAGCTCCGGTGGAAGCGGGCCCAGCTGGACGACCAGGACCCCCGAATCCTGGCTTGCGAGCCAGTCCAGGTCCTTCTGGAGATCCACCTCGCCGATCTCGGGACGGGTCTCATTGCTGGGGCGGTCTCCTGAGGGGGCTGGCTCCAGCGTGACCAGCTTGATTCGTTGCTCTGCTTCCAGCGCGTTCAGGTCTGTTCGTCGCTGCTGGTGACTTTCGTAATCCACCGTTCGATGATTGCTCAGCCGGTGAATTCTTTCCGTTTCGCTCTCGTCGCCGTGGATGAGCCGATCGACCTGGGTGAGATCCTTTCGTTGCAGATCGCCCGTGTTTACCAGGACGGCATGGCGTGGCAGGCGTGAGGTGTTCTCGCTTTGGAGTGCACCGAGCGTTCCCACCGTGACGTTGAAGAGCACGTCCTGGGGAGGCCGCAGCATGGTTTTGCCCGACTGGATGCCATAGAGTGGCGCCAGGCCGAGCGTCTCCTTTTGGTTCTCCTCGATCAGGCGTCGAAGGATTGCGGCCTTCTTCGCGAGGTCGCCCCCCTTCTCGTAGTCTTCCCACCGCGGAGGCGGCCTTGCGGGAAGCCGATAGGGAAGCTCGGCGAGCTTCTCATGCGCCTCCACGGCATCGTCGTCCATGCGGATGGATTTGAGCTCGGTGGGCTCGAACTGAATCTCATTCCTCTTCTCCCATCGATAGGGCTGGAGACGCAGAAACTTCCTGGTGCGGAGTTTTTTTGCGAGGTTCTCGTCCTCGTCAGCGGCGCCAGAGAACCCGAACTCGACCGGGGGCCAATCGTCGGTCTTTCCATCCCTGAAAGGCTTCAGCTCCAAGGTGGCGTCGTTGAGCTTCAGAGGGGGCTTCTTGAAGTCGACCTCCGGGAACAACGCCTCGAGCTTCGGGAGCGTCTTTTCTTTGTACTCTTCATCGTAAGCGATCTCGATCGTTCCCTTGTAAGCATAGCCGTGCTGATCCGCTGGCGCTGCGAGCCGTCGGAGCAGGTTCACGGAGGATGCTTGGTGTCCCCGTCCATCGGCGCTGTCGACGAACACGCGGATCGCTGAATGTTTGCCGTTGTTCAGGCATTGCTTGAAGGCTTCCCGGCCTTCGCGGATTTCCGCGTCGTTGAACCAGGATTTTCGTAAGACGCCCAGGCGGACACAGATCTCCTTGAACTGCCCGACGACCCCCGACTTCGATTCACTCCTGATGAACAGCGTGCCGAGTCCTGCCAGGGCGGTTGCGGCCAGTGCCGGGACGACGACGGGAGCGATGGCGCCCAGCGTGCTCCCCCCTGCGGTTGCGCCGTCGTCGTGAAGATTGTCTTCAGGCATGGGCCCCTCTCAATGCCAGACCCCGGAGGTGGGCGCGGGTGCGGGAGGCGAGCCGCGCAATTCGCTGGGCGGGATCGGTGAGTGTCGGATCCCCGAGCAACCTGGCGGCCCAGGGGAATGCTTCGTCGGTGTCGAAGTCCGCGCCGAGCACGAAGGCAAGTCCGATGTACTGGGTCACGTGTACCTGGAGGGTGAATCCGTGCAGTGCGGCCCGCTGCCGCGCGAGTCGGACCAGCGCACGTGTCACCAGGTCTCCGCGCATGGCGAAGAGATCTGGGAAAGAAACCTGGAGATCGTCGACGACTTCGTTCTCGAAGCGAGTCTCGGCGATCATGGATAACGTGTGAAGCTGCGCCGCTTCGATCCGCATACATCCTCCCTGTGGATGCGGGTCATCCTGGACGCGCATGGCACTGCTGGCCAGGGCTTTGAGAGTTCGCGTTCGGCGTTGGGCCCGTCGCTGGTGGTCGCTCCGTGCTGGGTCGTGTGGGCGTGGCAGCAAGGGCCGGCGCGTGCGCGCGCTTGACGCGACGACGACGGCCCGCCAGATCGGGGTCCCATGCAGCGTGACCTCGAACCTCAGGTGAGCTTCCCGTGGCTCATCCGGCTGCGCTGGCTGGCGCTGTGCGGCCAGCTCGCCGCAGTCCTGATCGCCCGTTACGGCTTCGGAGAGGAGCTGTCCTGGACCTGGCTCGGCTCGCTCATCGCCCTCTCGGGCGCGTCGAACGCCCTCCTGACGGTGTGGGTGCGCAAGAACCCCGAGAGCCGCTCGGCGGCGATGGTGCTCGGGGGCGCGCTGAGCCTGGACACGCTGGTGCTGTCCGGGCTCCTGGCCGCCTCGGGCGGCGCGACGAACCCGTTCAGCGTGCTGTACCTGGTGCACATCACCATGGCCGCCGTGGTGCTCGGGGCGCGCTGGACGACGCTGGTCGCGATCCTCGCCATCACCTGCTACGCGGCGCTGTTCTTCCTGCCGTCCCAGGGCGGCGGGCACCACCATCACCACCACGCCATGGGCAGCGGGGACCGCTTCAGCAACCACCTGTACGGGATGTGGCTGGCCTTCACGCTGGCCGCGGGGCTCGTGGCGTACTTCGTGCGGAAGATCGCGGTGACGATCGCGCTGCAACGGGAGCAGATCGCCAGCCTCCGGGAGGGGGCCGCTCGTCACGCGCGGCTGGCCTCGCTGACGACGCTGGCGGCCGGCGCGGCGCACGAGCTGGGCACCCCGCTCGGGACCATCTCGGTGGCGGCGCACGAGATGGAGCTGTCGCTGGCGAAGCTGAAAGGCGCAGAGGAGATCCACGAGGACGCGCGGCTCATCCTCGGGGAGGTCGAGCGGTGCCAGGACATCTTGCGGCGGATGGGGGCGCGCGCGACGAGCGACGCGAGCCGGGGGGTGGTGGGCGTCGACGAGCTGGAGGTGCTGCTGCGTGCGCGGGTGGAGCCGCAGCGGAGCGAGCAGGTGCGGGTCGAGGCCTCGGCGGCGCTGGGCGAGGTGAAGCTGCCCCGCGAGGAGACGCTGCAGTCCCTGGCGGCGCTGGTGAAGAACGCGCTCGACGCGGGGCCGGAGGGGGCGCCGGTGCTGGTGCGCGTGGACGGCGAGGGAGAGAGCTTGAGGGTGTGCGTGGAGGACCGGGGGCCGGGCATGGCCGACGACGTGCTGGAGAAGGCTGGGGAGCCGTTCTTCACGACGAAGGAGCCAGGGCGAGGGCTGGGGCTCGGGCTGTTCCTCGTGCGCGCGTTCGCCGAGAGCCACGGGGGCTCGCTGAGGCTGGAGTCGAAGCAGGAGGGGGGCATTCGTGCAACGCTGCGGCTCCCCAGGAAGGGGCTGGTGGCGACATGAGCATGGGAGCAGGCGTGAGCACGGGAGCAGGCGCGAGCGCTGGCGGAGACATGAGCGCTGGAGCCGGAGCGGGCGCGAACACTGGAGCG
The DNA here is from genome assembly GCF_001189295.1 of Chondromyces crocatus. NCBI lineage: Bacteria > Pseudomonadati > Myxococcota > Polyangiales > Polyangiaceae > Chondromyces > Chondromyces crocatus. The sequence continues at coordinate 2,715,641 of NZ_CP012159.1, forward strand.
GGCGCGAACACTGGAGCGGGCGACGAGGCGCAGGAGGGGGGCGACGTGGAGGTGCTGCGGTTCCTGGTCGTCGACGATGACGAGCGGTTCCGGGAGCGGCTGGCCAAGGCGTTCCGGCAGCGTGGGTTCGAGGTGGTCACCGCGGACGGGCACGAGTCCGCGATGGCGCGAGCGAGCGAGGGGCGCGTGGATCGCGTGGTCGTGGACCTGCGCATGCCAGGGCAGAATGGCCTCGCGGTCGTGCGCGATCTGCTCGCTGCGTCGCCGGATGCGGAGGTCGTGGTGCTCACGGGCTACGGGAGCATCGCGACGGCCGTGGAGGCGATGCGGCTCGGCGCGAAGGACTACCTGACCAAGCCCGCGGACGCCGACCGGATCCTGGCGGCCTTCGAGAGCGAGTCGACCGTGGAGCCCGAGCCGCTGAGCTTCGATGTCCCCTCGCTGGCACGGCTGGAGTGGGAGCACATCGAGCGCGTGCTGCAAGAGTGCGGCGGCAACGTGTCCAAGGCGGCGCGGGTGCTCGGCATTCACCGACGGACCTTGCAGTACAAGCTGGCGAAGTTTCCCGCGAACCGCTGACCGGGACGGTGAGCGCGCGCCCCTCGCTCCGGGGTGCGAAAATTTACCGCATCTCCCGTGGCGCTCGCGGAGGCGGGTGCGAAAATTCGCCGCATCCTCGGTGTGGAGGTGCGGCGATACAGCTCCGCCGCGATGAAAGCGATCCATCCATGGGGGGGGCTCGTGGTCAGTGCGCTGTGTGCTGCCCTGTTCGTGGCGTGTGGTGACGGCGATGGGCCCGAGGAGCAGCCTCCTCCGGTGTTTTCGTCGGGGTCGACCTGCCCACCGGACTCCACGCTGACCTGGGAGAGCTTCGGTCAGGGCTTCATGGAGACCTACTGCATGAGCTGCCACAGCAGCAGCCTCTCGGGTTCGGCCCGGAAGGGAGCCCCGGTCGAGCACGACTACGACACGCTGGAGGCCAGCCGCGAGGCCGGCGCCGAGCACATCGACAGGACCACGGCCGCAGGGCCTGCGCGGGTGAACCGGCGCATGCCGCCCGTGTACCCGGAACCTTCGGAAGACGAGCGGCGAATGCTCGGGGAGTGGCTCGCATGCGGCATGCCGTGATCGCGATCGTGCTGCTGTCGCTGGGCGGGTCGAAGGCGGCGCGCGCGCAGCACTGTCACCCGCCGCCGCCGCTCGCGCCGCGCTCGCTGGGCTTGCGGGTGGGGCTCGGGGCCGAGGCGGCGACGTACAAGACCGCGCGCCACGCCGGTGAGTACCAGGGCGCCTCGCTGAACGTGGGCTGGGAGCACCGCTGGGTGATGCTCCGGGCGGCGCTGCCGGTCTACCGGCTGGTCCGCGACGGGGAGACGCTCACCGGCCTCGGTGACGTGCTGGTCGACGCGCGGGTGCCCTTCGCACGCACGGAAGGGGACACGCTGGTGGGCGGCTTCCGGATGGCGGCGACCCTGCCCAGCGGCAGCGCAGCGCGCGACCTGGGGATGGGGCACGTGATGGTGATGCCGGGTTTCTTCGTGGGGTGGCAGGCGCACGGGGCGTTCGTGCAGACGCAGCTCGCGTACGGGCGCGCGCTGGCGAAGGGCGGGCACGGGGCCCACGGCGGCGGGCAGGGGGATCACGGGGATGGGCACGGCGATCACGGCACGGGGGACACCACCCACGCGGGTGGCCCGATGCCGATCGTGAACCCGATGAACAGCTCCGAGGTCGAGGCCGCCGTGACCGTGGGCTATCTGCTGCACGAGCACCTGCGCGTGCGTGGCGGCATGTACGGCGCGATCCCGGTGGCGGCGGAGGGCGGCGCGTCCCGAGGGGCGGTGATGCTCGGTGGCGATCTGCTGTTCGGTCCCGTGGACCTCGGTGTGGAGGGGCATCTGCCGGTCGCGGGGGACCCGTTCCTCGCCAAGGCGATGGTGACGGCTGGCGTTCGGTTCTGAAATGAGGGGCGTCCAGACCTGTGCGTGAAGACGCCGAGGGCTGGGCGCGTGAATTGGTGTCGAAATCGTCGAGACGGCAGGGATGCCGTGCTGGGAGGCGCGTCGGCGAGGGCGAGAGGATCGGGGTCAGGGCTGCGCCTGCGAAAATTCACCGCATTCACACGGCCGCGCTGCGGCGTCATGAATGCTCAATCATTGCATCATTCATCCGGAGACGTTCGATGAGGAATGACTGGGTCCTGGGTCTATCGCTTGGTGTCTGTCTGGGGATGAGCGCGTCCCTGTCCGTCGGCTGCGGGGGGGACGACGATGGCGGATCGAGCGACACGACGACGACGACGAGCTCCGGCGAGGGGGGCGCTGGTGGAACGGGTGGAACGGGTGGCGTGGGGGGAACCGGAGGCACGGGCGGTTCGGGGGGGGATGGCGCCGGCGGAGGTGGCACGCAGCAGGTGGAGCTGCGGTTCGATGGGCGCGTCGGCGACGAGGCCTTCGACTGCTCGGCGACCTACACCGGGCTCGGGACGACGGCGAGCGAGGTGCGCTTCACCGATTTCCGGCTGTACATCCACGACGTGCGGCTGATCTCGGCCGAGAGCGGGGACGAGGTGCGGCTGGAGCTGGAGCAGGACGGGCTCTGGCAGTACCAGGACCTGGTGCTGCTCGATTTCGAGAACCGCACCGGGGCTTGCACCAACGGGACGACGGACACGAACGGCGTCGTTCGAGGAACGGCGCCGGCAGGGAGCTACGATGGCGTGGTGTTCAAGCTCGGCGTTCCGGCTGCGCTGAACCATGGCGATGCTGCAGCGGCACCCTCGCCCCTGAACCTGACCGCGATGTTCTGGAACTGGCAGGGCGGCTACAAGTTCGTCCGTGTCGACAGCGTGCCGACCGGCGCTCCGACGGCGTTCAACCTGCACCTCGGGAGCACGAACTGCGTGGGGGACCCCGCCGCAGGGGAGTCGGTGACCTGCGAGCGCCCGAACGTGATCGAGGTGACGCTGCGTGGCTTCGACCCGCTGAATGCCCCCGTATTCGTGGACTATGCGGGCGTGATCGAGGCGAACGATCTCTCGACGAACGCCGGTGGCGCGCCCGGGTGCATGTCGGGGATCCAGGATCCTGAGTGTGCGCCCATCTTCGAGCGCCTGGGGCTCGACATCGCGCAGGGGACATTCCTGCCCACGCAGCAGTTCTTCCGGGTGGAGTGAGGCGGGAGCGCGCGCTCTTCCTCGCGCAGCCGTTCTTCCGGCCGGCGTGGAGCGAGAGCGCGGGCTTCGTCAGGGGGTCGACGGCGGGCGGAGACCGAGGCGCTGGAGGACGGCGTAGATGCGACCCGGGTGATCGCTCATGAGGCCATCGACGCCGAGGGCGAGGAGCGCTTCGGCTTCGGCCTCGTCGTTGATGGTCCACACGTGGACCTCGACGCCGAGGCCGTGAGCGCGGCTCACGAAATCGGCCGTGACGATGGGCATCCCCTGGTACGAGGGCGGGACCTGGAGCGCAAAGCCCGGGAAGCGCTCGGGGGCCGCACCTTCCGTGGAGCCAGGCTGCGCGCCGGCCATGCCGGCCGTCATGAACGCGAAGACCTCTTCCGCCGCGAAGCCGGTGAGGACATCGGGGGCCTCGGCGCGGATGCGGCGGAGCAGGTCGAGCGCTTCGGCGGCGAGCAGGGTGCGCGGGCGGGCCTGGAACTGGTCGAGCGCGGCGAGGGTGCCGGTGATGGCCGCCGCGTCGTTCGGCTTGATCTCGATGTTCAGCGGGATGTCCGGGAAGCGCTCCAGGACCTCGAGGAGGCGGGGGATGCGGAAGCCCTGGCCACGGAAGGGGGTCGACCCGTCCGGTCGGGTGAACTGGTAGCCCGCGTCGAGCCGAGAGAGCTCGGCGAAGCTGCGGAGGGCGAGGGGACCCGTCGCGTCGGTGGTGCGATCGAGGGTGGGATCGTGGAAGACGACGATCTCGCCGTCGGCGGTGAGGTGGACGTCCAGCTCCAGGCGATCGGCGCCCGCGGCGAGGGCGGCCTCGAAGGCAGGCAGGGTGTTCTCCGGGAGCTCTCCACTTTCGCCGCGATGGCCGAAGAGGCGAGGACGAGGTCCGTCGACGTACCGCATGGGGCGACGCTAGGGCGCCTGGCGGGCACGTGTCCAGCGTGGGCTCGGCCAGCGCGGCGTGCTGCGGGCACGTGTCCTGCTTGCGCTTCGCGGCGAGGCGGGTGAGTCTTGCCGGGATGTCGGGGCGCACGTTCGCGATCGGCGACATCCACGGTGACGTGCTGGCGCTGAGGAAACTCCTCGGCAGGCTGCCACCGCTCGGAGCCGCAGACACGCTGGTGTTCCTGGGGGACTACGTGAACCGAGGGCCTCACTCGGCCGAGGTGGTCCAGCTCCTCCGCGCGCTCCCGAGGCTCACACCGGCGCGGGTGGTGACGTTGCGGGGGAACCACGAGGACGCGTGGCTCGAGATCATCGACCATGGCTGGCCCGAGTTCGTACTGCCGCGGCGATACGGCTGCCTGGAGTCGCTCCGTTCGTTCGAGGGGAGGCCGGTGCCGCAGCCCGAAGAGATGCCGGACGAGCGAGAGCTGTCACGGCTGATGCGTGGGGCCTTCTTCCCGCGGGACGTCGTCGGGTGGATGCGCGCGCTGCCCTACTTCCACGAGGACGCGCACGCGATCTACGTCCACGCGGGGTTACCGCTGGGCCCCTCGGGGTTCTTGCATCCGGCGCAGGTGGACGCGCCACCACGCGCCCTCCTGTGGCTCCGTGACCAGACGTTCTTCCGTGAGTACCGGGGCAAGCTCGTGGTCTTCGGCCACACCTCGACCGAGCTGCTGCCGCCCGAACTGTCGTCGTACACGCCGGAGGATCCCGCGGATCTGTGGGCAGGTCCCTGCACGGTCGGGCTCGACACGCGCTGCGGTCGGGGTGGGTTTCTGACGGCGCTGGAGCTGCCGGCACGGCTGGTCTACGAGTCGCGCGGCTGAGGGGCGGCTCGTGCGGTCGAGGGCGGTGCCCTTGGCTCGGCGGGGCGGCGGGGGCGCGTGCCCCTGCCGTGTGGATCAGAAAACGAAGTGGCCGCGCTCGAACTTCAGGCCCGTCGAGCGCTGCGTGGTGGGGACGATCTCGATGCTGGTGCTGTTCGTCACGGCGAGCACGATGCCGGTCGCGAGGACCGCAGCGCCTGCGCCCAGCGTGATGAAGCCGCCCGTCGTGAGGGCCTCATTGCGGCCTTCGACGATCCTGCCATTGCTCAGCCGGCTGTCGCTGCCTCCGTAGCCGTAGGCGAGCATGATGCCGCCGCCTGCCATGGCGACGCCGCCGAGGGCGCTGGCGAGGTAGCCGATCTGGCGCGCGGCCATGCTGCCGCCGTCCACGCGGACGGTGACGTCGTCCTGGTAGTCCTCCAAGCCGAAGCCGCGCGAAGGGATCATCCCCGGCGCGCCAACGAAGAAGCTCTGCCCCTTCTTGCCTTCGACGACGCGGTTGCAAGGCGCCTCGCAGGCCGTCCGGACGAGGAGGGCCTCGCCTTCTCGGTCGGAGATCACGCCGTCGATGCGCAGCAAGCGGACGCCAGGGCGGTCGGCGTCGATGTGCACACGCGGCGTCCCCTTCTTCACCGGAGGCGGCGCAGGCGGCGTGGGAGGCGTGGGCATCGGCGCAGGGGGCGGACCGGGAGGGCCGGGCGGGTGAGGCGACGGCGGGCCGGGTGGCGCGGGGGGCGCCGGCGGCGTGGGGTTCGGCGTGGACGGTCCAGGGGGCGTCGGCGGTGTGGGCTTCGGCGTGGACGGCCCAGGGGGCGTCGGCGGCGTGGGCTTGGAGGGATCGGGCGCCGGTGCAGGGCCTGGCGTCGGTGCCGGGACCGGCGGTGTGGGAGGCGTCGGCGGCGTCGGTGTGGGCGCTGGCGTCGGTGCGGGAGGAGCTGGCGGCGCCGAAGGGATCGGCGGCGTCGGGGGCTTCGACGGCGTGGGAGGAGACGGAGGTGCGGGGGGGGGAGGTGAGGGCGCTTGCTCCGGTGATGCGAGCCCGGGTGAAGGGGTCTGGGCGAGGGTCGGCTGGGCCAGGATCACCGATCCCAGGACGAGCAGGGTGGAGGGCAAACGCGGGGGACGCATGGATCTTCGGGATACTGGACACGGGCACCACGGGCAAGCGGGGGAACCGTGGTCGGGCAGGTTCGCCTGCGGCTGCTCGAGGCCCAGGCAGACCCTACACTTCCTGGATGGGTCGCCATCTCCCGACCGGGCCTTACCGCGAGGCCCTCTCGCTCCCCCGCCACGGGGATCGCAGGATCTGGAGCGCCGTCGAGCGTGACCTGGATCCGGGTGAGCAGCTCCTCTGGGCCGGCAAGCCCAGGCAGGGGCTGCGATTGTCGTCGGCTGACGCCTACTTGCTCCCGTTCGGGCTCGTGTGCAGCGCGTTCGCGCTCATCTGGGAGGCGATGCTGGTCCTGTTCCATGGGCCGCTCTGGTTCCACGTGGTGGGGGTGACGAGCGGGCTCCTCGCCTTCCACCTCGTGGTCGGGCGTTACCTCGTGGATGCGCTGCGGAGGGCGCGGACGCTTTACGCGCTGACCGATCGGCGTGCGCTGATCCTGGAGAGCGCGGGGGCGCAGGTGACGTCGATCGAGCTGGGTACGCCGATGCCGATCGCGCTGCGCGAGGAGCTGTGGGCCCGAGGGACGATCTCGTTCGGGGTGGAAGAGGGGGAGGCCGGCGCGCCGAGCTGGCCCGGGATGCGCGGGCTGGATCCGCCGAGCTTCGTGGGCATCCGTGACGCGCGGGTGGTCTTCGACATGCTGTGGGAGGTGCGCCGCAAGCGGCTGGATACGCCGCGGAGTCCGCGCCGGCTGAGCCGGTGACGGGACCGCCCTGTGCGCTCAGCGCGTGATCGGGTCAGCGCCCGACGAGCGCCGGGCTTCCGCTGAACACGATGGCGTCGAGCAGGCGCTCCTCGCGCACCAGGGCGAGCTGAGGTGCCGTGCGGTCGAGGGTGATCGTTCCCCCAGCGTCCGCGAATCCGCAGGCTTCGGCGCCGAGCTGCGATCCGATGTGCCACAGCGCTCCGGCTGGTGACCATACTTCGCCCTCGAGTCCTTCGCTCGCTCTTCCCTCATTCTCCCCGCGCTCGCCGTGCCCCGCACTCGGTGCTCGCAGTGTCACCCGCCGCCCCGTGCGCAAGCGCTCGCCCAGCTCCACCGCGCGCATGTCTTCGAAGGGATCGGTCATCACATGGCTGTCCACGCCCGTGCAGAGGCGCACGCCCGCTGCCCGGAGGGCCGTCACGTCAGGCAAGCCGTCGCCGAGATCCCGCTCGGTCGTCGGGCACAGGCAGGCGAAGGACCCCGCCTGTCCGAGCAGGGCAGGCTCGTGCGGGGCGAGGTGCGTGGCGTGCACGGCGACGAAGCGAGGGGACAGCACGCCCCGCTCGGCGAGCAACTCCACCGGCCTCCGGCCCGTCTCTGCGAGGCAGGCGGTGATCTCGGCCGGCTGCTCGGCGACGTGCATGTGGAGGGGAAGCCCGTGTCGGCCCGCGTAGGCCGCGATCTCGGGGAGCCAGTCCGGGGGCACGGCGCGCACGCTGTGGGGGGCCACGCCGATCACCACGTCCTCGGCGCCCGCGTAGCGCGCGCGGAGGGCCTCCACGTCGGCGATTGCCGCCTCCAGGGTGGGATCGCAGAACCGTCGCTGCGCGCCCTCGGGAGCCCTCCCGGCGCCCGCCCGCGCATAGATGACCCGCAGGAGAGCGATGCGGATCCCGGCGTCACGTGCGGCCTGGATCACGGCGTCGGCGAGCACCGTGCGGTCGGCGTACGGCGTGCCTCCGGGCTGGTGGTGCACGTAGTGGAACTCCCCGACGGTCCGCACGCCGGCGTCGCGCAGCTCGCGGTAGGCCACGAGGGAGATCTCGTGGATCGACTCCGGCGTCAGCCCGTCGGCGAGGGCGTACATCGCCGTTCGCCAGGACCAGAAGTCGTCCTTGTCGTCCGCTCCGGGGCGCTGGGCTTCGCCGCGCATCCCCCGCTGGAAGGCGTGCGAGTGCGCGCTCGCCAGGGCGGGCAAGGTCACACCGCGCTCGGTCGTTCGGATCATGCTCGTCTCACTTTCCCCAGTTCACCACCGGCCGCCCGGGAGGGGTCACCACCGGCATCTCGTGGAACAGCGCTCGCGCCAGATCGGGCAGCGGCGCGCAGGCCGACTCGCCCAGGTTCACGACCTCGTCCGGGTCGTTCAGCACGTTGAAGCAGTGGAACTCGCCGTCCCACTCGCGCGCCTCGATCTTCATCGGGCCCTGCATCATGCCCCAGTTCCTGAACTCGCACTCCCAGACCCAGGTGCAGTTGGTGAGCGGCATCGGCCCCACCGTGCGCGCGGGCCGCGTCACGGGCAACCCGGGCATCCGGGCGCGGAAGGGGGCGAACGCCGGGTCGTCCCACACGCCGAGCAGATCGAGCAGCGTGGTCGCCAGGTCGAGGTGCCACACGAAGTCCGTCCTGGCGCTGCGGAGGCTCGCCTCTTCGTCGGGGGAGAGCGTGCCCTCGGGTGCATCGACCCAGGTGGGCACGCGGATCTCCTCCTCGTAGAGTGAGCTGGTGTGCCCGAGCTGCCAGTGCTCGCGGAACGACTCGCCGTGGTCGGAGGTGTAGACGATCACCGTGCGCTTGCCCGCGTCCGTCGCGCGGAGGTGATCGACGAGGCGCCCCACCGCCAGGTCCGAGAGGTACACGACGTTCCGGTAGTGGTTGCGGAAGCGCTCGTTCTTCTCCGGCGCCTTGTTCATCTCGCTGGGCTGGAACGGGGAATGCGCAGGATCGGCCACGTAGGGGTAGTGGATGTTCGAGTAGTGCGCGACGGCGAGGAAGGGCTCACGCAGCTCGCCGATCTCCTGGATTGCGCGGTCGGTGAGCAGGCGATCGTATGCGCCGTAGTCCAGGTCGGCGCGGGGATCGAGGTTGGCTGCCGCGGCCCGGTGGGAGACGGGGATGTCCTGGAGGTACAGGCGCATGTTGCCGAACTCGATGTGCTGGCTGGTCCAGTAGGCGGTGTCCCAGCCGGCAGCGTGGGCGTACTCCCAGAGGAGCGGCGCGGTGTGGAGCGTGTCGAAGCGCTCGGTGGGGGAGACGCCGCTCCAGAGGTTCGAGATGGAGATGGCCGTGGTCGAGGCGTGCGCGCGGGCCTGGAGCAGCGGCAAGCGATCGGGCATGGCGCGGTGGGTGAATGGCGTGGCTTGGTCGCAGGGCAGCTCGGGGTCCACGCACGTGACGTCGAAGCGCTGGCTCTCCTGGAGGATGAGGAGCACGTTGCGGGGGCGCGCGGGGCGGGCCGAGAGGGGCGGCACCTTCTCCGGGCGGCGGCGCTGGACGCGGCGGTCCGGGGAGTCGTTGGTGATGCCGAGCTGCTCCTTCGTCGTGGCCACGAGGCCGTGGACGTAGATCTGGTCGGGCATCGACGACTGCCAGAGGCGGTAGCTGACGGGGATCACGGCGATGCCCCAGAAGGCGAGGGGCGTCAGCGCGGTGCTCACCGCCCACGCGGCGAAGCCGGGCTGCACCCAGCGACGCGCGAGCCGTAGCGCGACGAGGGCGAGGCCCAGCGCGAGGGCGAGGTGAAGGAGCACGGCGGGGCGAGAGAGGGGCAGCGTGCAGACCAGCGACCAGGGGAGGGACGCGGAGTGGATCTGCGAGTCGCGGGAGCAGTAGAGGTTGTAGAAGCCGTGGTAGCCGGCCTGCACGCCCATGGAGAGGGTGAAGAGCAGGACGAAGAGGGCGCCGAGCGGGTGGCGCGCCGCGGTGAGCGCCCGCCGGATGCGCGCGCCGAGCAGGGGGCGCTTCGTGGGCGTCGGGGGCTTCGTGGACGTCGAGCGCGGAGAGCCCGTGAGCGCTGCCTCTCCTTCGGGCTCTGCGCGGGGAGAGGCGGCGTGGAGCAAGAGCGCCCAGAAGAGCAGCGAACCCACGGCGGAGGCGGCGTAGCCGAGGGCGTGCGGGCGATCGAAGGTCACGATCTGACCCCACCTTCGCACCACGTCCGAGACGAGGACGAACAAGCCCGGTGCCAGCAGGATCGCGATGCCCGGGAGACGGCGCCGACCCACGGACGGGTCGCTCGGGGACTTCACGGGGGGAGGTGGCCCTTGCGCCTGCCGCTCGGCTCCGCGGGGCGAGGTGGCTGCACCTCGGGGTCCCGCCCGTCGCCCTGGAGCGCGGTCGGGGGCAGCGGCTTCTTCTGGAGTGCCGCCGCGCCAGGGTCTCGCGGCATCGGCAGCGCGGCTTCGCTGCCGGGCGGACCCCCGAAGATGCCGTTGGCGAGCGTCGTGAGATCACCGCACGCTTCCGGACCCAGATCGCGCTCCTCGCGCGGATCGTCGAGCACGTCGTAGCAGTGCCAGGTGCGATCCCACTCGCGCGCTTCCAGCTTGCGCGAGCCGCGCATCATGCCCCAGTTGCGGAACGCGCAGCCCCAGATGCCCGTGCAGTTGGTGAGCGTCACCGTGGCCGGACCGCCCAGGGGTCGGAGCAGGCTGCGGCCGATCATCGCCTCGCGGTAGTCCGCGAGCGCGGGCTCGTCCCAGAGGCCGAGCAGATCGAGCACCGTCGGGGTCACGTCGGTGTGGAACACCAGCTCGTCACGCGCCGTCCGGAGCGAGCGCGCCTCGTCCGCGCGCAAGGTCCCCTCGGGGGCATCGATCCACGCGGGCACCCGGATCTCCTCGTCGAGCACCGCGCCCGTGTGGCCGAGCTGGCCATGCTCGCGGAACGCCTCGCCGTGATCCGAGGTGAAGACGATGACCGTGCGGTCACCGAACGGCGCGCTCCGCACCGACTCGATCAGCGAGGCGATGGCCTTGTCCTGCCGGTGCACGGCGTTCAGGTAGAGGTTCCGGTAGCCCTCGTTGTCCTGGGGCGCCTTGCTGGTGGTCGAGGGCTGGAAGGGGGCGTCCGCCGGGTCCTCCAGGTACGGCACGTGGGTGTTGCCGAAGTGCGCGACCGCGAAGAACGGCTCGTGCAGGCGCGGCAGTTCCGCGGCCACCCGGTCGACGAGCAGCCGGTCATCGGCGCCGAGATCGATGTCCGCCACCGGGTCCAGCTCCGTCGCGCCGCACTGGTGCGAGGTCGGCAGGTCCTGCACATAGAGCCGCGAGTTCGCGAACATCATGTGGTGGCTCGTCCAGTACGCGGCGTCGAACCCGGCGCTCCGCGCATAGTCGAAGAGCAGCGGGTAGCCGTGGAGGTCCTCGCGCGAAGCCACGGGCTGGAGCCCGGACCAGAGCACCGCGAGGCCAATCGCCGTCGTGGAGGCGTTCGAGCGCATCTGCGTCAGCGGCAGGCGATGGGGTAGTGCCGCGTCCACCTGCGGCGTGGCGCGGCATCCAGCGAGATCCGCGCCGTTCGCGCCGGGCTTTTGCAGCGCGGCGTGGCCTGCGTCTCCACCCGGTGTGGAGCAGGCCACGTCGGCGCGCACGCTCTCGGTCAGGATGAACAGCACGTTCCGCGGCGCAGCCTGGCGCGGCGTGGTGACCGGCAGCGCGGGGGGCGTCCGCAACCCTGGCCGGATCTGGGCCGAGGAGCCGACGCCGGCCATCTCCTTCATCAGCCCGCCGACCGCGTGGAAGTAGATCACGTCGGGCGTGGACGCCTGCACCTTGCGGTAGGAGCAGGGCACGAAGAACACCGCCACCGCCGCGACCAGCGCGCCGACGCCAGCGACACGCGTCGTCGTCGTGCCGCGGGGGCGCACCACGCGGCGCCCCGCCCAGAGCAGCACGGCCGCGGCCGTCGCTGGCAGCAACATCGACTGGAGGAAGTTCTTCCCGTCGGCTTCGAGCTGACTGAACAAGCTCTCGGCGAGCGAGGTGCCGAACAAGGTGGCGTCCAGGTTCAGGTAGGTCGCGTATTGCCGGTGGAAATAGAGCTGCCCGCCCACCGCCAGCGCCGCGAAACCGATGAACAGCCCACCGGCCGCCCAGCGCAGCACCCCCCGCCGACTCGACGCGGCATAGAGCAAGAGCCCCCACAGCACCGCGCTCTCGATCACCGCCCCGACGTAGCTCGCCACGTGGATCCCACCGAGCTCCAGCAGCCGGTCGGCGCGCAGGTGCGCGTCGAGCGCCACCACCAGCAGGGCCGGAAGCAGCAACACCACCACCGCGAGCACCCGGCGAGCGCGCGCCATCCCCCGAAGGCGTGCCGCCGTCCTTCCGCCCGGACCACTCCGGGGAGCGGAGGGGGGCGGATCGTCCGGTGGTTGCGAGGTGGGTACGTCGGTTCGCACGTCGGGGGCGCAAGCCTAGCCAGGATTCTCCCTCTCTGGAACCTGGCCGTCACCCGCCTGTCACCGATGCCCTGAAGAGCTTCTCCTGCACCGGCCCTGATCGACCGCCTTCCAGCCCGTGACCTTGGGGTCGAACGGGTCCCGTCGGTACGGCAGAGGCGCATCGTCACGGCAGAGGCGCATCGCCTTGGGCACCCCGCTGTGTGCCGTGGTGGAATCCATCCACCGTGTCAGCCATCCACCGTCGGCAAAGACGAGCACGCTCTTCGGCGTCGATGGGTCCGTTTCTCTGGCCGACAAATCCTTCGACGGGTCGAGTTGGCCTGCGCTAGGACCCGGGAGTCCCATGCCCCAGCAGCTCTCGCTCCCTCTCGCCGCCGCGACGCCCGGGCCTGTGGAACCACTTGCCAGGTCGGCCGACGCACCGCCTGCACCGGCGCCTTCTCCCTCGATGACTGCAGCACCCTCACCAGAACGCGCGACCTCGACGGCCACGGCGCCCTCACCGCCTCCGGCCTCCGCGTCGGAAGGCCCCGCTGCCGAGCGCCCCTCTCCGCCCGATACCGCGGACGTTGCGAAGCTCTCCGCCGAGCTCGAGGCTGCCCTCTTGCGCGAGCTGCTCGAGACCTACCACGCGCTCAACTACAGCCACTTCCGCCGCAAGCTCCAGCCTGCGGTGATCGCCCTCTCGGACACCGCAGGTCGGCTCGGCCGCTGGGTGGCGGACGCGCGCTTGATCGAGATCGGCCGGCGCCTGGTGCTGGAGCAGCCCTGGGGCGTGGTGGTCGAGGTGCTCAAGCACGAGATGGCGCACCAGTACGTCTACGAGGTGCTGAAGGTCACCCACGAGACCGCGCATGGTCCCAGGTTCCGCGAGGTCTGCGAGACGCTCGGCATCGACGCCGTGGCCGCGGGCATGCCCACCGCCGTCTCGACCCCGGAGGAGAACCGCGTCCTCGAACGCATCTCGCGGCTCATGGCGCTCGCCGAGAGCGCGAACGTCCACGAGGCCGAGGCGGCCATGGCCGCAGCGCAGCGGCTGATGCTCAAGTACAACCTCGACCTCGCCCAGACGCGCGCCGTGCGTCGCTACGGCTTCCGTCACGTCGGCAAACCGACCGGCCGGGTGACCGAGAGCGAGCGGATCGTGGGCGGCATCCTCGTGAAGCACTTCTTCGTCGAGGCGATCTGGACGCCGATGTACCTGCCGCTGGAGGGCAAGCGCGGCAGCGTCCTGGAGATCTGCGGGACCACGGCGAACCTGGAGATGGCGGCTTACGTCCATGCCTTCCTGCACCACACGGCCGAGCAGCTCTGGCTCGCGCACAAGCGGGCGAACGGGATCCAGGCGAACCGGGATCGCCGCACGTTCACGGCCGGGGTGATGCTCGGCTTCCTGGAGAAGCTGAACGCCGAGCGGAAGCGCGAGATCGAGAAGGGCCTGGTCTGGGTCCAGGATGCCGACCTGTCCGACTACTACCGGGCGCGCTACCCGCGGGTGCACCACGTGCGCCACAGTGGCAACCAGCGCACCGAGGCCCACGCCCACGGGCGCGCGGCGGGGCGGCAGATCGAGCTGCGGCGTCCCCTGGAAGGCGAGGGGCGGCGGGGGAGCATGCTCCTGCCCCCGAAGCGCGGCTGAGGAGGCGGCGTGAGGCGCGGCCGAGCCGTGCGATACTCGGCGGCATGTCCCTGAGCCGCTTCGAACGAGGGGCCATCGTGGCCGAGCTGACGGATGACGTCGTCTCCGTGGCCCGCCGGATGCGCGACTTCCACGTCGGCTGCGTGGTGGTGGTGCGCGAGGAGCGCGTCATCGGCATCGTCACCGATCGGGACCTGGTGCTGCGGGTGATGGCCGAGGGGCTCGACCCTTCCCGGACGTGCATGGAGGACGTGGTGACCTACCACCCTGCCACGCTGGCCCGGGAGGACAGCATCGAGACGGCGCTGGTGATGATGCGAGAGCGGTGCGTGCGGCGGCTGCCCATCGTGGACGCCGCCGGCAAGGTGACGGGGATCGTGACCGCCGACGACCTCATCTCGCTGCTCTCGCAGGAGCTCGCCGATCTGGGGGCGGGCATCCGCGAGAACGTGGACGCGACCGAGAGCCGGTGACGATCGAGGGGGTGGCGTCGGGCGCCGAGGCAGGGGTCAGGGGCAGCGCGACACCTGGATGTCTTGCTCCAGCGCGTCGGAGAAGTTCCACACGTCGGCGAACCGGACGACGAGCTGCTGGTTGTCGATGCTCACCACCTCGACCGTCCCTTCCATGAACGAGCCACCACCGCCCGAGCAGACGCCGGGCGCGCCACCGGGGGACTGCTCGCTGAAGTGCGCGGTGAGGTTGGGATCGGACAGCGAGTACACACCGGGCGTCTGGTAAGCGAGCGGCAAGCCGACGCTCACGCGCCATTCCTTCAACAGGCACTGCTCGTCGCCGCCGTAAGGATCGGCGCAGGTGGCGCCGTTCGTCCCGATGAGCACGAAGAGCGTGTCGGGATCGAGGCCGCCGCCGCCCGTGGTGGTGCTTCCACTGCTGCTGCTGCCGCCGCCGTTGAAGGGAGGGAACTGGTCTCCGCGCAGGGCGAGCGCTTCCATGAGACGTTCAGGGAGCGGCTCGGTGGGATTCGATGCGCAGCGGGCGACCTGGTAGTCCCCGTCCAGGATGCCGAAGGTCGGATCCGACGTCCCGCTCACCCGCACATGGATGATGTCGTCGTCGACGCTCAGGACCTCGATCGTTCCCGTGAGCCCGGAGCCTCCGCCGCCCATGCAGGTGTTCGTGTTCGGATCGGCTTGCTCCATCGAGACGAAGGCCTGGAGCTGCGGATCCAGCAGATCGTAGATCCCCGGGGTCTGGTAGGCGACGGGGAGCTGGAAGTGGAGCAGCCAGCCAGTGTCGCAGCCCGGGCCTCCCAGCGCGTAGGGGTTGCCGCACGACGCGCCCAGCGAGCTGATGAAAACGAAGAGCGTCTCCGGATCGCCGACGACCGGGCCGCTGCCCGTGCCGGTGCTCCCCACGCTGGTGGTGGTGCTCTCCCCGGAGCCGGGCAGCTCGTGGGGAAGGAGCGCGACACCGCTCGGGAAGACGTCACCTGGCGTGTTGCCTCCGGTGCCGCCCCCTTCGCCGTGCGCACCCCCGATCACGGTGGGCTCGAGACATGCGGAGGCGAACAGCGACAGCACGGCACTTACGGTAAGAAGATGCTTCCAAGAACCCGATCGGCTTAGCATGCCCCTTCATGGCCGGTGGCCCCGAGGGGCTTCACGAAATGTGCAGCGCCTTGGCGAAAAAGTTCTCCGGCCTCCCTGATGTGCGTCGCGCCCTGGTCCCAGGGATCCTCGCCCTGGCCTCCTCCTTCCTCTGGAGCAGCAGCGCCGCCGCGGACGACGCCACGCGACCCCTGGAGGCGGCCATCCAGCTCGGCTCCAGCCCTTGCCTCGAAGCGAGGAGGCTCGCCGAGCACATCGGCTTCTGGCTGAAGAAGGAGGCGCTCGACGCGCGGCTCGCCATCGTGGTGAGCGACACCTCCGAAGGCGTCCGTTTCGTCGTACGCCGTGACGGCGTCGTGATCGGCCAGCGCACGCTCGAGATCCTCGACGCCGCCTGCGCGGATCTGCACGCCGCGGTCGGTCTGGGGATCGCCAGCGCCATCGACGCGACCCTCCTGGAAGATCTCGGCATCGGCCGCAGCGACCCCCGAGGGGCCTCCTCGGGTCCACTCCTCCCGGGCGGACCAGGAGCCCCAGGTGCGACCTCTCCCATGATGCCTGGCGGGCCGGGTGGACCTGGTTCCCCTCCGCTGGCGGGCGCCCCTTGGTCCGTGCAGCCTCTCGGGGCGCTGCCACCCGTCTGGGGTCCACGAAGCGGCCCTGGCGGCATGGGGCCCAGCTTTCTGCCAGGGGATGTCCCAGGCCGAGGTCAGCCCTCTCCCTTCTCGTTCGGCATCACTCTGGAAGGAGGCGTGCTCGTCAACGTCCTGCCGAGCCTCACCTACGGCATCTCCCCCTCGGCCGAGCTCGCGCTCTCGCGCCGCTTCGAGCTGCGCGCAGGGGTGCTCGTGTCCGGGACTGGCTCGGCGGAACTGCTGGGGGGCACCGCGACCGCCGATCTCATCGCTGGGCGGCTCGACTTCTGCGCGGCCGGTCGACCGAAACCCCTCCTTCGCCTCCGCGCATGCGCCGGCATGCTCGCGGGCGCCGTGAACGCCCGGGGAGGCACCGTGCCCGACCCCCGCACCGCGGTGTCCCCCTGGATCTCTCCGGCCGTGCGTGTCGACGGGACCTGGTGGCTCATGCGCCCCCTGGGCCTCCTGGTCAGTGTGGATGGCTTCTTCCCGGGCCTCCGGCCCGAGCTCCAGATCCTCGACCCTGCGGGGGGGGTGGTCGCCGCGCGCCGCTTCCCTCTGGCCGGCATCGGGGTGAACCTGGGGCCGGCGCTCGCGTTCTGAGGCGCCCGGACCGGGGCCAGCGGGCGCCTCCAGAAAAAAACGCCCAGGAGCATCGATCGACGTGAAGGAAACCGGACGCTCCGGCCATGCAGGGGTCGTGCAGCCGGAGGCATCTCCCCGACCCCCTTCACCGAGCGCGACCCCGCCGTCGCCTGGTCGGGTGAGGGCCGACGCCCTGTTCCGGGCGCACGCGGCGTTCGTCGCGGCCTTCGTGGTGCGGCTCGGCGTGTCGAAGGCCGAGGTCGACGATGTGGTCCAGGAGGTCTTTCTCACCGTGCACCGACGGGGCGGCTTCGAGGAGGGGGGAGCCAAGCCGACGACCTGGCTCGCGGAGATCGCCCTCCGCGTCGTGTCGACCCACAAGCGCACCGAACGCCGCCGGCGGGTGGTCCCTGACGAGGCCGCGCTCGACCGCGCCGTGGCGACCTCGCAGTCTCCCCACGAGATCGCCGAGCATCGCGACGCACTGTCGCGGGTGCAGCGCGCGCTGGACAGCGTCGACGTGGACCGGCGGGCGGTGTTCATCCTCTACGAGATGATGGGCGAGTCGTGCGACGACATCGCCCAGGGGCTCGGCATCCCGATCGGCACGGTGCATTCACGCTTGTTCGCCGCACGCCGTGCGTTTCAGAAGGCCCACGAGCGCCTGGTACGAAGCCCATCGATGGTCGAACGTCCCCCTGCTGGCGCAGGTGCGGGAGCAGGAGGTGAGCTGTGAGCGAGTTTCCGACGCGCCTCTGGGATGACGACGACGCGCCCGACGCGCTGCGCGCCGACCTGCGCGCTGCCCTGCCGAGCACGGGCGAGTACGACGTGGCCGCGGGGCTCGCGCGCTTCGAGGCTCTCCTTGCGGATGGCGCTGGAGATCTCGACGAGGGGCCTGACGGAAATGGAGACAGTGCTGGCGGGGGAGAGCGCGCCGGTGGTGACAGCGCTGGCGGGGGAGAGGTGCCGAAGGCAGCTTCCGACCTGGGGATGGATCCGGCCAGCGTCGCGAGCGCAGGGACAGGCGGCGCTACCGCTGGCGGCGCTACCGCTGGCGGCGCTACCGCTGGCGGCGCTACCGCTGGCGGCGCTACCGCTGGCGGCGCTACCGCTGGCGGCGCTACCGCTGGCGGCGCTACCGCTGGCGGCGCTACCGCTGGTGGAGGCGCCCTCGCTGGAGGAGCGGAAGTCGCGGGGCTCGCAGGGAGTGCCGCGATCCCTGGACTGGCCACCAGTGGGAGCCTGTTCGGCGCGAAGCTCATCGTCGGCCTGGCGGTGATCGGGGCGCTCGGTACGGGCATCGCCTTGCGTGTGAGTTCCCCTGGCGGGTCGCTGACAGGGCAGGTGAGCGCGTCTCAGCACCTGGAGGCCGCGAGCGAACGCGTCGCCCACCTGCCCCCCTCGCTGGCGGAGCCCGAGGGGCCAACGACACCTGGAGCGCCCTCGCCGGAGGTGCGACCGTCCTCGTCGAGCCAGCGAGAGGGAGCCGCGAAGAACGCGCTCCAGCCACCGTCCAGCCCGACGCCCGATCCGGCGCGACGTCCTGTCGAAGCGTCCTCACCCGTCTCGGCTCATGGCGCCCCGACCGATCCCGCGCGCATCCCCACGGGCTCCGCGGGCGCTGACTCCGCGGACGGCACGCGGCCCGCCGACGCCGCTGCGAGCGCTCCTGCAGAGACCGAAGCCTCCCGTCTCCGCGAGGAGATGGAGCATCTCGCCTCCACCCGAAAACTCTCCGGTTCCGATCCGGCCCGCGCGGCCGCCATGGCCCTCGAAGGCCATGGCCGCTTCCGGAAGGGGGTTTTCTGGCAGGAGCGCGAGGTCGTTCTGATCCAGGCGCTCGCGGCGAGCGGGCAGCGCGCCGAAGCGAAGACGCGGGGCGACGCCTTCCTCGCGCGGCATCCCGAGAGCCCCTTCACGGAGACCCTGCGGCGCACCCTGGGGCTCTCCCCCTGACGCCCACCGCGCGGCCGTACGTCAGCTCTGCACGCGCACCCGCACGATGGGCCGCCCCCGGGGCGGGATGGGCAGCGTGCGGAAGTCTTCGAACCGTGACAGGTGCCTCTGCACCCATCTCCCCATCGGGTTCTCGGCCACCGACAGCGTGATGGTCCCGTCGGTCGAGGCTGCGGCTTGCGGCTTCCTCGTTGCAGCGCTCCTCGTCAGCGTATCCGGGCTGGAGTTGAAGAAGAGCGCGAGCACGGCCGGCGTGTCGCGGATCCAGATTCCGTCCGTCAGCTCGAAGTAGTTCGTGGCCTGCTCGCTCATCAGCCGAGCGACCATCTCGATGGCGCTCTGCGCCTCCAGCCGCATGCACTGGAGCCGCGTCGGCGACGCCATCGGATCCATCTGGGCCGCCACGTCGTCGTGGATGCTGCCCCAGCCGATGCCGTTCCCGACCGAGGCGCCGACCAGGCGGTGGGCGTGGTACTGCACCCAGTCGCTGTGACGCCCCAGCTTGTTCTCTTCGTACTCCCACGCGATCGCCCCCGCGACGGCGCGGGCGTCGATGTTGCGCTCGAGGCACGTCTTCTTGATGTGCTCCTTGAAGCGCTCGAGCATCTCGGAGAGCGACGTCGTCATGGGGGACGTCGACAGATCGCATGACCTCGACCGGCCCGAGACCTGATCGGTGAACCGCTGCACGCTCTGCTCCGGTGTGGTCCCGAAGTCCCTCTGCCAGGCCCAGCGGAACAGGGACTCGAAGGTCCATCCGTGCTGATTCATGAGGGGAGTATCGTGATCACCACCGCCCCCTGTCCACCCACCGCGACCCGTCGAGATGCGTTCCGGAGTCAGGGTGAACTTGCAGCCGAGCGGTGCAGAACGTCACGCAGCGTGCTCGTCACCGTCCCGGTCCTCGTCGGGCTTGCTCTCCACCTCGATGCTCGCCCCGACGAAGCCACCCAGGATGGCGCCCGCGAGCATCCCGGGAGGGCCTGCGAGCGTGCCGAGTGCCGCGCCCGCGACCGCGCCTGCGACCGCCTCCGAGATGCCGTGGGGCACCTTCGGTCGGTGCGCGTCGTCCACGTCGTCCGGAGCGGCCTCTTCAGGCTCGATCGGATGAGGTTCGAGGGGCTCGCGCGCCGGGCGCCCCCAGCTCGAGTCCACCTGGGAGATCCGATCACCGAGTCCGTCGGGAGCGTCGAGGGCCATTCTTTCCTCGTCGAGCAAGTGCGGTGCCATGTCGATGTGTCGGTGGGTCACCGCGCCGTGCGCGGGCGCGGCGAGCGAGCTGGGTGCAGGGCGCACACGCCGCGCTGGGCGACATCGGCCTCGTGGTGCCCGCAGTCGTCGAGGTGTTGATGCGCGCGCGCGAGGATCGGATGCGGCCGAGCATGGTCCTGCGCGCGCGATGGCGGTGGGGGCAGGATCAGGCAGCGTCGACGTTCTGGATCGGCCCTCCACTGGGCTCGACGGGCGTCATGGTCCCTCCCGTCAGCGTCACCGTGGCCGCGTTGTAGGCGGCGACGACGGGGGACGTCTGGTTGGCCGGCGCTTCACCGATGTGCCCGTCGAGCACGCCGATGTCCATGTCCAGCTCGGCTTCATGCTGGGCGGCCCGAGCGCGGTCCCGATCGAGCATCACCTCGGCGGCCGCGCCGACGAGACCGCCCACCATGGCGCCCACCGCGATGCCTGGAGGACCGATCATCGCGCCCAGCGCAGCGCCCGCAGCAGCACCCGTCAGCACCTCCATCAGCGCGGCCGGAGCGCTCGGGGTGTGGTGAATCTGCACCGGACGATGTGCCTCGTCAGGGGCGTCGGGCGCGCGCACCGTCTCGTGCGGCGCTTGGTCGGAGAGCCCTGAGGTCGTCGGGGTCATGTTGCCGTGCATGCCTCTGCAGAAGGCAACGAAGGTGCCACCCCGCCCGTCATGTCCCTGCGAGCGAGGCGTGGCGCGTGGACGCTTTGTGCGCGTTGCGCTGGCGGATCAGGCCGAGACGAGGACGATGCGCGTCAGTTCCGGGGGCGCCGCGACGCGCGCTGGCGGCCCGGCGACACCGAAGCCGCGGTTGACGTAGAGCCTCGACGCACCGCGCTGGTACAGCCCCTCCACGTAACCATACGGCAGCACCCAGGAACCAGGATGCACCAGCGGGTTCACCTGGCCTCCGTGGGTGTGACCGCTGAGCTGGAGGGCGATCTCGCCCGCAGCCTCCGGGAAGAACACCGGGTTGTGACAGAGCAGGATGCGCGCGAGATCCGGCGGCACGTCGGCGAGGGCGCGTGCGAGATCCGGACCGCCACCGGGCACCCGCCGCCGCGCCCACACGTCGTCGACACCGAGCAGGGCGAACGAGCCGCCTCGGTCTCCGATGACCTGGCCGCGGTTGCGCAGCACCGATGCGCCACCTCGCTCCAGCGCGTCGATCACGCGGTCGAGGCCGGTGAAGTGATCGTGGTTGCCCGGGATCGCCGTGACGCCTCCGCGCGTGAGCGGACCGAGCCGTCGCGCCAGGTGTCCGAGAAGATCGGCATAGGCAGGATCGTGGTCGACCAGATCCCCGGTGAGCACCACGAGATCACCGCGCGCCTTGCGCACCAGCTCCTCGGCCACGGCGATCTCGCGCTCGCCGATGTAGAGGCCGAAGTGGATGTCGGAGAGCTGGAGGATGCTGAACCCATCGAGGCTGCGTGGCAGGCCCGGGATGGGGACGGCGACCTCCTCGGTGACGTAGTCGTAGCGACCGAAGAACGCGCCGTAGAACGAGGTCCCACCGCCCGCGAGGAGCGCCGCGCCGACGGCCCCTTGCGAGAGGAAATCGCGGCGCGGCATGACGCCCGGCGAGGGCGCGTCCCCGACCGTGACGGGAGCTTTCAGGACGGGCTCGGCCGACGCTGGCGTCGTTGCGGGGGTCGACGCCACCGGGCTGGCGCCCGCGTCGGGTGCCGTCACCTCGGGCAGTTCGCGCGGAAGCTCGGCGGCCTCGCCCGTCGACGCATCCGCCAGCTCGCCTGTGCGTGCTGCGCTGGTGCGCTGCAGCGCTTTGCGGCCGAGCCGGACGACGAGGAGCAAGAGATCGGCGATGGCGAGACACACCGCGCTGATCAAGAGCGAGAGCGTCAGCAGGAAGCCCACCGACGAGAGCCCGCGTGCCGCCGAGGCGGGGAACAGACCGCGCGCGAGCCGGCCGAGGGGGAGCGCGAGGATGCACGCTGCGAG
Source organism: Chondromyces crocatus (assembly GCF_001189295.1). NCBI lineage: Bacteria > Pseudomonadati > Myxococcota > Polyangiales > Polyangiaceae > Chondromyces > Chondromyces crocatus. The sequence goes on from NZ_CP012159.1 coordinate 2,737,472, forward strand.
CGCGACGCCGAGGATCGTGCGCGCCCGGGGGCTCAGACGAAACGCGCTGGCCGTGCGTCGCTGCACGTAGAAAGCGAGCCCGAGCGCGGCCGTGGTCAGCAGGGTGACGAAGACGGAGAACTGGATCGACTGCATGGCAAAGGCGCCTTCGGGGCGTTGCCACCACCCTACCACGCAGGGCGCGAAGAGCCGGTCGAACGGCCCGCCACCGCGGCAGACCGACACTTCTTCACAGAGGAGGCCGTCGATGCCCGGCGGCCCTCCCCGGAGGCCCAGGTGGCCTCCGCGTGGGGCTGGGGGGCCCTCCGGAACGCCTGCACGGGCGCGAAATCCGGCCTCCTGGTGGCCCCTGACGGCGACGCCTTCCGGCCCCTCCGGCTTTCGTCTACGCTCCGAGCGTCCGCGTCGCTTCCCGAACGCTCTCCCACCCATGTCGGCCCCCGATCCAATTCTTCTCCGCGCACGTGGGCGCGTCGGGCGCATCCTCAAGGGCAAGTACCGCCTGGATGGGCTGGTGGGCATCGGCGGCATGGCCGCCGTCTACGTCGCCACGCACCGGAACGGCAACCGGGTGGCGATCAAGATGCTCCACGCGGAGATGTCCGCGGTTTCGGAGATCCGCGCGCGTTTCCTGACCGAGGGCTACGTCGCCAACAAGGTGAACCACCCCGGGGTGGTCGCCGTGACCGACGACGAGCTGGCCGAGGACGGCTCGGTGTTCCTCGTGATGGAGCTGCTCGAGGGCGAAACCGTCGGCGCGAGAGCGAGGCGCTTCGGGGGCAGGATGCCCGTCGGCGAGGTGCTGGCCATGACCGACCAGCTTCTCGACGTGCTCATCGCCGCGCACGCTGCGGGCATCGTCCACCGCGATCTGAAGCCCGACAACGTGTTCATCACCACCTCCGGCGTGGTGAAGGTCCTCGACTTCGGCATCGCTCGCGTCGTCCAGCAAGACAGCCACACCACCCAGGCCGGCGTCGCCATGGGAACGCCGGCCTTCCTGGCACCGGAACAAGCGCGTGGGCGGTGGGACATCGTCGACGCCCTCACCGATCAGTGGGCCGTGGGCGCGACGCTGTTCGCGCTCCTCGCAGGCCACGAGGTGCACCGCGCGGAGACGCCGAACGAGGTGCTGCTCCTCGCGATGACGCAGCCGGCGCCTCCGCTCGCGACCCTCGCCGTGGTGCCTCCCCTGGTGGCGGCCCTGGTCGATCGCGCGCTCGCCTTCGAGCGCACCAGCCGCTTCCCGGACATCCGCGCCTTGCAGCGAGCCGTGCGCGCCGCGGCCGTGTCCACCGGCGACGCGATCCCGAACCTCGCCACCTCCAGCGTGAGCTGGCCCATGCCCGTGACCGTGGGGAAGCCCTTCACACCGACCGAGCAAGAGGTGGCGATGCGGACCCATCTCCCCGTGGTCACGGAAGGGCTCGACGGTGGGCGTCGCACCGGACACACGCTGCGGAACGCGCTGCTCGCCGCGGCGGTGCTGATCCCCGCGGCCGCACTGATCGGCGCAGGCGTGTACTGGGCAGCGACGCGGGATCTCCAGCAAGGCGCCCAGGTGCCCCGGGAGGCGACCCCTGCAGCGCAAGCGATCCAGCCCGGTGGAGACACCGCATCCCCCACCGAAGCCCAGCCCTCCACGGCGCCTCCTGCTCCCATCCCCACCGCGCTCTCCTCGGTCCTCGCGGACGAGCTGCCTCCGCGAGAGACCCCTCCTGCCGCTGGAGCCGATGTGGACGAGGCCTCGCTGACGAAACCTTCGCCCGCCGACCTGGTCCAGAGCGCCCCCTCGGTGCACGTGAACAACGCCACGATCGCGCCGTCGACTGCCGCTGCGCCAGCGCGGATCGCGCCATCGCCTGCAGCAGCGCAGCCGACCGGCGCCTCCACGGCCCGCCGACGCCCATCGAAGAAGGGCCCGGACCTCAGCTCACAGTACTGAAGCGGTCCGCCGCGGCGAGGGCCTCGGCCTCGGCTCACCGCACCGATCACTGCACCGAAGCGGTTCCCTCCGCGGGTGCGGTTGCGTTATCTCTGGCTCTGCCCATGGTCGATCGCAACTGGGTCTGGACGGGCATCTTCCTCCTCTCGTTTCCGGTGCAGTTCGCTCTGGTACCGACCGCCAGCGCGGCTCCTCCCCCGAAACCCGACGCCCGCGCCGCGGCCCTCTTCCGCGAAGGCCGCGTGGCCATGGCGCGTGAAGACTACGCGACCGCCTGTCCACGCTTCGAGGAGAGCGCCCGCATCGAGCCCGCGCCGGGCACCTTGCTCAACCTCGGCCTCTGCCAGGAGAAGGTCGGCCAGCTCGCGCACGCACTGCACAGCTTCACCACCGCGATCGACAAGCTACCTCCGCACGACGAGCGCATCCTCTTCGCCAGGGAGCGCGTCGCTGCCATCCTGCCGCAGGTGGCGCGCCTGACGGTGGTGCTGCCGCGCACCGCGCCCCCGGACGTCCGCGTCCTCCGCGATGGGCAGGAGGTGCCTCCCGAAGAGCTCGGCGTCGAGGTACCCATCGACGCTGGCAGGCACCAGATCGAGCTGGAGCTTCCGGGCGAGCCGACCCTCCGCCGCAGCATCCTCCTCGCCCCGGGCGAGTCGCGCACGGTGTCCCTGGACGAGGTCGAGCAGAAGACGCAGGCGACTGTCGAGGTGAAGCCGTCGTCCGCCTGGCCGTCGCGCGCCACGGTGGGCTACGTCGTGGGTGGCGTGGGTGCTGCGAGCCTGACGACGAGCTTGATCACGGGCGCGCTGGTGCTCGGCAAGAAGTCGATCGTCGACGAGGAGTGCAACGAGAGCACCTGCAGGAGCCAGAAGGGCATCGACGCCGCCAGCGCGGGGAGCACCCTGTCGACCGTCAGCACGGTGACGTTCGTCGCTGGCCTGCTCGGCGTCGGAGCTGGCGTCTACCTGGTGCTGACGGACGAGGGCTCCTCCTCGGATGGCGCGACGAGCGGCGCGGGCGCCTCGTCGGCGACGATGTTCGGTCCCACGTTTCTCCCAGGCGGTGCGGCTCTGTCCGTGTGGAGGCAGTTCTGATGAGCATGCGTCATCTCGTCTCGTGCGTGGCGCTCGTCACTGGCCTTGGCCTCCTGCATGCGGTCGGCGGCTGCGCCGTCGTCGTCGGCGCCGACTTCGGAGATCGGACGCTGGGTGAAGGATCGGACGGTGTCGATCCTCCGGACGGCACCCCTTCGTGCGATGCCCCTTGCCCCGGCGCACCGAGCCGAGCCCTCTGGTTCGGCAACAAAGCGACTCAGGACGAGGTGCGCGTCACCGTGGGCCCGTCCGGTGAGGTCTACGTCGCGCTCGATGCTTCCGGCCAGATGGCCTACGGCGACACGACGCTGGGCGAAACCAACCGGCGTCAGACCCACCTCTTCCAGCTCGACACCTCGCTGGAACACCAGTGGGCGATCGGGATCGGCGGGGGCATCGACCACCGCCTCGCCGACATGGCCCTTCACCCGACGGACGGGATCGTCCTCGCCGGCAACTTCAAGTGGGACGTCGACATCGGCGGGAAGGTGATCTCGAGCGGCGATTGGGTGTACTGGGAAGGGTTCGTCGCGAGGGTCGATGCCAGCGGCAACCCCATCTGGGCCGTACCCCTCAGCGGAGCTGGTGAAAGTGTCGCCCACAGCGTCGCCGTCGCACCCGATGGCACCATCGTCCTGGTGGGGTGGTTCCGGGGTCGACTCGACGCTGGAGCGGGTCTCGACTCGTCGGATGCCAGACGCCTCTTCGTCGTGAAATTCGGTCAAGACGGGGACGTGCGCTGGAGCAAGCGCTTCTCCGTGAGCCCCTCGCACTCGGTCGGCGTGGACGTGGGCCCAGAAGGTGAAATCGCGATCGCTGGCACCTTCAACGGCTCGTTCGACATCGATGACGACGAGCAGCCTCCTCTCGACAGCATGGCCGATCCGAACGGCTACGTGTTCGTGCTGGATCCCGAGGGGAATTTCCGGTGGGCGCAGACCCAGCGGAGCAACTCCGTCGTCTTCCCCATCGACGTCCTCGTCGAGTCCGACGAGCGTGTCCTCGTGACGGGATACTTCCTGGGCAAGGACGTGCCGTTCGGCGACGCCGCTCATCCCCTGACGCTCACGGCGAAGGGGCAGGACGCCTTCCTCGCAGCGTACGATCTCGAGGACGGTACACCCCAGTGGGCGAGAGCCTACGGCGGCGAGGCCGACGACATCGGCTTCCGGCTGGAGTCCGATGGCGCGGGCCACGTCCTCTGGTGCGGTGCTCACCGGAGTTCCATGGACCTGACCGAGGACGGCGGCCCACGCTTGGAGCAAGGCGAGGGGCGAGAAGCCTTCGTCTTCAAGTTCACGCCGTCGAGCGATGATGGGCCGGGGCCGTTGCGCTGGGCGTCGTCGATCGGTGGGCCTGGTGATCAGTCCGCGCTCGACGTCGCAGGCGGGCCGGGGACGCCGATCTACGCGGTCGGCCCGACCAACCACCCCTTCACGCTGAAGGGGACCGACGCCGCGATCTCCGTGGAGGACAACGGCTGGGACGTGTGGCTCGTCTCGTTCGTGCCCTGACGTCTGCGCCGCATGCCTCGACCTCTTGCGGGAGCAGCGGCCGGTCCGCGGCCGGCCCAGGTCTTCGCCTCCTGACCCGCTGGCTACTCCGTCACGTCGAACGACACCCGCCCCACGAGCTGCCCGTCCTCCGTCTCCACATCGACCGCCCAGTGCCCCTTGAGCCGCTCCGGTAGCTGCCGCCCGGTGAGCGACGACTGGAGCCGCACCGTCGCCTCCGGCCCCTGCACCGCCGAGGTCTCCTCCGGCGCGCGGTAGATCTCCTCCCCGTTCAGCCGCCACACGTGGTGCAGCTTGTCCCCCTTGCCTCCCGGCATCGCCACGTCCGTGACCGCCAGGAGCTTCTCGATCACCGACGCATGCAGCGTCTTCACCTCCATCGCGAGCCGCCCATCCGGCAGCGTCAGCGGCCCGACCGCCGCCGACGACAGGTGCATCGGCACCGGCGGGATGATCGCGCGCGTCCCGTACGCGAGCCCCGTCCCGCCCACGAGCGCCGTCAGCAGCAGCGCCACCCCACCCGGACTTCGCAGCGCTCCGAGCGGCAGGTGCAGCATCGTGAACCCGAGCACCGCGATGCCCGCCGCCCACAGCAGCGTGAACAGCGTGCGCGTGTTCGGCAAGAGCGCCGGGATCACCAGGTTCAGGCACGCGAACAGCGTCACCCCGTAGAAGATCGACGCCAGGATCTTCCACCGCATCAGCACACGATCGAAGACCAGATCCAGCGTCGAGAGCACCGCACACCCACCGAGCAGCAGCACGAACCAGCGGTTCGGCGCATCCAGCGTCGCGCTCTTCCAGTAGAACGGCAGCAGGAAGAACAGCATGCCCTGGTAGAGGTTCTTCAGGACATAGGTCATCACCAGGAACCGCAGCCGCGCCGTGCGCCACGCCGTTGCGAAGTCCTGCCGCGCACCCGAGCCGAAGAGCCGGAAGAACAGCACCACCACCAGCCACGCGATGCCCACGGTGACTGCCAGCCACCGCGCCCGCTCGAAGCCCTTCTGTGCGTAGCTCACCACGAACGCGCCGAGCCCCAGCGCGTACGCCGTGTGCAGCCACCACAGCTTGTTGGCGTGCTTCTTCAGCAGCCACTGCGCGTTCGCCTTGAAGCCCTTGGGCGCATCCTCGTCGTCTTCGTCGACGACCGGCTGGCTGTTCGGATGCGACCCCTGCGGCATCCGGGGCGACGCCATGCGCGTCGGATCGTCATGGAAATCCTGCCGCGACCCGGCCCGGGGCGGCATGTACCGCGTGGGATCCTCCTGGCCGTCACGGTTGCCCGGCATGAGCTGGGTGGGGTCGTCATGTCCCACGTCCGGCGCCGGCCGGGGCGCCGCGCTGCCCGGGTCGAGGGGACCAGGAGCGCGCTGGAGGTCGGCCTCGGTGCTCGCGTGGCTGTTCGGATCCGGGGCCGGCAACGAAGGATCGCTGGCCTGAGGACGGCGGAGGGCCTGCCGGATCGCGGCGGGATCGGCGAGTTCCCCGTCGGGCTGGTAGACGACGGTCGGGGGATCCCACGACGACTGGGCGCGGCGGCGCGGCTCGTGCTCGCTCATGCGGAAGCGGCAGCGTAGCCCATCCGGCCGGTGGCGTTCCCACTCTGCTGGGATTCTCGCCGGCCGAGCTGGCGCGGTCGACGCTGGACCCCCCGCAGGACCGGATTCCACGGCCCTCCGCAGCGCTCCCGCTGCCCCCTCAGGGAAGGTCGAGATCCGGGCGCCGGGGCGACATGCCCGTGGCCCAGCCCATGGTGTAGCGGGCGTTGATCTCGCAGCGGGGATTGAAGTGGAAGTGCTGATCCCCATCGCGCCAGCGAAACGCATCGATGCCGAACGGGCCGAAGTACCCCGCGGCCGCGAGGGCCTGGCCGGTGTCGTGCAGCGCCTGGTGGAGGGCGGTGGCCTCGGCAGGCGCCAGGTCACCGGGAGAGGCGCGCTCGGTCGAGAGCCAGGTGCCTCGCTCGTCGCAGCGCTGGAGACAGGCGACGCCGACGACCAGCTCCCCCGCCGCGGTCAGATGCCCGTGCTGACTGAAGTCGCCGCAGCGATCGACCCAGGGTTCGACCTGGAGCCCCTGACCGTGCCGCTCCAGGGACGCGATGACCCAGGCCCGCGTCGGCGCATCGATCGGCCCCGTAGGGATGCGCAGTCGGCCACGCCCGGCGAAACCGAAGGAGCGCTTGAGAAGCCAGAGCGCGGTGGGCGAGGGGAGGGCGACGGCCTGCGCGACCTCGTCGACGGTGGTGGCGAAGCATGCGCCCGGCAGCATCTGACCGAGTTCCGCGCAGAAACGGCGGTGGTTGACGCGGCGGAGGACATCGAGCGGCGGCGCGGGCGGCGGGGTGGCGCCCGCCTCGCGGAGGAGCCGGAGGGCGCGAGGCGTGGGACACCAGGCGCGGCCCGGCAGCGCCGAGACGAGACGGTGGCGTGCCCCATCGGGCCAGAGCAAATGATCGTCGGGCCCGAGGAGCGGGCCGATGCGCTCGGCGAGGGGACGCAGCCTGGCGCTCACCGAGGCGCTGGGCGTGTAGCCGGCAGGCCGCGCGAGTTCCTCGTCGGCGTCGAGGTTCAGGAGCCAGGCGCGGGGGGTGACCATGCGGCGAGCGCGTCGATGAACGCCTCCGAGAAGCCAGCGCGGGCGCGATCGGCCCGGTTCAGCGGCGCGCCGCGCATCACCAGGGGCGTGAGGGGATAGGGGAGATGACGGCTCCACGTGGTGAAGTCGTCCAAGGCTTCGTCAGCGCCGCCAACGCCGGAGCCCGCGTCGGAGCCCACCTGCGTGAAGCGCTGGAACCAGTGCACCGCGAAGTGGACGTGCGGGATCTCCTCGGCGCAGACCTTGGCCTGGAGCGCAGCGCCCACCTCGTCACCGATGGCGCGGAAGCGCTCGGCGAAACGCGCCGCGTGATCGAGGTTCCCCCCTTCGAGGCCCATGCCGAGCGTCGCCGTGAAGGCTGCCGGGGTCGTCGCCGACGGGACCCGCTGCCAGAACCAGTCGCGCACAGGGAAGTCGCCGAACCCGTAGCCGAGCGTCGCGAGGTAGTCGGCATACATCGTCATGTGCCGCAGCTCGTCGCCCGCGATGTGCAGCAAGCCCCGGCGGAAGGCGCGCGGCGTGTCGGGGAACGCGAGGAGCGCCCAGCACATCAGCTCCGCGGCTTGCAGCTCGTGGTGCAGGAAGGTGTGGATGAGCTGCGCCCGACGCGCGGGCGTCCGGAGCGCCTCGGGCCCGGGACTCTTGGGGGCGCGCGCCGTGATCTGGAGCGCAGCGGGCCGGCCCGGTCGCGTGAGGCGTCTCGGGGGCGGCGACTCCTCCCAGGTCCCGGGGAGTGCCGGAGGTCGCTGCTTGTACTCGAGATCGGTGGTGAGCACGTAGTCCCAGGCCCAGCGCTCCACGGTGCCCACGGGCGGCGCCTCGCTGGCCGGCACGTCGCACGCAGACCCCTCGCTGGCCAGCAGCTCGCGCACAGGCCCCTCACGGGCCGGCGGTTCGCTCGCGGAGGGCTCGCCCGCAGAACGCTCGCTCATCCGCCGTATCCGCGTGCCGCACCGAGGCGCTGGAGGATGCGCTGGAGTTCGTCGACGCTCATGTCCATGCGCTCGACGACGCGCCCGTACAGCATCGCCGTGGGCACGTTCCGACCTCGCCGCTCCACTTGCAGCTCGGCGAGCGTGTACAGCACCACGCGCTCGGCCCGGGTGAGGCCATCGCGCACGTCAGGGATGGTGTCGAGGGAAGAACGGCGGCTCATCAGGGGGATTGCTGGGGCGAGACGGTGACGGGGATGCTCACCAGACCCGACCGCCCGGCGATGCTCACGCCCATCCTGCCCGATCCGACATCCTCGGCAAGCAGCACGAAGCTCCTCGGCTCGGTGCTCGTCTCGTCGTCGTTCTCGCGCTCGAGGACCCGGACCAGAGGAAAGGCGTCGAGCAGGAGCCTACCGTCGAGCTCCTCGTCATCGGCCAGCGCGGTGACGGTCACGGCGATGGCCGTCCCGTGGACCATCGAAAGCCCCTCCTGGCTGAAGGTGGCCTCGAAGGGAGGCGGGGCGTCGAACTCCACCTCGAGGGTGTCGAAATCAGGCACACACCCGACGACCGAGAACCCAGCGAGCGCGACGACCGCCGCCTGGAAGAGCTTGCCTTGGCTCACGGGTCACCTCCACCGACCAGCACGGTCGTCTCCAGGGCGCCGACGGTCGCCGTGATCGGGCCGGTGCCGTTGATCTGCACCTCGACCACGTTGTCCGAGGGCGCGGAGAGGAAGGCGACCACGTCGGGATCGCCGCGCCACGTCACGGGCAGCGCCCCGGCGAGGATTCGCCCGTCCTCGGTCGCGGGCACCACGCGCAGGAACGTCCTGCCGGTCAGGCCCGTCGGCGCATCCACCTCCAGCTCCACATCGAGACCGCCGACGTTTGCCGAGACCCCGCCCTGGATCCGCTCCGGCAGGTTGGTGTTGGTCTCGGTCTGCGACACACGGATCGTCTTCGCCTCCTCGAACCGGACGTGGACGAGATCCATCGCCGTGTTGCCATCCATCGCCACGAGCGCCGCGACCCCGGGCGCCATCGCCTGGAAGACCGTCTCCTCGGACGTCACGAAGTCGTTCGCCGTGTCGATCGTGTACGGCCCGACGTCGTACGTATCGTTGCTCTCGAAGTCGATCGAGAACCGTCCCCCCACGGCCACGGGAGGGAACGCCCCCGTCGCGACGTCGATGTCACCGCGCGTCGCCTTGTCGTCGCACTGCGCGTCCGAGTCCCCTGCGCACAGGTAATAGAAGACGCCGTTGCCCAGCTCTCCGGCGATCCCCTGGCGCCCGTCTCCTTCCGAGCAGCCAGCCACCAACGGCAGCAACAGCAGCAAGGGTGAAAGGCGCGCTCGTCTCGACAGGCGTCTCATGCAACGACCTCGTGGGCGCTGTCGTCACGCCTCGAGGGAGACGTCGACGTTGCCGTGGAAAGGATTGACTCCACCCTAGGAGGACTGCCGATGGAGGGTCAACAGCCCGGGGCGTCTGCCTCGTGCTGGAATGCCTCCATGGACGCGACCTGCTGGGCGTCGCGCCGGATCCAGGGCATAACATCTGCGCCAGTGCGTCCCTTTCTCCTCATCTCCCCGGGCTTCGCGCCCCAGGCCGCCGTCGGCGTCTACCGCTGGGTCAAGATCGCGCGCCACCTCCCGCGCCTCGGCTGGCGACCCATCGTCCTCGCGGCCACCTTCCCCGAGGACCCGCGCGACCCTGCCTTGCTCGATGCGCTCCCGCCCGAGGTCGAGATCGTCGAGGACTACCTCTCTCCCCGCCTGCTCGCGCTGCGTGGCCACCGCGAACCCCCCGCGAGCGGCACGCTGCCGGAGCGCCAGCTCGGCGGCCACCGCCCCTTCCGTCACCTCGGTGACCGCTGCGTCCCTCACGCGCTCCACGCATCCACCGCCGCCGTGGAACTCGCCCGACGCGTCGGCGCCGAAGCCGTCGTCGTCAACGCCGGCCCCTTCTCCGCCATCCCCGTCGGCCTGCGCGTCAAGGAGGCCCTCGGCCTCCCGCTCGTCCTCGACTTCCGCGACCCCTGGAGCCTCCACGAGAGCGGCGACGACCCCACGCTCCCCCTCGCCGACCGCGCCCGCCGCGCCGTCGTGGCCCGGCTCGAACGCCGCTACCTGCGCCGCGCCGACCACCTCGTTCTCAACACCCGCCGCACCTTCGACGCCTACCGCGCCCGCTACCCGGACCTCGGCGACCGCTTCTCCTTCGTGCGCAACTGCTTCGACCTCGACCTCTACACCCCCGCCCCCACCGCGCCGCCCCCACCGCCGGATGCGCCTTCCGCCCCGGCCCGCCCCTTGACCCTCGTCCACCTCGGCGCCTTGCGCCCCGACACCGCGATCGACGACCTCGCCACCGCGCTCCGCCGCCTCATCGACACCGAGCGCCTCGCCCCCGGCGAGATCGTCCTGCGCCAGATCGGCCGCATGTCCACCGTGGAGCGCGACCTCTTCGACTCCCTGGGCCTCTCCCCCTTCGTCGAGATCGTCCCCCCCATCCCGCAAGGCGACGTGCTGACCGCGCTCCGGAGCGCGCACCTCCTCGTTGCGAAGATCACCGCTCAGATCACCCTGCGCATGAACTCCAAGCTCTACGACTACCTCGCCTCGGGCATGCCCATCCTGAGCATCGCCGCGAACCCCGAAGTCGACGAACTGCTCACCCATCGCCCCGACCACGCCCGCGTCCAGCCCGGTGACATCGACGGCATCACCCGCGTCCTCGCCGACCACCTCGCCCGTCACCGCGCCACCCGCGCCCTCCCCGAGCCCGCGCCCGCCCCCGAAGAGCACAGCGCCGCCGCGGCTGCCAAGCGGATGGCCGCCATCCTGGAGCGCGTGACCCCCGCCCGCTGAAGGACCCCCATGACCGACCCCACCCCCCTCCAGCTCTCCCGCATCGACCGCGGCCACGGCACCCCCGTCCTCCTCGTCCACAGCAGCGGCATGTCCTCGCGCCAGTGGACCCGCCTCGTCGACCGCCTCGCCGACCACCACCGCGCCATCGCGCCGGACCTCCTCGGCTACGGCAAGAACCCCCCCTGGCCTGCCGACCAGCCCTTCGACCTCCGCCTCGACCGCGACGCCATCGCTGCCCTCGCCACCGAGCTGGGCGGCCCCGTGCACCTCGTCGGCCATTCCTACGGCGCCCTCATCGCCCTCCTCGTCGCCATGGAGACCCAGGTCCCCGTGCGCTCCCTCTCCCTCTTCGAACCCGTCGCCTTCGGCATCCTCCACGCCACGGCCGACCAGGCCGGCCTCGCCGACCTCGACACCGCCCAGTCCCCCGCCTTCCTCGACGAGACCACCGGCGGCGACGAAGCCTGGCTCAACGCCTTCATCGACTACTGGAGCGGCCCTGGCGCCTGGAACGCCCTCCCCGCCACCGCCCGCAACGAGTTCCTCCGCGTCGGCCGCAAAGCCTTCCTGGAGGTCCGCTCCCTCATGCACCTCCGCGCGCCCCTCGACGCCTTTCGCGCCATCCGCACGCCCACCCTGCTCCTCACCGGCTCCGCCTCCACCGTCGCTGCCCGCCGCGTCGCCGTGCAGCTCGCCGAGCACCTCCCCGCCGCCGAACTCCAGATCCTCGACGACGTCGGCCACATGGGCCCGCTCACCCACGCCGACCTCGTGAACGCCCGCATCCGCGCGCACATCGAGCGCGTCGAAGCTGCCGGCTGACCCTACTCCTTCGGCCCCTCGTTGTACCCCCGCGGCCGGTACTTCGGATCCACCCCGTTGTTCTTCTCGGCGCCCTCCAGCGTGTCGGGCCCGAGGTACGCGATCCACGTCCCCGGGAACTTCTCGGCCATCTCCCGCAGCTCCTCCTCGTGCGCTGCGAGCTGCTTCTGATCGTGCAAGCACTGAAGCGCCAGCGCGATCAAGTTCACCTCGTTCGGCCCGAGTTCGAAGCCCTCCTTGTAGTAAGGCCACGCCTCCTCGGCCTTCCCCATCCGGCAGAGCGTATCGCCCGTGTACACGTGTGCCATCGGCCACTTCGGCGCCAGCTCCAGCGCCTTCTTGCTCGACTCCAGCCGCGCCGGCAGATCGCTGCGCGCCCCCTTCATCACCGAGTAGTTCAGGTGCGCCTTCGCGCTGTTCGGCACCGCCTTGCGCGTCGCGTCCCAGAACGCCAGATCGCTCCGGTAGTCCATCGCGTGCCGGTACGCCTGCACGCACTGAAGCCCCAGGAACAGCGCGAGCAGCCCTGGCACCACCCACCCGCGCCGCAGCGACAGCGGCGCGAACGGCCACCCCGGCCACCCCGCTCCCCGTGCGAACGGCCCTGCGACCGCCTGATCGAACCAGCTCCACAGCACCGCCAGCACCAGCGACGTCCCGATCACCGGGAAGTACCAGAACCGCTCCGCGCGCACCGTCGGCAGCACCACCGGGATGTTGGAGTGCGGGAAGAAGCTCACCACGATCCACACCAGCCCCACGGCCACCGTCGCCGCGCCCGCGTAGCCCAGCGGCCGCGGCACCCCCCCCTGATCGGGTGACGGCCGCCGCGCCGTCGACTCCACCAAAAGCCCCACCCCCAGCGACAGTGGCGCCACGAACGGCAGCCACCGCAGCACCAGCGGCAGTGAAGGGAACAGCCCCTTCCCGGACGACCGCGCGAGCACCGCCTCGATGGCCCCGAGCGCCACCGCGATCATCACCAGCGTCACCCCGGCCGTGACCCGCACGAGCCGCCACTTCCCCCAGCCCTCCACCGGCACCTCGGCGCCAGCAGGGAGCCCCTCGATTACCGCCTTGCGCGCCGCGCGCTCCCGCAGCATCGCCCGGATCCAGAGCACCAGCGCCGCCACCGGAGGCAGCACCGCCAGAAGCCCCCCGGCCACGCTTCCCGGGAACACCAGCCGATCCGGCGCCGGCTCCTGCGGGAACGAGTAGTCCCCGCTCAGCGCGTGCGGGAACAGCACCTGCACGAACCCGCGCCAGTACACGCGCAGCGCCCCCGCGATCCGGTGCGCCGTGTCGGTCGCAGCGAGCGGATTGTTCAGCGGATCCTTCGGCAGCGGTGCCTGGTGGAACCACAGCAACGTCGCCCGCATCGCCCGCTGTGCCAGCGACGCCCCCTCCGGCAGCGCCTCCGAAAGCTCCGACGGCGTCAGCGACGGGAACCAGCGCCGACGCAGCTCCACGTAGAGCACGAACGCCGCCCCCGCCCCGAGGAAGCTCAGCCCCGCCCGCACCCAGCGCGCCGGCCGCGTCGGGTGCGTGAGTGGCGCCGTCGCCAGCGCCGCCAGCGGGATCAACGGCACGCACACCAGCGCGCTCTCCTTCGAGAACAACCCGAACAGCACCGCCAGGAACACCCCGAACGGCATCGCCCACCCGGGCAGCGCCAGCGCCAGCAGCGCCAGCAGCGCCCCCAGCCCTCCCAGCACGTCGGCGATCCCCACGATCCCGCTCACCGCCTCGGTCAGCACCGCGCAGCTCACGAACAGCGCCCCGGCCAGGTACGCGAGCCCGCGCCGCCGCGTCCACTGGAACGCCACGCACGTGAGCAGCGCCCCGTTCACCGCGTGCAGCAGCACGTTGTAGAAGTGGTGCAGGAACGGGCTCTTCGACAGGCTCCACATCGCCCGCCACACGAAGTTCGGCAGCGGCCGGTACGAGCCCACCGTCCGGTCGGGCGGCAGCCCCCAGAAATCCCGGCGGATCGCGTCCACGTAGCGCAGATCCCCCGTCGCGTTCACGTACGGGTTCGCGAGCAGCGCCTCCTGCTCGTCGAAGATGTAGTTCGTGTCCGGCGCGCGCGTGAACAGCAGGATGGCCAGCAGCGCCAGCGGTGCCAGCGCAGCGAGGAACGACGGATCGAGATCGAGGAAGTAACCCCGCACCGCGAGCAGCACCCGCTCCAGGCGCGAGGGCGCCATCGGCAGCGGCGCGTAGGCTGCCTGGAGGAGCTGCGCGTCGTGCACCGACCCACCGGGCGGCGCGTGCCCACCGTACCCGGGGTCCATCGACGGGAAGCCCCCGAACGCTCCCGCCTCGACCGGGTTCGACGGCGGAGGGAACGAAGGGATCGACGCACGCTCCTCGCGCATCAGCGTATCGAGCGACGGCGGACGAGGCGGCGGCGCGTGCTCCCCCCCGATCAGCGCATCGAGCGATGGCGGGTACGAGGCCCTCTCCTGCGGCGCGTGCTCCTCCGCTGGCGGAGACGTGCCGTGGAGAAGCTCCTGCTGCTCTTCGTCCTTCGGCGTCTCCGCCACCTGCCTAGCCCTTTGCCTCCGGCTGCGGTTCCGGCTCCGGGATCGGCCACAGCTCGCCCCAGAGCGGCTGCCCTCCGTCGATGCCCCACACCGCGCCGGTCACGAAATCGTTCTGCGTGCTGGAGAGGAACACGATGACCCGCGCCACCTCCTCCGGCGTCCCCAGCCGCTTCAGCGGCGTCGCCTTGCGCGTCACCTCCAGCAGCTCCTCGCCGTACTGCGCCGTCCCGCTGGAGCGGATGTTGTTCCCCGGTGCCACCGCGTTCACCCGGATCCCGTGCGCCGCCCACTCGATCGCCAGCGACCGGGTCAGGTTCTCCACCCCCGCGCGCGCCGCCCCCGTGTGCGACATCCCCGGGAACCCCCGGACCACCATCGCCGTCACGTTCACGATCCGACCCCGCTTCGCCGGGATCATCGCCCGCGTCGCCACCTCGCGGGTCATGAAGAACGTCCCGTTCAGGTTGTTGCGGATCACCGCCTCCCACCCCCGGGGCGACAGCGTCTCCGCCGGACTCGGGAACTGCCCGCCCGCGTTGTTCACGAGCACGTCGATGCGACCGAAGCGCTCGATCACCTGCCCCACGAACGCCGCCACCTGATCTGGCTCCCGGATGTCGCACGTCCCGCCGAACAGCCGCTCCGAGGGGACCCCATCCGCCGCGAGCGCGGCGAGCCCAGCCTCGATTTTCTCCATCTTTCGCCCGCAGATGGCCACGCTCGCCCCCAGGGCCGTCAGCTCCCGCGCCGTCGCGAGCCCGATCCCGCTGCCGCCGCCCGTCACGAGCGCCACCTGATGGGCAAAGAGTCCAGCCGCGAACATGCTCTGCATCGGTCGTCTCCCGGGCCTTCGGCCCCGAGGGCCCGCGGGCATGCGGTTCCTGGGCGCCGGACGGCCGTTTACAACGACCCACGCTTCGGCGCCAGCGGCGGCGCCCCCGTGCATCGACGCGACGCCGCGGGGCGGTGGTGGCATCCCCGCAGGCAGTGCACCAGTGCACCACGCGCTGGCCCCTTCGTCGATCAGGCCCCCCCCGAGATGAACCGCCGCACGCTTCGTCTACACTGAGCCTTGCGCGTCCCGTTTTCCCGGCGGCCGCGTGCTCGCATCGAACCCGACGCTGAACCCACCGGAGGCCCGCCGCCGCGCGGCGCCTCTCCCCGGAGCCCTCATGCGCTACCTGCACCCTGAGCGAGACGAGTCCCTGGAGCTGGCCCTCGAAGACGTCTTCATCACCCCTGGCTACTTCGCCGGCGGCTCCCGCTTCGAGGTCGACCTCCGCCCCGCCGATTTCCCTGGCGGCTCCCACCCCATCGTCAGCGCCAACATGAACGCCGTCACCGGCAAGCGCATGGCCGAGACCATGGCCCGCTACGGCGGCCTCGGCGTCCTCCCCCAGGACATGGCCCTCGACACCGTCGACCGCATCGTCCGCCACATCAAGCAAGCCGACCCCCGCTACGACACGGCGCTCTCCGTCTCTCCCCGCGCCACCCTCCGTGACGTGCTGGGCATCATCCGCAAGCGCCCCCACGACATGGTCGTCGTCGTCGACGACGAGCGCCGCCCCCTCGGCATCGTCACCCACGCCGACCTGCGCGACCGCGACCAGTACACCCCCGCCGGCGCCCTCATGTCCCCGCGCGTCGTCACCATCCCCATCGGCACCCCCAACCGCGACGCCTTCCTGCTCATGGAAGAGACCCGCGTGAAGGCCGTCCCCGTGATCGACGCCGACGGCCGCCTGCACGGCGTCCTCACCCGCGACGACGCCGTGCGCCTCGAGCTTCTCCGCCCCACCCTCGACCCGCAGAACGAGCTCATGGTCGCCGCCGCCGTCGGCATCTCCGCCCAGGCCGGCGCCGCCGCCGCCCGCCTCCTGGAGATCGGCGTCTCCGCCCTCGTCCTCGACACCGCCCACGGCCACCAGCGCCGCATGCTCGAAGCCCTCCGCGCCGTCCGCAAGGTCATCGGCGACCGCAACGTCCCCCTCGTCGCTGGCAACGTCTGCACCGCCGAGGGCACCATCGCCCTCATCGAAGCCGGCGCCGACGTCGTCAAGGTCAACGTCGGCCCGGGCGCCATGTGCACCACCCGCATGCAGACCGGCGCGGGTCGCCCCACCTTCACGTCCGCCGTCGTCTGCGCCCGCGAAGCCCGCCGCCGCGGCAAGCACATCTGGGCCGACGGCGGCGTCCGCTACCCCCGCGACGTCGCCCTCTACCTCGCCGCCGGCGCCTCCCGCGTCATGGTCGGCACCGCCCTCGCAGGCACCTTCGAGAGCCCTGGCGACGTCAAAGAAGACCGCGACGGCCACCTCTACAAAGAGAACTACGGCATGGCCAGCGCCCGCGCCGTCAGCGACCGCACCGCCGACCTCGACCCCTTCGAGCGCGCCAAGAAAGGCTTCTTCCGCGAAGGCATCTCCACCTCCCGCATCTACATCCCGGAGGGCCGCGAGAGCGTCGGCGCCCTCCTCGTCGAGATGATCACCGGCGTCCAGTCGTCCTGCACCTACGCCGGCGCCGCCACCCTCGAAGAGCTGCACGACAAGGCCGTCATCGGCGTGCAGACCCTCTCCGGCTACAGCGAAGGCAAGCCCCACGGCGCCGAACGCCGCTGATCTCCCTCCCCTCGGCTTCTCCGTTCCCCTCGCCGAGATCTACGCCCAGGCCGACACCCTCCCGCCCGACGACACGGACGTCGACGGAGCCCGCCGCTCACCCGCCCCGCCGTGAAGCCCCTCTCCCCGAGCAAGCCCCTCTCCCCGAGCAAGCCCCTCTCCCCCGAGCAAGCCCCCCCGAAACGCCCCTGGTTCTCGTCCAGCCTCCAGCGCACTCGTCCTCTCCAGCGCACTCGTCCTAAAGTCGCCGCCATGGCGACAGAGCGATCCTTCTCGTTGCTCGACCGCGTCACGCGATCCCGCGACGCCCTCCAGTCCGCAGACCCCCCGCGGAGCACCGACGTCGTGTGCAAGGTCGTCTTCGCCGACGACGAGGTGTGGCTCGTGCTCCCGATCGTGCGTGAGATCATCGCCCTCGACGCCACCGACCTTTCCCTGCGACGCGCCATCACCACGCTGCCGAGCCACGCAGGAAGCCAGCCCGATCTCTGGACTTTGGCGGTCGCTGGTTCCTCCGTGGTCGTGACGGCCTTCTACCCGACCAGCCACACCGAAGACGCCACCAGCGGCCTCATCGTCCTCGATCGCGCCTCCGGCGCCGTGCGCTTCCTCGTGGAGCCCGAAGCCTTCCCCATGGAGTGGGCGCTCAGCCCCTCGGGCGACACCTTGGTCGTCGCCGTGCCGGACGAGGGCGGCGAGGGCCCCGTGCTCGCGCGCGTGTACTCGACCCTGGAGAAGACCCGCCCCACGCGCTTCACGATCCGGACCGGCGAAGACCCCTTCCTCTCCGCCGTCGCCATCGACGCCAGCGGCGAAAAGACCGCCTTCGCCATCGACGATCACCTCGTCGAGTTCGAGCAGAAGAAGCGCCACCGCAAGCGCGACCTCCAGGAAACCGTGGGCACACTCCTCTTCTCCGCGCACTCACCCCGGCTCTTCGGCATCGAGCAGGGAGAGCGCGGCGCCCTCTGCATCCTGCACCCCCCGAGCCCCCCTTTGCCGGCCACCCGCGCGCTCCTCCAGGCGCAAGCACCGATCGCATTCCTGTCCCTCTCGGCCGACGAGGAGACCTCACTGTGGCTCGGCACCGACACCGAGGGCGCGCGCCGCTTGTTCGCGCTGTCGACGGACGACGGCACGACCCGCGTCGCAGAGAATCTCGACATCGAGCCCAACGCTCTCGTCGCCGTCGACGCGGCGCACACACGGATCGCCCGCGTGCTGAACGATCGCCTCACGATCGCCCCCCTTCAGCCGGTCTGGAGACCACTCGTCTAGGAGTGCCCCCCGCCGTCGGAGCAGTTCCCGCCGTCAGCCCGCCCCCCGCCGTCGGAGCACTTCTCGACGTCAGCTCGCATCGAGGTGCTCTCGTCAGCGAGGAGCCTGACGGCAAGGAGCCCCCGACCTACGCCGGAGGCTCTCGCGTCGACGTGCTCGCGCCCCCCGCTCAGAAATCGATCTCGGCCGGATCGATCGGATCGCCCACCGGATCCGTGCTCACCGTCCCGCTGTCCGGCGGCGGCGCCCCCAGCGTCACCCAGGTGACCAGGTGCCCGAACGCCTTCTGCACGTACCCCTGCATCGGCGTCAGCAGCTCACCGGCGCCCTCCTCGCCGGCCGTGCCATCGAAGTCGTAGTCGAGCTTCCCGTCCGCGTGCCGGTCCGTGTGCGTCCCGTTCTGGATGACGTACAGCCGGTGATGCGCCTCGTTGCCTGCGGCCACCACCGCCTCCCGGTACGCCTGCGCGTGCCCGACCAGCCCCAGGAACCCATCCCGGTCCCCGTGCAGCGTCATCATCCGCGCCGAGATCTCCCCCGTCGTCGCGTTCCGCAGCGCGTAGTCCACGCTCTCCGGCGTCCATCCCCCGTCCACCGCCGACGCCAGCCACCCGTACAGCGGCGGCTCCTGCCCTGGCTGCGACGGATACGCCGAGTACCCCGCGCTCTGCGCCGCCGTGTGCCCCATCAGCTCCGCGCGGAACGTGTACCCCGTGATGTTGTAGTACCCCGTCCCCTCGAACATCGGCGCCACCGATTTGAACGCATCGAACAGCGTGTTGTACGCCCCCCAGATCACCGACGACTCCGCCGTGAACCCGGCGGCCAGCATCTCCGGGTGCGCGGCCGAGAACGGCGGCGTCTCCGCGAACGCGCTCGGCGTCGTCACCGTCTGCGGATCGTGGGCCCACTTCATCGCCAGCGCTGCCCGGTCCAGGCTCGCCACGAGCTGGTTGCCCGCTGCGAACTCCGCCGGCGACACCGTCCCATCCCCGTTGGTGTCCAGCTCCGCCGCGCGCGGCCAGTACACCCCGGACCAGTCGAGCCCCCCGTGGAACACCCGCGCCTCGCCCCCTGCGACCCGCGCGTGATCGATCTCCATCCCGCGCCGCACCTGGAAGCCCCCGTTCGACAGCCCCACCGCGAGCACCCGCTGCACCGGCTGATGCGTCGCCGCCTCCAGCCGCCCGCGCGCCCACACCCCCAGGTCGACCAGCATGTCTCCCCAGTGCTGCGTCGTGTGCGTCCCCTCCAGCAGCGACGCCTCCCCGTTCGGCGTCCCCTTGTCCCCGCTGATGAACGCGAACCCTTGCTTCAGCAGCCACGAAGCAAAGATCACGTCATTGCTGAACTCATTGCGCGTCCCCGGCGTCCCCGCCACCACCAGGTGACCGTTCCATGCCGTCGGCAGTTTCAGCACCACCCGCTGCTTCCGCGTCACCCCGTTCTCCACGGTCACCAGCGTGCCCGTCACCTCCGTGCCCGGCACCTGCACGTCCGCCATGCCGTCGAGCGTCCCGAGGACCTTCGCCTCGTACTTCTCGCTCGCGAGCCCCAGCGCCGACGCCTGGAGCCGCGTGACCTTCATCTTCTCCAGCTCGGAGAGCGCCATGAACTCCGGGCTGTCCGTGGCCATCTTCCAGTACGTGAGGTGCGCGAGCCCCCCATCGCCCGCCCAGTCTTCCGGGCCCTCGCCCACGTAGTCCTGACGCGCGCCCTCTTCGAGCCCCTCCATCAGGAGATCGAGCTCCCACGCCTGCGCGCCACCGCCATTCCCTCCAGCGCCACCGCTCCCACCGGGACCACCGCCCGGCCCTCCAGGCCCCGTGGTGGTGGTCGTCGTGCTGCTGCTGCCCGGGCCCAGATCCTCGCCATCGTCACCATCGCACGCGGGCAGCGTGGTGACCGTGAGCAGGGCGCCGAGGAGAGAAGGGAGGACGAAGAAAGAATGCTTCATGGGCTGCTCCGTTTCGGGGGCCAAGCTGGCTCCCTGGGGCAGCAACTAACAGCGCGAGCCCGAGGCGTCACCGCCTGCGCAGATCCCCGGCGGCCGGGGCGTGCCGGATCGAGCGCCAGAACCGGTGGGGCGGGCATGATGGAGGTGGTGGGGCGGGCGCGATGGCCTCGGCCGAGGCACGAAAGCTCAGCCGTGCGTGGAGGGCGCGCTTCGGCGACCTCGACCGAGGCGAGGTGGATCAGGTGGCCGAGAGCGCCGTGCTGGGTCCGGTGACCTCAGCCTCCTGCGGGCGCTCCTTGGCGCACGCCTGCGCGACGGTGACCTGCGCCCCGGGCTCGCTCGCGGCCCTGGCGTGAGGCTCGCGCTGCAGGACGGCCGCCTTGCTGGCGTCGCTGCCGTTCTGCTGCGCGACCGCGGTCTTTGGCGCCTCCGCAGTCTTCTGAGCCACCGCGGTCCCCTGCGCTGCCGCTGCGCCCTGACCCGTCACCTCGGGACAGCGGTTCTCCGCGTCATTCCCGCTGGACGGCTTGTCGGCCGGGCTGGGCACCTTCCTCGTGCGATACGAGGCGCGCTGCTGTTCGAGCTGCGCGTGGTAGGTCCCGAGCAGCTCCTGCTGAATTGCGGCGTCCTTCTCGTAATCGAGCACCACCTGTGCCGTGAAGAGGCGCATGGCCTCGTTCCACACACCGCTGGCTTCCTCCACGCCTGCGCGCGCCGAGCCGGCCTCTTTCCCGAGCATGCGACCGTAAAGAGCGATGTGCTCGAGCAGGTGCGCGCTCAGGTCCTGCATCCCCTGTACCGCGATGGCGTCGACCACCTCGGGCTCGTGAAGGGCCCCCCGCAAGGCGACGAGCTCACCCCACTGAAGATCCATCGAGGCCCTGATGTAGGCCGTGCCTTTGGGGAAGAGACGGGTGCGCAGCATGCGGAATCGCCCCAGGGCCTCGCGCTGTGGCGCTCCGAGGGGAACCACGCTGTCTTTGAGCACCTGCTCCCCTTTCTCCAGGTGGGCCCGGAACGAGGTGACCACGGTATCGGTGGCTTGATCCACCCGCTGCGGTGAAATGCCGATGAAGAACCGGAGCCGCTCGCTCGCGTCGACGAGCGCTTCGGCGCGGAGCTGGGTGCTGCTCAGCAGCGGGTTTGGGCGGTTGACGTTGAGGGCGTTCGAGACGGCGTTTCCGACGACGAGCTTGCGCGGGTTGTCCAGCGTTGAGGTGGTAAACACGAGATCCTCCTTGCGTGCGTTGGTTGATGAAGCGTCATGACGTGATCGGGGATCAGACGCGCTTTTCTGGTTCACCAGAAAAATGCGGCCCGACGGGTGTAGCGAGCCCCAATGCATCCGCAACAAGAAAAATGTCGAAATCGCCATTTCAATGACCTGCGTCGCGACATCACGATCGCGATGATGCTGTCACTGGAAGCGGCGGGTGCAGGTCGGGCGCGTGTCGTGGCGACGCCGCGCAGGAGGACGACGCATTCTGGTTCGGGAGCGCAGGATTTCGACGTCTTCATGGGAGACATCGAGGCGCTGGAGCGCAGGATTTCGACGTCTTCATGAGCCGAAGCCGAGGAGACGCTGCGCAGGACCTTTCTGCCGACCGACGAACGATCGACATGTCAAACCGCTCCAATGGATGAAAATCAAACGACAATGCGGCACGGAAGAGAGACGGTCGTTCGGCGAATGCAACGGCCATACCGAGTCGCTGCGTGACGCTGTCGTGCGGGCGCGATGGTGGGCGGAGGAATGATGCGTGCAATGGCCATACCGGTATACGTCGACGTGAAGTGAACGAAGGACGAGGAGGCTGCGGCGGGAGGAGGGGGTGGCAGGAGGATGCGAAAGCAATCGCTATGCCTGGTGCGGTCCGAGGCCTGGCCAGCACGGTGCATGAAGACCGTGGCCTGGCGCGTGTGGAAACCCAGGCGGGGAAAACGCAGCAGGCCGCGTCCTGCACGCTGCCCTGATTTCGGGACCGCTTCTTGCGATGCGGAGGGCCTTTGCGCGGAGAGGGGAGACGGCAGCGAGTGCCGTTCGGAGAAGGGGGCGACGGCAGTGGGTGCCGTTCGGAGAAGCGGGAGACGGTAGCGGGTGCCGTTCGGAGAAGCGGGCGACGGTAGCGAGTGCCGCTCGGAGAAGGGGGCGACGGTAGCGGGTGCCGTTCGGAGAAGGGGGAGACGGTAGCGGGTGCCGTTCGGAGAAGGGGGAGACGGTAGCGGGTGCCGTTCGGAGAAGCGGGAGACGGTAGCGGGTGCCGTTCGGAGAAGCGGGAGACGGTAGCGGGTGCCGTTCGGAGAAGCGGGAGACGGTAGCGGGTGCCGTTCAGAGAAGGGGGCGACGGCAGTGGGTGCCGTTCAGAGAAGGGGGAGACGGCAGTGGGTGCCGTTCAGAGAAGGGGGAGACGGTAGCGGGTGCCGTTCAGAGAAGGGGGCGACGGCAACGGGTGCCGTTCGGAGAAGGGGGCGACGGCAGCAGATGCCGTTCGGAGAAGCGGGAGACGGCAGCGAGTGCCGTTCAGAGAAGGGGGCGACGGCAGCGGGGGCCGTTCGGAGAAGTAGGGAGACGGGTTGAGAGGTCGTGAGGGGAAGGGAGCTTCAGCTCCCCATCGCGGCTCCAGCCCTTGGCGTCAGCAGCCGGGGGCGTTGGGGCAGTCGCCGGTGCGGATGGTGGAGCTGCCGGTGCCGATGCCGCACCAGGTGGGCAGCTCGGGCGGGATGCCGGCGGAGGTGTAGGGGGACTCGCCGGGGTTCAGCCAGTAGGGGTGGTCGAGCGCGAACTGCCAGAGGGGGCCGTAGGTGGAGACGCCGGAGGGGGCGTCGATGGGGGGCTCGGCGTGCTGGCAGTTGTGGACGCACTCCAGGAAGAAGTGGCCGTCGGCGGTGAGGGCGGTCTCCAGGTTGCGGGAGGTGTCCTGGAAGTTGATGACGATGCAGGTGTCCTGCGGGCCGCCCCAGAGCACCATCGCGGGCATCTTGTGGGCCGGAGGGGTCCACGGCTTGATGAAACCGCCGACGCCGCCGGACAGGGACAGGATCGACGACAGGTACTGCCCTCGGCCGCCGGCGAGCTGGCCGGTGAACAGGGCGCCTGCGCTCACGCCGGCGCTGGAGACGCACTCCTTGTTCACGTTGAACTGCTCGGAGACGCAGGAGAGCATGTCGTCGAAGAAGACGAACTCCTCCTCCATGCGGGCGCTGGTCGCCGTGGTCTCGAAGGGCCACTTGAAGAGGATGTCGTCCTTCGACTCGGGGATGACGGCGATGAACCGCTGCTGGTTCACGGCGTCCTGGACCTCGCCGCGCGTGAAGAAGCCCTCGGCGCTGCCGCCGAGCCAGTGCCAGAGGAAGATGACGGGGAGGGACTCGGAAGGCTCGATCTCGTCGGGCAGGACGAGGAGGAACGAGCGCTGGTTGCCGCTGCTGGCGAAGGTGTTCGCGCCCGCGGTGAAGGCGGGGCAGGTGCCGCCGCTGTAGGCGGGGGGCGGTGGGGCGAGTGTGGCGCCAGGCGGGGGTTCGGCGCTGCAGCTCGCGCCGATGCCGCCGGTGGAGCCGCCCGAGCCACCCGAGCCTCCAGCGCCGCCGTCACCGCCCGTGCCGCTGCCGCCGTCGCCACCCGTACCGCCTTGGCCTCCCGATCCAGGAGGACTCGTGGTGCCGCTGCTCTCGGACGATCCCCCGGGCTCATCGCCACCGCCGCACCCGAGGGCCGCGATGAGCGTCAGCCCGAAGAGCCCCGCCAAGATCGCGCTCTGCGTCATCCCTGCTCTCCGCCTTTCCCGGCCTTGCGCCGCGCTCACGAGGAGAGGACTGCCGTCCCGTCGCGTCAAGGGAAGCGCGCACACGTGGCGTCGTTGTGTCGGGGGAAGCGCGCACACGGAGCGTCGTCACGTCGCGGCGTCGTTGTGTCGAGGGAGGCGCGCGCTCGGATTGACGTGTCCTTTGCACGGGATACGGTGAACTCAGGATGCTCGTACCCGGGCCGGAGGGGGGGACGCTCCGTGGCGGAGCGACGTGGAGCAGGCGGCGGCTGCTCGGGCTCGCGGGCGCCTCGGTGCTCGTCGCAGTGGGGGCCTTCGGGCTGACCCGCGCGCCTTCGGGCTGCGCGCCGCGGGATCCGCTGGCGGGGCTCGACGAGGACGTGAACGAGGCCATGGCCGCGTGGGAGGTGCCGGGCCTCGCGCTGGCGGTGGTGAAGGACGACGTGGTGGTGCTCGCGCGCGGTTACGGCGTGCGCGAGCGTGGCAAGCCGGAGCGGGTCGACGAGCGCACGTTGTTCTCGGTCGCGTCGTGCACCAAGGCCTTCACCGCGGCGGCGCTGGGGACGCTCGTCGACGAGGGCAAGCTGTCCTGGGACGAGCCGGTCGCGAAGCACCTGCCCGAGCTGGTGATGCACGACCCGTACGTCACGGCGCACCTCACCGCGCGCGACCTGCTCACGCACCGCTCGGGGCTGCCGCCTTACGCGGCGGATCACCTCTGGCAAGGCTCGTCGTTCGGTCGAGACGAGGTGCTGCGGCGTCTGCGTCACCAGAAGCCCAGGGGCGAGTTCCGGGTCGACTACGGCTACTCCAACGTGATGTACATCGCCGCGGGGCAGCTCGTGGCTGCGGTGGCGGGCAAGGGCTGGGACGACGTGGTGCGGGAGCGGCTGCTCCAGCCGCTGGGGATGCAGGAGAGCACGACGCGCGCGACCGCGCAGGCCGCTGCGGGGAACCGGGCGTCGGCGCACATGACGATCGAGGGGGAGGTGCAGTCGCTGCCGTCACCCGCGCTCGACAACGTGGCGGCGGCCGCAGGGCTTTGGTCGAGCGCGACGGAGATGGCGTCCTGGCTCCGCTTGCACCTCGGGCGGGGCACATTCGAGGGGAAGGAAGTCCTGAGCCCCGCGGTGGCGCGGGAGATGATCACGCCCCAGCGGGTGCTGTCGGTGTCGGAAGAGGACGAGGCGCTGGAGGGCACGCACTTCGCGGCCTACGGGCTGGGCTTCAGCCTCTACGACTACAAGGGGCGGAAGGTCGTGCGTCACTCGGGCGAGATGGACGGGATGCGCTCGCTCGTGGCGATGATCCCCGAGGAGCGGCTCGGCATCGTGGTGCTGACCAACCTGACGCCGCACGGTCTCACGGACGCCCTCGTCTACCGGATCGTCGACGGCTACCTGGGTGCCCCCGAGCGCGACTGGAGCGGCGAGCTGCTCGCCCGGCACAAGGAGAAGGAAGCGCGGAAGAAGACGCGCGAGGCGGCCGAGGAGAAGGGACACGACGCGAACAAGAAGCCCACGCTGGCGCTGGAGCGCTACACGGGAACCTTCGAGGACGCGCTGTCCGGCCCTGTGGAAGTGAAGCTGGAAGGCGAGCGCCTGCTGTTCGCGTACAACGCGAAGTACGTGGCGGAGCTTGCGCCCTGGGAGGGCGATACGTTCTGGGCCACGTGGCGGGATCCCTTCGTCGCGACGTGGGCCGGGAAGAAGGTCACGTTCGCGGTCGATGCGTCGGGCGCGGCGCGCTCGGTGCGGGTGACGTTCGACAACGAGGTGGTGTTCTCACGGTGAAGGCGGGGGCACTCGGTGGTGCGTGCAGTGCGTGCAGTGCGTGCGGTGCGTGCAGTGCGTGCGGTGCGTGCAGTGCGTGCAGTGCGTGCAGTGCGTGCGGAACAGCGATGTCGGGCGTCCGGGGACATGGATCGCTGAGAGGTCGTTCATAACGCGGCGGTTATATAGAGCCGCGGTTAGCTAGACCAATCGTGAGAGCCGTCGTCTTTACCTCGGCCGAGTCCAGCCCCTTACCGTCGTCCTCCGTGGACGTGAACAAGACAGAAGCGCGCGTCCCGCTTATCCACGATCTTGCGTCCCATCACGAGCGACCGTGGGGGCACGGGCGAGCGACATCATCCAGGCTATGCTGATGGGTCACGGCAAAAATCGCGAGTGCGAGGATTCCTACGCGTGTATCGCACGGCTACCGCATGTCATGCAGGGCCGAGTTTCTCGAGGACAAGCGAGATCAGCTCGGCCTTCGACATACTCCGATCCTTCGGCCACAGCTCCCGTGCGAGCCGGAGCGCCGCGCCAACGCGTGGGCCCGGAGTAAGGCCCCTTGCGATGAAGTCGCTACCGTTAACCGGAGCCATGTCGGCGATCTTGATGAGCCATACCTCGGCCAGCCGGCGAGCGGCCGACTCGATGGCGTCCTTGCTGGGGGCCGTCTTCCGCAGCGCCTCTCCCATTTCCTGAAGATGACTCCGGAGGAATGCGCCCGCATCCGTCGCAAGCCCGAGATCCTCAGCAGCTGCCTGCACGATCTGGCGCCAGCGCCACTCCGGCAGTCGGCCCGACTCCTTGTCTAGCTCACGCGCAACGTGCTCACGGTTCGGTGCGTCGAGGGCTCGGCGCGCAATGTGCGTCATTCGTCGGGTGACATCCTGCCAGGAGTCCAAGAAGCTTGCGGAGAGCGCACGCCAATGCTCGCGTCCCGGATCATCCGCCTCGCAGCGGTCTCGGAACCAGGCGATCACCGTGTTGTACGTGAGGCGGTTCTTGTCGGAGCTAAGGTCAAGGCCGTGCTGGAAATACGTCCGGAGGGCACGCAGATCGCGGAAGAAGCCCGGTTCGCGGTCGAACCGCAGAAGACCATCGTCGCCGACAATTAGCTCGGAAAGCCTGAAGACCACAGGAGCAGCTGCATCGAAGTACTGACACGCTGCATACGACACTGCCGTCACGAACCAGCTTCGAGGATCGTGGGACGCGAAAGGTGCGATGGCGTCCTGTACCGGCGAGAAGAGCGGCTCGTTGCGCCAGTCGGCGTAAGCGCGATCCGTCTCGGCGATGTCTGCCTTTATCATTTCAAACTTCGCGGCGAGCGACGTTTTTGACCGAATCGGTCGCGGAAAGGAGTGGACGCGAGGGAATGAGCTAAATGTGCTCGGCGGCACACTTGCGCCCGCGGCTGACTCCGCGACAACAGCACAGTGCTCGACCCAGCGCTGCAGCTCTGTTCGACTCGCCGGATCCCGTTCGATAAGCAGCTCAGCGACGTCCGCCGGGGCGGGATCGGGCCACGCTTCTCGGACAAGGTCGTGCGCTAGCGCCACTCTCACCGCGCGTGAAGTGTTCCGGAACTCCGGGACCTCGATCGACGAGCATCCAGCCGCTGGCTTGACCAGGTCAGGCAACGCCGACACCGTGCGCCGGTGGATGGGTGCGACGACGGCGCGGCGCCATCCGGCGCTGAGCGCCTCAAGGCCCGACTTCCACGGACGGAGGAGTTCGTGGTGCAGGAGCGCGCCACCGTAGAGGAACACCGCCTCGCTATCACCGAGGGTCGTGAGCGCGCCAAGTTCGTCCGCGGTTCCCACGAGGTCGGTCCACACCATCGCGGGATCAGTCTCTTCGACGCGCAGCTCAAGCACCCGGCGCCGGGGGCGCGCTTGACGATAGCATTGCAGCAGGATGTCGCCCTCATTGGAGTGATCAACGACGATCCACAGCATCTGCGGAGCCTCGATCGCACGGTCGAGCGCTGCGTAGAAGGTGCGAACGAACCACTCCTCTTCGAGCGCAGAAACGGGGATGGCGAGCGTTGCCGGCATCGTACGCCTCGCTTCCTAGCGATCGTTGACCCGCGATAGCGGGTCCGCGTAAAGGCCGCGGAACGTCATGGCAAGATGGAATGGCCCGACGCTGCTTCCGACGCGAGGCTCCTGGCGCCCGTGCTCCTGCGGTATGAACGTGATGTTCTGCCGCAGCGCGTCGCACCACACGAGGAGGGCGCTGCTGGTTCGCTTGCCCTGGTAGACCGCAGTGTAGGGGATTGGCTTGCCGGCCTCGTCGGCGTGAAGGAAGAGGGCCTTCGATCGGCGCGAGCCACCCAGCGCCTCCCGGTCGAGGTCGCGCAGGAGGTCGACGCTCTCCGGGATCCGCCGGAGATGGAGGAGCGCCGCCGCCCTTAGGAATCGAAGCATCCCGCTATCAGGCTCGAAGGCGAGCCTCGCGGAGACGAGCCGCTCGAGCCGCGCCCAGCCGGCACTCCCGAACGATGGCGTCAGCCGCTGGTGTGGAAAGAATCGAGGGTGGCCGGTCTGCGCTTTCCACCATGCCCGCAGATAAAAGGTCGCGACGCGCGGATCCGTAGTGAGCTTGTCCTCGCAATGTTTCTCGAGGTGCTTGCAAGCCGCCGCGGCGTCGTCTTGGGCGAGCATTCCGCGCGCGAGCAGAAGGTCCGCCGCCGTGGAGCCCTTGGCGCGCAGCCGCGCGACGAGCTGAGCGAACTCCGCCTGATTGCCCAGAGCCTCGGCAAAAGCCGCCGAGCGGTCGTCGCGCCTCTGGTCCTGCGACTCGGTAAGGTCCAACGCGGCGTAGCGATCGACCATCTCGGACCACTCGGCGAGGCACTCGAGCCTCCCTTCCTCCGACGGAAAGCCGAGCTGGAAGCGCTCGCCCAGGATCCAGCACGCCGCGTCCACGGAGGCAACGTTGTCGTCGCTCAGCGCGAGAGCCTTTCGCCATGCCTCGCTGGCGGCTCGGATTAGCTGGCCGGCCTGAGTCTGGATTCCCTGTTTCGCGTGTTCCGGCTTGGGTAGGCAGCGAACGAGACTGCCCAACATGGTCCCAAGGACGCATGCGCGTTCCGTCTCAAGCGTTGCCAGGAGCCGGCGAGCACCCGCCTTTGGACGATGACCCTCGCGTTCACGAAGGCTGTCGAAGGTCTTTCGGAGCCCGAACTCGGCATCCTGGAGACGGGACATGACACCATCGAGTTCGGCCCCGGCCGTCTGCGGTTGCAGCCCCCGTTGACCGACGTGGATCCACTCGCGTACGGCATTGGCCTCGATGAGGCTCAATCGCGGCGAGACGTTTCCCTTCTTGCGGAGCTCGCTGACCAGTCTTGCCATCTCATCGTACTGCGTCGGCTGCCTCGTGTCGCGACGTCCCTGTGGCCCTAGTGCGTGCAGCATTGCGCAGAGGAAGTCGAGTTCGGGCGAATTGTCGTTTTGGAGGTCGCGCAGCTCAAGATGGTTGGCGACCTGCCTCAGTATGCTCATCTGAGAAGCGGGCTCCTGGAGGTACCGTCCAACCCAAATCTCGGCTTCGGTTGAGCTGCGCGCCGAGAGGGCGTAGAGTTCCGGAGTCACTTCTCGTTCGTCGAGGAAACCGGCGGTAAACGCCCCGCGATACAGGCGAAGGTTCGAGTTGAGAATGCGCAAGGCGATCGTCTGCGGCATGAGCGAACCAACGTACGTGGCCAGCATGACCGCGTTCAGAAGCTGATCGGTCGCGGCCTTCATCTGCGCAGTCTCGGCCGGCGTTCCGGTCGAGGTTGAAGACCGAAGCTCGTCAAGTTTGGCTCCGAGGGCTTCACGGAGCTTCTGTGCGAGCAGCTTTTCGTTACCCGCTTTGGCATCGGCCTGGCTCAGCTCTCGAACATGCTTCTCGAGGAACGCGGCACCCTTCGCACATTCCTTGAGGAACTGCTCCCGCAGGGGTGTGCGTGCCTCAGGTAGAATGCGGTAGAGGGCGGCGAAGAGATGATTCGCGCCCGCGCTCGCCAGCGTCTTCACGACGTCTGGGACTGAAGGGACGAACCTCTCCAAATGGCGCACTAGCGCATTGCTCTCCGTAGGGGTGAGCGCGACGTTGACGTCTACGTACGTCGTCCTCACCGCGCGGGATGCGCGATCGCGTCCCTTGGGCTTCGCGATGGTGTGGCTTACTGCTGTCTGGAACGTGTAGGAGGTTCCAATGATGACGCACTTCGTGAGACGTGCCGCGAACGTTTCCGAGTAGTCGCGGTACTCGACCTCGTCGAGCAGGCCGTCGAAGAAGACGAATACGGGTGCCTCGGAGCAGCTCCCGATCCGCCTTGCGAAGGTCTCCAGGCGCGTGACGTCGAGTCGCAGGGTTGTCGGTGGGACATAGACTACCGGGAATCCCATGCGGCGCAGTTCGACGGCCGCGACGGAGAGCACCACTGACTTTCCTGCGCCGCTCTGGCCTCGCACGAGCACGAGGTTCTCCTGCGGCGCAGATCCCTTCGCCACGTCGAGGCAACGTCCGATCAAGGTGTCGACGGCGGGTCGCCGAAAGGCGAGTTCTCGGACGTAACGAATGTTGTGGCGCCCCGGCCCGCGAGCGAGGAGCTCGCGGAAGAGCTGGTAGCGGTCCTGAGGCTCCGACGGAAATGGCAGCGAGAGATCGATCTCGCTGAAGAGCATCTGCCCCATCTCGAGATCACGCCATTCAAGCGCATCGAAGGTCGCACTCTTTAGCTGCTCTTGCGACGCCAGCGTCTTGGCGGACGCTGGAAAGCGCTCCGCGAGGACCGGAACAGTCACCACGTCGGGTGTAACGTGGGCCAGGGCCTCCGTGGGCATCTCGCCGTCGCTGAGGAGGTGGAGAACGAGGGACTCGAGCGTCTCCGGGTAGGTTTTCACGCGGCCGTCTTCGAGCAGGCCGGAGAAGTCGTCGTCCTGCTCCAGCTCCGTACGTGCGGCGGCGTCGAGCCCAAAGATGTGGACTTGCCCTTCCGCTACAGGGGCGAGGTGCGGAGCGAGATCTCTGGGGCGGAGCCAATCCTCTTTGGGGCTCCAATAGTCGACGAAGAGCACGCCGTGCGGTCCGACGACCTCGGGCAGTTTGCCAAGCATGCGCTGTGCAGTCCCGCGTCGTTCGAGGAGGGCCTTGCGATCGGCGGGCGGCACCTCGGCGACCATCTCGCGGTCGACGGTACCGAAAAGCCGGATGAGGCGCAGGCTCACGTCTGACGCACCGCCAGAGAACTCCGGCGTCGCCACCTGCGTGACGAGCCGGCGCGACGGGATTCTGAGCGCACGCTCAGTCGTCGAGTCGAACCCGCTCGTCAGCACGGCCCCCCAGGCGAGCTCGAGGACGCGTTGCGTGCTCTCGGGAATGGCCGTTGCATCCCCAACGTTACGGGCTTCCTTTGCCCGCTCCGCGACCGATCGATTGTCGGCGAGCCACCGGTCGCGCAGCGAGGGGAGCTCGTTCGGTGGATGCGTGAAGAGGCTTTGCCCGATCAGGAGAACCGGTCTGCGACTGCGGAGTAGGCGCACCATCTGCATGCGTGTGGACGATTCCGTCATGGGACCTCGACAGAATAATCTAACTGAGTGTGGATGACGTCATACAGTGGAAGGTGTCACCGTCGCGAGTCCCTTGAGAGAAGTGCCGGCGACCGTAGAACGAAACACCGTCGTAGACTCGGACTGGCGTCGGTAACCGCTGCCCTGAAAACCGGGCAGCGGGGCAGGGCGGCGAGCGCGAACCGTGCTGCGACCCAAGCTCCGCAGACGACGGTGATTGAGATGGTCTCTCGACCTCCGAGACCTCTCGCAGTTCCCGAATGTCCACCTGGTTCGGCTAAAAGGCCGAGAGCCGCCGCTGGGCGTGTTGCTGAGAATAAGTCAGCGGGCCGCGGTGGTTCTCGCAGCCTCTCCGACCAGTGAGGCGACCGCCTTCCGGATCATGGCCGTTCGCCTCTTGAGCCCGAGCCGCTTCCACGTCTCGTCGAGGGCCGCGACGTCGGCGGCGCTCATGCGGAGCGGCAAGACTTTCACGTCGATGCTGCCGGGGAGTCGGCCGCTCGATCGGCCCGACGCGGACGCGGCCCTTCTGGGCCTAGGGTAGTTCACATCCCGAAACGCCCAACTTCGACATCAGAGGCCTCGAAACAGCCGAGAAACGGGAGGCTGGAATCTCGCTTCGAGGACTTTTTGCGATGAGAACCAGGTACTTAGCGCACGAACTTCGGTGCGGGGCTGGCCCTCCAGCGCTACCAGCGCAACGACGCGGTGGCCCGAGTCTATGGGCGCGATGCCCTCAAGCGTTGGGTCCCCGGCGCTCAGCTCATGGCGCTCGCCCTCGAACAGGATGGCCCCGCGCTCACGCTACGGGTACGCGCCCGCGAGACGACAACGGTGACAGACGTGTCAATCGGGCGGTGATCTTCGGAACCGGTTCCGGTAGAGTGGTCGACGATGTCTGCGCTCAGTTCATTGTCGTGGGAGGACACTCGGGAGCGCTACGATGAACGAATCGACGTTCATGAGGAGCTTCTGCGCCTTCACGATCAGGGGCCAAGCGATGACTTCTCGCAGTTGCTCGTCGGGCTGTCGAACCCGGCCGGGAACTACAGCGCTGCGGAGCATCATCTGGGTCCGAAAATCCTCGGTTCGAACAGCAATGTGAATCGCCGACTGCACGACTTGGCCGGCAAGTTTCGTACGCTGACCCAACCTCGAACGGTTCCGCAGCTCATTCGCGCGGCCGGCCTCTCGTACCTGGCGATCGGAGTGGGGTCGGAGGCTTCGTGCTTGATGAACCCGCGCATCTGCTGGGTCGCAAACACGCGAAGCATCTGGACCCACCTCGTGATCAAGCACGCGGACAACTTCGCCGAGGCGGACGAGGAACTGCGGCTCTATCGGGACAATGACACCTCGTCGGAGATGGCCTACAGAATTTGGGCTCATATCCATGGGCTCCTCGACACGAGCATGACACGAGTGTCCAAGGAAGGCGTCCGACTGGCTCAAGAGGAAAGAGTGGAGCCGGGACAGCTCGCCTTTCTTTGGGCGGACGCGATAGCGAGCGCCCTATACGCCGAGCACCACGGCTAAGACGTGCCCAATAAGGCTGTCGCCAGGGCTTTGCCTCCGCGAGGCATCTTGCCGCGGCCACGCTACCGGAGTTCGTCGCCTAGAGACCCGACCAGTTAGAGTGCCTAACAGAACCCGTGGCGCGCTAGCGAAGCGCGGCTACGGTTGGGGCCATGGGCAAGCAGTTGGTGCCTGACGAACTCTGGCAAAGAATCGCTCCTCTCATCCCGGCTGATCCTTCCAGGCCTCGTGGCGGGCGGCCTCGTGTTCCAGCGCGGAACGCACTCGCCGGTATCATCTTCGTGTTGAGGACGGGTATCCCTTGGGAACTTCTGCCTCAAGAGATGGGCTGTGGCAGTGGGATGACCTGCTGGCGTCGCTTGAGAGACTGGAACGAAGCAGGGGTCTGGCCGCAACTCCATCAAGCTCTGTTGGATGAGTTGGGTCGTGCCGATCGAATCTCGTGGAACCGGGCAGCTCTGGACAGCGCGAGCGTACCCGCAAAAAGGGGGGCGCGGAGATTGGACCGAACCCGACCGACCGCGGCAAAGCAGGCAGCAAACACCACATTCTTGTCGATGCGTCAGGGGTCCCACTCGCGGTCGAATTGACTGGCGCCAATGTCCACGATTCGATCCCATTCGAGCGCCTCCTAGACAAGGTGTCTCCCATCCGTCGGCCGCGTGGACGACCCCGCAAGCGTCCCTCCAAACTCCACGCTGACAAGGCCTACGACCACCGGCGATGCCGCCAAGCGTGTCGGCGTCGAGGCATCCGTGCCCGGATTGCGCGTCGAGGGATCGAGTCCTCCCAAAGGCTTGGACGTCATCGGTGGGTGGTGGAACGCACCCTCGCTTGGCTTCACCGCTTCCGACGCTTGGTGATCAGGTACGAGCGTCGGGCGGATATCCACCGTGCTTTCTTGATGTTGGGCGTAGCGCTGCTCTGCTTCAGATTCGTGTCCCGGTTCTGTTAGGCACTCTTAGACTATATTGAGCGGCGGTCATACAGCGCGACGCTCATGCACCGTGGCCGTGCAGTGCGTCAACGCATTGGCTCGATGAAACACGGTCGCTGTCTGGGCATGCGAGCGTCGAGGTTTCGCATGGGCTCGGCACATCAGCCGTTGCGCGTTCCGAGGTGGGCGTAGGGCGGCAATGTGGAGATGCGCAGGTCGTCGACCGGGCCGCCGACGGTGAAGTGGTAGAGGCTCTGGAATGTGTCTTCCTGGAGGCCACAGATCTCGTGGAAGACATCGTCGAAGTAGCAGCCGATGCCGGTAGCGCGAATGGGGGGCGTGGGCGGAGGCCAGGCGCGCGTGGGCTCGGTCTCGAGGTCGCGAGACGCTGAAGGATCACGGGATGCTGAAGGCTCGCGAGATGCTGGGTCCTTGTCGCGGTCGAGGTGCGGGGTGAGCGCTTCGGCTTCGAGGTAGAGGACCTGGCCGAGGAGTCCCGCTTCCCAGAAGAGGCGTCGGTACATCCAGGCGCCTTCGCGGCGGATCGGCGCGCCGAAGTCGGCGAGCATGCCGAGGCTGAAGGCGCCGTCGGCCGCGATGTTCTGGTGGCAGCTCACGATCTGGCTGGTGTCGCGGAGGTCGGCGTCGGCGAGGAGGTAGAAGGGGAGGTGCTCGGGGCAGCCGGCGGGGCGCTCCCAGGCGAACTCGGGGTGCATGGCGGCGCGGAGGCGGTCGTGGGCGTCCGGTGAGCGCACGAGGATGTAGAGGCCAGGCGCGAGACCGTCGACGCGGTGGACGAAGAGGACGGGGTGGATGCGCGGGGGCATGGGCCATGCGTCCCAGGGAGCGACGCCCGGCCGCGGGAGGAGTCGGTCGAGGATGGCGTAGAGGTCGGTGGCAGCAATGCGCGTTTTGCCGTCCATGGAGACGGCGCTGCGGCGGGTGGTGATGAGCGTCGCGGCCAGCGATGCGCGCGTGGATGCAAGCAGTGGGGGAAGGGGAGGCTCGGGAGAGGGCTGTGCAGCAGAGGGCTGTGCAGCGGCGGAGGGCTGCGCTTGCTGTGCGGCCATGCGGCTTGCGGGGCGGGCTGTCGCGCTGGCGACTTCTTCGATGACCTCCCACCGGGTGTGATCGCTGCTCAGCGGGTTGGGTCGGCCGGTCCAGGTGGCGCGCTGGAGGGCGCTGAGGGCGCCGTCGATGCCCTCGGTGAAGCGGGGGATGGCATCGGGCGCGATGGGGCCCGGCGCGAGGAGGAGCAAGGTGTCGGGGTGCTCGCGGTCGAGGGGGTCGAGGTCGGTGGCGTCGTCGTCGCGGTCGAGGCCGAGCAAGGTGGCGAGGCGGGTGTCGCCGAGGTCGTCGACGACGCGCGCGGACCAGCCGAGGGTGGCAGCGGCGTACCGGATCGCGGCGATGGCGTGGCCGGCGTCGTGCTGGCAGTAGCGGAACGCGCGCTCGCCGTACTTCCAGGCCTCGCGCCAGTGGATGGAGGCGAGGCCGATGAGCACGCCTCCCTCGGGGAGCAGGGCGGCGAAGGTGTGGGCGGTGGTGTCGTCGAAGGTGGCGCGGCGTTCGAGGGCGTGGTCGTGGCTGACGTAGTGGTAGACGCCTGCGGGGAGCGCGGGCGTGCTCGGGGCGATGAGGTAGCCCTCGGTGGGGTGGAGGTTGCCGCTGGAGGGGTTGCAGCGCAGCGCCCAGCGCGAGGGGCCGGAGCGCTTCCAGGCGGAGAGGCCGAGGGCGAGCTGGAAGAGGGCGGCGAGGGTGTCGAGATCAGGGGACGCGGGCGGGATGGCGCCGGGCGTGTAGAGGTCGTCGTAGCGGGCGGTGAGGCGGGCCGCGACGAGGGGGAGCTCGACGCGAGGCGCGCCCTCGTAGCGGCGGAACGGGTCGGGCTGGGTGTCCCAGTCGAGGTAGCCGAGGGAGCGCGCGTAGCGGCGGAGGTGATGCTTCGTCTGCTCGTGGTAGGCGAGCGCCCGCGCGACAGGGTGCATGCGGGGCTCGTAGTGCAGGGCGCCGGCGACGACAAACAGGCGAGCGTCGGCGAGGGAGGAGAGCGCGCGTGCGCCGTCGGCGAGGGAGGAGAGCGCGCGTGCGCCGTCGAGAAGGGAGGAGAGGCCGCGTGCGCTGGCGATGAGGGAGGAGAGGTCGCGTGCGCCGTCGAGAAGGGAGGCGCTGGCGATGAGGGAGGAGAGGTCGCGTGCGCCGTCGAGGAGGGTCGACGACGGCGCACGGTGGAGCGGTCAGGGGCCGGTGCCGACGGTCGTCGTGACGGTGGAGCTGCCCGAGCCGCCCGTGCCGCCCTGGTCACGGGGCCATGGTGCGGGGCAGCAGGATCGGGAGCAGGAGGGGCCGTCGGGCTGGTCGCAGGAGCAGTACACGGTGCCGTCGTACTTGCAGTCGCACGTCGCGCCGTTGCACTCCACCTCGTAGGTGTGCGCGCCGGTGTCGTCGCACATCATCATGCAGGTGAAGCCGCCGCTTCCGTTCGACGCGGCGCTGCCGCCGCACAGGTTGGGATCGAGGGGGCCGCCCTGAGGCGCGGGGACGCCGCAGGTCAGGCCGCCGCTCGAATCCCCGCCGGCGCCGCCCGTGCCTCCGTTGCCTTCGGAGGTGCCGCCCGCCGAGCCGCCCTCGCCGGCGCCGCCGGTGGTGGTGGTCCCGCTGCAGGCGACGATGATGCCGGCGAGGAGCAGGCCGCCGAGGTTCCAGAGTGTCTCTCGTTGCATGGGTGGGGTCTTCCTCGGCGGGCTCGTCGGGGGGGTGGGGTCACTGGGGCGGGGTGCAGAACACGCCGCGCAGCAGGCCCTCGTTGTTGCCGGGTTTGCACTCGGCGTACGCGCCGTCGTCGTTGGGGATGACGGTCACGTCGACGGCGGCGCCTTGCGAGGTCGGCGCGGTGGCCCAGACGCAGCTCACGGTCTCGCACTCGCCGGGGGCGAGGGCCTTGCTGGTGGCCGTGGCGCAGACGTTGGTGCCGCCGGCGTAGAAGCCGACGCTGAGGCCGGTGCCGATGCTGTCGGCGCCACGGTTGCAGATGGGGGCGCGCATGGTCGCGCCGGTGCCGCCGCAGCTCACGCTGATGGAGGCGCCGGCGGTGGCGTCGCCCGTGGCCGTGCCGTTCTGGTTGCCGGGCACGTTCTGGCGGAAGTTGTTCAAGGCGGGGACGGTCCAGTTCTGCACCCACTGGCTCGTCCGGGGGATGGTGCCGTCCTCGTTCACGTGGGTGACGGCGTAGGCGTGCTGGTTCCAGATGGTCCTGGAGCGCACCCACTTGTCGTTGGCGTCGGAGTAGACGCGGATGCCGGAGACGCCGGTGGGATGCGCGGCGCGGCAGGTGTTGCCGGAGCCAGGCGTCCCGGCGGGCGGCGGTGCGCAGCGGTAGCCCTCGGCGAGGCAAGCGGCGTCGTTCATGGCGCCGCAGCACTGGCCGTCGGCGGTGCAGCGGCAGAGGCCGTTGTCGCAGACGCCGGACACGCAGTCGGTGCTCTGCTCGCAGCGGAGGCCGGGGAACTGCACGTCGACGCCGTTCGCGTCGAGCATGTTGCACGCGACGCCGGCACCGCCCTGGGAGCAGGCCTTGTTCGAGGGGACGACGAGGTCGGCGCGGAAGTTGCCGTCGACGTCGGCGATGATCGGGTTCTCGTTCCAGGTGCACGACGAGCGGTACTGGCTGAAGAGCACGTCGCCGGTCTGGCCGTTGTAGACGCGGGTGAAGCACTCGTCGCCGTAGACGACCTCGCTCACGCCGTCGGCCTCGAAGTCGAAGACGCTGGAGCCGGTGACGTTGGACGAGATGTCCTGGGTCTGGCGCGACCAGGCGATGTAGCCGTTGGTCGGGCAGACGCCGCCGGGCGCGAAGTCGCAAGGGCCGGCGGAGCAGGTGCCGTTCGGCCGCGGGTTGGGGCCGCAGTCGATGTCGTAGATGGTGTAGTAGGCCTGTCCGGCGACCGCGACCTCGGGCAAGCCGTCGCCGTCGAAGTCCGAGATGGTGGGCGGGCCGCCGCCGCCAGCGCCAGGCACCGCGGTGGGGGGCTGGGCATAGACGCCGTCGCGCGCGTAGACGGTGACGGTGTGGCTGCCGGAGACGGAGCGCACCACGACGATCTCGGGCGAGTTCGCGGGGATGCCGGCGCCGCCGTACGCGCCGAAGTCGGCGAGGGCGACGTGGCCGGGCACGGCCGGGTTCGCGCCGGGGAAGTAGCTCTCCATCACCCAGCCGGTGGGGGTCCACTCCCAGATGAAGTCGCCGTTCGTGGTCTCGATGGCGGGGTCGTCGTCGAGGTTGGCGACGATGGGGAACATGCCCTGCGAGTAGTTCAGGTAGCCCGGGGGGTTGCCGGTGATGAACGCGCCGGTGGCGCTGAAGACGGCGCCTTCGCGGAGGACCTCGGGGATGCCGTCGTCGTCGAGGTCGTGGATGGCGGGACCCGACCAGCCGTACGTGCAGCGGCGGTTGGCGGTGTTGCAGGGGGTCCAGTTCACGCCGCCCGGGTAGGGGGACTTCCAGAGGAGCTGCCAGTTGCCGGCCTTGCGCGTGAAGGCCAGCATGGACCCGTCGGCGCCGTAAGCGACGATCTCCGCGCTGCCGTCGCCGTCGAGATCGCCGGCGGCGAGCGAGGCCGAGGAGACGATCCAGTCGATGGTGCCGTCGCCGTCGAGATCGGTGCCGCCGAGGTTGGCTTCGAGGGTGCAGTTGGTGCCGCGCAGGACGCGGATCACGCCGAGGTCCTCGGTGTAGCCGTTGTTGACCGTCGCGGTGAACGTCGCGGCGATGCTGGGCGGGCCCGAGTCGGCGGGGACGTTGAAGTTGACGACGATCGGGGTGCCTTGCACGTCGACGTGGCCAGGGAAGGCGTCACCGTCCGGCGCGGCGCTGAACTCGCACTTCATCTTCGGCGAGAAGATGCCGGGCGCGATCACGTTGATGCACTGGTCGTCGTTCGACGGCATCGCGCCTTCCCAGGGCAAGCAGCCCTCGGCGGCGACGCAGTAGGTGTCGTTCGAGCAGTCGTTGTCGTTGGTACACGGGGTGAGCGGTACGCAGGTGCCGTGCGAGCAGATGTTCCCCTGCTCGCAGGGCTCGGTGCACTCCACCTGGGGCGTGTTGCCGCCACCAGGGCCGACGGGGAAGAGGCCGCCTCCTTCGCCGCCGCTCCCGTCTCCGCCCACGCCTCCGGCGCCTCCGGTGTTGGCGGGGTTCTGGCCATCGTCGCTGCCGCAGCCGCAGCCAGGCATGGTGGCCATCGAGCCCAGCGTCACCGCACCGAGCAGGATCAACCAGTGATGTCGTCGCCTACCCATCGGCGAAGCTCCTTCGAGAAGGTGAGGGGTCGAGTCGAGCGACCCGGGTCACGGGTGGGGAGAAAGGAAGCAGACACTGTGCCTCAACCGCAGGACAGGCGAAAGGGGCGGTTGCGATCGGCGCCTCTTCCCGCTGGTGGTCATTTCATGCCAGGGTGCGCGCGTGCCCTGGGTTCGTGCGCGTCTTCGTGGTCAGGTGGTTTACGCTCGTTCCGACGCCGCTGGCGCGCTGCACGCCGAGAATGGGCGGGTGGAGATCCGCTACAAGCCGAACGACGGGCGTCGTTACGAGGCGCGTCCGGACAACCTGGAAGTCGTCGCTGGGGCGCCACTCCCCGACGATACCTGCGGTCCCGCAGAGGCGGTGCGCAAGGCCGAGAAGGGGGCTGCCGCAGAGGCGGGCGGTGGGACGGCGACCGGACGCACAGGCTCCGCGCGTCGTGGCGCGAGCGGAGGCGTGTCGTCTGCGCCCATTCCGGAAGGGGCGGTCACCGCGTACGCGGACGGCGCCTGCTCGGGAAACCCCGGGCCTGCGGGCCTGGGCGTGACGATGAAGGATGGCGACCGCACCGTCGAACTGAGCGAATACCTCGGCGTGGGGACGAACAACATCGCCGAGCTGACGGCCATCCTGCGTGTTCTCCAGGAAGTGACGGACGCGGCCCGGGGGATGGTGATCTATACGGACAGCCAGTACTCCATCGGCGTGCTCCAGAAAGGCTGGAAGGCCAAGGCGAACGTGGAGCTGGTGGACGAGCTGCGGCGCACGCTGAAAACGCGGACGAACACGCAGATCCGCTATGTGCCTGGTCACTCGGGTCACGCTGGCAACGAGCGCGCCGACGAGCTGGCGCGCGAGGCGGTTCGTACCCGCAAATCACGCCGTTTCGAGCAGCCCCCTCCCGCCGCCCAGTGAGCTGAAGTGCGGATCTCTCGGTCGGGCCGTGGCGCTCCGCGGGGGGTCACCAGCGACGGGCTTCGCGGCGCGTCACCAGCGGCGCGCTTCGGTGTAGATTGCGCCGCATGAGCGAAGCCGCGCCGCCTCTCGGAGCAAGACGACGACCTCTCGTGCTCTGTGTCCTCGATGGGCTCGGTGAGCGCTCCGAGACCGAGGGCAACGCGGTGGCGCGCGCGCAGACTCCCCGGCTGACGGCGCTCGCGGAGGCGTATCCGCGGACGACGCTCGCGGCGAGCGGCGTGGACGTGGGGCTGCCGGAGGGGCTCACGGGGTGCAGCGCGTCCGGGCATCTGAACCTGGGCGCTGGTCGGGTGCCGCGCTCCGAGCGCTCGCGCATCGACGAGGCGCTGGCTGCGGAGAAGCTGGCGACCAACGAGGTCCTCGCGCACACGTTCACCATCGCCAAGGAGATCCTGAACAGCAGGCTGCACCTGTTCTGTCTCGTGTCGGGTTCGGACGTGCACGCGTCGCGTGCGCACCTGCACGAGGTGATCCGGATGGCGCAGTTCTTCGAGGTCCAGGTGGTGCTGCACGTGTTCCTCGACGGCCGTCAGCCGTCGCCGCGCAGCGCCTGGGAGCTTCTGGAGCCGATCGAGGACATGCTGAAGGGGACGGGGGTCATCGGTACGCTGTCGGGGCGGTACTACGCGATGGATCGCGACGGGCGCTGGGATCGCGCGAGGAAGGCGTACGAGGCGATCGTGCGCGGGCCTGCGGAGCGGTCCGCTTCCGTCTTCGAGGCGCTGCAAGAGGCGTACGCCATGGGGCTCACGGAGGAGCGCATCGAGCCGGTGCGCATCGGGGACTACGAGGGGATGCAGGGCAGCTTCATGGCGGACTTCTCGTCGAAGACGCCGAGCTGGGAGTGGTTCGGTGAGGAGGTGGGGCTGTCACTCAACGTGCGCGCGGATCGGCTGCGTCAGCTCTCGGCGATGTTCGTGCGTCGGAACGTCCCCGAGGAGGTGCTGGAGTGGCTGAGCGATCGGGGCAGGGCGATGTACGCGTTCCAGGAGCACTGCTTCAGGACGCTGACGGAGCACGATCCGGCGCTGCAGCTCCCGACGGCGTTTCCGAGGGAGCACGTGACGGAGTCGCTCGGTGAGGTGATCGCGGCGGCGGGGCTCAAGCAGCTCCGGTGTGGAGAGTCGGAGAAGGCGGCGCACGTGACGTGGATGTTCAGC
The DNA here is from genome assembly GCF_001189295.1 of Chondromyces crocatus. Lineage (NCBI taxonomy): Bacteria > Pseudomonadati > Myxococcota > Polyangiales > Polyangiaceae > Chondromyces > Chondromyces crocatus. The sequence continues at coordinate 2,778,684 of NZ_CP012159.1, forward strand.
GGTGGGCGCGAGACGCCGTTCGAGGGGGAGGAGCGGCGGATCCTGCCTTCGCCCCGGGACGTGGCGAGCCACGTGGAGCGTCCGGAGATGAACGCCACGGCGGTGGCGGCGGAGACGGCCGCTGCGGTGAAGAGCGGTGCGTACGACTTCATCCTGGTCAACTTCGCGAACCCGGACGTGCTCGGTCACACCGGCAACCTCGACGTGGCCACGCGCGCGGTGGAGGCGGTGGACGCGGCCGTGGGGGTGATCGCGGACGCGGTGCTCGCGGGGGACGGGGTGCTGATGGTGACGTCGGCGCACGGGAACTGCGAGGAGATGCTGGACGAGGAGGGGAGGCCCCACGCGGATCACACGAGGAACCCGGTGCCGTTCCACTACGTGAGCGCAAGCGAGCCGGGGATCGGGCTGCGGTCGGGGGGGCGTCTGGAAGACGTCGCGCCGACGCTGCTGGAGCTTCTGGGACTGCCACAGCCTGCGGTGATGACGGGGCGCTCGCTCCGCGTCCGCGTGTAGACGGCTCGTGACGGACGAGAGACGGCTGGGCCCGTACCGGCTCCGAAGCGAGGTCGCGACAGGCGCGTTCACCGTGACCTTCCGCGCCGAGCACGTGGAGCTGGGGCGCGAGGTGCAGATCAAGACGCTGAAGGCGTCCGTGGCGCGGGGTGGGCCGCTCGCTGCGGGGCTGGAGCGTGAGGCGAAGATCCTGGGTCGGCTCGACCATCCCGGGATCGTGACCATCCAGGATGTGCTGCGCGAGGAGGGGGGCCTCGGGCTGGTGCTGGAGCCGGTCGCGGGGCCGACGCTCGCGGCGGTGCTGGGGCGGGTGAAGCGGCTGGGGCCGGACGAGGCGGCGGCCATCGCGGCGCAGCTCGCGCGCGCGGTGGGGCACCTGCATCAGCGGGGGGTCGTTCACTGCGGGCTCGCGCCGGAGATCGTGGCGGTGACGCCGGCGGGCGGGGTGAAGATCCTCGACCTGTCGACGGCGCGGGAGCCGGGGCGGGGGGGTGAAGAAGAGCCATTCGAGGCGCTGGAGCTGGCGCGCCCGGATCTGATGGCGCCGGAGCAGATCCTGGGGGAGCGGCCGCAGCCGGCGGTGGACGTGTTCGCGCTCGGCGTGCTGCTGCACCAGATGATCGCGGGGGAAGGTCCGTTCGGGCCCGCGCAGGCGGAGGGGCGGAGCGCGGCGCACCGGGTCCGGAGGGAGCCTCCGCGCCCGCTGCGCGCGGTGGTGCCCGAGGTCTCGCGCGGTCTGGAGCTGCTGGTGCTGCGGTGCCTGGAGAAGGAGCCGGACCAGCGCTACGCGAACGGGAATGCGGTGGTCGCGGCGCTCGAAGAGATCCTCGCGGAGCGCGGGTTCGCGCCGGGGGCAGAGTCGGCGCTCGTCGCGAAGGCGCTCTCGGGGGCGAAGCTGGAGGGGCTCGGTGGGGGGGCCACACAGCGAGGTGGAGCGAAGCCCGCGCTCGAGCCAGCGCGGCTCCCGGTGCCCGTGCCGCGGGCTCCGCTCATCGTCGAGGCGCGGCCGCTGCTGGTGGTGTTCGCGCTCATCGTGGTGGGGGGGGCCGCCATCGAGCTGGGGCTGCGGGATCACGATGAGCCGGACGCGCCCGGGCTTGCGGAGGCTGCGGATCGGGCGACGGGGCCGCGGGGGTACCTGCGGGTGCTGGCCAAGCCGTGGGCGGAGGTCTTCCTCGATGGGGACCTGGTCGACGTGACGCCCATCGCGCGATCGATCCCCGTGCTGCCGGGGCGGCACTACGTGACGTTCCGCCACCCGAACGCGCCCGAGGACAAGCGGGAGGTGGTCATCGCGGCGGGGCAGACGGTGCTGCTCGACGTCACGCTGAAGATCGACCGCGCCATGCCGGACGCCGGTGTGGATGCCGGGGCGCAAGACGACTCGCCCTGAGGGGGGTGGAGGGCTGGCCGGCGTGCCGTGACGCGCCCGAGGGCGAGGGAGGGGCGCTGGGGGCGCTGGCAGTGCTGGCGGTGCTGGGAGCGCTGGGGGTGCTGGAGGCGCTGGCGCTCAGGCCATGACGCGCGGTGCTTCCGCGGGGATGCCGGTGAGCGCCCAGGCGTCGGCGCAGGTCTGTGCGCGGAAGGTCTCCAGCTCCTCGGGGGAAGGGCCCCAGGTGTAGCGGCCGGCTTCGTAGCCGTCGCGCAGGATGCCGCGGTCGGCGAGGGCGAGGTAGGCGTCGGTGATGGTCGGCAGGTGCGCGCTCGGGTAAGCGCCCACGAGGGCCTGGGGGCCGGCGTAGTCCAGGGAGCGGCCGGGAGTCCCGAGGCGCTGTGCGACGAGCGCGTAGTCGAGCGCGATGGGGCCGAACAGCGCCGAGACGACCTGCTTCACGCGCGGATCGGCGACGTCTTCGGGAGGGGTGGCGCGGCTGTACCAGCCGTGGCGCGTGGTGTGATCCCGCACGACCAGGCTGTGGGGGAGCAGGGCGCGGGCGTCGTCGTGGAACCAGTGCATCCACTGGTTGCGCAGGGACTGCTGGAAGGCTGGCGACGAGACGGTGGGCACGGCGAGGTCGCTGTCCAGCACGCGGCCGCCGCGGCGCCGGATGGCGTCGGCGAGCCAGGCTTCGTCGACGCCGGGCAGCGCGGCGTTCTCCAGGAAGGTCCGCAGGTGGAAGCTCGTCGCGGCGGTGTGACGGAGCTGCTCGGACACGATGGACTTCGCGAGGCCGCGCACGTCGCTCGAGGTGTCGAGCGGGAGGGGTTCGCCGCAGGCGAGGTGGATGCGGCCGAGCTGCACCTCGTCCCGCGCCATCTGCGAGAGCCACCGGAGGATCGCGGTCAGGGACATCCGGGAGCGCCTGCCGCCGGACAGTTCGCGTTCGAACGAGCTCTCCTCGGGCACGCGGTCGTAGGAGATGGCGATGGGGAGGACGACGAACTTCCGCCCCGTCGCCTGGAGCGCGCGCAAGAGGCCGCGGCGGGGGACGAGCGCCTGGCGGGAGCGGCTGCGCTGGCCTTCGATGAAGAACATCACCGAGGCCTCGCGCGCGACGAGCCGGCGCAGGGCGTCGCTGACCTCGTGGACCTCCTTGCCCACGCCCCGGCGCACGTAGAACGCCTGCGAGCGCTGCAAGAGGCGCCCCACGAGGGGGATGCGGGAGAACTCCTCGGCGGCGGCGATGTGGGGCACGGGGATCTCCAGCTCGGGGTGCTGGAAGCACAGGTAGCTCGACAGGAGGAAGTCGAAGTAGCTGCGGTGCGACGGCGCGAGGATGAACAGGGCGTCGTCGGGCATCGACGCGGCGGCCCTGCGGAACGAGGGGCGGTCGAAGGTGACCGCCGTCGTGCAGCGCCGCAGCGTCTTGCGCAGCCCGTACCCCAGCGTCCGGATCGCCCAGTTGCCGTGGGGTTTGTCGAGCGACCACATGAGGTCCAGGCGACCGTCGTCGTGGACCCGTCCCGCGAGCCTCTCCTCCGTTGCTTGCCCGTGCATCGTGCCCTCCGTGATCAGCCTTCGCCGCGCTCGATCTGGATCTGCCCGAGCACGCCGTGGTTCGCGGCCCCGAAGAGGTTCTCGGGATCCACGGCCTGCTTCACCTGCTTCGCGAACTCGCGCGAGCCCTCGGAGTAGATCTCCTTCACGAAGTCCTGCCGGATCTTGCCCACGCCGTGGTGGTGCGAGAGCGAGCCTCCGGACGCGAGGATCTCTTCGCGGGCGGCGTGCTCCATCTCGCTGTAGTGGCGCACGGGGTCGTCGACGCCCTTCGCGTAGAAGCCCATGTAGAAGTAGATGCACACGCCGGTCGGGTAGACCTGGGTGATGCGGCCGGTGAAGAACGGCTTGCCGGGCAGGCGGCGCTGCTCGTGCTCGCGCAGGACGCGGCGGTGGACGCGATCGTACAGCTCCAGCGCGCGGCTCCAGGGCACGCTGGTCTCGAAGCTCTCGGCGATCGCCCAGTGCTCGAAGGTGAGGTCGCGGATGTAGGCGATGCCGAAGGTGAGCTGGTAGCCGCGCTCGCCGTTGGTGGCGCCGGCCTTCATGCCGCCGTGGCGCTCGGCGATGCGGTAGAGGGTCGACTCCTGGAAGTCGACTTCCTCCTTCGTCCCTTCGAAGACGATGGTGGCGACGACCATGCGGTTGGGGTCGTAGCCCTTCACCTTGGTGACGACGAGCTTCTCGGCGGTGCTCTTCACCTTCGCGAGGACGCCGGCCGCCTTGGGCTTCAGCGCTTGCCCGAAGTGGAACTGGGTGTTGTCCATGACGCGGACGCTGGACGGCACCGCGCCCGACTGCTGGAGGTCGTAGAGGAAGGCGAGGCCTCGCTCGAGGTCGGGGAGGAGGACGCTGCCGTACCGCTGCACCTCGGGGACGGGGAAGAGCTTCACGACGGCGGTGGTGACGATGCCGTAGTTGCCCTCGCTGCCGAACATGAAGTTCTTCGGGTTCGAGCCGACGCTCTCGCGGGGGGCGACCTGGGGGCGCTCGACGACGCCGCGGGCGGTGACGACCTGCATGTCGAGGACGAGGTCCTCGATGTTGCCGTAGCGGTTCTTCTTCATGCCGCTGGCATTCGTGGCGATCCAGCCGCCGAGCGTGGAGAACTCCAGGCTGTCGGGCTCGTGGCCCATGGTCATGCCGTGCTTGGCCAGCTCGGCGACGATGTGCCGGCCGGTGGCGCCCGCCTCGATGCAGGCCATGCGGTTCACGGTGTCGATCCAGAGGACCTTGTTCATGCGGCGCATGTCGACGGCGATGACGACGCGCTGCTCGTCGATCGAGAGGCGGAGGGCGTCGGTCACGTTCGTGCCGCCGCCGAAGGGGATGAGGCAGGCGCCGTGCTTCTTCGCCACGTCGGTCAGCTTCACGACCTCGTCGTGCGAGAGGGGGAAGACGACGAGGTCCGGCACGCGGTCGAGGTGCTCGTAACGGATGGCCCAGATCTCCGCGCCGGTGTGGCCGTGGCCGCGGCGGAGGCGCACCAGGTCGTCGGTCGAGACCTGGTCTTCGTCGAGGAAGGTGCGCAGCTCGTCGATGAGCGCGGTGGCTTCGCGCGCTGCGGGCACGGCCGGCGGGTAGTGCGGCTCGTTGCGGTTGCCGTAGGACAGGGGCGCGGAGAGGATCCCCGAGATCCACGGGAGCAGGGAGGGCAGCTCCACGTTGCTGATGTTGTAGCGATCCCCGGTCAGGACGACGCTGCCGTTCGGCTTCACGACGAAGCGGGTGTCGGCGAAGCCCCAGCCGTCCTTGCTCTCGTCGTCCAGGGGAAGGGCGGCGGGGGGCGGCGTGATGCGGGTGACGGGCGCCCTCGACCCGCGGGGCGGGAGGTTGGCGGAAGCGGGAGGGGGTGCTGCGTCGCGTTTTCCGTGAGCCATCGCGGGGGAGCCTCTCGACCGAGAGTCACCCCGATGGCCCGGGTCGAGACCGGCCACCGGGGGACAGGCTAGGGCGGGCGACACACCCACCGCCATGGACCTGTCAGGTGGCGGTCGGGACCGTAACACGAATCCGGAAGGTGGTAACACCGGGTGCCATGGTCACAGACGACGCCCTGTTACCACTGCTGACCGCCGAACGTCGACCGCTGCACGCACGCTCGCGTGCGGTGCGAAGGCGCGTCGACAGCCGCGAAAGCAAGGCGACGGCGTCGTTGCGGGTTGCCGCGCTGCGTCAGTCGGCCTTGCCCTGCCGCAGCCGTTCCAGGGCGATCAGCGGGCGCTGACGCTTCTCGTGCAGCTCGCCCCGGCACGCACCGCTGCCTCGATCCAGGGCGCGACAGCAGTCGGGCCGCGCCTCGTAGATCGAGCAGAGGAACCGGCCTTCCTGTGGATCCAGCTTCAGCGCGGAGCAGTGCCCCTCGTCGAGGCGCATGTAGCAGCGGTTGCCGATGAAGTGGGTCAGCGCTCGCGCGCGGTCGTCCATCCGGTCGTGATCCACGCCGAAGACGCGGATGTACTCGGGGAGTGTCGAGAAGCAGCACGCCCCGCAGAACGTGCAGTCTTCGGGGACGACCACGTCGTCGGGACGCATGGGCTTGCGGATCAGAGGCGAACGTCGAGGTGGGACCGGCGCTTGAGCCCGTCGAGCCATCGCCGGCGCGCCTTCATCATGGTCTCTTGCTGGATGCGCTGGAGGAGTTCGTTCTGCGCGGCCTCGATGGTCGTGTAGCGCGAGGGCTGGCGGCTCAGGAGCTTCAAGATCACGATGCCGTCGCCCGCGCGGCGCGGTGCAGCCACCTGACCCGGCTCCAGCGTCATCAGCGCGCTCTCCAGGGCGGCATCCATGACCGGGCGTCGATTGCTCGTCGCCGCTTCGCTGCCGCGTGGCGCACGGATGCCGAGGTCGCCGCCGGCCTCGCGCGTCGCGGTGTCGTCGGAGAACTGTCGGGCCAGCGCCGCGAAGTCTTCGCCCCGCTTGATCCGTTCGGCGAGGGAGCGCGCGAGCGCCATGCGCTCTTCGACGGCGTCGGGGCTGGAGCCCGGGTAGACGCGGAGCACGATCCAGGCGGGGTGGTACTCGCGACGCCGCATCTCGGCCTTCACGACGCGATCGAACGCAGAGGAGAGATCCTGGTCGGTGACGCGCATCCGGTTCTTGGTCCGGAGCTGGAGCATCTTGCCTTCGAGGATCTGTCGGCGCAGCTCGTCGCGGTACTCTTGCTCGGTGAGGCCGGACGACTCGGCGGCGAGCTTCACGATGCCGGCGGGGGTGGTGCCCTGCGAGACGGCGAGGTTGCGGATTGCGTTCTCCAGCTCTTCCGAGGTGACGGAGATGTTGGCTTTCTCCGCCGCCTGGGTGATGAGTTCGTCCTCGATCATCTTTTCCATGAGATCGCGGAAGATCTGCGATTCAGCCGCGGCTTGCTGCGCGCCCGGTGGCACCCGCTGATGCACCTGGATGAGGAACGGGCGCGCGCGGCGCCGCAGCTCCGAGAGCAAGATCGGCCGATCGCCCACGACCGCGACGATGCGCTCGACCACGATGGCGTCTGCGATCGTGGCGCCGGACAGCGAAGCGAGGAGCAATCCAGCGACGGCGAGGTGACGGAGACGGCGCATCCAGACCGCTGCCTACCACATGGATCCGGCTGGATCCAGACATCGAGCATGCCTGGCGCACGCACGCGCGGCCCACGCTGGACGGCTGGCGGGGCGTTCTGGCCGTTGCGGCAGCAAGGTCGGCGCGCTAAGCGCCCGCGGTATGTCCACCACCTTCCCCGAGCCCACCCACGGGCAAGCCATCACCATGTCGAGCACCGGCGCCCTCAATGTGCCGGATCAACCCATTCTCCCCTTCATCGAGGGTGACGGGACCGGACCTGACATCTGGCGCGCGAGCGTCCGCGTGTTCGACGCTGCGGTCGAGAAGGCGTACGGCGGCAAGCGGAAGATCGCTTGGTACGAGGTGTTCGCGGGCGAGAAGGCCTACAACACCTTCGGCACCTGGCTCCCGGACGGGACGGTGGAGGCCTACCGGAAGTACCTCGTCGGCATCAAGGGGCCGCTCACGACGCCGATCGGCAAGGGCATCCGGTCGCTGAACGTCGCGCTGCGCCAGCTCCTCGACCTCTACGTCTGCCTGCGCCCGGTGCGCTGGTACAAGGGGGTGCCCTCGCCGGTGCGTGACCCCGGCTCGGTCGACATGGTGATCTTCCGCGAGAACACGGAAGACATCTACGCCGGCATCGAGTGGGAGGCGGAGAGCCCCCAGGCGAAGAAGGTCATCGACTTCCTCCAGAAGGAGATGGGGGTGAAGAACATCCGCTTCCCCGGGACGAGCGGCATCGGCGTCAAGCCCGTCAGCAGCGAGGGCACCGAGCGCCTCGTGCGCGCCGCCATCGAGTACGCCCTGCGCTTCGACCGCAAGAGCGTGAACCTCGTCCACAAGGGCAACATCATGAAGTTCACCGAGGGCGCGTTCAAGAGCTGGGGCTACGCCCTCGCGCAGCGCGACTTCCGTGAGAAGGTCGTCACCGAGCGCGAGTCGTGGATCCTCGGCAACAAGGAGAAGAACCCCGACCTCACCGTGGAGCAGAACGCGCGCGAGATCGAGCCGGGCTACGACATGGCGCCCCCGGAGATGCAGGCGGAGTTCCGCGCCGAGGTCGAGGAGGCGCTGAAGCTCTGGTCGACGCACGGCGGCGGGAAGTGGAAGAAGCTGCTCCGCATCAAGGACTCGATCGCGGACATCACGCTGCAGCAGGTGCTCACCCGCCCGAAGGAGTTCGACGTCATCGCGACGCTGAACCTGAACGGCGACTACCTGTCCGACGCGCTCGCGGCGCAGATCGGCGGCATCGGCATCGCCCCCGGCGGCAACATCAACTACGTGTCCGGTCACGCGATCTTCGAGGCGACCCACGGCACGGCGCCGAAGTACGCGAACCTCGACAAGGTGAACCCGGGCTCGGTGATCCTGTCGGGCGAGATGATGCTCCGGCACCTCGGCTGGGTCGAGGCGGCGGACCTCATCAACAAGGGCATGGACGGCGCGATCGGCGCGAAGACCGTGACCTACGACTTCGCCCGCCTCATGGAAGGCGCAACCGAGGTCAAGTGCTCGGAGTTCGGCGACGCGATCATCAAGCACATGGGCTGAGTCCCACGCGCAGCGCGAGGGGCGTCGTCGCCCACTCGCGCTGCGGCCCCCCTGTCGCGCATCACGTCACATCACAGTCTGAGAAGGCGGCCCAGTCCCAGCGCGCCGAGCCACGGGACAGGGAGCGTCACCTTGCTCTGCACCTTCTCCTGGGCGCGCGCGAGCACGTGGACGGTGATCGTCGAGAACGCGGCGCGGTCGCGGAGGAGCTTCATCTTTCCCTCGATGCGCTCGATCTCGCCGACGACGCGGTAGAGCTCCCGCTCGATCTCCACGGCCTCCTCGACGTTCTTCGCCTTCGGGAGGAGCAGCTCCAGTCGGGCGCGAATCGCGCGCAGGTTCTTCAGCCGGATCTCGAGATCGAGGAACGCTTCGGTCACGTCTTCCACGGAGATGTCGCGCCGCTGGATCTCGCCGAGGCGGCTCACCCGATCCAGCGCTTCTTCGTACCGAGCCACCGGGATGCGCACGGTGATCGATGCGTCGGTGCGCACGGAGAGGAATCCGCCGAACTCGCGGGTCATGGCTTCGATGGCGGTGAACGCCTCCGTCGGGTTCTCGACGAGGACCCACAGGCCAGCGACGTAGACGAGCATCGGGCGTCGGGGCTGCGCGACCTCACCGGGGGCCTGCTGTCCTGGGGTCGGCGTCACCGTGGGAGATGCGGTCGTCGGTGAGGTGTCCGGGGCTCCTGGCGTGCTGGAGGGAGACGTGCCGGAGGGAGACGTGCTGGGGGGAGGGGGCGCTTCCTTCTTGACCTGCGGCGATACGTTCGGCACCGCCCTCGGCCCTCCGGTGCTCTGCGGGCTCTTCGGCGGAGCCAGCCCCATCGCCGGCCCTGATGGGGCTTCGGCCTGCCGCTCTTCCCGATCGTGGGAAGAACTCTCGGACGCGATGGAGACGACGGCGCCAGGCTCCATGATGAAGTTCTCGATCCGCGCGTCATCGTCGGCTGGCGGCGCTGGCGGCGCCGACGGTCCGTAGTTCGCGCCGTACCCCGAGACATCCTGCGGTGCCGGAGAGCTCGCGGCCTCGCCTGCGTAGTACGCCGACCCGCAGCCGGCGAGGACGAGCGCGCCGAGGAGGGCACTCAGGAAGGGATGGATGCGCATGCGAACCTCCACGGTGCCGAGTCTACAACCTCGCCATGGCCGGGAAGGGGTTTTCGCGCGCCGGCATCCCTGCTCTAGGATGCACCCCCAGTGCTCGCGATCCATCGAGAGGCTGCACCATGACGACGACCCCGAGGCCCCCGTTTCACCTCGCGTTCCCCGTGACCGCGCTGGAGACCACCCGCCACTTCTACCGGGACGTGCTCGGGTGCGCGCTGGGGCGCGAGAGCGACCGGTGGATCGACTTCGACTTCTTCGGCCACCAGATCACCGCGCACCTGGTCGAGCAGGCCGATGCCAGCGTTGCCACCAATCCCGTCGACGGGGACGACATCCCCGTGCGCCACTTCGGCGCCGTCTTGCCCTGGGACGACTGGCACGCCCTGCGGGACCGCTTGCGGGAGGCCGGCGTCCGCTTCCTCGTGGAGCCCCACGTTCGCTTTCCCGGTGAGGTCGGCGAGCAAGCCACGATGTTCATCAAGGACCCCAGCGGCAATGCGCTGGAGTTCAAGTCGTTCAAGGACCTGGCCAGCCTCTTCGCTCGCACCTGATCTGCTCGAAAGGACCGACCCGACATGCCCGACTCCGTGCGCCGTGCGACCTACCAGGATCTTCTCGACGTTCCGCACCATCACTGTGCCGAGATCCTCAAGGGCGTTCTCCACACGAACCCGCGCCCTGCGCTTCCCTACCGGAATGCGGCCTCCGTGCTCGCGGGGGAGCTGTACCTGCCGTTCCGCAGGGGGCTGGGGGGTCCAGGCAAGTGGGCCTTGCTGGACGAGCCCGAGCTGCATCTCGGCCCCGACATCGTGGTCCCCGACATCGCCGGTTTTCGCCGCGAGAAGATGCCGCGCATCGCGATGAAGGATGCGGCGATCTTCAACACGCCCGACTGGGTGTGCGAGGTGCTGTCGCCTGCGACCGAGGCCATCGATCGGTCGGACAAGATGGACATCTACGCGCGGGAAGGGGTGGGTCATCTCTGGCTGCTCGACCCTCGGACGCAGACGCTCGAGGTGTACCGGAACGACGCGGGTCTCTGGGCTCGTGTGGGGGCATGGAGGGGGTCGGCGACGGTGCAGGTGGAGCCGTTCGAGGCTGCGGAGATCGAGCTGGGCGTGCTCTGGGAGGATTGAGGCTCGATGCCCCGACGGCATCGTGCCTGCAGGGGGGCCCCCTCTTGTGGCCCGGCGCCACCACGTCCCTACCCCGCCTCGGCGCTGCGTCCGTTTCCGTGACGGGACGTGGCTCGCCACGAGGGGCTCTCGAGCGAGGAAAGCGCGTCGCCGCGGGGTGTCGGAGAGGGGTTGCGTCCCGTCACGAAGCGCTCGCGTCCTGTGAGGACACGGCGTCGTACCGGGCATTGTGAGCGGGGGAGGGGCCAGCTCGTCCGGTCAGGCCGTATCTCCGTAGAAATAGTGGGGACCACGCAGTTGGACGCCATCGGCGTTGCAAGCTGCCGATGCGAATCGTCCAGGCATGCTCTCTGCTAGCGGGCTCCCCTATGACCGCGTTACGAGCCAGAGGGCTGCGGGCTCGGCGTGTGCACGGCTCTTGGTTGCCGAGGGCATTGCGCTTCGGGATGAGGTCGTCGTCAGCGCGGTAGCTGTCTGACACACGGCCCGAATCGCAGCAAAACGACATCTCGACGCCATGCGCCCACGGCGCCCCTGCCGCGCGTGTTCACCCGACTGGCTCATGAAGGAACCAAGATCATGTCCATTACCGTCAGCAGATTCGAAATCTCGGCCAACTCGAACCGATTCTACGCCAATGGCAATCAGCAGAGCCACGTGAATGTCAGCGTGATGAAGATGGAGGACAGGGGGACCGGTGTGCCCGTCAAGGTGTCTCTGAGCGACACGGAGCGCGAATCGATCACGGTGGTCGCCTTCTCGTCCAATCTGAACCAGACCACCTTGCCCGATGGATGGAGCGTCGACAAGACGCGAAATCAGTACGAGCTGGGAGGCGTCACCAGCTTTGCGGCCGAAGAGCGTACTGGTGGGGAGGTGGAGGCCGAAGCCCGTGGAGCGGAGGCCAGAAACGACGTCCCTGATGTCTTCTCTCGCTTCGTGCGCTCACATCGGACAGGGACTGAGCGGCTGATGGCGCGTATGCGGCTCGACGACGGCCGTGTTCTCACGACGAACATGTCGTTCGAAGGCCACAACTTCACCAGCAGCGTCACTCTGGAAGCCGTGCGTCCGCCCTCCGTCGAGATCTCGGAGCTGGTCACCACGCCCATCGAGACGCTTTACGATCGGACGATGAGCAACCTGAATCCTACATGGCGGCAGCGAGTTTTTGCTCATCGTTGGGCCATGCCAGCGCGGGTGAGGGTCAAGCAGATCCTCGTGGACCCCACCAATGCGCGACATTTCTACGAGCTTGGCCGGCAGGATAACAGCAACCCCAGCCGCCGAGTGCTCACGCGTGGGCGAGTCTTCGGTCCAGGCAGGTGGCCAGTGAGAACGAATGACGCCATGAGTGGGGGCTGCGTCGAGCCTTTCGATTACACGATGACGCTGGCGGAGAACCAGTGGGGCGCCACCCGGCTCGTCGTCAATGGTTGCACCTGGACCTCCGGTGACGACTGGGCGGATCCTGCAAGGATCACTGTCACCGACGTGTACGGGAATACGTATCGCTACCGGATCCAGGCGACGAACGATCTGGGTGACGAGATCGAGATCATCCCTGGCTGAGCGCTCCGTTCCTGGAGTCTCGGTGCACTGACCCTCCCCGCCAGGCGCGCTCTCCGCGCTTCGCCGATCCCCTGGCGAGCGCCCGCGCGCGCTTCCCCTTCGTATCCGTTGCCCCACTTCCAGGCGATTGCGCCGCATTGCAGAGGAAACGACCATGCACGAATCCATTCACTCCAATGCATTCAACTTCAGCTCGTACATCTCCGGAGGCGTCGACCCGAGGACGGGCCAGTATACGGCGTCGATCCACCTCGCCCAGCTCCGCCCTCCCAACCTCGATGAGCTGAGCCGTGACCTCACCCTCGGCTTCTCGGCGCTCAGCCCGACGAACCGCGGCTTCGGCGTGGGATGGTCCCTGAACCTGACGACCCTCGATCTGGACCGGGGGATGAACATCCTGACCTTCTCCGATGGGCGGAGCTTCAGGGGCAATGCGCTGCCCCAGGCTGGTCAAGATCTCACCTTCAGGGATCAAAAGCTCAAGGACTTCAGGGTGAGGGTGATCGATGCGAACACCTTCGACGTCATCCACAAGGACGGGCTCGTCGAGCGACTCGTCGCCCGTCCCGGTGATCCGGTCGCAAGGCTGGCTTTCCTGCGGTTTCCCAGTGGTGAGACGTTTCAGTTCCATCACGAGCAAATGGTGGATGGCGTCCCCTACCTGACGCGGGTCGTCCTCGTCCAGACCGGGCAGAGCCACCTGACCATCACCTATCAAGCCGGCAATGCCGTTCTCGTCGAGTTCCCCGTCGATCACGGTCGGACCGCGAGGATCCTGCTGCGTTACCAGAACAACCTGCTGACCACCGTGACCCTCCCGTACGATGCGGCCGATCCGGTCGGGGATGTCAGCGCATTGCCCAGTTACGCTTTCTCCTACATGAACCTCGGTCCTTCCTTCCGCGGCATCGAGCGGCTGAGGAGCCCGGCAGGATCGGTCGATACCGTCCAGTATTTGCAGGATGGCCTCCGATTGAACGGGGGCGGCTTCGTCCCCTGCGTGATGTCACACGCCGTGCTCCCGGGTCGCGGGCAACCGACCATCACCAAGACCTATCAGTTCAGCCAGGATCGCAACTTCCTCGGCTACGAGTCCGGTAGCCCCGTGTTCGTGGAAGGTGAGGACAACCTCTACCTGGTGCGCGGTGATTACAGCTACGAGAGCACCGAGAATGTTCTCGATGGTACGGCGGTGCTGTCGTCCACGGTGCGCACCTTCAACAAGTTCCACCTCCTGACGCGGGAGGCGAAGGTTCAGCAGGGCACCCGGACCACGACGACCATCACGTACAATGACAAGCCGTCGCTCGCTTTCGAGCAGCAACCGGCGAACCTCCAGCAGCCACGTCGCATCGTCACGCGCTACGAGCACGTGCAGTCGCCGGCCAGCGGGCGAGACGAGATCGTGGAGACCGAGACCGACGATTACGGAAATACGCTGAGCACCGTCGACGCGACCGGGGTCAGGACGTCCTACGATTACTTTCCGGCGGCCGGTACCGCAGGGCAATGCCCGGCCGATCCCTTCGGCTTCGTCCGCTACGTCAAGCGCATCACCAGCACGCCTGCTCCGAGCGCCTCGGGCGACGCCACTGCCCGGACCACCGACTACAGCTATGCGCAGACGTCGACCCTCGGTGGGCTCCCGGCGCCCTACTTCGTCACCAAGGCCACGGAGCGTCTCTCCAGCGGTCAGACGAGGACCTTCGCTTACAACGACACCCCTGCCAGCGCGAATACCCATGGCTTGCTGAGAGAGTCGAGCGTCAGTCTCGGTGGTAGCACCACGGTGATCTTCTTCGCGTATGCCGTGCAGGGGGGGGCCACGACGACGACCACCACCACCACTGGCTTCGACGGTGTCCGCGCGAGCACGAGCGTCACCTTCTCCCGCATCACCAGCCGGCGCTGGCGAGAGACCGACGTGAATGGGGTGACGACGGCCTCCACCTACGATGCTCTGGGGCGGCTGGTCGAGCAGGTGATGTCACCCGAGACTGCGAACGAGGTGAGGCGCCGCTACGAGTACCGCTATCCCGCGGCCGGCGAGGCGAACGGGTGGCCGATGCTCGTGGAGACCGATACCCAGGGGGTGGGGACGCGGGTTCATTACGATGGCCTCGGGCGTGTCTGCTCTGTCGAAGCGCAGGACGACGACCGCGATCTCCCGACGGGGAGCGCGGCCTATCAAGGGACGTTTCGCCAGACGTTGGAGAACTCCTACGACGTTCTCGGTCAGGTGATTGCGGAGAAGCGCCATGACTGGTGGTGGAATGCGCAGCAGACGTCGCGGCTCGCGACGCCGACCAGCCAGGTGACCCGCTTCGCCTACGACGGCTGGGGGTCGCTGAACCGCACCACGTTTGCCGATGGTCGCGTGCTGCTGTCCGGTCATGACCCGGTGACCCGGACGATGCGCCGCGGCCTCGAAGGTGAGGGCATGACGGTGACCACGTTCGACGCCTTCGACAACCCCTCGACCGTGACCCTGGTTCACGCGGACGGGCGGGTCGCTGCGACGACGCGCCATCAGTACGATGGGTTCGGGCGGAAGGTCGCCGAGGAGGACCCGCTCGGCAACATGACGAGGTATTCCTACGACGCTTTCGACCGTGAGGTCGGGCGGGTGCTGCCCGATGGGACCCGGGTGCAGTCGCAGTACGCTGCGTTCAGCGCCAGCGCGCTCTCGACCGGGGTCTCGGTCGACGGTACGAGCTTCGGGTCCCGCACCTATGACGGCCTGTCCCGGGTGACCTCGGAGAGCGTCGGTGGGCGCACGACCCGCTATGGCTATGGAGAGCGCGGCGACAAACCCTCCCAGATCATCACCCCCAGCGTCACGCTACAGCTCCAGTATGCCGCCCACCTGGGGGGGCGACTCGTTTCCCTCGATGGCGGTGGTGACCGCATCACCTACCAGTACAGCCCCAGGACGGCGGCGCTTGCTCAGGGGGAGAGCGGCGGCGCGACGCAGGATCTGCGCTACTTCGCGTCGGGCTTGATGCGCAGTGCGACGGACGTGATCCAGGGGGGCGCCCAGCAGAATGCGGCAGCCTCGCGCTACGCCTACAGCATGTCGGGTCTCCTCCAGACCTTCACCGACGGTTTCGGAAATCCGCACACCAGCGCCTACGACGCTCACGGCCGCCTCGAGCAATGCCAGAACGGAACTCGCGTGGCCACGTATGCGTACGACCGTGCCGGGAGGGTATCGATGCTTCGCGTCGAAGACACGGCCATGCGCTCCAGCCTGGTCACCTCCATGACCTACGACGACTTCGGCCGTGAGACCCGGCGCGCCATCATCGCCACCCCCGCCCAGCCGGAGCAGGTGATTGCGACGACCTATGTCGCCACGGGACAGATAGGCCGACGTGTCACCACCGTGGGGGGAGAGCTGTGGCGCGACGAGGTGTTCAGCTACGACAGCCGGCGGCGTCTGCAGCGGTATCAGTGCGACGGGAGCCAGCCCCCGAGGGACGCCAGCGGTCGTGCCGTGCGTGAGCAGGTCTTCTCCTTCGACCGCTGGAGCAACATCACGCGGCTCGAGAGCTCCGACGGTAGCGGTGTGGAGACGACGAACTACACCTATGGGCCTCGGGATCCGACCCAGCTCACGCGCATCGAGACCCATGGCAAGGAGTCGATCCTCGATTATGACGAGGCCGGGAACCTCGTTCGTGACGAGCGCGGACAGCGGCTCGTTTACGACGGTCGTGGTCGGTTGGTGCAGGTGCTCGACGCGGACCAGCGTGTGTTGAGCCAGTACCACTACGACTCCATGGGCAGGCTCGCCGCCCAGACCTTGCCCGATGGTGTCGACGCCTTCAGGTCCTTCCAGGGAGAGAGCATCGTCGGGCAGACCATCGGTGGTCGCCGGCTTTCGTTCTTGACCGCGGAGGGAAACACGCTGGCGCAAGGCGATGAACAGGGCGGCTCCTCGCGCAGTCACCTCTTCGCCACGGATGGCCAGAACAGCACGCTGACCTCTCTGGATGCCCAGCAAGGGCAGTCCGAGCATTTTCGCTACACGGCCTATGGCGAGCGCAGCACCTCGGGTCCGGGGGAGATCCTTCTCGGCTTCAACGGTGAGTTCCGGGACCCGGTCACCGGCTGGTATTTCCTGGGCAACGGCTACCGCGTCTACAACCCGACCCTCATGCGCTTCCACAGCCCGGATGGGTGGAGTCCGTTCGGACAGGGGGGCGTGAATCCCTACGTCTACTGTGGCAATGATCCGATCAATCGGTTCGATCCCACGGGGCACCTCAGCACCTCGGCGTGGGTGAACATCGGCATCGGCATTGCGAGCATCCTTTTCGGCGTATTCACTCTCGGCGCTGGGGCTGCCGTTGGTATGGGCGTGATCGCTGGCACTGGTGTCATTGGCGCGCTGGCCACCACGAGTGCCCTGTCGGTCACGGCAGCGGTGGTGGGGGTCGCGTCGAGCGCCGTCGGGATTGCCGCGTCGGCCCTCGAAGACAACCAGAAGGCGTCCGGGATCCTCAACTGGGTCGCGACTGGCCTCGGTATTGCGAGCGGCGTCGTCGGCATCACTGCAGCCGTCCGCTCCGCCGCCTCCACAGCCTCTGCGGGCGCAGCCACGGCCAGGGCGGTCAAGAACGAGGTGGCCGGGATCAGCGAGAGTCTACTGGCTGAGACCATCCCGAAATTCGCCCGTGCCGACGCCATCGCGCTCGGCTTCTCGGTGGCCGCGGACGGCCTCGGGCTCGCCTCTGCGGGCGTCGGTGTGGCGGCGACCGTCACCGCCAACCACGGAGACACGAGGACCGCCAGCATCCTGGGCTGGGTCTCGCTGGGCCTGGGTGCCACCAGCCTCGCCACGGGCTTCGCCGGAGCAGGGCACAGCGCTCACGGTGCTCTGAGTGCGCCGAGCAGCGCGTCGAGCTCCGGGAGCAGCGGTACCTCGACGGCGTCCCGCTCGGGCGGTAGCGCTGGTGGCGAGAGCCCCCTTCGCGCATCGCGCCTGCTGGGCGAGCGAGCCACCTTCCGGCTGAACTCGGATCGCATCAACAACGTCTACAACAACCTGCCCGTCCCCGGTCCGAGCGGCATCTTCAGCGTCGCGGAGTTCGATGCACAGAGCATCTTCATCACGCGGCTCTGAGCCAGGTGCCTCCGAATGCGGGGCTGCGCCAGGTTCCTGACCCCCGGCTCCTCCGGGGGCCATGCGCGGCCCACCTGCACGGATGATCGCTGCGAACCCCAGAATTTCGGTAGGTCGAGGCAAGCTGGCTGTTGCCCCACCTCGGTGATCGCGCCACACAGAATCCTGTGAGGTCCTACCGTGAGTGACCCTTCCTACGGCCGACACACACTCACCTTCCATGAGCCAGGCGTGGTCGACATGGTCGTGCGAGGTGACCTATCCGGGGACGAGATGCGCCAGTTCCTGGAGACGGTGGCGCGTTTCTCTCGGGGGCGCCCTCATCTCCTCGGCATTGCCGATCTCGGCGAGGGCGGCAGCGTGAGCATCGAGGCGAGGAAGATCGCGGCAGACTTCACCCCCCGCATCCCGTTCAGGGTGCTGGCGTACTATCGCGCGAGCTTCCAGATGCGCCTCACGACGAAGCTCACGCTGGTCGCATCCCAGTTGATGTCGCTGGGTGGCGGAGCACCGACTGGCTGTGAGATCCGCTTCTTCACGACGGAGTCCGAGGCGCGCGCATGGATCGACGAGCGCCTCCGCGTGTTGTACCCCGCCTTCGTCTCCTCCTCCTGAGAAGGCCTTGCTCACTCCCGGGGCGCGTTGCCTCACCACCGCAATGATCGATCGAAGAGGATCGTCGTCTCGGTGGTGGCGGTCATGCGACGAATCGGGCATGCTCGATGGTAGGTCCCGACCAGGGTCAGCATGATCGAGGACAGCTTCGGGAAGCACCATCTCCGGTACACCGCACCTGCACTCATCGAGTTCACGGTGCGCGGTCCAATTTCCGAGCAGGATGCCGTCGGAATCACCGGCTTCATCACGGAGCACACGCGGACGCAGCCCGATGTGCTGGTGCTCGTCGACGTGACCGAGATGGGCTCGATGAGCCCCGGTGCCAGGAAGCTGGCCGCCGTCTCGGCGGAGCAGGTGGCCTATCGGGTGCTGGCGTTCCACGGGGCGAGTTTTCAAACGAGACTGCTGGTCACGTTGACCATTGGCGCGATGCGGTTGCTGTCGGATTCGAACCACGAGGTGCGCTTCTTCAAGTCGCCCACCGAGGCGCGCACCTGGATCGAGGCGCGTCACCACGCGCTCTACGCGGCTGTCCCCACGCGTCGCAGCGGTACCTTCTAGCGCTGTAGTTGCCGGAGTGTTGTGCGGCGCGTATTGTCGCCTCCCATGCTTGGATCAGCTGCGGACATGTCGAAGCATGTGGCTGCCGCTTCGGGGGGTTGATGCCCGACGCGAGCACGCTACCCCTCGCGCTCTTCGAAGCTGCACGGACCATCTCCTCCGAGCTCGTGCCGGAGCGGCTGCGCGCGCTGCTGACGCGGATCCTCGTCCAGCATGCTGGCGCGGAGCGCGGGGTGCTGCTCGCGGCGGGGGACGATCAGGGCGACCTGCTGTCCTTCGTCATCGCGGAGGGAGCTTCGGCGCGGCGCGGTGGCGCGAGCCCCAGGGGCCTCGTCGCGCTCACCGAGCGCAGGGGGCAATGGGTGGTGTTCGCAGACGCGGTGCGCGAGCAAGCCTTCGCGCTGGATCCTTATTTCTCCGAGCATCCTGCGCGATCGGTGCTGTGCATGCCGCTGGAGTACGGCGGCCAGGTGAGGGCGGTGATCTACCTGGAGCACACGCAGGCCGAGGGGGTGTTCTCGTCCGAGCGGATCGATGCGCTGTCCGTGCTCTGCGCTCAAGGGGCGCTCGCGCTGCATAACGCGGCGCGCTACGACGACCTGGGTCGCAGCGCGATGGTGCGTGCGCGCGAGCTGGAAGAGGTCCACGGGCGGCTGGTGGACATGGCCCACCGTGAGGGCATGGCCGAGGTGGCGACCGTGGTGCTGCACAATGTGGGGAATGCGCTGACGGGTGTGAACCTCGCCGCCCAGCTGCTGGCCGATCGCATCGATCTGATGCCGGTCGACCGCCTCCAGAAGAGCGTGGAGCTGATGACGGAGAACGGGCGCGACCTCGGGCGCTTCTTCCAGGACGATGAACGAGGGCGGCTGCTGCTCACGTTCCTTCCCAAGCTGGCCGATCGGCTCGGGCGCGACCGCGCGGAGCTGCTCGGGGGCGTGGAGACGCTGCTCGGCAACGTGGAGCAGATCAACGCCATCGTCGCAGCTCAGCAGACCTACGCGCACAGCCCCCGCATGGTGGAGGAGGTGGAGCTGAACGAGCTGGTGGAGGAGGCCTTGCGGATGCACGGCGCTGCGCTCCAGCGGCACGGGATCGAGGTCTCGCGCGCCATCTCGCGGGTGCCCGCGGCGCCGCTGGAGCGCCATCGCGTGCTGCAGATCCTGGTGAATCTGGTGAGCAACGCCAAGGACGCGCTGGTAAACTCGAAGGCAGAGCCGCGGCGCATCCGGGTCGCGGCCTCTCTCTGTGGTCCGGACCGGGCGCGCGTCGTCGTCGAGGACAACGGCATCGGGCTGGAGCGAGAGACGATGAGCCAGGTGTTCCAGCTCGGGTACTCGACGAAGGCGGGGAGTCGAGGCCTCGGGCTGCACTGGGCAGAGGGCGCGGCGAGTGCGATGGGAGGATCGTTGTCGGTACGGAGTGATGGTGCAGGGCAGGGGGCGACCTTCACGCTGGAGCTTCCGGTGTCGCTCGGTGGGGAGCAGGAGCACGGGACGGCGGAGCGCGTCGGATGAGCGCCCTGGAGGAACGGAACCGCCGCGTCCTGGTGATCGACGACAACGTGGAGATCCATCGCTACCTGCGGGAGATCCTCGAAGGCGGCGCCGAGGACGCCGAGTTCGACGCGATGGATGCGGCGCTCTTCGGCACGGGGGCCGGGCCGATCGCGATGCGCTTCGACGTGACGAGCGTCTACCGCGGCGAGGACGGAATCGAGGCCGCGCGGCGCGCCCGCGAAGAGGGGGCGCCCTTCTCTCTGGCCTTCGTGGACGTGCGGATGCCAGCGGGCATCGACGGTGTCGAGACGCTGGAGCGGATCTGGGGCGAGGATCCCGAGATGCAGGCCGTGATCTGCACGGCCCACGCCGAGGTTTCGTGGAACCGCATCCTGGCGCGCCTCGGCGCTCCGCAGCGCTTCCTGGTGCTGAAGAAGCCCTTCGACGCGGTCGAGGTGCGGCAGATGGCCTGCGCGCTGACGGAGAAATGGTTGCAGGAGGCGAACCTGCGTCAGGGGGAGGCGAGGACGCGGGCGATGCTGATCGCGGTCCCCGACGCGATGCTGCGCGTGTCGACCGAGGGCCGCTGCGAAGATCTGAGGGCCGTCGGGGCGCCGCAGCTCGAGCTGGACGACATGCTCCCCGGGCAGGCGGCGGTCGCCGCACGCGAGGCGGTCGCGTCGGTGCTCGCCGGGGGGCCGACGGAGGTGTTCGAGGTCGAGCGCGAGGATCTGGGGCGGCTGTACGAAGCGCGCGTGGCCCGCGCTGGAGAGGGCGACGCGCTGTTGCTGCTGCGCGATGTGACGGACCGGCGCCGCGCCGAGCTGGCGGCCGCGCAGCGGCAGCTCCACGAAGAGACGATCGCCGCCCAGGCCGAGATGATGCTGGCGCTCTCGACTCCGCTCTTGCCCATCCACGAGGACGTGGTGGTGATGCCCCTCGTCGGCGCGCTCGACTCCCGCCGCGTGGAGAAGGTGCGGGAGGTGCTGATCCAGGGGGTGGCCGATCGCGGCGTGTCCATCGCGATCCTCGACATGACGGGCGTCCCCTCTCTCGACGCGGAGCTCGTGGACGAGATCGTCGCCACTGCGCGCGCCATTCGGCTCCTGGGGGCCGAGAGCGTCTTGACCGGGCTGGGGAGCGGCGTGGCGCGCACCCTCGTCGAGCAAGGTGCAGACCTGGGAGGGATCCGCATTCACCGGGATCTGGGGGCGGGCGTTGCGTATGCGTTGCGGGCGCGGGGCGGTCGGGCCGCGCGGAGCTGAAGAAGTACGTGGCTTGCTTCTGTCAGCGTTCGAGGCGCTGGCGGATGCGAGCACGGGTGGGCTCGGAGAGGGTGCGTAGGTAGGCCTCGGAGAGCCCGCGGAGGGCTTCGTCCGGGAGCGCCAGAAGGGCTTGCTCGGGGTCGAGGCCGGCGAGGCGTTGCTCGGGGTCGAGGCCGGCGAGGCGTTGTTCGGGGTCGAGGCCGGCGAGGCGTTGTTCGGGGGTCAGGTTCCGCATGAGCTTCTCGGCAGGTACGGCTTCCAGAATTTGCTCGGGGGTCAGCGTCCCCAGCAGCTTCCGGATCACCTCCTGATAGTCCTCCATCTCGTGCAGCGACATGCCTACCTCCTCGGAGCCAACGAGCTGTGCCCAGAATTGCCGTCCCTGTCGCGTGCGCTGCGGTTGGTGCGCGAACGCTGCGCGAAGATCCGACCGATGTGGAAGGCGGCTGGTCCGGTCGATGCGGAAAAGGTGGATGTAGCTCCATAGGCGGTCAAGGTCGTCTGTTTTGTAAGGACGCCCGATGGTCTTGAATTCGATGACGGTCGCCAGTGACGGACGTGGCCAGAGCCCTCGCAATGTCTTGCCTGCCTCTCCGTGCGGCGCGACCTCCCGCCGACGTAGCAGCAGGTAGTCCATGCGCAGCGGCTCCGCGGAGAGCTGAACCTCGTCGCGGATCTCGAAGGAGGAGGGACCGAATGCGCGCAGGTGGGCGCTGAAGAGGCAATGCCACGCCGTCCGTCGTGCAGCCATGTGCGGCGATTTGTGGCGAAATGGGTGAGGTGACAAGGTGAATCGTTGCAGCAGGAGTGCATTAAATGGGCACGAATCCGATGCCTTGCAGGTAATGCGTGGTGTTCGGTCGGTAGAGGCGATGGCACCGCCATGGTTCAGCGGGACCTGGCGCGGGCACCGCGAGCTCGGCGTGCGACCTCTCTGATCGTGGCGCACGCAGTGGAGGAGGCGCTCTCCTGAATCGGTGGTAGTGAGCTGGGACGCTGGTGCGCCTGGCTGGGCGAGTCGGCCGCGCTTGGGATATGGTTCCGCCGTGATCACGATCCTTCGCGATGACGAGGCCCTGGATGAACTGCTCGGGTCCAGCCTGACGAGCGGCGCCGCGCCCGATGTGCGCTACCAGATCATGCGCCGGGCCGGCGTGGGGACCATGTTCGCCTCGTTCTACGCGCTCCGGATCGCGCCCGAGGGCGAGAGCCCCGTCGTGGTGAAGATTCTCCGCCCCTCGTTCTCCCGTCAGCTGGGCGCCACGGCGGAGGTGGTGGTCCGCAAGGAGGCCGAGTCGCTCCGGCGCCTGAACGAGCGGGTGCCGCCCACCCCGTTCGTCGTGCGGCTCATCGACACGGGCCTGGTGGAGCTGCAGCGCGGGATGCGCATGCAGACCTTGCCCTGGATCACCATCGAGTACGTCCACGGGGGGACGCAAGGGACGACGCTCCAGGAGCGCGTCGAGAGCACCATCGAGGCGACCGGGACCGCGTTCGACCCGGGGCGCGCGATGCGGGCGGTGGAATGCATGGCCGCTGGCCTCACCGCCGTCCACGAGGTGGGGGTGATCCACCGTGATCTCACCCCGGAGCGCATCCTCTGCTGCGGCGCTGGTGTGGACGAGGTTTTCAAGATCAGCGAGTTCGGCCTGGCGCGGCCGAAGGGGGTCAAGGAAACGCTGGGGATCGGGGCCATCGAGATGGAGGGGGTCCGGCCCATGGAGCTGCTCTCCGGCTCGAGCGAGCTGGGCCCCTGGACCGACCTGTTCGGCTTCGCGGGGGTCGTCTACTTCCTGCTCACGGGCGAGCCCCTCTTTCCGCAACGGCGCGCCGCCGAGGTGCTGGCCGCGGTCACCTCGCGGACGCGCCGCAGCGTGCTGGAGGGGCGCTGGCTCCATCCTGCGCTCCGCGCGCAGGAGTCGGCGTGCAAGTCCATCGACCTCGCTCTCCGCTGGGCCACGGCCCCGACGCCCGACGAGCGGCTGCAGGAGGCCGAGAGCCTGGCGGCGATGCTGGTGCCTTACCTCAAGCCCGTCGCCTCGGTCCCGCTGCTCAGCGCGGCGACCCCCAGCGTCTCGGCGCCGCCGCTGCCTTCGCAGCGCCCGCCGGCCGCGCCTCAGGCCATGGATCTCGGCTCCGCGCGCCCTGGCCCATCCTGGATGCGGCAGACCATCCAGGTGCGGCGCACCTCGACCGCGGCCCCTCCGGTGGTCGTCCCGGCGCCCGCACCGCTCCCGGCCGACACCGAGGACTTCGCGGAGCGCATGACCATCCCCTCCATGCCCCCGCTCCTGGCGCCGCTCACCCCGGCCTTCCAGGGCTTCCAGGGCATGCCGGCGGGCCCTCCCGCCGGCGCGCTCCCACCGGGGGGCACGTTCACGGGCAGCGAGGTGTGGCGCTGGAGCGTCTTGAACCAGCGCAGCATCGAGGGGGTCGTGCGCAGCGTGGGGTGGGACGGCTACGGCCGCTGCCTGGCCGCGACGAGCGAGGGCCTGCTCTTCTGGAACGGGACGAGCTGGTCGATCGCCGAGGCCGCGCAGCTCCCGGCGGCGCGAGGCATCCGCTTCGTCCAGCGGGTCGCCGCTGGACGCTGGTTGGTCGGCGGTGACGGCGCGACCCTCGCCACCTACACCACGGGCGGCGTGGCCAACGTCACGCACCGCGCCGGCGCCACCGAGCACTACCTCGCGCTCAGCGGCGATGACGAGGACATCGGCGTGCTCGCCTCCGCCGCTCCTGGGGCTCCCATCATGCTCCAGACCTTCATCGGCAAGCGCTGGATGCGGGCGTACGAGATCGCCGGCATGGCCCACCTGTCGGGCCTGGCGCGCATCGGCGACGATCAGTGGCTGGTGGTGGGCCGCGGCCAGCACGGCCTCGGGGTGGTCGCGCGTTACGTCCCGCTGGAGTGGTTCCTGGAGTACCTCCCGGTCCCCGAGGTGCGCGCCTTCCTCGCTGGCGCCGCGACGCCGGACCTGGGCCTCGGTCTGGTGACGGGCGTGGATGGAACGGCCATCTGGTACCACGAGGGGCACATCACCACGGAGACCGTGGACGCGCGCTTCGATCTCTCGGCGGTCGCCCTTTCCCCCGACGGGACCGCCTGGGCCGCGTCGGCCCGGCGCATCTGGTGTCGAACCCCGGCGCCTCCCGGGGAGGGCGTGTGGACGTGCGTCTGGAAGGACGACAGCGCCGTCGCGCCCATCGTCTCGCTGTTCGTGGACTCCGGCGTCGCCCTCGTGGTGACGGCCGACGGCGGCGTGCTGGAGGGGCGCGCCGCCTGAGCCTGGACGACATCTCATGAAGCTCACCCGGAAGCTCGTCGTGATGCTCTTCCTGGGGGTCTTCGTCGTGCTGGCCGTGCACTCCTATGTGCGCATCCGCCGTGAACTCGGCCTCTTCGAGATCGACATGCAGCGCGACGCCCACATCATCGGGCGCGTCCTCTCCGAGGCTGCGTACGAGGTCTGGCTCTCCGACGGCCGCGAGCGCGCGCTTCAGCTCATCGCCGACGCCAACGACCGCGAGGACCACGTCGCCATCCGCTACATCGCGCTCCCCCTCCAGAGCGCTGCGGAGCCGCCCCTCGTCCCCGTCGAGGCCCTCGAACCCGTGCTGCGCGGCGAGAAGGTGGTCCTCAAGGCGACCCCTCCGGACGCGCCCGAGATGCTGGTGACCTACGTTCCGCTCCTCGCGGAGGGGGAGCTGGGGGCCCTGGAGCTTGCGGAGTCCCTCGCCGGAGAGCAGCGCTACATCCAGCGCACCATCCGCAACACGGCGCTCGCCACCGCCGCGGTCGCCCTCTTCTGTGGCCTCCTGGCCACCGTGGTCGGCGTCTGGCTGGTCGGGCGGCCGATGCAGCACCTCATCCGTCAGGCGCGCCGCGTCGGCGGCGGCGACCTGCGCGTCGACCCTCCGGTCGCCCAGGACGACGAGATCGGTGAGCTGTCCCGGGAAATGAACGCCATGTGCGTGCGCCTCGCCGCCGCCCAGGAGCGCATCCTCGCCGAGACCACCGCCCGCCTCACCGCCATCGACCAGCTCCGCCACGCCGATCGCCTCGTCACCGTCGGCAAGCTCGCCTCCGGCGTCGCCCACGAGCTGGGGGCGCCTCTCCAGGTCGTCACCGGGCGCGCCAGGATGATCTGCGACGACGACATGCCGCACGCCGAGGCCGAGGCCAACGCCTTGATCATCGTCGAGCAAGGCAACCGCATGGCCGAGATCATCCGGCAGCTCCTCGACTTCGCACGCCGCCGTGGTGCCGACAAAGCGCCCGTCGGCGTGCGGCGGCTGCTCGGCAGGACCTGCGATATGCTCGGTCCCCTGGCGGAGAAGCAGGGCGTGGACATCGACCTCGAAGCAGCCGAAGGCGAAGGCGACATCGTCCTCGATGTCGACGAAGCGCAGCTCGGGCAGGCGCTCACCAACCTGGTGATGAACGCCATCCAGGCCCTCCCCGAGGGCGGGCACATCCGCACGGGGGTCCGACGCGAGTGCGCGCGCCCCCCGGCGGACGTGGGCGGCGACGAGGCGGAGCACGTGTGCATCTACGTCGAGGATGAAGGAGAGGGGATGACGGCCGAGACCCTGGAGCACATCTTCGAGCCCTTCTTCACCACCAAGCAGGTGGGGGAGGGGACGGGCCTCGGCCTCTCCGTCGCCTGGGGCATCGTGCGTGAACACGACGGCTGGATCGACGTCCAGAGCACCGAGGGGCAAGGCAGCAAGTTCTCCATCTACCTCCCGGCGGTCGGGTGAGCATGTCGGGCCGGGTCCTCATCGTCGACGACGAGCGGAGCGTGGGGGAGCTGCTCGAATCTGGTCTGAAGAAGCGCGGCTTCCAGGTGAAGAGCTGCACCTCCGGCGACGCGGCCCTGGCGTTGCTCGCCGAGGAAGAGTTCGATGCGGTGGTCACCGACCTCCGCATGAAGGGCATGGACGGCCTCTCCCTCTGCGAGCGCATCGTCGCCAACCGCCCCGACGTCCCCGTCCTGGTGATCACCGCCTTCGGAAGCCTGGAGTCGGCCATCGCCGCCATCCGGGCCGGCGCCTACGACTTCCTGACCAAGCCCTTCGAGCTGGAGGTCCTCCGGCTCGCCCTCGTCCGCGCCATCCGCCACCGCGCCCTCCGCGAGGAGGTGAAGCGTCTCCGCCAGGCCGCGGCAGCCTCGCAAGGCTACGGCGAAATGCTCGGGGCGAGCGCGCCCATGCGCAAGGTCTACGACCTCATCGACCGCGTGGCCGAGGTCGACACCTCGGTGCTCGTCACCGGCGAGAGCGGTACCGGCAAGGAGCTGGTCGCGCGCGCCCTCCACCGTCGCAGTCCGCGACGCGACGGTCCCTTCATCGCCGTCAACTGCGCCGCCGTCCCCGAGCCCCTGCTGGAGAGCGAGCTGTTCGGCCACGCCAAAGGCGCCTTCACCGACGCCAAGGGCGCCCGCCAGGGCCTCTTCTTCCAGGCCAGCGGCGGCACCCTCTTCCTCGACGAGATCGGCGACATGCCCCTGGGCCTCCAGCCCAAGCTCCTCCGCGCCCTCCAGGAGCGCCGCGCGAGGCCGCTCGGCGCCACCGAGGAGCGCCCCTTCGACATCCGCGTCGTCGCCGCGACGAACAGCGACATCGAGGCCGCCGTCGAGGAGCGCCGGTTCCGCGAGGACCTCTACTACCGCATCAACGTCGTCCACGTGGAGCTGCCGCCCCTGCGCTCCCGGGGCAGCGACGTGCTCCTCATGGCACAGCACTTCGTCGAGCGCTTCGCCGCCTCCACCGGCCACCGGGTCACCGGGCTGTCCGCGCCGGCCGCCGAGAAGCTCCTCTCCTACAGCTGGCCGGGCAACGTGCGCGAGCTGTCGAACTGCATCGAGCGCGCCGTGGCGCTCGCGCGCTACGAGCAGATCGCCGTCGAGGACCTTCCCCAGAAGATCCAGCGCTACCAGATCCGCGACCTCGTTCCCGTCACCGAGGACCCGGCGGAGCTCTTGCCGATGGACGAGGTCGAGCGTCGGTACATCGCGCGCGTTCTGGAGGCCGTGCAGGGAAACAAGACGATCGCGGCCAAGGTCCTCGGCTTCGACCGCGCCACGCTCTACCGAAAGCTCGCGCGTTACGGCGACCCGACCGCCGGCTGAGCCGCACCGCGCTCGTTGCACAATGCGACGGCCGTCGCGAATCACGGCGACCCGAGCGGACGTCGACCGTCACGCGGTACGACGTTGCGGCTTGAACCTGCGCGCGCTCCCTGATTTCGAACGCGGCACGCTCCGTGCTCTTCGTCTCGGCCATGAGCGCGAGCACCCCGCACGACCTGGAACCCGCCGCGTGCGTCCAGGATCCGGCGCCGGGACAGCGCCAGCGGAACCGAAACCAGAGCCAGCGCGCCCATGTGCTCCTGGCCGAGGAAGACAGCGAAGTACTCCGGCTGCTCTCCTATGCCCTCCGGCGTGACGGTCACGCCGTCACCGAGGTCCGCAGCGGCGAAGCGCTGCTCCGGCACCTCGCGTCCACGGTCGCCGACAGCCTCATGTTCGAGCCGCCGGACGTGATCGTCTCCGGCGTGCAGCTCCCCGGCTTCAGCGAGAGCGACGTGCTCGAGGGCCTCCTGAGCGTCGGCGGCTCGCTGCCCATCATCTACATCACCGCGTTCAACGACCGCGAACTCCAGGCCAAGGCCCGCGAGCTCGGCGCCATCGCGGTGTTCCGCAAGCCTTTCGATCTCGACGACCTGCGCACGGTGGTTCTCAACCTGGCGCGCCTTCAACGTGATTTTTGACTGACGAGGATGAGGAGATTTCGATGAACAAGGTGTTCCCGCTTCTGACCGCGTTCCTGATGGCTGCTGGCATGATGGGCTGCGCTTCCGAGCCGACGCCCAAGCCGAACACGGCCAACGACAGCGCCCTGCAGGGTCCCAATGGCGCGGGCAACGGCGCTCAGAACAAGGGTGAGGGCTCCGTGCAGGTCGACGACCGCATCGCCAAGGCCTGCTCGCTGCCCACCGCCTACTTCGCGTTCGACTCGTCGCGGCTCGACAAGGGCTCGCAGCCGACCCTCGACGCCATCGCCACCTGCTTCTCCTCCGGCCCGCTCAAGGGCCGCGGCATGATGATCGTCGGTCACGCGGACCCGCGCGGGGAGCTCGAGTACAACTTCGCGCTCGGCCACAAGCGCGCCAGCTCCGTCGCCCAGTACATCCAGCGGCGTGGCGTCAGCGCTGGCAAGATCGGCACCTCCTCCAAGGGAGAGCTCGACGCGACCGGCGACGACGAGTCCGGCTGGGCCAAGGATCGCCGCGTCCAGGTCCTCCTCGTCGACTGAGCGCGCCGCCTCCGTTCCAGGCCATCGCTCCGTAGCGACACGGGCCTCCTGCCGCCGGCATGCCCTCAGCGATACGGGCCACCTGTCGCCGGCATGCCCTCAGCGACACGGGCCTCCTGTCGCCGGCATGCCCTCAGCGACACGGACCTCCTGGATCTGCCATCACCGGCATGTCCCAACCGTGCTTGGCCTCGATCCCGCCACGACCTTCTTGCTTGGCCTCGAACGCTGAGCCATGACTCCACCCGGGGGCTCGTTGCACCCTGGGGGAGGGGATCGATGGCCCGGAGCTCGGCGACATGCCGGCGCTGATGGCGCCCGACGCGCGGGAGCGCGCCGCGGAAGCGATTTGTGAAGCGACCATCTCGCTTCCCACACGGCGGACCTGCCCGCTGTCCCCACCACCGGAATTTCAGGTGCTGCGCGCAGAGCACCCCGTGGCGCGGCTGGCTTTTCCGGACGGACCGCCGGGATGGCTGGTCACACGCTACGAGGACGTACGCGCGTGCCTCGCCGACCCGCGCTTGAGCTCGAAGCGTACGCACCTGAATGCTCACCTCCGGGAAAGCTTGATCTCGCAGGAGGAGATGGCCGTACTCCGGCCCCCCAACCTCCTCGACACCGATCCGCCGGAGCACAAGCGCCTCCGCCGTCCCCTCGCGGGCCAGTTCGGCATGCGCCAGGTGCGGGCGCTGGAGCCGCTCATCGAGCGGCTGGTCGACGAGCGCCTCGACGCCATGGAGGCTGCCTCGGAGCGGCGCGCGGAACTCGTGCTGGCGCTCGCCCTCCCCGTGCCGCTGCTGGTGATCTGCCGGCTGCTCGGGATCCCGTACGAAGACCAGGCCTTCTTCCGCCGCGTCTCCAGCGTATCCGTCCGGTCACCGCCATCGTGATCAGCCGAGTGCGGGCGGGTAACTCCAGAGGCCATCGAAGGCACTGGAGGTTGAGATGGCGACGCGAGCGGAGTGGAGCGAGAGGGTAGAGCGGTGGAAGCAGAGCGGCTTGAGCGCGAAGGCGTTTGCCGGGTTGGAGGGCTTGAAGGTCCAGTCGTTGTACTGGTGGACGTCGAGACTCCGTACGTCCTCTGGAGCGGCGCTTCAGAGTACTCCGCCGAGGTTTCTTCCGGTCCGAGTCGTCAAGTCCCCGCAGGCTCATCCGGCGCGCGTAGGGGTGGCGCCGTCGCCTGCCATCGCAGCCGGCATCGAGCTGGCGCTCCCCAATGGGTGCATCGTGCGGGTGCAGGAGGACTTCGATGCGACGACGCTTGCGCGGCTGCTCCGCGTGGCTGGAGGGACTGGCGCATGCTGATGCTGCCGCCGTCGGTGCGAGTCTACGTCGCGGCGGAGCCTACGGATCTTCGCAAAGGCTTTGATGGCCTGTCGGCGCAGGTGATGCAGCGATTCGGCACCGACCCCCTGAGTGGCCATCTGTTCGTCTTCCTCAACCGCAGGGCGGACCAGGTGCGCATCCTGTTCTGGGATCGCACCGGCTACTGCATCGTGTCCAAGCGGCTCGCTCAAGGGCGATTCCACCTCACCCACGCCGTGAGCGCAGGGCGGACGCATGTCGAGATGGATGCCGCCGAGCTTGCGCTGATGCTCGAAGGCCTCGACCTGTCGGGTGCGACGAGGAAAAAGCGCTGGAGGTTGCCTTCGCCCGGCAAACTCGCGGCGTAAATTGAATGCCTTGTGCTGTGGCGCGCGGTGAATACACCGCTCGATACGTGGCCCGCTCTTCTTCTGCTGTCGTCAAGGCTCCCGTCGACCTCGTGCAGGTTCGGCGCCAGCTGACCCAGCTCGCGGACCGAGGATGCGTCACGGAGCTCATCGAGCACGTGCTCGGATGGCTCACGCAGCTGACCGACGCACACCATGCTCTCACGCTGCGCCTCCAGACCGCACTGCGAGCCTTGTACGGTCGCAAGAGCCAGAAGGTCAGCTCGCAGCAGCTCTCGCTCTGGCTGACCACGCTGCTCGACGCCGACGAGGCCCCTGCTTCTCAGCTCCCTGAAGCTCCGCCCGATGATGCTCCGCCCGAGAAGGGGGAGCAGGCAGCTCCCCCTGCCGACCCACCGAAGCCACCGAAGCGTGCAGAGCGTGCGCCGCTGCCAGCGCATCTCGAGCGCCATCGGGAGCGCTTGACGGTGCCCGCCTCGGAGCGCGTCTGCGGTCAATGCGGTCGAGACAAGGCCTGCATTGGCTACCGGACCAGCGAGGTGCTCGACTTCATTCCTGCGCGTTTCATCGTCGTCGAGCAGCAACGAGAGAAGCTCGCTTGCCCACGCTGTCCCGAGCAGGGCGTCTCCACCGCTCCGCCCGACAAGGTCATGGACCGCGGTCGTCCCGGTCCTGGCCTGCTCGCCAAGCTCGTCGTCGACAAGTTCGAGGACTCGATGCCCCTGTATCGGCAGGCCCAGGCGTGTGCGCGCTCGGGCGTCGTCCTGTCGTCCTCCACGCTCGGAGACTGGACCGCGTTCACCCTCGACCTGCTCGCGCCCATCGCGGCGCGCATCACCGAGCGGGTCCTCGCCGAGCCTTATCTGCGCACCGACGATACCGGCATTCCCGTCCAGGACCGCAAGCATCCTCGGCGCCTCAAACGCGGTCACCTGTGGGTCTTCGTCGGCGACCACCTCGCTTCCTTTCTCTATGCGCCCGACTGGAAGGCCAAGCACCCAGCGGCCCTGCTTCAGCCCTTTCAGGGCTTTCTTCAGGGCGATGGCTACGCTGGCTACAATGCCATGCTGCGCCAATCCACTCACTCCGCGCCGAGTCTGTCCGAGGAGCGTCGGCTCGGATGCGGCATGCACATCCGCGCCAAATTCGAGAAGGCTGCCAAGCTCGGCGATCTCAGCGCCGCCATCGCTCTCGGCTACTTCAAGGGCATCTATCTTGTCGAGGCCGAGTGCAAGGCGCGCGGTTTCTCTCCAGAGCAGCGGCACGCTTATCGACAAGCCCACGCGATGCCCCTGGTCGATGCACTCTTTCAGTGGGTGCGCGAGACCCACAAGACGCTCGTGCCGAAGACGCCTCTGTATGAGGCGACCTTCTATGCGAAAGGTCAGGAGGCCGCCTGGCGACGGTGCTTCTCCGACGGGCGCTTCGAAATCGACAATGGCGAGGCGGAGCGGCAGCTGCGCAAGATCGCTGTCGGTCGCAAGAACTTCCTTTTCGCCGGCTCCGACAAGGGCGCTGAACGTCTCGCCATCGGCTTCACGCTTTTCCGCTCGTGCAGCCTGCAAGGGGTCAACCCTCTCCTCTGGGCCACCGATGTCATCACCAAGCTGCAACGCGGCTGGCCACGCTCGAGGCTCGACGAGCTACTCCCCGACGCTTGGTCCAAGGCGCACACCAGCGACGCAACGGCTGTAGGCGTCGCCGCCTCGTAGCCGCATCCGCATTCCTGCTCGACGTCGGATGAAGGCTCCCGAGGTTGGCTTGCGGGCGTTCCACGCTCCCGTCTGCCTTGCGCCAGCATGCGCCCAGGAGAGCTTGCACCTCGCTCTTCCCACGCCTCAACCCTCTTCTGGGCATGCCCTGGGCCGGACGCTTACTCTCCAGCGATCTCCTGCGCCTCGACATCCGCCGTGACGACCTGCTCGCCAGCAAGCTGGCGCTGCGGGACTACCTGCGCACCCTGGTGCAGGCGAAGCGGGCC
The DNA here is from genome assembly GCF_001189295.1 of Chondromyces crocatus. Taxonomy (NCBI): domain Bacteria; kingdom Pseudomonadati; phylum Myxococcota; order Polyangiales; family Polyangiaceae; genus Chondromyces; species Chondromyces crocatus. The sequence continues at coordinate 2,811,106 of NZ_CP012159.1, forward strand.
AACCCCGGAGACGACCTGCTCAGCGGGCTCTCGAAGGCCCAGACGGAGGGCGAGCCCCTCAGCGACGACGAGATCGCCTCGATCGGTCAGCTCCTGCTGATCGCCGGGCACGAGACCACGACGAACATGATCGGCCTGGGCACGCTCACCCTCCTGCGCATGCCCGGCGTCTGGGCCGAGCTCTGCGCTCACCCGGAGCGCATCGACGCCGCCGTGGAGGAGCTGCTGCGTTACCTCACCGTCCCCCAGTTCGGCCTGCTCCGGGTGGCGACGGCGCCGCTCACCGTGGGAGGACAGCCGATCGCTGCGGGGGAGCAGGTGGTCCTGCACCTGGCGTCGGCGAACCGCGACGCGATCCAGTTCGCGCAGCCCGACCACTTCCAGCTCGACCGGGCCAGAAACCAGCACGTGGCGTTCGGCCACGGCATCCATCAGTGCATCGGCCAGCTGCTCGCCCGCGTGGAGATGCGGATCATCCTGTCGAAGCTCCTCGCGCGGTTCCCCGATCTGCGGCTGCTCCACCCGGACGCGCCGCCGTCGTTCCGGGAAAACTCGGTGATCTACGGCGTGAATGAGCTTCAGGTCACCTGGGGCGCGCGCCCGCCCGCCGCGCGCTGACGGACGCGACGGCCCGCCCCGCGCCGGGCATCGGGTTCCTCCCGGGTTCTCGGTGTTCTGGCTGGGTTCTACACTGAACGCCGTGAGCCACCCCTACCGCACCCCGCCCCGGGAACCACCGGCCCGCCAGACCGACCCGAACCGGCTCCGTGTCGCCACCTTCGCGTTCGGCTTCCTGTGCGTCATCGCCGGCGCAGCGTTCTCGGGTGTGGACCGGGCGAAATGCGCCCTCCTCGGCACCCTGGGCGGCGTCGTCGCGATGATCTCGCGACCTCAGGTCTGCTGAACGCGCCGCCTACACCAGCGACTCCCCGCCATCCACGGCGAGGATCTGCCCGGTGATGAAGTCGTTCTCCGCGAGGAACACCACCGCGCGTGCCACGTCCTCGGGACGCCCGATGCGGCCCAGCGGTATCCGCGACAGCGCGCGCGCCCGCTCGGCATCGTCCGTTCCTTCGGGCAGCAGCACCGCGCCTGGCGCAACCCCGTTCACCCGCACCTCGGGCGCGAGCGCCAGCGACAGGCCACGCACCACCTGGGCGAGCGCCGCCTTCGACACCGAGTACGGCACGTACTCGCGCCACGGCCGCTCCGCACTCAAGCACACCAGCGCGACCACACTCCCGCGCGCCTCTCGCAGCGCCTCTCGCAGCGCGAGCGACAGCAGGTAAGGCGCCTCCGCGTTGAGTTTCAGCGCCCGGTCCCACGGCTCGGCCGAGAGCGCGGCAGGATCGATCCGCTCGTAGTTCGCCGCGTTGTGGACCAGCAGATCCAGCTTCCCCGACGTCCACGCCAGCGCCTCGTCCGCGAGCCGCTGGATTCCCGCTCGATCGCCGAGGTCGGCCTGGATGGCCGTGGCGCGCCGACCGAGCCGTCGCGCCTCCTCGACCACGGCCAAGGCCCCGCTCTCGCTGTGCGCGTAGTGGACGATCACGTCCGCGCCTGCTGCGGCGACGGCGCGGACGATCGACGCGCCCACCCGGACGCCGCCGCCCGTGATCAGCGCCGTCCGACGCCGATCCGGGCTGGAGAGGGGGACCTCGGTCACGCCTTGGCTCAGGCCGAGGCCTTCACCACGTCGGTGATGCCCTGCACGCTCTTCGCGCTCTTGGCGAGCATCTCTTTCTCGTCCGCGGACAGGTCGAGCTCCACGATCTTCTCGACGCCACCGCCGCCGATGACCACGGGCACGCCCATGTAGAGGTCGTTGTAGCCGTACTCGCCGGTCAGGTACACGGCCGACGCCAGCAAGCGCTTCTGGTCGAGCAGGTAGCTCTCGGCCATCGCCACCGCCGCCGAGGCCGGCGCGTAGTACGCGCTCGTCCCCATCAGCCCGACGATCTCGCCGCCGCCCTTGCGGGTGCGCTCGATGATCGCGTCGAGCTTCTCCTTGCCGATGAACTTCGAGATGTTCACGCCGTTGATCGTGGTCGCGCTGAGCACCGGCACCATGTCGTCGCCGTGGCCGCCGAGCACCATCGCCCGCACGTCCTTCACCGACACGCCCGCCTCACGCGCGAGGAAGAGCTGGAAGCGCGCGCTGTCGAGCACGCCGGCCATGCCCACCACCTTCTCGCGGGGGGCGCCCGTGCGGCGCTTGTACTCGTAAACCATCGCGTCGAGCGGGTTCGAGATGACGATCACGAATGCGTCCGGGCAGTGCTCCTTGGCGCCGTCCGCCACGCTGCGGATGATCGGCAGGTTCGTCGCCACCAGATCATCGCGGCTCTGACCCGGCTTGCGCGGGATGCCGGCGGTGACGATGATGACGTCCGCGCCTGCACAGTCCTTCCAGTCGGAGCTGCCGGTGATGCTCGCGTCGTAGCCGAGGATCGCGCTGTTCTGCTCCAGATCGAGGGCCTTGCCCTTGGCGAAGTTCGTCTTCGAGGGGATGTCGAAAAGGACGACGTCTCCGAGCTGCTTGCGCGCGATGAGTGCCGCGAGCTCTCCGCCGATGTTGCCTGCGCCGATCAGGGCGATCTTCTTCCGCTTGCTCATGGCCGGCCCCTTTACCACCCCGCTGCCCGGAGACCAACCACGGCCCTTGCCTGTCGACGCACTCCCGGCTAAGCCGCCCTTCGATGGTCCCTGAAGAGACGCTTCGGCTCGCGCTCGGCAGGACGCTCGAGCACACCTCATTTCCCTGGCTCGGCGAGCGGTACGAAGGGAAGGTGAGGGACTGCTACACCACCGCGGACGGCCGACGTTACCTGGTGGTCACCGACCGGGTGAGCGCCTTCGATCGCGTGCTCGGGACGCTCCCCCTCAAGGGCCAGATCTTGAACGGCCTCGCCGCCTTCTGGTTCGAGCGCACCCGGGACGTCGCCCCCAGCCACCTGATCTCCCGCCCTGATCCCTCCGTGATGGAGGCCATCGAGTGCACTCCCTTGCCCGTGGAGATGGTCGTCCGCGCCTACCTCACCGGCGTCACCTCCACCAGCATCTGGACCCACTACGCCGCGGGCGCGCGCAAATTCTGCGGCCACCTCCTTCCTGACGGCTTGCGCAAGAACGAGCCGCTGCCCACCCCCATCCTCACGCCGAGCACCAAGGCGGCGAAGGGTGGCCACGACATCTCCGTCTCCCGCGCCGAGCTGCTCGCCCAGACGGATCTCTCCGAGCGCGACTTCGACGAAGCCGAGGCCATGGTCATGTCGCTCTTCGCCGAAGGCTCGCGCTGGTGTGCCGAGCGCGGGCTGATCCTCGCCGACACCAAGTACGAGCTGGGCCGCGACCGCGACGGCAAGCTCCGCGTCATCGACGAGATCCACACCCCCGACTCCTCCCGCTTCTGGTTCGCCGAGACCTACGCCGAGCGCCTCGCGCGCGGTGAGGAGCCCGAGTCCTTCGACAAGGAGTACGTCCGGCGCTGGCTCGCCGCGCAGGGCTTCCAGGGCGACGGCCCCATCCCCGAGATCCCCGACGCGATCCGCATCGAGGCCTCGCGCCGCTACATCGTCGCCTACGAGAGAATCACCGGGGACACCTTCGTCCCCGACCTGGAAGACCCGGTCGCGCGGATCCGCCGCGCGCTCGGGCCCGCCGATCAGCAAGGAGTCCCACGCCCGTGAAAGCCATCGTCCGAGTCCGGTTGAAGCGAGACGTGCTGGACCCTCAGGGGGACGCCGTGAAGCGCGCCCTGGACCACCTGGGTTTCGAGGGCGTGAAGGGCGTCCGCGTCGGCAAGCTCATCGAGCTGGAGCTCGATCCCGCGCTCGCCACCGCGCCCGATCTGGAGCAACGCCTCCGCGTCATGGCCGACGAGATGCTCGCGAACACCGTGGTCGAGGACTACGAGGTCGAACTCGTCTCCTGAGCGCGGCGCGTGACCCGGCGCTCCTCGATCCCAGTGCCCTGACGACCATCACCCCACGGGCTGCTCCGCGACTTCGCCCTCGGCCTTTCCCGGGTGATCCAGCTCGCGCCGCAGCCGCTCCAGATCCAGCGCCCCCTCCCACTTCGACACCACGATCGTCGCCACCCCGTTCCCCACCAGGTTGGTGAGCGCTCGCCCCTCCGACATGAACCGGTCCACCCCCAGAATGAGCGCGATGCTCGCCACCGGGATGTGCCCCACCGAGGCCAGCGTCGCCGCCAGCACGATGAACCCCGACCCCGTCACCGCGGCGGCCCCCTTCGACGTGAGCAGCAGGACGCCGATGAGCCCCAGCTCCTGCCCCAGCGACAGCGGCGTGTTCGTCGCCTGCGCCAGGAACACCGCCGCCAGCGTCAGGTAGATGCACGTCCCGTCGAGGTTGAACGAGTAGCCCGTGGGGATGACCAGCCCCACCACCGACCGGTGGCACCCGAGCCGCTCCATCTTCGCCAGCATCCGCGGCAGCGCCGCCTCCGACGACGACGTCCCCAGCACGATGAGCAGCTCTTCCCGGATGTACCGCACGAACTTCAGGATGCTGAACCCGGCGAGCCACGCGATGATCCCCAGCACCGCGAACACGAACAGCAGGCACGTCGCGTAGAAGCAGAGCATCAGCTTCACCAGCGACGCGAGCGTCGCGATCCCGAATTTGCCGATGGTGAACGCCATCGCCCCGAACGCGCCGATCGGCGCCGCCCGCATCAGGATCGCCACGACCTTGAACAGCACCGCCGAGCTCGCGTCGACGAGCGCGATCAGCGGCTTCCCTCGCTCACCCACCCCGTGCAGCGCGAAGGCGGCCAGGATCGCCAGCAGCAGCACCTGCAGGATCTCCCCCTCTGCGAAGGCCCCGACCACCGTATCCGGGATGACGTGCAGCACGAAGTCGACCGCGCTCTGCTCCTTCGCCTGGCGGATGTACCCGGACACCGACGACGCATCGATGTGCGCCGCGTCCACGTTCATCCCCGCCCCCGGCTTCGCCAGGTTCGTGGTCACGAGGCCGATCACCAGCGCGATCGTCGTCAGCGCCTCGAAGTACAGGAGTGCCTTCAGCCCGACCCGCCCCACCTTCTTCAGATCGCTCATCCCGGCGATCCCCTGCACCACCGTGCAGAAGATGATCGGCGCGATGATCATCTTCACCAGCTTGATGAACCCATCCCCGAGGGGCTTCAGCTTCGTCCCGAACTCCGGGAACAGCGTCCCCACCCCGATGCCGAGCGCGATCGCGCACAGCACCTGAACGTAGAGGTTGCCGTACCAGCGCGGCTTCGCGTCGGGCCTCCCGGCGTTCGCCGGCGTCTCGGGGCTGCTCATGGGTGGGCTGATTCGACGTGCAGGGTAGTGGGATCGTCCGGCCGTGGGCTAGAGGAGGCGAAGCGCTTCGAGGGGGTGACGCGCTTCGAGGGGGCGGTTCATCGCTCGCGTGGCGCGAGGCTGGCGATCACGGCCACCAGCTCGGCCGGATCGATCGGCTTCGGCACGTGCATGTTGAACCCTGCGCGCAGCGCCCGCGTCCGGTCCTCGCTCCGGGCGTGCGCGGTGAGCGCCACCGCCAGGGTCCGGCTCCCCTGCTCCTGCCGCAGCCGTCGCACCTTCCGGATCAGGCTGTAGCCGTCCTCGCCGGGCATGGCGATGTCGGCGAGGAGCAGATCGGGCCGCATCCGCCCCACCGCCTCCAGCGCCTCGGCCGCGCTCGCCGCCGCCACCACCGTCGCCCCGCACCGCTCCAGCATGGTCACCAGCAGCTCCCGCGCGTCGGGTTCGTCGTCCACCACGAGGATCCGCATCCCCCGGATCTCCGGCGGACAATCCCCCTCGTGTCCCTCCAGCCCCGAGGGCGGCACCGACCCTCGCTCCGGCGGCTGCTCGCGCGTCTTCACGCAGGGCAAGCGCACCGAGAACCTCGCCCCCATCCCCTCGCCGGCGCTCTCGGCGTGGATCGTCCCCCCGTGCAGCTCCACCAGGCTCTTCACGATCGCCAGCCCCAGCCCCAGCCCCCCGTGCGACCGGGTGATGCTGTCCTCGGCCTGTCGGAACCGATCGAACACGTGAGGCAGGAAGTCCGGCGCGATCCCCTGGCCCGTGTCCTCGATCTCCAGCGCCACGGTGCCCTCGTCGCGCACCATCCGGACCATCACCGTGCCCCCTTGCGGCGTGAACTTGATCGCGTTGCTGAGCAGGTTCCAGATCACCTGCTGCAGCCGCGCCGCGTCCCCCAGCACAGTCATCGCGCCGTGCCCGAGCGACGTCTGCAAGGTGAGGTGTTTCGCCTCCGCGCCCGGCCGCACCGTCTCCAGCGCCGTCTCCAGCACCCCGATCAGATCGAGGGGGTGCACCTCGATCCGCAGCTTCCCGCTCATGATCCGGGAGATGTCGAGCAGATCCTCGACGAGCTGTGCCTGCGCCTTCGCGTTGCGCTCCACCGTCTCCAGTGCCCGCGCGTGCCGCTCTGGCGGCAGATGTCCCGCGCGCAGCATCCGCGTCCAGCCCATGATCGCGTTCAGCGGCGTGCGCAGCTCGTGGCTCACCGTCGCCAGGAAGTGATCCTTCAGCTCGTTGGCCTCTTCGGCCGCCGCCCGCGCCCGCTTCTCTCGCGCCAGCAGCTCGCCGCGCTCCGACTCCAGCCGCTTCTGCTCGCGCAGATCCCGCGCCACGATGGCCACCGCCCGCGTCGCCCCGCCCTCGCCGCGGATGGCGAGCGTCGTCTGGTGCACCGGGATGACCTCCCCGGTCTTCACGTTGCGCACCGTCAGCTCCCCTTCCCAGACCGCGCCGTCGAGCACCGCCGGCAGCATCTCGTCGAGCGCCCGGTGCAGACTCTCCGGCCCGATGCAGTCGACCAGCGTCCGCGCCCGCGCCTCGCTTCGCCCGGCGAGCCCCAGCAGCCTGCACCCCGCCGAGTTCAGGTACAGCACCTGACCCTGGGGTGTCGCGAAGCCGATGACGTCCTTGCTCGTCTCCACCAGCTCCTCGAACAGCGCCCGCGCTGCCTCGGCTTCCTTCCGCGCCGTGATGTCCTCCACGATGGCGATGAAGTGATCCGGTTCGCCCGTCGCGCGCCGCACCAGCGAGGTCGAGACGGTCGCCCACACCGGCCGCCCATCCTTGCGGACATAGCGCTTCTCCAGCGTCGCCGCCTTCACCTCACCCGAGAGGAGCTGCTCCATGCTCAGGTTGCTCAGCGCCAGATCGTCCGGGTGGGTCAGCTCCCGGAAATCCTTCGTGCTCAGCTCCTCCGTCGAGTAGCCGAGGATGTCCGCGAATTTCTGGTTGGCGAGCACCATCCGCCCGTCCGGCGCCGTCAGCGACACCCCCACCGCCGCCTGCTCGAACGTCGCCCGGAAGCGCTCTTCCGACTGCCGGGCCTCCTCGTCCAGCATCTCCATCCGCTGGCGCGCGAGCACCCGCTCGGTCACGTCGAAGGAGACGTGGATGATCGCCTCCACCTCGCCCGCCGCGTTGCGCATCGGCTGGTCGACGAAGTCGACGTACACCCCCTCCATCCGTCCGTCTCCCTCGCGGTCGATCAGCACGTACTGCTCGATGCCGACCTTCGCCTGACCCGTCTGGTAGGCCTCGTCCATCAGCGCGACGTAGCCCTGCTCCACCAGCTCGGGCATCGCCTCGCTGAGCGGCTTGCCGATGCGGTCCAGGGGCCCGCAGATCCGATCCATCCGCGGGTTGTTCAGCTCCACGATGTGCGTCGGCCCGCGCAGGATGGCGATCGCCACCGGCGCCTGCCGGAACAGCTCGTAGAGCCGCGCCCGCTGCCCCTCCACCTCGCGGAAGAGCCGCGCGTTCTCCATGGCGAGCGCCGCCCGCTCGGCCACATCCTCCAGCAGCGCGAGATCGTCGGGCGAGTACGCGCGCGCCGGGTCGACCGTGAACAGCGTGATGAACCCCAGCGGCCGCCCCCGCACGCACAGCGGCTGGAACACGGCTGCCAGCACCGGGATCTCCCGCACCGCCATGACGTACGGATCGTCGGGAGCGAGGCCGGACAGGACCTCGGCCGTGAAGTCGTCGAAGCTCCGGGCGCGGCCGCTCTGGAGCTGGGCGAGCATCAGGTCCCGCACCCGCTCCGGCAAAGGCGTGCGGCACGTCTGATCCAGCCGCGCGCCGATCTCCTCGTTCACCGCCGCGCTGATCTTCCGGTCGAACGCACCGTCGACGCCCACCATGTTCACCGTGCAGCCGTCCCCCAGCGTCGCGATCAGCAGCCGCGCCAGCTCCTTCAGGTGCTCCTCGTCGTCGAGCGAGCTGCCCATGATGGCGCTCACCTGCGCGAGCAGCGCGATGCGCTCCCGCGACGACTCGGCCACCCGCTGCGCCGACTGCGCCTCCGCGAGCAGCCGCGCGCGCTCCGCGTCGGCCGCCCTCTCCGCGGTCACGTCCCGGAACACCAGCACCACCCCCGTCGCCCTCCCCGCATCGTCCACGATCGGCGCCGCGCTGTCGTCGACGGCGATCTCCCCGCCCCCCCGGCGGAGCAAGAGCGCGTGGCTGCCGAGCCCCACCGCATGCCCCTCGCGCAGCGCCCGTCCCGTCGGGTTCTCCACCGGCTCCCGCGTCTGCTCGTCCACCAGCCGGAACACCGCCTCGACCGGCTGCCCCAGCGCCTCTTCCCGGGACCACCCCGTGAGCGCGCTCGCCACCGGGTTCAGCAGCGAGATCCGCCCCCGCTCGTCGGTCGAGAGCACCGCGTCCCCGATGCTCTTCAGCGTCGTCGACAGCCGCCGCTCGTTCTCCCGCAGCACGTCTTGCACCCGCCGCTCCTCCGCCAGCGCCGCCCGATCCATCTGCGACGCCAGCGTCGTCGACGCCTCGTCCAGCGCAGCGTGCACCAGCGCCGACGCGGCCCCCGTCAGCGGCCAGCCCTCTCCGAGGCACAGCGCCCCGATCTCCGCGCGCAGGTACGAGAGTTCCCGCAGCGCCGTCGCCAGGCTGTACCGCTCCTGATGCCGCTGATCGGCATGCTGGAACGGCGTCTCCTCCTGCCCCAGGCTCCTGCCGAGCGACTCGGCGCGATCCGTCTCGACAGGGCAGGCGTCGAGCAGCGCGCCGAGCCGATCGATCAGCGCCGGGATGTGATCGAGCAGCGCCGGCTCGCTCAGCCGGTTCGCCTCGGGCACCTCGGGCGCCTCCAGCACCCGCCGCTTCCACGCCTCCAGCAGCGCCGCCTTGCGCTCACGCAAGAGCGCCGCGAAGCGGCGTGGACTCGGCTCTGGCGCGGGCGACTCGGCCATGGCGACCTGCCGCTCAGTTCCTCACGAGGCCGGTGAACAACCCCAGGCACATCTCGTCGAGCGAGCCCTCGCCCAGCACGACGTCCCGCGGCCCCGGGAGGTGCTCCTCCAGGAGCGCCCGCTTCACGAACGGATTGTCGATGCTGTTGTCGTACGTGCACTGCAAGGTCACGCGATCCCCCGTCTGCAACGTCGGGAGCGCGTCGAGCGGCGCGTCCACGGCGTAGGTCTGCTGCCAGTCGAAGCTCCACCGCGGCGCCCCCACCAGGCACTCGGCCGCTGGATCCGCGCCTCGCGGTCCCGGCCGCTCCACCTCGATCCGGATGTCCGTCCCCACATAGTGCATGTGCGGCATCACGCTGTGGACCTTGAACCCCTCCCGCAGCGACTCCCCCATGAACTCCTCGGGCACGCGCATGCGGATCGTCTCCGTGTGCCCCTTCGCGCCCGCGGGCACGAGGAACTCCGGCTCCCCCCGATCCCCTGGCCCGGGCTGGAGCCCATCCCCGTCCGGCCGCTGCCTCGTCTGGTTCCCCAGCGCGAAGAAGATCGCCCGGTACTCCGGCGTCTCCTTCAGGAACTGCAACTCCACCCGCGTCCGATCCGGCGCAGCCACCGCGCCGGCCGGGTGGTAGTGCACCTGCGTCACCAGCCGCGCCCCGGCCGGCAGCAAGTACCCCGAGCCGGGCGGATACTGGCTGGGCCGACCCCCAGGCACCCACGTCCCCAGCACCCGCACCCCCTCGAACTGCGGCCCTGCCTGGCAGTCGTAGCTCCCATCGGGACCCGCCAGCGCCTCGCTCGCCCCGCGCCCATCGACGAAGACCACCACGTGGTGGACCACCTTCGCGTTCCCGGGCACGACGTTCAGCCCACCGACCCAGACATCCTCCTCGAGCCCTGGATCCATCACGAAGCAGCGCAGTTGATCCGCGTCCCCGCGCGCCACGAACGGCGCCGCCGGCTCCACGACGGCGCTCACCTCCGACAGCCCACCGCGCGCGACGCCCTCTGGAGCTGGTGCGCTCGCCACCTCCCCCTCCGGTGCTCCCGCCTCCTCCCACGCCCTCAACGTCGCGAGTTCCGCATCCGTGAGCCGGTTGTCGTCTTTCCAGCCGAAGCGCGGCGAGCAAGCCTCGGTCTCCCACGCCCCCCACGGCGGCATCGACCGATCCTCGGTCCGCGCCACCACGAGGCGAGCGACCGCCTTCACGTCCTCGTAGCGGGAGAGGCTGAACGGCGCGATCTCCCCGGGCGCATGACAGCTCTGGCAGCGCGCGCGCAGGATCGGCGCCACGTCCCGGTGGAACGTCGGCATCGCGGCGGCCTCTCCCGCAGGTGCGGGCCCATCGACGTCGCCGAGCCCGCTCGCACACCCTGTGACGAGAACGGCCGAAGCGAGCGCGAGCCCGCGGATCCACGGCGTGATGAGCGTGCTCAAGGGACGACCTCCTTGCATTCCGAACCTCGGTGCAGGCCAGTGTTCGTTGGATGTCGGAGCATGCTCGCGGGCTTCTCACGTCCGCGAGCGAATGCCCGAGCCTCTCTGCCCGTACAGCCGTTCAGCCGTGCACCCGCGCGAGCGAGCGTCACCCTCGCGTGTCGAGCGCCCGTTTGTGGCGTCGAGCGCTTGCTTCGGGGCATCGAGTGCTCGCTTCGTGGCGTCGAGTGCTTGTTTCGTGGCATCGAGTGCTCGCTTCGTGGCATCGAGCGTCCGTCTCGGAGCGTCACCGGACTGCAGCGTCATGTCGCCGAGCAGCTAAGGGGGCTCTACGCCCCCCGAGGCAGGAGCCCCTCTGGGAGGATCTGTGCATGCCGATGCCGTCGGCGCTCGAAGTCTGGTGACCCCACTCGAAGGCTGTTTGGCCGCACTCGAAGACTGCGTGACCGCACTCGAAGGCTGCATGGCCGCGCTCGAAGTCCAGGAGGTGACGTCTCGAGACGTCGGTGCGTACTGTCCCGATGCGCACGCGCTCGGCGCTGCGATCTCGCTGTCGTCCACGAGGAGCGCGCGCCACGACGGGATGACGGGGACGCTCTCCTCCGCTGGTCCGTGCTGGGCCGAGCGCACCTCCTGGAGTTCACGCACTTCGTGAAGTCCCGTGGCGCCTCTTCGTGAAGTCCCGTGGCCTCATGGAAGCCCGCCCGGCGCCTGTCGCGATGCTGCTGGATGCATGGATGCGTGTACGGGTTGGAGGCCCCCCCGTACCAAGAATCCTGTGGATCGGCTCGGCCTCACTGTGCCACGGTGGCGGCGCTACCGTGCTTTCCGGTCGAAACGAATCGATGCCTGGTATTGACCGGGCCGGAGAGCGGCCTGATGGTCGCGTTTCCACTTTGCGGAGGATGGTCATGAACCTGTCTCGAGGCGCCCTCGTCGCCACCATGGTCCTGGGCTTGGTCGCGTGCCGGAACAACACCGAAGACGACGCGCCGCCCATCGCCCCGCCGCCCGTCGCCACGCCCACGCCGGAGCCCACGCCCGCGCCGACCCAGACGACGGAGATGCAGATCGAGGGGGCCAACACCAACTCGAAGATCGAGAGCCGCGTGAAGGCGGAGCTCGACGGACGCGCCGACGGCGCCACCGGCTCGGCCCTCGCCGTCACCGGCGCGCAGGCCACCATGCAGGTGCCGAGCGGCTGGCAGACCACGAAGGGCGCGGTCAACATCAGCGGTCCCGCGGACAAGAAGGCCCAGATCGGCGCCGTCTCGTTCACCACCGCCGAGGGCCCGAACGCCAAGCTCTCGACCGTCACCGAGGCGCTCGGCTTCAGCGGCTGTGAGTGGGCCTCGACCGAGTCGATCTCCCTCGGCAAGAGCAAGCTACCCGCCATCGCCGCCGACGGCGTGTGCACGCGCTCTGGCGCGCAGGTCCGCACCGCCTACGTGGCGCCCCAGGCCGAAGGCCTGCTCGTGATGGGCGGCTGGGAGCCCTCGGGCGACAGCGCTGGCGTCTTCAGCTCCATGCGCTCGATCTCCAAGGCGGGCGGCGGCACTGGCGGCGGCGACGGCATCAGCGCTTGCTGCGCCGCGCTCCAGCAGAACTCCGCCTCGGCCCCGCCCGAGCAGAAGGGCTTCTACATCTCCGCCGCAGCCGCCTGCAACGCCCTGCGGAACGACCCCAACGCCCGCGCGGCGCTCGGCCAGGTCCGCGCCATGCTCGCCAGCGCGAACGTCCCCTCCTCCTGCCGCTGATCACCCACCCGGGCAGCCGCTGCGCCATCGCGGAGGACGCCTCCTCCAGCGACGGCGCAGCCCTCCTCGATCACCCCGGACGCGAGATCTTCACCCGCACCAGCCGGTCCAGCAGCCGCTCCAGCGCTTGAGCTGGCGCGGTGCAGAGCCCCGTGTGCGGACGCGATGGCTGCACGATGGTGCTCGTCGGCGACACCATCCACCCGAACCGCTCCACCTTCGGCAGCTGCGCCACGGCACCCCCGCACGCCTCTCCTGCCGCCACTGCTTCGAGGAACGCCAGGTGATGTCGCACGGCCTCCAGATCCAGGTCCGGCGCCAGCGCGAGCAGCCGCCCCTCGTCGGGCTCCAGCCGCAGCCCGAGGAAGTCGTGCTCCCGGCAGAACACCACCACCCCCACGTTGATCCGCTCGCCTCGCTCCACGCGCGGCACGACGCGGATCACCGCGCTCTCGAACGAGCAGAACGCCTGCCGTGCGCCTCCCTCCGGCCCTCCATCCAGCGCGCCATCCAGCGGTTCCCCGTCCTCCGGCGCTGCGCCTCGGTGCATCGAACTAGCGTCTGGCCTGCGCACGGATCGCCTCCTCCACGAACCGACGCGGCGACTCCAGCCGCCGCTCCAGGTAGCCTGCATACCCCGCCCGCCGCGCCGCTGCGCGCTCGGACGTCTCCGCTCCTTCCAGCCAGGCGTCCGGGATCATCGCCACGATCGCCTCGATGCGCTCCTTCGTGAGCCGCGGCGCGAGCATCGCATCCGCAGCCGCCAGATCCCCGGCGTACGGCAGCAGCACGTGCTGCTTGATGAACGCCGACGGATCGAGCGCGTCCTCCCGCGGATCCACCTCGTCGGTCCAGGCGTGGTGCACGTAGAGCGCCGCCCCGTGGTCGATCAACCAGAGCTGCTTGTGCCACAGGAGCAAGTTCGGGTTCCGGACCGTCCGATCCACGTTGCTCACGAACGCATCGAACCACACCACCGCCGCCGCCAGCGCCGGATCCAGCTTCGCCCCGGCGAGCGCCTGGTACGGCAGCGCGCCGGGCAAGAAGTCGAGCGCGAGGTTCAGCCCCGTGCTCGCCGAGAGCAGATCGGCGATGTCCGGATCCGGCTCCGCGTCGCCGAACCGCGCATCGAGCGTCATGAACACCAGCTCCGGCACCGGCAGCGCCAGCGCCCGCGCCAGCTCCCCGGCGACCAGCTCCGCGATCAACGCCTTCGGCCCTTGCCCGGCGCCGCGGAACTTCAGCACGTACATCCCGTCGTCATCGCCTTCCACGAGCGCCGGCAGCGAGCCTCCCTCCCGCAGCGGCGTCACGTAGCGGGTCGTCTGCACCGTGCGGATCATGGGGAGCACCCCTTGCGTCCTCGGCCTCGCCGGCCCGCGGGGTGCGCCCCCCGCGAGACCCGCACCCAGGTCGCGTCGATGGATCGAGGCTTCACCCGCAAAGCAAGCCCCCCCCGCCCCCGGAGGTCAAGGCCGCGCGCGTCGTCGCGGCGAAGACCAGACGTCCAGTCCACAGCGCCGGCCTGCGACCATGAACGCCGGCGCCATCCCGGCGAAACAGCGCGGCGCCTCTGCTGCGGCCGGCGCCACGCCAGAGGGGCGCGGTGTCACGGTGGGGGCCGCAAGCACGAGAGACATCAGGTCGGACCAGTCCCCGGGCTCGATACCGCACCAGCAAAGGGAGCAGGGAACGGTCCCCGGGCTCGATACTGCACCAGCAAAGGGAGCAGGGAACGGTCCCCGGGCTCGATACTGCACCAGCAAAGGGAGCAGGGAACGGTCCCCGGGCTCGATACTGCACCAGCAAAGGGAGCAGGGAACGGTCCCTGGGCTCGATACTGCACCAGCAAAGGAGGTAGGGAACGGTCCCCGGGCTCGATACTGCACCAGCAAAGGGAGCAGGGAACGGTCCCTGGGCTCGATACCGCACCAGCAAAGGAAGCAGGGAACGGTCCCTGGGCTCGATACCGCACCAGCAAAGGAAGCAGGGAACGGTCCCTGGGCTCGGTACTGGTTTTGGTCGGATGGTCTGGACGTTCTGGAACTGGATGCCAGCTTGGGTCTTCACGGGATTCCCCGGGTTCAGCCGCGCGTCGCCATCCCTCGTGCCCCTGGATTCTGTGAGCACCGGCGCATGGGCTGGATGCCGCACATGAGGTTTCGTGGTCCCAACGACCTCGGGCCTCGCCCGGAGGCGTCGTGAAGGTGACGCGGTGATGGCGGTGATGCCCGAAGGTGATGGGAGGGCGACGCCGTGGGGCGCTCAGCGGTCGGCGTCGAGCTGGCGGGCTTCTTCGGGGTCGGCGCCGAGGGAGGTGAGCGCCTGGGTGAGCTTCGAGCGCTGGATCGACACCACGGTGGGCATGCCGCCGGAGATGCCGAATTTCTCCAGGAAGTTGATGCCGCTGTCGAAGCGGGCGGCGAAGGTCACGCTCTCGCCGTCGGCGACGGCGGAGATGCGGGCGCGCTCCTGGCCCATGAGCAGGAGCAAGGTCTTGTCGTAGGAGCCGCCGCGCTTCGTGGCGTCGACGAAGAGGATGCCGGGCTCGATGCGGCGGTAGCGCTGGGCGATGCGGCGGGCTTCGGCTTCGAGGGGGGCGAGTTCGGCGCCGGCCGCGTCGATGATCGACCAGAGCGAGGGGTCGGCGAGGCCTGCGGCGAGGTGGCGGACGACGATGCCGAAGAGGCCGTAGTCGCGCGGGCGAGCGCGAAGCGCGCGATCGATGCGCGTGGCGATGGGGCCAGGGGTGCCGGTGCGTGTGTCGATGGCGCGTGCGTCGGCGTCGCAGCCTTCGTAGGGCTCGATGCCCGCGCGGATCCACTTGGCGCCCGAGGCGAGGCCGTCGAAGTCGTTGTGCAGCACGAGCGTGTCGACGCGGCCGGCGCGGGCGACGACCTCGGGGGTGACCAGCTCGGGGCAGGCCGGGTGCTGGGCCTTGGTGGTGAGGGTGAAGCGCGGATCGCCGGCGTAGCGGGCGTGGTGAGCGCTGTCGTGGTGGTCGACCCAGGCGACCAGGCGCGGGCCCAGGCCCTTGATGAAGGGGAGCGTCACCGCCTCGAAGCCCTTGCCCCCGGCCTCGGAGGCGAAGGCGATGTCGAGGACTGCCACGTTGCCGCGGACCTCCTGCGGGCGAGGGAGTTTGCGCGGGGAGGCGAAGGCGAGTTCGAGATCGGGCATGGACGAAGCTCTCTTATCACCCTGGCGCGCGGACGCTGCGGTTTCACGCGAGGGAGGACATCCGCTAAGCTCGGTGGACCATCGAAGAGCAGGAGAACGCGAGATGGTGGCCAGCCGTACGGCCAGAGCACCAGAGAAGGAGGTAGCCATGCGACGGACGCTTTTCGCAGCAGGGGTGGGCTTTGGCCTGGCAGGGATCGGGGGCCTCGCCGCCCATGACGCGCAGGAGGCGCTCGCGCAGGTGCCGCCGACCACCGCGCAGCCGGCGTCGCCCTCGACACCCGCGGCGGCGCAGCCAGCGTCGTCCGTGCTGGCCGTGTCGGGGTGCAAGCTGAAGGGGACTCAGGCGGGGCGAAAGGGGCAGCAGCTCTTCGATGCGGCCATGGGCGGGCGCGCGATCGCGACGCTCACGGGCGCACTCGTGCCGATGACCTTGAGCGAGATCCCGGTGGATCCGGCGCAGGCGCGGGCACGGCTCAGCACCTCGGCGGGGAGCCCGTCGCTGCGCCTCGATGCGTACGTGCCCGTGTCGGAGGTGACGGTGTTCACGATGCGCGATCTGTCGGTGGTGCCGTCGCACGTGTGGGCCACGAGCGGGCACAAGGTGAAGATCGTGTCCGCCTCGGCGGACGCGCTGCGCGCGGAGCTGACCATCGGCGGGACGGAGAACCAGAAGGTGCCGGTGTCGGGGTCGTGCGACGCATTCTCGCTCCAGCCCGGGAAGGCGACGCCGATGGAGGTGCCCGGGAACGCGCGGGGCTACATGACCAAGAGGAGCACCCTCGACCTGTACGATCGGGCCAACGGGTCGGTGGTCTTCTCGCTGAAGATGATCGAGGGCAGCGGGCAGCTCTTCTGGAGCACGGAGTCGAAGGCGGGGTTCGTCCACGTGCAGTCGCGGAGCGACATCAGCGTGGATGGATGGGCGCGCTGGGGGGATCTGGAGGCGCTGAAGAAGGGGGAGCTGCGCGATCAGTATGTGCCGCCGACCACGGCGCTCGCCGGGGCGAAGCTCGCGCTGGAGAACTCGCCGCCGGTGGTGAAGGCGACGAAGGAGATCCCGGTGCGGGCGCGGCGCGACGAGAAAGAGAAGCCGATCGGCGTGATCGAGGCCGGTGCGGAGCTGTACATGATGGAGACCATCGCCGGGTGGACCAACGTGCTGCCGGTGTCGCTGGGGATGACGCCGCCGGAGGACGGTGGGTTCTGGATTCCGTCGAGCGAGGCGCCGAAGTAAGCCTCTTCGTTGCATGGCGTCCGGCTCGAAGCGCCCCGAAGAAGGGCCGATCACGACGCACCACGACGCGCCTTATGGGCGGTTCACGGAGTGCTCGTGGCGGCCAGCGGGGCTCGCTCCCTGGGTGGAGGCGTTCTGGTACTCCGAGGGGCTGCTCACGAACCTGCGCGAGCGGCTCTTGCCGAACGGGTCGCTGGAGCTGGTGCTCAACCTGGGTGCGCAGATCCGCATGGTGGAGGGGGTGGGCGCCGAGGATCTCTCGGGAGGGGCGTTCTCGGGGATGCTGCTGCGCGCGGCGGTGCTGGAGCAGCCGCCGGTACACCGGGTGGTCGCGGTGCGCTTGCGGCCTGCCGGGGCGTACGCGCTGCTGGGGATGCCGCTGGTCGAGGTGCTGGGGCAGTTCGTGCGGCTGGAGGATCTGCTCGGTCGAGTGACGTCGGAGCTGCTGGAGCGGTGCGCGGTGACGCGGTCGCCCGAGGCGTGCCTGCGGGTGCTGGCGCGGTGGGTGAGCGAGCGGCTGGTGCGCGCAGCGGGCTTCGATCCGGCGATCGCGTTCGTGGCGTCGGGGATCGAGCGGAGCGGAGGCGAGGCGGCGATCGCGGGGCTGGCGGAGCGGGCAGGGCTGTCGAAGGGGCGGCTGGCGACGCTGTTCCGGGACCAGGTGGGGACGACGCCGAAACGGTACGCGCGCGTGGTGCGCTTCCGGCGGGCGCTCGATCTGCTGGACGCAGGGGCGCCGTCGCTGGCGGAGGTGGCGCTCGGAGCGGGGTACTACGATCAGCCGCACATGAACGCGGACTTCCGTGAGCTGAGCGGGATGTCGCCGCGGGTGCTGGTGACGTCGCGTTACCCGAGCGGGACGAGCGTGCTCGATCCTTCGGGGGCCGAGGGGGGCTGAAGGGGATGCGGGGCACGGGGCGCGGGCCGGAAGAGACCCCGGGTGACTTTTTTCCAAGACCATGGCGTGGGGGACGCCTAGATGTCGTCGGGTCGGGCGGGCGTACCTGGCGGAGTCCGGTGGACTCGGTCGGGAGGCCGCGCCGTGAGCGCTCGACGCGCGGCGGGCGAGACTCGACGCTGGATCCGAGAAGCAACGCAGTGACTGGAAGGAGTCTGGAGATGGCGGTCCACTACATTCCCCCGAAGTACCAGGCGGCGGTTCCGTACCTCATCGTCGAGGGGGCCGACGCGCTGATCGCGTTTCTGAAAGAGGTGTTCGGTGCGGAGCTGATGGAGCGCCATGCGAACGAGGCGGGCAAGGTGATGAACGCCTCCGTGCGCCTCGACGACACGGTGATCGAGGTGGCGGACGGCAACGCGACGTGGAAGCCGGGGGCGTCGGCGCTGCACGTCTACGTGTCCGATGTGGACGCGGTCTACGAGCGCGCGCTGGCCGCAGGGGCGACGTCGACGGGGAAGCCCGAGGTGAAGCCGTACGGAGAGCGCGGCGCCGGGGTGCAGGATCGGTGGGGCAACCACTGGTTCATCGCGACGTACCTGGGGCAGAACGCGCCGCAGACGTGAGGGCGTGAGCGGCGCGGGGGGGGGCGCGTCACTTCCGGCAGAGGGTCTCGCCCGTGTACTCCAGTCGCCCCTGCATCATCTCCTCGTGGTACTCGTCGAGGAAGGTGTCGAAGTCGTCGGCCCTCGGGCCGACGGGGCCGCTGTGCATCTCCCAGCAGATGATCTGCCCTCGGCTCCCCTCGGGCTCTGGATCGACATCCACACAGAAGAGATTCCCGCCGCCATCCTCGGCGAAGGGGATCCAGCCCCGATGCCACCAGGTCCACTTCACCTTGTCGTCGTCCCTGTCGAGTTCGTGCGGGGTGGCATCGGCGAAGGTGCCTTTCTGCCGGAGTTCTTCCAGGCCTTCCCACCGATCGATGATCTCGGCGATGGACAGGCCCGTGTACTCGTAGAACCACGCGCGGTCCGCCGACGTCGCGCCGCCTTTTCCGAAGAGGAGCAGGTGCGCCCGGAAATCCGGGGGTAGGGACGCGCCGAGCCTGGCTTCGAGGGCCTCGATGTCCTGGGGGGAGGCGGAAGCCGCCCTGGCGATCCGCGCCTCGTAGGTGGGGGCGTGCTTCGTGAGCCACTGCCGGATGCGCGCCCAGAAGGCCTGCACGCGGAGCAGGGCGGCCTCGTCGAGGGTGGGGCTGCCGTGCGCGAGGAGGCGCGCTTTCACCTCGTCCGGGGCGTGGCGCTCGGCGAGGTCGATGGCGTAGATGCCGCGCGGTGAAGGGCGCTTCGGATCGGCGCCCCGCGCGACGAGCGCATCGATGATGTCGACGAGGCCTGGCTCCTCGAAGCTCGCTGCGTAGTGGAGCGGGCTCCATCCATTGCCGGACGGGGTGTTGGGATCGACGCCGGCCGCGAGCAGCGCCTCGATGACCTGCAGGGAGGGCTCCATGACGAGGTTGACGTCGAGCGCGCGGGTCAGGTGGGTGTGCTCGTCTTCGCCGAAGCGCAGGTGGACGTCGGCCCCGGCTGCGACGAGGCGGGCGATGAGGTCGACGTGGCCTTCGGCAGCAGCCGACGCGAGCGGGGGCTCGTCGAGGCCGTCGAGTGCGTCGACTTCTGCGCCGGCGTCGAGCAGCGCCGAGACGGTCGCGAGGTCACCTTCGCTACAGGCGACCGAGAGGACAGGCTCGCCGTCCTCCGTCCGTGTGTCCGGATCCGCGCCCGCCTTCAGGAGCTTCGTGACGGTTGAGGTCTCGCCGTCGGTCACGGCGTCGATGAGCTGCGAAGCCTGCTGCGAGGTGGGGGGGGTCATCTCGGTTCGCAACTCTAGCGCTCGGTAGCGCTCGGCGGGGTGTCTGCGTCCGTCTCACCGAGGTCGCTGGTCTGACCGAGCTGGGAGAACGCGGTGAGGACCTGCGGGGCGACCGCGTCGAGCCAGCGCCGGTACTCGGGCAGGTCGCGCAGCTCGGTCTGGAGGCGGGCGATCTCGTTTGCGCCAACCGCATCGGGGTGCGCAGCAGCTCGGCCGAGTTCCGCCAGCAGCTCGTCGCGGGGGGAGAGGGGCAGGTTGCCGATCCGTTCGGCGAGTGCGGCCACGGCGGCGAGGTCGCCGCGGCCGCCAGCGAGGGTGAGATCGAGGCGCAAGCGTGTGGCGTTCAGGTAGGCGTAGAGGGGGAACTGCTCGGCGAGGAGCTGGTACTCGGCTTCGGCGTCCTCGACCCGGCCGGTGATGGCGAGGAGCGAGGCGCGCTCGGCGAGGATGCCCGGGAAGAGGAGGTCGGAGGCGAGCTCACGGTAGAGGGGCGACGTGAGCTTGCTCAGGGCCGCGTCGCAGTGGCGCAGGGCCGCGGGGAAGTCGGCGCGTCGGTCATGCCATCCAGCGAGCGTGAGGTGCGCCTGGGCGGCGAAGAGGAGGGCGCGGGTGTCGCTGATGCGGGTCAGCTCGGCGATGGCGGCGGACTCTTCACCGCGCGCGAGGGCGCCGAGGGTCGTGGCGATGGAGGCGTCGGCGTACCGCCGCTTCTGGACGAGGAAGAAGCCGATGAGCGTCAGGAACACGGCGATGGGGAAGACGTAGAAGAGGACGATGGATCCGAGCTGCGCGAGGGGCGCTGTCGCGGTCGGTGCGGGGGTAGGGTTCGCATCGAAGGGGTCGAGGGCCAGCGTGAGCGCGATGAGGGGGAGCGCGATGACGGTGATCCAGATCCACTGCTGGCTGCGGGGGGTCTTCGTTCGTTCCTCGGCGGCGGCGCGGGCGGTGGGGTCGACCCGCGGGGTCGCTGGCGTTCGCGTGGAGGTGGAGGGGCCAGGCGCGCGGGGGCCGTCGTCGGTGCGTCGCGCGGCCTCGGGCACGAAGGGGGCAGCGCCAGGGGCGAGCTGGGTGAGCCAGTCGGCGTTCGGCGGCTCGTCGCTGGGGGGCTGCTCGGCGGTCTCGCGGTAGATGCTCGTCGTCCGGGCCTTCAGCATGCGCAGGTAGCCGCGGACGATGGCGCGCTCGCGTGGATGGGTGTGTTCGAGGAGCAGTGTGCGTCGCGCTTGCAGGTGCGTCGCGAGCGCGGTGCGGTCGCCTGCGCGCTCGAGGGAGATGGCGGTGGCCAGCTCGGCGCGCGCGAGGGCTTCGGGGGTCGCGTGGGCGTTGCCGAGGACGGCCTCGGTGTCACGGCGCGCGCCGTCGTCATCACCGGTGGAGGCCCGGAGCAGGGCGCGGAGGCCCTGGGCGATGGAGACGTGGGGTTGCTCGTCGTGGCTGTTGCGGCCGAGGGGTTGGGAGAGCGCGCCGTCCGCGTGGCGCAGGCCGTCCTTCAGCGCTCCCTGCCGCAGGGCGAGGACGGTACGGTGGATGTCGAGGAGGCGCAGGAAGGCCGGGAGCCGTGTGGTGGTCTCGGTGTGATCGAGCAGCTCCTTCGCGTCGGCGAAGCGTCCGTCGAACAGGAGGCCGACGGCGCGGTTGAGCAGGTGCTGGGTCGCGTTGCGAGCGCGTCGCCGCAGGTTGGCGAAGGTGAGGAAGCCGCCGAGAACGAAGAGCGCCATGCAGAGCGTCGGGACGCCGATGAGGGCGTAGATGCCCACGCCCACGAGCATGGCGACGATCCCGATGCGGGCGTCGCGCGTCGTTTTCCGGTGGGCGGGATGCGGGGGGATCCCGAGACGGGCGATGAGGGGCTCGGCCATGATGCTGGGGCGAGGGTAGGGCCGTCCGTCGTAAAACGCAGCAGCTGGCGTGGGATGCCCGTGTTCCCCCGCGCTACGTTTCGGGGGACGCGCGTGGGCGAGGGGGCGTGAGCGTGGCCAGGGCCGCATCGCGTTCTGCTTCTGCGCTCGCCTCGGCTTCGAGTTCGGCGTCTCGGGTCGCGTCGGCGTCCGTCTTCGCGTGGGGTGCGTCGAGGGGCTCGGTCCGCGTGCCCGGGGTGATCGGGCAGATGAGGTCCACGGGGTCGGGGGCCTGCTCCTCGGTGCGGGCGAAGGCGGCGAGTACCGTCGGGGCCACCTGGTGCAGCCAGCGATGGGCGCGTGGGTCGTCGCGCAGCTCGGCTTCGAGGCGATCGAACTCGATGGCGCCGGCGGCTCTCGGGTCCGCGGCGGCCCGACCGAGGGCAGTGAGCAGCTCGTCCCGGGGGGAGAGGGGGAGTTCTCCAGCCTGCTCGGCGAGCTCTGCGACCCGCGTGAGGTCGCTTTGGCTGGCAGCGAGCGTGAGGTCGACGCGGAGGCGGGCGGCGTCGAGGCCGGCGTGGGCGGGGTAGTTCTCGGTGACGAGGGCGATCTCGGCGGCGGCGTCGGTGTCGCGGCCGGTCGCGGCAAAGAGGAAGGCGCGCTCCGCCAGGATGGAGGGCACGAGCTGGTCGGAAGCCAGGGCGCGTGAGGAGGGGGTGTCGAGGCGGGCGAGGGCCTCCTCGCAGTGCTGGAGCGCGGTGGCGAGGTCGGCGCGGCGCTCGGCCGCGGTGGCGAGCGCGAGGTGCGCCGAGGCGGCGAGGGTACGGCTGCGCGCGTGTCCGAGCCGGGTCAGCGCGGCGAGGGCGCGCTCCTCGTCGCCACGGGCGAGGGCGCTCGAGGCCTCGAGGAAGCGGCGGTGCTGCCGCCGGGTGTGGTGAGCGATCGAGGCGACGGTGGTGGCGAAGAGGCCGACCCAGAGCGCGCCGAGCATGTCGAGGTGGGTGGTGGAGATGCCGTCGCCTGTGGCGAGGCGCTCCACGAGCGCAGGGAACACCCTGGGCGCGATGACGTGCCAGGTGGTGAGAACGACGGTGACGAAGATGGTCAGCGCGGCCAGGGTCTGGCGCAGGGGGTGTGACGAGGACAGCTTCGCTCTGGCCTCGGCCGTGGCGCGCGCGAGTGGATCCGGGGCAGGAGGGCGACGCGGGTCATGGTCTCTCCGGGCCGGTGCGGGCCGCGCCGGGTCGTCGCTCACGCGAGCGCGCTGGGCGTGGACGAAGGCGGCGGCGCCGGGGGCGAGGCGGGCGACCCAGGCGTCGAGCGTGGGTTCGTCTCCAGGCATCTTCTCTGCGGCCTCCCGGTAGACGCTGGTGGCGCGAGCTTTCAGCATGCGCTGGTACGCGCGGACGATGGCCCGCTCGCGGAGATGAGGCGTCTCCAGCAACAGCGCGCGCTTCTCCCGCAAGTGGCGAGCGAGGGCGGCGCGGTCGTCAGCGCGTTCGAGGAGGATGGCGTGCGCCAGCTCGGCACGGGAGAGCGCTTCGAGCGGCGCAACCGGGCAGCGGCGGACCTCGTCAATGTCGGCGCGCGCTCCCTCGCGATCCGCCATGGAGGCGCGGACGAGCGCACGGAGCGCATACCCGGAGGCGAGGGTGACCTGATCGTCGTCCCGGGACACGCGGCTCAGCGGGCGCTGGATGCCCCGGTCCGCATGGAGACGGGCGTCCTCCAGCGCGCCTTTGCGGAGGGCGATGGTGGCGCGGTGCAGGTCGACGGCGCGCAGGTAGAGAGGGGTCCGGGTGCTCGCCTCGGCAAGGTCGAGCAGCTCCTGCGCTTCACCGAGGTGTCCAGCGAACAGGAGGTTCTCCGCCCGGTGGAGCATCTGGACGGTGGGGCCGTGGGCGCGCCTCATGGCGCCGAGGCCGAGGAGGGCGACGCCGATGGCGCAGAGGGTGGCGCCAAGCAGGGCCGCGGCATCGATCAAGCAGAGCAGCAGGATGCCGTAGGCGAAGAGGATGGCACCGATCCCCATCTTCAACGTCGCGCCGCGACGGGTCGCGTGATCGGTGACGCCGAAGCGGGCAGGGATCTCGCGGGCCATGAGGGGTACGTGCGAAGGTCAGGGGGTCGCAAGGGGACACGGAACCCCGAGCAGACCGTACTGTGAGCTTGTTTTTGAGGTGGGAGAAGGCGAGCGCGACCTTCTGCACGCCAAAACCAGGCTCAGGTGTCCATGACGTCGGGGCTTCGCGCGTTCGCTGCGGTCCGGGCCGCGGCTTCTGCCTCGACCTCTGCCTCGGCTTCCGTGATGGCTGCGGCGTCTGCGTGGGTGACCGGGCATCGGGCCGTGCGGAACGCACCCGAGTTTTCCTCGGCGCTTTGCTCGCCGGCCTGGATGAAGGCGGTGAGCAGGGCAGGGGCGACCTTCTGCAGCCACTCGTGGATCACCGGATCGTCGTTCAGTTCGGCTTCGAGACGGGCCCGCTCGCCGGGGCCCATGGCGTGGGGTCGTGCGGCGGCATGTCCGAGCGAGGCGAGCAGATCGTCGAACACGGGGAGAACGCGGCCGCCTGTCTGCTGGCTGAGTGCCGCGAGCCGCTCCAGGTCGCCGCGGGAGGCGGCGAGGACGAGGGCGAGCTGGAATCGCGAGGCGTCGAGGCTGGAGTACGTCGGGTGGTTGGCGGCGAGGAAGGCGAACTCGGCCCTGGCGTCGGCATGGCGTCCGGTGGCAGCGAAGAGAAGCGCGCGCTTCGCCACGAGGGAGGGCAAGAGCTGGTCGGAGCTCAGGGCGCGGAGCCTCGGGGAATCGAGCCTGTGAAGGGCTTCGTTGCAGTGGCGCAAGGCCGTGTCGAAATCGGCACGGCGGTCGGCCACGATGGCGAGTGTGAAATGGGTCGAGGCAGCCAGGATGGGGTCGCTGACCTGGTGCATGAGGGAGGTCAACGCTGCGAGGCCGCGCTCTTCCTCGCCTCGGTCGAAGAGCAAGACGGCGTCGGCGATGCGTTTTTTCTGGAGGTACATGCCCAGAAACCACCAGGCGACCCACGAGATCATGAGGAGGAGGAGGGTGGGGAGGATGTGCTTGAAGAAGGTGTGCGTCGAGAGGACGACGCTTTGGACCCACGTTCCCAGTGCCGGGAGGGTCGCGGGCGAAAGAAGGTGGATGCCCAAGGGGACGGCGGCGACGACCGCCGAGCCTGTGAGGAGGGAGCGCAGCAAGCGAGGCGATGGGCGCGTGATCCTGGCCTCGATCGGGGCGCGGGTGAAGGGTTCGGTACCCTCCCGGGCGGGCTGGTCGACGCTGGAGGGCGAGGGCTCGAACGAGAGCGGCGCGTCGATGTCGGCGTTCGATGCGCCGGTCGGGTGGGCGCCAGGTGTGAGGAAGGCGGCCGCACTCGGGGAGAGCTGACGGATCCAGCCATCACCTTCGGGGGCCGCAGCAAAAGACATCTCCGGGATCTGACGGTAGATGCTGGCGGACTTGACCTGGGTCATCCGCTGGTAAGCGCGGACGAGGGCCCGCTCGTCGAGATGCGGGATCTGCAAGAGGAGGGAACGCTTCTCTCGCAGGTGACGCTTGAGCGCTTCGTGGTCGCCTGTGCGCTCGATCAGCACGGCGCGCGCGAGTTCGGCACGCCCCCGTGCTTCTTCCGTGACCATGTCGCTCTGATGCACGGCTTCGATGTCGGCGAGGACGTCGGCAGGCGCAGCGGTGGGGGCACTCAGCAGGGCGCGAAGGGAGAGGGCGGACGTGATGGAGAGCTGATTCTCGGCGCGGCTCCCCCATCCCGGGGGCCGTTCGATCACGCGGGTCGTGTGCCGCAGCGCTTCCTTCACGCGCCCTCGACGCAAGGCGATGTTCGCGCGGTTCAGAGCGATTGCCAGGAAATGGGTCGTTCTGACGGCGCGGGTCTCGGCGTAGTCGAGATGCTCTTCCGCCTCGGCGAAGCGGCGTGCGTACATCAGGCTCTCGGCCTTGTTGATCGGCTGGACCGCGGAGCTGTCGAAGAGCTGGAGCGTTGCGGCGGCGAGGTACATCGCGCCCCGTACGCTCATGATCAGGCCGAGGAAGAGCATCGGGAGCGATGTCTCCCGGGCGAACAGGCACGTTAAAAGCAATGCGATCCCGACCACCAGGATGAGGGCGCCTGAGGCCATCGAGAGCGCTGCGTTGCGGTGCTTCGCGTGCTCGATGGTTCCGGAAAGCACAGGGGCCTCGCGTGCCATGGGGGATCCAGGGTCGAGCGTAGGAGATGTCCAGGAGCCAGGGAATCAGAACCGTCCCGCCCAGGGGCTCCGCGCGGGGCGTCGTTCGGTCGGGGTGGCTCCGCGGCGCCCTGCTCGGGTGGGGTGTCCGATCCGGCTGGTCACCGCGTGCCGAAAAACTACCCTGGCGCCCATGACGTCGAGGTCTCGCTCGTTCACCGCGCTTCTCGCTGGCGCATTCTTCGTGGGGATCGGTGCGCCCGTCGCCGCAGCGGCCGAGGCCCAGGCACTTCTGGTGCCCGCAGGTGCAGGTCAGCAAGCGCTGGCACTTCAGGGGGGAGGTGGCGGGCTCGTGGGGCGCGTGTGCAGCGCGGCGCCTTGTGCGGCGGAGGGCGGTGAGGCGCTCACCGTCCCCCCAGAGGTGCGTGGTCGGCTGGGCAGCGCGCGGATGCGGTCGGTGCGGCTCGAAGGGGGCAAGCAGCTCGCGCGGATCGACGTGCCTGGTGAAATCGGCGCCTGGACCGCGCTCGTGGCGGCGCCACTCGCCGGGAAAGGGCGGGCGCCACTGGTGCTCTGGAGCGGATGGACCGACGTGCAGCGGGGTGAGCACGGCGAGGAGCAAAGCCAGGTGGTGATCGAGGAGCCCGCCGAGAAGGGCATCCGGGTGATCGTGGGGCAGCGCCGCGCGGACGTGACGCTGTGCGGGCGGCCGACGGTGGTGGCGGCGCGGGCGGTCGATCCTGCAACGATGACGCTCGCCCGGGGCGCGACCGTGCAGAACCTGAGCGCCGAGGAGCGCGCCCGTGCCGTGAAGCTCCCCGCAGTGCGTGGTGACGCGCCGTACGCTGCGCCAGGCTTCCAGGCGCTGCGGCCGACGGCAGCGTCGAGCGCGCTGGGCAAGCGCATCGCCGAGATCGCGGACGGGGATCCAGCGACGTCGTGGGCCGAGGCCAAGGCAGGGATCGGGCGAGGGGAGTTCATCGCGTTCTCGGCGCCGAGCGAGGTGGCGCTGAAGGGGCTGGAGCTGCGGTTCCGGCCGTCGAGCGCTGGTGGGGTGGGTGCTCCTGGAGTGAATGCGGCAGGGGCAGGGGGCGCGGGAGCCGCCGGTGCGGGAGCCGCCGGCGTCGCAGGAACGAGCGCGGCAGGTGGGGCAAGCCCGAAGTCCGTGACGGTGAGCCCCGATGCCACGGCGCCGCGGACCCTCTACGTGGCGACGACGGAGCGGTTGTACGCCGTCTCGGTGCCCGCGGACGCCTGGAGTGCAGACGGCGCTGGCTTCGAGGTGACCTTCCCCGAGGAGGTGCAGACCTCGTGCGTGGCCCTGGTCATCGAGGACGCTGCGGTGCCGCGGGGGGTGAAGAATCCGGAGGTGACGCTCAGCGAGGTGACGGCGCGGACCGCGTTCGACGGGATGGCGCCCGAGGCGCTGGTCGGCGCGCTCGCGGGCGGTGGGGAGCGCGCTCGTGCGGCGGCGGCGGTGCTCGCACGGAGCGGTCCGGCGTCGGTTCGAGCCGCCATGGAGGGGTACGAGCGTCTGGACCAGCAAGGGCGGCTCCTGGCGATGGGCGTGGTCGACGGGTCGTCCTGCGCCGTGCACGCGGAGTTCTTCGCCGAGCGGCTCGCATCCGCTGCCGAAACCGAGGCGGCTGCGAAGAAGCAGCGACGGTCGGAGCGGGCGCTCATGCCCGAGGGGCCGGATCCCGAGGCGCACCACGCGCGGGATCGCATTCGCCGCTGTGGTCGTGGCGCGGCGCCGGCGCTGGCGAAGATCCTGGCGCGGAAGCCCGGGCTCGCGGTGCTGTCCGTCGTGGCGCGAGAACTCGCCGTGGCGGCGCCTGATGCGGCCGTGCCGGTGCTTCTCGACGCGATGGTCGATGCCAGCGCCGCGACCCGTAGCGAGCTACGCGCTGCACTCTCGATGGCCGCGCAGAGCAGCCGGGCCCGCCTCGCGTTCGAGCTGGAGCTGTCGCCCGAGGAAGGCAGCGAGCCCGGGGCCCCGCGGCCCGAAGGGGTGCGCATCGATCTGCTGCGCTCGGTGGGGCCGGCGCTTTCACGGCTGAAGGGCAGCGATGCGGCGTTCCGGCAGCTCGCCGTGAAAGGGGCGTCGTTCCGCACCCGCTACCTTCTGCTCTCGCCGGCGGCGGAGCTGGCCAGAGGAGGAGATGCCGGGGCGACCGCGTGGCTCCGCAATGCGCTGCGCAGCGATGCGGATCCCCACATCAGGGCGCGCGCGGCCGAGGTCGCGGCGCAGGTGCCCGCCCTCGCTTCCGATCTCCTTGCGGCCGTGGCCGACCCGGTAGTCCGAGTGCGCGAGGCGGCCGTCGGGTCGCTGGGCGAGGTGATCGGCGCAGGAGCGCAAGCGCCACGTGGGACCGAGGCGGCGCTCGCGCTGCGGCTCGGCGCGGATCCCTGGACGTTCGTGCGATCCAAGGCGGCGAGCGCGCTCGCGTCGCTTCCGCCTGGCGGCGCGAGCGTGGACCGGGCACTGGCAAAGGCCGTCTCCGATCTGTCGCCCGAGGTGCGGGGCAAGGCGCTCGACGCGCTGGGGGCGCGGCAGGCGCTCGATCACCGCGAGGTGGTGCGGGCACGGGCCGAGGAGCCAGAGGAACTGACCGAGGTGAGGGCGCGCGCGCTCCTGGCTCTCGGTGTGATGTGTGACCGGAGCGCGGTGGATCTCTGGACGACGCTCGCGCAGCGGGCGCGGGCGCCGGGTGGAGAGCGTGACGAGCGGCTGGGGCAGGCGTCGATCGCCGCCCTCGGCTATGTCCACCCGCCCGACCTGGCGAAGCGCCTGGCGCCACTCCTGGAGAAAGGCGTCCCGCGCGCGACGCAGGAGACGGCACGCGCGGCGCTGGAGGGCAAGGGGCGCTGCCGCTGACGGGCGCTGGGCTTCAGCGCCTGGGAAGCGGTCGACCGTCCTGCGAGGGGTACTCACCCTTGATGCCGTAGCGGCTCCCCTGGCGAGGGCCGACTTCCATGTCGTTGCCCTCGCCGGGCAGCGCCGAGCGCACGGCGGGATCCGGGCTGTCGACCGCAGGGATCTCGTCCCGCCGCGAGGGCATCTCGATGGGGACCGCGGTCATCACCCCGGCTCGGAGAGGGTGCCCTCCGCAGGCGATGGGCGTGATGCGCATGGCGTCGTCGCGCGCCACCTGCGCCTGCGACATCACGTCGGAGAAGAAGTAGTCCAGGTCGGGGTCTCGCGAGACGCGCTGACCCTCGACGGCGATGCGCTCGATCAGCACCTGCCTCGTGGGCTGGCCCGCCATGAACGCGGCGTCGAGGGCCGAGCCCGACAGGGAGCGGAGCACGCGGAGATCCTCCTGGTTCGCGAGGGCCAGGGCGGTGATCTGCGCGTCGGAACGGCTCATGCTGCCGACGTCGATGTGCTTGTCTCGGGAAAGCTCGTGCACCTTGGCGAGATTGCGCCGGTGCGTGGCGAGGAGCTTGCCCGCGAAGGCCTGGACCGCCGGCGAGGCGGCATGCCGCTGGGCGAAGGCGCAGCGATCGATGCCCGCCTGGGCGATGACGGCGGTGGCCGCCAGGAGCCGTGCGGTGGCGCTCGCCTCGTCCTCCATGACCGTCCCGAAGACCATCACACCGCCGGGCTGTCCCTGCCCTGGTGCCACGGGCTGGGGCTTCTCGGCGGCGATGACATCGCCGCGGTTGCCTGGGTCGCACCCCGCGAGCAATGCGAGCGCAGCCAGCATCCAGACTCGTCGCATGATGGCCTCCTGGTGAGTGATTCCGGCTGGAATCGCTTGCGATGATTGTGCCGGAGACGGTGCGCGCGGGTGGGCCTGGCAGTCATCCAGGTGGAGTCGGGGCCCCTTGCATGGCGCGCTGCAGCGCCGCTCGCGCGAGCAAGCGCGTGGAGTCGAGCGTCGGCAGCGGGGAGCGGTCGTCGTCGAGGAGCAGCGGGATCTCGGTGCAACCGAGGACGGCGGCGTCACAGCCTTCACCCTTCATCCGGCCGATGATCCGCTGGAAGGTGGCGACAGCCTCCGGCGTGAAGACGCCCTGCACCAGCTCGCCCAGGATGATGCGGTTGATCTCTTCTCGCTCGGCCGCGTCCGGGCGCGTCCAGGAGAGTCCGCGCGCTGCGAATTTTTCCGGATAAATCTCGCTCTCGACCAGCCAGCGGGTCCCGGTCAGCGCCAGGTGCCGGAACCCGCGCTCGACGGCCCGGGCGGCGACGACCTCGGCGATGTGCAGCCAGGGCAAGGGCGATTGCGCTTCGATGAAGGGGAGCGCCTGGTGAATGGTGTTGTCCGGGCAAATCAGGAAATCAGCGCCGGTGCGCGCGAGCTTGTTCGCCGAGGAGAGCATCAGCGCGCCGACGCCTCGCCAGTCGTCGCGGTCGATGCACTGCATGTAGTCGGAGAGCGGATGCGTGTGCAGCGAGACCTCGGGGTGGCCATGGGGGCCGAGGAACTGCGCGCCTTCCACGCAAAGGGTCCGGTAGCAGAGCGCGGCGCCTTCGGCGGAGCAGGCGACGATGCCGATGTGCTGGGGCATGAGCGGGTTCTAGGACGCGCGGCCTCGTGAGGGGAGAGGAACGAGGGGCTGCCCGAGGCGAACCACCGCGGACCCGGGGACTTCGTACGCCGTGGAGGGGGGGCCACGCGCCGTGACGCGGACCGAGGACGCTCGTACACTGGCCCTCCGCACATGACGCTCCCGAGGCAAGGTCGACGTCGGGTCCAGGTCGGTGACACCGCGTTCTTCTGGACCATCCGCAAGAAGCCAACCCGCGCACAGGCGCTCGCACTGCGTCCAATGCACCTCGCGGTCCAGGCAATCGCCGAGGGGCCGACGCGGGTGCTCATCGTCGACCTGGGCGTCACCCGTCCCGACAACGGGATCACCCCTCACGGCACGGGCATCACCCCCGCCCTCGTTCGCCACATGATCTGGTGTGCCCTCGCCGCCGGCTGGGAGCCACGGGGTGCGGGGCTGCCGTTTGCGTTCGAGTACCGCGTGATCATGGACTCCGTGGGCACCATCGCGAGGAGCAACGCACCCGAGAAGCGTGATGCGCCACCCGCCAGAGGCGCGAGGACGGCAGGCAACGGCCCACGCGGTCGGACGCGTCCGCGCGTGTGAGGGTCACCATTCCACGAGAAGAGGCATCCGCGTCAGCTCTTCCGGGTAGTACGGACGCCGGGCTGGCGCGCTGCCCCGCCAGACGACGCTCAGCAAGGACCGGTCCGGCTCGATGAGGATCGATTGCAAGACCGGGGTGGTCTCGTTCAGTCGGCCCTCGCGGCCGTCGGTGCAGATGCGGCGTGGTCTGCCCGGAAGGTGGATGGACCACTCCGGCTTCGTGGGATGCACGTGGGTCAAGGTGATGATCTCTTTCCCGGAGAGGGATGGGAGCTGAAGGTCGAGTGGCGCCCCGTTCTGCACGCGGAGCAGGTGCTCGTACGCGAGGGCCATGGGGTGAGGGGCGTCGAGGACCTCTTGCGGCATGTCGCCACGCACGACCTCGGGGATGGGAGCGTCGACGCGCTCGTGGATCTGGCGGATGCCGCCGAAGGCGGCGCGAGGGAACCAGCCCCAGTGGACCCAGCCGAAGGCCTGAGGGATCGGCATGTAGATCCATCGCTCGGGTGAGCCGACCACCAGCCGCTCCGGGGTGAGCGGGTCCCGGGGGTCTTCGAGGTTGGGTAGCGCGCACCGCTCGAGGGCGTTCTTCGTCGCCTCGACGACGTAGCCCTTGCCACAGGGATTCCGGGGGTAGAGGTAGGGGCTCTGGTTCTCCGCGCGGAGATGCGTGCCGACCAGGTAGGGGGCGAGGGGAGCATGGGGGTTGCCCTGCCGGGCCTCCGTGGCGTGATCGCGACCGCCATAGGCGTGAACGAACGAGAGCGGCATCCGGTCGAAGGGCTCCGGGGGCGAGATGATGACCTTCTTCGTGGCATCGAGGGCGCATCGGCGGTTCCCGACGACCATGATCGATTTGACGTGCGCGCCGATTCGCACGGACGCCACGAGGCTTTGCGCTGCGCCTCGTGCGTACGCATGCCCGTGGACGATCACGTCGGTCCGCGGCTTGAGGGGGATCAGGTCGGCGTCGTGCAGCAGAAGGTTCGGGTCCTGCTCGCTCGTGACGAGGTCGCGGGTGAGCGGGAGCTGTTCCTCCGCCACGACGGCGACGCCCGCGTCGTCGATGCGGTACGTCCGCTTGGCGACCACGGACAGGACGTAGCGCTGGTCGTCCTGGGCCGAGAGCTGGGCCACGCAAGCGTCAGGGGCAGTGATCGGCGGCATGGATCGTCACGCTCCAGGTCGGGTCACGAAACGGGTACGGGGACGGGGACCGGCAGCGGCGTCCAGGGGAACGGAGGAAGGAGCGCGGTGTTGTCGAAGTAGTCGCCCGCGCTGATGTTGTCGTCGACGAAGCCGCCCACGCCGTCGGCGAAGCTCGAGATCGGGTTTCCGCCACCCGTGAGCCAGTCGTAGGGCGTACCGATGTCTTTGAGTGGAGCGATCTCACCCAGGCCGGGCACATCGAGGCCACCCGACGCGCTCGAACCCATCGGCGAGCCGAAGAACCACCCCGCCGTCGCTTCGGTCGCGGCTCGCACGGACGGCGCCTGCTTGCTCAGGACGGCTGCGACGACGGCCGTCGGCAGGCCGAGCCTGGGCGGCAAGACGCCGACGAGGCCCGACAGGATCTTCGAGCCCCCGAAGGAGATGAACTTGCCGATTCCCCAGGTGACGACGCCGGTCAGGAGCATCGAGAGGAGGCCGGCGATGAGGTCGCCCAGCGTCAGGCCCGCCACCACCGTGTTGTCGGCCTGAACGACGCCGGTGGGCAAGGGGATGGTTCCGCAGTCGAGCTGCGGGTTGACGTTGAGCATGAGCGCCACCGCGATGGGGCCCTTGTCGGTCACGACGCTCGCCACGCCGAAGTGGCCCTGGGACGAGCTCAGGAGCGTGTAGAGGAGCATCCACACGATGTGATCCAGGGCGGGGAAGGTCACGTGCGGGATGAGGGCGCCGATGTCGAAGACCTTCGAGATCACGTTGCCGCCAGGTGTCTGGACGGTCGTCGCCTCCTTCGACGAGGCGCCAGTCCAGGGGCCCCAGCGCACGCGCGCGACGACCACGTGAGGCGCATAAGGGATCATCGGCGCGAAGATGAGGGCGGGAAACCCCTGGTGGAGGTCCAGCCCGTACATCCAGTGGTTGTTGGCGATGACGCAGCAGATCATGTGCAAGCCGCTCGCGGGGGTTATCGTGGGGTGGAGAGTTCGACGAGCTCGCAGCGCCGGGCCTGGAGCGGTTGGATGACGTACCGGAAGGGATACCGGTAGGCGATGAACACCCGTCGGGCGTCGACCTCGATGCCCACCTGATCGATGGCGAGGGGCATCTCGTGCGCTTCACTTCCGAAGCGGAGCCGCGCGGCGAACGCATGGGTGGGCAGCGTGAAGTTCAGGGGGCCGCGTTCCGAGACGCCCGTCACGCTCACCGCCTCACCCGCCGCGATGCCTTGCGCGATCATGGGCGGGAAGGCGGCGTTGAAGAACCTCGGCGTCACCTTCGGCTTGCCCTCGGGTGTCCTGACGAGGCCATGCTTCGCGCGCAGGGGCGACTCGGGCGGGTAAGGGACGAGCCCTGCGGGGAGCGGGTGATCGTCCCAGCGGGTCACGAGCTGATCGGGCTCCTCCACGCAGGGCAAGGGCCTGTCGATCGCGTTCGCTTCCTCGACATGGAAGCCCATCCCTTCCGGGTTCTCCTGGTAGGGGATGTCGAGCTCGTCCCACGTGTCCTTCCCTCCGTAGGCGTACTGCAGGGTCAAAGGCAGCGACGTGAACGGTCGGGGCGATGTCGGTACCAGCTCGCCCAGGCGGCGATGCCACACGCGCGGGCCGAAGACGCGAACGGTGCGGTGGAAGCTGGCGCCGATCGTCAGCACGACCGCCATGCTGGTGGCAGGCTTGCTCCCGGGTGGAATGGCGCGCCCGAACAGGAAGACGTCGGCGCCTTCCTTGTAGAAGATGTGGTCGCCATCCATGACGCCCTGTGGACCCGGCCAGGGGGCGCTGGAAACGATCCAGGGCTGCTCCTCGCTCGGGACGAGACGCTCATTGCGAAGGTCGTACGTCACACGGACGAGCAAGGAGGCGGCGATGCGATCTTCGCCGTACAGCATCCTTGCGAGGCCCGCGGGGTAACGGGTGAGGTTCGTGAGTTCCATGGAGGGACCATGAGGGCGGGGCCGCGCGGGGGCGGCTTCGGCAGCTGGCGCAGCGGGAGAGGAGGGGCGCGCGCTCTGGCGGGGGCATGCTCCGGCGATCGCTCGGACCGACGCTGCTGGCAGCACGTACAGACGCCATGATCCCGCCCTCCTTCAACGCAAGCACGCCGTCCTTGCGCCGACCTCCCGAAGCTACTGCACACGCAGGGAACGGTACAAGGGGCGCCACTGCGCTTCGAGGTGCCCATGACGCCATGCCGAGGTCGTACGAGGTCACACCATCCAGTCGATGGACCAACAGGCGTCTCGCGCTGGAACCAGTCGGATTTCGCGGTCCATCATGGCCGATCACGGACCCACAAAAGAGCAACTCAGCGCTCGGGGTGGGCGCTGAGTCGCAAGTAAGTCCGTTGTAGGGGGATGGCCGCTCAGGGCCGGGACAGGCTCACATCTCGGCGAAGCTGGCGAGCTGCGCGCGCTGCCGTGCGGGGACGGGAAGCGGGAGCGGGGTGGTGCCGGAGTTGAGCGCGCGGGTCATCCAGTTGCCGTTGTGGGGGGTGAGGACGGCCCAGGGGCTGATCCAGGAGAGCGCGAAGGTCGACCAGAAGCCGTACATCAGCATCCAGGGCGCGACGCCCGGGCCGCGCAGGATGCGGCAGCCGAGGCCAGGGACGATGGCGGTGAGCATCGTGCCGACGAAGAGGGCGATCATCGTGGCCAGCGGCGAGGTGAAGAGCGCGACCACGAGGCCCGCGGTGCCGAACATGCTGAGCAGGATGGCGAAGGCACCCTGGAGGGCCAGCAGGCGGAGGCCGAGCATGCCGGTGGGGCGGAGGGGCTGGAAGGCGAAGGTGAGGAGGGCCAGCGACTCGCGGACGTTGCTGCGGCCCCAGCGGAGGAGCATGCGGCTCAGCGCGCGGTAGTTGCTGGGGACCTTGGTCTCGACGATGGCGTCCACCTGGAACACGACGTTGAAGCCGGCGCGGAGGATCAGGTTGGTGAGCGCGCGGTCCTCGCCGATGTTGGCGGGGCGGCCCATGAAGGTCTGGTCGCGCCACTCTTCGAGGACGGTGCGCACGAGGTCGGCGCGGTAGGCGGCGGCGGCGCCCGGGGTGCAGAGCACGGCACCGAGCACGCTCTGGCCAGCGCGGATCAGCTCGAAGGAGTAGGTGAACGAGGCGTCGAGGATGCGGGCGATGGTGCCTTCCTGGCGCGCCATGACCCGGATGTTGCCGGCGACGGCGCCGACGCAGGGGTCGGCCACGAACGGGGCGACCATGTGCTGCAGGGTGTCTGGGTTCACCTCGGAGTCGCTGTCGATGGTGACGACGATCTGGCCGCGGGCGCGGGCGAAGCCGGCCGCGAGGGCGTGGCGCTTGCCGCGGTTCTCGGGCTGCCGCACGATCTCGATGACCGAGCCCAGCTCACGCTTGGCGCGGAGCATCCAGGCCCAGGTGTCGTCCTGGCTGCCGTCGTCGACGGCGATGATCTGGAGGCGGTCGGCCGGGTAGTCGCTGCGCGAGAGGCACACGAGGGTGTCGAGCACCTGGCGGCCTTCGTTGAAGGCGGGCACCACCACGGTGAGCATGGGGAGGTGCTTCTCGGCGGGGAGCGGGACCGGCTGGTAGCGCGCGGCGAGGACGATGCGCCAGATGGTGAACGCGAGCGCCGCCGCGACGAGGCCGATCGCGGAGGCAGAGACGCCGTCGGCCAGCGAGACGTCGGCCCGGCCGAGCGCGAAGCGCTGCACGGGATACCAGGCGACGAGCGAGACCGCCGCGACCGCGATGGAAGCAGGCACCAGGGCGCGGAGCGAGCGGTAACGCTGGGATGCGTGGATCTCGAGGTTCGGGGTGCTGCTGGTCGACGTCGATCTCACGTTCATCCGTCCCTTTCTTGGCGGCCTGTGTCGTCTTCGGCGGTCAGAGCCGCTTCGCTCGACGCGAGGCCCGCGTTCGGAGGCGAGGCCGTCGTACAGCGCGGGGCTGCGTCGTCCGGCCTTGGCCGCGCGGAGGTCTGAGCAATGGCCATGCCCACCTGTTTCCTCCGGGAAATCGCAGGGGTAGGGGCTTCGGGAGGCCCGGATCAGGGAAATCTTCCCTGCCGGGGGGCCGACGGGCCTCGACGGGCAGGGCAACTTGCCCGCGGGGGCCCGAACCCTCCCGTTCGGAGGGGCCGGGGGGCGGGGAAGGTCAGACTTTCGTGACGTTCATCACCACGAGCGACGGAGGAGGTTCGTGGGGAGCGTCCGTGGTCCGCCCGGATCTGCAGGCTGTCCAGACCAAGGCGCAGTCACGGAAGGGCTTCGAGGGGGAGCGTCTGTCGAGCAGCACTTCGCCGAGCGGTAGAAGTGCCCTGATGGGGGCGTGAAGGGTCGCGCTGCCGCTGGGTGGCGTGGGTGATGCGCTCGACCAGGGGAAGAACAGTCCGTTCTGAATGGCTGACGTGAGGTCCTGGATGGGGACGAGGAGACGGGGAGTTTTCTCCGTCAGATCATCCTCGGGGACGGGCGCCCATGAAGGCGGGCGGGGGAGTCAGCGGCGGGGGGCGGAGTAGAGGTCTCTGACGCCGCTCATGTCCTCGGTGGCGAAGTAGAGCGAGCAGAAATCAGGGGAGAGGGAAGGCGTCCGCACGGGCGCGGTGATGGAGAAGTCGTCGATGGCGATCTCCTTGGCCTCCCCGGTGGGCTCTCCGTTGAGTTCATTGAGCTGCACGTAAAAGGCGCGCAGCCCCTTGCTGTCTTCATTGCAGGCAGCGGGGTAGTTCGCCTGGAACAGCAGGTACTTGCCGTCCGGCGTGACCCAGGGAGCGATGTCGGTGTTCTGGACGAGGCTGACGGTGCAGCCTCCCGGCACGATCAGCCTGTCGTCGACCGGGACCGGGACCGTGCTGCCCGCCGTCTGGGTCACGAACCTGTAGGCGCCAGCTCCGCCGGTGCGGCGCATGAACCAGTACCGGGGTGGGCTCTGGGTGTAAGCGACCGCAAGCGAGAAGGAGTCGTCCGCAGCCTGGTTCACGCCAGGGAGGTTTGCCCTGGTGTCGCTTCCCGAGGTCGCCATGTAGATCTGCCGCCGGCCGCTGGCCATGCCGGTGAAGAGGATCGGCTCGGACAGGCCCACGCTCGGGATCGTTGCGCCAGGGGGGAGCTGGATGGGTGCCAGCTCCTGGCCGGTGGTGTTCACGGCGTTCCCCGGGACGAGGACGCCCTGGTCCCAGCCGCCGTCGTTCCGGAGCGCGGTGATGATGTCGGTTCCCATGCCCCCGACATTGGCGTTGAAGATCAGCTCTTCGATCCCGTCGCCTCGGAGGCGGGCTCTGGGCGAGATGCGGGAGCCCCCGACGCTCTGGATGCCCATCAGGGAGGGCTCGCCGAAGCGCAGGTCTCCGAGGTCGGCGCACGAGGTGCACCGCGTGGTGCTGGCGGAGCAGTACTCCCCGGGCTCGCATGCCTGCGGCGCACCGACGGTGCACGGGACGGTCACCCCTCCCTCTCCACCCGTGCCGCCTCCACCTTCGGCGAAGCCACCGTTTCCACCACCGCCGGTGTTGTTGCCGCCGCCGGTGAGGGTGCTCGTGCTCGTGGAGGTGCTGCCTCCCGTCCCCGGGCTCGCGGTGAAGGGATCGCCGCAAGCGATGCCCCCGACCGCGAGCAGCGCCACGAGGCCCGTCGCAAAGCTAGGCGTATTCTCGAAGCTCATGACTTCTGATTGTAGTCCGTGTCTTCTAGAAGGATCACGTTCGTCTTGGAGCGGGTCTCGCCCACGCTGGTGACGTACACCGCCGGTTTGTCTTGCACAGGGCACACCTTCTCGCAGGCGCCACAGCCGATGCAGAGCGAGGGATCGACCCTGGGGCGCTGCACCTTGACCTGCACCAGGCGGTCTTCGTGGGCCTGGGCGGGAGCGTGGGGACCGGTTTCTGCGGGCTGGGCATCGTTCGGCGCCTCGGGGACGCGCTTGGGAACCTCGACTTCTTCGACCCATATCGCCTTGGGGGAGGTCGGGCAGAATTCTTCGCAGACGATGCAGGGGATGCTCATCGACCAGGGCAGGCATCGCCCGAGATCGTAGAAGGCGGTCCCGATGGAGATGGGCTTCTGGCCGACCCCCATCTTCTGCTCCTCGGTGATCT
This sequence comes from Chondromyces crocatus, assembly GCF_001189295.1. NCBI lineage: Bacteria > Pseudomonadati > Myxococcota > Polyangiales > Polyangiaceae > Chondromyces > Chondromyces crocatus. The sequence continues at coordinate 2,849,127 of NZ_CP012159.1, forward strand.
TCTGGATCGCGCCGGTGGGGCAGACCTGGCCGCAGAGCACGCAGGAGTGTTCGCAGTAGCCGATGCGCGGGATGAGGATCGGGGTCCAGACGCCCTCGACGCCGGCCTCGAAGAAGGCGGGATGCAGGGCGTTGTTGGGGCAGACCTTCATGCACTCGGCGCAGCGGATGCAGCGCTCGAGGAACTCTTTCTCGGCGACGGAGCCCGGGGGCCGGATGACCTTCGGGTCGTAGTTGGCGTCGATGACGTCGGCGATGCGCGCGACGGGGATCAGGGCGGCACCCGCGGCGGCGCTGGCGATGGCGGTGCGCCTGCCGGTGTCCGGTACGAGCGAGGCGCTCTTGCGGTTCGGCAGGAACCTGAACTTGATCACGTCCTCCGGGCAGGCGTTCTCGCAGTTCAGGCACATGTGGCACTCGTCCTGGCGCCACTTGACGCCCCCCTGGGGGGAGTCGGCGCCCTGGCAGTGGACGAGGCACAGGTTGCAGTCCGTGCACTTCGCGTGGTCCTTCTCCATGCCGAAGAGGGCGAAGCGCGCGAACACGCCGAGGAAGGCGCCGAGGGGGCAGAGGACGCGGCACCAGAACCGGGGGATGAAGCGGTTCATGAAAAGGACCGCGACGAGCAGCGCGCCGATGAGCCAGGTCTGGTGGAAGTAGAACTGCTTGGTCTGCCACACGCTGGTGGCGAGGAAATCCTGCGCGTGGTCGGAGACGAACTGGACCTGCCGCACGCCGGTGGCGTTCGCCGCGCCGTTGGCGAAGCCGGCGATGTACTGCGCGGCGGGGATGACGGCGAGGCCGATGGCCCTGACGGCGATGCAGATGGGGTCGAACAGGCCGCCGATGACGCTGCCAGCGAGGCTCGCGGCGAGGGAGGCGTAGAGGATGTAGTACTTCACCCGCTGCCGGCTCGGGTGGGTCTTGTTCGACTCGACGCGCTTCGAGCCCTTGCCGTAGCGGGAGGGGAACAGCCAGCCGGAGATGTGGTGCAAGGTCCCGAAGGGGCAGATCCACCCGCAGAACACGCGGCCGAAGACGAGCGTGAGCGCGAGGATGCCGAGGGACCAGAGCAGGCCGCGGTAGACGGTGTGCGTCGAGAGCAGCGTCATGGCGCCGACGAAGGGGTCGGCGAGGAGGAAGCCTTCGACGGGGAGCGGGAGGCGGACGCGCGCGTCGGCCGACGCGAACGAGCCGCGAAAGGCGGTCTGGAACAGGAGGTAGAAGAAGAGCGCGAGGCTGGCACCCTGGACGACGCGCCTCACCCAGACGAGGACCTGGATCGTCTTGCGCGCAGGGAGGCCAGAGCCGGGGCGGGCTTTGCGTTTCCTCGCGGCCATCCGTCAGACCTCGGCGATGCGCAGGTTTTGCCAGTGCATGGTGCCGAGGCCGCGCTGATGCGCCATGCGGATGTACGGGATCTCGTCCGCTTTGCGGCCGACGAGCTGGCACCCGTAGGCATCACCGGCGACCTGGTCGGTGGTGGCGATGACGGTGTGCATGTCCCTGGCGTCGGCGACGTTGCCGCCCTGGGGGCCGTTGCGCAGGAGGACGCGCACGGCGTCGATGATGGTGAGGGTGGGCTGGAGGAAGGTGGCGAGGTCGGCGATGGAGACGTCGATGTTCTGGTGCAGGCGGTTGCGACGACCCCCCAGCAGGCCGTACCAGTTCTTCATCGCGCCGGTGTACTTCGACAGGTTGTGGTGCTTGGCGACGGGGACGTTGATGACCTTGTCGGCGTTGACGAGCGGCGTGTAGACGGGCCAGTCGTCGAGCACTTCGCCTTTGAGGCGCATCTGTCGGAAGCGGTGATCGCTGGGGATGATGACGTCGGCGCCGACCTCGTAGGCGGCGTTCCAGATGCCGGAGCGCTGGAAGCAGCGGTTCGGCTCGTTGCATGAGGCGTCGGTGACGATGACGCGCTTGGCGCCGGCGTCGAAAGCGAGCCTGACGACCTCGGCCACGACCTTGGGGTTGGTGTTCGCGGCGTGGATGGGGGTGCGATCCCAGCCGATGTTCGGCTTGACCACGACGATGTCGCCCCGGGAGATGAAGCGCTTCATGCCGCCGATTGCGTCCACGGCCTTGCGCACGAGTGTCGCCGGATCGAGCGGCGTGGGTTGGGGCGCGGCCGGGTCCAGTGTCGGGAGGCCGCGGGCGACGACGAGCTGCGGGAGGGAAGGGGGCGCGTCGCGCAGGCGGTAGTCGCGCACCTGGGGGCCATCCACCGAGAGGCTGCTGGTTCCTCCTTGATCCCAGCGGACGCGCGCCAGAGCTGCCGCGCTGCCGAGGACGAGGCCCGCGGCGCCGAGGCGGCGGATCATGTCGCGGCGGGAGAGGTCACCCATGGCCTGTCCATGGTTAGCTGCTCGGACCAGTCATCACAAGCCGCTGCGTCCGCAGCGCGGCTTCAGTTCGGGGCGTTCGCGCTCGTGATCAGGGTGGGTCCGCTTGCTTCGTGACGTCGATGGCCGCGCCCGGAGGTGCGCTCTGAGAGGACGGTCGAGGTGCGGCCTGCGTCGACGGTTGAGGCGCGACCTGAGGCGGTGGTTCGGGAAGGGGCGGAGAGGGAGGGGACGGGATCGGCAGCGGCTCCGGAGGGACTGCAGAGGCCGAGCTCGAAGGCGTCGGAGCGGGATCAGGGAGGGGATCGAGAGAAGGATGAAAGACGGGAGACAGCGTCGGTGGGGCCGATGCTTTGTAGCGCTCGCGCTCGGCCTCGCAGCTCGTCCGCTCGGCTTCGCAGGTGCGCCTCTCCTCGGCGATCGAGGCGAGCTTCGCCGCGCGGTCCTCGGCCTGATCACGGGCGATGTCGCGCTCGAGGACGAGCAAGGAGCGCTCTCGTTCCCACAGACCTTCCAGCCGCTCCTGCTCGTCGAGGGCGCTGGCGGCGTCTGCCGTGGCCTCGTCCTCGCACGCCTTGAGCCGCGTGGCGTGGGCCGCCTGGAGGTTGTTGATCTCGCGCGCGTGGTCGGCCGCCGACGCGCTCCCGCTCCGCTCGACGGCCAGGATCGCCTGTTTCAGCTCGGCGCGATCGTGCTCGCGGGCTTGCTGGCAGTCGGTGTTGCGTTGCTCCGAGAGGCGGTGGGAAGCGACGCACGTGTCCAGCTTGCTGAAGGACTCTTCCCCCTGGCGTCTCGCGCGCTCCAGCTCGTTGGCGACCCGCAGCGTCTCTCGTTTCGAAAAGATGAGGAGCGCTCCAGCGACGGCGACGAGCAAGAGGCCAGCGGCAGCGATCCGCAGGCGGTGGAGCGCCGCGCGCTGACGGGCGATGCGTTCCTCTTCTTTGCGGGCTTTCTCGCGCTCGGGTTCGAGCAGGACCTCGAGTTCTTCGGCCATCTGCGCCATGGAAGGGCGCTGGGTCGCATCGAGGGCGAGCCAGCGCTGGAGTGACGCTTCGAGGAGATCGCGAGGCGCACCGACGACCTCGGGGAGCGTGCCGCTGGCGAGTGGTGTCGTCGCGCGGGCCGCCTGGGCTGCTTCGAGTTCGTCGCGGGTGCGCGCGCGTTCGCCTGGAAAGCGCTCGCCGCCGACCAGGGCGACGAGGAGGGTCGCGGCCAGGCAGTAGGTGTCCATTTTCTCGTCGAGGTGGACGGCGCCCGGGTAGGCGTTGAGCGCGCCGAGCTGCTCGGGCGAAGCGAAGAGCGCGGTGCCGGCGCAGAAGGTGGCTTCCCGCTCGGCCGCGACGCCGAGATCGAGCAAGACCGGGTGGACCCTGCCGCCGAAGCGGGCGAGGTAGATGTTGTCGGGTTTGACGTCCTGGTGGCGGAGGCCTGCGGCGTGGAGCGCCTCCAGCCCGCGCGCGACCGGCACGAAGACGTCGTAGGCCTCGCGCAAGCCGAGCGGCCCTCGGGCGAGTCGCTCCTCCAGCGTCTCGCCGTCGTACACGGACATGGTGAGCCACACGTAGTCGGCCGTCATGCCGTGGTCCTTGAGCTGGACGACGTTCGGGTGACCGATGGTCGCGAGCATCACCAGCTCTCGCTCGACGTTCCGTGTGGCGTAGTGGGAGCGAGGGAGCAGCTTCAGGGCGACCTGGTGCTCGGGGACGTCGATGCGCTGAGCGACGTACACCTTGCCGAACATGCCCTGGCCGAGCAGCCTGACGAGCCGGTAGAGGCCGCCGACGATCTGCCCCGACTCGGGGAGGATGGAGGGGCCGCGGGGGGACGAGCCTGGATCCGACGTACGCACCGAGACGGCTGCCGAGCCGCTCTCGGTGATGCTGCCTTCTCCCGAGGCGTGCTGGGTGACCGCGAAGGCTTGGATCGTGGTCGTGCGGAAGGTGGCGTCGAGCGGCATACCAGGCGAGGCTCTCAACAGTCCCAGCGGGCGATGCCTTCCCCGGCTGGTCACGGCAGAGGAAAGCGGGAGACTCGTCGGCGTGCCGGCCCGCACCGCTAGCCTACTGGAGTCCGGCGCGGAGGAGAAAGAACCGGCAAGAGGTCGCGGAGAACCAGCGGGCTCGGCCTGGGGGCATGAGCGGCGCCAGGAACCAGTTGCGCCGAACCGAGCGGTGTGTCTGCCAGCGTGCCAGAGGCCGCGACGAGGGAGATGCGCCTGGAGGCCTCTCTTCGCGTGCAGGGCCGTGGGCTCGACCTGCAGCGAGGTGGAGGGGGAGGCCTGCAACGAGGGGGAAGGGGAGGCGCTGCTGGACTGCTGGGAGCTCTCGATTGTGGCGTGAGCCGAGACTCGACCATTGCGAGGTGCGTTCGCTCCGGACAGTCACCGTATTGAACATGACGGAATCGCCGTGGCGCACGCATCGTGAGGGCGGTCGAGTCGCCTGCGTGTGACGTGGTCGCGCGCTACGCTCGGATCCAGGAGGCGAATTGATGTCGCTGCAAGACCTGCTCCTGCTCATTCACGTCGATCCCTCGGTCGTCCCCTGTTATCGAACCGCATTGAGCGCGCTCTCGTCGAATTGGGAGATCCGGCCCATTTTTGCTGGCGCATTCTCCTCGGCTTACGTGCAGCTGGCTTCCAGTCTCCGCAGCCCCGGAGGACACCTCCTCGAACCGCTCCTCTCGTATTGCGGTGCGAGCCCGTGCGAGAGCTATCGGCGGATCGTCGCAGTGAGCTTCTCGGCAGGGTACGCGCTGGTGCGTGAGATTCTGAGCGGCCCGGACGCGCGTCAGCTCGCGGGGTGGATCGCGCTCGACAGCGGCCACGCTGCACTGACCACGGAGAGAATGCCCCTGGATGTGCACATGGATCCCTTCGTCCGGCTCGCGCGGCGTGCGCTCGCGGGAGAGGCCTTGCTCTGGTTCGGTCACAGCGATGTGAAGACCCCGCAGCAAGGGCCAGGGGCGTTCGCCTCGACCACCCAGTTCGGGCTGGAGCTACTGCGTCTCCTCAAGGCGGAGCCGACCGAGCAACCGACCCGCTTCGTCTCGCCGCTGCTCGTGGTGAAGGGGCATGATCTTCGGCAGGATGATCGTGCCGAGCACATCGCCGCGTTGCGTGAGTGGGGCCCGGCGTTCACCACGAGCGCGCTCGCCGCGCTGGATGGTGTGGCGCCTCTCGAGGTGGCGCGTGGGACGGCGCAGATCGAAGGAGGAGACGGACCGATTCTCTGAGCTTCTGTGCGGTCACCCCCACCCTTCGTGTCTCTTCGGCAGCCGGTGCGTCTCGGCTGCCGAAAAGTTGTGGAAGTGATCGGCATGGAGTGAAGTGGGCCCGCCGCGAGCTGGAGCGCTTCACAGAACGCTGTGATGAGGTGCCGTGTCGGTCTCGCCTGGCTGTCCGTACGCTCTCTGCACGCGACGAGCCGAGGTCGAGTCACGGGCTGAGGGGGGATCCGTCGCTCGGAGGTCGCCTCGCAGCGGTGTTCTCTTCAGCGTTGCAGCAGGGCCTTCTGCAGCGGCGTCTGGCCATCCACGTTCGGTTGAGGCTCGCCGTCCTGGCTCGTTTTCTGCCTGTAACTTGCCGCGATGGGATCATCGGTAGCAATGCTCCGGGCCTGACTCTGGAGGATGGATGCGGACTTGCTCGTCACCCCTCGTTCGGCTCACCGCCGCGCTCGCTCTCCTGACCTCGCTCGGAGGGTGCCTCGCCACCCAGAGCGGGGTGGCTCTGCCGGAGATCAGCAAGGCCCGTGAGGCCCTGCGCGAGGCAGAGGAGGCGGGGGCCGCCGATGAGCCTTCGGCGCAGATCTATGTGGCCCTCGCGCAGGAGCACCTCCAGCGCGCCTCGGGTCGGCTGGCCCAGGGGGATCGGGATGGCGCGGTAGGGTTGGCCCGGCGGGCGGAGGCGGATGCGGAGGTCGCGCTGCTCACGGTGCGTGACGCCAGCCTGCGCGACGCCGTGCAGCGGACGGTGGGCGATACGAGCTTGCTGTCCGATCAGGCGGCGAAGATCGATCTCGCCGCGCGGAAGGGAGCTGAGCGATGAGGTGGACGCTGCTTCTCTGTGCTGTCGCGCCGGTGGTCGTGGGCTGCGCAGGTCGGCTCGAGGCGGTCGGTAGCGACGGGACGTCGGTGGAACGCGCACGCGCGCTCATGGAGCAGGCCTGGACCGAGCCGATGGCCATGGAGGCCTCTGCCGCGCTGGAAGAGGCGAACCGCGCTCTCGAACATGCGGAGCGGGAGACCCGCACCCGGCCCGGAAGCCGAGCGGCCGCCGACGCCATCTACCTCGCCGAGAGGATGGCAGAGCGTGCGCGGCTCGAGGCCCGGTGCGCGGCGGCGAGGGAGGCGCTCGACGCGGCACGGCTCCGGTATGCGCAGGCGACTCGGTCCCTGGAAGAGGCGCGCTCCAGGTTGCCGCGGGGAAACGACATGGCCCTCCCCAAGGTCAGAGCAAATACGCCCTGGCCGATGAACGCCCACGAGCGGGAGATGTACACGGACGTCTCGGAAGAGCCCTGAACTTCATGGGCGGAGATTTTGCCCGCTTTTCGTGTTTCGATCCGAGATGCTCCTGGACGACTTGACGTGACGTCCTCCAAGGACGAGGTGAGCGTGATGGCAGAAGCGACACAGCAGGTGATCTTGGTACCGGTGGACTTCGAGTCTGCCTCGTTGAAGGCGATCGAGAAGGCCAAGGAGCTCGCGGCAAGGACGGGCGCCGAGGTGGTGCTGATGCATGTCTACCAGCTCCCGGTGTATACCTACCCGGGCCTGGAGCCGACGCTGATGCCAGGGTTCCACACGGAGGTGTCGGTCGCGGCGGCGCGCGCGCTGGAGCAGCTCGCAGCGCAGTCGGGGGGGCTTCGCAGCGTCCTCCGCGAGGGGGATCCGGCGAGCGAGATCCTGGCGACGGCCGAGGAGGTCAAGCCGACGCTCATCGTGATGGGGACCCACGGGCGAAAAGGCATGGCGCACATGTTCCTCGGCAGTGTGGCCGAGAAGGTGATCCGCAAGGCCGATGCGCCCGTGCTCACGGTGCGCACGCCCGAGTCCAACCCCTGAGAGATTCCCCCACGGGGCGTGGCTCTGCGAAGGGCCTCGCCCATGGCAGTTCCGCATGGCCGAGATCACCCCGCGCGATCTGCTGCTCCTGCCCAACCTGATCAGCTACACCCGGCTGCCGCTCGGGATCCTGTTTCCCTTCGTCGCGGATCGACCCCTTCCGGCGCTGGCCGTGCTGGCCGCTGCCGGGTTCTCGGACATGCTCGATGGCTGGGTCGCGCGGAGTTCTCGGCACGCGACCGCGACGGGGGCCGTGATCGATCCGCTCTGTGACAAGGCCTTCGCGCTGGCCGTGATGCTGACGCTGGTGGTGCAGGGTCGGATCCCGGGGTGGGGGGTCGTGGCGCTGCTCACGCGGGAGATCTTGCAGCTGCCGCTGGTGCTCTGGATCGGGCTCTCGCCTCGGTTCCGGGGAGCGAGGCTCTCGGTCGCCCGGGCGAACATCCCCGGGAAGGCGGCCACGGTGGTGCAGTTCGCAGCGGTGCTGGCCGCTCTCATCTGGCCGGCGGCGCTGTCGGCCACGCTGTGGGCGGCGGGAGTCGCCGGCGTGGTGTCGGGGCTGTCGTACTGGAATCGGCAGATCCGCCACATGCAGGGACAGCGGGAAGCCTGAACGACCCCTCGCCCGAAGCCTGGGTGATCCCTCATGCGAGGAGGACACGGAGCAGGGCGAACGGGTGTAAGGTGACGCCGGCAGGAACAGTTCTGGGGAGCGTTCCGACGCCGAGGGTGCATGCAGAACCTTGTCTTTCCCTGGGCCATGTTCATGGGTGTGGCCGCGCTCGGGTGCGGAGGTGGCGGATACGACGCGACCTCTCGGCCGCCGATGCTCGTTCGAGGGCCGTCGCTCGTCGCGGAGAGCGCTCCCGCCATGGCCGACGGCCTGGAGGAGGTCGGCGCCGTGCCGGCCATGGATGACGAGCGTGCGGAGACCTGGAGCGCATCGCGCGCGCTGGCGAAGGAGGCGCCGCCGCCTCCGGCAGGATCGGCGGCTGGCTCGTCAGGAGGGGGCGGAGCGGCGACGGGCGCGAAGGTCTCTCAGGCGGTGGAAGCACGGGCACCGCTGCTCGTGTACACCGCGCGGATGTTGATGGCCGCGTTCGACATGGCGGCCTCGCTGAACCGGGTCGAGGCGATGGCTGTCGAGCTGGGGGGCTTCATGTCGAAGCGCACCGACTTGGAGATCACCGTCCGCGTCCCTGCCGCGGCCTTCGACACGGCCGTCCGTCGGCTGGAGGCGATGGGCGACGTGCTGAAGCGGGACGTGAAGGTGGAGGATGTGACCGAGGAGTTCCTCGATCTGGAGGTGCGTCTCCGCAACGCGCGGGCGGTCCGGGATCGGGTGGAGAAGCTGCTCGACAAGGCGTCGAACGTCGAGGAGTCGCTGCTGCTGGAGAAGGAACTCGGTCGCGTGTCGGGTGACATCGAGCGGCTGGAGGGACGGCTGAAGGTCATGCGCGACAAGGCGTCGTTTTCCACGATCACCGTGCTCTTTCAGTCGCGACCCAAAGAGACCATCGATCCGGGGGGAGCCCGCCTTCCCATCCCCTGGCTGCACGCGCTGGGTCTCTCGAGGCTGCTCAACCTGTAGGCGAGGCACTGGAACATGCTTTCTGTGAAGATGATGGGCTGGCTTGCCGTGGTCGCCGGGGTCGTGACGGGCTGTGGCGCTCCGTTCGTTGCAGCGACGCCGACGGGATTCGTCGAGCTGGAGGACCGCTACGGCAGCAACGAGCATCGCGCGACCACCGCCGAGGGGGTGGTGCTCGGCGTCCGGGCGCAGGACAACGAGCCCCGAGGTGACCTCGCCTTCTGGTCGAAGGTGCTCGAGAACCGGATGCGGGAGACTGGCGGCTACGCTCTGCTGGGGAAGTCGGACGTGAAGTGCCAGAGCGGGTTGCCAGGGGTGCAGTTTCGGTTCGGGCACGATGAGGGGAAGACGCCGCACCTCTATTACCTGACGGTGTTCGTCGACAAAAAGCACGTCTACCTGCTGGAAGCGGGCGGGCCGAAGGCCGAGGTGGAGCGGCTGCAGGCGCGCATCGACTGGTCGGTGCAGAACTTTCTCCCCAAATGACGCCAGGGCACGGCGCGGCTTGCCCGCGCTTGCCCCCTTTGCTACCTGGCTTGCGTGCTGTTTCGCGTGCTGTTTCGCGTGCTGTGCTCGCCCTGGTTTGCCTCGGTCGCGCTGGGCGCGACCCTGATCTTCGTCCCCGCGGAAGGGCAAGCCCACGGAGGGGACGAGCGCCCATTGACGCACGTTCCACCGGCCCCGCGGGGGTCGGACGGAGCGAAGGCGGAGCAGGTGCTCCAGGAGATCGGCCGCCAGCCCGCAGAGGTGCAGCGCATGGTGGCAGAGCCTGTCGAGCAGGCGCGGCGTGCACTCGTTCGGGCGCAGGGGACACTGGACGCGCACGATCCGGCGCATGCGCACAAGCTGTACGGGGTGTCGCTGGAGTGGGCCGAGACGGCGCGGGCCCTGCTGCGTGCCGCGGACACGGAGAAGAAGACTCAGGAGACGGCGAAGAAGGCGCGCGAGGTTGCGGCGCAGCTGGAGCGCGCGCGGACGCTCCTCGCCGAGACGCAGGCGCGTCTGGCGCGTGCGGAGGCTGAACTTTCGCGGGTGGAGGCGGAAGGCCGAGAGGCGGCCCGAGCCGCCGCTGCCGCGGAGGAGGCCCGGGTCGCGGGGGGTCGAAAGGGGGCGACGCCTCCGAGCGCGGGCGGTGGGGGCAAAGGCAGCTCGACGAGCAAGGGAGGCGGTCAGGTCTCCGGCAGCTCCGCGACGAAGAAGGGCGGAAAATGAAGAGCCAGGTTGCCCACGCGGTGGTCGTGGCGATGCTGATGGCGGCCTGCGCGCCCATCCCTCCCCCGTCGGTACTCGGAGAGGTCGATGCGGTGCGACAGGGCGCCGCGGCGCAGGACGCGAAGAAGTATGCGCCGGGAGCCTTCGCGCACGCGGAGAAGCTCCGCGAGGAGGCTCGGGTTGCGTTCGAGCAGGGCGATCGCGCCGGGGCCCAGATGCTGGGGGAGCGGGCGCTTGCCGCGTTCTCGCACGCCCACGTTCTTTCCCGGGTGGCTCACGCCGAGGAGGCAGGCGCCGAAGCGAGCAAGCTGCTGGAAGCCGCGGGCAAGGAGCTTTCGCAGATCGAGGCCGAGCAGGCGCGCGTGGCCGCGGAGCTCGACGCGATCGACATGAAGCACAAGGTGGCGCGCGAGGCGCAGCCGATCGCTCCGTCTGGCAAGGCGGATCCCGAGCGAGAGAAGGCGCGTCTGGCTGCGGCGCGGGCGCTGGTGTTGCAGGCGCGGACGCTCTGCGCGGCGGCTCGGCTCCTGGGAGATGGCGAGGCCGGGGGAGCGACGGCGCCTGCTGCCGACGTGCAGGCCACAGGGACGGCGGGCGCGACACCTTCTCTCGCGGCGCGGCTGGACGAGGCGAGCGCCGGCGTCGACAAGCTCGACGCCGCGCTCTCGGGCTCTCCCGCGGTCGTTCCCATCGACGAGGCGTCACGGGTGCGGGCGCGGTGTCTGGACGTGCTCACCGCGCGGCGGCGGGCGGCCACGCCGGTCACGAAGGCGCCGGGACGCGGGGATGAGCTGCTGTCGGCCATCGCGGCTGCGGGAGGCTGGGCACCGTCACGCGACGATCGAGGGGTCGTCGTCACCCTGCGGGGGCTCTTCGGCAACGGAGGCACGCTCACCCCTGCTGGCGAAAAGCAATTGCAGGAGCTGGCGCGGTTTGCGGTGGCCTACCCCGACTTCCCCATTGCAGCGGTGCTGCACGCGGACAAGGAGCCGACTTCGCAGGAGCAGGCGGCCTGGAAGTCCCGCGCCGAGAAGGTCGTCACCGTGCTCCGCGCGGCCCGCGTCCAGCGGGTCGAGACGGTGCTCGCAGGGGCGCGCTCCCCGCTCGCCGATCCGCGAGGACCAGCGCGTGGGCGGAACGCGCGGCTGGAGTTCGTGTTCGTCAGCCCGCAAATTCTCTGACGCCCGATGCCGACGATGACAGGAACCTCCACCGCTCTCCGAGCGTCTCAGGACACCATGAAGTCGACCCATCACCTGCTTTCGTCGTGCCGAGCTGGGAGACGCGGCGCCTCCTGGAGCGCCATGAGTGTGCTGCTGCTCGCAGCCTCCCTGTGTGTGTCGTTCACCCTCGGCTGCAAGGATCAGGGGAAGGCGTCGCAGAAATACGCCGCTGACCTGGCGGCGAAGCTCGCGCCCGTCCTCAAGACGGACGTAGAGCAGGTGCGGCGTGGCCTGCCGAATGGCGCCAAGAAGGTGGGCGAGATGGTCGACACGGACCCCGGGGCCGATCTCGTCGCGCTGCGCAAGGCCCTCGAGGTAGGGCGCGCGTCGGACAAGGACCTGCTGGTCTCCAAGGTGACCTTTTTCTCGTTCGCCGATCCGACGGGCGTCGTCCTGCGCAGCGAGGGAGACCCGGACATGCTGGCCAACCGATCGGTGCTGGCCACCTTCCCGGACCTGAAGAAGGCCTCCGATCCCACGAGCGGTACCGTCGAGGTGTTCGGCCACATGCAAGAGATGCGCGGTGTGCGCAACGGCCAGGACGAGCAGTGGGTGCTCGCCCATCCGATCAAAGCACCCGACAACCAGGTGAAGGGGATGCTGGTGACCGGGTGGTCCCTGCGCGCCTACTCCTACCGCTTGCAGACCGCAGCCAAGCAAGAGATGACCGAGGTGGCGAAGCGCGACTCGTTGAAGATGACGCCGCTCCTGTACACCTTCGTCTTCAAGGGCTCCAAGGCGTACGCAGAGGCGGTGACCCCGGATGTCAACGTCGAGGCGATCGAGAAGCTGGATCCGGTGGCCAAGACCGAGGCGGGGCCGTGGAGTGGTTCGGTGGAACTCACGGGCCGGATCTACGGGGTGGCCATCGAGCGTGTGCCCGAACTGGCACCGGATGCGGGCGTGGCCGTGCTGGTGTCGCCGATCTGAGCGCGCGTTTCGGTGGGTGACGCTCAGCCTTCTGCCGATGAGCGCAGCGCGCGGCATCGTCGCCGCCGTCGTCGTGGGATCGGGCTTGTCGTCGCGGCGGTGTCGCTGCTGGTCGTGCTGGATCAGCTGGGCGCGCGGCGGCTGTCGGGTGCAGACTTTCCTCCGCGAGATCCGCTGTCGCCCGTGATGCGGGAGCAAGTCGAGCAGCTCGCGTCGCCTGCGTGGAAAGGGCGGAAGCCCGGGACACGAGAAAACGAAGAGGCCGCGCGCTACCTCGGCCAGCAGCTCGAAGCGTCAGGGGTGGAGCCGTTGCCCTCCGTGGGGAGCTACTTCATGCCCATCCCAGGCCTCCGCGGCGGTGGGCGGGTCGGCGACAACGTCGTGGGGTGGATCCCCGGGACAGACCCCGAAGCCCGTGAAGCGCTACTCGTCGGGGCGCACTTCGATCACCTCGGCGAGACGGAGGACGGCCTGGTGCTCGGCGCCGACGACAACGCGGCAGCGATCGCGGTGTTGCTCGCGGCAGCGCCTCTGGTGCGTGCGAAGCAGCTCGAGCGCCCCGTCTTTTTCACGTTCTTCAACACCGAGGAGGCTCCCTACTTCGGGCTCCCCACCCAGGGGTCGGTTCGTTTCGCCACCGCGCCACCGCGTGAGCTGGGCGCAGTGTCCGCCATCCGGCTGGCGGTCGTCCTCGATCTGGTCGGTGGCGTGGTGTGGCGCGCTTCGGCCGACACCCTGTTTGCCTGCGGGGCCGAGAAGACTTCAGGGCTCGGGGCGATGGTGGATTCGGTGCAGGAGCAGGGCCTGGCGGTGCGGCGCATGGGGATCCACCTGGTGGAGAACCTGCCCGGGTACCGGCCTCAGCCCGTCTCGGACTACGATGTATTTCGCGACAAAGAGGTCCCCTTCCTCTTTCTGTCCAGTGGCCGCACGCCGCGTTACCATAAGCCCTCCGATCTGCCGGACACGCTTCACTACGACCGCATGGCGCGCTCCGCCCGCTGGATCGCGGCGCTGCTTGCAGCGGTGGACGGCGCGGAGGCGCCGCTTCGATTCGATCCTGCTGGCGAGGACCTGCCTGCTGATGCCGACACCATGCGCTGGGCCATGACTGCCGCCGCGACGCCCTGGCGATCCATCCCCGGGACAGGGCCGCTCTCCGCTGTGCGGTTGCTGGGGGATCGGGCGCGTGTGGAGGCGCTGTCGGCCCCAGGACACGCCTACACCCCGGAAGATGTCCTCGCGCTGGAGCGAGCCAGCTTCCGGCTACAGTGTCTGCTCTACAGCTTCCCCGTATGTTTCACCTTCTGAACGACCCGCGCCCCTGTGTCTCTCCGTTCCGTGAGGACCTGGAGCCGTGCTAACCTGGCTCGCGCGCTGGCATCGTCGCCGGTCGCTACCGACCATGCCTGCCTCGATCGATCAGCTTTTGAAGGTTTGCCGTGAGGTTCTCGCACCACTGGTGAAAGCCGATGGGGGCGAGCTGTACGTCGTGGCCGTGGAGCCCGACCACCTGACCCTCCACCTGGCGGGTTCCTACTCGGGTTGTCCCGGCGTCACGCTCACGACCCGTGGCGTGATCGAGCCTGCGGTGCTGGCGGTCGCCCCATCGGCCAAGGTCGTGGTGACCAGCGGCGCCAGGGTGCCCGAGGGAGCTTCGCTGGTCTCCTGAGCCACGGCGCGGCGCTCGCGCCACCGCGCGGCGTGCTGCATGCGAAACAGGCCTGGGGAGACTCGGGGCCTCTCGGGTTTTGCAGCCCGGAGGCCCTGGCGAGCCGAAGGCTACTTCTTTTTTTCGTCCTGCTTGGGATCCGGCGGAGCGCCGTCTTTGCGGACGGCGGCGGCGACGGCAGGATCGATCCCATTGTCGTCAGCCGGCTTGTTCGGGCGCAGGGCGTCGAGGTTTCCGAGGGTCACGTTGTCCTCGAGGATGATCGCGAGCGCCGTGTCGTGCCGCTGGACCGCTCGGAGGTGCGTCGAAGCATCCTTCCAGTCGACCTCGGTGGAGTAGCGGCCGTTGTCGAAGTCCGCCGGCAGCACCCGACCTGCGATGCCAAAGGTGTTTGCGAGCTTCGATACCGCCTCGGCGTAGTCCTTGCCCGCCTTGCTCCCCTCACCCAGGGTGCGCTCGTCGATGATCTTCCAGAGCCGATCCTGGATGAAGAAGAAGTGGGTCTTCGCCTTCCCTCGCTCGTAGGTGAGCATCGCCTCCTTGTTGTTGTAGGTGTACTCGCCCTTGAGCGGCGTCGAGTCGATGCCGGTGGGTGTCGCGCCGAAGTCGACCCGGCTCTGCTTGAACTCGATCTTCTCCTGCTGAACCTGCTGCTCGAGCTTGGTCAGGTTCGGTCCCCCCGGCGTCTTGCGAAAGTCCTCCGCGTGGGACTCGTCGATCACCTTGTCGATGACGCTGGCGACCTGAGCCGGCGTCATGCCCCAGCTCAGCGTCTTCGCCTTCTTGTCCTGAGCGCGGGGGATGAGAGCGATGCTCAACTTCGTCGTCGGAGGCGTGGCTGCGATGGCAGGAGCGGCTGGCGCCTTGCTGCTCTTCTTGCCCTGGGCCTCGACGATCGTGGTGCTCGTGACTGCCCCCAGTCCCAATCCGAGAGCCAGCGCTGCTCCGAGGAGCCTCTTCGCTTTCATCTACTTCCTCCGGCCCCTGAGGGCCTTTCAAGCTCTGAACTCAATCCTCTGGCCGCGGCAAACGGCTCCATGAAGGTATCATCGCGCGCCCCGCCCTGACAAACCATGGGCAACGTGCTACCGACCCCCCGCTGGACCTCATGCGACGCGCGCTCCTGCTCTCCGGTGTCCTCGCCGTTGCCGTCGCCATGATGGGTGGCGCCGGCTGTGGCGCCACCAGGGAGCCGGCGACACAGCGCGATGAAGGCAGGGCCTCCCTGGCCGTCTATGACAGCCGAGCCAGGGAGGTCTTCGATGACAACATCGAGCCCGCAGCCGTGGGGCTCACGCTCGAGAACCCCTCACCCCGAGGGGACAAGCTGCTCCGGGAGCGCGCGTTGACGGCCGATGTCGTGGCGCGGGTACGGATCAACACCGTCACCGTCGACTCCGTGGGAGATGAGAGCACCTACCACCTGGCGATACAGATCGGCTATCCTCCCCTCGCCTCCCCCAGGGTGGCGGATCGAGCGTTCGAGCTAACCATCCGACCCACGAGCCCCGCTTACGGCATCGCCAGAGCCTTCGATGCGCGGCTCCAGGGTCTCACCTTCATCGGGTTCATTCGTTATTTCTCCGAGGAGACGGGAGAGCCAGTGATTCACTGGCATCTGTCACCCGACACAGCCGAAGTCGCCGCCGTCGTGCGGGAGGCTGTCGCGCTGGGGGAGTTTTCTGCACCGTGAGCAACGTCAGCATCAAGACGGTCAAAGAGGTGGATGGGCTCCGCGTCGCGGGCCAGATGGCGGCGGAGACGCTCCTCGCTGTGGGCGACATGCTCCGCCCTGGCATCACCACCGAGGACATCAACCAGTTCGTCCATCAGGACACGCTGCGGCGAGGCGGCGTCCCGGCGCCGCTCAACTATCACGGCTTCCCCAAGAGCGTCTGCACCTCGATCAACGAGGTGGTGTGCCATGGCATCCCGGGCGAGCAGGTGCTGGAGCCGGGCGACATCATCAACGTCGACGTCACCACCATCTTCAACGGGTTCTACGGCGACACGTCGGCGACCTTCTACATCGGCGAGCCGTCGCCCGAGGCCAAGCATGTGACCGAGGTGTCCCGGCGCAGCCTCGCGCTCGGGATCGCTCAGGTGCGGGACGGCGCGCGGCTCGGTGACATCGGGGCGGCCATCCAGGAGTTCGCGGAGGGGCAGGGGTGCTCGGTGGTACGAGCCTTCGTCGGGCACGGGATTGGCCGGCGGTTCCACGAGCCGCCGCAGGTGTCGCATGTGGGAACCCGGAACTCGGGCCTGCGCCTCCGTGCAGGGATGGTCTTCACCATCGAGCCGATGATCAACATCGGGACCCACGAGGTCGAGGTGCTCGAGGACAAATGGACGGCCGTGACCGCCGACGGCTCCCTGTCGGCGCAGTTCGAGCATACCCTCGTCGTCACCAAGTCGGGGTGCGAGGTGTTGACGCGTCGCTCCCGATCGCTCGAAAGAAGTGAGATCTTCCCCGATCCGTTCGAGCTACAGGCGGCTCTGGCCATCTGAGGCATTTCATGGACGGGCGGTGCCCTCTCGCAGGGGACCGCGCCGACCTCTCCGTCCGACCGCGACGCGCGGTGCGTCACCTGCTTACATCCCCTCGACCGCAGGCGCACGCGAGGGTAAAGCGGGCGCATGGCTCTGGATGACGCCGAGCGCAGCCGGATCGCGCCCTATGTATCGAGCTTGACCGATGACGTGTTCGCTCTTTCGGGATTGCCGGAAGAGGTCATCGCCGTGCTGTTCGCATACTACTCGCGCAGTCGTGAGGATCTTCGGACCAACCTGGCCAAGCTCCTGGGCGACCAGGATCTCGACGTGGTCGATGCGCCACGTCACGCGTTCGGGCTCGCCTCCGAGAAGGCGCGGGCGTTTCACGAGAAGTGGGTGGTCGGGTACGGCCACGCATCCGTCGCCGAGCACGCGGTGGTGCATCTGGCGATCGAGAACGTGAGCATCATCGCGTCGAAGGCGATCGAGGATCTCCGCCTCGCTTCGTATACCGAGAAGAGCACGCGCTACGTGGTGTTCGACCAGTCGTCCTTCGTGGACCTGCCCGAGCTCCCCGAGGCTGCGCGCGAGCGCTACCAGGCGGCCTGCCGTCGCCTCTTCAGTACGTACATGACCCTCATGCCGAAGGTCTCGGAGGCGCTCCAGCGGCGCTTCCCGAAGGCAGAGGGATCGTCGGAGGGCGCTTACGCGGCCGCGATTCGCTCCCAGGCCTGCGATCTCCTCCGAGGCCTTCTGCCAGCGGGGACACGCACGAACCTCGGGCTCACGGCGAACGCGCGGACCCTGGAGATGCTCATCAGCAAGTTGCTCTCCAGCCCGCTGGCAGAGGTCCGTCGGATCGGTGGAGAGATGCGCACCGCCGCGCTCACGGTGGCCCCCACGCTCGTGAAGTATGCGGCCTCGAGTGAGCAGCGACAGGCCCTGCCCGATACCGTGGCCGGCGCGCTTCGTCGCGTCTACACGCCACCCGAGGAGGGACTCAGCGCCACCATGGTGGTCAGTCAGCCGGTGCGGCTCGTGCGCCACGACAAGGATGCGCTGGAGCGCATCGCGCTCGCCCTAGTGTACGAGTCGAGCCAGCCAGGGTTGCACGCCTTCGGGGTCATGGAGGCGCTCCGGAACTCGTCGCAGGCCGAGCTTGCGTCCCTCGTTGCCTCCTCGTGCGCGCGGCGTGGGCCGTACGAGGCCCCGCCGCGTGGCTTCGAGGCGTCGACGATGACGTTCGAGCTGATGCTGGACTTCGGAGCGTGGCGCGATCTACAGCGTCACCGGATGCTCACCCCGGCGGTGCAGCGTCTGAGCTGCCGCCTGGGCTTCGAGACTCCTCTGGAACTCGGCGAGCTGGGGTGCGGAGAGCCGTTCCACATCGCCTTGCTGACGGCGCAGGATGCATGGGAGGAGCTGGAGAAGACGCATCCTCTCGAGGCTCAATACGCGGTGCCTCTGGGCTACCGGATCCGAGCACTCTGGACGCTGAACCTCCGGGAGCTGTTTCACATCATCGAGCTGCGCTCCGCGAAGCAGGGTCACACGAGCTACCGGCGCATCGCCCAGGGGTTGTACCGGACGGCGGTCTCGGTCCACCCGTGGCTCAAGGATCTCATTCGCGTCGACCTGAACGACTACGCGCTGGCGCGTAGCTGACCGTCGTGCCAGCGAGGGGACGCGCGAGAAGAGGCTAGCCGCGGCGCTCGACCAGATCTGGGCCCCACGCCTCCTCCAGAGCGGGGCGTGACCAGCGCGCGCCGCTCTCGGGGACGTCGTCTCGAGGAGCGTCCGATCGATCTGCCGCCATCGGCGCCTCTCTCCTCCTGGATGCCTCCGACGGGGGAAGAGGCGACCGCACATCGGGGAAGGGAGACTGTGCCTCCGCGCTTCGTGGGACGTCGACGTGCCGGGAACAGGTGGCTCGCAGGGGAAGGGGTTCGCTCGTGTCCAGGCGCAGCAAGTGGGCCGAGCCGTCCTTGAGGGAGACGAGCAGATGACCCGCTGCAGTCCCATGAGGGACTGGAGAGGTCACGGACCTGGTGACCTCGATCCGTGCGATCTCGGCGCTTCCGAGCGAGATGGCTGCACAGGGTTGGAGGCGGTGTGCGGCGGTGTCTGTTCTGCGGCAGGCCTTGAGCGCGTTCGCGTCCCATAGCGTCACCAGACCGCTCGCGCTTCCCAGGAGTACGTGTCGCCTGCCCTCGAGATCGGCGGTCGCTGCGCACACGGTCTGGGTGCCGAAGGAGGGCAGGCGCAGGAGCCGACCCGCCTCCGCATCGTAAAGGGCCGTGGTCTCCGGGCTTGTGACCAGCAGGGCAGAGGAGAGCCGTCGATCGAGTGCCGCGACGGCGAGGCGGCTCCCGTCCATGTCCATCGCGCCCAGCCGCTCGATGGTTCCGCGGCCTCGCAGGGCACGGCTCGGGAGCTTCACCAGCTCACCACCTGCCGTGAGACCGAGCAACCCGCCCGCCACGGGGAGGAGGGCCCGGATGAAGCTACGCGCAGGCACCAGGAGACGTCGGATCCAGGTACCGCTCCGCGCGAACCGCACGACGAACACGGAGCGACGTCGCGTCGCCGCGACGATGCCGCGCGCGGCGCGCACTCCCCAGGCGGCGATGGCCGTGATCTCGTCGAGGGCGCTGCCGTGCTCGTGCTGACCCCCCGGTTCTTCGGGGCGGAGTGCGCGTGCCGCTCCGGCGCGCGTCCACCATCCCTCCAGGTGGACGCGCCAGACCTCCTCGGTACACCCGGAGACGTCCGCCATGCAGTGGAGTACGCCATGTCCCGTACCCATCAGCAGAAACGAGCCGCCGCCCGGGTATTCGGGGTGGATGTGACCGATCGCGCTGACCCCACCGGAGAGCCGCGCCTCGGTGACCTGCGTCGAGAGAGACTCCCCGGGCCGGAGGCGAGAGACGCCGCCCTCTGGTTGCGCGAGATAGAAGGCGCCGCACGCATCACAGGCGCAGATCACGCGCGGGGAGACGCCGAGAAGTTCGTTTCCCGTGGGGGAGAGGCGTGGCGCTCCCGGCGTGGTGCGTGCAGGGGAAGGCGAGGGAGGGCGAGCGGGGAGGGCGAGTGACCAGTCGCGGTGGATGGCTGCGGTCCCGCGTCGGGCTGCCATCCACCGCCGGGCCGCTTCGCTGACACGTTCACCTCTGCGTCCGATCAGCCGCTCGAGCGTCTGTGCGAAGCCCCCGTCGAGCGCCGCCCGTGCCTCGACCTGCTCCCCTCCGCGACCACGGCGCAGATAAGCGTCGAGGGACGCCCACGTCAGCCTCACGGCCGAGCGCGTCTTGCGCTGCCCCTTCCCGCGGCGAGGCCGAAGTCCCGCTCGCGCCAGCCAGGCGGCAGGGTCTCTGGCGTCGATGGGCTGGACCTCCAGCGCCTCCACGGCGTCGCCATGGTGCCGCTCCGAGAGCGCGTCGTCGAAGCGCCATACGGCATGCGAGAGTGCGCTCCAGGCTGGCAGGTCCACCGGCTCGAACGTCCGCGCAAGGCATACCCAGCGGACGGCGACCCGCACCGACTCGAGGAAATCTCGCAAACGCAGCGGTGAGCGTTGATCGCACCGCATCGCGTCCAGCTCCCCGGCGACGGCGCGGGCGGCGAGGGCTCCGACGAGCAGCGCGAGGTGCTCGCGCGCGATCACGCGCCGGTAGTGGCGGACGAAGGCCGGAATGCGCTCTCCACATCGCAGCCGCTCACCCAGGAGGAGCATGAGCCTGGCCGCCAGCGTCACGTCGAACCGACCGACCCGGCGAAGCCTCTTCCGCAGCGCGTGACAGCGCGCGACGAGCTCGATGGCGCGGCCGCTGGGCGTCTGAGCGCCTTGGCGCGATATCATGGCCGATGTCCTCCCATGCGGCGTCCCTGGAGTTCAATCACGGCGCATAGAGCACGGCGAGGAAGGCCTCCAGACGCTCTTCCAGCTCGGGTGAATGAGGCGGACCCTTGGTGATGGCATCGAGCTGATCGTCGGGCAGAGGAGGACGCTCCCGGTATCGCTCCGCCGCCTGAGCGACCCGCTTGAACACGGCCCGGACCTGCGCCGGAGCCGCGTGGCGCTCGAGCAGCTCCGCCCAGGCATGCAGTGTCGCGGGGGACGAACGGGAGCAGGCCATCTTCAGCACCCTGGTCCAGGAGAGCTCCGATGGGTCGCGAGGGATCGGCGCGAACTGCAGACCGAGCGCCTCTGCCTGCCCTTTGAGGTCGTCTGGACCGAAGGGGTGCCAGCCAGCCCGATCGAGCGCCTCGGCGAAGTCACGCCACGCCCGCCGCATCGCCCGGAGCGCGCGCCGCGAGGCGAGCCGGGCGTTGTCCGCATGGGCGAGCTGGCGCTCGAAGGTCTCGTTGGCCGCGTCGCTGATCCAGGCGTCGATGAACCGCCTGGCCACCTCGACGTGCTCCGGGTCCACGCCGATGCCCAGCTCGGAGGCGCGGCGCAGGAGCCCTTCCGGATCGCGGCGGGACGGCTGGATGCCCAGCTTTTTCCGGGCGCGACCGAGGCTTTTCTCGATCGTGTTCTGCTTGGCCTTGAACACGTACATCTGGAGCACGGGAAGCTTCCTCATCTCCTCCGCGGAGAGGGCTCGCATCAACAGGATTGTGCCGCTGAGGACCCTCAACGACTCGAGCTCCCGGTCCATCGGTCGCTTCAACGTTTGCTGGCTGCCACGCGCGCGTTGCCCCGCTGCCGGAGGGTGAACCTCACGGGCAGTCCCCATGCCCCCGAAGGAGCTGGACGACGGCGGAGGCGGGATCGTGCTCATTGCGCTTCTCGAGGAAAAGTCCCCAAGGCGCCTACAATGCGTTGAGAGATCTGGAAACAGACATCCGGTCTGGCCTGATGTCAGATCCCAATTCCACCACCCCGCGGCTGTGGCCTGACGCTGCGCATCGAGCGCGTTACTCCTGGCCAAACTGCCTGATTTCAGGGCTTCATGCGCTCCGGGACCGAACTTTGGGGCGCTGGCACGTTGACGCGTCGGACTCCCAGATGACGCCCCGAGACAACAGTTTTCCGCAGAGAGCCGAGGAAGACGCGCAGCCCTGGCCACCAGGAGAGCCCCGTCGTCCTGGAGAGTGAGACTGCCCTTCAGACCGGTGACGTGAAGGAGCGCCAGCGCGCTCCCCTGACGAGCGCTAGAGCGCTCCCCCTGCAGCTTCGATCAGCTCCGTCGCAGCCTTCAGCGCCGAGGGCGTCACCTTGGCGCCGGAGAGCATCCGCGCCACCTCGGCGGCCCTCTCCTTCTTGCCCACCCGGACCACCGTGCTCCGGGTGACCCCGCCGGCGTCGCTCTTGGACACCACGAAGTGCGCGCCTGCGAACGCAGCGATTGGCGCCAGATGGGTGATGCACAGCACCTGATGATGACGGGCCACGTCGGCGATCGCCCTCCCGATCTTGTCGGCCACGGCGCCGCCGACCCCGCTGTCGACTTCGTCGAACACGTAGAGCCCGGCTGGGCCGCACTCGGCGAGCACGCGCTTCAAGGCGAGGAGCGCGCGGGAGAGCTCGCCACCCGACGCGATCCGGCGCAGGGGACGCGGCTCGATCCCCTTGTTGGGGGAGATCAGGAACTCCACCCGGTCGATGCCCTCCTGGCTGAGGCGCGCTCCATCGATCGCGAGCTCTGCGCGCTCTCCAGCGAGAGGAGCCACATCGACCACGACGCGCGCCCCTCCCATCCCCAGCTCCGAGAGTTCCGTGGAGATGGCCGCGCCGAGCTTCTCACCCGCCTTGCGTCGTTTCACGGAAAGCTTGCGCGCGCGCTCGCCAGCGACGGCGAGCAGCTCGGCCCGACGCCGCTCCAGGTCCGCGACCCGGCTCTCCACCCCCGAGAGGCGCGAGAGTTCGTCCGCAATGCGCGCACGCGCAGCGAGCACGTCGTCCAGCGTCGGCCCGTGCTGCCGCAGCAGGCCCTCCAGCCGGTACAGCCGGTCCTCCACTTCGGCGAGCCGCGACGGATCCGCCTCTGCACGCTCGGCGTAGCGACCGATTTCGCGGGCGGCATCGCGAAGCTCGTCCCAGCAGGCATCGAGGGCACGTGCGACGGGCGTGAGGGCTGCGTCCAGATCGGCGGCCCCACGCAGCTCCGAAGCGAGGCGCGCCAGCTCATCGCAGAGCGCATCCTCGCCCTGGTCGAGACGCGCCGCGGCCCGCTGGGTGATCTCGTGCAACCGCCCAGCGTGGCGGAGGCGGCTCCGCTCGGCCGCGAGCTCCGCCAGCTCTCCCGAGCGGGGCGCGAGTGCGTCGATGGCCTGGAGCTGGAAGCTGAGGAACGCCTCACGCTCCCCGCGCCCTCGCTCGAGCTGCCTGGAAGCATGGAGTTCTGCGGTGATCTCCTGGAGCCGCTGCACGTCGGCCGCGAGCTCACTGCGCGCCGGCAGCAATCGCGCGAAGCGATCCAGGTATCCCAGGTGCGTCGACGGATCCGTCAGCGCCACGCTCTCGTGCTGCGAGGCGATGTCGGCGAGATCAGGGGCGAGGGCGGCGAGCTCCGTCGCCGTGCAGAGGCGACCGTTGAGGTAGGCACGCGAGCGACCACTCGCCTGCACGACGCGGCGGATCACCAGCTCGCCACTCGCGGTGGAGACGCCCGCGGCCTCGAGGGCTGCCGTGATGCGCTCGGCGCCACCAACGTCGAAGAGCGCCTCGACCTCTGCCTCGTCGGCGCCTGGTCGGACCTGCTCGGCGCTGGCGCGACCACCGAGCACGAGCGACAAGGCGCCCACCACGATCGACTTGCCGGCACCAGTCTCACCGGTGAGGACGTTGAACCCAGGCTCGAGCCGGAGCTCGAGCGCATCCATCAAGATCAGATTCTTTACGCGGAGCGCAACCAGCACGGGGCCGCGAGCATAGGCAGCTTCTGTGCGTCCTGTCAGCGGATGTTGACCTGCTTGGACACGGCGACCGGGCCGCCGCTGAAGGGAGGGACCCGCGCGCCCCGGAACACCGTGGCGATGCAGCCACCGGTGGGGGTCCCGACGAAGGGACCGCTCTCCACCCTGGCCGAGGTCACCCGTCCGGACGGCGCGAAGGTCACGGACACCTTGGCGCCACCGGCGTCACCCTGCTTGCAGCTCATCGCTGCGCTCGCCGCGGCGCCGTTGAGCGCGGCGATGGCCGCGGATCGGTTGAAGTCACCTGCTCCTGCGGGAGCCGCTTCCGGAGCCGCTGTGGGCGTCGCTGCTGCCTTCGTCGTCTTGGCGGCGGGCTGCGCCACGGCAGCGCGATCACGGGCAGCGGTCTCACGGCGTGGCTCCGTCGGACTCGAGCTGGATGCGCCGACCAGGGCCTGGGCCGACGCCGCCGATGCCGCGACCGACGCCATCGCGGCGGCGTCTGGGGAAAGTTCCTGCGCCGTCGGGCTGCCAGGGAGAGGGGAGCTGGGAGGAGCTTCAGGCGCCCCGGTCGTGGTCGCCCCGAGCATTGCAAGATGGCCGTCTTCTTTGCCGGGTTGAGTATCCCCGCCCCCCGAGGCCAGCATGAAGGCCGCTACCATCCCGGCGACGGCGAGCGCAGCCAGCGCGCCCAGGAGCAGACCCCGACGCTGCGGCCGATGCGCGAGCGGGGGGGTCGACGCCGTGCCCGGTGCGAACATGAGCGGCGTCGGACCCAGGGCTGGAGCTGGACCTGCAGTCGGCGGAGGGGGCGGGATGGCGGGCGGTGCCCCTGCGGGGTGAACTGGCGGGGGTGCCAGGGCTTGAGGCGGCATCGGCGTGACGAGCGCAGAGCTCGAGCTGAACAGCCCGCCGCTCAGGTTGAGGAGTACATCCTCGTCCGCTCGCATCGGCCGGCGACGCGTGGGCTCCGAGCGCGGAGCGCCCGAAAGGCGGCGCAGATCCGACAGCCCCGACTCGACACCCCGATCGAAGTCGACCGAGATCTCCTCTTCGCCTCCCGCCAGTCGAGGCGGTGGAACCGAATCGACGCGGAAGATCGAGCGATCGACGAGCCCTTCGGTGTCACGCGTCGGGCGCGCACCGTCTGCGGCAGCCGGCGCGGAGGAGGTCGTGCGCGGCTCACCCGACGTCGACGGAAAGGGCTGACGGGGTTTGGGAGGCGGTGGTGGAAACGGGGGCGCAGACGACGAGGACACGATCTTCTCTCCGGGCGGCGCGGCGCGGCCCTCGATGTTTCCGGGATCCAGAGGAGGGGGCTCGATGCCTGGAGAGAGGATCATCTCCAGGTCCCGCAGCGAGATCACTTCCGCAGATTCGGGCGGCGGAGGCTCCGCGGCATCGAGCAGCGTGACGGACTCCGACAGTGCAGCTGATACCACAAGCGGCGCTCGACGCGCCTCGGCGAGGGTTGATTCGGGCGCTTTGGGCCGCGCGGATCGCTTCGTCGGCGGCGATGGGTCTCCGGAGGGGGGCGGCGGTGGGTCGACCGTCGATGCCCCGGACACTTGCTCTGTGACGGATGCGGTCTGTCGGCTCTTTGCCTTGCACGATTTGCAGACAAACGGCAGCGCCGGGCGCATCTCTCGCCCGGCGCCGATCTCCACGTAAGCACCGCAAATCGAGCAGGCCAGCTGCATGCCTGCCAGACAAGATCACCCACCTCGCGTGGTCGCGCAACGTCGAATGGTCCTGCTCCATTCGACCCCTCGCGCGACCTCTGCGGCCGGTGGTGAGCGTCGCCGCGGCGTCCCTCTGGACGCCGTCAGTCTCGCGGCGTCGCCTCCTGCCCACCCCCCCTCACCCAGTTCTCCTCGAGCCAGTCGAGCGCGACTGGCGCAGAGCGCAGGGCAGAGTCCACGGCGCGTGCCGCGGCATCGGACTCCAGCGATCCGCCTCCGGCGCGCGCATGAAGGATCCACGTCGACAGCTCGTAGTGGTGCAAGAGCGGCGCAAACCGGTGCCCCTTCAACCTTTCGAGCACCGCCGCGGCGCTCTCGATCGAGCTGCACCGCACCAGCTCCACGCCAGCGTCGAACAGCAGAGACCGGAGATCCTCGAACGCCTGATCGGGATCCTTGGCCACCTCGGCGAGCAAGGCCTCGAAGCCCTCGTCCGTGAGTCCTGCCGCTTCGGCCGCTTCTGCCATCGCGGGGACTTGCGACTCCAGGAACTCGGAGTCGGGTGACCGTCCGAGCAGACGCCCCACCAGGTAGAGATCGAACGCGCTGGCGATGGCCTCGGCGAGCAGCATGCCCTCTACTGCTGGCTTCGGTCGGTCGAGCCCGAGAGGACGGGACGCGAGGTGGTGCCACGCCACATGCGTCACCACATCAGCCGGGACATGATCTCCCGTCAGCAAGTCGCCCCCCTCGCTCGGACTCCAGAAGGTCAGGTTCAGGAACAGCACCTCGTCCCAGCTCGCGCCACCTTCGGGCACCAGAAAGCGGTAGCCATCGCGGCGGAGTGCGGCCTTCAGCTCGGCGTACAGACCGACGTGCCGGAGCGAGCGCTCGTCATCGATGGTGAGTTCATCCAGAGGCAAACTTCGGATCTTCACCGGAGCGCCTCTAGCCTCGCCGTGGACCGGGGGCCAGATCACCCCAGCAGGACGGAACAACTGCCTTGTGTCGAACGTTGGGGGGGGACGAATCGGGCTCTGACCCCACCCTGGGCGGGTGGAGCCTGAGATCCGGAGGGCGGACGGCCGGGTTGCATGCTGCCGCGGCTCGGGCATGATGCGCCCCATTCAGCTCTTGGCAGCCGAAGGGGCAGGAGGCCACTTCGTGCTGAGGAGGCACCTTGCAATGAAACCCGTCCGGTCGCTCTTGTCGATTGCCCTCGTCCTCGTCACCTCCGGTGTTGCCGGCTGTAAAGAGGATCCGCCTCCTGCGAAGCAGGAGCCGGTGGCAGCCGACTCTGCCAGCGCCAAGGGCAAGCCGAACATGCGTCCTCCGGTCGCACCTCTCGCGAAGGTCGACCCCCAGACCATGAAAGAATACCGTGTCGATGTTTGCTACTTCGGCACCCTCACGCTGAAACAAGCCCGCGACGCCTATCTGGCCAGCCTCGGCAAGGACGAGCCCAGCGAGAAAAAGATCCCGAACTTCGGGAATCCTGCGGCCAAGGCCGACGGCAGGCCCACCCCCGAAGGAAAGCTCGCGCCGCCCGGGAAGCTCGACCTCCGGAGCGCAGCGAAGGGGGCCACCACGGGCGCACCCGACGCGAAGGAAGGGCCGGGGCGTGAGCCTCGAGGGCTGGATGGCGCCCGCAAGCCGGGTGAAGGTCGGCCGCCGTTCAACTTCGTCGGCAGGGCGCCCCACGAGCGCAACGCGCGGGCGTGCACCGTGGCCGCTGGTCTGAAGGAGCCTGCGTTCCCCGAGGTCGACGCTGCCCTCGCGGCCTTCGCGCCCTACGCGGTCGAGCTCGCCAAGAACATCGCCTCGGCCCAGAACTACTACCAGCGCGAGGAGTACAAGAAAGACGGCTTCGAGAAGGGGAAAGAGCTCCACAAGAAGCTGATCGCCGACTTCGGGAAGCTCGACGAGCTGCACAGCCAGCTCGGCGTGGCCGTCGCAGCCCACCGCGAGAAGAGCGCCCCCGACGCCTCCAAGTGGGAAGAGGGGCAGAAGGTCGCCATGGACGCCTTCAGCAACGCCCGCGCCGTCATGCTGGGGCTGATCGGAACCAAGGTCGACGTCGAGGCCCACAAGGCTGCGGTCAAGAAGCTCGAAGACGCGGCGGCTGCGCTCAAGACCTTCGGCGAGAGCCACCAGGCCGACCCCTGGCCGAAGATCCTGACGCCTGCGCTGGAGGGCATGCTCCGGACGCTGAAGGACGCCGAGCCCAAGCTCACGGAGAAGGGGATCGAGCCGGAGACGTTCCTCCCGGTGATCACCTCGTTCACCGCCGTCATCGAAGCGAAGCACCGCGCCTTGTCGCGTGCGCTCATCGCGCAGGGGCAGACGCAGCCGAGACCCATGATGCCGCACCAGCCGGGCGCCATCCCTCACATGCCTGGCGCGCCCGAGGCCCCGGAAGCGCCGCCCGCCGAGCCCGAGACGAAGTGACCGCCGCCGCGAGGGGATGACGGCTCATGTCCCCTCGCGTTCCTCCCCCGTCAGACACCCGTTTCCGTGAACCGCCGGGTCGGTGACCCACCTGCGGGTGCCCCTGCTCTCAGGTGATGGTGCCGCGGCGCCGCGCTACCGCCAGACGGTACAGCGCCTCGTACTGCCGCGAGGCATGCCCCCAGCCCATCTGCTTGTGCATCGCCCGGAGTTGCATCGCCCGGAAGTGATCGGGTCGCGTCCGGTACGTGTGCACGGCCCACGCCACCGTCTGGGCCAGGGCGCTGGGCGAGAGCTCGTCGAATTTGAACCCCGTCAGGTTCGTGTCGACGGTGTCGTCCAGTCCACCGACCGCCCGCACGACGGGCAGCGTCCCGTAGCGCTGGCTGTAGAGCTGGTTCAAACCGCAAGGCTCGTAACGTGACGGCATCATGAACAGGTCGGCGCCCGCTTCGATGCGGTGGGCCAGGCCTTCGTTCATCCCGATGTGCGCTCGGAACCTGTCTCCTGATGCGCTCAGCCGTCGGAACAGAGCTTCTGCCCACCCCTCGCCTGCGCCAAGCACCACCACCTGCACGTCGTGCGACAGGATCTGCGGAAGCGCACCAGCGATCACGTCGATCCCCTTCTGGTGCGCAAGGCGACTGACCACCCCGATCAGAGGGACGTCGGCGCGCTCCGGCAAACCCATCTCCCGCTGGAGGGCCGCCTTGCTGAGTGCCTTGCCCGAGAGATCGTCTGCAGAAAAATGCGCTGGGAGGTGCGGATCCGTCGCTGGGTTCCACGCCGCGTCATCGATCCCGTTCAGGATGCCCATGACGTCGCCTCCCCTCGCGCGCAGCACCCAGTCGAGCCCCTCGCCTCCCTCCGACGTCTTGATCTCCTGCGCATAGCGAGGCGACACCGTCGAGATCAACGTGGCGTGGTGCAGTCCGCCCTTCAGCAGATTCAGCCGGTGATGAGCCGAGAGCCCGCCCTTGCGGTACACGTCCCAGCCGAGCCCGGTGAGTGGGAACAGGTGCTCGTCGAACCACCCCTGATACCCCATGTTGTGGATCGTCAGCACCGAGGCGGCCTGCCCGAGCTGCGAGTCCTTCTCCAGTGTGTTCAGGTACACGGGGAGCAGCGACGTCTGCCAGTCGTGGACGTGGATCACATCGGGCCAGAACGACAGCGCGCGGCAGAGCGAGAGCGCACCTCGCGAGAGCAGCGTGTACCGCTGCAGGTTGTCACCGAACTCTCCGTGTGTGTCTCCGTAGACCCCGTCGCGGTCGAAGAACCCCCCGTGTTCCAGCAGGTACACCCGGGGCGCGAGCAGCGCGGCCGAGTCCTCTGCTCCACCGCGCGGCGCGAGACGGGCTTCCCACACGGCCGTCCACACGTCGTGCCCTCCGAGAGGGACACCGAGCGGCGCCTCGTGCCTCCGCACCCCTGGTCGCAGCGCGCCGTGCGCGTCGACGAGGTGGGAGATGGCCGAATCGTAGCGCGGCATCACGATCCGCACGTCGTGTCCGCGTGCGGCGAGCGCGAGGGGCAGGGCCCCCGCCACGTCGGCGAGGCCGCCCGTCTTGGCGAAGGGCACGCACTCGGAGACTGCGAAGAGGACCTTCAAACGAGGCATGATGGTGTCATTCGAGGGCGCGACCTGGGCGTCACCCGGCCACGCGGCTCCCCGTAGTACCAGCTTCCAGGCGGCTCGTGACCTCCCTATCGACCTCGCGGTCGAGGGGGCGGATCAGTCCGCTGCGGACCCGTCCGGGCCTGCATCGGGGACAGGCGCGGGAGCGGGGGGAGCCTCTCGTCGTGGCGGCTCACCATGCTCCGTCGAGAGCTTCTTCACCAGACCGTCCAGGATCATCTGCTCGTGGTACTGCGGCATCGACGGGAGCTGCACCGCGACATGGACTCCGCGCTTCGCGCCCACGATCTCGATGGAGCCCTGCGACACCCGCTTGCCGCTCTCCGGGCTCGTGTACTCGAAGAGGATGTAGCCGTGCTCGACGTCCTTCTCGGTGACCTTCATCCCGAGATCCACGCGGACGAGGCGGAGCGCCGTGCCGAACGTCTGCTCGTACGTGTACGGGGAGTCGTATGCGGCACCTGCGTTCGCCTCCGCGGTGACGAGCCCCACGGCGGTGACGCCGAGGGCCAGGGCGAGCACGGCGACGGAAGCGAGGCGGCGCATGCCGCGGGGGTTACCTGGCGCGGGGGTCGAGGGCCAAGTTTTTGGTCGTGAGCGCGCCGTAGCGGCGTGACGGCTGGCTCAGCTTTTCGGAGGAATGAGGGTGCCGGCGAAGGAGACCACGACCCAGCCTCGCTCGCGCTTGTGACAGATGAAGGTGAAGGCGGCGGTATAGGCCATCACCTCGCTCCTGCCGTCAGGGTGGTGGAGCGTCGCGCTCCCTCGGTACACACCGTTGCCGATAGAGATGTCTCCGTAGACCCGCTCCTTCCAGCTCAGATGCTCGAATTCGATGCTGTCCGTGACCGCGCGGACGCGATCCATGTACTCGTATTTTCCGAGGAGGTTGCCCACCGGGTCCTGCATCACCGCTTCGTCGCTGAGGACGCGATCGAACCAGTCCATGTCGTGTTTCTCGGCCCTCACCAGCCATTGCTGCCAGATCTCGTGAGGGGTCTTCGGTTCTGTCATCGTGGACATGAAGGGACTCTTTCTCGTGCGGCGCGGCTGGTCGGCCCAGGCGGTGCACCAGCTCCCGGGCACGGGCGGTTGGGGGTGTGGATCGGACGGTGATGCATCGCTCCGATTTCGCGCTGCCTCAACCGTCGGATGACGCTCGACTCGTGCTGCGCTTCAGCGCTCGCGTGCCGTCGTGCTTCCAGCGTGTCCGCTGCTCGGGACGAGCACGTCGGGCTCGGGCGCGGATGCCCTCCCTTCGGCGGTGAGGAGCAGGCCAAGGATGGCGGCGGCGATGTGCCAGCCCACCTGCGTCGTGTAGAGCAGGAACACGAAGGCTGCCCCGGGGCCCTTGATCAGCGGCTCCGGGAAGAAGATGGCCAGGGCCATGTACCCCGAGAGCTGGAAGGCTCCGAAATAGCCAGGCCCTGCTGGCACGAGAATTCCGATGCCGATGCACCCCACCACGACGCAGGCGTGGGTCAGGCTGAAGCCAGGGAGGCCTGCGCCCCATCCGAGGAGCCACACGCCGGTGGCGTTGATGCCCCAGTAGAGCGCCGTCTCGACGAGGAACGGCGCGAGACGTCGGGCAGAAGGGAGAAAGCGCAGGCCGTCGGCGACGCGCTCGACGATGCTGGCGAGGCGCTCGGCGAGGGAGATGGAGACGAGACCGACGAGGGCACGGGTGGCACGTCGCGCGAAGTCACGGTGCCAGAAGAAGATCGCCATGAGGGCGAAGCAGACGGCGAACAGCGCCAGCACCCCGTAGGCAGCTTGCGGGACGGCGGAGGCGGGGACGGCCAGCTCGCCGACATGATCGGGGAGCGGAGAGAGCGGCGTGGAGAGCTGGAGCGCGACGAAGAGAAGAAGGCTGATGACGAGGCCGTCGAGGATGCGCTCTGCGCCGACGGTTCCCGTGGCCTCCCAGAGGCGGATCGAACTGCGGCGCGTGATGAGGTAGGGGCGAACCACCTCGCCCGTGCGGAGTGGCGAGAGCAGGATGGCGGCGAACGCGATCCACGAGACGGCGATCGTGTTGCGGAGGGACACCTCGCCGAGCGGGCGGAGGAGATGCCGCCAGCGGGCCGCGCGAAACACGTGAAGGAGGATGAGCGAGGCGACGTAGGCCCAGACCGTCCAGGGACGCAGAGAGGCAAACGCCTCCGCGGGGGGCAAGATCGGTAGGCCACCACGGGCGAGCAGCCAGGCGAGGCCCGAGCCCAGCAAGAGGGAGGCTGCGATCTTGAAGGCGTGGCGCTGGAGAAAGCCGCGAGGGGGGGCAGACAGAGGATCCGCGGCAGGCGAGGTCACAGGCCGGGACTAGCACAGCGGCGGCACGAGATGCGATGTCGGGAAGGGGTGAGCGTGACGCGGGTCAGGAGGTGGCGCTCTTCGCGGCGGGGACCTGCGAGCCAGCCCGACCAGGCAGGAGGCGGGCACAGCCGGTCGCGAGCAGGAGCGCCACGCAGAAGACCATCATGGCGGTCGCGTGTTCGCCGTGCACCAGCTCGGGCGCGCGCGACTCGCTGAGCACCAGACCCAGCACGCTGACGCCACCCACGCCCCCGATGTAGCGCATCGTGGTGGTGACGCCGGCGGCCATGCCACTCTTTTCGCGTGGCACGTCGCTCATGGCGGCCGCCTGCGAGGGCGCGGAGCTCAGGCCGAGGCCTGCGCCGAGCAGCGCCAGTGCGGGGACGGCATCGGTCAACGTCGCGAGGGGGCGCACGAGGAGCAGCACCATCCCGGACACGGCGATCAGGCTGCCGCTCGTGGCCACCGCGCGCTCGCCGAAGCGCTCGGACAGCCGGCCGGCGAGCGGAGAGGCGATCACCATCGCCACCATCATCGCCACGAGGGTGTTGCCGACGTCCTGCTTCCCCAGCGTGAACAGCCGCCCCGCGACCTGGGGTAGCTCGAACATGACGGAGTACATGCCGAGGTTCTGCAAGGCGATGAGCAAGCTCCCTCCAACGAAGGCGCGCTGCCGGAAGAGGGAAAAATCGATGACCGGGTCGGCGACACGCCGCTCCCAGAGCGCGAAGGGGATGAACCCGAGCAGCCCCAGCGCGGCAGCCCAGCGGAGGTGCGCGTTCTCGAGCCCCAGCACGATGCCGATCAGGGAGAGACCCAGCAGCACCGAGCCGACCACGTCGAAGGGGCGCGGGGGCGCCGCGGGGGACTGTGCCTGGGCGGCAGGCGCAGGGCTGCCCTTCGTGTGCGCGAGCAGCGCGGAGAGGAGCAGCACCGGGACGTTGGCCAGGAAGATCGACGTCCACCCGAAGTGCGCCACGAGCAGGCCGCCGATCTTCGGACCCAGCGCCGCCGACAGACCCATCAAGGCCCCGAAGGCCCCGAAGGCGCGAGGCCGCATCGCCGGTGGAAGCTCGGTGCGCAGCAGCGCCATCGCGCTCGGGCCGAGCACGGCGCCCCCGGCGGCCATGGTGATGCGCGCCGTGGTGAGCACGGACAGCGTGGGCATCAGGTAGGCCACGGCGGCGCCCAGCGCGAACGTGAACTGCCCCAGCGCGAGCGCGCGACGGTGCCCCAGCCGATCGCCGAGCTTTCCGCCAGGACTCTGCAGCACGATGTTCGTCAGCAGGTAGCTCGTCACCAACCCCTGCCGGAGCGCCGCCGAATCCGCCGGGAGTGCCTGCGCCATCTCTGGCAGGGCCACGGCGATCATGGTGGAGTTGAGCGGGGCGAGCGCGGCAGAGAGGGCGACGGCGGCCAGGAGCCGCACGGGCAGGGTGGGTGCTTCTCGGGTCACGGTGGTGAGGTGCTCTCAGCCGCGGGTGATCGCCCGTCGCTGGAGCAGGTACAGCCTGTCTCCCTCGAAGGCCCACTCCAGATCCTGCGCCCCCCCGAACGCGCTCTCGCACGCCGTGGCCAGCGCATCGAGCTGCGCGAGCCGCGCGTCGTCGAGGCAGAGAGCGGAGACGCGATGCGGCTCCACGTCGACCTCCTTCGTGCCACCGGCCTCGGCCCAGAGGATGGCGAGGTCCTTGTCGCCAGCCCTGCGCTCCAGCACCAGCCCCCCGCGGGCGACGCGGTAGTAGTCGGGCGTCACCAGCCCGGCCACCACCGCCTCACCCAGACCCCAGGTGGCCTCGATCACCCGCTCGTCGGCACCCGTCGTCGGATGCCGCGTGAAGAGGACCCCGGCGCAGTCCGCCGGGACCAGGCGCTGGATGACGATGCCCATGCGCGGCTCTGGCGGCAGACCGAGCTTGAGCCGGTAAGCGCGCGCCGACGCGGTGCGTCCCGAGCCATGCACCTTCCGGATGGCATCGAGCAGCGCGGCCTGCGTGCGCACGTTCAGCTCCGTCGCGTGCTGCCCGGCGAAGCTCGCGTCTGCCGCATCCTCCCCGACGCCCGACGATCGAACGGCCACCGGGCCTGCCAGCCCCGAGAATGCATCGACTACGCGACCGATGGCGCCCTCCTTCCCAGCCACGACCTCGTCGACGAAGTCGGAAGAGAGTGCCCAGGCCGGCGGCACGGGCAGGCCACTCCGATGCGCCTGCCCGAGCTGCACGGCCTTGCCTCCGAACTCGATCTCGCGCTCGGCGTGCTCGACCCGCGCCAGCACTGGTTGAACTGCGCTCATGGCGACACCTCCTGCGGTGCGCGCGCCTCTGCCGCTGGACGGGGTGCTGCGGGGGCGGACAGGACCGTCACCTCCCCGGTCGCGCCGTCCACGCGCACCCGCGCTCCATCGGGGATGGTCACGGTCGCGACCTTGGTCGCGACGATGCCCGGAATCCCGTACTCGCGGGCCACGATCGCCGCGTGGGAGAGCTGACCTCCTCGGTCCGTCACGATCGCGCCCAGCAGCGGCAGCACCACGTTGAAGTAGGCCGACGTCGCGCGCGTGATCAGCACGTCCCCCTTCTGCAGCCGGTCGAAATCGACCGGATCGATCACCACCCGCGCAGTCCCCTCGTAGACCCCGGTGTTGATGGACAGCCCCTGGACGACCGTCCTGGGAGACGACGGCTCCGGCGTCGCCGGGACCTCGAGCTCCGTCATCATGTCCTCCTGCACCGCGTTCATCGCGCGCGCCACGCGCTGCATCGTCGCCGGCAGGACATCGAGGGGAGGGTGCGGCCCAGGCGGCGCGTTCAGCCAGGGGGGGGCCTCCGCGAGGGTCATGTTCATGCGCCAGAGCCGGTGCTTCTCGATCTCGGTGATCGACGGGCCGCTGCGGCCACGCAGCAGATCGATCATCTCCTCGATCTGGAGATCGACCACGTGCTCTGCGTCCTCGAGCTTCCCGGCGGCTACGAGCCGACGACCCACTTCCAGCACCGCCCGCCGCGCGAGCCCCGTCCCCACGCTGTCCGAGTACAGCCCGCGCTCGTCGCGCAGCCGGTTCACCGCCCGCGCCTCTTCGAGCAGCGCGTCGAAATCTCCGCGAAGCCCGAACGGCACGCGCTGCCGCAGCGCAGCCTGCTTCTCGCCGAGATCGTCCAGCGACCGCTCCTGCGTGTCGCCGCTCACCGCCACCCGGATGGCGCGCACCAGCATCTCCGGCAGCTCGCCGATGGTCTTGTCGGGCACGTCGTACCCGATCGAGCGATGGCGCACGACGTCGAGGTAGGCGCGCGCAGCTGGCCCGACCTCACCGGGCAGCGCCATCAGGGCGTCGAGCGCCGCCTGCGGAGCGCCCTCGCGCTCCAGCACCTTGCGCCCCTCCTCGCTGGCGCGGAGCGCCTTCACGAGCACGTCGAGTTCTGCCGCTGCGATGCCCTTGGCCACCGGCGTCGATCCCCGGAGCAGCTCCAGCGCCTCGCCGGAGGACGCCCCCGTCCACGCGCAGACGTTCGCCAGGTAGTCGCCGACCGGAAGGACGGAGGGGACGCTGTAGCGATGGTGCATGACGATCATGGCCTCCATGTGGGCCTGGGCGCGACGCAGATGGGTGATCAGCCCCTCCGTGTCCAGCGTCTGCGGATCCTCGGCTTGCAAGGCCTCGTGCTGCGCGACGCACTGCGGCTGGTCGACGTGATCCCACCGATCCAGATCGATGCGCCACTGCTTGATCGCGAAGGCGTGCGCGCACTTTGCCGCGCTCGCGCGCATCGCGGGCAGCAGGCGAACCACGAGCCACACCAGCGCCTTCGGCGGCGGCCCGGGCAGCCAGCTCATCGAGCCCCCGCCCGTGCGCTGCATGTAGACGAAGCCGTTCACCATGCCGGGAATGAAGGGCACCTGGATCCCGTAGGGGTCCACGCTCTCGCGGAAGCCCTGGGGAAACGCGCGGACCAGGAGCTGCTGCGAGAAGCGCGTGATCGGGCGCGAGAAGTGGCTCGTCTCCAGCTCCCACGGACCCGGCGCAGGCGCCTCGAACTTCACGTCGGCGAACAACGGTTGATGCTCCCTGTCCAAGGCCCGCGCCCTCCTTCCGCCCTCTCCCAGCGCCACCGCGTGCGAGCTGCTCGGCTCGGGACGACCCCGCGGGATGGAGCGGGCTCGTCGCGGTCAAATTGCAACGAAACGTTGCGATTCTGTAACAGAGCCGTAACAACGGCGCCTCGTC
Source organism: Chondromyces crocatus (assembly GCF_001189295.1). Taxonomy (NCBI): domain Bacteria; kingdom Pseudomonadati; phylum Myxococcota; order Polyangiales; family Polyangiaceae; genus Chondromyces; species Chondromyces crocatus. The sequence goes on from NZ_CP012159.1 coordinate 2,884,830, forward strand.
AAAAAGCAACGTCAGCGTTGCTTTCATCCGACAAGGGCGCACAGCCGTGTACCCGCATCCGTGTGCAACGGACCGAAACCACGGCGCTTCTTGCGAGGGTCGGGCGCACCGACCGAACCGTGGACGACGGGGTCAGGGGCGCTTGCGGAGGTCGATGCGCTTGAGGGCGTCCAGCTCCGCGCGCGCTCGGTCGGCTTCTTCTTGGAGTTTCTCCAGCCGCCCTCGCATCAGCGCCAGCTCACCGAGCAGCTTGCCTCGCTCGTCGCGGGCCTCCTCGAGCCGCAGCTCGATGTCGGCGATCTCGTACCAGAGCTCGTCCCCGCGGAGCGCGAGGGACTGCAGCTCCGCCTGGAGGCCCTCGCGCCGACTCTCTTCTTCCCTCAGCGCCTGACCCGAGCGGGCTCGGGCGTCGAGCTGATCGACGATCAGCCGACCCTGCCGCGCCCAGTGGCTCGTCGGATGGGCAGCCGAGAGGGCCTCGACGGCGCTGCGCACGCGCCCCTGCTCGTCGGTGGGATCGTCGACGAGCAACACCATGATGCGTCCGAACGCCGCGTGCGCGCGCTCTTCGGGGAAACGCGCCCGGGCTGCGTCGCGCTCGTACTCCGCGCCTGCCCCGGTGAAGTCGCCGCGCGCGAAGAGTGCGTCGCCTGGGAGGGACGCGCGGGGAACGATGGGGACCTCGGCGCAGCCCGTCGCACCGAGCGTGCCGAGGCCGACGACGACGAGCGCCAGGGCCGTGGTGAGCGAGGGCAGGAGCCGCGGCGGCGCGGTGCTGCCCTTGCGGTGGAGCGGGAGCACGACGGTGAACTCGGCGCCGCCGCCCGTCGGGGAGAAGGCCCCGATCCAGCCCCGGTGCGCCGAGACGATGTCCCGACAGATCGCGAGACCGAGCCCGACGCCGGAGCCCGAGCCGCGTGCCGCGTTCCTGCCGCGCGAGAAGCGGTCGAAGATGCGGCGACCCTCGTCCTCGGCGAAGCCTGGCCCCGTGTCGCGCACGCGGATGCGGGCGACGCGACCCCGCGGCCGGCTGTCGTCCGGACCGAGGAGATCCGTGTCGATCTCGCTGGCGTCCACGGTGTCGACGTACACGTCGAGCGAGCCGCCGCGCGGCGTCACCTTGAGCGCGTTGTCGACGAGGTTCTGCACCACCTGGGCGATCCGATCGGCGTCGCAGAGGACGGGGATGGGGTCGTCCTGGGTGGCGATCGCGAGGTGGATCCCCAGGTTGAGCGAGCGGGCCTCGAGCACGTCGGCCGCCCCCCGGACCACGGCGCAGAGATCGTGGGCCGAGTACACGTAACGGAGACCGGCCGCGTGCGCAGAGGCGTCGAGCAGATCGGAGATCATCGCCTCCAGACGTCGTGCCGAGGAGAGCTGGAGATCGAGCATGCGGCGCTGTCGCTCGTCGAGGGGACCGACCACCTCGTCGAGCAGGAGCTGGTTCGTCTCGATCATTGCCACGATCGGCGTCTTCAGCTCGTGCGAGATGTGCGAGACGAAGGCGGACTTGAGCCGCTCGAGCTGCTCCAGCTCGTCGACCATGGCATTGAAGGAGCCGGCGAGCTGCGCCAGCTCGTCGCGCGACCGCACGTCGAGGCGCACCGAGAAGTCACCCGCGGAGACGGCGCGCGTGCCGGCGACCAGCGCGCGCAGCGGGCGGCTGATGGAGCGCAGCATGAATGCGAGGACGGTGAGGCTGCCCAGCAGCGCCACGACCGCGGCGGCGAACGACAGGTTCGCGGCCTCCTCGCTGCGCGCGAGCGCTGCGGCGGAGCGCTGTGCCATGGAGCGTCGAGAGCTGCGGGACAGCTCCGTGGTGGCTTGACGGACGGCGTCGAGCGACGCCTCCAGAGCGTCCACGCGATCCGCGGTTCCGGTCATGTGGTGGAGCCGCTCGACGCCGAAATCGTCCAGGTGCTGCTTGAAGGCCGCGTGCAGCCCTGCGGCGGCGACCCGCTCGGTAGCGTCCAGGGGCAGGTTGCGGAGCGCGGCGAGCTCCCGGGAGAGCGCCGTCTCCAGCTCGAGCACGCGTTCGGCGTACCCGGGATCGCGGCTGACCAGGTACTTGCTCGCGGAGGACTCGAGCGGATCGAGGAGGCGCCGCGCCTCTGCTGCGCGATCGGTTGCGGCGACCTGGACCTCGACGGTCTCCACGTTGAGCCTCGCCAGCTCGTCCACGCGCGCCACGAGCCAGAGCGTGACGCCGACGAGTGCGACGAGCGCGACGCTGACGCCGATCGTGATGCGCCCGACGACGGTCATACCCCGAAGGTCTTGAGCTTGTTGCGCAGCGTCTTCACGTCGATGCCGAGACGGCGCGCCGCCTCGGCCTTGTTGTTGCCAGCACGCCGCAGCGTCTCCAGGATCAGGATGCGCTCGGCCTCCGCGCTCGTGACGCCCTCCGGCAGGACGATCCCCGTCGGTGGTGCCGGCTTCTGCGGCTCGGGCTCTCCGAAGGGGAGGTGCCGCGCCGAGATCACGCCCTCGCGAGCGAACACCACCGCCCGCTCGACGAGGTTTCGCAGCTCGCGGACGTTCCCCGGGAAATCGTGGGCCGAGAGCGCCGCCAGCGCGTCGTCGGACAGGCCGGTGACCCGCGCGTTGTGGCGCTGGTTGGAGAGGCCGATGAAGTGCCTCGCGATGACGGGGATGTCCTCTCGCCGCTGTCGGAGCGGATCCACGTTCACGCGCAGCACGTCGAGGCGAAACAGCAGATCCGCCCGCAGGTGCCGCTCCTCCACCGCTTGCATCGGATCGCGGTTGCTCGCGGCGATGACGCGGACATCGAAGCGCAGCTCGCGCGTGCTTCCCACGGGGCGCACGACGCCGTCCTCCAAAACACGCAGGAGCTTCGCCTGCAGCCCGATCGGCATCTCGGTGATCTCGTCGAGGAACAGCGTGCCCCCGTGGGCGAGCTGGAACATCCCCACCCCGGCGTCGGTGGCGCCCGTGAACGCGCCCTTCGTGTGACCGAGCAGCAAGGAATCGGTGAGCCCCTCCGGGATCGCCGCCGCGTTCACCGGGACGAACGGCCCTTTCCGCCTTGGCCCCAGGTCGTGGATCGTGCGGGCGACCAGCTCCTTGCCCGTCCCGCTCTCGCCGATGATCAGCGCCGTCGCGTCACTCTCGGCCACGCGCCGGATCAGCTCCCACAGATGGCGCTGCGAGGCCGAAGCACCCACCAGCGGACCGAGGCGATCCGTCCCTCGCAGGTCGACCGGCTCGCCCGCCGCGGGCGCCTCCGCCCGGGTGCGCTCGTCTCGCTCGCGCGCGAGCAGATCCAGCCGCTCCCGCAGGGCCGTGTAGTCGAGCGGCTTCGTCAGGAAGTCTGCGGCACCGCGCCGCATCGCCTCGACCGCCGTGCCGATGGAGCCGTACGCCGTGATGAGGAGCACCACCCGATCCGGACGCTCGACCTTCAGCGTATGGAGCAGCTCCACACCGCCCAGGTCGGGCAGGACCACGTCCGAGATGACCACCTCGGCGTCGAACACCGCCACGGCCGCCCTGGCCGCAGCGCCGCTGTCCGCCGTGCGCACCTCGTGACCCCACTGCGAGAGGCGCGCATGCAAGACCTCTCGCATCGCGGGCTCGTCATCGACCACCAGGATTCGCAGTGCCGCCATTGAAATTAGAGGAGGGCCGACCTTAGCACGCTGCGCCATGAGTGCCTGTCGGGCAGATTTCCCTGCTTGGCCCTGCGCCGCCCCCTTACGGCAGGGAATTCTTCCCTGATGGGGGCCTGAAAATGTGGGCAGAAGTCCGCATCGACGCCGCACCACCAGGGCACTCGTGCCCGCCCGCTCCAACCTTTGGGGGCGCTGCGTCACCCGAGCGGCCTCGCCTCCCACCTGGAACTCGCAGGGATCGCTCTGTCCAGGTCACCGGCACGCCTACCCTCGATCCTCCGCGTCCCTATAAAGGGACGGCTCCATGGAGGAACAGCCTTCGAGGCCTCCGTGGGCTCCCGATTCGTGCTGGCCGTGTGCTCGCGCCATGGCTCCGCGCGCTGGCATGCGACACGCCACGAGAGGAAGTCCGGTGCTGAGTATCGAACAGGAGAAAATTCAGGCGCTCGAAGCGGAGAACGAGAGGCTCCGGGCGCGGATCGAGGAGCTGGAGCACCAGCTCCGTGGGGACCCCGGCTCCGAGGGGCCGGCGTCCCACAAGGTGGAGGGCGTCTCCTACGAGACCATCTTCAACGCCCTGCCCGTGCCCTTCGCCATCTACCGCGCCGACGGCGTGGTCGTCGCCTTCAACGACGTGAACTGCCGTCGCTTCGGCGTCTCTCGGGATCAGGTCGTGGGCAAGATGAACGTCTTCGACAGGAAGTCGCTCGCCGAGAGCGGCTACCTCGACGCGCTGGGGCGAGCGCTCGCTGGCGAGGTCGTGCGGCTCGCCCCGACCCTGCTCCAGAACCCTACCTCCGGGCGACGTTTCTGGATCGAATCGACCCTGGCGCCCATCCCGGACGACTCCGGCGTGAAACTCGCTGCGGCGATCACCTTCGACATCACCGAGCAGAAGGAAGCCGAGGAGGCGCAGCGCCGGAAGGCTGCGCTGATGGAGGCCGTCCTCCTGAGCGCCCCGTTCCCCCTGGTCGTGCGCGACCTCGAAGGGCGCCACATCTTCGCGAACGACCAGATCGAGGAGATCGTGGACCGGACGCCGGACGAGCTACTCGGAACGACGGTGCTCGACGTGGTCGGCCCCGAACTCGCGGACATGCTCCTCGAGACGGACGCCGCATGCCTTGCTTCCGGAAAATCCTCCACCGTCGAGCACCGCGTGACGCTCCAGGACGGGGAACACACCCTGCTCTACACGACGTTCCCCCTCCACGACACCACGTTCGGCCCCATGGGCGTCTGCGCCACCGCCATCGACATCACCGCGCGCGTGGCCGCCGAAGAGAAGACCCGACAGCTCCAGGAAGAGATGCTCCAGATCCACCAGGAGACGCTGCGCACCGTCTCCACACCGCTGATCCCCATCGCCCGCGGTGTCGTGGTGATGCCCCTCGTCGGGGAGATGACGAGAGAGCGCGCCTCTCAGGCGATCGAGACGCTTCTCGATGGCATCGCCACGCAGCAGGCCAGGATCGCCATCCTGGACGTCACAGGCGTCCCGCAGGCTGGAACGGAAGTGACCGACGCCCTCCTCAAGGCCGCCCGGAGCGCCAAGCTCCTCGGCGCCGAGGTCTTGCTCACCGGGATCCGCCCCAGCGTGGCGCAGGCGCTGGTCGAGCTGGGCGCGGATCTCACCGACGTGATCACGCAGGGGACGCTGGCGCAGGGCATCGCCTATGCGCTCGACAAGCGCCCTGCGCGGCGAGCTGGCTAGCGGTCGCGGAAGCCCTCGGCAGGGCTCAAGCGGGCGGCGTAGGTGCTCGGGATGATGGTGGCGAGCAGGCAGATCGCGATGGCCGTGCCGCCGGTGATCAGGAACTCGGTCCAGCGCACCTGCACCGGCAGGTGGGAGATGAAGTACACCTTCGGATCCAGCGGGAAGCCATAGACCAGGAGTCCCTTGCACACCGCGAACCCGAGCAGCAAGCCGAAGGTCGTCCCTGCGAAGCCGATGATGCCGCCCTGGTAGACGAAGATCCGCAGGATCGCCGAGTTGGTCGCACCCATCGCCTTCAGGACGGCGATCTCCTTTTTCTTGTCGAGCACCACCATGATCAGCGTGGCGACCACGGTGAACGCCGCGACCACGATGATGAGCGCGAGCACGGCGCTCATCCCGATCTGCTGGATGCGCAGCGCAGCGAAGAGCCCTCGGTTCAGCTCCTCCCAGTCCATCGTGTGGTACAGCCCGCTGCCCAGCGTCCGCGCGACCTCCTTCGCGATCGCGGGCGCCGCGTCGATGTCGTCCACCCGCATCTCGACGCCGGTCACCGTGTCTCCCTGCCCGTAGAAGGCCTGCGCCTCGTACAGGTCGGTGTAGACCAGCTTGGAGTCGTACTGATCGAAGCCGGCCTCGAAGATGGCGATCACCCGGAAGTGCTTGGCGATGGCCGGCTTGATCGCGCCATCCGCGGTGAACGAGAACCCGATGGTCGGCGAGGTGACCATCACACACTTGCCAATGTCGAGATCGAGGTTCTTCGCCAGCGACGAGCCGATCACGATGCCGGGCATCTTCGCGACGGACTCCGGATTCGCGCAGAGATCAGGGTCGACCTCCGCCGGGATCGCGTCGTCCTCCGGCAGGACGCTCTTGTACCCGCCCTCGGGCTCCACGTTGCCCACTGGACCTGCGGCGAACCTCTCTTCGGCTGCCTCGTCGTCCTCGGCCGCCTCCGCCGCGGGCGCCTCGTCCGGCTGGCTCGGCGCCGCCGCCGCCTTGCGCTCGTCCTCGCGGATGCGCTGCTCCATGGCGTGCAAAAGGCCCAGATCCCGACCGTGCTCGTCCGTGGGGTCGAGCAGCGGGTTGGCGAGGCGGCCCGACTTGCCAGGGGCGTCCGGAGCCGTCGTCCCCGGCAGGGGGATCGGTGGGGCGCCCCCCGGCGGTGCCTCGTCGAGCGTGGGCACCGGCGGCAGCGCGGGCGCAGCGCGCTCCGGCGGCTTCGCCCCAGGCAGCCGCAGCGCCGACAGATCGCCGCCCGGCAGGATGTACCGGGGGAGGTCGAGCACCGCCACTGGCCCATTCGGACCTGCACCCACACCGAGGCTCGTACTCGGCTCCACGCCCTTCAGCAGGACGCCGGTCGCCGTCGCGTCGCCGTGCGTCAGCATCATCGGGTTGATGCTGAAAGGCGCGACGCCCACCACACCCGGGACCTTCTCTACCTGCTCCATGATCGAGCGGTACTCCCGGAAGTCCGTCGAATACTTGAGCACGAGGACGTGCGCGTTGACGCCCAGCACCTTGTCCCGGAACTCCGCCTGGAAGCCACCGGTCACGCTCATCACCGTCGCGAGCGCCGCGACGCCCAGCGACACGCCCAGAATGGCGAAGACGGTACTGATGGAGATGAAGGCGCGCTTCCTGGAGCCCATGTAGCGCAGCGCGACTTCTAGGGGGTAGCTCATCGTCGTTGGTCGCCTCCCTAGCAGAGCGGCCGCCGTGGAGCACGCACGCAGAGCGCATCTTCCGAGCTGACGAGCCGCCGCTTCTCGCGCGCCGTCACGCCTGCTAGCATCCAGACCTCAGTGCTGAGGGGCTGCTGCGAGCGCCCATGACCCGTGGAACGACGGAAGCGATGAGCGCCCCCGAGAACGAGCATCCCCCCGCCCGCAAGCCCGCCGCGGCTCCGGACACCGCCGGGGCGGCCTCGCCGACGCCTCCCCGAGTCGCCTCGAAGCCCGAGCCTCCGCCGCCGCTTCGCTCGGCGGCACGTGCCTCTTCCGCGGGCAAGCCGCCCCCGGCAGCAGGCAAGCCTGCGCCGCCACCGCCGCCTCCAGCGGGCAAGGCCACACCCGCGAAATCCTCGGCCTCTGCGAGCCAGTCGGCGCCACTCGCGCCAGCCGCCGGGAAACCATCGGCCGCAGCGAGCCAGTCGGCACCATTCGTGGCGAAGCCCGCGCCCGCCGCCGGGAAGCCGTCGGCTGCAGCGAGCCAGTCGGCGCCGCTCGCGCCCGCTGCTGGAAAACCATCGGCCGCAGCGAGCCAGTCGGCACCGTTCGTGGCGAAGCCTGCGCCCCCCGCCGGGAAACCATCGGCCGCAGCGAGCCAGTCGGCGCCACTCGCCTCTGCGAGCCAGTCGGCGCCGCTCGCGCCCGCTGCTGGAAAACCATCGGCCGCAGCGAGCCAGTCGGCGCCGTTCGTGGCGAAGCCCGCGCCCCCCGCCGGGAAACCGTCGGCCGCAGCGAGCCAGTCGGCTCCTCTGGGCTCTGCGAGCCAGTCCGCGGCGCTCGTGGAGAAGCCCGCTTCGGCAGCTGGCAAGCCCGGCCCCATCCCGCCGCCACCTCCCCCGCCCCAGAGAATCTCCGCTGCGGGGAAGCCGCCGGCGCTGGGCAAGGCGTCGCCAGCGCTCGGCGTCCCGCCGCCCGTGCCTGGAGCACCGCCGCCTGCGCCAGGCAAGTCACCGCCTGCGCCGCGCGCCGCGATGGCGAGCTACCCGGGCGTGCGCTCGCCCCTCGGCAGTGATCCCGGCGCCCGCGCCGCGATGGGCAGCAACCCGGGCATCCCGCGTCCACCGACCGGGAGTCATCCCGGCGTCCCGCGCGCCGCGATGGGCAGCAGCCCGGGCATCCCTCGCCCCGGCAGCGATCCCGGCGCGCCGCGCGCCCCGATGGCGAGCAGCCCGGGCATCCCGCGACCGGGCGTGGAGAGCGAGTCGGACGAGTACCACCTCGGCAACCGCGCCGACGCCGTGACGATCATGGGCCCGCCGCCCGAGCCGGAGCCCTCGATCGAGATCCCGCCGCCCGCGGAGCTCGACGACCAGCGCCAGCCTGGCGCGCGCGACCCGTACATCGGCACGACCTTCGACCACCGCTACAAGATCGAGCGCCTGCTCGGCGAAGGTGGGATGGGCTTCGTCTACCTCGCGCGCCACAAGGTCATCGACAAGAAGGTCGCCGTGAAGGTCCTCCGCGCCGAGCTGGCGCGCGACGAAGAGATCTTCGAGCGCTTCGTCCAGGAGGCGCGCGCCGCGTCGAGCGTCGGCAACCCGCACATCGTCGACGTCTCCGACTTTGGCGATCTCCCGGACGGCTCCAAGTACTTCGTCATGGAGTACCTCGAAGGCCTGAGCCTCTCGCAGATCATCGACGGCACCGGCGAGATCGAGATCGACCTGATCTACAAGGTCGGCCTGCAGATGGCGGACGGCCTCGCCGCGGCGCACAGCGGCGGCATCGTCCACCGCGATCTCAAGCCCGACAACGTCTACATCGTCCCTCGCGGCAAGGACCCGCAGTTCGTCAAGATCCTCGACTTCGGCATCGCCAAGGTGACGACCGACGCCGAGAGCCGCCTCACGCGCGCGGGCGCGGTGTTCGGAACGCCGCACTACATGTCGCCCGAGCAGGCTGCCGGCGCCCCCATCGATCAGCGGACCGACATCTACTCGATGGGCGTGATGCTCTACGAGCTCGCGAGCCGCCAGCTCCCGTTCACCGCCGACAACTTCATGGGGATCCTCACGCAGCACATGTACAAGGCGCCGGTCGCGCCGCGCGCGCTGCTTTCGGGCCCCGGGCAGACCTGCCCCCCTTCGCTCGAGGCGATCATCCTCAAGTGCCTCTCGAAGAAGCCCGAGTCGCGCTACCAGAGCATGGCCGAGCTGCGCGAGGACATCGAGGCCGCGCGCGCCGGCAGCGTACCCAAGGCCGTCCCCGAGATGATGGCCCGTTCGGGCGGCTTCAACGTCCCGCAGGACTACTTCAAGCCCAAGACCGCGCCGCCGACCGACGCACCTCCGCCCTCCGTCGCCGCCCCGAACCGCTTCCCGCGCTGGGCCTGGATTGCGGCCGTCGCCGCCGTGCTCGGCGTCGGTGCGGCAGTCGCTGCCTCCCTCGGCGGCACCCAGGCCGCGGGTGGCGCCGATCTCCCGGCCGCTCCGCCGCCCGAGAAGACCACCGTCGCCACGCTTCCCTCGGCGCCCGAGCCACAGCCCACGATCGAGCCGAGCCCGACCAGTGACAGCGTGCAGATCTCCCCCGTCACGCGGGTCACCGTCGCCCTCAACGCCACCCCGAAGTCGGCGGTCGCCTACGTCGCGGGGGTCGCGTACCAGCTCCCCACGCGCATCGAGGTCCAGGAGGGCAAGCCCATCACCGTGGAGGTCCGCGCCGAAGGCTACGTCTCCCAGATGATCCAGCTCGACGGCGTCGAGACCAAGCGCACCGTGAAGCTCACCAAGGAAGCCGCCAAGCCGGCGAGCAGCCGCGGGTCCAGCCCTCCCAGCATCGACCCTTCCCTCCGGGACCCCTGGGCACCGCCGAAGCCGCGCTGACGCCCCGGCACCCGCTGACGCCCAACCGTGCTACGCCGGGCGTGTGTCGGACATCGCGCACCTGATCGACCTCGTCCCCCCTGACGTGCTCGGCATCTGCCGCCGCCTGCGCGAGCAAGGCAAGCGCGGCTGGATCGTCGGTGGCTGCGTCCGTGACCTCCTCCGGGGCAAGCCCGCGAAGGACTGGGACGTCGCCACGGACGCCAGACCCGAGGAGACCGCGCGGTACTTCCGCAAGGTCATCCCGACGGGCATCCAGCACGGCACCGTCACCGTGGTCATCAAGGGCGTCCACTACGAGGTCACCACCCTCCGCGGCGAAGGCGCCTACAGCGACGGCCGCCGGCCCGACACCGTCGAGTTCGTGGACGACATCACCGCCGACCTCGCGCGCCGCGACTTCACCTTCAACGCCATCGCCATCGACCCCGTCGACGGCCACCTCATCGACCCCTTCGGCGGCCGCGGCGATCTCGAAGCCCGCACCCTCCGCGCCGTCGGCAAGCCCGACGAGCGCTTCGCCGAAGACGGCCTCCGCGTCCTCCGCGGCGCCCGGTTCTCGGCCACTCTGGAGTGCGTCATCGACCCCGAGACCGAGCGCGCCATGGGCACCGCCCGCTCCCTCGACACCTTCCGCCGCGTCAGCCAGGAGCGGGTCCGCGAGGAGTGGCTCAAGGCCATGAACGCGCCTCGCCCGAGCGTCGCCTTCGAGGCCATGCGGCGCACCGGCATTCTCGCAATCACCAGCCCCGAGCTCATCGAGTCCGTCGGCTGCGCGCAGAACCGCTACCACGCCTACGACGTCTGGGGTCACGCCATGGCCTGCCTCGACGCCTGCCGCGCCGAGCCCATCCTGCGCATGGCCGCCCTTCTCCACGACGTGGGCAAGCCCCGGACGCGCGCCTTCTCGGACAAGACGCAGGACTACACCTTCTATGACCACGAGCGCGTCGGCGCCGAGATGGTCGAGCCCTTCCTCACCCGCCTTCGCTTCTCGAACGAGCAGCGCGCCCGCATCGTCGCGCTCGTGCGGCACCACCTCATCTGTTACTCCGACGACTGGAGCGATGCCGCCGTGCGCCGCTGGCTGCGCCGCGTGACCCCTGGCCTCGCGCCCGAGCTCTACGAGATCGGCACGGCCGACGCCCTCGGCAAGGGTCTCGATGCGACCGAGAGCCTCGCCTCCATCGAGCGTCTCCGCGCGCGCGCCGAGGCCGTCATGAAGGCGGGGGCCGCCATGTCGACCCGCGACCTCGCGCTGAACGGCGGCGCCTTGATGAAGGCCCTGGGCATCAAACCGGGCCCCATCGTCGGGCAGCTCCTCGACCACCTCGTCGAGGTGGTCACCGACGACCCCGAGGCGAACACCCCCGATCGCCTCCTCGACGCAGCCCGTCAGCGACTCGCCGAGCCAGCCGCTTCCTGAGCCCCTCCAGCCAGCGGCAGGCACGCGTCTGTCGCCGAGCTACCGTCTGGCGTGCGCGATCGCCCCGGATGCGGCGCGGCTCAGCGCACGAGCCAGAGCCGGTACGTCGAGTTGTTGTCCTTGTAGAACGAGTCGTGAACCCACGAGATCCCGGCCTCGTCCCAGTAGCAGCCGTCGTTCTCGAACTTCGGCCACACCGGCCCCTTCTTGATCTCGTGGCAGCCCGCGCCCATCGGCGTGTCCGAGTCCTCCACGTTGAACGACAGCCGCAGCGTCCCGCAGTTGTTCGCCTCCAGCGGGATGTTCGTCGCGGCGACCGGGTACGAATAGGTCGAGTGCTCTTCCACCTGGAGCGGCACCCAGTTCTTCATGCCCGCCGGGTACCACGCGCTCACGTTCGACTGCACCGCGCTCGAGATCAGGTACGAGGCGTACTGTCCCTCCGAGTCGACGAACAGGAACTCCCGGAACGGCACCACCGCGTAGGCATCCGACTTGTGATCGGCGAACGTGAAGCTCTCCACGTCACCGGCCGTGTCGGCCGCCTTGAACCGCTCCTCGTTGCACGCGCCGACCTGGTTCGCGTTCCCGCACGCCAGGTAGCAGGACGTATCGCTGAAGTAGCTCCGGTCGGCGACGCTCGCGACCAGCGTCCAGCCCCCGCCCTCCAGCTCCATCTCGCAGTAGGCGGCGAAGGGCTCCACCGGGCCGCTCCCGTCCGGATCGAGCAAGAACACGCCGCTCGGTGTGCCCGCCGGCAGGTCCGTACACCGCCGGTATGCGCAGTCCTCGTTCACCTGCCCATCGCAGTCGTCGTCCTCGGGCGTGTCGCAGTTCTCCTCGATGGGCGTCACCTCGCCCACGCAGGCGCCGTAGCTCGCGCCGCTCGCATCGCACGCTTGCGCGCCGCCCTTGCACGCCCCCACGCCCTGGGTCCCTTCGGGCCCCGTGTAACAGAGCTGCGCCTCGCCGGGCGTGCACACGCTCGCCGCGCACGCCCCCGCGATGCAGGCCTCCCCGTCGTCACACGCGACCCCGCACGCCCCGCAGTGATCCGGGTTGCCCTGGGGGTCGACACAGCCGTCCCCGCACCGTGTGAGCCCACCTTCACAGGGAACCGCGGAGGTCACGGCCCCGTCGCCACACCCTTGCGCTGCGACAGCGAGGAGCGACGTCACGAAGCCAGCGAGGAGCAAGGAGCGCAAGGTAGGGGGTGCCATGGCCGGTTCCAGCCATGGTACCACCTCGGGCGACGGCTGCCTCCGTGACGGCACACGATCGGCGCGCGATCGACCCGCCCCTCGGCCTTTCCAGCCCCAGCGCCCACCCAGCTCGGCCCCGGAGGCCCCTGGACCCCCGGAGACCACCGTCACCCTCGCTTCGCGGTCCGCGATGGCGGCTCGTGACGCGAGCGCCCCCCGTCCTCCGCAGGCCGCAGCGGCTTCGTCGCGCCAGCCGTGCTTCGACGCTGCTCGCCCCGCGTCGCCGCTTCTCCGCGCCTGCTTCGTTCCCTGAGGTTTCTCGCTCCGCGCCGCTTCCTCGTTCCCCACCGCTTCCTCGTTCCGCGTGGGCCGGTCGCCCAGGGCGCTCACCGACGTGCGGATCGAGAAAGCCGCCCCACATCGCTCGGGGCGCATCGACCGGTGCACGCAGCACATCGCGCCGTTCGAGGCAGCACCCGTCACGCCACGACCCGACCTCACGAGCGACCATGACGCTTTAGCGCGTCGCTTCGTGCGTTGTTCGTTGGAGCCCAACGCAAAGCACATGCTAGTTTCCGCACGTGGACTGGCGCACGCTGCCTTCCGACCCGCTGCGCGGGCCCTCGAAGCGCGCCGCGGCGAACTCTCTCCAGCTCGCCGCGCTGGCCGTGCTCGCAGCCCTCGGCGTGCTCCTGCTGGTGACGAAGGTGGCCGCTCCCGTCCCCCCGCTGGCTGCGTCCCTCACCAACGGCTCCTTGCCGAGCGCGGGGGCCGAGGCCTCGACGAGGCCTGCCCAGATCACCTCGCTCCTCCCCGACGCCATGGCGAAGCTCGCGCGTCGCGCGCTGCCCTCTTCGCCCTCCCAGGCCATCGCGGTGGTGAGCGCTCCACCGGCCGCACCACGTGCCGACGCTCAGCTCCGGCGTGAAGGGCGCGACTTCCTCGGCGGCGGCTTCCTGAGCTTGCCACCCGCGTTCGCCTCGGCGGACGGCGCCTACGACCTCGCCGTGCATTTCCACGGCAACACCGGCCTCGTCGAGGAGAGCTACGTCGCGAGCGGCCTGAACGCCGCAGTGCTGGTGCTCAACGTCGACGGCTTCGGCTCCGGCGTTTACGAGTCCCGCTTCTACCACCCTGCCGTCTTGACCAAGCTGCTGGGCGAAGTGCAGCAAGCGCTCGTCGCTCGTGGTCTTCAGGGCGCGCGGCTCCATCGGCTGGCGCTTTCAGCGTGGAGTGCAGGGTACGGCGCGGTGCTCCGCGCCCTCGCCGATCCCACGCTGGCGGAGCAGGTGAACGCGGTGCTCCTGCTCGATGGCCTGCACTGCGGTTACGACGACCATCGCGCGCCCGCCGTGGAGCGCCTCGCCGCCCTCCAGGCGTACGCCGAGCGTGCGAAGGCGGGGGAGCGCTTGCTGGTGATGACCCACTCCGAGATCCAGCCCGTCGGCGACTACGCAGGGACGCACGAGACGATCGACGCCTTGCTCGGCGTGCTGCGTGTCCGCCGCACGTCCCTCGCTGACGCCCCGCGGCTGCCGGCGCTCGCTTCGCTGCGGGGCATCCTGCCAGCGCACCAGATCAAGCCGCTGGACCCGCTGACCCAGGCGCGCGTCGGTGGGCTGGTGGTGCGTGGCTACGACGGCAGCCGTGAACCCCACCACGCCATGCACCTCGCGCAGATGTCGGTGATCGCGCTGCCCGAGCTGGTGGCTGCCTGGTCGACGTCGAACTGAGCCGAGCGGCGCAGCCCTCGGCTCCGTCACGAGGCAAGGCGGTCGCGGGCGCTTCGAGAGCGCGGCGTGGCCTCCGTGGAGGCGTTCTCCGGCCGGCGTGAGGCGGCGTTCGGGCGCCTGAGAGGCGCGCGCGGGTGATTCGAAGGTGGTGCGCGGGGGCGCCGAAGGAAGTGCACGGGGGCGCCGAAGGAAGTGCACGGGGCGCTGAAAGAAGGCGCGGGTGGGCCGAAGGAAGGCGCGGGTGGGCCGAAGGAAGTGTGCGGGTCGCTCGAAGGAAGTGTGCGGGAGCGCCGAAGGAAGTGTGCGGGAGCGCCGAAGGAAGTGTGCGGGAGCGCCGAAGGAAGTGTGCGGGAGCGCCGAAGGAAGTGCGCGGGAGCGCCGAAGGAAGTGTGCGGGTGGCTCGAAGGAAGTGCACGGGAGCGCCGAAGGAAGGCGCGGGTGGGCCGAAGGAAGGCGCGGGTGGGCTGTGGGAACTACACAGGCACGTCGCGTGCATGGAGGTGAAATGCCGTTCACGTTGGAATTGGGAGCAGGAACTCGGCGCTTCGGCTCCCTCGCGCGATGGCGGGCTGCTGCTTTGCACGCTCGTGCAGCCCGTCGACGGGTCAGCTGTCGAGGAACTTGTACGACGCTTCGATCACGTCGTGGGCGTCTCGCTCGACGGGCACCCCGTGGGCGAGGATCACGCGATCGAAGTCCAGCGCGAGGAGGCGGTTCATGCTCGCGCGGGCCGCCTTGTGATCACGGTAGGCGAGGCGGAGGATGCGGCTCCAGCCTGGCTTGCCGTAGACGCCGTTGACCTTGAGGTAGATGCGCGTCAGCAGGTGATCGCAGTCGGGGAAGTTCTCGAGCAGGTCCGAGCTCACCAGCGTCTTCGTCGCCTTGTGGACGAGCACCGTCTCGTGGAAGAGGGTGCCGTCGATCGTGACGGGCTGGAGCTCGCTGGCGAACGGGAGATCGGCGTTCTCGTTCAGGTAGGTGTCCAGGCGGAGGTCGGGGCGCTTCTTCTTCAGCGCTTCCGGTCCGTAGACGCGCGCCTCGGGCCAGTGGTCGCGTGCGGAGCCGACGTACAGGTGGTGGAAGGTGTTCGGCGCGATGATGTGGCGCACGGGGCCGATGGCCTCGATCTCCTTCGCGAGCGTGTCGTCGATGACCACGGGCGAGTGAAGGACGACGCTGCCGTCATCGAGGCGGATCACGGTCATGCGGGTGCCGAGCTGCAAGCCCAGCATCTTGAGCGGGGCAGCGAGGAGCCAGAGGCCGGGTCCGAAGGGAGTGAGCTGAGCCATGCGGGGATGGGAGCGCCCGTGACGTGAGCGGTCAAGCCCGTTGCCGTGTGTACGTCGTGCCCGGGGCGGCTTCGCGCCTTTCGATGGCGTGACCGGGAAGTGCGGTGTGCGCGTGGTAGGCTTCGGGCGGGGGAACGTTGCGCCGTCGATGCCGGAGCGCCGGTGACGCGTGACGTGGGGGGGTGGACATGAGCAAGCGCGCTGGGGTTCCTTCGTTGCTGCGCGTCCTGAAGGTGTCGATCGGGATCGCGTGCGGTGGGCTCGTGGGGTGTGGAGGGGAGGAGACGCTGGAGGGGCCTCCCGGCCTCGCGGTGAGCCGGGCGTACGACGTGGTGTCCTACAACCTGCGTGGGGAGTTCGACTGGGAGCGAGGGCGCCTCGTGGCGACGGTGGGGATCTCGCTCGTGTCGCTCGAGCCCGAGGCGACGCGGATCGCGCTGGACAGCATGGTGGCCGAGGTGAAGTCGGTCCTCGATGCCGAGGGGGAGGCGCTCTCGTTCACCGTCGACGAGGACGAGGGGGAGCTCGTCGTGGAGCTTCCGGCGGGGCGCCCAGGGGGCGGTGGGGCGCCGCTCGCGCTGGAGATCGCGTATGAGGCGGCATCGGGGGGATCGCTCAGCGGTGTGCCGCCACGTCGGGGTGATCCGATCGGCAAGCGCGCTCTCTACACGCTCTCGGAGCCGCTGGGCGCGTCGAGCTGGATGCCTTGCCACAACCAGCCCGGTGACAGGGCGCTGTTCGCGGTGACGATGCACATGGCGGCGTCGGAGCGGATGATCGCCAACGGCGCGCTGACCATGGACGAGCCCGAAGGGGAGGGCGGGCGCCGGATGCAGTACGTGACGGAGGAGTCGCTGCCGACGTACCTGATGGCGTTCGCGATCAGCGAGTTCGAGGTGGAGACGACGATGCACGGGGCGCTCCCCGTCTCGGTATGGCACCGCGCCGACGTCCCCGGGGATCACCTGGGCGTGCTCGAAGAGACGCGGCGGCAGATCGCGCTGTTCGAGTCGCTGCTGGGGGTGCCGTACCCGTACGAGAAGTACGCGCTGGTGATGCTGCCGGACTACAGCGGCGGTGTGGAGCACGCGAGCGTGTCGTTCGTCGGGGAGGTGGCGTCAGGGCAGCCTTCGTTGCTGCTCGACGTGACGCTGGCGTCACACGAGCTGGGGCACCAGTGGTTCGGGGATCTGGTGACGATCGCGAGCTGGGACGATCTGTGGATCAAGGAGGGGCTCGCGACGCTGCTCAGCGTGGAGGCGCTGCGCTTCCACGAGGACCTGAGCGCGTCGGGGACGCTGTTCGGCGACACCCTGTACGTGGCGTCGGGGGACGCGGTTCGCGATGTGTCGCTTGCGCCTCAGGACAAGTACACGTCAGGGCCCTACGCGCGCGCGGCGTGGGTGTTCGCGCAGGTGCGCGAGGTGCTGGGCGAGGGCGCGTTCTGGGCGACGCTGCGGCAGATCCTGGAGGAGAAGCGGCACGGGGTGGTGAGCACGGAGGATGTCTTCGCGGCGTTCGGTCTGCCGCTCGGGGACGAGGCCGCGGCGCGGATGCGGCGGGCCGTGGACGCGCGGGCACTGCCGACCCTCGAGCTGCGCGAGGCGGAGGGGGGCGGGCTGGTCTGCACGCTGCGGGATCCGGAGGCGGTGCTGATCGCGCCGATCGAGCTGTCGTGGCACCGGGAGGACGGGTCGGCGGAGCTGGAAGTGCTCGCGCCCGGCGTACCGGTCACGCTGCGGCGCCACAGTCCGGGGGATTTTCTGGTCGTCGATCCGGGCGACGTTCACCCGAGCGTCCTGGGGTTCCTGGCCGATGACGAGAGCTACCTGCTCTACTTCGAGGCGCTGGTGGCGCTGCTGATGCCCGCCTCGCCCGGGCGGACGGCGGAGTTTCTCGCGCTGCCCGGGGTGCACCAGGTCGCCGCGATGCGCGTGGTCGGGCTGCCGCCGGTGCTGCCGGACGGGTTCGATGGTTTCAAGGCGTCGCTGCACGCGGAGAGCGCGCGGGCAGCGTCGATCGAGGCAGCGTGCGGAAGCGCGAGTGTGGAGGTGGACCCGGCGCTGCAAGCGGCGTGGGGGGACACGCTGCGCGCGGCGCTGACGGGGCAGCGGCACACGATGGGGCTGGATTACGTGTCGAGCTTCGCGGCGTGTGATGGGCTGGCGCCTTCGCGAACGCTGTTCGCGGCAGAGTGGTCCGCGCTGGAGCGAGGGCTCGGCGCCGGGGAGGTGTCGGTGATGGAGCTGGCGTTCCTCTCGAAGTTCGCGCTGCCGCTGGACGATGCGCTGGCCGCGTGGGGCGCGGTGGCGCTGGAGGGGTACTCGGTGCGGGTGCGGGCGATGGCGTCGGCGCAGCTCGCGAACTACGCGGCGCGGCTCGCCGAGGGGGAGGTGGGGGAGCGCGCGGTCTACCGGTCGGTGGTCGCGTCGCTCCTGGTGAGCGAGGCGAGCGAGGTGCTCCGGCACGCCCTCCGCGCGGTGCCGTACGTGCGCGGCGCGTCGAAGGAGGACGACGCGGCGCTGCTCGGGGGGCTGCGCGATGTGCTGGGCTCGGCGACGGCGAGGAAGGTGCACACGCAGGCGGTGTGCGCGGCGCACGGGCTGCTGTCGGCGGACGAGGCGGGGTGGAAGGCGTTCGTCGAGAGCCTGGCGGGAGCGCGGCTCGCGCAAGGGGTGCGGGCGCTGCTGGACGATCCGGGGCGGTGCGGGTAGCGGGAGGCGCCTGAGCTTGCCCTGCTGGCCATCGAGGGGGATGGTGGCCAGTGGGTCATGGATCGGCACATTTACCATTTCACTTGTACCGACAACCTCGTCGGGATTGTCGCGCGTGGGCTGGAATGCTCGAAGCTCCTCCATGCCCGCGAAGCGACGTTCACCAACATCTCATTCCCTGATGTCCAGGCATTACGCGCAACGAAGCGCGTCATGACACCATCTGGCGGAACGTTGCACGATTATGTGCCGTTCTACTTCGCGCCCCGATCGCCCATGCTCTACACGATCAAGCGCGGCAACGTGGGCGCCTTCCGCAACCGATCTCAGGAGGAACTCGTCTATCTGGTCACGACCGCCCACACGATTCGTGAGGCTGGGATACCCTTCGCGTTCACCGATCGACACGCGGTACACGTCCTGGCGAATTACCATGCGAACCTCGCCCACTTGGACAAGATCGACTGGCCGTTGATGTCCGCCACGATGTGGTCTGACACGAAGGAAGACCCGAGCCGGATGGCGCGACGCATGGCGGAGTTTCTGGTGTACGGCAGGGTTCCGTGGTCTCTGATCACGGAGGTCGTCACGATGACGCCACAGGCCGCGCGACGGGTCGCGTCGATCGTCCACGGAGGGCCGGTCGAAAAGAGGGTCTCGGTGAAGCCTGGGTGGTACTATTGAGCCGTACCGATGATCGAAAGCGCACGAGGCAACCTGCTGGCAGCGAGTGCCGACGCTCTGGTCAACACGGTCAACTGTGTCGGTGTGATGGGCAAGGGCATCGCGCTCCAGTTCAAGCAAGCTTTCCCCGATAATTTCGCGGTTTACGCGCGCGCTTGCGCGGCCCGAGAGCTGCGCCCGGGCAGGATGCTGGTCGTCCCGGCAGTCGGGGCCACGCGGACGAAGTTCATCGTCAACTTTCCCACCAAGGATCACTGGAAGGGCAAGTCGAAGATCGCGGACATTCGCGCGGGGCTCGAGGCGCTCGTCGAGGACGTGCGTCGGCTCGGCATCAGGTCCATCGCCATGCCGCCCCTTGGGTGCGGCAATGGTGGCCTGGAGTGGGCGGAGGTGAGGCCGCTCATCGAGAAGGCGTTCGATGAGCTGCCCGATGTGCGGGTCATCCTCTTCGAGCCGCAGGCTCCTCCAGCCCTCGATGCGAAGCGCCGCGACACGATGCGGCCTGCGATGACGCACGAGATTGCGTTGCTTCTGGCTGCCATCGACAAGTACCTCGACCTGATCGACGTGGGGACTTCGCCGGAGCTCGTCGAGCTCGTGCTTCAGAAGCTGGCGTACTTCGTCCAGGAGGGCGGTCCGCCACTCGGTCTCCATTTCGTGAAGCACAGGTATGGTCCGTATGCACATGAGCTGAGGGACACGCTGCGACGTCTCGACGGTTGCTTCATCCATGGCCTTGGTGAGGGGACACAGAGTTCCAACCTGTCGCTCGACGAGGCGGGGGCCAGGGAGGCGTGGCAAATCATCGAGCGCGATGTGAATGCGACCGCCGCGGTGGCGCGGGTGCAGCGCCTGATCGAAGGGCTGCACGACCCGTATGGACTGGAGCTGCTCGCGACGGTCCACTGGGTGGTGACCCGCGAAGGAAGCCGCGATGCCGACGAGGCCGTCGCTGCGGTCCAGGGGTGGAGCGAGCACCATCGCGCGCGCTTCTCCGAGGCCCATCTCCGCGTCGTCTGGCAGCGCCTCGGAGATGCCGGGTGGTTCGAGGCGGCGACTCCGGCGAACAGGGCAGCGAAGGCCATCGCTGGGGATCGCGATGGCCGCCCGCGTTCGTCTGGGCGTGCGCGGTCGCCTGCCGTGGCGTTTGCCTCGGCTGCCGTCGTGACCAAGCGCTCCTGACCACGGCCCCGCGACTTGACCCGCTGGGGCGACGAGCAGGGATGATCCGGGGGCGAGCGTGCTCGCGCAGGAGGGCGGTGCGCGGTGCGCCGTGCGGCTAGCGGTTGGTGGCGGTGCGCAGGTCGCGGAAGAGGTCGGTGGAGAAGTAGCGTTCCATGCGGTCGCAGAGGACGGTGGCGACGTCGTGGCCCGGGCCGAGGCGGCGGGCGAGGTGGCGGGCGGCGGCGAAGTTCAGGCCGCTGGAGGGGCCGACGCCGAAGCCGCGGGCGGTGAGCTCGCGGGTGGCGCGGATGGCCTCGGCGTCGGTGACGCGGATGTCCTCGATGGGGCCGAGCAAGGGGTCGTCGAGGAGGCGGGAGAGGCCGTCGACGACGCCCGGGATGCCGCCGCAGATCTCGGGCTCGCCTTCGAAGCAGACGCCACGCTCGGGGCGGGGTCTTCCGAGGGCGACGGGGTGGCCCGCCTCGCGCAAGGCGCGGGCGATGCCAGCGAGGGTGCCGCCGGTGCCGACGCCGGCGACGAAGCCGTGGATGGTGGTGCCGACCTGCGCGATGAGCTCGGGCCCGGTGTGGCGCTGGTGGGCGAGGGCGTTCAAGGGGTTCTCGAACTGGCGCGGGAGGAAGACGCGCGGATCCTCGGCGGCCATGCGGCGGGTCGCCTCGATGGCGCCGAGCACGCCGGCCTCGGCGGGCGTGAGGACGACCTCGCCGCCGTAGCGGCGGATGATGAGCACGCGCTCGTCGCTGACGCCCCCGGGCATGACGGCGCGGAAGCGGACGCCGAGCATGGCGCAGGCGCTGGCGAACGCGATGGAGGTGGAGCCGCTCGAGGCCTCGACGACGAGGCTGTCGTCGTGGAGGGCGCCGGTCTCGACGGCGTGGCCGAGGACGAAGCTGGCGACACGGTCCTTGGTGGAACCGCTCGGGAGCAGGTGCTCCAGCTTGACCCACAGGGTGCAGCCGGTCTCCTCGTCGGCGATGGGGACGGTGGGGGTGCTGGCCGTGACGCGGGCCAGCCAGGCCTTCATGGCGCGGCGTTGCATCGAGACATCTCCCTCCCCCCGTTCGGGTGGGCCGAGGATACCGCAATCGCGCGGCGTTCGCAGGCGCTCAGGGGATGGGGTGGACCTGAGCGCCGCGGACGTAGACGCGCAGGACGCGGGATTCTTCGCTGGCGAAGGCGAGCTGCGCGAGGATCTCGGCCTCGGTGGTGATGTGATCGGGGCAGCGGACGGCGAGGAAGTCGGCCTCTTTGCCAGCTTCCAGGGTGCCGATGTGGTCGGCGAGATCGAGGGCCTCGGCGCCGCCGAGGGTGGCGAGCGTGAAGAGTTCGGCCGGCGAGAGGCGGTTGCCCAGGCAGAGGGCGTTGTCGAAGGCGTGGGACATGGCGCGGCGCATGTCGAAGCTGCGGCCGGCGCCGATGTCGCTGCCGAGCGCGACGGGGATGCCGCGGCGGCGAGGCTCGTCGAGGGCCATGCGTCCGCTGCCGAGGAAGAAGTTGGAGTCGGGGCAGTGCGCGACGCGGGCGCCCGCCTCGGCGATGCGATCCCACTCGCGGTCGCTCAGGTGGATGGCGTGCGCGAAGAGGGTGCGCGGGCCGAGGAGGCCGAGGCGGTCGTAGATGTCGAGGTAGTCGGTGCCCCAGGGGCAAGCGCGCAGGGCGGCTTCGGCCTCCGCGGGTTGCTCGGCGATGTGCGTCTGGATGAAGAGCTGGTGCTCGTCGGCGAGGTCTGCGGCGGCTTCGAGGAGCGCGCGTGAGCAGCTCGGGGCGAAGCGGGGGGTGATGACGAAGCGGAGGCGGCCTTCGTCCTTGCCGTGCCACTTCTGGATGAGGTCGCGCATGGCAGGGACGGCCTCTCGGTGGCCGAGGCGGAGCGCCTCGGGGCAGTTCTGGTCCATGAGGGTGAGGCCGGCGACGCCGCGGAGGCCGGTGCGGTGCAGGGCGTCGAAGAGCTGGTCGGTGGCCGTCGGGTGCGCGCTGGAGAAGGCGACGGAGGTGGTGGTGCCGGCGAGGAGCAGGCGGCGGATGAAGTCGTCGGCGACGGCGGCGGCGTATGCGGGGTCGTGGAAGCGGGCTTCTTCGGGGAAGACGCTGCGGTCGAGCCACTCGAGCAAGGGGCCGCTCGCGCTGCCGGTGATGCGGGTCTGCGGGAAGTGGAGGTGGGCGTCGACGAAGCCAGGGATGAGCACCGCCGGGCGCAGGTCGAGGATCGGGCCGCGGAAGGAGGTGAGCGCTGCGGGTTCCGCCGAGACGATGTGGCCTTCGGGCGCGACGAGCAGGATGGCGTCGTCGATGTAGCGAAGGCGCGCGCGTTCGGCAGGGCGCGGTGGAAGGGTGCTCGGCCTCGCAGGCGGGCGTGACACCGGCGGGCGTGATGCCGGCGGGCGTGATGCCGGCGGGCGTGATGCCGGCGGGGGCGACGAGGCGCCTGCGCGTGCGACGCGTGCGGGCCCGGGAAACGCGGCCTGTACCGGGGTGAGCAGGCGGCCGCGGTAGGCGCGCGTGCCGAGGGGGAGGACGGGAGGTGCGGACCTGATCATGCCGGCAGCGAGGGGTGAGGCAGAGCGGCCGGTCGAGGCGGTGACATCGCGGGGGATGATACGCCGGAGCCGCGGCGGGGTCGACGGCGTCCGGGGGCCTCACGGCCGCGATGTGCGGTGCTGACGTCGGCGGGGGAAGAGGTCGAGGTGTCGGCGGGGAAAGGGGCCGAGATGTCAGCGGATGGCGACGTCGCTGCGGCGGGTCCAGCCCATGACGACCCCCTCGGCGCTGCTGCGGAGGACCATCACCCAGTCGCCGACCGACTTCATGACCATCAGCTGGTCGCCGGCTTCGGCCGTGCCGACGGTGGTGGCGTCACTGCTGGGGTCGGCGAAGAGCCGGAAGCGCCGCCGCGCGAGCGCCATGGTCAGCGGGCTGTCGGTGTCGCGATCGGCGTCCTGCGGTCGACCCCAGCTCGGTGGCTCGAGTTCTTCCTGGTCCTCTTCGGGCGCGAAGAGGCTGCGGCGGGGGGGGGCGGGCAGGGGGCGTCGCCGCGTGTCGCGGTCGAGGAGAGGGAGGCGCTCGGCGCGCATGACCGGGGGCACCTGCGGGCCGATGCCGGAGAGGCGGAGGACGGCCGGCAGGGCTGCCGAGAAGAGGACGGCGGCGGTGGCGAAGAGGAGCAGGAAGGTGACGCGGTCGGTCCAGCGCGGGGGACGCTCGTCGATGGTGAGCGGCGCCGTGCTGGGTGTGGCGCTGGCCCGAGGGGGCCTCTCGACCTCGGGGAGGGCCGGTGCGCTGACCTGCGAGGCAGGCTCGGGTGAGGCGCCCTGGGGCGTCGAGGACATCGGGTCGAGCATACGATGGGCCCCCCTCAGGGTCGACGGAGGACAACGGCCGGCCTCGTTCGGCGGTGACGGAACCCGTGGATCCGCTACGATCGATCGCTCGTGCGTGGCGCTCTCCTCCCGACGGAGAGGCCTGTCCTCGCCGCTCGTGGAGGAAGCCCCATGACCACCGTCGCCCGTCGAACGTTCCTGCAAGGCTCGCTGGCCACCGCAGTGGTCGGCTTCGATCCCGGCCAGGAGAGCTGGTCCAGCGTCCCTGGTGGCGCGAACCTGATCCCGATCCCACCGCTCGACGGTCAGCTCCTGATGAACCCGGCGGTGCTGGCCGCCGCGGCCGAGGACTTCGGGCGCATCATCCAGCGCACGCCGAGCGCGGTCCTCGTGCCTGGATCGGTCCGGGACATCGTGAAGCTGGTCCTCTTCGCGCGGGCGCACGGGATCAAGGTCGCGGCCGCGCGCGGCCTGGGCGAGAGCCACAGCACGGCGGGACAAGCGCAGGTCGCGGCCGGGGTGGTGATCGACATGTCGATGCTCGCCACCATCCACGAGATCAACGCGGGCGATGCGCTCGTCGACGCCGGGGTCCGCTGGATCGACCTGCTCGAGGAGACGTTACCGCTCGGCAAGAGCCCGCCGCTGCTCACCGACTTCATCGAGCTCAGCGTCGGCGGCACGCTCGCGGTGGGGGGGATCGGCGGCCAGGCCTTCCGCCACGGCCTTCTGGTCGACAATGTCCTCGAACTCCAGGTGGTCACCGGCAACGGGGCGCTGCTCACCTGCTCTCCCACGCAGAACCCGGTGCTCTGGAACGCGGTGCGCGCGGGCCTCGGTCAGTTCGGGATCATCGTCCGCGCGCGCGTCCGTCTGGCCTCCGTGAAGCCCCGCGTCCGGGTCTACACCGCGACGTACACCGACCTCGCCACCCTCACCGCCGATCAGGAGATGCTCATCGACGACGGTCGCTTCGACTACGTGGAGGGCTTCGCCTCCGCCGACGAGAGCGGTGGCTGGATCTACCGGCTGGAAGCCGCGAGTTACCACGATCCGGGCAACCCGCCGGCCGACACGATCAAGCTGGCGGGTTTGCAGTTCGATCCCGGAACGAGTGAGGCCACCGAGCAGAGCTTCTTCGACTTCGCCAACCGGATCGCGCCCACGGTCACCCTCTTGAAGGAGCTGGGCGTCTGGCAGCTCCCGCATCCCTGGCTGAACCTGTTCCTTCCGGGTCCGCAGGCGGCGTCGTTCATCCAGGGGGTGCTCGACACGATCACCGTGGACGACACGGGGCAAGGGCCCATCGTGTTCTACCCCTTCAAGCGTGCGCGGCTGACCGCGCCGTTCGCCAGGGTCCCCGCGACGCCGAACGTGTTCATCTTCTCCATCCTTCGCAACGCCATCCCCGGGACCCCGGAGAACGTGGCTGCGCTCATCGATCAGAACCGGCAGTTCTACGAGGACGCCCGCGCCATCGGCGGCAAGCGCTACCCGATCGACTCGGTGCCCATGAGCCGCGGGGACTGGGAAGAGCAGTTCCGGCCCCTCTTCTCGCAGTTCTCTCTGGCGAAGCTTCTCTTCGATCCGCTCAACGTGCTCGCGCCCGGGCAGAAGATCTTCACCTGACGTCGGGCGCGCGGTGCGCGGAGCGCGGTGGGCGCCGTTCGCTTCACGCGACGCGCTCGCCTTCGAGCCAGGTCGTCCCACCGGCAGCGGTGAGCGTCTCGCGGAGATCCGCCAGCGTGAAGAGCCGTTCGATGTGGTGGACGCCCGGCCGGCGTACCCGAGGCAAGGCGTCGACGACGTGCGCCGCGACGTGCGCGGTGACGAGGCCTTCGTTTCGCCCGAAGAAGCCGGCGCGCCGTGACGTGGTGTGCTGTCGTGACGAGCCGTGCACCTCGACGGCGACGGCGCATCGGTCGGAGCCGAGCCGCAGCCCAGGCATCGCTGCAAACGCCGAGGTGGCGAAGTTGCGCACGGCCTGAGGGCGCAGGAGGGAGCGAGAGCGCACGAGGGCGCGGGTCCAGAACGCCGACTCGATGGAGAGGAGGGTCTCGGCCTTCTGCAGGCCGAGGGTGCGCTGGACGACGTGCTGGTCGGCGAAGTCGAAGGGGCACGCGGGGGTCGTCGTCGCTTCGAGGCCGAAGCGGGCCTCCCGGAGGGGTCGTGCGGAGGCCCGGGCGAGCTCATCGAGCATCCACGCGATCGCGGCGCGCCCGTGCGTGTCGCCCAGGCCGAGGTGGATCGCGATCTGGGCTTCCCGTGCTTGCTCGAAGGAGGCGGCCGCTTCGCGGACGAGGAGGTTCGTGAGTCCAGGGGCGAGGCCCACGGAGAGGACGGCCGTCGCTCCGGTCCGCTCGGCGAGGTCTCCAAGCGTCTCGACGCGGCGAAAGAAGCGATCACTCGCGGTGATGTCGATGTAGTCGAGGCCGCGCTCCAGCACCCGCCGTGCGAACGCCTCGTCGGGCTGGTCGATGCAGACCAGTACCCGGCTCGCACCCTCGAGGGCCGCGTCCCAGGTTTCGGGGCGTGCCACGTCGATGTGGGCTGAAGCGCCGCCGAGGGCGGCCCCGGTATGCTCCGCGCGGGCTCGATCCCGGCCAGCCACCGCGACGGCGTGGCCGCGACGCACCAGCTCGGCGGCGACGAGCGAGCCCACGTGGCCATAGCCACCCACGATCAGGAGATGCTGTGTCATGCGTCGGGTACCAGAGGGGCGGTGGGGATGACGTCGACGTCGGTCGCGGTGTCGACGTCGAGGTGATGCCACCGGACGTGCGCCTCGTCGAGGAGGCGGCGCGTCGAGGACGGGTCACGTCGCGCGGACCACACGGGGCGGCAGGGCCAGCGGTCGAGGGGATGCTACAAGTCCGGGGATGATGAGCACCGAGTTGATGGAGCCGGCGTCGTCGATCGGGCTCCTGCGCGACGTGGAGGCGCAACGGGTCGCGGCGTTGACGGCGCAGGTGGCGAAGCACCCGGTGTTCGGACGGATGGCGTCGATCGCCGACGTGCGGATCTTCATGGAGCACCACGTCTGGGCGGTGTGGGACTTCATGTCACTGTTGAAGTCGGTGCAGGAGGCGATCGCGCCAACGCGGGTGCCCTGGATCCCGGCCGAGGACACGGAGGCAGCGCGGCTGGTGAACGAGATCGTGACGGGCGAGGAATGCGACGAGGCGCCCGGTGGGCGGCTGGCAAGTCACTTCGAGGTCTACGTGGCGGCGATGCGTCGGGCTGGCGCGGACGTGGCGCCGATCGAGCGCTTCGTGGCCGCGCTGCGGCGGGGCGTGAGCTGGGCCTCGTCGCTGGCGGGAGCGGGGGCGCCCGCGGCGTCGCGCGCGTTCGTGGAGACGACGATGGAGGTGTGCGCGGGGCCGGTGCACGGTCGAGTCGCGGCGCTGACGCTGGGGCGAGAGGACATCATCCCGGCGATGTTCTCGCGGCTGGTGAGGGGGATCGTGGGGGATCGCACGGGAGAGCTGTCGGATCTCGTCTGGTATCTGGACCGGCACGTGGAGGTGGACGGGTCGCGCCACGGGCCGATGACGCTGCGGTTGTTCGAGCGGATCTGTGCGCGCGACGAGGCGACGCGGCGGGAGAGCCTGGGGGTGGCGGAGCGGGTGCTCGCGCAGCGTCTCGCGCTGTGGAATGCGGTGGAGAGTGCGGTGGATGCTCGCTCCGCGGAAGGGAAGCGAGGGCGCCTGGAGGGCGGCGCGCGGGAGGCGCCGTCGCGGCGGCTGTGAGGTGCCGGCGCGGCGGCTGTGAGGTGCCGGCGCGGCGGCTGTGAGGTGCCGGCGCGGCGCGCGGGAGGTGGCGTGAGGTGGGGAGCGTCGCTCAGGGGGCGGAGGGTTTCTCGATGCCGAAATGCTCGCGCCAGTAGTCGCTGACGAAGATCTGGGCGGGATCGAGCTGCGCACGGAGCTGGAGGAAGCGTTCGAGCATGGGGAAGCCCTGCTTGTAGTAAGCGAGCCAGTCCGCGGAGGGGGGGGGGAGGTCCTTGCCCCAGTGGGGCTTGAAGGTGAAGGGCTTCAGGAGTTCCCAGAACGGGGGATAGAAGGTCTTCGTGGGATCGGCGGCGTTGAGCTCGAACCAGAAGACGTCGACGCGGTAGACGTCGGCGCCGTAGGAGGGGCTCATCCAGAAGGGGCTGTTCTTGGCGGCGTACAGCTCGCAGGAGAACGTGCCGGTGCGCTCGAAGGACACGGTGGCGTCGCCTCCACCTTCGTAGAAGGTCTTGAGGGTCTGCATGACCTCGGTGGCGCGATCGATGGGGATCCACAGCTCGGTGAAGGCGGTGGGCCAGAGCTGGTCGTCCATCTGGTTGTCCATCGGGAGGCCGCAGAGCCAGGTGTCCTGGAACTGCTGCGGGGCGTCGACGGGTTCGAGGGGGACGAAGATGGCGAGGAGGCCAGGGAGGATGCCAGGGAGGACCGTCTGGAAGTAGCTGGCGAACTGCTGCGCCTGGGGGGTGGAAAGGGCGTTGTCGAGAAGGAGCTTGATGGCGAGGGTGATGAGGCCAGCGAGCCAGTCGGGAAGGCTGTCTTCGTTCGCGAGGGTGGGGGCCTTGATCGCGGTCGCGAGCTGGGTGGCCCGGGTGTGGATGTCGGAGCCGGGGGTGAGCCCCGGGTGGGCGCGCAGGCCCTGGAGGATGGCCTTCTGGAGGAACGCGAGGACCTCGTCGACGGAGCGTGCGCGGCGGTCGCGGCTCGAAGGGAGCGGGGTGCAGACGTTGCTGTCGTTCTGTCCGCTGAGGGTGCCGTCGAGGTGGCGGTACCAGTTGTCGAGCTTGGGGGGGACGGCGGCGATGTCGTCGAGGTTGCCGATGAGGGTGTAGAAGAGGGAGCCGGCGAGGGCGTTGATCTGCGGGGTGGTGCCCAGCTCTTCGTAAGGCTTGGGGACGAAGCCGGGGGCGGGTTCGAGGCGCTCGCACTGCCAGACCTGGATGCGCTCGAAGCTCCGCTGGGGCCACCACATGAGGCGGGTGTACTGGGTCTGCTGGAGGTAGCTCTCGAGCGAGGGCTGGTCGGGTCGATCGCCGAAGAGGTCGATGGGGGCGTCGCTGGTGGCGGTGGTGGTCTGGGTGCCCTTGATGTTGTAGGCGGGGCCGGCGCGGAGCCAGACCTTGGAGATGACGCCGAGGAGGCCGAGGGAGATGCCGGCGGCGAAGAAGAGGTCGCGCGCCCTGGGATCTTCGGCGTCGCGGGAGACGTCGTGGAGCTCGCCTGTGCCGTCGATGAAGCGGATGCGCACGATGTCGTCGTAGACCGAGTACTGGGTGGAGCCGCCGGAAGAGCCGGTGGAGAAGAAGCCGGAGACGGTCTGGTGGCTGATGCCGCCGAGGTCGCTGAGGGCGTATTTGTTGCCGTCGACGCCGGTCTGGAGGAGGTAGTTGAGGCTGTTCTCCCAGGTGGAGGTGCCGGTGGGGTCGTAGGGGTTCTTGCCGAGGTTGCAGCCCGCTTCGACCTCGACGAGGGCGTGGGTGGGGTCGTTGGCGTCCGGGGTGATCGTCACCTGCCGGTACTTGTCCAGCATGATGGTGATGGTGTCGGCCGGCGGGGCGCCTTGTCCGTCGAAGCCGGTGGTGTAGATGGCCTGGATGACGGAGTGCTGCGAGCCACGGACGCGGAGGGGGATCCGCTTGTCGTAAGCGTGGGCGACGAGGGACTGGAGCTGCTCCTCGGTCGCGGGATGGTAGTAGCCGTCCGAGCCTTTCGAGATGATGTTGGTCACCAGGTCTTCTCCTCGTGCGTCGCCGTCGTGGCGATGGGTAGGCCCCGGGGGGCGCTGCGCCGGTCGCCGTTCGCAATGAACGTGCCGGGCGGAGGGGTGAAGGCCATGTGAAGGGCGGATGGTCCGCCCGGGAGATGGACCGCGCGTTCCGGGAGGGTGAAACGGCGTCCGCGCGCGCTGGGTGAGCGGCGGATGTGGCGAGAATGTCGTCGGGTGTCGCCGAGATGACGCCGGGATGCAGGGGTTCGAGCGGGGGGAGTGGCCAGCCTCTGGGTGGTCGCTTGGCCGACCACCAGGGGTTGGCGTGATGCGCGGCGCGTGGCGAGGGGTGAGGTCTGCTTCCCGTGGAGACGCAGCGACGGAGAGGGATGAGCGCAAGGGACGCGGGATGCGCCGAAAGCCGCGGGAAACAGGAGGGGATGAGGCTGCGTCTCGGAGAGACGCAAGGCGGGAGGTGGAAAGACGCAGGACGACGCGGGGGAGACGTCGGCCTGCGTCAGGGGTGGAGGGTCAGGGCGTGCGCGGGGCGCCGAGGGCGGTGAGGGCTTGCTGGGCGTCGGTGCGGTAGGCGTTGTCGCGTGGCGCGAGTTCCAGGAAGCGCTGGTAGCTGCGGATGGCTTTCTCCTTGTTGCCGCTGGAGCGCATGGACTCGGCGAGGAGGAAGTGGGCGTCGAAGAGCCACGGCGGCTTGGAGTTCTCGGAGGCCTCGGTGAGGGTGACGGCCTGGTCCATCTCGGTCGCGGCGCCAGCGCGGTTGCCGCGGGACGCGTAGATCTTGCCGAGGCGGTAGTGCCACTCGGGGTTCTTGTCGTTGCCGGCAAGGGCCTTGCGCCAGGACTCTTCGGCCATGGGCCAGTTGCTCTGGTCCTGGTAGCAGAGGGCCATGGTCGCGTAGGCCTCGTAGCGGGACGGGCGCTTTTCGAGGGCGATCTGCAGCTCCTTGAGGGCGTCGAGGGTGGCGCCTTGCTTCTGCAGGAGGACGCCGCGCTGCCAGTAGGCGTCGGCCAGCTCTTGATCGAGTTCGAGGGCGCGCTTCAGGGCCTGGGTTGCGCGGCCGGGCTGTCCTGCGTCGTTCGCCGCCCAGCCGACGTAGAGCTGGTACTCGGCTCGGTTGCCGTCGATCTCGGAGGCGCGCTCGAGGAAGCGCATGGCCTCGGCGAGGTTCTGGCCTCGGCCGAGGAGGGCGCGGCCGAGGAAGTGGTTGGCTTCGCTGGAGTTGGGGCGGCTCTTCAAGACCTCGCGGAGGATGGCCTCGGCCTTGTCGGGGTAGCCGGCCATGACCTGCGCCGAGCCGACGCGAAGCTTGAGGTCGATGTCGTCGGGCGCCTTGCGGAGGGCGTCGGCGTACATCTCGAGGGCGCGCTCGCTCTGGCCGGTCTCCTCGAAGAGGAGGCCGCGCTCGAGGGCGAGGCCGGGGTAGTCCTTGTCGGCGGCGGCGACCTGGTCGAAGGTCTTGGAGGCGTCGTCGAAGGCGCGGAGCCGCCGGAGGGTGACGCCGAGCTTGAAGCGGGTGCCGAGGTCCTCTTCCTTGTTGAGGGCGAGTTCGAGTTCGCGGCGGGCTTCTTCGTAGCGGCCGGTCTGCAAGGCGACCTCGCCCTTGGCGCGGTGCAGGGCGGGGAGGTCGGGGAACTTGTCGGTGGCCTCGGCGAGCTTCGACGCGGCCTCCTCGCTGCGACCGAGGCCGCTGAGGAGGGAGGCGAGGGCGACGTAGGCGTCGACGATCTCGGGGCGGTTCTCCGGGATCTTGACGGCGTCGAGGAAGGCCTGCTCGGCCTCCTTCTTGTTGCCGAGGGCGAGTTCGGCGCGACCGAGCCAGTAGTTGACGAGCGGGTCGTTGGGGCGGCTCTCGCGGAGCTGCTTGAGGGCGTCCTTGGCCTCCTTCATGCGCTCCTGGGCGAGCCAGGTCTTGGCGGCGCCGATCTTGGCGAGGACGTTGTCGTTCTCGGCGCGGCTGGCGGCCTCGAAGCGGGCGAGGGCCTCGGAGAAGCGGCCCGAGCGGAAGAACAGCTCGCCATTGCCGATGAGGGCACGGACGGCCTGCGGGTCGATTTTGAGGGCGGCGGCGAAGGCTTGCTCCGCTGCGGTCATGCGGGATCGGGCGAGGTGGAGGTTGCCGATCTCGGTGTAGGTGTCGACCAGCTCCGGGTCGGCGGCGGCGCCGCGGATCTCGGGGTCGTCGGTGATCTTGGTCAGAAGATCGAGGGCCTCTTGCTCGCGGTTGCTGTCGCGGAGGAGGGTGGCGAGGAGGAGGCGGCTGCCGACGTGGGCCGGGGAGATTTCGAACGCGGACCTGGCGCTGGCCTCGGCGGAGGCGGTGTCGCCCGCGGCACGCTGGGCGCGGGCGAGGCCATGGAGGGTGCGCGCGCTCTTGTGGAGCTGGGTGGCGCGTTTCCAGGCCTCGACGGCCCTGGGGGCGTCGGCCGCGGCGAGTTCGATCTCGCCCGTGAGCACGGCGACGTCGATGTCCTCGGGGAGGCGGCTCTGGAGGGCTTGCGCAGAGAGGCGCGCCTTCGGGAGCTGTCCCGCGAGCAGATCCTGGGCAGCCTCGGCCAGGGTGGTGAGATCAGATGGGCGTGAGCGGGCGTGATCGAGCATCTCCTTGCCGTAGGCCTCCTCCACGGAGCGGCGGCCGAAGCGCTGACCACGGGTGAAGGCGATGTACGCCGCGTAGGCTGCCGTGGGGCGGTGACGGGGGACGCCGCGCTGCGCCGATTTGGTGTCGGCGAGGAGCTTGTTCACCGAGGCGACGGTGTCGAGGCCCAGCTCGCTGCGGGCGCGGGTGCGTAGCTCGTCGAGGGCCTCTCCGTGGCGTGAGGCGTTGAGGCGATCGCTGATGAAGTTGATGCCGAAGGGGCCGATGTCGGGGGCGAGCGAGAGGGAGCCTCCGGCCACGCTGACGACCGCGAGGGTCGCGATGAGGTAGCGGCGGATCTTGGGTCGTTTGGTGGGCTCCTGCGTGGTCACCGAGCTCTTGCGCTCGGTGAGCGGAGAGTCTCCGGTGAGATCCGCTTCCTCGCCGGCGCCGGTGAGATCGACCTCGTCGCCGACGCTGGGGTGCGGCTCGCCCAGCTCGATGGAGCCGTCGTCCCCGAAGTCCTGGAAGTTGGAGGAGCGATCGGAGGGGTCGTAGGCGGCGCCCGGGTTGATGCCCGTCTGCGAGAAGCGGGAGGGGGCCTCTTCGAGGGCGAGTTCCTCGCCGAGATCGGCTTCGAGTTCGGTGGGGGCCGATCGGCCGAGCTTCGCGGGCTGCGCGGACGGCACGGGCTCGGGGCTCGACTGCCGGGGATGCGAGGGGTGCGAGGGGTGCGAGGGGTGCGAGGCGCGTGGCGAGGGGGCGCCGCCCAGGATCTCCGGGGCGGAGGCGCGCGGGTTGGACGGGGGGGCCGGAGGCGCAGGGGCGTTGGGGGGCAGGGGCCGGGGGCCGGACGTCTGGAAGGCCGAGCCGACGCGCGAGTCGTCGTATCCGGGAGGCGCTTCGTCGAACAGCTCGGCGCCGACCACGACGCCGGCGCCAGCGCTGCCGGAGGAGGGGACACCCGAGATGGGGCCAGGGGAGCTGCCGAGCGGTGCGCGTGGGCTTCTCGGGTCCAGCCGATCCGGGAGCCCGGGTGAAGCGGGGACCGGGAGGCCAGCGCCGCGGCCAGCGCCGCTGCTCGGGAGGCCGACGCCGCTGGCCGGGACGGGGAGCCCGGCGCCGCTGGCGCGTGAGGGCAGGCTGGCGGCGACGCTCGGGAGTCCGTGGTCGCGGGCAGGTGAGGGCAGGGCGAGTTCTTCTTCGGGATCGAGCGGCAGGTCGAGTTCGCCGAAGCCGTGGGAGAGGGTGGCGTTGCCCTGGCGTGACGAGGGGAGATCGAGCTCGCCCGTGTCGTCGGTGTTCGCTTCGACGAAGCCTTCGTCGAGATCTCCGAAGGCCATGGTGCGGCTGCGGCCCGGGGAGGCTGTCTCCGCGGGGCGCGGGGCCGAGAGGCCGTCGGCGAGATCGAGGTGCCCGAAGGAGGCGGTGCGGCCTCGAGGGGGCGGGAGAGGCCGGTGCGGTGGAGAGGGAGCTTCGTCGAGGTCGGAGGGACCGAAGGCGACGGTGCGGCCGCGGCGCGAGGGGGGTTCGATGGGCGCCGGCTCGGGGTCGCTCATCACGGAGCCGAAGTCGGTCTCATCCATGCCGAGATCGGCGTCGCCGAAGGCCATGGTGCGTCCGCGGCCCGTGGGCTGGGCCGGGGCCGGGGCTTCGGGGAGATCGATGGCGTCGAGCTGGCCGAAGGAGACGGTGCGGCGTCCACGCCCTGGTGCCGCGGGGGCCGGCTCCGGATGCGCCATCGGAGCGGGCGCAGGAGGCGGGGCCGGCGCGCGGGGCCGGGCGGGTGAGGGGAGGTCGGCGCTGTCGCTGGGACCTGGTTCCCCCGTCAGGATGGGGGGAGCACCCCCGCGCTCGTCGTCGGCGCGGTGCGCCGCAGGGCTCGCGCGAACCGTGCGCGCGTTCGCTCGGGGTGGCGCAGGGGGAGGTGCCTTGGGGGCCGCAGGGGCGGCTCGGGGGGCTGAGCCTCGAACGATGGGCAGGTCGTCTTCACCGAAGTCGGCCTCGAAACCGCTCGCGTCGTCGGGAGCGGGGAGGTCGACCTGGAGATCGATTTCTCCGAAGCCACGGCGCGGCGGCGCTGCCTTCGGAGGAAGGGGAGCCTGGGCTTGCGAGAACTCCGCACCTCGAGCCGGCGGTGCTGCCGCTCCAGGGCGGGGCGCTGCCGGACGTTTCGGGGCGACGGCGGGCAGGTCCGCCTCGTCGCCTGCCGGCGGAGCTGGTTGTGGCGCGGCGCTGGCGCCCGGCTTCTTCACAAGGAGGCTCTTGCCGCACTTGGGGCAGCGCATCTTGAGCCCCGCGGGGGGGATGCGCCGCTCGTCCACCTGGTACGGGGATTGGCACCCGTCGCACTCGACCTTAACGACCATGATGTTTCAAGTTGGGCGCTGAACCCGCTCTCCTTACTAGCAGGGGTTAGGGCGGGAGAGATCGTTTCCGACCAGAGGATGGTAAGCGAGGTCCCTGCGGATGAGCCGAACCGAGCGGCGCGTGGTCGGTGTCTGGATGGCAAAAGTGGCCGTCGTACGCCGCTGAAACGCGGAAGATCGGAAGGGGTGGGGTCGACATGGGTCGCTAGGACCTCGCCCGTCGTCCCGGAACTGTGCTAACGCGCTGCCGCCTATGCAGCGGCAGCGGTGGATGGCGCTCGTGTTCGCGCTCCTGTTGGCCGGAGCCGTGGGGCTCTTGGTCTACAGTGCTCGCCCGAAGGTCCAGGAGGAACTCCTCGGGCAGCCGGATGCCGGCGCACCTGTGGTGAGCGACGCCGGGGTCGACGACGATGGCGGCGCTGGCGGGTCTGGTGGCGGAAGTGGTGAGCAGCCCACGACGCCCGGGGGAGAGATCGGGTCAGACGCCGGGACGCTGCTGCTGTCCGGGGAGACGGCGCCGGCGCTGCCCTCGGATGCGCCCAAGCGGGTGCGCTTCGGGGTGATCCTGGTGCAGTACCGGGGCGCACAGGGCGCGCTGCCCACCACCCGGTCCCGGGAGGCCGCCCTCGAACTGGCCCGGACGCTGGCGGCGGAGGCCAAGCAGGACTTCAAGGCGACCGTGGCCAAGGGTGACAAGGGTTCCACGGAAGACCTGGGCTTGATGCCCCGCGGGATCCTGGAGCCGGCACCGGAATACGAGCTGTTCAGTCTCCCGAAGGGAGGCGTGAGCGGGCCCGTCGATACGCCGCGCGGGTATTGGATCATCCGCAGGATCGACTAAAGAGGGAGCACCCGGGCGCTCGCGGCCGCAATCACGCGGCCATCTCGCGCCATGGCCACGCTCGCGGCGTGTGGTCAGCTCACCCAGCAACCGAGCCGCGACAAGACAGGAGTGAGGTCCGCATGGCGACGATCGACATCCGCCGGCAGCACACGTTGAGCAAGGACGACGCGAAGGCGCGCGCCGAGCAGCTGATCCGGGGCATGGAAGAGAAGCTCGGGATTCGCTGGAAATGGGCCGGCGAGAACATCGAGTTCGAAGCACCCGAAGGTGCCGCGAAGGGCGCCAAGGGCAAGGTGACGCTCAGCGCCTCGGAGATCCGGGTGGAGATCGACCTGCCGTTCCTGCTGCGGCCCATGAAGGGCATGGTCGAGTCGAAGGTCAACGAGAGGCTCGACAAACTCATCGTCAAGTCCTAGCTCCGGGCCTCGCTGTCCCGACCGCCTCCGACATCCGCTGCTTCGTCACGCGGACCGGAGGGGGCCCTCACCACGTCTGCACCCGTCCTGGCCAGAGGTGCGCCGTCCTGACGCGGAGCGCAGGAGAGGTGTCGTCGTCCGTTGCTCGGACCACCGAGCGCGCGCGGCCCTCATGTGCCCCGCGCTCCCCGACATGCCCCGCTCGAAAATCAGCCTGCGCTTTACTCGACGCGCTCCGGTTCGATACTCTCCGCCCGCGCCATACGGCGCGCACCACGGGTCCCGTACGGAGGCGTGTCGAGCGAGATGACGGTTCAGGCACCTCAGGGTCAGGTAGAGAGCATGACGGCCCTGATAGCGCACCTCCGCGCGGAGCAGGCCGAGCAGCAGGACAGACAACTGCAGGCTTTGCTGCTGCACGAGCTGGGGGCGCTCGAGGAAGCGCAGAGCGAGGAGCCGGCTGCGGCGAGGGACTATCTGGCGGCGTTCAACGCCGATCCGCAGTTCCGCGAGCCGCTGGAGGCGCTCGTCCGGATCCTCACGCGGCGGAAGTCGATCAAGAACCTGGGCAAGCTGCTCGATGCGCTGACGCGTGCGGCAGGGACGCCGGAGGAGAAGACGCGGGCCTTCTGGGAGCGTGCGGCCTATCTGCAGGATCACGAGAAGAGCCTGCCGGCGGCGAAGGAAGCGCTCGAAGAGGCGGTGCTGGCGAACCCCGAGGACGCCACGGCCTGGCTGGAGCTGGAGCTGATCGCCGCCAAGGAGGGCGACGTCGCGAACCGGATGCGCGCGATCGAGGCGCGCGCGGAGCTCGCGACCGACGCGACGTGGAAGGCGCTGCTGTTCATCGAGCTCGCCGACCTCTCCGCAGCGAACGGGAGCGCGGAGCGGGCCTACGAGCTGCTCGACGCGGCCGCGGCGCTGGAGGGGAGGGCGCGGTTCCAGACGCAGCTCGCGCTCGAAGCGGTCGCGCGCCGTGAGGACAACCTCGAGGTGCTGGCGCGCGCGCTGGAGGGGCAGGCAGAGCTCATCGCCGAGGCGCTGGACGACGAGACGAGCGGTGATGCGATTGGCGTGCCCCGCTACATGCGTCGGCCCGAGTACGCAGCGGATGCCTGGCTGCGCTCGGCGGAGATTTTGCGGCGTACGGGTGGAAGCTACGCCTCGCTGATCGAGCGGGCGGCAGAGCGGCTGCCGGAATCGCCGCTCATCGCCAGGCTGCGGCTGGCGGCGCTCGAGGCGTCCGGAGAGGCGGAGCAGGCCGCAGAGCTCGCGAAGCGTGAGCTGGAGCGTGGCATCGATGGCCCCGGCGCGGCGTCGCTGTGGATGCGGGTGGCCGAGGCGGCCGCCGTCGGGGGGGATCGCGATGGCGCGTTCGCCGCCCTGCGCAGTGCGCTGACGGCCGATCCGCAGTGCATCCCGGCGCGTGCGCTGGAGATCGATCTGCTCGGTGATGGGCAAGATCCGGCGGCGCTCGCGCAGTCGCTGGAGGCGATGGCCGCGACGTTCGAGAGCGGTGAGGCGCGAGGGCGCACGCTGACGACCGCCGCGTATGTGTGGTCGGTGCGTGCTGGCGATACGGCGGCCGCCCGCGCCGCGCTGGCGCGCGCTGGTGAGGCCGGGCTGGAGCGGGGCACGCTGGCGCGCATCGCGCGTTCGCTCGCGGCCCTGCGCGGCGACACGGCGTGGTACGACGAGGCGACGCGCGACCTGCTTTCGGCGGGACCGGAGGCCGGGGAAGACGCGAGCCTGTGGTTCGAGATCGGGCAAAGCCGGCTCGCGAGCGGTGATGCGGACGGCGCGGTCGAGGCGTTCAAGAAGCTCGCGTCGGCAGGCGCCGAGGGAGAAGAGATCCTCGGGCCCAGCGCCTGGCTGGGTCGGGTGCTCACGGCTTACGGTGTGGAGCTGGTGCGCGCCGCGCCGGAAGGCGAAGCCTCGGCGGTGAAGCGCGCGCCGGAGCCCATCGAGGCGCTGGCGCAGGTGGAGAGCGAGGAGGCCGCGCGAGGTCTGTGGCTCGTCTCCGCGCTGCGGAGCGCGCGCCGTGGGGATCTGGATCGGGCGTGCGAGCGGCTTCGTTCGTTGTTCGAGGCCTCGGCCGAGGACGAGGTGGTGGCGGTATTCCTGGCGGAGCTGGAGCGCCGGCAGGGGCGCACCGCCGAGGCCGCGGCGACGCTGGCGGCCTGCGCCGCGGCGACCGACGACGAGGATCTGTCGGCGGCGCTGCACATCGAAGCGGGGATCCTGCTGTGGCGTGGCGGGGAGCGGAAGCGCGCGATCGAGGAGCTGGAGGCCGCGCGGGGCAAGGCGCCGCGTGCCGGCGCTGCGCTGCTCTCCTGGGCCCTGCGCGGTGACGAGCCGGACACGCTGGATGGGCGACGGCGGGCACTGGAGGTCGCGGCCGAGGCCGGCGAAGACGCGACGGCGATCGCGCTGGAGCGGTTCGGGCTGGAGGTCAGCGGCGGCGGCGAGGCTGATGATGCACTCGCTGCGCTGGAAACCGTCGAAGCGGAGGGGACGGGCGATCTTGCGGTGGCGGCGGCGCTGGGGCGGGTCTTGTGGCCACCGGCGACGGAGCGGCGGGATCTCGTGGACCGTGCCCTCGATCAGCTGGAGGCGTGTGGAGACAGCGCGGCGGCGATCGCGCGTGCCGAGCGGTTCCGGCTGACGGTGGCCGTGGACCAGGATCGGGCGCTCGCCGTGGAGCGCGCGGCGGCGTGGGTCGACGCGGATCCGAAGCTGTACGCGGCTCTGGAGTGGCTTGGCGCAGCGCTCGGCGCAGAGGACCGTGAGGCGGAGATCGCGGCTCGCCGAGCCGCAGCGGAGCACTTCCAGGGGGAGGCACGCGCCGCGATGGAGGCGTCTGCTGCGGTGGTCGCCATGATCGATCAGCCGCACGAGCCGCAGCCGTTCGTCCGGGGGAACTCGGCACCTGCACAGCTCGTGAACCTGGAGCTCGCGCTGCCTGGAAGCGATCCGCGGCGCCGGGCCGCGGCCCTGCTGGGGCTGTCGGATGCGCTGGGGGTCGAGGCGCAGCTCGATGGGATCGCCCTTGCGGCGTGGTCCGATCTCGCCGCAGGAGAGCACGACCGGGCGCTGACGTCGTTCAAGACCGTCGTCGAGCACCGGCCCGAAGACGTCGCCGCCTGGGAAGGTGTGCGCACGGCGTCGGAGATCCTCGGTGACGCGGTGGGGACGGCACTGGCGAGCGCTCAGCTCGGCGCGCACTGCAAGGACGACGCACGGGGTGGTCGGTTCTGGGAGCAAGCGGGCACGATCCTGCTGGAGAAGACGAGCGCCCACGACGACGCCGAGATCGCCTTCGCGCGTGCCTTCGATCGCGATCCGCGTCGCTCGATCGCGTTCGACAAGCTGTTCCGCCGGGTGCGTGCCCGCAACGAGGACGATCGGCTGCTCGACATCATCGAGCGCCGGCTCGGGGTGGCGGACGACGATCTGGAGATCGGGAAGCTGTTCTGGGAGCGCGCTCGCGTGCTCCGGAAGAAGGGCAACCTGGACGAGGCGCTGGCCGCGCTCGAGAACGTGACGATGCTCGAGCCCGATCACATCGGCGCGCTGGCGCTGTCGGCGGACATTGCGAAGGCGCGCGGTGACCTCGGTCAGGCGGCCTCCTTCTACGCCGAGCTGTCGCGGGTGCAGAAGGCGCCCGGCGATCAGCGGCTGATGTCCGGTGTCACCGCGGTGGACCTGTTCGAGAAGAACGAGGAGCACAAGCGGGCGCTGGAGGTGCTGGTGGAGCTGCACAAGGCGGGGCTCTCGACGCGGCCGGTGCGGGAGCGCCTGGTGCGTGTCGCGGCGCGGGTGGGCTCCTGGGAGGATGCGGTCCGGCTGCTCGAAGAGTTGATGGTCGAGCGCGACACGCGCGAGGGGCGCATCGAAGCGGCGAGGCTGGCGATGGCCATCTACCGCGACAAGATCCGCGATCCGAAGCGCGCGCAGCGATCGGTCGAGAAGCTGCTCGACGAGTCCCCCGATGACGGCGAGGCCGTGGATCTGGTGCTGACGACGAGCTTCGATCAGGGCTTCCGGACGAAGATGCTGGCGCGGGCCAAGTCGACGTTGATCCAGGCGCTCGCCGCCGACCCGTGCGACGCGAATCGGGTCGAGCTGCTCGCGAAGATCGCCGGGGCTGGCCAGGACGCGGCCCTCCGGCAGGCGACGCTGGGCGCGCTGGTGGCGCTCGGACGAGACGACAAGGATGTGTCCGCCGAGCTGAAGCGGATCGACTCGCGGGTGGCGTCGCGACCGCAGATTGCGCTCGACGCCCAGGCGATGTCGGAGATCGCCGATGCCCAGGATACGGGTCCCATCGCGGAGCTGTTCGCGCTGATGTCGGAGACCATCAGCATGGCGCTCGGGCCTTCACTGGTGTCCCTCGGCGTCACGAAGAAGGACCGCATCGATCCCCGAGGTGGGCATCCGCTCCGGGTCGCCGTGGCCGAGTGGGTCGGGGCACTCGGGTTCGAGGGGGACTTCGATCTGTACGTGGGGGGCCCGAACCCGCACGCGGTGACGGGCGTGTCCGGAGAGCAGCCGGCGATCGTGGTGGGGAGCAGCATCAGCGCACCACTCGACGCGGCGGCGCGCTCGGCGGTGGCGCGCGAGGCTTTCGCGCTGCGACGTGGGATCACCTCGCTGCGCACCCGCGACGACAACACGGTCGCCTCGCTGGTGATTGCTGCCTGCAACGAGGCAGGCGTGAGCGTTCCGGCTCCGCCCTACGCCGTGTATGGTGAGGTCTCTCGGTCGATTCATCGCGAGATGTCGCGGAAGATCCGCAAGGCGATCCCCGATGTCTGCCAGCGCATCCAGGCCAGCAACCAGGATGCGCGGAAGTGGGCGGCGGCCGCGAGGAGGAGCATCGATCGCATGTCCGTGATCGCTGCGGGGGATGCCTCGCTGGTGCTGTCCGATGTCCTGAATACTCCCCGCGACCAGCTCGACGGGGTGATCCGCGAGAGCGAGCGGGCACGTCGCCTGCTCGCATTTGTCCTTTCGCCCAGCTACCTCGAGCTCCGGAAGAAGCTCGGGATGGGGGTCCGGTGAGCAACGATTCGCACTCGAGGTTTCAGGACGGGGGCGACGAGGACGCGCAGCAGGAGGGTACGGGCGAGAAGGCTACCGTGCCGCCTCCGCCGATGTACGGTCCTGCCGTGTCGGAGTCCGACGTCGAAGAGGCCACTCTCCTGGCGAAGATCCCGGAAGAGCTGATCCACTCGATCCGGGAAGACGCCGAGGGGCGGCCGAGCATCGGCGGTCTGAAGCAGCTCTTCTCGCGTGAGCCGGCTCCACGCATTCCCGAGCATCAGCCCTCCGAAGGAGGTGATGCGCTGCTCGACATGCTGTTCGACGAGCCTGCCGTGATCGAGCCGGAGCCCGATGACGGTGTGGTGACGTCAGCGCCGGTCTTGCGGGGTGGTGCACGGATGCCTCCGCCTCCTCGGCCGCCGCGGTTGCAGGTGCCGCCGCCTCCTCCCATGGAGGAGCCCGCGGAGGATCTGCTGTCGCTCGAGGAGCCCGAGCCGGAAGGGTTGCCGCTGGAGGCTGGGGACCGACAGACGCCGGTGCCCGATGGTGGTGACGCCGAGGGGTCGATCGATCTCGCGCCTCCCTCCTTCGAGGAGGAAG
This sequence comes from Chondromyces crocatus, assembly GCF_001189295.1. Lineage (NCBI taxonomy): Bacteria > Pseudomonadati > Myxococcota > Polyangiales > Polyangiaceae > Chondromyces > Chondromyces crocatus. The sequence goes on from NZ_CP012159.1 coordinate 2,925,873, forward strand.
CTGCGGCTGAGGAGCTGCCGGAAGAGGACCTCTCGCCGCCGGTCGTGGAGCGCGTGAGCGAGCCCCTCGTGGCGAGCGCAGGGATCGCCTTCGAGGACAGCAGCGCCGTCGTCGCCGTGAGCGAGGACGACGCACTCTTCCAGCTCGATCCCGACGCGGCGTCGCCCGAGGTGGAGGCGCTTCCCGCGCTTCTCCCGTCGATCCCGCCGCCGTCGGCCGCGTTCGACAACGAGCAAGACGCCAGCGCCGTGCTGGTGCAGTCGCAGCAGCGAGACGCCTGGGCTGCGCGTGCGGAGTGGCTCCGCGCAGAGGCCGAGGCACTCGACGACAAGGCGGCGCGTGCGCGCGCGTTGCTGCCGGTCGCCGAGATGTATGCGATGGCTGGCGAGGAGGGGCTCGCGCGGCAGATCGCGACCGAGGCGAGGGAGCTCGCGCCTGGCTCGATCACCGCACACCGGCTGGTGCGTGGGTTGCTCATGCGGGAGGGTGATCACGCGACGGTGATCGAGGCGCTCGACGCCGAGACGCGCGCGCTGCCGACACCTGCTGCCCGCTGCCACAATGCGATGCTCGGCGCGGAACTCTCGCGCCTGGTGGTGGGCGACACCGAGATGGCGCAGAAGCGTCTGGAGCTGGGGCTCCGTGCGAACTCGCAGGATCCGCGGGGACACGTGCAGCGTTTCTGCGAAGCGCTGGCTTCGGAGGGCGATCCCTCGGCGCCCCCTGCCTTGAACAAATTCAGGGTGCCGGACGCGCCCGAGCTCGCGCCGCTCGCCGCTGCCTACACGCAGGTGGCTGCCCACCGTGGTGGGACGCTGCGTGGGCGCGCGCGCCCCGAGACCGGGTACGAGGCGCTGCTTCGCGCGCGTGCTTCGCTCGAGACGGGGGACCTGGCTGGCGCGATCGCGTCGTTCGAGTCGCTCGGTGGGACGTCGCTCGCTCAGGGGGCGGGATGGCTGCTGGCCTCCCTGGCGGCGCCGCGCAAAGCGACGCGAGCGGCTTCGGCGGACGCGCTGCGGGGCGTCGTCGACGGGACACACGGCGATCTGGCGCGTCGCGCGCTGGCGGCGCGGGCCATCGAGCTCGGAGACGCGGCGGCCGCGCGCGCGGCGACCTCGGGTGAGGGAGAGGCCTTCTCGGGGGCGGCGCGGGTCGCGCTTGCTGCGCTCACCGGGGGAACCCGTGACGAGGTAGACCCGTGGATCTCGGGGCTCCTGGAGGAGCCCGAGCACGTGGTCCTCGGCGCGGCGGCGAGCGCCGCCCTCAGCGAGCCTGGTGCTGGCGCAACGAGCAGCGCGGTGCATTCCGCCGGGTTGCTCCGTGCGCGGGTCGGGGCGAGCCTCGGCCGGGCGCTGGCGCGGGACGCGGTGGGGGCGGAAGGGAGCCTCGATGCGAACGAGGTGTTCGCGCAGGCCGTCGGGGCCTACGCGGATCTCGCAGCAGAGAATTCGATCTCTCGGGCCCTCACCCTGGAAGTCGATCTGGAAGCCCGCAGGGCCGACAGCGTGGCTCAAGCCGTCGTGGCGCAGCGAGAGAGCGAGGGGGATCGAGACGCCGCGCTCGCCGCTGCGTTGCTCGATCAGATCGCTGGAGAGCCGGAGCGTGCCCGCGCCGCGCTGGACCGCGCGCGTGCGGCCGAGCCGCAGCACGAAGGTGCCGCCCGTGCCCGCGCCGCGGTGGAGACGGGCGTGGAGGCAGCGCAGATCCTGGTGGAGCACGCCGGGTCTCTGGAGCCGGGCCCGAGAGCGGCGGCGCTGCTGACCGAGGCCGCGATCCGGCTGCTCGATGGAGGCGCCGAGCCAGAGGAGGCAGAGCGGCTGCTCCAGCGTGCTGCGGAGGCCGATCCGAAGCAGCCGATGTCGATGTACATCGGGGAGCGGAGTGCGCGGACGCGCGTCGACCGTGACGCGCTGATCGAGTGGCTTCGGCTGCGCCGTGAGGCGGCGGGCGACCCGCTCGAGCGTGCACACGACATCGTGAGAGAAGCGCTGCTCGTGGCGGAGTCAGAGCCCTCGACGGCCTCGGCGCTCCTCGAGCAAGCGCTGGCCGTGCGCCCGCAGGACAGCGGGCTGCGGGATCTGTTCGAACGGCTCGCGCCGGAGCCGCCCCCCGATCGCGCTGCCTGGCGCGCGGAGCGTGCTGCCGAAGCCAAGGGGGCGGAGGCGGCTCGCCTCGCGCTGGAGGCGACGCTGGAGTACGAGCGGGCGGGGGACATGGAGCGCGCCGCGGAGTGCGCAAAGCAGGCCATCGCGGCTGGCGAGGAGCAGCTCGCGCCAATCGCGTTGAACCGCGCAGGGCGCGCTGGCCACGGCGCTGGGGAGCTCATCGAGCAGCTGATCACACGCGCGAAGGAGGCGACCGATGCCGTTGAGCGGCGGGAGCTCTACGAGCGCCTCGCCGAGCTGGACGAGATCGGTCGCAGCGGCTGGTTCGCCTCGGTCCTCGCGGAGGCCCCCGATCACCTGCCGACGCTGCGTCGGCGGGCGGCAGCGCTGATCTCGGAGGGGCTGGACGACGAACTCGAGCCCACCCTGATCGCCGTCGCACGGGCTCTCGAGGGCAGCCCAGAGGCGCCCGTGGGCGGCTCGGAGGCGATCGCGCACGCCATGGTGTCCGCTCGGTTGCGGCTCCGGGCGTTGCCTTGGGAGGAGACGCTAGAGCCCGTCGAGCTGGCCTACCGAAACCAGCCTCGAGGCGTCTGGGCGCTTCGACAGATGGCTGCGCACGCGCGCGTCAAAGAGGACCACAGGCTGGCGATTGAGGCGGATCGTCAGCTCATCGAGCGGACCGACAGGCCTTCCGAGGCGGCGGCGCTGTCCGTGCGGACGGCCAAAGAGGCCTCCATCGCTGGATCGGTCGAGGACACGGTCGCGTTCTTCCAGCATGCCATCACGGTGGTCCCGGGCTACCTGTATGCGCACCTCGAACTGGCGAGTGCGCTCGAGCGAGGTGGGGACATGGCGAGCGCCGCTGCTGCCCTGGAGGCCGCCGCGGAGGTGTCCGTCACGACGGAGCTGCGGGCCCACGCCTTGTATCGGGCTGCTGTGCTCTGGCTGGATGAAGTCAAGGATACGGGGCGCGCCCGGCAGGTGTTCGAGGCGGTGGCCGCCATCGATCCTTCCTACAGCGATGTCTTCCAGCGGCTTCAGACCATCTACATCGCCGAAGGGGCGAGAGCAGAGCTCGCAGCCTTGCTGGAGCGTCGACTCGAAGCAGTCACCGATCCTGCAGAGCGCGTGGAGATGGAAGTGCTCCGCGGGCGGGCGCTGGCCGATGTGGGCGACGCGGCCGCGGCCAAGGGAGCCCTCGCGGCTGCCCTGGAGGCCAACCCGGATCACGTGGAAGCGCTCAGCGCCTTCGCCGACGTCAGCGCGAGCGAAGGGGACTGGAGCGGGGCAGAGCAGGCCTGGATCCGGCTGGCTCGGTTGATCCCGGATCAGACCAAGCAGATCGCCATCTATCTGCGACTGGGTGAGCTGTACGACGAGCACCTGCCCAACCAGGAGCGCGCGGAGCTCGCCTACCAGGAAATCCTGAAGCGCTCTCCCACCGACGCGAGCGCGCGCGAGCGGTTGGTCGCGCTGTACAAGCGCTCTGGAGACAGCGCGCGGGCGATCGAGCAGCAGAACATCCTCATCGAGGCTGCGGCGACGCCGGAGGAGAAGTGCCAGCGCACGGCGGAACTCGCCGAGATCTACGAGGCCGCCGGCGACACGAAGAAGGCCGAGACGACACTGCTCGGCGCGCGCAAGGCGTGGCCGAAGGACGAGCACGCGATCGGAGCGTTGGCGCGCTTCTACTTGCGGAACGATCAGGGAGCAGCAGCGAACGTTCTCCTCGATCGTGCGCTGGCGGATGCTCGTCGTGCGCTCAACACGGGCCGCTTCGAGCCCTACCTGTTCTCGACGGTCGCGACGGTGGCCGAGCTGCGGGGCCGTGGAGGCGCCGCGAAGGTCGCCAGGGCCACGGTGAGTGCGCTCGAGGGGCAGGTGACCGGGGGCATGGAAGGGGCCGGGCTGGCCGCCGTGGATACCTCTTTGGACGAGCTGATCGCGCCCGAGGTCATGACGCCGGCTTTCCGCGAGCTGCTCGCACGGTCCTCGCCGCTTCTGGATCGAGCCGTTCCTTTCGATCTCGACTCGATCCGCGCGGTCCCGCTTCCCTCCCAGCACGCGGAGCTGGTGGAGACGGCACAGGCGCTCGGCGATGCCTATGGGCTCTCGGGTCTCCAGGTCTACGTGACGCCGGCGCTGGGCTCCGTGTGCATCCCGGCGTCGTCGGAGCCGCCGGTCATCGTGCTCGGTCAGGCGCTGGTCGCATCGCCGCGCGAGGACGTCCGGACCTTCCTCATCCACCGGGCCCTGAAGATCTTGCAGACGCGCGGCTCGGCGTTCTCCAGGACGGCACCCATCGACCTCTGGCCCATGTTCGCGGCCTTCCTGAAGGCCCTCAACCCGAGCTGGACGCCGCAGGGCGTGGACGCCAGCAGGCTCACCGAGTGGTACAGCAAGGTGACCCGGGCGATGGGAGCGGATGCCGATCCTCAGCTGGCCGTGCTCGCCGCCGATATCGTGGGTTCGATCGGCAACCGCGCCTCCACGTTGAACACGGCGATCAACAGCTGGGGAAATCGTGCGGCACTCCTGGCCAGCGGTGACCTGAATGTGGCATTCACCGCCATCGCCTGGTCCGGGGGACATACGAACGCTCCGCCCGCGGAGGGCAAGGAGCGCATCACCTGGATCGGGCGCAATGCCGAGGCGCGTGACCTGATCGTATTCTCGGTGAGCGATTCCTTTGCAGACGCGCGGGATCGTCTGGGTCTGAGCAGCTAGTATCGATGACGACGACCACGAAGCCTCGCATTCATTACGACTGCACCAAATGTCCGGCCTTCTGCTGCTCGATCTACGAGCGCGTGGTGGTGAATCAGCGCGACATCAATCGCCTGGCGCGCCACTTCGAGCTGACCATCGAAGAGGCAGAGCGCCGGTTCACCAAGCGCAACGGTGACGAGCGGATTCTGCGCCGGCAGAAGGACACGCTGCTCGGACAGACGTGCAAATTCCTCAACCTCGAGACGCGCGGGTGCTCGATCTACCACGCACGACCGCAGATCTGTCGCGAGTACCCGGGGCGCTCACGCTGCGGGTACTACGACATCCTGCAGTTCGAGCGGGAGACGCAGGAGGATGACACCGTGCTCCCCCTCATTCAGCTGCGGTTTCTCAAGCCCAAGCGCGAAGCCTGAGAGCCGAGAGGCGCGCTAAGGGCCTGCGTCGGACGGGGGGGGCTTGTCCAGCGCCGTGAGGACGCTCGGGCACACGACGGGGACCTCCCGTGCTCGGTGTTCGGGTGACTCACGGAAGCAGATCTTGCCAGCAAGGCGAATACGTTCGCCTCTGGCGAGGGTGCTCTCGTCGGGGCATGGGGTCTCGGTGACCGCCGAGCGGGTGCCGTCCTCGGCCGTGTAGAGCACGCAGCTCGTGCCCTCTCTGGCGAAATAGTGCCTGCGCGCAGGTCGTCGAGCAGCACGCGCCGTGCCTCCCGTGGACGTGGCGGGTTGGGGCTGTGGTGGTTCGCCGACCGCGCTCCCCGGGGGAAGGGCAGCCGGCGCTTCGTTGGCGTCGCTGCGCGCGAGATCCTGACAGCTCGCGACGAGGAGCAGGCTGATGGTGAGACCGCGTCGCCTGCTCGCCCAGCACATCTCGGGAGCCCCTACTTCTGGGGGAAGAAGAGGATGAACAGCTTGGTGAGGAAGAGGTCCGAGATCAGGATGGCGATGGAGGTCGCGACGACGGCCCGGGTCGTCGCGAGACCGACGCCCTCGGTGCCCCCTCGGGTGATCAGCCCGAAATGACAGCCGACCAGCGCGATGATCGCCCCGAAGAACGGCGTCTTCAGGATGCCGCTGAAGAAGTCGCCGAACGTCACGGACTCGAGCGCCGTCGCGAGGAAGAACCCGGCGGGGATGCCGAACTCCGTCGAGCAAACGAACATCGCTCCCATGAAGCCGAGCACCAGCGCGAAAGCGCCCAGCACCGGCATGATCACCAGACACGCGAGGAGGCGTGGCAGCACCAGCTTCTTCAGCGGGTCCGCGCCCAGAGCACGGATGGCATCGATCTGCTCGGTGACGGCCATGGAGCCGACCTCGGCCGCGATGCCTGCTCCGATGCGGCCGCCGACCACGATCGCCGTCAACGTGGGCGCCAGCTCGCGTGAGAAGGAGAGACCGATGACGCGCCCCGTGTACTCCATCCCGCCGAACTTCTGCAGGCCGAACGCGAACTGCACCGCCATGACCATCCCGACGAAGAGCGCGGTGACCGAAGCGATCCCGAGCGAGCGCGTGCCGAGCGACTCCATCTGGTAGATGGTCGACGAGATCTCGAGGGGCCTCCGGAACGTCGCGCGGATGGCGCCCCAGGTCATGTCGCCCAGCTGTCCCAGATGCTCCAGGAAATGGGTGAACGTCTCCCAGACGCGGGACGTCATGGGAGGAGGCGGCGGAGGGGCCAGGCTCGGGGAGTGCCCCGTCTGACTCGGGCGATCAGCTGTCATGGGTGGAGAGGGTTGAGAATCCGCGCACCAGGTGCCCGAATGCGTCGAGGCTGCGCTCGAAGTGGGCGGGGTGCGCGACCAGCAGCAGGTCGTAGACGCAGCCGTCCTTCTTCAAGACCCAGACGTCGAACTTCTTCGGAACACCGTCCAGTTTTGCCTGGAGCACGGTGTGCATGGCTTCGCGGCCATCCATGGGGACGACTTCCTGCGACAGGATGTCTCGCTCCGTGAATTGCAGGAAAAGGTGCTGCGTCAGTGCGGTGAGGGGAACGTCATCCTCGCCGCGGCAGCGGCCGTTGATGGCGATGGTCGCCATGTTCCTGTCATCCCGGAACACGATGGTCGAGTGAGACACCTCGACTTGCTGCCATCCGGAGGGGGCGCGTGGGATCCTGAACGCGACATCCGTGCCTCGGTAGACGGTGCCGTCGAAGGATGGACCGCCGCACGCGACGAGGGCGGAGGTCATGAGGAGCAGGGCTGACAGGGGGCGAAGGAAGGCCATACATCGCATCAGCAGCGGGGCCGACGCTAGCACGCCAGACCGCTCTGGGTGATGGTCGAGACGCCACTTCAGTGCTGGTGGGAAGCTGACATGGGAGAGGTGAGCACGGGAGGCAAGGGGTGCCACTCAAGGAAAAGGCCACCGACGCGCAGGCGGACGGGAGCCAGATGGAGGCATCCGGCCCCATCCGTTTGGTGGTGGGCGGCGTGAGGAAGAACGCTTCTTTGGCCAGTCAGGTGATTTTCGTCGGCTCCGGCCGATCATGAAGCCACGGATGAGGAACAGCCCCGCGACGAACCCTCCCAGGTGAGCGAAGAACGCCACCCCGCCGCCGCGGAGACCGATCGCGCCGAGCGCGTTGAACAAGTTGGCGGCGAAATATTCGAGGATGACGATCCAGGCCGGCAGCTCGAAGAACAGGCCGAAGAACACCGTCACGGGCGCGCGGGGGTAGAGCGAACCATACGCTGCGAGGACGCCGGAGATCGCTCCAGAGGCTCCCACCATGGGGATGTGCGAGGCAGGATCGATGAAGAACTGTGCCGCCGCCGCACCGAGCCCGGCGAGCAAATAGAACGCGAGGTATCGCCCTCTGCCGAGCGCATCCTCCACGTTGTCGCCGAAGATCCACAGGAAGAGCATGTTGCCGCCGAGGTGGAGCCACCCCGACGGGTCGTGCATGAACATGCTGGTGAGGACCGTCCAGCTCGCGTCGAGCGGCGTCTGGAGCAGCCGCAGCGGGACCAGGCCGTACTCCGTCAGCAGGCGCTGAGGTGGGTAGCCGGCGGTGATGAGCGCGCGCATCCAGACGAAGGTGAGAATGTTGAGCGCGATCAGCGCGTAGGTGACCACCGGCGTGCGACGGGACGGGAGGTGGTCACGGACCGGGAGCATCGCGGACCCAACTTAAGCACGGCTGGGGCTGCGTGACACCGCCTGGGCTGCCTGTTAGACCCGGTTCGCGATGTCCGAGTTGCGCCTCCGCCTGCACGACAGCATGACGCAAAAGCTCACCCCGCTGGTCCCGCGCCAGCCTGGTGAGGTGCACATCTACTGTTGCGGGCCCACCACGTACGATGTCGCTCACGTGGGCCATGGGCGGGCCGCGCTCGCCCCCGATGTGCTCGTACGCCATCTCAGGAGCCGCGGGCTCCAGGTGACCTACGTCCGTAACGTCACAGACGTCGACGACAAGATCCTGGCTCGGGCGTCGGAGAAGGGCGAGCCGCCTCTGGCGCTGTCGGCGCGCATGGCCGCCCTCTACCAGGAAGACATGGCCGCGCTGGGTTGCCTGAGGCCCGATGTCGAGCCACGCGTCTCGGAGCACATCCCGGAGATCATCGCGCTGATCGAGCGCCTGTGCGATGTCGGCGCCGCTTACGTGATCGAGCTGCCGAACGGCGCGCGGGACGTCTATTACGCCGTCCGGAGCTTCGCGGGTTACGGGAAGCTGTCCAAGCGCAACATCGAAGAGCTGTGCGCGGGGGCGCGCGTCGAGGTGGTCGAACAGAAGCGCGATCCCCTGGACTTCGCCTTGTGGAAGGGCGTCGTCGACGAAGGCGCCTGGGGCTGGGACAGCCCATGGGGGAAGGGACGGCCCGGGTGGCACATCGAGTGCTCCGCCATGGCGTGCCGGTACCTCGGCGCTGGCTTCGATGTGCATGCAGGCGGGATGGATCTCATCTTTCCTCACCACGAGAACGAGATCGCTCAGAGTGAAGCTGCCTGCCCGGCCGATGTCCCCTTCGCGTCCATCTGGATCCACAACGGCTTCGTCAACGTCGACAAGGAGAAGATGGCGAAGTCACTCGGCAATTTCGTCACGCTTCGCGATGTGTACGAGCGGAACGATCCAGAGGCCTTGCGCTACTTCCTCCTGAGCGTCCATTACCGGGGACCGATCGCCTTCGACACCACGAAGCGTGAGAACGGCAGGGTCGTCTTTCCTGGCGTCGTGGAGGCAGAGCGTCGCGTCGACTACCTGTACGGCACCCTGGAGCGGCTGGAAGCGCTCGGGGCAGGTGCAGAGGGGGTGGACCTCCCCGGGACGTTGCCCCGGGGCCTGGCGGCAGTCGCTACCCTGGCGGCGGAGGCGCGGGAGCGCGTCGAAGCGAGCCTCGATGAGGACCTGAACACCCCGGTCGCCCTCTCGGTGCTCGCCGACATCGCCAAGGCGGCCAACGAGCTCGTCGACCTGGTCCAGAGGCGTCGAAAGGATCAGGCGGTCCAGCAGCTGGCGCCTTCGCTCGCTCGTCGTCTGCTGCTCGCTTTTCGAGGGACGCTGGAGGCGCTGGGTCTGCTGCAGACCCCGCCCGGAGCGTACCACGCCCGCACGCAGGCACGTCGCCTGGGTCTCCTGGGGCTCGCGCCCGAAGCGGTCGATGCGCGCGTGGCGGAGCGAGCAGCTGCCCGTCAAGCGAAAGACTTCGCCCGGAGTGACCGTCTCCGGGGAGAACTCGACGCGCTGGGGATCGAGATCGCCGATACCCCCACCGGCAGCACCTGGCGGGTGACTGTGTCCTGACCAGAGGCCGCGTTTGCGGCTGCGGTTGACGACGGCAGGTAGACGGGACGAAGACGGAGATTTAGGTTGTCGGGTGCCCGGATAGACGGGCTCGCTCTGGCCGCACCGCTGTCTGGACAAGTTCCCAATGGCCCGTGACCTCTATGCTGTGCTCGGAGTCCCTCGTGACGGGGATGAAGAGACGATCAAGAAGGCTTTCCGTAAGCTGGCGATGAAGTACCACCCGGACAAGAGCCCGGGGAAGGCCAACGAGCAGAAGTTCAAGGAGATCAACCAGGCCTACGAGGTCCTGAGCGACAAGCAGAAGCGCGCGCTCTACGACGAGTTCGGTGAGGAGAGCCTCTCGCAGGGGTTCGATCCCGAGCGTGCTCGTGCTTTCCGGCGTTACGCGGGCGCGCGGGGGGCGGGCGGTGGAGGGGCGCCTGGCTTCGACGTGCAGGAGATCTTCGGCGGCGGCGGTTTCGGCGGTTCAGGCGGCGTGGGCGACCTGTTCGGCGACCTGTTCGGTCGAGGCGGCGCTCGCCGCGGGCAGCCCGCGCGGGGACGCGGGAGTGACGTCGAGCATCATCTCACCGTGGATTTCAACTCGGCGATCCGTGGGACCACGATCACGGTGCAGCGGCCCGGAGAGGGTGAACCGGCGACCGTGCGCATTCCTCCGGGAGCGCACGAGGGGAGCAGGCTGCGCATCCGTGGACAGGGGAGCCCTGGGCCAGGCGGAGGTCCTGCGGGCGATCTGATCCTTCACATCCACGTCACGCCGCATCCCTTCTTCCGACGCGAAGGCGATGATTTGCATCTCGATGTGCCCATCACCGTGGGTGAGGCGTACCGAGGAGAGAAGATCCGTATCCCCACACCCGACGGCGAGGTGGTGCTGAAGGTCCCGCCCCGCACGCAGACGGGGCAGGTGATGCGGCTCCGAGGCAAAGGCGTCGCTCGCAAGGGCAAGGATGCCGGGGATCTCTACGTGCGATTCCTGGTGCACGTCCCCACGAACGATGATCCCGAAGTCGAGAAAGCGGTCGAGCTGCTCGAGAAGCACATGCGTGATCCACGGAGCGATCTGCGCTTCTGAGCTGTGCTGAGCGAACGGGACGAAGCTCGGCGCGTGCTTACCTACCGCCCGCTGTACCTGGGGGGGCGCTTCTCCATGAACGACGAGAGGGCCTCACCCAGGTCTTCTGAAGCCAGGAAGGCCGAGTTCCACGCGGCCACGTACTCCAGCCCTTCGGCGACGGTCTTGCCCTCTCCGTAGCCCAGGACCTGCTTCACGCCTCGCACAGCGAGAGGCGGATTGGCTGCGATCTCACTGCAGAGCGCTCGTGCCCCTGCGAGCAGCGCTTCGACGTCGGAGAAGACGTCGTTCACGAGTCCGATCTCCCGGGCTCGCGTGGCGGGGACGTCCTTCCCGGTGAAGGCCAGCTCGCGTGTGTGACCCTGACCGATGATGGGCGGAAGCCGTTGCAAGCTACCGAGGTCGGCGACCATGGCGATCTTCGTCTCGCGGAGGGAGAAGCGCGCGTCTGCGGTGCACAGCCGGATGTCACAGGCCGCGGCGAGGTCGAGACCGCCGCCGATGCACCAGCCATGGATCGCTGCGACGACAGGTACGGGACACGCGGAGACGGCATTGAACGCGCCTTGCAGCTTCCGGATCAGGGCCAGCAGCTGCATCCTGGGCCCAGCGGTGCCGCCGCTGGTGAGGTGGGGGCCCAGCTCGTTGAACGCGGCGGGGAGATCGAGGCCATAGCTGAAGGCTTTGGCCTGTGATTTCAGGAGCACCGCTCTCACATCGGGATGCTCGGAGACTTCCTGCATCGTCGACGTGAGTTCCGCAAAGAACGCGGGCGGCATGGTCGCGTGTTCGAGGGTGACGATGGCGACGTGGTCAATGACCTCGATCCGGCAGAAGGGCATGGGAGGGATGCTGCGCAGAGCACCCCGCCGCTGCAAGCCTCACGAGGAGGATGCTTCGCCCGCGTCTGTTTCTGCAGCCTCTTTGGCAGCGGCTTCGGCTTTGGCAGCCGCCTCGGCTTCCCGCTTGGCCGCCGCCTCGGCCTTCCGCTTGGCTTCTTCCTCGCGCGCGTGGAGCGACTCTTGAGCCGCGCGGATGGCCGCAAGCAGTGGGCGCGCCTGACGTAGTACTTCGTAGTGAGCGCTGCCGTCGGAGCTGACCGGCGCTGCTGCCGTGACGGTCAGCTCTCCATGGAGCAGGACCGCTGACGCGCGTCCGAGGGCCAGGTTGACCTCCCCGCCTGGCAGCAGGTATCCAGCGGCTCCGCCGTAGAGCATGCGTGGCCCGGCTTCGAACATGCGTGCGAGCCGCGCCGCCGCTTTGGTGGGGTCACCGACCGGAGCACCGGCGAGGAGCACGTTCCCGATTTCGTCGATGGCCGTGGCAGCGTCGGCATCCGCGTCCGGCAGCGTCTCGAAACTCTCGTCCGAGGCTCCGAAAAGCGTCATGCCAGGTGCAATGGGCGTCTCCACGAAGTCCAGGAAGAAGAGGTTGGACCTGGGGGAGAGGACTCGCAGCGCACGGTAGGCATCGAACACGTTCGCTCCTCTCGGAGCGGCCTTGAACGAGCGGGCCAGCGTGAGCTGTTTTGCCTCGCCAGCCGCGAGTCGCGTGCGTGCTGCGGCGCTCTTTGCAGCGAAGACCTCATCGGATGGCATGGGTTGGAGCGCTTCGGGAAGCGCTTCCGGATCGGGGATCTCGAGTGGAGAGAGGTCCGGGGCCTGTGCGAGCTCCCACGCACAGCGTCTGACCATCCCCTCCGAGGCCCCCGCGATGGTCATCGTCTGTTCGTGGTGATCGAAGAGTGCCACGGTCGGTGCTTTGATGAACCGGCTGAGGAGCGCCATCTGACCCCAAGGATCGAAGCCGAGCGCCAGCTGCAACGCCTCGTAGGCGATGAAACCCACCAGGCCCTGATTGAGCATGGCCGCGAGGCGCCGCGTCCCGTTCGTATCGCCGTCCAGGAGCGCTTCGTCCAGCGTGGCGCTCTTCGTGAGCTCGACCATTTCCTGTCGGAGCGCCGCCAGCGCGTCCTTCCCGTTCGGGAAGAGGGTCTCGCTCCGAGGTCGGTACCCGACGGCGGCATAACGGCCCTCTCCCCACTCGAAGAGGAACGTCGGACGCTCCGGCGCGAGAGTCCTCATCGACGCATAGGCGCGGACAGGTGTGACGTGATCAGCGGGAAAGACACGAACGACGACCGAACTCATGTCCGGCGAGCGTACATGCATCATCTGCGTCGGCGAAGAGGTGCGCGTGCCGCGTCATCGGCGGGCGATGCTTCCGACGCTGTCGATGGAGCCGTGCGTGGAGACGCAATACCCCCCTCTGGGGGGAGACGCAGAGCCGGAGTGGCCCGGCTCGGCTCAGTAGTGACCGAAGAGGTCCTGGATCCGCGATTCGAGCGCGACGGCGATTTTGTAAAGCGACGAGATGGACGCCGACGACTCTGCTCTCTCGATCTGGGAGAGGAGAGAGACGCTCAGACCCGTCCGCCGCGCCATCTGCTTGAGGGTCAGATCCTTGTCCTTGCGGAGGTTGCGGATCGTGTCGCCGATCACGCGGTGAAGTTGCTCCTCCGGGGTGCGCGCGAGACCCTTCTTGCGCATGACCCGCGCGAGCACCTCGCGGAACTCGTCCACGTTGAACGGCTTCTTGATGTAGTCGACGGCATCGAGCTTCATCGAGGCCACGGCGCTCTCGAGGTTCGGGAAGCCGGTGAAGATCACCACGGCGATGTCGCTGTCGACCTTGCGGATCCGCTTCAGGACTTCGATGCCATCAAGCTTCGGCATCATCAGATCGAGGATGATCAGATGGTAGCCACCAGCCCTCACCTCCTCTTCCACCGTTGTCGGATCGGCTAGCGTCTTTACCTGGTAGCCGTCTCGCTCGAGCAGCGTCTGCATGTAGTCGCAGATGGCTCGGTCATCATCGACGATCAGAATGCGTACAGCGGGAAGCTCGATTGCCACCAGTTCCTCCTATCCCTCTCCGCGGCCAGCGGGCCGCTCCCCCCCAGGGGGTCGTGAGAGCGACGCCATGCAGGCGAGGTCTCACTTCTCTTGCCGAAGCCCGGTCGGTCGAACCCGACCAGGCCTGACTGGATTCTGACACCCGGCAGAGCACGTCGCCCCGCCTTCGGTCCAGATTCCAGTGACACTTTAACACGCACCAGGCAACTAGGACCTCAGAGTTTTTGTTCTTCCGAACGCTTTCTTCCTGCTCGTACCCCGTCCTGGGCGCGCTCGCGTGCCAGCTTGGTGGTTTGCCCTTCGTTGATGCCGCTCTGGGGGCCCTTCCCGGCTGATGGGCGGGGATGATTCCAGGACATGTCGAGGGAATGCGAACAGAAGAAGAGAATTCTTCCTCTCGGACGCTTGACAGAAGGGCCTAGTTTGGCGATGTTGCGCGCCCACGAAATGCGGGCGTTGCTTCGTAGCAGCGCGGGGCGTAGCGCAGCCTGGTAGCGCACTCGGTTCGGGACCGAGGAGTCGGAGGTTCAAATCCTCTCGCCCCGACTAAGTTTTGACGATTCAGCCGTGCCGGCCATCACGGCTGTCACTCCGGGGCAAGCGAGCACGCTGGCACCGAGAAGAGTGGCCTGACCAACGGGACAAAGAGCACCCTGAGGTTCAACGATGAGCCTCGGGGTAGCTCGGACCCGAGACGGTGCCTGTTGGTTCAGCTCGGTCCGAGCTGGTCGGGTTGGTACCTCCCTCCGGGATCGCGCTCGGCCCAGCCTGACTTGCGCAGGAAGTCCTCGAACGTGAGCATCCCTGGATGCAAGGCGCGAAGCTGGGGAATCGCAGCCTGGAAGCCGTGCTTGAAGACGGCGGTGAACAGCTCCGCCATGTCCTCGTCCTGCGCGCGGATGCGGGCAAGGCTGGCGGAGCTTCCGGCGAACTCCACGGGGAAGCCGAGTACCCGGGAGAGGGTGTTCGCGATGTCGAGCATCGTCAGCTCGTCCCCGGCGAGGTCGAACCTCATGCCGATGAACTCCTGGGGTCGGTCGAAGGCCATGACGACGAAGCGAGCCAGATCCTCCAGCGCGATCATCTGCAGCTTCGTATCCGGGTCCCAGGGCATGAGCAGCTGTCCTCGAGAGATGCCGCTGCAGAAGCCCAGCTCCGGGTCCTCGAAGTTATCCATGAAGAAGACCCCGCGGACGATGGTCAGCGGGAGTCCGATCGCGCGACCATATTCTTCGACGGCGAGCTTGCCACGATTGACGGATAACTCGGGCGCAATGGTGACGCCGCCGCCGGAGGATTGAATGAAGTGGGCGACCGCCGCATCCTTCGCGGCCTTCATGAGGTTCTTCCCTTGCCTCACTTCGCCAGCTTCCCCGAGCTTGGACCCGGGGGCGCCATCCCAGTAGTTCTGTACCCCGAAGACCCCATGGACGCCGTCGACTGCGGCCTCGAGCGACGTCCGATCATCGAGGTCTCCCGCAATGACGCGCACACCGCTCATGGCGAGTGAGCGTGCTGCGGGTTTGTCCGGGCTCCTGCAGAGCGCTCGTACACGGTAACCGCGTCCGAGCAGCTCGCGCGCGACAGCGCCCCCTTGTCTTCCTGTCGCGCCGATAACGAGTATCTCGCGTCCTGCTGTGTTCATAGACAGGAGCGTATCAGTGGAGGTGTGCGCATTAGCAAGCGCTCTCGGGCGCACGTCGAGCGCATGTTCCGCTACGCCCCGGGCTCATACAGCGCTGTCGCTTCCGTCCGTTCAATCGTGCCCGAAGCGTCGATTCGGGCACATGGCGTCATCCCGTGCGTCCTGCGAGATTCGCGATCACTGCTGCCAGCTCGGACGCTTCAATGGGCTTCGGCACATGAGATTGAAAGCCGGCGAGCAGCGCACGAGTTCGATCCTGGGCGCTCGCATATGCCGTGAGAGCTGCAGCGGGAATGCGTCCCCCTCGCTCCGGGCTGCGAGCGCGGAGCCGCCGGATGAGGCTGTATCCGTCTTCGCCCGGCATCCCCAGATCGCTGAGGATCACGTCTGGTTTGATGCGCTCGATGGTCGCCAGCGCGTCCGTCACGGTGGCTGCGGTGGTCACCGTGGCGCCCTTGCGTTCCAGCACTGCGCCGACGAGCTCGCGGGCGTCGGGCTCGTCATCCACGACGAGGATGTGCAGCCCTTGCAGTGTGGGCTCGCTGTCGAGCAGCGCCGCTGCATTGTCCAGCTTGCGCAGCGCGCTCGCGCCCACCGCAATCGGCATCTCGACGGTGAAGATCGCCCCCCTCCCCTCGCCGGCACTCTCGGCGCGGACGACACCGCCGTGCAGCTCGACCAGGTGGCGAGCGATGGCGAGGCCCAGACCGAGGCCGCTGTGGGGGCGGGTGCTCGTGCTGTCTGCCTGGCGGAAGCGGTCGAAGACGTAGGGCAGGAACTCCTGGGCAATGCCCTGCCCGTTGTCGCGGACTTCGAGGCGGGCCGCTCCCCCGATCCGGACCAGCTGCACCGAGACCCGACCCCCCTTGGGCGTGAACTTGATCGCGTTGGACAGGAGGTTCCAGACCACCTGCTGCAAGCGGGTCGGGTCGCCCGAGATCGGCCCTGCGGATGGGTCGAGCGACACGCTGATCTCGATCCCCTTCGCGTCGGCACCGTGGCGGACCGCGTCGATGGCCGCGTGGACGACTGGAGGCAGATCGAGTGCGGTCACCTCGAGCCGCAGCTTGCCCGTGATGATGCGTGATGCATCGAGCAAGTCCTCCACGAGCTGCGCCTGCAGCGCGCCATTCCTCTCGATCGCTTCGAGCGCCCGGGCCTGGGTCTCCGGCTTGAGAGATCCCTGCCGGAGCATGCGCGTCCAGCCCAGGATGGCGGTGAGCGGCGTGCGGAGTTCGTGGGACAGCGTGGCGAGGAACTCGTCCTTGGCGCGGTTCACCTGCTGTGCCTCGCGATAGAGCTGGGCATTGTCCAGCGCGAGCGCCGCGAAGCTGGAGAGCTCCTCCGCCAGCGTGAGATCATCGAGGTTGTACCGGCGGCCCGGCTGCGCCGAGACGAGGGTGATCGCGCCGCGGGTCCTGCCGCGAGCGCGCAGCGGGACGATCATCGCGGAGCGGACCCCGAGCTCTCGCAACAGCGCCAGGTAATTCAGATCCCGGTCGTCCGGGCGGACCGCTGCCGACAGCTCGACGCGGCGTTCTCCGGGGCCCAGCTCGGTCCACGTCCCGGAATCCGAGTCCTGGATGTCGGGCCACAGGATCGACTCACCGGTGCGGAGGACCCCGTGCACCGCGTACGGCACATCGGGCTCGGATGGATACCGTCGACGGAGCGCATCGATGACATCCCCCTGCGCGGACTCCAGGTGGATCGCAGAGAGGCGCACCACGGACCCATCGGACTCGAGGATGTCCACGATGGCGCCATCCGCGACGTGAGGCGCGGCCAGGCACGCGACGTTGCCCAGCGTCGCCTCGAAATCGAGTCCTGACAGGGCGAGCTTGCGGCTGGCTTCGCTGATGAACTGACGACGCTGATCCTCGCGGCGCTTCTCCGTGACGTCACGGAATACCAGCACCACCCCGATCAGCTCGCCTTCGTCGTTGCGGATGGGCGCCCCGCGCTCGTCGACGGCCAGCTCGGTGCCGTTCTTCCGCACGAGCTGGGTGCTCTCCGCCAGACCGACGAGGGTGCCACTCCGGAGCACCTTCGTGACGGGGCTGTCCAGCTCCTCGCGCGTCCGCTCGTCGAGGGTTCGGTAAACATCACCCAGCGGCAGCCCGCGCGCCTCGCTGATGCTCCAGCCCGTCAGCGCTTCGGCCATCGGGTTCATGAACTCGATGCGCCCTGCGCTGTTGGTGGCGATGACGGCGTCTCCGATGCTCTTCAAGGTGGTCGCCAGCCAGGCTTCGCTGACGCGCAACTTGGCTTCGAGCTGCTTGAACTCGGTGATGTCGGCGAAGATGGACAGCGCACCGACCAGCTCGCCGTCACCCGACACGATGGGCGCGCAGCTCCCGAGGAGCATGCCGTGGGTGCCATCGAAGCGCTGGAAGTGGACCTCCTCGGCGGTGATCACGGCCCTGCTGCTCAGACAGCGGTTCATCGCCCAGTCACTCGACGCATAGGGCCGCCCGTCGGGGTGGAATGCCCGGTACTGGCCCCACTGCTCGACGGTATCCGCCGTCGCGCTGCCCGCCCAGACCCGCTCGGATGCGCGGTTCTGGAGGATGATCTTGCCGTCTGCATCCGAGACCAGCATCCCGTGCGGGCTGTGGTTCAGGATCACGTCGAGGAGTCCACGATCCTGGCGAGCGAGGACCCGCAAGCGCTCCACCTCACGGCGGAGGGCCTCGACTTCGAGCTCGTCGGGGGGCGCCGTCTCCTCCACCGGCGTGAGCTGGAACGTGGCGCTCGCGGCGGGGCGAACACTGGCAATGACGCGGTCGATCTCGGCGACAGCGGGCCCGATGAGACGTCGCTGCTCCGCGCTGACGGCCGCGTCGAGGATCACCGAGCGGGCCCTGCTGAGCGCGGAGATCAGCGACGTATCCGCACGGTCAGGCATGCCAGAGGAATCCCATGAGCCCATAGCGCTTACAAGAGGGCCGAGCAGCCCCTCCATCACGTGGTCGCCCGAGACAGCGAAGGCGCGCGAGGACAGAAAAATGCTGTAACCGTACCGGGGCGTCCCTACGGAGAGGCTGGCAGAACGTATCGGGGAAAGGCAGATCCGCAGCTCGGGTGACTCCCCAGGGAGTCACCCCGGGATCAACCGCGTGCGGACTGGATCTGCTTCGTCAGCTCGGGCACAGCTGCGAAGAGGTCGGCCACGAGACCGTAGTCGGCGACCTGGAAGATCGGCGCGTCGGCATCCTTGTTGATGGCGACGATCACCTTCGAGCCCTTCATGCCAGCGAGATGCTGGATCGCGCCGGAGATCCCGATCGCGATGTAGAGCTGAGGGGCGACGATCTTGCCGGTCTGACCCACCTGCAGATCACCGGGCGCATAGCCCGCGTCGCAGGCGGCACGGCTCGCGCCGACGGCGGCTCCGAGCACGTCCGCAAGCGGATCGATCACCTGGTTGAACTTCTCCTTCAGAGCG
This sequence comes from Chondromyces crocatus, assembly GCF_001189295.1. Classification (NCBI taxonomy): domain Bacteria; kingdom Pseudomonadati; phylum Myxococcota; order Polyangiales; family Polyangiaceae; genus Chondromyces; species Chondromyces crocatus. The sequence continues at coordinate 2,944,552 of NZ_CP012159.1, forward strand.
CGGCCACCCGACACGACGACCTTGGCCTCGGCGAGCTCCGGGCGGCTGCTCTTGACCTGATCGAACGAGACGAACTCCACCCGTCCTGCCGCTGCACCCGGCTGCGTCACCGCCACCGCCTCGACGGCCGTCTGAGCGCCCGACGCATCTGCGGCGGCGAAGGCACTCTGCCGGACGCTCACCACCTGGATGGGGGTGGAGACGCTGACGAGCCCGAAGGCGTTGCCTGCGAACATGGGACGCCGGTAGCGGAGGGAGCCGCCCTCGGTGATCACGCCGGTGATGTCGCTGGCGTAGCCTGCGTCGAGGCGCGCCGCGACGCGCGGCAGGAGGTCCTTCCCGTAACCGCTGGCTGCACCGACCACGACGGCGAAGCCGCGCGACTTCGCCACCTCGGCGACGGTCGGCGCGTAACGCTCTGCGAGGTAGGTCTCGAGCGACGCATCCTGCGCGACGAGCACCTTGGCCGCACCGAGCGACGCAGCCTCGGCAGCCGCGGCATCCAGCCCGCTGCCGATGACCAGGATCGAGTACGTGCCTCCGAGCGCCGTCGCCGCCTGGCGCGCGAACGTCACCGCCGAGTGCGTCGTCTTCTTCAGCTTGCCTTCGGCCGCCTCGGCGACCACGAGAACATCAGCCATGGTTCCACCTCACCGCAACACGCGAACAGAAAATCGAAGAAGTGCTTGCCTCGTGCCTCACAGGACCTTCGCCTCGTCCTTCAGGCGTGTGACCAGCTCACCGACATCCTTGACCTTGATGCCAGCCTTGCGAGCCGGCGGCGGCTCGAACGAGTGGTACTGCACCTTGAGCCCCTGATCGGCCGCGAGGTCGGCGAGCTTCACCTCCGCGAGCGGCTTCTTCCTCGACGCCATGATGGCGGGCAGCGCCGCGAAGCGGACGCCGTCGTTGTACTTGAAGGTGCGGGCCGTCTTCAGCGAGTACACGCTGGTCGGTGCGACGATGCGCAGATCCACCGTGACCACGGCGGGCAGACGCACGCGCAGCGACGCCACGCCGCCATCGACCTCGCGGCCGACGAGCAGCGCGCCCTGCTCCTCCTGGATGGTCGCGGCGAACGTCGCCATCGGCCAGTCGAGCAGCTCGGCGAGCGCCTGACCCACCTGGTTGGAGTCACCGTCGACGGCCTGCTTGCCCATGAGCACGACGTCCGGCTTCTCGCGCTCGACGAGAGCCTTGAGTGCGCGAGCGACGAGCGCCCCATCGAGCTTGTCGTCGGTCACGTCGACACGGATGGCGCGGTCGGCGCCCGTCGCGAGCGCGGCGCGGAGGGTCTGCTCCGTCTCCTTCGGACCGAACGTCACCACCACGACTTCGCCCGTGCGGGCCTTGGGCGCCTTGCCGTCCTCGGTGAGGCGCAGGGCTGCCTCCAGCGCGTACTCATCGAACGGGTTGGGCTTCCATTCGAGCCCGGTCGTCTCGATCCGTTCACCCGACGGCGGGATTTTGACCTTGTTCGCGTTGTCCGGATCAGCGACGCGCTTCAGTGCAACGAGGATCTTCACGGCTACCCTGTCTCCTGAGTTTGTGGTGATGACGCGGGGCGTTAGCTAGGAAACGCTCAATGACAGCGTTGTCGTTGTGCGTCAAGGAGCCTGCTACGCTGCCGCGCCGTGGCTGTCACGACCGATTTTCTCGTGGTGGGCAGCGGAATCGCAGGGCTCACCTTCGCACTGGATGCTGCCGCGTTCGGCGAGGTGACGATCATCACCAAGCGGAGCCGCGAAGAGACCAACACGAGGTACGCTCAGGGAGGCATCGCCGCCGTCTTCGATCCCGAGGACACGGCCGAGGCTCATGTACAGGACACGCTGGCGGCGGGCGGCGGCCTCTGTCACCGCGTGGTGGCGGAGATCTGTGCCAACGAAGGGGCAGCGCGGGTGCGCGAGCTCATCGAGCGGGGGGCCAGCTTCGACGCGGAGGATGGCCGGCTACGGCTCGGTCGTGAAGGCGGCCACAGCGCGCGACGCATCGTTCATGCCGCGGATGCGACCGGTCAGGAGATCGAGCGTGCCTTGCTCGAGCGGGCGGCCAACCACCCGAACATCCGGATCCTGGAACACCAGACGGCCATCGATCTGATCATGCTCTCCCGCTTCGGCGGCCCCGATCTGTGCGCTGGAGCCTACGTGCTCGACGAGAAGGGTGGAGACCGAGCCCATGGCTACACCGTCCAGACCTACCTGGCGCGGGCCACCGTCCTCGCCTCCGGCGGCGCGGGCAAAGTGTACCTGTACACCTCGAACCCCGACGTCGCGACAGGGGACGGTGTCGCCATGGCGTACCGCGCGGGCGCCGAGATCTCCAACATGGAGTTCTACCAGTTTCACCCGACCTGCCTGTTCCATCCGCAGGCGAAGAGCTTCCTCATCACCGAAGCGCTGCGAGGGGAGGGGGCCGTGCTGCGGCTCCTGGACGGCACGCCGTTCATGAGCAACCACGACCCCCGCCGTGAGCTCGCACCGCGCGACATCGTGGCGAGGGCCATCGACTTCGAGATGAAGCGCACCGGCAGCGACTACGTGCTGCTCGACATCACCCACAAACCCGCGAGCTTCATCCGCGAACACTTCCCGACCATCCACGCCCAGTGCAAGCGGTTCGGCGTCGACATCACCTCCGAGCCCATCCCGGTCGTACCTGCCGCGCACTACCTCTGCGGCGGCATCAGCACCGACCTGCACGGGCGCACGACCATCCCGGGCCTCTGGGCCATCGGGGAGTGCGCTTGCACCGGCCTGCACGGGGCCAACAGGCTGGCTTCCAATTCCTTGCTCGAAGGCCTGGTCTTCGGTCACCGCGCCGCGACCAAGCTGGGAGGCCAGCTCCACGAGCTGCGACAGAGCCCCTTCCCCAGCGTGCCCGAGTGGCATGCCGGCGACGCCGTGGCCAGCGACGAAGAGGTCGTGGTCACCCACAACTGGGACGAGCTTCGCCGCACCATGTGGAATTACGTGGGCATCGTCCGTTCCAGCGCCAGGCTGAGGCGAGCGGCTCGCCGCATTGCCCTCTTGCAGGACGAGATCCGGGAGTATTACTGGAAGCACCTGGTGACCCGCGAACTCCTCGAACTCAGGAACATCGCCACCGTCGCGGAGCTGATCGTCGCCTGTGCCGCTGCACGTCACGAGAGCCGAGGGCTGCACACCACCATCGACCATCCCGAGGTGGACCCCAGGTTCGCAGCGGACACCGTCTTGAAGAGAGGCGTCCCTCCGCATCTCCGTGGCAACGGAGGCCCCGCCGCCGCGCCAGCCGCGCCCTCCTGGGTCGACCCCCGATGAGCGATCCGCCTCCCGCCTTCCGGGAAGACAAGCCACGCGGCCTCCGCGGAGGTGATCTGGGCGACCCCGAAGAACGACCCATGTCGCTGCCTCTGGCGGCCGTCTGGGCCCTCTCGATCACCTTCCTGTTCGTCTGGTTCCTCGCGGTGCTCGTCGCCATCCGGCCCTCGGCCCAGTCGGACCTGGTGAGCACCTTCGGATGCCAGGCCGTGGCCTACCTGCTCGGCCTCTTCGGCATCCTCCGACTCCACGCACCGCACGCCTCGATCCGGGATTTTCTCGGCATCCGGCCGACCCACCTCGCGTTCTTTCCCCTCGCCGTCTTGCTCGGCCTCGCGCTGGAGGCGCCGATCGGCGCGCTCTACGACCTCATTGCGCGGCGCTGGCCGACACCTCGGGAGGGCGAACTCGAGCTTCTGAACACGCTCGCCAGCGGGACGGCCATCGAGCAAGCCACCCTCGGGCTCGTGCTCGTCGTGCTCGGTCCCGCCCTGGAGGAGGTGCTGTTCCGCGGCGCGCTCACCCGCCCCCTCCTGCGCCGCTACGGCGCGCCCGTGGTCATCGTGGCGACGGCAGCGCTCTTCGCCATCGCCCACTTCCAGCCTCAGAAGTTCCTCCCGATCGGCCTCTTCGGCCTGGCCCTGGGGATGGTGCGGTACGCGAGCGGCTCCATCCTCCCTGCCATGCTGATGCACGCCACCTACAACGCCGTTCCGTTCGTCGCCCTGCTCGGCGCGTCGGCCGACGTCGGTGCTGCCGAGGCCGTGCCCACCGACGCTCCTCGCCCCTTCGACCTCCGACAGCTCCTGATCGACCCTGCATCCCTCCCGCCGGCAGCCGTCGCCGGGAGCACCGTCCTCGCGGCCCTTCTCCTGGCAGCCGTGTTCGCGCTCGCCGCCAGGTCCAAGACGGCCACTCAAGCCCGCCACAGAGACCACGCATGAAGACCACCGAACCCTCAGGGGGCACTCCCCGGGCCCGTGTCAGTTTGTGCCTTCCCGGCGGCGGCCTGTCGGGAGCCCTCTACCAGATCGGCGCCCTCGCTGCCCTCGAGGACGGCGTCGCAGGCTTCGACAACCAGAGCTTCACCCTCTACCTCGGCAGCGGCAGTGGCGCGGCCGTCGCTGCCGCGATCGCCGGCGGTGTCCCTGTCGATCGCATCTACCGCGCGCTCCTCGATCCGGCCGACAATTTCTTCCCGCTCGAGCGAGGTCACCTCATGCACCTCGACCTCGACGAGTGGCGACGCGCCCTTGGCACGAGCTGGGTCGCTCTGCGCCACGCCTTCGCCAGGCTCACCTCGCGGGGTGACACACCGACCAACGCACCGGGTCATTACCTCCTTCTCGAGCAGCTCGACAGGCTCCACGACTCGCTCCCTGCCGGCCTCTTCAAGCTCGACCGCTACGAGCGCTTCCTCGCCGAGTTCTTCCTGCGCCGAGGCATCCCCAACGGGTTCCGCGCCATGCCCAGGCGGCTGCTCATCCCGGCCCACGACCTCGACTCGGGAGAGCGCGTCGTCTTCGGCTCCTCCGGCTACGAAGACATCCCTGTGTCGCTCGCCTGTGCGGCCTCGCTCGCTCTCCCCCTGTTCTTCTCGCCCGTGCGCGTCGACGACCGCCACTTCCTCGACGGCGGACTGGGCCACGTCGCCCACCTCGATCTCGCCGAGGCCGATGGCGCAGATCTCGCCATCGTCGTGAACCCCCTCGTCCCCGTCTCCACGGCGCGGCGAGCCATCCCGACCGGACATGGCGCGCGGGACAGCGTGCGCGACAAGGGCCTGCTCTGGATCTACAACCAGGCCCTCCGCGTCGGTGCCCACGCGCGCCTGCACCAGGACGTCGCGCGCGTCACCGCGTCGAGCCCGCTCCAGGTCCTCGTGCTGGAGCCCGAGCCCACCGACGCGCTCCTGTTCCTCCAGAACCCTGCCGGCCTCAAGGCGCGACGAACGATTCTGGAGTATGCCTACCGCACCACACGCGAACGGATCACGCACTGGATGGAGCGGAACCGCGCCGTCGTGGAGCGCTTCGCATGGCAGGAGGCACGTTGACGGTGATCACGAAGGGCGCGGCCCTCATGCTCGGCCTCATCCTCTCACTCGGCGCTTGCAAGCGTCAGTACGCGGTGGGGGACGAGGTCCTCGTCGAGTGGGAGGGCAACGTCTACCCCGCCTCGATTCTCGAGGCCGTGAGCCCCACGAAGTACAAGGTCCACTTCGAGGGCTACGATCCCGTGTGGGACGACGTCATCCCCCGTGATCGCATCCGCGGCCTCGCCGAAGGCAAGGTGGTCCACCCCGAGCCGCCGCCCAAGGTGCGCGCGAAGGCTCTCCAGGCCGCGCAGACCAACATGTACAAGGTCGGCGATCGCGTACGGGTCGATTTTCACGGTCACATCTACACGGCCGTGATCACGGCAATCGTCGGACAGGAGCGCTACCGCATACACTACGAAGGCTACGGCCCCGAGTGGGATGAGACGGTCGGTCTCTCCCGGATCCAGCCCAAGTAGGTCGCTCCGGCGAGCGCCAGAGCGCCGACCTGAACAGAAGCCGAAGCGCAAATACAAGGCTCAAATGTGCGGGTTTGGGAGTGCTGCCGATTTTTCTCTGGCGTGGCGAGGCTGCGCGAATTAAAAGCCGCGCCGAGTTTCCGGTGTGAGGACCGCATTGCGTGTTCGGCTCGTGCGCTGAGGGGGGAAGCGCCGCGTCGTTCACGGTGGCCCTCTCACCCGACGAAGGTGAGACTTGCTCGACGTGGCTGGTCTCACTGGTGACGCGGATCCCGTCACGGTTTACGTGATCCGCTCCGGGCTTCAGGGTACCGCCGTTGCGGGCCTCGCCCGAAAGAGGCCGGGGCGCCCTCGTTGCGCCTCTTCAGCAGCAGCAGTAGCACCATGGAGCTCCAGTGATCGCCGAACTCTCCAAGCTGAGGAACATCGGGATCAGCGCCCACATTGACTCGGGCAAGACCACGCTGACCGAGCGCATCCTCTTCTACACGAAGCGCATTCACGCCATCCACGAGGTCAAGGGCAAGGACGGCGTCGGCGCCAAGATGGACTCGATGGATCTCGAGCGCGAGCGCGGGATCACCATCCAGTCTGCGGCGACGCACTGCACCTGGGCCAACCACCAGATCAACATCATCGACACGCCAGGCCACGTCGACTTCACCATCGAGGTCGAGCGAGCCATGCGCGTGCTCGACGGCGCCATCCTGGTGCTGTGTGCCGTCGCTGGTGTGCAGAGCCAGTCGCTCACGGTCGACCGGCAGATGCGCCGGTACGGCGTGCCCCGCATCGCCTTCGTGAACAAGTGTGACCGCGCTGGCGCCAACCCGCTGCGCGTCCGCGACCAGCTCCGCGAGAAGCTCAACCTGAACCCCGTCCTGCTCCAGCTCCCCATCGGCTTGGAGGACAAGTTCGTGGGCATCGTCGACCTCATCAAGATGAAGTCCTTCCGCTTCGAGGGACCGAACGGTGAGACGATCATCGAGGGACCGATCCCCGACGACATGGCCGAGGAGGCGAAGAAGGCCCGTGAGACGATGCTCGACGGCCTCAGCATGTTCTCGGACGCGCTGACGGAAGCGATCCTCGAGGAGAACGTCACCGAGGAGCTCCTGGTGAAGGCGGTCCGTGACGCGACCATCAAGCTCCAGATCGTCCCCGTGATGATGGGCTCCGCCTACAAGAACAAGGCGGTCCAGATCCTCCTCAACGCCGTGAACGCCTACCTCCCCGCTCCGAGCGACGTGCCGAACAACGCCGTCGATCTGAGCAAGAACGAGGAGAAGGTCTCGCTCACGAGCGATCCCGAGCAGCCGCTCGTCATGCTGGCGTTCAAGCTGGAAGACGGTCGCTTCGGCCAGCTCACCTACATCCGCGTCTACCAGGGCACGGTCACCCGCGGGAAAGAGATCATCAACACCCGCACGGGCAAGAAGCACAAGGTCGGCCGCCTCGTCCGCATGCACTCGGACGACATGGAAGACATCGACAGCGCCAGCGCTGGCGACATCGTTGCCCTCTTCGGTATCGACTGCAACTCGGGTGACACCTTCACCGACGGCACGCTCAACTACGCGATGTCGTCGATGTACGTCCCCGATGCCGTCATCCACCTGACGGTGGCGCCCAAGGACAACAAGGCCCAGGCCAACATGTCCAAGGCCCTGCGCCGCTTCTCCAAGGAAGACCCGACCTTCCGCGTCGGCGCCGATCCCGAGACGGGTGACACCGTGATCTCGGGCATGGGTGAGCTTCACCTCGACGTGTACATCGAGCGCATGAAGCGCGAGTACTCGGCCGAGGTGATCGTGAGCCCGCCGCGCGTCGCCTACCGCGAGACGGTCACCCGCCGCGTCGACTACAGCTACACCCACAAGAAGCAGACCGGCGGTTCGGGTCAGTACGGCAAGGTCGCGGGCTTCTTCGAGCCCTACGCCGACGGCCGCTACCAGTTCAACGACGAGATCGTCGGCGGCGCCATCCCCCGCGAGTTCATCTCGTCGGTCGACAAGGGCTTCCAGTCGATGCTCACCAAGGGTGCCCTCATCGGCGCTCCGGTCACGGGCGTGGCGGTCACCGTCAATGACGGCGCGGCCCACGCGGTCGACTCGTCGGACATCGCCTTCCAGGAGGCCGCACGCGGCGCCTGGCGCGAATCCTATGCCAAGGCTGCCCCCCACATCCTCGAGCCCCTCATGAAGGTGGCCGCGGAAGGGCCCAGCGAGTTCCAGGGCGGCATCGTCGGCATCCTGATGCAGCGCCGTGGTATCATCATCGGGTCCACGGAGGCTGACGGCTTCTGCCGCGTCGAGGCCGACGTCCCCCTGGCCGAGATGTTCGGCTTCTCGACCATCCTCCGCTCCGCCACCCAGGGCAAAGCCGAGTTCTCCATGGAGTTCGCACGCTACGCTCCGGTCCCTGTCCAGATTGGCGAGGAGCTCATCAAGAAGTACCGCGAGGAGCTGGCCAAAAAAGCAAAGTGAGGTCCCCATGTTCCGGAGAGAGGTGAACGAGCGGAGCCCGATGCGTGTGTTCGAGGGATCGATGCACGGCGGGCTCGGACCCGGCAATGTCGGCATCGTCGCCTCTCCTCCGGGAGTCGGGAAAACCGCACTCCTCGTGCAGATCGCGCTGGATGATCTCCTGCGCGATCGCAAGGTCCTTCACATCTCCAGAGAGCACGCGGTCGACCACGTGCGCTCGTACTACGACGAGATCTTCCACGACATCTCCCAGACCTCCAGGCTCGAAGGCCCGGAGGCCATCCTCCTCGACATCGAGCGGGATCGGCTGATCCTCTCGCTGCTCGGTCAGGTGCGCCGAGGCGCACCGAGCGAGGGCGGGATCGTCCAGAAGATCCAGGAGATGGTGCTCTTCGCGCGCGACATCGCGCACTTCGAGCCCGACGTCATCGTCATCGACGGCTTCGACGCTTCCACCTCCACACCGGAGGCCGTGAAGGCGCTCGCCGACCTTGCACGAGAGCGCAGCGCAGAGCTGTGGTTCTCGGTGCAGACCCCGGCGGGCGCCGACGTCGGCGCGTCCCTCCCTGCCCCGATCGCCGCCATCGTGAACGACGTGGCGGTCGTCGTGTGTCTCCAGCCCGAGCGTGACGTGGTCCGCCTCCGCCTCCTCAAGGATCACGCGAACACGAACCTCAAGGATCTGCACCTGCGGCTCGACCCTCACTCGATGCGCGTCATCGACGAGGACGTGCGGCCTCCCTCGGAGCGCCCCCGTGATCCCCGCAAGTTCCGCCTCATCTCGGGTGGCGCCAAGGGCGCCGAGGCCGAGTTTGGCGCCTGCGCCGAGCGCTGGGAGTTGCACGAGACCAACTACAGCTTCGAGGGTCACAAGCTCCTCGAACGCGAGCGCGGCGTCGTCACCCTCAGCGAAGACGAGCTGCGCAAGGGCGACTTCAGCCTGATGTACGTCTCCCGTCGCCTCGGGCGCGTGCTCAGCGAGATCCCGCTCGTGCGCAACGTCCTGCAGACGATCTGGCACCAGCTCAACGCGGCGTCCCAGGTGTTCGTCGTCGGCATCATCCAGGAGGATGGCACCGTGCGTGGTGGGACGGGCTGGGGTGCAGAGCTGGCCCGACTCTGGAAGAAGCCGCTCTACGTCTACGACCAGCAGCGACGCGGCTGGTTCCGCTGGAGCGGGAAGGCGTGGGAGATGGACCTCGCGCCCACGATCTCGCACGAGAGCTTCGCCGGCATCGGCACCCAGGACCTCTCCGACGAAGGTCGCGAAGCTATCCGGGACCTCTTCCTGCGTAGCTTCGGCGCGCCTGCGAGCTGATCGCGTCCCGCGACGGCCGCTCCCGGAGCGGCAGCAACAACCCCAGGAACGCAACGGACAGCGCGACCCCGAGGGCGAACAGCCCTCTGTAGCCGAGCGCTGCCACCACGTAGCCGGACAGCATGCCGGGCGTCTTGCCCAAGGTCTCCACCCCGGCCAGCAGCGTGTAGTGCGTCGCGCCGACGGAGCGGCGCACGCGCGACATCATGAACGCGAACATCGCCGTGGTCAGCGCACCTCCGAAGAAGTGCTCCAGGATCGACACGGTCAGCACACCCGCCGCCGGTGGCTTCCCACCCAGCGACGCCAGGTACCACGGACCGGAGAGCGCAGCGGCCCTGAGCACCGCCGCGAGGCCCACCGCCCCGAGCAGCGGCATCCGCCTCGCCAGCTCCCCTCCAGCGAGCGACCCCGCGATCGACGCCACCATCCCGTACGTCCCGATCCACTTCCCGATGTCCGACATCGTGTAGCCCGACCCGATGAGGTACGGGATGAACATCGCGTCGACCATCGACTCGCCCAGCTTGTACGTCCCCACGAAGAGCAGCAGCCACCCGGCACCGGGCACCTTCAGCGCCTCCAGCAAGCTGCGCAGCACACCCCGCAGCGACCCGGGCGAGCCCTCCGCCGCGCGCTCGTCGCCGTCGCCCGCGCTCTCTGGTTCGCGCAGCATCAGCGTCGCACCCAGTGCAGCGAGCACCAGCGCCGACATGACGAAGAACATCCCGCTCCAGCCGATCCACGGGCTCGCCCACAGCAGCCACCCGCCAGCGATCAGCATCCCCACCTTGAAGCCCACCACCTGCGCCGCGTTGCCGCGCCCGAGCTGATGCGGCTTCAGCAGATCGATTGCCAGCCCATCCACCGCGATGTCCTGCGTCGCCGCCAGCAGGTTCATCAGCAGGATCAACACCAGCAGCGGCGTCAGCCCTTGGGACGGCGGCGTCATCGCCACCGTCGCGCACGCGAGCGCGAGCAGCACCTGGAGCGGGATGATCCACGACTTCCGCCGACCCACGCGCCGCGACCCGTACCGATCGACCAGCGGCGCCCACAGGAGCTTGAGCGTCCACGGCATGGCCAGCGCCCCCGCCAGCCCCACCTTCTTCAGGTCCATCCCTGATTCGGTCAGGTACCCACGCAGACCGTGTGCCTGAAACCCGAACGGCAGCCCCTGCGCGAGGTAGAGCGTGGCGAGCGCCGCCAGCGTGCCAGCAGCGGCGGGCTCGCGCGCTCCTGGTTTCGACACCCGACCCGTGTTCACGCCCTGCATTCTAGGCGGAACCGCCGTCGAACCCGTCGTCGATGGCGAACCGACACCACCACGGCGCCCGACGCCCCGAGGCCGTGGAGCGCGGCCTCACCGGACGGCGCCAGGGCCCCCCCCCGCGCCCGACGTCTCGGCTCACTCCGCGGGCGTACCACCTTGCGGCGAGGTACGGACGCTCTTCGGCACCGCCGTGCTCGGCGGCAGGAACGCGGCCGAGAGCGGGATCCCCGACGCGGGCGTGTGCTCGTCCGGCGGCAGCGCCCCCAGCAACCACCGCTCCAGCTCGTTGCGCTCCTCGGAGGTCAACGACAGCTGAGCGACCTCGCACAGGGCGAGCACGTTGCGCAGGAACGCATGCCCAAGCACCCGCGGAGGCCACGCCCGCGGCGCGTCGTACAGCGGAAGCCCACCGTGGATGATCCCACGCACCACCAGCGTCACCGCCACACGCGACGCGCTGCACGACCGCTCGGCGAGCCGATCACGCGCCAGCTTCGACGCCACCCCCAGGTGGAACGACCGCTCCGAGAGCACCTCCGAGAGCACCTGGAACACCGCCGCGAACTCGATCGAGGGCAAGCTCGGCGCGCCGGTGATCTGCCGGATCCGCTGCACCGAAGCGGGCAGGTCCGCCACGGCCGTCGGCGTCGTCTCCTCGGTGTCCGGCGACAGCAGCCGGTGCCGCCCTGGATCGGCCAGCATCTCCACGCCGTCGCGCTCCAGCACCACCAGCGCCGGGTCGGCCACGTCGAGCAGCAGATCGCGCAGCGAGCCCGCCTCGCCCCAGTGCTCGTCGACCACCTCGCTCCCCAGGCGACGGAGCACCTCGTGCGACGCCGACGCCAGCGTCACCGGCCCGGGTGAGTTCGTCACGTACGAGCGCACCACCCGCACGATGCTCGCTCGCAGCGCGTGAGAGCGGGCCTCGAGCGGCGCCTCCTCGGTCACGGGCAGCGCCACCAGGAACCAGCTCTCGGCGTCGGTGTCGATCAGCCGCAGCCGCGGCTCCCGCCGCAGCGTCTCCTCCGTCAGCGCCCGCAGCCCGCGGAAACCGAGCCAGTCCTTGCTCGCGCTGAACTCCGGAAAGCGCAGGTAGATCCTCGGCAACGACCGCGCCGGCAGTTGCCCTGCCGCCCGCGTCGCCTGGTACACCGCCTCGGCGATCTGGGCGAGCAGCGGCCCCTGATCTCCCTCGCCCGAGGTGGAGCGTGGCGTGCTCGGCCCGTCTCCCGCTGCGATACGCGTCGGCATGGGGGGCGGCGCGTCGCTGCCCGACCCGCGCGTCCCGGCCGCAGCGCTCCCCGCGCCGGTGTAGCTCAGCGCCTCGTCGGCGCTCGTGATCCCGAGCGCGTCCGCGATGAACCGATCGTCGGGCATGACCTGATCGCACGCCGCCGTGTAGGCCGCCGCCGCGTGGCCCACGGCCACCACCACCGTGCGCCGATCGTGCGCCCGCAGCCGCAGCAGCACCGGCGTGAAGTCGGCGTCGCCGGACATGATCACGAACTCCTCGAAGCGCGTCGGATGGCTCAGCGCATCGAGAATGTCCATGACCATCCGGATGTCCGAGCTGGTCTTTCCTTGCGCCGTCAGCGGCGGACAGTCGACCACCTCGAACGCCGCGCGCGTGAAGTACGGCCGGTATTTGTGGAAGGTCTTCGGGTTCAGGTAGCACTTGCGGACCAGCACCGCCGTCGACGGAGCGCCCTCCACGCCCTCGGCCCTGGCACCCACCAGACCGCGTTCGAGCCAGGTGATCCAGCGCGCAGGCTCTGTCGCGAACACCTCGGCCGCGTACGGATCGATCCGCGTCAGGCCGAGGTAGATGTTGTCGAAGTCGACGAACAGGGCGGCGCGCGTTCGCTTGCCGTACATCGCGGTGCTCTTTGCGGGCGCGTTCTCGTCCACGCTGTTGCGCTCAGCCTGCGTGTTTCTGGAGCAGCTGGCTCAGCCGAGGCACCGCGTCCTCGACGTGCTTCTTCGCCGAGCCCCGGAGCTTGTCGTACGCGCCACGGACGACGCCGTTGCTCGAGTTCCTCGCCTTCGCGTCGGTCACGCTCAGCAGCGCGTCCGCGACCCGCGAGCGGTTGGCCGTCAGATGATCCGCGGGCTTCCCCTTCTCGACACCCTCGAGCCAGATCGGATCGAGCTTCCCGACGAACTCCGGCAAGAGCCTCTCCACCACGTGCGCGACGAAGCCGGGCTTCACCCCCTTCACCGCACTGTAAGCCGCCTTGACCGCGAAGCCGGAGAGCCCACCCTTGTCGCCGACCTCCTGGTCGATCAAGCGGCAGCAATCATCGATCACTTGGGCCTTCTTGCTCGGATCCGTCAGCTTCTCGCTGAGACTCATGCCTCTGCTCCTTCGGAGGGTGGCAGCGCGCGCGGCGCTTGCACGTGGACGGCGGTCTTTACCACACCGCAACCGGAAACGTGTCTGCACCCTTGCACCGCTCGAAGCCAGCCCACACCGGTCCGCGCGGTGGGTGCGCGAGCGCGTGTCCATGACGGTTGGACCTCCCTTCCTCGCATGCGCGGTAGCTCACCTTCAGTCATACTCGCGATGTAAGTCTGGTCACCGTCTGGTCGCGGACCGTGGGACGACTGTCGCCCACGTCAGGGATTCGTCCCAGGTGAGGAAGGCCAGGCCGGCAGCGCCGGCGGCTCCCGCGTTCTGCGACGGCGGTCTCCTGACTCGAGGGGGGGGGATGGACGTCATCTGCACCGTGTGTGGCTCTGTGTCCCAGGTCTCCGTGGAGGTCTGGGCCGCGTCCCAGACGACACCGGACATGGCATTTGCTTGCGTGGACTGTGGCAAGGCGGACGCAACGCCGAGCCCGGAGACCCCACTGAACCGTGAGGCCATTCGCCCACCACCACCACCGACCCCGCCGCCGCGACGCCCGTCCCAGCCGGCGGAGTTCGACGAAGGCGACACCATCGACGACCTTCGTCTGCTCATGAAGAAGTCGCTCGCGGCGGTCGTCACGAACCGTGTCGAGCGCACGAAGACCTTGCCGTCGGCGTCGGCGCACCTCGTCGCCACCTCCTGGCCGCCGCCGCAACCCGGTGCGTCCAGCGTCGCCACGGGCGTCGAACTCGAGCCTTCGCGGCCGACGCCCGTCTCCCCGGAAGACCCCGACATCGAGGCCACCGCGAGCGTGCGCCACATGATCCAGGTCTGCGACACGCTCGTCCCGGTCCACGTACGACAGCCTCTGCTGCCGCGCCGTGCGTGGGCCGCCCTGGTCGCCTTCGGTGCATGCACTGCGGCCCTCGGTGCGGCCGCTGGATTTCATGCCGGCGCCACGTCCCGCCCCCTGGTGCTCGCCCCCATGACCGCCCCGCCCACCGCGGTGATGATGCCGGAAGCACTCGCCCAGAACCACGCGCCACCCAGGCCGACCGCGCGTGGCCAGGCGCCGATCTCTCGACCTCCTCCGCTCCCTGACGCGGAGGAGTCCGTGTACGACCTGGAAACCCCACTGCCCGCGGAGCCCACGCCGACCGCAGCGTCCCTCCAGCCTCCGATCACCCCGTCGCGACCCGAGCCCCCGAAGGGCGGCGTGCTCGCGCAGGTCGTCCACGATGCCGACATGGCGCCCGACGCGTCCTCCGAGCCGCTCGCCACGGCGAGCGTTGCGCTCGCCGAACAACGCCGACCCGCCCCGGCCGAGAGCGTCGCTGCTGCGCCGACCCCGCAGGCGCAGGCGCCGCGACCTGCGCCCCGCCGCGTCTCCGAGCAAGCGCTGAACGACGCCATCTGGGAAGCCGTCGCCGCATCGCCGCCCGCCCAGCCAAAGCCCATGTCTGCCCCGCACGCCGTCGCGCGCACCTCGACCCCGACCTGGCTGTCCACGCTCTCGTCGCCTCCCGCTACCTCGCCTCCTGCGCCGGTCTCGGCCTCGCCGCCTCCCGCTGCCTCGTCTCCTGCGCCGGTTTCGGCCTCGCCGCCTCCCGTCACCACCCCCGCGCCTGCGTCGGTTTCGGCCTCGTCGCCCTACGGCGACGGCTGACGTCTCGGAACGTCCTCTCCCACCGATCGATCTCGCTCGCCCGTGCGATTGCCATAGCGCGCGACACGCCTACATAGCTTGCATCGCCTGGTGCAGCGCTTCGCTCGCACCGGCGCGCCGCCGCCTTCGGGCAGGCATGGAGGTCGGGCCATGACGAGGTTCGCGTGCGCTTCCGCGGCGACGCTGACGATCCTGCTCGACGGCAGCCGCCTGATGGCGTGCGAGCCCACGCCCCTTGCTCAGGGGGCCGCGCTGCACAGCGCCAACGGCATGGCCTTCGACGCCGCGGGCGACCTGCACGTCGCGAGCTTCCTCGGCAACGAGATCGTCAAGTTACGACCCAGCGACGGCCTCGTCCTCGGACGCATTGGCAAGAGCGACGGCGTCGACGGCCCCGACGACATCACCTTCGGCCCCGACGGCTCCCTCTACTGGACCAGCATCGTCTCTGGCGAGGTCGGTCGACGCACCCCGCTGGGCGTCACCACCACGCAGCACGTGGCCTCTGGGGTCAACCCCATCACCTTCTCGGGTGACGGCCGCCTCTTCGTCGCCCTCGCCTTCTTTGGCGACGCCCTCTACGAGCTCGATCCCGACCTCGTCGATCCTCCCCGCCTCATCGCCAGCAACTTCGGCTTCCTCAACGGCATGGACTTCGGCCCTGATGGTCGCCTCTATGCCCCGGTCTTCAGCGAAGGCAAGGTCATCCGCATCGACGTCGACTCCTGCGAGGACGCCACGGATCCCTACACGGAGTGCGACATCGACATCGTGGTCGACGACCTCTCCTTCCCTGCTGCCGTCAAGTTCGACCCCCTCGATCGCCTCCACATCCTCGACCAGGCTGGCGACGTCCATCGCTTCGACCTCGTCACCCAGCAGAATCTCCTCCTCGCCCAGCTCGCCCCTGGACTCGACAACCTCGCCGTCGATGCCCTGTGTCGGGTCTTCGTCTCCAGCGGCAACGACGGCTTCGTCGTTCGCCTGAACGGCAACGGATCCACCGACGAACTCAGCCCCGGCGGCATGATCGCCCCTGGCGGCCTCGCGCTCCTCGGCACCGGCAGCGCCGCTACCCTCTACGTCGCCGATGTCTTCTCCCTGCGGGCCTTCGACCCCGCCACCGGCGCGCAGACCGGCGTGCAGGCTGGTGAACTCGGCGCCTTCAGCGGCCCGACCCTCACGTCTCCGACCAACGTCTCCCCTGACGGATCGAACCTCCTCGTCAGCTCCTGGCTCGGCAACGTCGTCCAGGTCTGGGACCCTATCGCCGAGGCCGTTCTCGAGAGCTTCACCGACGTCGAACTCCCCAGCAACGCCATCCGCTTCGAGGGCGACGTCATCATCGCCGAGCTCGGCTTCGTCGCCGACACCGGCCGCATCACCCGCCACGGCACCAGCGGCAGCGCCGTCCTCGCCAGCGGCCTGGGCGCACCGGGGGGCCTCGCCGCCTCGGGCGACGACCTCTGGTTCTCCGACTGGGGCACCGGCGAGATCTTCCAGCTCATCGACGGCGGCATCGTCCTCAGCCCACCCCTCCTCCTCGTCGATGGCCTCGACCAGCCCGAAGGCCTCGCCGTCCGCGCCGACGGCAAGCTCCTCGTCGTCGAGAGTGGCGCGGGCCGCCTCGCACTCGTCGACCCGGCGACCCTCACCGTGACCCCCCTCGCCACCGGCCTCGCCACCGATCTCCCTGCCGTCACCGGCCTCCCGGCTCAGCTCACCTTCAGCGGCCTCGCCGTCGCCCCCTCCGGCACCGTCTACATCGCGGGTGACGAAGGCAACGTGATCTACAGCCTCTGAGCCGCGGACCGGCGCCCCCTCGCACCTCGTCCCCACCTCCCGTGATCACGCACACACCGTCGTTTCTGCGGTGATCCAGCCCTCTTGTCCGTCCGCAGGAGCTTGCGTCCGTCGGACCGTCTTTCACACTGAACGGTTCTGCTCGCCCCTGCGTCTGCCACCGCACGTCTCGCAGAACCTGCATGGATGCAGCGCTTCTGCCGCAACGCCGCGCCGCAGCCCTGGGCGGGCCTGGAGGTCGGACCATGACTCGATCCGCGTGTGCTCCCCTGTCGACCCTGACGCTCCTCCTCGGCGCCCTCGGCCTCACCGCGTGCGAACCCACCGCCCTCGCCCAGGGCGCCGCGCTCCACAGCGCCAACGGCATGGCCTTCGACGCCTCGGGCAACCTGCACGTCGCCAGCATCCTCGGCAGCGAGGTCGTCGAGCTCCGGCCCAGTGACGGCCACGTCCTCGGACGCACCGGCAAGAACCTCGGCGTCGACGGCCCCGACGACATCACCTTCGGCCCGGATGGCTCCCTCTACTGGACGGGCCTCGCGGCTGGCGAAGTCGGCCGACGCACCCCGGCAGGCGTCACCACCTCCCAGAGCGTCGCCCTCGGCGTCAACCCCATCACCTTCTCCGACGACGGCCGCCTCTTCGTCGCCCTCGCCTTCCTCGGCGACGCCCTCTACGAACTCGACCCCGATCTCATCGACCCTCCCCGCTTGATCGCGAGCAACTTCGGCTTCCTCAACGGCATGGACTTCGGCCCTGACGGCCGCCTCTACGCACCCGTTTTCGGCCAGGGCAAGGTCATCAGCATCGACGTCGACTCCTGCGACGACGCCACCGACCCCTACACCGAGTGCGACGTCGTCACCGAGGTCGACGACCTCTTCATCCCTGCCGCCGTCAAGTTCGACCCCCTCGACCGCCTCCACGTCGTCGACCAGAGCGGCGAAGTCTTCCGCGTCGACCTCGTCACCCAGCAGAAAGACCTCATCGCCCAGCTCGCCCCTGGCCTCGACAACCTCGCCTTCGACGCGAGCGGCGATCTCTACGTCTCCAGCGCCAACGACGGCTTCGTCGTCCGCGTGAACAGCAGCACCTCCATCGACGAACTCAGCCCGGGCGGCATGGTCGCCCCTGGCGGCCTCGCCCTCCTCGGCACCGGCAGCGCCGCCACCCTCTACGTCGCCGATGTCTTCACCCTCCGCGCCTTCGATCCCGCCACGGGCGTGCAGACTGGCCAGATCATCCCCTTCTCCGGCCACTCGGCCCTCACCACCCCGACGAACGTCGCCCCGGATGGCGCGAACCTCCTCGTCAGCTCCTGGTTCGGCAACGCCGTCCAGGTCTGGGACCCTGCCACCGAGGCCGTCCTCGAGAGCTACAGCGACTTCGAGTTCCCCAACAACGCCATCCGCTTCGACGGTGACCTCATCGTCGCCGAGCTCGGCTTCGTCCCTGGCACCGGCCGCATCTCTCGCGAGACCGGAAGTGGCCGCACCGTCCTCGTCAGCGGCCTCAGCGCCCCGGGTGGTCTCGCTGCCTCGGGCGACGACCTCTGGTTCGCCGACTGGGGCACCGGCGAGGTCTTCCAGCTCATCGACGGCGGCGTCGTCCTCAGCCCGCCCCTCCTCGTCGCGGGTGGCCTCGACAAGCCCGAAGGCCTCGCCGTCCGCGCCGACGGCAAGCTCCTCGTCGTCGAGAGCGGCGCGGGTCGCCTCAAGCTCATCGACCCGTCGACCCTCACCGTGACCACCCTCGCCACTGGCCTCGCCACCGGCCTCCCGGGCATCACTGGCCTCGCCGCCTCGTTCACCTTCAGCGGCATCGCCGTCGCCCCGTCGGGTGACGTGTACGTCGCCGGCGACCAGGGCAACGTGATCTACACCCTCTGATCGACAGCGCCTTCCTCTCGCGCGGCCTCCACCTCCCGCGACCGCCGCGCGTGACTCCTCCCCAGGAACACCGCGATCGCGAACCACGCCCCTGACAGCGCCGCCGCGATCCCGGCCAGCCCCGAGAGTGCGAGCCCCAGCGCCTCGAACCCCGTGTACATCCAGGCGCTCAGCGTGTCGCCGCCCCGGTAGATCACCGTGTCGATGAACGCCTTCGCCTTGTACTTGTCCTCGCGCGACACCACCGTGAACAGCACCTCGCGCGCTGGACGCGACAGCGAGAAGTTCGCGATGCGCCGCACCACCTGGAAGCCCACCACCACCGAGAGCACCGGCGCCTGCGTGAGCACCCCGAAGCCGAGCAGCGTCAACACCGGCACCACGCACAGCGTCACCCCCACCCCGAGCCGGAGCATCGCGTGCGACGCCAGGAAGAGCTGCGCCAGGAAGGTCACGCTGTTCACGACGAGATCGATCCGCGCGAACAGCGCCGCCCGCTCCCCCTTGTCCGCGATCGCCGCCCCCACGATGCTCGTCTGCTGGAAGTACAGGAACGTCGACGTGATCGTGTACAGGAACAGATACCCGCACACCGCCAGCAGGTAAGGCGACCGCAGCGGCGCCAGCAGCGACGACCACACCGTCCCCCGGATCGGCTGCTCCTCCGTCGGGACCCCCGCTCCCTGTGCCTTCGTCCCTTCGGCCTTCGTCCCCTGCGCCTTCGCTTCCTCCGCCGCGTCTCCTTGCGCCTCCGCCCCTCGCTCTCCCGCGCCGAGCGCCTCTGGCTCGGCGTGGATGCCGCGGACCGCGAGCGTCGTCGGCACCAGGATCCCAGCGGCCAGGAGCAGCATCCCGGACGGCGACACCTTCAGGAAGGCCGCTGCTTCCGGCGGCGCGAGCACCAGCGACGCCGCGGCCGAGCCCACGATCCCCCCCAGGCTCCCCCCGGCCGCGATCGCCCCGAAGAACCGCTTCGCCTGCTTCTCGTGGAACACGTCCGCCATCAACGCCCAGAGCACCGAGATCGCGAACACGCTGAACACGCTCGACCACACGAAGAACGCCCGCTCCACCCAGAGCGCCCCTGCCTCCGGCAGGTGCCCGAGGGCGAGCCAGAACGCCACCAGCATCCCGGCCGACCCCA
Source organism: Chondromyces crocatus (assembly GCF_001189295.1). NCBI lineage: Bacteria > Pseudomonadati > Myxococcota > Polyangiales > Polyangiaceae > Chondromyces > Chondromyces crocatus. The sequence continues at coordinate 2,964,300 of NZ_CP012159.1, forward strand.
GGTAGATCCCGGGCACCAGCCGCCGCGGCGTCGACCACTTCACCACCGCCGCGTAGAGCGGCATCGCCACCAGCATCACCACGAACGTCGCCGTGGTCAGCGAAGACAGCTCTGGCCGGAGCCGCGTCGCGATCTCGTCGCGCACGGGCCGGATGAAGTACCACGTCCCCAGCACCGCGAACGCCACGAGCGCGCCCCAGAACACGCTCCTCGATTCCCTGGGCCGCAGCGGCTCCGCGCCGAAGAGCGTCGCGCGGAGTTTCGCGCGGAGACCAGTGGACGTCGAGGTCGTGTCGTTCATGCGGTCACCCGATCACTTCGGTTCTTCGCCGATCAGGAGCACCAGCTTCCCCCGCGTGTGCCCCGTCGCGATCTGCGCGTGCGCCTTCTCCACCTCTGCCAGCGGGTACGTCTGCGTCACGTGGACCTGGAGCTTCCCGGCCTCGAAGAGCCCCCGGATCGCATCGAGCTGCTTCGCGTCCGGCCGCACGTTCGCCCCCACCCCGAGCGCACCGTGCTTCTCCAGCGTCGCGGCGTCGGGCGTGCCCACCAGCGTCACCACGAAGCCGCCCCGGCGCACCAGCGGGATCGCCGCCGTCAGCACCTCGCCACCCACCGCGTCCAGCACCACGTCGACGTTGCGCACCACGTCGGTGACCCGCGTCGTCGTGTAGTCGACGACCTCGTCGGCCCCGAGCTGCCGCAGCAGATCCAGGTTCTTCGTCGATGCCGATGCGATCACCCGCGCGCCCCGGAGCTTCGCGAACTGGATCGCGTACCCACCGAGCCCGCCCGAGCCCCCCTGGACGAACACCGTCTGCCCGGCCCGCAGGTGCCCCGACTCGTACAGCGCTTGCCACGCCGTCAGCGCCGACGCCGGCACCGCCGCTGCGTCCCGGAACGAGAGCGTCGACGGCTTTCGCGACGCCTGCCTCTCCGGCACGATCGCGTACTCCGCGTGCGCGCCACCGCGCTCCCTCCCCATGTACGTGTAGATCGCGTCCCCCGGCTTGAACGCCGTCACCTTCGGCCCCACGGCCTCCACGACCCCCGACAGCTCCCACCCCAGCGTGTACGGCAGCCGGATCAGCCCACGCAGGCTGCCAGCGCGCACCTTGCTGTCGAGCGGGTTCACCCCGGCCGCCACGACGCGCACCAGGAGTTCCCCCTCCTGCGCCACCGGACGCGGCACGTCCTCGTAGCGCAGCACCTCGGCCCCGCCGAACTCGTGGATGCGCACCGCCTTCATCGTCGCCGGCGTCGGCTCGGCCTTCGCGTCCGGCGAGCTTCCCGAGGCCGCCGGATCGACCGAGGCCTCCGCTGGCGCGAGCGCCCCTCGCGTCTCCGAGCTGGCCGCGCACGACGCCGAGGAGAGCGCCCCGAGCGCCAGCATCAGCAACGATCCCACCCCGACCCAGGCCGAGCGCGACGTGGTCATGCGTTTCTCTTTGCTCCCATCCAGTCGACGCCGCTGGCTCCGTGCGCGCGGGTCCCCTCGTCGTAGTGGCCCCCCGTCACTCGCTCAACGCAAAACGCGGCACAGATCCTTTGCCTGCCAGGCACGTGCGGCTCGGCCATCCCGGTGGTGTGCGGTGTGAGGAGGCGAGGGCGCGAGTTGGGCGAGGTCGCGAGGCGAGGCGTGTCCCCGAACGGCCGTCCCGCGGTCCGCGAGCGCGGTCTTTGTGTCGTCGACCGGTCAAACCCCCCTGTGCACGAGTGACCGGAGGGTGTTCGACCAGTCAAACCCCCCTGTGCACGAGTGACCGGAGGGTGTTCGACCGGTCAAACCCCCTTGTGCACGAGTGACCGGAGGGTGTTCGACCGGTCAAACCCCCTTGTGCACGAGTGACCGGAGGGTGTTCGACCGGTCAAACCCCCTTGTGCACGTGTGACCGGAGGGTGTTCGACCGGTCAAACCCACAAAGACCACGAAAACGGGCCCCGGACGACGCCTCGACCGTGGTGGAGACCACGAAACAGGCCTCCGTGGACCGTCCTCGCCACCCTCGGGTCGCCTTCCTCCTGCCGTGTCGTCCGTCCTCGCGGCCCCTGACGTGAGCGCGCCTGCGTCGCCCGCGACCCGGATGCCGCGACGCGGACATAAGCTCAGTGCTCCAGCTCACCGTCCTGGATTGCCCGCGCGCGCCTCGCGGCGGTAGGGTTCTTCCGCAGGCCATGGTGCGCACATTGGACGCCATGGCGCGAGGGAGGACCCAGCCATGTCCGGACACCGAGTCTACGAAACGCTCCAGCGCTCCGACATCGAAGCCCTGTTCGACGTCGGCGCTTACGTCGCCCTCGCTGGCGACGCCTCGCACACCCATGGGGCCACGGACTTCAAGGCCTTCCACCTGGAGCTGAACCTCGGCATCTCCGACGAGCAGATCCGCGAGCTCCAGAGCCGCCACAACGCGACCTACATCAAGCTGAAGCCCGGCCTGATGCTCGGCGGCGGCAAGGTCGACCTCGAGGTCTACCATTACGAGCAAGACCTCCTCGCGCTTCTCGACAGCAGCTCGCAGTACAACCTCCGCACCGGCCGCGCCGCCTACGACCATGGCGAGACGCTCGGGATGATCGACCTCAAGCTGAAGTAGCGCCCAGTGCCGCGGGTCCACATCCTTCAGCATGCTTTCAAGACGCCTGAAGGGGTGGGACCCCTCGCGCTGATCGGCGTGTACCCGAGCAAGGAAGAGGCGGAGGCGGCCGCGGCTCGCCTTCGTTCTCAGCCGGGATTCCGTGACCACCCGGAGGGCTTTCAGATCAGCGAGCTGTTCCTGGTCACGGGGCCAAGGGACGCATCCCCCAGAGCAAAGCGACGCAGAGCGCGGCGATGACCGCTCCACCTTGACCTCACCCGTCGTGCAGAAGGTCGCCGTGACGCTCCTCGCGTCGTGGCGCGCTTCCCGTCACGGCGCTCCTCGCGTCACGGTGCGAGGAGAGCCGCGCTGCGGATCGTGCCTCGGCACAGGGCACTGCCGCACGGGCAAGGGGAGGGGGAGCGGCTCGGTCCCGCGAGGGTCGCGTGATCGAGGGTGATGGCTTCGCCCTTGCGGATCGGGCGCCTCGCGACGAAATCGAGGCCGTCGAGGGCCACGGTGGGGTCGCAGCTGTGGTGGGTGGGGAACCACGCCTCCGGGTCGTCGCTCCACATGGCGTGGACCTCGTCCGAGATCGGGTGGGCCCACCGGGCGAAGACCTGCTTTCGCCAGGAGGGCCAGGTGCGCTCCACGTGCGCGCGGGTCACGAGCTGCATGGGGCGCTCCTCGTTGCAGAACACGCGCTCGCCTGCGGCGATGTCGACGGTGGCCACGATGCCGAGGCCTCTCTCGGGGTGGTGGCGGAGGGTCCATTTCGGTCTGCGCAGGTCGCGACGGCGCAAGGCCGTGGTCAGGATGTGTTCGATGAAGCCCCGGTGCCCCCCCGGGTCGTGGGAGAGGATCAGGTCCGCGGCGCCCGGGGCTTCGGGCGGGTAGAACAAGCCGGGGTTCGAGTTCACGTCGAGCAGGTAGAGCCGGCCGTCGCGGTCCATGCGGATGTCACAGCGCGCATAGCCCACGCCCTTCAGCGCCTCGAAGATGCGCGCCGCCACGCCTTGCAATCGTTCGGCGAGGTCGGCGTCCTCGACGGGGCGCGACGAGAGATCATCGTAGCCGCGCCATTTCAGATCGAAATGCTTGAACGATTCTCCGGGGGGAAACACGACTTCGAGCGGGGGGTAGCAGCGCGGGGAGCGCTCGCCGGCGGGCGGCTCCGCCACGAGCACGGTGAACTCGCGCCCCTCGACGAACTCCTCGATGAGCGCGCCGCCATGCGCGTCCACCACCTGGTCGACCCTGGCGAACAGGGCGTCGGCGTGGGTCACGCGGCTCGCGGCAGTGAGGCCGAGGCTGCCATAGCCGTCCGGATGCTTGACGAAGAGCGGGAAGCGCAGGTGAGCGGCGGCGAGCTCCGCCTCGTCACGACTCTCGGCGAAGACATGACGCGGGGTGTCGATGCCGACGGCGTGGCACATCAGCTTCATGGCCTTGCGGGTGATCGGGTAGAAATGCGGGTCCGCACCCGTATAGGCCTGGCCCTGGCGTTCGAGTTCGATGACCACCTCGAGGCCGGCGCAGTCCTCTTCCCAGGTGCCGTCGCAGAGGTTCACGAAGGCATCGAAGCCGCGCTTGGCGAGCTGTCGCACGGTGCGTACCGCCGTGGCTTTGTCGACGAGGCACACCTCCCACTCGTGCGACGGGGCCCAGAGGGACGGGTCCGGGTACGGGTCGAGCCCGTGAAACGGCGACTCCGAGCGCTCGTAAGACGCCAGCAGGGTACACAGCCGCATGGAATGAAATTCTTATCACCGTGTCCCGCGCGCGAGCCAGTGGAATGGGAGGAGGGGTGCGCAGCGGAATGCCGTCATGACCGGGTGCGTACCATGGCCGCGTGGTGAACGCCTCTCGGCGCAGAGCGTGTCTATGGGATGCCCGTCGCGCCAGGTCCGTCGGTGGCGACGTGGCGGCGGCGCCCGTGGCGTCGAACGATCGGCTCCTCGAGATGGGTGTACATGAGGACGGCGACGACGATGGAGATGGCCATTGCGGCGAGTGCCAGAAGGGTTCCCGACCACCAGGCAAAGCGCTGCTGGGGGCCGACGGCGTGTCGGAAGATGCGCAGGACGGGGTAGTGCACGAGGTAGAGGGCGTAGGAAGCATTGCCGAGGGCAATCAGGACAGGATGCCCCAGCCATCCGGTGTGGCCGGCGAGGTCTCTGGTGGCCAGGGTGGGGATGACCATCGCGAGGGGAACCGCCAGGGCGGCGCCGAAGAGGTAGGCGGTTGGCAGGATCGGAATGGCCAGGAAGACGAGGCCACCGAGGAGCAGCGGTGGCCACAGAGGAAGCCGCGGCCACAGGCGTGCCTGAACGAGTCGCGCCGCGAGGATTCCCAGGATGAATTCGAGCAGTCGCGTGGGTGGGAAGAAATAGACCAACCATACTTGCGTGATGGGCAAGGGCATCCACCAGGTGCCCGTGTGTGGCTCTCGAAGGAGGTAGGTGAGGGCGGGAAAGAGAACGATGAGCGCTGCGACGAGGGCGAACCAGCGCCACAGCCGGTGCGCAGGGATTCGCTGGAACCGGGGATGAAGGAATGGGAAGAGCGCGTAGAAGAAGGCCTCGCAGGAGATCGACCAGCTCACCGGGTTGACGCTGCCGAGGTAGTCGATTCGTGGCACCCAGTTCTGGAGCAGGACCAGGTTGATGAAGGCCGTGCCAGCGTCGAGGCCTGCTTCTGCGCCGGGTAGCAGGGATGGCGTCGATATCGTCGCCAGGAAGAGGATGGTGACCAGCCACGTCAGCACATGATTGGGAAAGATCTTGGCCGCACGGCGCCGCCAGAAGGCACGAGGAGGGTCCGATGGAGGCGCCGACCAGGTCAGGATGAACCCGCTGAGGACGAAGAAGGACGACACCGCGGCCGTCGCGGGTAACAGGGTGAGACGGAATGGATCCGTCTGCGGGTCGGTTCGAAAGAACTGAGCATGATAGAAGGTGTGGGCGAACAAGACCACCGAGGCGAGCACGAACCGATAGCCGGTGAGTATGGGCAGCCTCCGACGCTCGGCAGGGACGGAGTCTGCAACTGCGGGTGGCGATTGCATGACTCTCTCCTTAGAGAAGGGCTCGCAAGCAGGGTAGTGGGCGAGATGAGGGATGAAGAATGCATCGTCGGGTGCCAGACGGACGAATGACTGGAGAGATGGAGGAATGGAAGAGATCGTGGAGGAAGGCCTCGCGCGACCTGACCCTCCGCATGACCGACGCTGCCGAGAGGGGCGAGGTCTTTGCACGCTCCTTGGCGGCTTCAGGGATGTCGTCAGCGTCGCGTACGGCTACTCATCCGTGGACATCATGAGTCAGGCACGATCTTCCACTGGCCTGGTGTCACCGCAAACTCCCACTCGGCCTGGGACAGCGCTCCATCCAGTGTGTCGTGGTAGGTGTCCGTCAGCTCGCGCCCCTCCGCGTCGACGTAGAGAAGATAGAAGCCAGGGTCAGATGCGTACTGCACAATGCTGAGGGCAGCAGGCGACAAGAGAATCGCGCCATTGCGTGTGTGTCGTGCCTTCCCTGCGGTTCCTTCGGGCAATGCGATCTGTCTCAGGAGCTTCATGGTCATCGAATCTACTCCGCCATGGCGCTTTCGATGATACGCCCGCCCGGAGCGTCGTGAAGGCCGCTGCTCTCTCCCTGGAAGACCGCTACGTGTGCATGGCTGGAGCCGTCGCTGCCGCTCCTCGACGCAGCCCATGAATGCGTTCATGAGCTGCGATTCGCGGGCTGGCGTTTCTCGGGCTGGCGCTTCTCGGGCTGGCTCGGTCTCGTTCGGTGCTCTCACCCGGGGATACCTGCGGTGCCGGGCTGGGTGCAGGGACCGGGAGGGGAGGGGAGGGGAGGGGAGGGGCTGTGGATCAGGGGAACGGGGCGCTTCCCTTCCGGGTGCAGGTTTCCAGGATCAGGAATGAGCGTGAGACGGGTGCGGCTGTGAGGAGCCGGGGCGATGGCCGGAGTCTGGAGGGGGTGGCTGGCAGATGACCGGGGGGGGCGGGCAGGTGACCCGCGTGTGGGCAGGTTTCCTGCTCCCGAGCAGGGCAGCTCTCGGTCGATGCCATGATGGCCGTGCGCTCGAGGGGATGAATGGTTCCTGTCAGAAGCTGGCAGGCGACCAATCACCCATGGAGACCTACCCTTCAGGAGATGAGGTATCCACGGACCATAGATGCTGTCGCCGCGGCCATGACGCGGGCCGCGTGACATGATTCTAGGGCGGCGGACGATTGATGATCAGGGGAACTCTTGCTGCGGGGCCTTGATGCCTGGCGCGCCAGCGTTCTGCTGAGAGCTGCCCTCGCCTCCCAATCCTGCCTCGCCTTGTGTCAGACGGACCTCTTGTGAGGTGCTGACGGTCGCGCCGCTATAGGCAATGGCAAGGGCGTGACCACCACGGCCACCACCGCCCTGCCCCCCTGCACCGCCAAATCCTCCTGCTCCGCCACTGCAACCTCGCTTGGCGTTCCCACTTGGGTTCCCCCCTGGGCCGCCAGCGCCGCCAGCACCCCCCTCTTGCCAGGCGCCACCAGCACCTCCCTTACCGCCATTGCTGGCTTCGAGGGTGCAGTCGTTCAGAGAGACCATTGCGTGGATACTTGCCAGTGCAATGCTGGAACCGCCGGCTTCACCACCCTGTCCTGGTTTGCCGCCGCAGCCGCCCGAGCCACCACTTCCGCCGCTGGCACCGGCCCCCGCCACGTTCCCTGGGCATGTGGCTGAGCCTCTGGCGCCACCGCCGCCACCGCCACCCTGGCCGGGCTTGCCGGGGGTGCCAGGGCTGCCGCTCACGCCGGCGTAACCACTCTCGGCGGTCAGCGTTCCCAGGCCAGTGCCTCCGCTGCCGGGTTGCCCAGGTTCGCCATCCTCGCCTTCTTCGCCATTGCCACTGGCCGCGCAACTCCAGCTGCCTGAAGCTGGTTCTCCATCACCAGGTGCGCCGGCAGCGCCTTCCTGTCCAGCCTCACCTGTCATCCCGCTCGCGAGAGCAGCATCGCCACCTTTGCCTCCGATGGAGGGCGTACCGCCGTCTCCGCCGCACTCACCGATGACTGCGGCGCCGCCATTGGTCATTGCCTCCACGCCAAGCGTACTGCATGCATCCCTTCCAGGGCGTCCAGGCATTCCCCCCTGCGCTTCCGGCACCGGATCTCCGGGTACAGCTGGCGCTCCCGGTGCCCCGTTAGCGCCATTGCCTACAACAATGGCGCATCGCTCTAGCTCCGCGGTCACGCCAGCTGCAAGCACGCCGATCGACGAAGCGCCTGGCGTCTCCGCGTCCGACGCGCGGATCTCCAGATCCTCCAGCCGCGTCGTCCCATCCCCCGCGAGCAGCTTCACCGCTGGCACATCCGGCGGGCCATGCACGCTGGTCTTCGTGTCCTCCTTCCAGATCCATCCGGCGGAGCAATCGAGCCCGCCGAAGATCGTCACCCCTGGGCGCACCTCGACCTGCTCCTCGAACACCTCTCCGCAGGCATAGACGCGGGGCACCCCTCGCTCCACTGCCACGAGTGCGGCGTGACTCAGGCTTCGTTTCGGAGCGTCTTTGTTGCCGCCATGGTTGCCGTCGTCCCCACGAGTGTTCGACACCCAGACGCCACAGTCGTCTTCGACGGCCCTGTCGCTCCCCTTCGGGATGCACGCTACTGGTGTTCCCGTCCCACCGTCACCGCCTGCTCCCGCGCCAGCCGTCGTATTTTCACCATCGATCTCGAACTGGTCGAGTCCACTCAGGGCAGCGCAGCTCATCACGTTCGTTGCGATGAGCAGTCCAGCGCATAGGTAGCTGCTGACCTTTGGTCGCTCCTTGGCAGGATGCATCTCGGGACGGCCCGAGCCGTCCTCGTTCTGTGTGGTAAGTGAGCCGAGAGGGGCTCCATGAGCGGCGCTTGCAAAGCGCGTCGAGGGCCTCTCTCGGGGTATGGCGATCGTCGTTCGTGTCCCCATCCATCCACCTCCTTCGGAAAGTCTGCTTGGTTGTCACAGACTCGCTCGGGGATATCCCACGACGGAGCGTGAAGGAGCCCTTCACCGAGAAATCGGTCGAGAGCCGAGTACAATCACGAATGAGGGGGGATGGCGATCAGCGGAAATCTTGCTCAGTGGCTGCGATGCCGTCCGTGCCGCTGTTCCCCGCGTCATGGTTGTTGCCGCCAAGGCCACCTGTTCCAGGGGTGCCTTGCACACGGCGTGTGTCCTCACTCAGGGCGACAGGCGTACCCTTGTAAGCGAGGCTGAAGGTGTTGCCACCCGCGCCACCGCCGCCGGGACCACCCTGGCCTCCGGTCCCGCCAATGCCGCCAACGCAAGCATTCGCTGACGACCCGACGCCTGTGCCCGGTGTGCCTCCCGGGCCACCTGCACCGCCTCGTTGTGAATCGCCGCCGACCCCTCCCTTGCCGCCGTTACCTGCTTCGAGGCTGCAATCGTTCAGGGAAAGTTTTGCTTCGACGCTTACGAGCGCGATGCTGGAGCCACCTGCTCCGCCTCCTTGCCCCGGCTTGCCCCCGCATCCACCAGAGCCGCCGCTTCCGCCGCTGGCACCGGAGCCCTGAGGGACGCCGCCGCAGAAGGAAGGACCTCGGGCGCCGCCGCCACCTCCGCCGCCTTGTCCTGATTTCCCAGTGCTGCCCGGGCTGCCGGTGGCCCCTACATAACCACTCTCAACGGTCAGCGTTCCCAGTCCTGAGCCCCCGCTTCCGGGCTGCCCAGGAACGCCATCCTCGCCAACCTGACCATTGCCAGTCCCAGCGCAGCTCCAAACGCCCACCGTGGGTTGGCCAGTACCCGGGAAGCCGAAGGACCCAGACACCCCAGCCTCGCCGTTCAGGCCCGTGTCTGCGCGGCCATCGCCGCCTTTGCCGCCAATGGAGGGATCGACGCCATCATCCCCGCACATGCTCGCGACCTCTGCACCCCCTGCGGTCGTCGCCCCCGCCCCGCTCATGGTGCAGGCATCGCGTCCCCCATTCCCTGGCGCTCCTGCCTGCGCTCGCGGCACCGGATCCCCCGGCATAGCCGGCTCCGCGCCCGGCGCACCCGGCGAGCCGTCAGCGCCGTTTCCCACAATGATCGCACATCGTTCCAGCTCTGCGGTCACGCCTGCAGCGAGCACACCGATCGACGAAGCCCCCGACGTCTCAGCGTCCGGTGCGCGGATCTCCAGATCCTCCAGCCGAGTCGTCCGATCCCCCGCGAGCAGCTTCACCGCTGGCACATCCGGCGGGCCGTGAACGCTGGTCTTTGCCGTCCCCTTCCAGCTCCATCCCGCAGAGCAATCGAGTCCCCCGAAGATCGTCATCCCAGAGGAGACCTCAATTTGTTCCTCAAACACCTCCCCGCAGACGTACAAGCGTGCAATTCCCCGCTTCGCCGCCACGAGTGCTGTGTGTTGCAGGCTTTTCTTGGGCGCATCCTTGCTGCTGCCGTCGTTGCTGTCGTCCCCCCGGCTGCTCGATACCCATACGCCGCAGTCATCATCGACGGCGACTTCGTTGGTCTTCGGGATGCACGCCACCGGCGTGCCCGTCTCCTCACCACTTCCTCCTCCAGCGCTACCCGTCGTATCACCACTGTCGATCTCAAACTGGTCGAGCCCGCTCAACGAGGAGCAAGCCATGACGCTCATCGCGCTAAGCAGTCCAGCGCATAGATACCTTCTGACTACGCCCAGTCCGTGCTCGGCTCTCTGCTCCTGAGGGCCTCTCGCTCCCTCTTGAACAAGTACTCGGGGCAGGCCAGAGAGCGTGCGTTTGTCTGCACTTCTCATGGGTAAGGAGGTCCTCTCGCGTTGTTCGCATCGTGTCAAATTCGTATTCATCCCGCCGCCTCCTTCAGAGGGTCGGCTGCGTCGTCGTGCAGTGCAGGAAATGTCCTGCTGGCGACCCTGCTTGAAAAAGCCCTCTTCACAGAGAAATCAACCCGAACTCTCGTTTGGGTGGCAATAGGCATGGCAGCGTTCGACGGGTGTCGTGCTCCAACGGGGGGCCGGTGAATGGATGACGAGCAGGAAGCAAGCTCGTCCCCGAAGGACTGAGTGCTCCCGTCGACCATGGGAACTGTTCTGCCCCATTCGCCACGTGCCTACAGGCTAGTGCTCGCCCCGATGAGGAACAATCACAGCTGCCAACCAGGGGTTTTCCCGCTCAGCGACTGAGGAGCGACGTAACGCCGTTACAGGCCGTCGGAACATTCAGCCGAGGATGGGTAGTTCGAAGACAGGCGAGCCACCCCCCTCGATGGCTCAGGGGAACTCTTGTGCGTCGGCTTTGCTGCCGGACTCCCCCGCGTTGTTCGCCCCGTTGCCATCACCACCTAGCCCGCCTGGACCCGCGGAGCCTTGCAAGCGGCGGATCTCGCCGCTCGTGCTGACCGGGGTGCCCTTGAAGGCGATGGAGAGGGTGTGTCCTCCGGCGCCACCGCCACCGGGGCCCCCTCGACCGCCGTCCCCTCCGTCCCCCCCTCTGCAGCCTGCGCGGGACAGGTTGACTCCCGTGCCTCCTGGTCCCGACGTTCCACCAATCCCTCCGAGTTGGAGATCGCCGCCGAGTCCGCCCTTGCCGCCGTTCCCTGCTTCGAGGGCGCAGCCGTTCAGAGACAGCGTTGCCTCGATGCTCACGAGCGCGATACTTGAGCCGCCTGCTCCGCCGCCTTGCCCTGGCTTGCCGCCGCAGCCACCGGAGCCGCCGCTTCCGCCGCTGGCGCCTGAGCCCTGCGTTGCGCCGCCAGGACAACTGCCCGGACCTTTTGCTCCGCCACCCCCTCCGCCTCCTTGCCCCCGTTTGCCAGCAGTTCCCGCATTGCCGCTGATACCAATGTAGCCACTTTCAGCGCTCAAGCTCCCATTGCCAGTGCCTCCGGTGCCCGCGTCACCGTCGACCCCTGGCTCTCCTGCATAACCAAGTCCGGTGCCGGTCGCACAACTCCAGGTGCCTGCACCGTTGGGCTCTCCAAGACCCGCTTGGCCCAATGTGCCGACCTCACCGGGCTCACCATCGCGTCCTACCATGAAGGTTCCATCGCCACCCTTTCCTCCAATGGATGGCTCGCCTCCATCTTCCTCGCACATGTTCACGACCTGTGCGCCCCCTGGGGTCGTCGCCCCATCCCCAGCCATAGTGCACGCATTACGTCCCGGATTCCCTGCCGTTCCCCCCTGCGCTCGCGGCATGGGATCCCCCGGCGCTCCCGGCGCCCCATCGGCACCATTGCCTGCAACAATGGCGCATCGCTCCAGCTCCGCGGTCACGCCAGCTGCGAGCACGCCGATCGACGAAGCGCCCGGCGTCTCCGCATCCGACGCGCGGATCTCCAGATCCTCCAGCCGCGTCGTCCCATCCCCCGCGAGCAGCTTCACCGCTGGCACATCCGGCGGCCCGTGCACGCCGGTCTTCGTGTCCTCCTTCCACACCCACCCCCCGGCGCAATCGAGCCCGCCGAAGATCGTCACCCCTGGGCGCACCTCGACCTGCTCCTCGAACACCTCGCCGCAGGCATAGACGCGGGGCACCCCTCGCTCTGCCGCCACGAGTGCAGCGTGCCTCAAGCTCTTCTTGGGTGCGGCCTTGCTGCTGCCGTCGTTGGCGTCGTCTCCCCGGCTGAGCGACACCCAGATGCCGCAGTCATCCTTGACGGCCTCGTCGCTCCCCTTCGGAATGCACCCTGCCGGCGTCCCCGCGCCGCTCCCCCCATCGCCGCCGCCGCCATCGCCGCCGCCGCCGCACGAATTCGTCTGTGCGCAGTCGTCGGAAGCGCTCGAGCATCCCGCACTGGCGCCGAGGACCGCGGCGGTCATGAGTCCCAGTGTGGCCAACCCCCGTCCGAGTCGTCGTCGTGTCGTCGTGTTCATGGTGTTCCCTCCGTCGTGTTCTCGAAGCTTGCGGGCGTGCTCGCGTTCCAGTCTCGCCTTCCCGGCGTCGGGGTGGCTTGCGGCAGCCCTTTCATCATCGACGCTTTCTCGCGAGCCGCCCGCGCCGAGCACGAATTCGCGCGCACCGCCGACGCATGCGCCATCGGCTCGTACCCCACGGATCCGTGCGTCAACCCTGCGTGGGCATCGACGCTGTGCATCAGAAGGTCCCTCGCAGCGAGAGTCCCCCACCTTGCCAGCTCACGCTCGGCGCGATCTCCACGGACTTGCGGTTCGACCGGGAGGCGAGCACGTAGGACGTGACCATGTACGCGGCGGTGCCGGCGAGGACGACGCCTCCGCCGATGAGGAAGGCGGTGCCGGTGTTGGCGAGCGCATCCTGGTTGTCTCGCATGCCGCGCAGCGCGGTGCAGGCGCCAGGCTGTGGCGTCGGCGAGCACCTCTCCCCTGTCCCGTCGGCCACCGTCCCTTGCAGGTGGCTCAGCAATGCGTCGGCCGCGCGCGCCTCTCGCCCCGAGAACCCGTGCAGCACGGCGCCAGTGACCATCCCGAGGGCGCCCACCGCGAACCCGCCCACGAGGACGTACGGCAGCGGGTGCTTCGCCACCGGCGGGGGCAGTTGCTCGTCGTGGATGACGGATGTCGACGTCGAGGTCGACATCGACGGGCGTGGCTTCAGCTTCACGCTGAGTGGCTCCTCGCCGCCAGCCTTGCCGGCCACGTTTTCGTATTCGGTCCCGTAGTTCTCGGCGCGTATCTCCAGGATGTGAGGGCCGGGGCGGAGGACGAGCGCGTCCAGCCAGGGGCCGCGGCCGAGGGAGCGGCCGTCTTCGAGGACCTCGGCGGTCGGCGGGTCGAGGGTCAGCCGCACGCGGGCGACGTGCTTGATCGCCTCGTCGTACAGGGTCTGCGCCGTCTTGCGCCGGTCCAGGGTCGCGGGCGTGACGGTGGGGCCGCTGGTCGGGGTCTCGCGCAGTGCGTAGGCGAGGTGGCGCACGGCGTCCTCGTAGCGCTTCAGCTTGACCTCGCAGCTCCCGAGGTTCAGGGCGACCTGCGGGTGCTGCTTCATCAGCCAGGCGGCGGTGAGGAGGGTGCGGCACTCCTCGTATTTCTCGGCATCCCAGGCGGCGACGCCGCGCTCGAACATCTCGCGGGCCATGCGGGTGAGGTCGTCGTCGGCCGAGGTGTTCTCGGAAGGCGTGGGCTGCGGCTGGGCCTTGGAGGCGGTCGCAGGTTGCGCTGGCGAGGGCTGCGCTGACGAGGGCGGGGACGCTGCGGGTCGTGCTGCTGGAGGTTGCGGCGTTGCGGGTTGCGTTTTCGGCGCGGCAGGGGTCGCTTTCGGCGCGGCAGGAGGAGGCACCTGCGCGACGGCGGGCGCGGCGAGCAGGGTCGTCGCGAGGAAAGCAACTCGGGTCCAGGAACGCTCGTGGCTCATGTCAGAACTCCGGGATGCGTCCGCCAGGCGGCGGCTTCTGAGGGGGTTTGGGGGGCGCCGGCGTCGAGGTCGTCGTCGGCAGGGGGGTCGGTTTCGACGTCGTGGTGGCAGCCGGTGCGAGGGGCGCTGGCGTCTCGATGGTGGGAGGTGGGACTGCGGGGGCCGTGACGGCAGGAGGCGTCACGACAGGAGGGATCACGACAGGAGGCGGTACGGCAGGCGGTGGAATTGCGGGAGCCGTGACTGCGGGCGTCGTGACTGCGGGAGCCGTGAGTGCGGGAAGTGGGATCACGGGAGGCGCAGGTGGCGCTGGGGGGATGGTGACGATCGGCACGGGCACGGTCGGCGCGCCAGATGGCGCGGTCGGGTCGGGGGCCGTGAGCGGTGCGCGAGGGGTCGAGGGGTCGTCGACCGGTGGGTGGGGTGGCTTTGGCGTGGCGGGGGAGGGGGTCGATGCAGGGACCGCGCGTGTCGTGGGCGCGGGAGCGGCGTGGCGGCTCCTTGCGTCACGGAGGGACAGGGCAGCGGCGAGCACGAGGGGGGCGAGGATGGAGAGGGCTGCGCAGAGGGCGCTGAGCCAGCCAGGCCAGGCGTGTCGCGGGGCGTGGAGAGGCGCGGCGTGAGGGCGCGCGGCGTGCGGGCGCGCGGTCGGTCCGCGGGTCGGGGTGGTGCCGTGGCTGTCGAGGGCTGCTTGGACACGGGGGGCCTCCAGGGCGCGACGCTTGTTCTCCTCGGAGGTGGCGCGGTTGGCCACGCGACGCTGTGTCGCTTCGGTGGGGAGGTACTTGCTGAACTCGTCGTCGCTCATGGTGTTCGTGCGCTCGCAGGTTGGAGGCGCGTCAGAAGGGACGCGGCGGCGGCCGAGGTGGCGACGTGGGGGGGGTCGGGGCGGTGGTGGTCGGTGGCGGCGTCGTGGGGGGCGTCGTGGGGGGCGTCGTGGGGGGCGTCGCGGGAGGGCTCGGGGCGCGCGGCGATGCGGTGGTCGCAGGGCGGCTCGTGGTCGCCGTGGTCGCCGTGGCCGCAGGGGTCTGCGCAGGGCGAGGGGTATCGTGCGTCGTCGTCGCGGCGGGAGGGGTCGTCGTCGTGGCAGGGCGCGCGGTCGTGGCAGAGCGTGTCGTTGCGGCAGGGGAGGGCTCTGCGGAGACGGCGTTCCTGGTGGGGTCGACCGGAGGCGTCACCGGAGGCGTCACCAGCGGCGCAGCGAGGGAGGGGCTGGCTTCCTGGGCGTCGGGAGAGGTCTCCGTGGGCTCGGGCGGGAGCGGGAGGGCGGCGGCCTCGGTGGTCTCGGGCAGGGGCAAGATGATGGGGGGAAGGACTTCACGGGTCGTGGTGGGGGCGGCCGTGCGCTGGGGCGGGGCGGCGCTTCGGGAGGTCGACCAGAGGCGCAGTCCAGCAGCCAGGACGAGGACGACGGCGCACGAGGCGAAGGCCCAGCGCAGGCTGACCCAGAGGGGGCTGCGCGGCGCGGTGGTGGGGGGGGCGACGCGCACGGAGCCGGCGTGAGCTTGCGGGGTGTCGGTCGACGATGCGCCGTGGGCGTCGGCCGAGGAGGTGCGTCGGGGGCTCGCCGAGGGGGCAGTCGATGGGGGGCTCGGGCCGCCTGGTGACGGGCTGTGGCTGACCTCCGGGATGCCGGTCGAGGGGGCGCGTGGGATGCTGGTGGAGGGGGCACGGAGGGCGCCAGGGGAAGGGGCGTGGCTGGCTTGCGGGGTGTCGGCGACGGGGCGCCAGGTGGTGGGGAGCGCAGCGTCGAGGCTGGCGCGGAGGTGCTCCTCGGGGCGCATGCGCGCGGTCTCCTGGAGGAGCGCGAGCGGGATGCCGCGGCGGGGGGTGGGCGCTTCGTCCGGTCGGTCCGGCCTGGGAGAGGGCGGGGCGGCGGGGGACGTGGGAGGGTGCAGGGGGAGGGTGCGGTCGCCGAGGGGGGCGCCGCCTTTGCCGGAGTCGAGGGGGTCGGTCATGGGCTGCGGGGGCTTCTCGGGCGAGGGCGTCTCGGTGGGAGCGTGGCGCGGGCTCGAAGGGCGACGGTCGGCCATGACCGGCGTGGCGCGGTCGAACTCGCCTTCGGCGTGGGGGTGTGCGGCGGCGTAGCGCGTGTACTCGTCGGTGAGGGCGGCGTGGGCGGTCTCGGCGTCGGGGCGATGCGCGGGGTCCTTGGCGAGCATGCGGTCGACGAGGGCGCTGAGGCGCTCGGGGACCTGGTCGAGCACGGAGCTGGACAGGGAGCGCGGGGTGGCGTGGAGGTGGTTCTGCTGGACGACGCGGCCGCTGGGGAGTTCGCCGGTGGTGGTGCCGAAGGCGTGGCGGCCGGTGATGAGTTCGTAGAGGATCAGGCCGGCGGCGTAGACGTCGGAGGCGCGGGTGGCGCCATGGGCGAGGATCTGCTCTGGCGCCATGTACTGGACGGTGCCGATGTCGGAAAACAGGTCGCTGGAGGCGTTGCCGTCGACGCGCCGGGCGACGCCGAAGTCGACGACTTTGACGAGCCCGTCGCGCAGGAGCATGACGTTCTCGGGCTTGAGGTCGCGGTGGATGATGCCGCCGCCGTGGGCGACGCGGAGGGCGTCGACGATCTGGATGGCGATGGAGAGGGCGCTCTTGAGGTCGATGCGGCCAGCGTGCTGGAGCAAGCGGCGCAAGGAGATGCCGTCGATGCGCTCCATGACGAGGTAGACGAGGCCGCCGTCGGCCATGCCGGCGTCGTAGAGGCGGACGATGTTGGGGTGGTCGAGGTCGGCGAGGATGCGCGCTTCCTTGCGCTGGCCGATGACGAAGGTGGCGTTGCGGTCGCGGCCCTGGCCGAGGATCTTCAGGGCGACGGGGCGGTCGAGGTACTCGTCGACGGCGTCGTAGACCTGGCCCATGCCGCCCTCGGCGATGAGGCCGGTGATGCGGTATTTGTGCAAGCGGTCGCCGGTCGTGAGCGGGAGGTCGGCGTGGGCGCCGCTGCTCGTCCCCGTGCGGAGGATGCGCGCCGTGCTGGAGGCGCGCGCGTCGGCGAGGCCCAGGAGCCGGCGCCAGTTCATCCGCAAGCCTCCTGCGGGCGCGAGGGGGCGGTGCTCGGGGGAGCGGGGGTCCACGGGGGGGGCTGGAGAGGGCGGCTCACGGGGCGCTGGTTCGTCGGGTGGTGGAGGGGGGAATGGGTGAAGCGGTCCTCACAGGGTGGCTCGTTCACACCGGACCCCAAATGAAGAAATCGGGAAGGAGCCCGCGTGGGCTCACAACAAGGACAGGCCCCCCGGCGTTGACGCGATGCTAAGCGGTTATCGCGCTGCGTTAAAGGTCCGTGGTAGGGACCAGCGGACGGGCCGTTTTCGGTCCGCATGGTAGGGTCGTGGGTTGCGCGGCCGTCGTGCATCGGGGGGTGTCAGGTCTTTCTCATGAGTGATCCTCGTACGCAGGCGCTGGAAGAAGAGGTCGAGCGGCTCCGCGCGCAGGTGGCCGCGCTGGAGTCGGAGGCCTCAGGGCTGCGAGAGGAGCGGGATCGGTTCCGCCGTCTCTGCGATCTCTCGCCGAACGTCATCTACCTCTACGACTTGGACGAGAGCCGGAACCTGTACGCGAACCGACAGCTCGCCGAGCTGCTGGGGTACGGGACCGAGGACATGCTCCGGATGGGGGGGACCTTGATGGCGACGATCGGTCATCCGGACGACATGGCGGTGATGCCAGAGCACATCGGGCGGCTGCGGCAGGCACGCGATGGGGATGTGCTGGAGGTGGCGTACCGCTGTCAGAGGCCGGATGGGAGCTGGCGGTGGCTGCTCAGCAAGGACATCGTGTTCGGCCGCGACGAGGCAGGAAGGCCGCGGTGGATCCTGGGCGTTGTGGAAGACGTGACCGAACGACGTCGGGCCGAGGACGAGCTGCGGCTGCAGGAGCACGAGATCGCGCGGCAAGCCGAGGAGCTTCTGGTCCGCGAGGCGGAGCGGGCGGCGCTGCAAGACCAGGTGATCGAGGCGCACCAGGTGGCGATGCGGGAGCTGTCGACGCCGCTCATGCCGATCGCCGATCAGGTGCTGGCGATGCCGCTCGTGGGGACGATCGATCGCGAGCGGTCGCAGCGCATCCTGGAGGTGCTGCTGGACGGGATCTCGGAACAGCAGGCGCACGTGGCGATCCTGGACATCACCGGGGTGCGCGAGGCGAATGGGCAGGTGGCCGATGCGCTGATCCGGGTGGCGCGCGCGGCGCGCTTGCTGGGCGCGGAGGTGGTGCTCACCGGGGTGTCGCCATCGGTGGCGCAGGCGCTGATGGCGGCCGATGTGGACCTGGGTGAGACGCTGACCCTGGGGACGTTGCAAGCAGGGATTTCTTATGCGCTCCGACGAACCGGGGGGGCGTCGGGCGGTGAATGGAGGGGGAGACGCGGGCCGGCTCTGGTCAGCGCGCGCTCGATCCGGTAGCCATCGCCCCGTGGTACCCTGGCGACCCCTTGCCGCCCCGGTCCGTCTCCCGCTGACGCTGTGCGTGGTGTGTGCGTGGATCTGCGGGCTCTTCGCCCCTGCTTCGGCGCGCGCGGAGGCACCAGTCGAGCTGCTGCCGGCCATCCCGCCGGGCTCGCCAGCAGCGGGGGAGGGGGTGGTGCGCAGCGTGATCGTGGTCGAGGCGTCGTCGTCGCTGCGGGCGACGGATCCGAAGGGGCAACGCAAGCTCGCCGCCGAGCTGCACGTGGATCTGTCGCGAGACGGGGACGAGGTCGCGGTGGTCGCGTTCGCAGGGACGGCGCGCGAGGTGACGTCGGGGTTCGTGACGATCCGTTCTCCAGAGGACCGGGCGACGCTCAAGCTGGCGATCCGGGGGATCGGGACGGAGGGGGTGTGGGCCGATTTCTCGGCGGGGCTCGCTGCGGGGCGGAAGCTGCTGGAGGCGGCGCCGGGCAGCCCGTCGGACCGGGAGCTGCTGCTGATCCTGGGCGACGAGAGCTGTGATCCGGATCCGCGTGGGCCGCTGGGGGTGGCGGCGCAGGTGGCGCGGCCGCACCGGATGGATGCGTTCTGCCACGAGAAGGTGCTGAAGGAGATCGTGCCGGCGCTCGGGGGGGCGCCAGTGTTCGCGTTCGGGCTGTCGCGGTCCGCGCCGCGGGCGTTCCTGGAGGCGCTGGGGCGCGCGTCAGGGGGGCTCGGGATGGTGGCGGCGGAGGCGGATGATCTGCCGCGTTTCATCGCGGGGATCCATGCGCGGTTGCGGGGGACGGCGCTGATGAAGGGGGCGCCCGGGGCGGCGATCGAGGTGCACGATGGCGCGGGTTCGCTCGACGTGGCGCTGGTCGCGCCGCGGGGGGCAGGGGCGCGGTTGCTCGACCCGGCCGGGGTGGAGGTGCCGACGCACAACGAGAAGCCCGGAGAGGTGCTGTTCGTGGAAGGGCCCGCGTACCGGCTCTTCAAGGTGGCGAGCCCTGCAGTGGGGGCCTACCGGGTCGCGGGCGGGGCCGGGGGGCGCTTCGTGGCGGTGGAGGGGTCGTCGCTGTGGCTGGAGTTCGTGGACGCGCCCGAGGTCGCCGAGGTGGGCAAGGAGATCGAGGTGCGGGTGCGCCTCGCGTCGGCGTCCGGGGAGCTGCCGTCGCTGGCGTTCCTGGATCGGCACGAGCTCCACCTGCGCGGCGCGCAGGCGGCGTCCGGGGAGCTGGGCTGCTCGGGGCAGCTCGCGACGGTGAAGCCGGTGCTGCTGCGGCGGGGCGCCGACGGGATCTACCGGGCGCGCCAGGCGCCGCGCGCGCGGGGGGAGCTGTGCTTCCAGGCGGAGCTCGTGCCGGGTCCGGGCGGGATGCTGACGCGACGGAGCGCGCCGCTGGTGGTGCGGGCGGTGCCTCGGCTGAAGCTCGTGGCCGCCGGGATGCCAGCGTTCGCGCCGGTGGTGCAAGGCCAGGCGGTGGAGGCGATGCTGTCCCTGGAGGGGAGCGAGATCGCGGTGCCGCTGGAGGCGCAGCTTTCGCTGGAGGGAGGGCCAGGGCTGTCGCTGTCGCCGGCGTCGATCGCGCTGACGGCGGAGGGGCCGCGCGTGTTCACGCTGCGGGTGGAGGCGGATCCAGCGGCCGAGGGGGGGCCTCGGTCGGTGAAGCTGGAGGTGCGCCCCGTGAAGCCGAAGGGGCACGAGACGAGGGCGATCCTGCTCGAGGGGGAGGTGACGGTCGTCCCGTTGACGTTCTGGGAGCGCACGCACCCGTGGATCGCGGTGGGCTCGGGGGGGCTCGTGCTGCTCCTGTTCGGGCTGGGGTTGTTCTTGCCGCCGCGCTTCGGTCGTCGGCTGGTGCTGCGCTACGAGGATCGGCGCGCGCCGGAGGTGCCGCGCACGGGGACGTGCGTGCTCCGGAAGCAGGCGCGGGCGGGCTTCTACCGGGGCGCGCGGCTGCTTCTGGGGGCGGCGGGGCCGGTGCGGACGGGCGCGGTCGTGGAGCTGCGGCCCGCGTCGGGGGGCGGGGTGGTGGCGCGGCCGCTGGGGGGCAAGGTCGTGCGGGAGATCCCGGCGGAGGATGCGGTGGCGCTGGGGGAGCCGCGTGAGGTGCGGGCGGTGGTGCTGAAGGACGGGGTGTTCCGCTGCGCGCCGTCGGCACGCTACGAGGTCATCGACACCGGGCTGGTGTTCTGGATCGAGGTGGGGCGGTAAAGAAGGGCGGGGTCCTGGAGGGCCGGTGTCCGGCGCGCAGGCCTTCGCTCAGTCCTCGACCCGGCTCATGTTGCGGATGCAGTAGGAGAGGGCGGCGCGCAGGTTGCGGTGGGTGACGATCTGGGAGAGGTCGGCGCCGAGGGTGATCATGGTCTGGGCGACGGTGGGGCGGATGCCGGCAACGATGCCTTCGGCGCCGAGCAGGCGGATGGCGTTGACGAGGCGGAGCAGGTAGCCGGCGACGCCGGTGTCGACGACCTCGACGCCGGTGAGGTCGAGGACGGCGTAGCGGGCCTGGCTCTGGGTGATGCGGTCGAGGAGGTTGTCCATGACCTCGGCGGTGCGGCTGCTGTCGAGGACGCCGAGCATGGGGAGGGTGAGCACGCCGTCCCAGACCTCGATGATGGGGGTGGAGAGGCGGCGGATGATCTCCTGCTGCTGTTCGATCTTGGCGAGGCGTTCGCGGAGTTCGTCTTCGGCTTTGCGGACGCGGGTGATGTCGATGGAGAAGCCGAGGACCATGACCTGCTCGCCCCGGGCGTCGCGGATGGGGACCACCCAGCTCTCCCAGTGAACTCCTTGGGCGGAGCTGAGGTAGTGGCTGCTCTCGCCCGTGAGGGCGCTGCGGACGTGCTCCATCGCCACCTTCGACTCGCCGTAGACCTCGAAGATGTTCTGCGTCACGAAGTGGCCCTGCGAGAGGCCGACCACCTCCAGCGCTTTGCCCTGCTGGTAGGTCAGGGTGCCCTGGAGATCGCAGCCCCAGATGACGGCGGGGAGGTGATCCGAGAGCGCGTCGAGGAGCAGCTCCTTGGTGCGCGGGGGGCTCTCGGCTTCGCACCGGAAGGCGCCGTGGATGCCGCTGCCGTCCTCGGTACGGGCGGCGTGGAACCGCACGGTCTCGTAGTCTCCTTGCGCGTCACGCACGCGGACGTCGAGCCCTTCGGGCGTGGTGCTCTGCGCGAGGCGCGCCCAGGCGGCTTCGAAGAGGGCCCTGTCCTGGATGTGCACGAGGTCGTGGAGCCGGGCCCCGGGTTCACCTCCCGCGCCCAGGTGGCGTCGCAGCGCCGCGCTGGTGAGCTCCAGCCGTCCGTCGACGGTGGCGACGAAGAGCAGCTCGGGACACGTCGAGAAGAATGAATCCAGCAATGCGCTCGGTGTGTCTACGCCCACAGGGAACTCCGGGTCGTGTGCCAACGGTTCGGCGTATCAGAAGGGCACCCGAGGCGAAAGGCGACAGGGGAGTAAACCCCGCGTGATGAAACCACTTTTTCGGTGTCGGGAGTGTGTGGAGACGCACGGGGGATGCCCTGCGGGTAGGGGCCATGACGTGCGCGCAAATGTTGCCGGCTGCCTCGTTCGAGCATCCACGCATCACCCCATTGCAATGGGACGAGCGAGGTCGGTGCAGGATGGGCTCGTCCTGCGTTCGGGCGAACCGGACGGTGGGTGTTTCAATCGTGCGGGCGCTGCCGTGAAGGCTTGGTGTCGGGGGCGCCGAGCGCACCGAGCGCACCGAGCGCACCGGGGGCACCACGAGGAGACATCTGGCGGATGCAGTAAGAGAGGGCGGCGCGCAGGTTGCGGTGGGTGACGATCTGGGAGAGGTCGGCGCCGAGGGTGATCATGGTCTGGGCGACGGTGGGGCGGATGCCGGCGACGATGCCTTCAGCGCCGAGCAGGCGGATGGCGTTGACGAGGCGGAGCAGGTAGCCGGCGACGCCGGTGTCGACGACCTCGACGCCGGTGAGGTCGAGGACGGCGTAGCGGGCCTGGCTCTGGGTGATGCGGTCGAGGAGGTTGTCCATGACCTCGGCGGTGCGGGTGCTGTCGAGGACGCCGAGCATGGGGAGGGTGAGCACGCCGTCCCAGACCTCGATGATGGGGGTGGAGAGGCGGCGGATGATCTCCTGCTGCTGTTCGATCTTGGCGAGACGATCGCGGAGCGCGTCCTCGGCGTTGCGGACGCGGGTGATGTCGATGGAGAAGCCGAGGACCATGACCTGATCGCCGTGGGCGTCGCGGATGGGGACCACCCAGCTCTCCCAGTGAATCTCCCCCGTCGTCGTGAAGTAGTGGGTAAGCTCGCCGTTGATGGCTCGGTGGACGTTCTCCGTCACCCTGGGCACGTCGCCATAGACGTCGAAGATGCTGTGGCCCAGGAAGTGATTCTGTCGCAGCCCGAGTGTGTCCAGGACCTGGCCCTCCTGGTAGATGAAGGTGCCCGCGAGATTGCAACCCCAGATGACTGCAGGGAGGTGCTTTGCGAGGGCCTCGAGGAGGAGCTCCTTGATGCGTGGGGGGCTCTCGAGGTCGAGTCGCAGCGAGCCGTGAATGGCGGTGCCGTCCTGCGTGCAGGCCGCATGGAGCGTCGCCATTCCATAGGCGCCCTGCACGTCCCGCAAGCGCACGTCGAGCCTCTCGGCGGTGGTGCTCTGCCGCAGGCGCGCCAGGGCCGCTTCGGCGAGAGGTCTGTCCTTCGGGTGGATGAGATCGAGGAGCTGAGCCCCTGCCTCTCCCCCCGCACCCACGTGGTGCCGCAGCGCCGCGCTGGTGAGCTCCAGCCGTCCGTCGATGGCGGCGACGAAGAGCAGCTCGGGACAAGTCGAGAAGAATGAATCCAGCAATGCGCTCGGTGTGTTTGCGGCCACAAGAAACTCCAGGTCGCGTACCAATGGTCCGACGTATCAGATGACCACTCCCTCCGGAAGGCGACTGCGGGGAATCCATGCGTGCCAGGCGTACTCTGGCGATTGCGAGCGTGTGTGGACTCGCACAGCGTACGTGAACCCGGTGCGCGTCATGACCTGAGCGCAAATCTTGCCGGCATGTCGCGTTGACCTCCCACGACGACGGAATGGGACGAGGCGGTATGCAGGTGGGGCGGCGAGGCGAGCGAGGCCGTTGCTGAACGCGACCGGCGACCGTTGGGGGCATCCGCGGGGCGGAGCGTCAATCGTGGGGGCGAGGCGTCGAGGGCGACGGGGAGGACATCTGCCGGATGCAGTGAGAGAGGGCGGCGCGCAGGTTGCGGTGGGTGACGATCTGAGAGAGGTCGGCGCCGAGGGTGATCATGGTCTGGGCGACGGTGGGGCGGATGCCGGCGACGATGCCTTCGGCGCCGAGCAGGCGGATGGCGTTGACGAGGCGGAGCAGGTAGCCGGCGACGCCGGTGTCGACGACCTCGACGCCGGTGAGGTCGAGGATGGCGTAGCGGGCCTGGCTCTGGGCGACGCGATCGAGGAGGTTGTCCATGACCTCGGCGGTGCGGGTGCTGTCGAGGACGCCGAGCATGGGGAGGGTGAGCACGCCGTCCCAGACCTCGATGATGGGGGTGGAGAGGCGACGGATGACCTCTTGCTGGTGCTCGATCTCGGTGAGCCGCAGGCGGAGCTCTTCCTCGGCTTTGCGGACGCGGGTGATGTCGATGGTGAAGCCGAGGATCATGACCCGCTCCCCGTGGGCGTCGAAGATGGGGATGAGCCAGTTCTCCCAGTGAAACCCCTGCAGGTAGGTGAGGTAGTGGATGCTCTCGCCAGCGAGGGCGCGGCGCACGTACTCGCCCAGGCCCTCGACGTTGCCGTAGAGGTCGAGGAGGTTCTGTCCCACGAACTCGCCGCGCTTCACGCCGAGCATCTCCAGGGCTTTGCCCTCCTGGTAGACGAGGGTGCCGTCGCCGGAGCAGCCCCAGATGGCTGCAGGGAGGTTCTCTGCCATCGCGTCGAGGAGGAGTTCCTTGGTGCGGGGAGGGCAGACCGCTTCTAGCCGGAAGGCGCCGTGGATGGCGGTGCCGTCCTCGGTGCGGGCTGCATGGCACCTCACCATGGTGAACACCCCGTGCGTGTCACGCAGGCGGACGTCGAGCCGCTCCGGCGTGGTGCTCGACGAGAGGCGCGCCCAGGCGGTCTCGAAGACGGGCTTGTCCTCGGGGTGGATGAGGTCGAGGAGGTGGACCCCGGGCTCACCCCCGGCGCCGAGGTGGCGCCGCATCGCCGCGCTGGAGAGCTGGAGCTTTGCGTCGAGGGTGGCGACGAACAGCAGCTCGGGACACGTCGAGAAGAACGAATCCAGCAATGCGCTCGGTGTATCTACGCCCACAGGAATCTCCGGGTCGCGCGTCAATGGTCCGGCGTATCAGAACGCCATTCATTACGGAAGGCGACAGCGATGAGCCCGGCGGGGTGACCGCTCTTTTCAATGAGGGATTGTGGGGAGACGCACGGGTAATGCCGTGCGGGTATGCAGCATGACGTGAGGGCGGGGTTACGTGGTGGTGCCCCGGTCCCGCATGACGGCGATGCAATGGGAGAGGGCGGCGCGCAGGTTGCGGTGGGTGACGATCTGGGTCAGGTCGGCGCCGAGGGCGACGATGGTTTGCGCGACGGTGGGGCGGATGCCGGCGACGATGCCCTCGGCCCCGAGGAGGCGGATGGCGCTGATGAGCTGGACGAGGTAGCCGGCCACCCGGGTGTCGACGACCTCGACGCCGGTGAGGTCGAGGATGGCGAAGCTCGCGCCACGCTGGTTGATGTGGGTGAGCACGCTCTGCAGGACGTCGGCGGTGCGGGCGCTGTCGAGGACGCCGAGCATGGGGAGGGTGAGCACGCCGTCCCAGACCTCGATGATGGGCGTGGAGAGGCGGCGGATGACCTCCTGCTGCTGCTCGATCTCGGCGAGCCGGGCGCGCAGCTCCACCTCGGCGCGGTGGACGCTCGTGATGTCGATGTTGAAGCCGAGCACCACGCTCAGGTCGCCTCGGGCATCACGAATGGGGAGGAGCCAGGTCTCCCAGGCCCCCCCATCGAACCGGGTGAAGTAATGGACCACCTCGCCGGTGAGCGAGCGCCGGACATGGCTCGTGACGCCCTCGACGTGGCCATAGAGGTCGAGAATGTTCTTGCCGGTCAGGGTGTGGCGGTCGATGCCGATTGCGCCGAGCAGCCGGCCGTCGTTGTAGATGAACCGGCCCTCCGGATCGAGTACCCAGACGCTGGAGGGGAGGTAGTCGACCATGGCGTCGAAGAGCCGTGCCGTGATGCTCGAGGTGCCGGAGACGGTCCTGGGCCAGAAGCAGCCGTGGATGGTGTCTCCCTGCGGAGCGCGGGCGGCGTGGCACGACAGTGACCGATAGGGCCCGCGCGCGTTGCGGAGCCGGAGGTCGAACCGCGCTGGTGCCGTGCTGTTGCGCGTCTTCGTGAGCGCGTCGGACAGCGTCTCCTGGTCGTCGGGGTGGGCGAGCGCGGCGAGCGTGAGTGGCGCTCCCCGTTCGGCGCCGAGGCTGTGACGGAGGGATCGGCTCATCGACAGGAGCTCGCCGTCGACGCTGGCGATGAAGAGCAGATCGGGGGACGTCTCGAACACGGTGTTCATGGAGTCGGTCGGGCTGGGGTCAGCCATGAGGGAGCCTCCTCGAGCGGTTGGGGGCGAGCGCCGGGGCCATCTGCCGGATGCAGTGGGCGAGGGCCGTGCGCAGGTTGCGGTGGGTGACGATCTGGGAGAGGTCGGCGCCGAGGGCGACGATGGTCTGCGCGACGGTGGGGCGGATGCCGGCGACGATGCCCTCGGCCCCGAGGAGGCGGACGGCGCTGATCAGCCGGATGAGGTAGCCGGCCACCCGGGTGTCGACGACCTCGACGCCGGTGAGGTCGAGGATGGCGAAGCGCGTGCCGCGCTGGCTGATGTGGGTGAGTACGCTCTGCAGGACGTCGGCGGTGCGGATGCTGTCGAGGACACCGAGCATGGGGAGGGTGAGCACGCCGTCCCAGACCTCGATGATGGGCGTGGAGAGGCGGCGGATGACCTCCTGCTGCTGCTCGATCTCGGCGAGGCGCTGACGCATCTCCCGCTCGACCCGTGACATGGCGGAGACGTCGAGGGTGAACCCGAGCACCAGGCTCAGCTTCCCCTGGGCGTCGTGAAGGGGGATGATCCAGTTCTCCCAGGTATAGCCGCCGTGCTCGTTGAAGTAATGGACGGGCTCACCGGCGAGGGCGCGCTTCACGTTGACGGTGACCCCGTCGATGGCGCCATGGAGGGCGAGCATGTTCTGGCCGAGGAAGCTGCCGCGCTCGTAGCCATTGGAGAGGAGGAGCTGGCCGTCGTTGTAGATGTAGTCGCCCGCTGGATCGAGCGCCCACACCGCGGCGGGGAGGTAGTCGAGCATGGCGTCGAAGAGCCGCTCCTTGATGCGCCGGGGTCTCGGGTCTGGCCTGGTCCGGAGGTGCCCGTGGATGGTGTCTCCACCGGGCGTGCTGGCGGCGTGGCACGATAATGGGCGGTATACCCCGCGCGCGTCGCGGAGGCGGAGATCGAACTGCACGGGCTTCTGGCTGCGGCGCAGATGCGAGAGCGCGATGGAGAGCGCGGCCCGGTCGCCGGGATGAGCGAGTGCGGTGAGGGGCAGATCGTTCGCGGGGGCGAGGTCGAGGGTGTCGCGGAGCCCTCGGCTGACGGCGCGGAGTCGCCCGTCGCCAGCAGCGACGAACAGCATGTCCGGGGAGCTGCCGAGGAAGGCGTCGAGTAAATCGGTTGGCGCGGGGTCACTCATGGGGGGACCTCCTCGGCTGGGACGCCGGGCGTGGGGTCATCTGGCGAATGCAGTAGGTGAGGGCGGCGCGCAGGTTGCGGTGGGTGACGATCTGGGACAGGTCGGCGCCGACGGCGACCATGGTCTGGGCGACCGTGGGCCGGATGCCGGAGACGATGCCCTCCGCGCCGAGCAAGCGAATGGCGCTGACGAGCCGGATGATGTAGCCGGCGACGCCGGTGTCGATCATCTCCACGCCCGTGAGATCGAGGATGGCGAAGCTGGCGTGGTCCTGCTCGATGCGGGCGAGGAGCTGCTGCATGACGTCCGCAGTGCGGGAGCTGTCGAGGATGCCGAGCATGGGCAGCGTGAGCACGCCATCCCAGACCTCGATGATGGGGGTGGAGAGCTGGCGAATGATCTCGCGCTGTTGCTCGATCTCCGCAATGCGCTCGCGCAGGGACACCTGGGTCTCGTGGACGCGGGTGATATCCATGCTGAAGCCGAGCGTCATGAACTGTCGCCCGTCGTCGTCGTGAATGGGCACCATCCAGTTGTCGCAGTGGACGCCCATCATCTCGCTGAGGTAATGCGTCGCTCTTCCGGCAAGGGCCTCTCGGACGTGGGTCCGGACGACGTCGGCATCTCCATGGAGTGCGAAGACGTTTTGTCCCACGTACTGGCGCGGCGCGAGCCCCATCGACTGGGTGGTCGCGCCCTCTTGGAGGAGGAACTTCCCCTCTTCATCGAGGGCCCAGATGCCCACGGGGAGGTGGGCGGCGATTGCATCGAACAGCGCCTCTTTGCAGACGGGATCCGCCTCGACGAGGTGCTGGTGCAAGCTGCCGTGAATGGTCGGGCCCTCGTCGGGGCGCGCCATGCGGCACGAGAGATGCCTGGAATGCCCATCGGCTTCCCGGAATCGCGCGCGCAGGGTGACAGGCTCGCTGGATGTCTGAACCCGGGCCCAGGCGGCGTCGAAAACGCCCTGGTCGTCCGGGTGGATGAACGTACGGAGTGGCTGACCTGGTGTGTCGTCGACGCCCAAGGTGTTCTTTAACGCGGTGCTCGTGCGCTCCAACCGGCCATCCAGGTTGGTGATGAACAGCATGGCCGGGCAAACCGAGAAGAATTCCTCGACCGACATGGCGGTTTCCCCTTCACCCCCCCACGGACATCTGGTGCGTGTTCTCGCACCGACGTATTCAAGCTATCAGCAGGGGGGCGTGCTGGGGAAGACGTCGCTCACGTGCAGGACGAGGTCATGGCGTCCATGAGAGAGGCGGTGGGTAGGGTCGAAGAGCTCGGGGGGCTCGATGTCTGGGGCACGCCTACATCGCGCGGGCGCCATGGGGGCGCTGGCCGTGCCGTCGACCATCGCGCACCACCTGAAGAGACACGTGCTCACTTGCTCGGCCAGAAGAGTGCCATGCGTGCGTGGCCGGACTGATAGTCGCACATCGAGAAATGCGCATAGGCGGCCTGAGTACGGGTGAGCTTCTCGGCCGTCTTGCCGTCGAGCATGTCGACGATGGCCTGGAAGTGCGCGTCATATTCGCTGTTGTTCTCGAAGGAGAGCACCTTGCTGCTCCAGGCACCGGACGCTTGAAAAGGGGGAGGCGCCGTCGTCTCCTCGTCGTAGAAGACGACGCCTTTCGAGGACGCTCCCTTCTGATCGGCCATGCCCGTCTTCGCCGTGGCGGCCTGGTGCGGGAGCAGTCCATTGAGTTCGTTCAGCAGGGCGGCTGCGACGTTGCGGCTATCGGAATCGGAATGGTAACGGTATGCCCAGGCCATGGAATGTAGCTCCTTTGTCGTTGTGGTTCAGCCGCTCGACGCAGCTGGAGTCCGGTGCGGCGAAGTGCACGGTCCGTTCCTGCGCCCTGGTTCTCCTGGCGAGAGAGCGCGAGGTCACTGCGGCAGCGCGCGCCGCTTGATGTTGGTGGGGTGGCACCCCTTCGATGTCGGTGCGGTTCATCGGGCGTGAGGACCTTGCGTCTTCGAGGGACGCGGCGCGTCCTGGTGGGAGACAGCAATCGGCCGTGCGGGCCTGCAGCAGGGGAACGCACCCCCGCCGCCCCGCCGTGCAAAGCTCGTCGGGACCCCATCACCGTGCGATTCACGCGGGAAATCAGGCATGCCTCGCCGCTTCGGGCCTGCCGTCATGACGTCAGGAAGCGGGCGAGATCGTCGGCCGTATGGTTCAGGGGAGGCAGGGGTCGAGCGTCGGAGGCAGGGTCGTCGACGTGACGCTGCTGCGGGCTTCGATGGGATCCAGGCAGTAGAGAGGCATGCGCCGGCGCTCCCAGAAGGGAGCGCCAGGGAATCGATGCTCGGTGCGGTAGTGCTGGCGCTGGAGATCGAGGTAAGCGCCGTAAGCATTCTGGAGAACGGCGACGTAGGTGGGCAGGGCGTCGGGGCGGTGAGCGAGGTGGTCGGCGATGGCGTGTCCGGCGTAGTACCCCGACCCCATCGCAGACCCGATCCCGTGGGACGACAGGGGATCGTAGGCCGCCGCAGCGTCGCCCACGGCGAGCCAACCCGCTCCGGTGACGCTGGTGAGGCGCGACGTTTCGGCCCGCTGTGGCTGTGGCGGCGTTGCGAGGCGGTATCCGTGGCCCTCGATGCGTTCGCGTGTCTCTGGCGCCTCTCGGAGCGCGCGCAGGAAGGCTTCACGAGCGGCATCGGCCTCACCGTGGGCGAGACCACGGTCCATGAGGTCCGCGTCGGTCATGAAGGCGACCGCGAGCGCGCCGTCGGCGAGCAGGGCGGAGTACCACCAGCCGTCCGGGGTCGCCTCCACGAGTGTGTACGTGTCCGTGGTCGGCGTGGGGCTTTCGAGACGGGCGGCGACGCCGACGAGGCGGTCGTAACGCACCCGCTGCACACCGAGGCGCCGGGCGACGCTCGCCGCGCGGCCCGTGGCGTCGGCCACGAAGTCGGTGGTCTCGGTGATCCGTGCACCGCCTGGGTCGGTGAGCTCCAGATGAAAGCGTTCTCCCTCGCGTATGCAGCGGTCGAGCCGTGTCCCCCAGCGAAAATCGACGCCGGCAGCCTGCGCGCGCTCCGCGAGGCGCGCCTCGAACAGGCGGCGGTCCACGTGCCACCCATCGCCACGGACGCCCGCGAAGAAGGGTCGCTCCCCGGGCCGGGGTGATCCCCACACGAAGCGGTGTCCACGCGACCGGAGGTGCCCGTCCTGGGTGAGGAGCTGCTCCAGGCCGAGCCGAGCCAGGAGCAGGGTGACGCTGGGGGGAAGGCACTCGCCTGCCTTCGTGGAAGGGCCGAGACGCCCCTCCAGCACGATGGCGCGCACGCCGCGCCGAGCGAGGACGAGGGCGGCCACGGTGCCCGCTGGACCACCCCCCACGATGACGGCGCGGCGTGCGCTGTTCATCAGACGTTCCCGCGGTCGCGGCGGCGCCGAAGGGGGTTGCCGATGATCTCTGCAGGCTCCACCGCGGCGGCCTTGTGGCGTGCGGGGAGAATGGCCGCGCGAAGGGCAGGGGGTGCTCCCCGGGAGACGCTGGTGCTCTCGGCCTTCTGCACCTGGCTCCAGGTGGGATCGTTGACCTCGAACGAGTCGTCACGGCCGAGCTCGACCCACATCTGCTGACCCAGACCGAGACTTGCTCCGTCGGAGGGGGCGTCGACCGCGGTGACGATGCCCATCTTGTCCCACTCCGCGACCATGTGCGCGCGGCGCTCCTGGCTCCCCGTGTCGATGTCGCGCAGCCAGAACTGGCGGTAGGCGAGGTGCTTCATGCGCTGGAGGAGAGGCTGGTTCGCGTCGAGGACGCGGTGGTACGCCTTCACGCTGAGGACCTCGTTCGGGACGCGCGAGGACCAGAAGGAGGGGAGCGCGAGGTAGGTCGAGAGGTCGTAGCCGGCAAGGCAGCTTGCTTCATCGGTCTGCCACGGGACGCCTTGCCAGCGCGTGAGGCTGCCAGGGCCGGCGCCGTCCGTGGGGCCGCCCTTGCCGAGCGCCACCGCCGGGGTGAGGACGGGGCCGAAGTCGTCCTTGGGCATCTGTCCTTCCGGCAGCACGTTGAGGCGGTACGCGAGCGAGGTCTTGTCGTGAACGTTTCTGGGCTGCCACATCGTCGGCACCCGCAGGGTCCAGGTAAGTTCGATCCCGGGGTGGAAGGGGCCGCCCAGGCAGTCCTCCAGGTGCGCCCGATCGATGGCGGCGGGGCGGTCAGCGAGGTCGATGTCGTCGAGGGAGGTGATCTTGGACGGGCCGTCTCCGGTCACGAAATCCCCCTTGGCCCACCGATCGAGCCACTCGTACTGGGTGGTGGTCAGCCCGAGATCGGCGATGTCGGTGCCGCGGAACTCGCCGTAGCCGTCGCCGTAGAAGGGCGGCAGGGCGTCCGGCCGCTGCTCGGGGCGCGCCTCGGGGACCGGGATCTGGGGGCTGCGGAACCACGCGGCCCACTGCTGCCTGAGCTTCTCGTTCTTCGCGTCGGGGCTCGAGAGCTTGTCGAGCAGCGCCTTGCTGGTGAGATCGCTCGGGGAGCCTGCGCCGAAGAGGATGTAGAGCCCGTGGTTCACCCACTGGTTGTCGACGAGGCGCGCGAAGAGGGGGTAGATGTGCTGCCAGAAGACGATCTGAGGCTCCGGCGTGACCCAGCCCTGGCGCAGGTAGAGGTCGTGGACCACGTCCCACATGGTCGTCACGGGGAAGATTCCTGGCGCGTAGTTCGGTGGCGCCACCGCGACCATCGCCGGTTCGGCGTCGTAGTCCTTTCCGCCGACGGTGATCGTGGCCCGTACCGTCCCGTCGGACGTGTCGTCGTACCAGCCCTCGTTGTTGGCGAACGTGCTCGGGAGCTCGCCGTACACCGAGCCCGCCTGACCGCGGCCACCGAGGAAGAGCAGCCGCCCCTGAGCGTCGGTGCGTAGCTCGCCGAGGTAGACCTGCACGACGTCCTGGGGGGCATCCGGGAAGCGGATGAAACCGGAGGCGAACTGGTACGCGCGGCCCGAGACGCCGTTGCCGGTGATGGTGCGGGGACCGGGATCGATGGCGAGCTGCCTGCGCTGATCCCCCTGGATCGCGTCGTTGCGGTGGGTGGTGTCCAGGGCTTCCGCCCCGATGTCCATCGCGTTGTAGAACCTGTACCAGGCCGACTTGCGGTTCACGACGTGGACGCGCCAGGTGATCTGGGCATCGGCCGAGGTGATTTCCTGGACCACGTTGCCGTCGGCGTCGTAGCCGTAGACGCGAAAGCGAGCTACCCCTCGCTTGAGCTGACCATCGGGGGTCTTGAAGCCGCCTTCGGGGGCCGCGGCCACGCCGGGGACCTCGGAGGTGATGTAGTAACCCTCCTCGCCGGGGGCAGCATCGGCTGGCGCGGGGGCGCTGCCGACGCGGGCGATGCCGAGCGCGGGGTGGATGGCGTATCGAACAATCGGTGCATGTGCCATGGGACTCCTTTGGGCGTTGCCGCCGAGGGGCGTCCCGTCAGCACGCGACATGCCATGGCATTGCGGATGGCATGCTCGGCTCGTGCGATGGAGAGGGGGCGAAGGTGCCGTTGCATCACCTGGATGGCGTCACCAGGCCATCCTCGGGACATGCAAGCGGAGGCTCGCAGTGGCCCAGGTCGTGCAATGCCTCGACCTGCGAGAACCCATCGTCGGCCTGAGCGACATCGCCCATGGCGCGACGAGCCATCGTGAACCGTCGAGGAGAATACCCATGCAACCGCAAAACGCTGCGCTCGGGACCGACGAGCAACCGACTCAGCATGCATTCGTCGTGTTCGGCTATGAGCACTCGTACCTGGCGCACTCCGCCATGTTCCAGATGCAGCCCCATGCGTATCAAGCCATTCAGGAGCTGTACCTGGAGCCCGTGCCCGACGCGAGAGCTTACCTGGAGGAGTTTCGTCGGCAGAGCCCACAGACGCTTCTTCTGGGGCTCTCGCTGGAGACGAAGGTGCTCTATGATCTGCTCCGCGATCGGTTTCAGATGCAGCTCTACAAAGAGTCGATCGACGACAAGAACAAGCTCATGGTCGTGACGGCTGTCCCGGGGCGCCTGATGTATTACTTGCCGCTGCACGCCGATGGGCCGGATTACCCCCGGGAGCTGACCTATTTCATCTATGGCCGTGGCGTCGAGACCTTCATGTCGCACGTGATCACGAGGCGTCCCAACTTCCATCACGAAGTGACGCTCGCCGGGACTCCTCCTGGAATCAGCGCCGCGGATCTGGAGCGAGGCGTGGTGGTGACCATCCCCGGGATCCCGGACGGCTTCCATTCGACCGATCCGCTCCCCGAAGCCATTTATCCCATCATTCTTCCGGGAGGGAGTAAGTCCTTCGTGCAGATCTTCCGCCGCGACCGCTTCACGTACCAGGCGCTCAACGGTTCCTGAGCCCGTCGAAGAGGTCGTCCCCGCCTTCCTGCGCTAGCTTGCCCTCCTTCATGCATCGAGCCGCGGACGCTGAGCCCTGACCGGCTCGACGAGGACGCCGCACACGCACGCCTGGCTTGCCGTCTGGTTCGTCCAGTTCAATGCACGTGGCCACCCGGGTGACCCTTCGGCGGGAGCGAAGCCAGCTCCTGCTCCACATGTCCGGAGAGCTGCCGAGGAAGGTGCAGAGACAATCGGCTGGAGCGGACTGCGTTCGACGACACGCGGGGACGACCTACGGAAAAGACCGTCGCCTTCGCGTCGATGCCTCGCGATCCATTGCGTTCGACCAAGGTGCGGCGGTCTTCTCTCAGCTGTCGATCCAATTGGGTGGTGAAAGCATGGCCGGGCGAACCGAGAAGAATTCCTCGATCGACATGGTGGCTTTCCCTTCACACTCCACGGGCATCTGGTGCGCGTTCGCGTATCGACGTATTCAAGCTATCAGCAGGGGAGGAGGGTGGGGAAGAGGATGAGGTGCAGCCCGGGCATCGTGATAGGAGGCCGATGAAAGGCACTGGGAGCCGTCCGAAGGCAGATGGGGAACTGCCTTGGTGAAGACATCAGCGAGGACCAGAGGAGTCGTCTGATCTCCCGCCTGCGCCTACCCTTCACGACCGGATGGATGTGGGAACGGTGAAGCTCGCGCCGAGCATCGTTGCTGGAGCGATACACGCACCTCGGGATGTCGCAATGGCGACACCATGGCAGCAGCGCCGAGGCTCGGGGGCGCTATAGCGCCAGTGTCACCCACGCGGGCGTTGCATCACCTGTTCGAACACGCTGTTCAGAATCGTTCCGCTGTTGAATGTCATGCCCCACCGCTCCATTTCCAGCGAGCTGCGGTGACGGGTCACCTTTTTGTTACGGAAGTCCCGGACTTCGAGCTTGTAATCGAAGGTGATGCCACCGACCCTGGTCGTCGTACCCGTGGCATTGATGTGCGCAATGTGGAGCGTCTCGACACGCTGCGAGACATAGTGCTGATTCGCCGTCGATCCCAGATCCGAGATCCAGTCGCCCAGGTATTTCGTGAGCTGGTCCGGGTTGAGATGGCCACCGCTGAGCCTTCCGAGCGCCAACCCGACCGAAATGAAGACGTTTCGGATGAGATGAAGCTGAGTCTCCTCCCTCACGTCCAGGACCCTGTCGTAATCGACGGCGAAGATGTTGTTCTGCCGGACCCACTGGGCATTGGCCATGATGACCGAGACCTTGTCCATCCAGGCCTGGGGGTCCCTGACGATCTGGAACTCGTGCTCCTTCGTCGCCCCCGCCCTGGCCGCGGTGATGTTGTGAGGTGTCCCGCGTGGTGACAGCTCTCTCTGGAACGTTGCCAGCGCGTCGGCGACGTACCCTCTGCATGCGTCGGGGCTCGCCAGCTCGCACGTGAGCCCGATGTTTCCCAGGCCGCGCGACATGCGTTGAACATCCACCTGGGTGGACCTGGGGGGGGCGAGACCAATCTGGAAGTCGAATGCACCGCCGAAGCTCATGTTGTTTCCTCTTTCGTGTAGAGACGTCGTTTCATCGATGGAACGACGTGGCGTCGCATGAGCATGGGATGTGCCATGGTGTCGGTTGTCACATGTTGCCGCGTGGCGTGCTGCGCGACGAGGCCGCTGGCAGACACTCCAGCAGCGTTCTGCGTCACGGAGGGACACGGCGCTTGCTGATGGGAAGCAGCGGACGGCTGCGTCCGGGAGTGTCCTCCACGAGGTGACGCTCGCCGCGCCTTCTCCAGCCGTCAGGTATCCGTGTGGTGTCGGGATGACCTTCCCCCGAATTCCGGACGAGAACCCCTTCCCACCTTCCTCGTGCGCCCGGCCTGCTCTGAGCCGGCTCGGTCCAGTCGGGTGGTTCTTTGCTCCAGGCTCAATGCACGTGGCCACCCCCCGGGTGACCCTTCGGCGGGAGCGAGGCCAGCTCTTGCTCCACCATGGCCCGGAAGCTCTCGTGGTCTCCTGCAGCGCTCTTCGCGATCTCGAGGGAGCGCTCGAAGTGATGCCTGGCGAGCGGCGCATTGCCCTGTCGCTTGTGGAGCGCACCGAGGTTGTACTGGACGGCGAAGTGGCCCGGGCGAATGCTCTGCGCCCGCTCCATGGCCTGGATGGCGGCCGAGAAGTCGTGCAGCGAGGTGAGGCTGTCGGCGAGGAAGAAGTAGGCGTCGAACAGCTCCGGGTCCTCCGCGATCACCTGGCGAAAGAGTACGATCGCGGCGATGTGGTTCGCGGCCTGGTGGAGTGTCCTCGCGCCGGAGAGCAAGGCCTGAACGTGGTGGGTCGAGGGCTGATGGCGCTGGTTGGAGCGGCCGCAGTAAGAGCAGCTCGGATCGCGGGGGGAGACGGGGGCGCCGCAGAACGTGCAGGTGACCATGACGGGGTGCAGTCTTCGGACGTGGCCTGGTAAGTCAAGGCGCGTCCACGCTCGCGCTCGCCAGAAGGTGCCAGTGACGCCGCTCCCGGTTTCGAGCTGGGACCTCCGTTCTCTCGAGGTCGTGGTGGCCCAGGTGGCTGGTGGATCCTGGACGAACCCGCGCTTCACCTCGGATCCGACGTGCTCGTGCCGGACCTTGCCGGATGGCGCCGTGAGCGTATGCCAGCGCTGCCCGAGGCGGCCTACTTCACGCTGCCGCCCGACTGGGTATGCGAGATCCTGTCCCCCTCCACCGCCGCCCACGACAGGTACGGGAAGCTCCCCGTCTACGCGAAGGCTGACATCCCCTGGGCGTGGCTCATCGACCCCACGGAGCGCGCCCTGGAGGTGCATCACCTCAGCCCACGGGGGCGCTGGGAGGCGGAGCTGGTCATCCGGGGTGACGTCAGCGTGCGCGCCGCGCCTTTCGATGCCATCGAGCTGGACCTCGCCGCCCTCTGGCCCGACGCGAAGCGCTGATCGACGAGGCGCGCGCGCTGGGCCGTCGCACCGACGACGAGGTGGTGCCTGGGGCGCGCTTCACGAGTTCGGGGGCGATCTCCGAGATCGCCCCCTGGTGATTTGTCAGATCGCCTCGGCACCTGCGAAGCCACCTGGCGCGCGGACCTCCCTCTCGAAAACAGCCTGAAATCGCGTGATCGGCGCTCTTCTGGGCGTTGGCCCGCTCTCTGCAATCGAGCCCTTCCGGTCCGCAACGCTGCGCTGAAGCGCCTCCTCCGAGGCCGCCAGCGCGACCTCATCACCCATCGAACGGAAAAGGAAGGCTCCCCATGTCGCGCAAACTCACCATTCCGGGCTCTCTGCTCTCGCTCCTCTTCGCTGCCGCCGCCGTGAACGCGGGCGGGTGCGTGGTGGACCCCTCGGTCGACGAAGACTTCGAGGACTTCGAGAGCCAGGAGTCCGCCGTGTGTGCGGGCGCCCCGAACTGGAGTGAGAACGTCGCTTATGGCGTGGGGACCGTGGTCCAGTTCGGAGGCAAGTCGTACCGCTGCGCGCAAGCCCATACGAGCCTCGCGGGCTGGACGCCGGCGGCGGTGCCGGCGCTCTGGCAGGAGACCGGGACCTGCTCCGGCAGCAGCTCCACCACGACGAGCAGCAGCAGCAGCGGCGGCGGCACTGGCTCCGGCGGCGCGGGCGGTGGCGGCGGCGGATCGTGCAACTACCCGGCATGGCAGCAGGGCCGGATGTACTACCCGGGTGACATCGTGCGCTTCAACGGCTCGCTCTACATCGCCGAGCACGAGAACCCTGGCTACGACCCCACGATCAGCACCTGGTTCTGGGACCCCTACACCTGCTCGGGTGGGACCGGCGGTGGTGGCGGCGGCAGCGGCGGGAGCGGGGGCAGTGGCGGCGGCGGCAATGGCGGCTCCGGGCTCGCTGGCGTCCTCTCGCAGAACGACTTCAACGCCATGTTCCCGAACCGGAACCCCTTCTACACGTACAACGCCCTCGTCGCGGCGGCGGCGACGTTCCCGGCCTTCGCGAACACGGGCAGCCTGGAAACGCGGAAGCGCGAGGTGGCAGCATTCCTCGCCAACGTGTCGCACGAGACGGGAGCGCTCGTGTACATCGAGGAGATCCAGAAGGGCGACTACTGCGACACCTCCTGGGGTCCTCCGGGGTGCAGCTGCGCGCCCGGCAAGCGGTACTTCGGGCGCGGACCGATCCAGCTCTCGTGGAACGGGAACTACTGCGCTGCCGGGAACGCGCTGAACCTGCCGCTCCAGAGCGATCCGGATCTCTTGTCGCGGGACGCGAACGCGGCGTGGAGGACGGGCCTCTGGTTCTGGACCACCCAGAACGGCGCTGGCACCATGACCGCGCACAGCGCGATGGTGAACAGCCGCGGGTTCGGCGAGACGATCCGGACCATCAACGGCGCGCTGGAGTGCAATGGCCGGAACCCGGGCCAGGTCCAGAGCCGGATCAACACGTACCAGAACTTCACCAACCGCCTCGGCGTGTCGCCCGGGAACAACCTGGGCTGCTGAGCCGAGCCCGGTGGTAGACTCCTGGCCGCGAGACGTCGCGAAGGGCCTTGCGGCCAGGAGAACGAGCATGTCCGAAGACGCGGATGAAGCGCGTGCGCTGATCGAGACGTACAGGAAGATCCTCGTCGGCGCGCACAAGAGCTGGGTGCTTTTCGAGTGCGGCACGTGCGTGATCCTGATGGACCCCCAGGGCGACCTGGGTGAGCAAGCGAAGCTTCTCCTCGCGCAGTGGGGCCCCGTCCAGGTGGGGACAGCCTCGGCCGACTTCTCCGTCGTCGAGCTGGAAGCGCACCCCGGGTGGGTGGTCACCTGCCACCACCCGGATGTTCTCAACTACGTCAGCCACGAGGACGAGGACCCTGGGGCGTCCGATCTCCTGGTCGGCATGGCCGGGCGCAGCTACCGCGGTGCCGACGCGGCGTCCTTGCGCATCATCCACGTCGAGGACAAGCGCGCCATGGCGACCTAGTCGACGGACGTCGGCAGGCCCGTCTTGCTCGACGGCGAAGCACGAGCCCCAGCTCCCAGGTGCATTCCGTGTGTCGACGGGGTCACCTCGATGGCGACAAGGACCGACTTTCGATGGCGTCGAGCAGCGCGTGCAGACGCACGGCGTCGTGGAAGCTGGGGGTGTGCTGGGTTCCATCGATCATATCGCGAGCGAAGGCCGCGTAGAGGTTTCCGAGTTCGCGCACGCTGCCGCGCAGGTTGCTGCTCGAGAGCCACTGCAGCCGTTCCGGGATCGGCAACGCGACGAGCGACCCCTGCCCGTGGCGCGCTCCCGCGAGTTCGCCATCGTGGGTTGCGCCAAACGCTTGGTCGTACGTGAGCCGCAGATCGCCATCAGCGCCGGTGATGTCGATGCGAACGCCGTAGCCGCTGCGCTTGCCACCCTCGACGTGCGCCGAGATCACGCCTCCACGGGCGAGCGTGCCGCTGAGCAGCATCTGATCGGGCGCCGTAGACTCCACGTTCTCGCCACTCTCGGTGAGCGTGACCCACGGAAACTGACTGGTCACAACGCTGGAGAACGCGTCGAGTCCTCCCACCGCCGTGAGTATCAAGTCCAGGTAGTGGCCGCCGTAGATGGAGAAGACGCTCGAGAAGTTCTCGCCGGGGATGGTGAATCCAAGCACGCTCGCTCGGCGCTGCGCGAACGTGGGTTCGGTCACGTGCAGGTGCACCGAGCGGACCGTTCCCACGTACCCCTCGGCGATGAGTTCGCGCAGATGGCGACTGCTGCCGGCCATGCGGCGCTGCAACCCGACGACATGGCGCACGCCGGCCCGTTCGGCCGACGCCAGCAGTTGCTCCGAGTCGGCGAGGCGCGTGGTGAGTGGCCACTCGCAGTAGACGTGCTTGCCAGCATCCAGCGCCGCTCGCGTCACGGCGAGGTGATCCGGTGCGCGGTTGTTGACCACCACCAGATCGACGTCGTCACGACCAATGAGCTCGGTTGCATCCGAGCATGCATGCGGGATGGCGAACCTGGCCGCTGCCTCCCGCGCCGTGACCGGCCGTGAGGTCGCGACGGCGACGAGCTCGAACTCGGGTACTTCACGAAGCGCTGGCACGTGACCGTTGCGGGCCCACTCACCGGCGCCAACCAGACCCACACGAATTTTCGATGACTTGCTCAAGGTGTTCTCCTCGCGAACGACTGCGAAGTCGGCTTCGACCAGGAGTACGTAAGGCCTCTCCGATTCGAGAAAAACGACTCGGAGTTTCGTTCATTACGGAGCAAAATTCGCGAATGAGCCCCCAGCCCACGTCGACGGCGTTGCGCCGAAGCCAGAGCTTGAGCGCCATCGAAGTGGTTCTGCAGGTGGCAGAGACGCTCAGCTTCGTCGAGGCTGGACGCCGTCTTGGCCTCTCTGCGTCCGCGGTGGGCAAGAGCATCCGGACGCTCGAGGAGCGTTTCGGCGTGCGGCTGTTCTACCGCACGACGCGGCAGGTCTCGCTGACCGAGGATGGTGCGCGGTTCCTCGTGCGCTGCGAAAGGATCCTCGCTGAACTCGAAGGTGCGGAACTCGAGCTGTCACGCCGACATGCGGCGCCCCGAGGGCGCCTGCGCGTGGCATTGCCGACGGCGAGTGCGTTCTTCTCGCCGCTGCTCGCCGATTTTGCGCGCGAGTATCCTGAGATCGCGCTCGACGTGGAGCTGGGAGATCGCCTCGTCGATCTCGTCCACGAAGGCTTCGACGTCGCGATTCGAACCGGAGAGCCCGACGACTCGCGCTTGTCGTCACGCAAGCTCGCTTCCTTTCGCCACGTCATCGTCGCGGCGCCGACGTACTTCGATTCGAACCCCATACCGAAGAATCCATCCGATCTCGGTACGCATCGCCTGCTGCTCTACAAGAAGCCGCACACCGGGAAGATTGAGCCGTGGCCCGTAGGCTCGATGACGACGTCGATCGGGCTCGGAGCGCGAGGCGGCATCATCGCCAACAACATCGACGCGCTCGTCAGGATGGCCCTTGCGGGTCAAGGACTCTGTTCGGTTCCCGACTACTTCGTGCATCGAGAACTCGAAGATGGCCGTCTCGTGCGCGTACTCAAGAGCAGCACGAGAGGCACCACCACGTTTCGACTGCTCTGGCCGACGAAGGCCCAGCAGGCGCCCAAGGTGCGCGCCTTCGTCGACTTCTTCGCTGCGCGGCTGCCACCGGGTCGGTCGGCCGAGCCACGGCACGAGTGAGACGTCTCCTGCACGTGACCACTCATGGCGACTGAATCGCTCGCTATCGCGCGCTCCGTGGGTATCGAGGACGAGCGCACGTCGACCCAGATGACGCGTCGCTTCCCCTGGGCTACCAGCGCGACCGATGCTTCCGCCGCTGCGACCGCTGCTCCGCCCTCTTGTCCCGTGCCACGGAAGCCTTCAGCCTGAGCTCCTGCTCTCGGTGACCCTGCTGCTGGTCTCCGCCTGCTCGTCGACGCCCGACCCGCCCCCCGCTCACCCACGGACGCCCTGGGGCTCGCCGTGGATGCCGGCAGGAGGCACCTCCTTTCCTGCGTCCGGCGCGCCTGGTGCTGCCACGGCGCCTCTTGCGTCCGGTTCGCCTGGGACCTCCGCGGGGGTCGTCGTCCCCCCTCGCCAGCGTGAGAAGGTCGCCGTCCTGCCTCTCGACGAGGATCGCCTGTTCCGCGCCGAGCGCGCCGAGCTGCGGCAGATCCTTGCCTGGCGGCTTGCGACCACGGCGCCCGATGTCGAGGTCCTTCCCCTCACGGAGGTCGACGCGAAGCTCCGTCCGGTCTCGCCCAGGACTGGCGCGCGCTGCGCCATCGGCGCACCCCTGCACCGCACCCTCCAGAACCTCGGCTGGATCACCACCGAGGTGACCGTGATCCATGGCATCGCGGACATGGACCGGGAGAGCGACCCCCGCCCCGATGAAGAAGTCTGGATCCGTCTCCTGGGGGCGAAGGGCCACGTGCCGAACGCCTTCTGGGCGGGCCGCTTGAACGTGGCGCTCCCGCTCCCTGACCGCTACCGAGCGGCGTTCGCCACGCTCGAACGGAAGGACGAGGAACTCGCCCTGCTCGGCATGCTCTCCGCCAGGGACCGCGAGACGGGCGCGTTGCGCGAGGGCTCCCTCCGCCTCTGCGAGCCCACCGGCTTCGGTGGGTGCGAGCCTGCGACGGCCGCCTGGAGAGATCGCCTCCCGGAGCTACCGATCTGCTTCTCGGGTCAGGACGACGTGGTGACCGAGGTGCTCGTCTCCGGTGACGGGCCGATGCCCCGCTGCGAGCGCACCGGCCTCGACGCCCCGGAGGGGACGGCGGGGCAACAGGAAGCGTGCATCTGCCGTGCGCTCTCGGCCTCGTCCGCGATGCGCGTCCGCCCGGGCCGCCGGATCGTGGCGCTCCACCACGAGGCCCGCGATCTCGTCGGCAAGCCGCGCCCTCGCCTGCGCGTGGTCGAGGCGGACGACAACCTCTTCAGTCAGACCGCGTGGGACTCCAACCGCACCATCCAAGGCGGCAAGGGGACCTCCCACGCCGTGCGTCACCTCGAGGTCGCCGGCCTCGACGCCCTCGCTGCCCCCCTGGCACGCTGTGCCGCCCCCCCCGGGAGCGTGTTCATCGCCGATCTCGAGCTGCGCGAGGACGGCAGCGTCAGCGCGTCCCGTCTGGTCTCCGGCGCGGATGGCAAGCAGGACGCCATCTGCATCGAGGCCGCGCTCCAGCACGGAGCGTTCTCCTGCACCGACGACGGCAAAGCTGCACAGCTGCGCATCGCGATCGCCTGGCCCGGCACCTCCCCGGCGTCGCCTGCGCCCACCGGGAGTTCTCCGAAGGCCAACGTCGGGACGAGGCCCTGACGGGGCCACGGCAGCGCGGAAGGTGCCGAAGAAGGCACGGTGGCCGAAGTCGAAGGTGTCCACGCCACGTTCGAGGGAAACGTCGAGCGCCGGGGCGAAGCCACCCAGGTCGACGAGTCCGGCATCGGCGGGCTCTGGGACGTCGGGCTGGACGAGCTGTGGTGTGGATCAGGGCGCGCTGTTGGCCTGCGTGCGGCGGCTACCCTGCGAGAACGGAAGATCGAAGGGACTCTCCTGGACCGCCGCATACGTCGCGGGAAGCGGACGAGGAGGAGGGTGGCCGATGCCGTCCTCGGTGCGGTAGCGCGTGTGAGCCAGTGGCCCCTCGTCACTGAGGAGAGAGGCCAGCTCGGGATCCGTCAGCGCGTCCTGAACACGGATCGGCTGGTCATCGAGCAGCATGGTGCTGCTGAGCAGCCGAACGCCGTGACTGTAGTCGGCGTACCAGTCGCCATGCTTGGTGCTGAGCTGCTGGATGGGCTTCGCCTCGCGGTGGTGCCAGCCGTAGATGGCGACGCGGTGAGGTCGGGCATCGAGGCGGTTGGTGAGCACGATGTCCTTCTTGTGACCAGCCACCAGCCCGTGGACGGCCAGCTTGTCGAGCTGCTTGTCGATGATCCGGCTATGACGCGCGAACTCTTCCATCCGGACCATGCGATCGCCGACGGGCATGGGGTAAGGCGTGAGCTTCGTCGGAGCGAGCCGATAGATGATGTCGACGAGCTTGGACGTGGGCAGGACGCAGCCGAACCGATCGGCGACGAGCTGCGCAGTGACGGGGCTCATGGGGACGCGCATGGCATCGCCGTCGTCCCCGACGGCGAGGTAGTCGGGCATGACCCACAGCGAGACGGAATGGGTATGCCCGGATCGCGATTCCGCTTTGTAATCGAGGCGGACCATCTTCCGGTGGCTCTCGGGCAAATTGCCTCGACGGAGCTCTTCCAGGATGGCGCTCTCGCGCCTCGACTCGTCCGTGTTGACGATGTCGCGCCAGAACTGGCTACCCCCAGGCGCCCGGTCTGGGCGCGGCGGAATGATGCCCAGGTCGAGCTTTCGCTCGGGAATCGGGACGCTGGGCCGCTGCAATACCGTCGCGAGCAGATGGCTCGGTGGTTTGCAGGCGCCGACCACGCAGAAGAGCAGCGTGGCAGCGCCGAGAATGCACGGAAGCGGTGCAGCGCGTCGCAATGGTTCGACCCCCCCCAGGCTCGATGGGCTGCGAAACGTAGCGCAGGGAGAGGGTAGCGCGCGGAGTGCGAGCGGTCCAAGCCGCAGGCCTGAATCTCCGTGGTTTCGCGATGGCAGGCGCCACCCGAATTCATCGGGTATGACGGAGACGTCGTCGTGCTGGCCGCGAGTGGGGGCGGGGACGGCGCGCTGCGTGGACCCGTGCTGAACGCGCAGGCCCCAGGCAGGGAGCTACTTGGTCACGTCGAAACGGCCGACGACGAGCTGACGCCCGCCGCTACCGCTGGTGTTCGGGTAGTACGTCGCTCCCGGGGAAGTGCTCCAGGTGTGACCAGCATAGGCGCCGCTCACGGGGTCGACGTCGATGAAGATATAGCCGGCGCCGACACCCTGGGCGCTGACGGGGGGCGACGTGGAGACGGCCAGATAGCGGGTGTCCGAGCTGCCATGAGGAGAGCTGGTCGAGTCGATGATCGCGACGATGTAGCGCTCGGTCCCGTTGGGCAGGATGACGAAGTAATTGATGTCAGCGATGACGAAGATCGTTCCGGTCGGGGCACCGTTCAACATCAGGTATTTGGTGGCGATGATGTCGCCAGGCAGGACGTCGAGAGCATTCGTGACGCGCCAGAACTTGGTTTCGGTCACGATCGCGTCGTAATAAGCCTGGGCAGCGGGATTGTACGAGTCCCACCATTGGAAGCGGTGGGTCGAGGTCACGGTCGGGTATGCGTGCGCCAGGCTGAGCGTGAACGCGCAGGCGCCATTCGTGACGGCAGTCCCGGCGATCCAGTCGATGGCGCAGGGTGAACCCCACGTGTTGTTGGCAGGAGTGAGGCTGTTGACGAGCGCTTCGAGTTCGCTCAGATGATCAGTTGGCGTAATGGGTTGTGCCTGGCTGGTGGCGGAGAATGTCAGAACGATTGCGGCAGTGAGGGACGACAGTGACGATGCAAGATGTGGCATGATGGATGACCTCCAATCGAGAGTCGGTGACACAGAGACACCAGATGGCTGAGGGGCGTCAAAAGCGATG
This sequence comes from Chondromyces crocatus, assembly GCF_001189295.1. NCBI lineage: Bacteria > Pseudomonadati > Myxococcota > Polyangiales > Polyangiaceae > Chondromyces > Chondromyces crocatus. The sequence goes on from NZ_CP012159.1 coordinate 3,008,740, forward strand.
CTCGAGGCGATGCTCGGAGTGAGCGCGTGGTCGAATGTACGGTTGATGGTCGTACGTGGGCATGTTCGCATCGTGGGCACTGTAGGCGTCTCACTGTAGGCATTTCCTGGGACGGGTAACGGGGAAAACGGCATTCTCCTCAATCATCCTCTGCCCATGGCTCGAGGGATCGAGGGAACAGTGCATGACGTATGCCTTGGCCTGTCCACCATGGGATTGCCCTGCATTGTTCTCGCTGATGCCGGTATCGTTGGTGGTCCCCTTGCAAAGCGGCGCGGGCGCCATGGTGCTCGCAGCGCTCTGGGGGCGCACGCGCGCCGTGGTCCCGCGCGCTGGCTGGTTGAAGGCGCTGCTCCTCCTCGCCTTGCCCTGGTATGCGCCTGCGCTCAGTGCGTGTGGCGTGGGGAATCCTGACCGACGATGCCTTCGCGATGAGCGCGCAAGGTCCCTCGGAACGGCCGCCATGCCATGCATCGCCGTTCGTGCTCCTCGGGGTGGACGCCGCCGGGCGTGTGATTCTCCGCTTTCGAGATCGGAAACGGGCGGTGTGAAGGGAGATGCGCGACCCTTGCGTCCGCGGGATGACGCGAGAGCGAGGGTTACTCAGAGGTGCGCAGGGTCAGGGGACGAACGAACGTCCCCCGGATCTCTGGAAGAAACGCTCTGTTCACGAAGTGGAAACGACGAGCAGAGGCCGGGGAGGATCACCCCAGCGCTCGAATCAGGGCTTGAGCTCGTCGAAGCGGCCGACGACGAGCTGGCGCCCGCCGCTCCCGCTGGTGTTCGGGTAATACGTCGCGCCCGTGGAGGTGCTCCACGTGTGGCCGGCATAGGTGCCGCTCACGGGATCGAAGTCGAGGAAAATCTCGCCGGTGCCGATACCCTGGACGTGGACGGGAGGCGACGAGGAGACGGCCTGATAGCGGCTGTCCGAGCTGCCATGGGGAGAGCTGGTCGAGTCGACGATATCGACCCGGTAGCGCTCGTTCCCGCTGGGCAGGGTGAGCTCGTGATTGATCTCGGCGACGACGAAGATCGTTCCGGTCGTGGAGCTGCCCGAGCCAGCGTACTTGGTGGCGACGATGTCACCGGGCAGGACATCGAGCACATCCGTGATGGACCAGAACTTCTTTTCGAGCCCGATCTGATCGTAATAGACCGGAGCACCGGGATTCGACGCGCCCCACCATTGGAGGCGTACGGTCGACGTCACGGTCGGGTACGCGTGCGCCAGGCTGAGCGTGAAGGCGCAGGCGCCATTCGTCACTGCGGTCCCAGCGAGCCAGTCGATGGCGCAGGGCGATCCCCACGTGTTGTTGGCAGGGGTGAGGACACTGACGAGTGCCTCGAGGTCGTCCAGGTGATCCGTGGGCGTAGTGGGTTGCGCCTGGCTGGTGGCGGAGAAGGTGAGTGCAACGGCGGCGGTGAGGGTCGACAGCGTCAATGCAAGCTTTGCCATGATGGGTAACCTCCAATCGAGAGTCGGTGGCACAGAAAGACCAAATGGCTGAGGGGGCGTCAAGAGGCGATGCTCGGGGCGATGCTCGAAGTGCGCGCGTGGTCGAATGTACGATTGATGGTCGCATTGGATTTTGAGCGCTGTGGCGTGGTCGCTTCAGGCAAAACATTGACAATTATCGCCGGGTTGAAATAAGGTCCCACCTCGATGGACAAAGGGTTGCGGGCATTCTTCGTGAATGTGAATGGCGCCCTCGATGATTCCGATCCCCGCCGTGCCTTCATGGGCATGTTCGCATTGTGTGGCGCTGTAGGCGTCGCGCTGTGGGCGCTCTTCGGGACCGGTAGCGGAGAAAACGGCATTTTCCTCAATCATCACCTGCCCATGGCTCAATGGATCAATGGACAGGGCATACGGCATGTCCTGACCTATCCATTGTGGGGTTACCCTGCATTGCTCGCACTGGTGCCGCGATGGTCGGTGGTTCCATTGCAGATCGGGCTGGGCGCCATGGCGCTCGCAGCGATCTGGGTGCGCACACGCGCCGTGATCCCGCGCGCTGGCTGGTTGAAGGTGCTGCTCCTCCTCGCCTTGCCCTGGCACGCGCTTGCGCTCAGTCAGTGGTCGATGGCGCCGGCCATGAGCCTGGGCGTTCTGGGGGTGGTGGGGTTCGAGCGGGCGCTGCGGACCTCGCGCGCCGGGCAGGCCGTGATGGCTGGCGTGGCGTTCGGTGCCGCGCTCAACGTGCGCTCGGAGCTGCTGCTGTGGACCGTGGGGTGCATCGTCTGCGGGGTACAGTTCGCGATGCGCGCCGAACGAAGCCGCCGCACGTGGAAGCCTCTGCTGACCTTCGTGGCGACGGTCGCGCTCTGCCTCGCGCCCTGGGCGCTCTGGTACCGCGCGCACACGGGCCGCACCTCGCTCGTGTCCTCGAACGGAGGGATGGTCGCGTATCTGTCGCTGGGACAGCTCCCCGGCAACCCCTGGGGGATCGTCGCGGACGACGCCTTCGCGGTGGCCTTCTTGCGTGCGCGCGCGGACGGCGTGGATCCGGTCTCGGATGCGGGTGACCAGCGCTTCGCCGCCGCGTTCCGCGACGCCATCCGCGAGCACCCTGGCGCGTTTGCGCGCAAGATCCTCCACAACGGCCGCAACGCCGTGCTCGGCGGGTTCCATGTCGGGGAAGTGCCGCTCGACGCCGACGAGCGGGTCGCGCTCGACGTGGTGAAAGAGCGCATCAAGCTGGCGGCGGGGTTGAACCCGAACCAGGCGGAGATCGCGCAGTACAAAGCGCAGGGCGTGTGGGAGAACGCGCGCCTCTCGGGGCGTGGCGTGTTCGCCGTCGCATTCCAGGCGTCGGGGGTGCTGCTGGGGGCCTTGTTCCTCGGGATGATGGGCGTGGGCCTGTGCGCGGCGCTGCCCCGCTGGCGCAAGGAGCCGTGGCTGGTGCTGCTGGCCAGCGTGGTGGTGCTCCAGCTCGCGTCGGTGGCGTTGTTCCAGTACCAGCCGCGGCACGTGAACGTCCTCTCCGTGGTGGGGGCGCCCTTCGTGGTCCTGGGGGTGGACGCCGCCGGGCGCCTGATTCGCCGCGTCGCCGCCCGGAAACGAGCGGTGTGAGGGGGTGTGATGCGTGACCCTTGCATCGTCTGGGTGACGCCGGCAGCGAGGTTTGCTCAGATGCGCGCATGCCCAGGTGGACTGCCGAGGACGCCGCCACCACCACCGAGCTGTCGTCTTCGGTGGCGTCCTCTCTCGACGAGACGTTTGCTGTCTCCGTGATCTCCGGCCCCGACGAGGGGCGCCGGGTGATCGTGGCGCCGAGCCTCCCCGCGCGCGTGTTGATGGGGACGAGCCCGGCCTGCGACATCGTGCTGACCGATCGGATGGTGTCGCGACGCCACGCCGCCCTGGAGCTGTCGCGCTCGCGCCTGCGCGTGACCGATCTCGGCTCGACGAACGGCACCTACGTGCAAGGCCTCCTCGTCGGTGACGCGTACCTCCGCGGCGGCGAGATGATCCGCCTCGGCGAGACGGTGCTGCGGGTGGAGGCGCTCGGCGCCATCCCCGTCCCCGAGCTGCCGAACGCCGCCCGCTTCGGCAAGCTCGTGGGGGCGAGCGAAGAGATGCGGCGCCTGTACCCCCTGTGCGACCGGCTGGCGGCGTCTGCGGTACCGGTGATCATCGAAGGCGAGACGGGTACGGGCAAGGAAGTGCTCGCCGAAGCGCTCCACGAGCAGGGGCCGCGGGCGGCGAAGCCGTTCGTGGTGTTCGACTGCACGGCCGTGCCCCCGACCCTGGTGGAGTCCGCGCTGTTCGGCCACGAGCGCGGCGCGTTCACCGGGGCGAGCGAGACCCGGCGTGGCGTGTTCGAAGAGGCGCATGGCGGCACCTTGCTGCTCGACGAGATCGGCGATCTCGAGCTGGCCCTCCAGGCGAAGCTCCTGCGCGCGATCCAGCGCTCCGAGATCCAGCGCGTCGGCTCCGCCAAGTGGATCAAGGTGGACATCCGCGTGCTGGCGGCGACGCGCCGCGATCTGGAGCGCGAGATCCAGGCCGGCCGGTTCCGCGACGATCTCTTCTTCCGCCTGGCCGTCGCGCGGATCGAGCTGCCCCCGCTCCGGCGCCGGCGAGGCGACGTCACGGTGCTGGCCCACCACTTCTGGCAGGAACTGGCCGGGCGCACCACGCCCTTCCCCGAGGGCTTCGCGGCGCGGCTCGAGGACTACGACTGGCCCGGCAACGTGCGCGAGCTCTACAACGCCGTGGCCCGTCGCGTGGCCCTGGGCGAGGCCGCGCCCATCGAGACCACCCGCTCGGCCGTTGGAGGGCCTCCCTCGGGCCGCACCCCGGGGCACAGCCAGCCCCCTCCCAGCTCGCTGGGCGGAGGAGGCGGCGCGTGGCCCAGCGGGCCGGAGTCGGGCTCCACGGCGGACGTCGTCGAGGAGACCCTCGCCCTCGACCTGCCGCTCGCCCGGGCGCGGGAGCGGGTCGTCGAGGAGTTCGAGCGACGCTACGTGCAGCGCGTGCTCGCCCAGCACGGCGGCAACGTGCGCAACGCGGCAGCGGCCTCGGGCATCGCCCGGCGCTACTTCCAGATCCTCCGCGCGCGTCGGGTCCCTGGCGGCGATCCCTGAAGCTCACGAGGGGTCCGCCGCTGTCCCCTCATCCCTGAAGCCCACGACGGGGTCCGTCGCTGTCCCCTCATCCCTGAAGCCCACGACGGGGCCCGTCGCTGTCCCGTCGTGGGTCACGTCGACGGCCGCAGCGACCCCAGCCTGCCGAGGCACCTGGGCGATCCCCGGAGGCGGTGGGGGGCGATCTGACAAATCCAGGGCGATCTGCCAGATCGCCCGTATCCGACCGACGTGGCGCAAAAAGGCGGGATTCTGGCCTGCCCGCGCGTCGGCACACCCATTGCGAAGAGGCTCTCTCAACCAACTTCACCCTGAGGAGAGCCGGTCATGAAGCACGTCGCGTCCATCGCCATCCCCCTGTTCGCTGCTGCAAGCCTGGTCGCCTGTGTCAGCGACGTCGACTCCGGAGACCCGTCGGAGCTGGGGGTCCGTGATCTCAGCGCTGACGTCTGCTCGGGCGCAGCTGCGTGGGGATCCGACGTTGCCTATGCCGTGGGCGCGGTCGTCACGTACCAGGGCAAGACCTATCAGTGCCTGCAAGGGCACACCTCGCTGTCCGACTGGACCCCGGCGGCCGTGCCTGCGCTCTGGCAGGAGACGACCTGCGAAGGAACGGGAAGCACGACCAGCACCACCTCCTCTACCTCGGGCAGCGGCGCCGGCGGCAGCGGCGGTGACGGTGCGGGCGGCAGCGGCGGCGCGGGCGGCTCGGGTGGTTCCGGCGGCTCCGGCGGTGGCGGCGGCGGTGGCTCCGCGCGGCACGTGGTCGGCTACTTCGTGGAGTGGGGCGTCTACGGCCGCAACTACCACGTCAAGAACATCGACACGAGCGGCTCCGCCAGCAAGCTCACCCACATCAATTACGCCTTCAGCAACGTCGTCAACAACGCCTGCCAGCTCGGCGACACCTACGCCGACTACGACCGCTTCTACAGCGCCGGCGAGAGCGTCGACGGCGTGGCCGACACCTGGGACAACGGCGTCCTCCGAGGCAACTTCAACCAGCTCCGCAAGCTGAAGCAGAAGTACCCCCACCTCAAGGTCCTCATCTCCCTCGGTGGCTGGAGCTGGTCCGGCAACTTCTCCACCGCCGCCTTGCCCGCCAACCGCGCCAACTTCGTGCGCTCCTGCGTCGACCTCTTCATCAAGGACAACCGCTGGGCCGGCCTCTTCGACGGCATCGACGTCGACTGGGAGTACCCCGGATCGTGCGGCGACACCTGCAACTACCGCCCGGAGGACACGCAGAACTTCACCGCCCTCCTCGCCGAGTTCCGGAGCCAGCTCAACGCCGTGCGCCCTGGCCTGGAGCTGACCATCGCGGCTCCCGCCGGCATCGACAAGATCGCCAAGATCGAGGTGGGCAACATCCACCAGCACCTCGATTTCATCAACATCATGACCTACGACATGCACGGCGCCTGGGAGAACACGACGAACTTCCACTCCCCGCTGTTCAACGCCAACGCGAACCCCGCCAAGGCCTTGAAGTACAGCACCGACGAGGCCGTCGCCGAGTGGCTCGCTGGCGGCACCCCCGCCCGCAAGCTCGTCGTCGGCGTCCCCTTCTACGGCCGCGGCTGGACCGGCGTGGCTGGTGGCAACCAGGGCCTCTGGCAGACGGCGACCGGCGGCGCCCCTGGCGCCTACGAGCTGGGCATCGAGGACTACAAGGTCCTGAAGGCCAAGAACCACCCCGGCTTCACCCACCCCGAGTCGAAGGCCTACTGGACGTTCAACGGCACCGAGTTCTGGAGCTACGACACCCCCGCCTCGATGAACGTGAAGATGGACTACATCAAGACCAGGAACCTCGGCGGCGCGATGTTCTGGGAGCTGAGCGGCGACACCCCGAACGGCGAACTGATCCAGGCGGTGCACGGCGGCCTGCAGTGACCTGCTGACCTACGCCCCCGCGCGCCTTCAGTTCCGCGGTGCAGCCGCGAACGCCACGATCTCCTCGTACTGGTACACGTGCCGCCCCGGCTTCCCCCGCCTCGCCGCCTCGCTCATCGCGGCGGCGACGCTCGACGCCTCGATGGGTCGATAGCGCTTCAGAGGCCCCAGCATGATCCCCTGTACCCCGCGCATCACCGCGCCACCGATCGCCTCCGCGGGGCGGTGCGTCCCGCGCTCCCCGAGGAGCATGCTGGGCTGGAAGATGTGGACGCTCGCGAACGGCACCGCCGCGACGTCCCGCTCCACCTCCCCCTTCACCCGCAGGTAGAACGTCACGCTCCCCGCGTCGGCCCCCACCGAAGAGACCAGGAGGAACTGCTGCGCCCCCGCCTTCGACGAGAGCTCTGCCAGCGCGAGCGGCGCGTCGTGGTCGACCTTGCGGAACGCCGCCTCGGAGCCCGCCTGCTTCATCGTGGTCCCGAGCGCACAGAAGACATCGGTGACGCCCTCGAACGCCTCGGCCGAGAGCGCGCCGAAATCGACGACCCGCTGCTCCAGGCGCGGATGCGTGTCCGGCAAGGTGCGGCGGCCCAGGGAGATCACCCGATCGTACCCACCTCCGTCGAGGAGCTGCCGGAGGAGGTGCCCACCGATGAGACCGGTGGCCCCTGCGAGGAGTGCGATGCGCTGCGCCGCCATGAACGCGGCGTCGCACGGCTGGAGGTGCGCGTCGAGCCTGGAGAGGACGGCAAGAGCGCGTCGACGACGGCGGCCTCACCCGGAGCGGGCCGTCGTGGGCGCGCAAGGCAGGGCAGGCGATCCCCTGGAGCCCCCGTCACGGACACCCACCCTGCGAGCAGGGCATCGCGCACCGGATCAAGGGGGACGATGCGACGGCGGGCCCACACACGAGCGACGCCAGCGCTACGGAGCCACACCACGAAAATTCAGGCGGTCCCCGAAGACCGGTGCAAGGCCGAATGAATAACATTCCACGCCCATGACGTGGGCATCCGAAGCGGCGGCACTGGAGCGTCCAGACGCCTCGACCGACGATCCGCTGAGCGTTCCGGCGCTCCGCGTTCAGCGCCTCCAGCAGGTGGCCGCGGCCCTCTCCGCGGCGAGCGGCGCCGAGGACGTGGCCGCGATCCTCGTGCAGTCCGCCGTGGCCACGCTCGGCGCACGTGGCGGCGTGATCGGCGTGAAGAGCGACGACGGTCGAGCCATGACGCTCCTGGGCGCCCTGGGGCTCGAGCCCGAAGCCCGCGCGCGCTGGGCGGGAGGGCACCGCGAAGCGCCCTCGCCCCTGTCCCTGGTGGTCCGGACTGGCGAGCCAATCTGGGCCGAGTCGGTCGTGAAGGCACCCATCTGGGCGACGACCATGGCGACGCTGGAGGCCGAAGCGCTGGTCTGCGTGCCCCTGCGCGGGCAAGGCGGCGCCCTGGGGGCCCTCGGCCTGGTCTTCGACCGCCCACACCCTTTCAGCCCTGGCGAGCGCGCGTTCCTCCTCGCGCTGGAGCGCGCTGGCCGGCGGGAACTGGAGCAGGCGTGGACGCGCGAGGCCCGCGAAGCCCGCGGAGAGCACGGCGTCTGCGAACCGGGGAGCCGAGAGAGCCCCGCCAGCACAGCGACGCTGCCGCACCCCCTGGGCGACGACGCTGCGGCTCGTCTCCGGCGGCTCCAGCGCGTCATCGCCGTGCTCGCTGGCGTGCGCAGCCTCTCCGAAGTGGCGGGCTGGGTGGCGCGGGAAGCCCTGGAGAGCCTGGGCGCCCTGGCCACGGTGGCGCTGGTCGCGCCCGAAGGGGCAGGCGGCGCGGCCGGCGGCATGGGCACCGCAGGCATCCTGGGCGTCGCCGGCGAGGCGCCCGAAGTAGAGCGCGTGCGTGACGCGCTGCTCTCCCGCTACGCCCAGGAAGTCTTCGAGACCCGCGCCCCCCTGTGGCCCCGCTCGGAGCGTGGTGGCCACAGCGACCCGCAGCGCGCCGCCGCGCGAGGCCGTCCCAGAGGTCGAGCGCCATCGAGCCGAGCGCCGTCGAGCCGAGCGCCATCGAGCCGAGCGCCGTCGAGCCGTCGCGCCCGCCTGGAGCACCTCGCCTGCGTTCCCTGGCTGGTCGACGGGCAGCCCGTCGGCGCGCTGGGCATCTGGCTCGCGCATCCCGGCGTGATCGGCGACGACGAGCAGGTCTTCGTGAACGCGCTGGTCGGGCTGGGCGCGAGCGCCGTGGCGCGCTTGCGCCTCGAGGAAGCGGCCCAGGAGGCCAGGGCCCGCGTGGAAGCCGTGGAGCGCGAGGCCGCCATGGCGAGCCACATGCGCGACCAGCTCCTCCGCATGGTCTCTCACGAACTGCGTTCCCCCCTCACCGTGATCCTCGGCTGGTCACAGATGCTCGAGGCCGGCGTCGTGCGCCAGGAGCTGGTGCCCCGCGCCATCGAGATGATCGACCGCAATGCCCGCGAACAGGCCCGCCTCGTCGACGAGCTGGTGGACGTCTCGCGCGCCATGAGCGGCAGGCTGACCCTGGAGCGCGCCCCGCTGGCCCTCGACGCCGTCGTCTCGCGCGCATGCGCCGAGCTCACGGTCGAAGCGCGCGCCCGGAACGTCGCCCTCTCCGTGACCCTGCCCCCGTCCGCACCCGCCATGATCCTCGCGGACACGCACCGGGCGGAGCAGATCATCGGCCACCTCCTCGAGCATGCACTGAAATGCACCCCCTCGGGCGGAGCCATCCGCGTCCAGCTCGCCGTGGTCGATCAGCAGGTGTCGCTCGACGTGAGCGACACCGGCCATGGAATCGAGCCCGACCAGCTCCCCTATGTCTTCGACCCATTCCATCCCGCAGCGCGACACGACGCACGGCGGCAAGGTGGACTGGGACTGGGGCTCGCCGTCGTGCGTCATTTGGTGGAAGCTCACGAGGGCTCGATCCACGTCGAAAGCCCCGGGATCGGACGTGGCACCACCTTCCGGGTAGAGTTTCCACGGATCGTTTGACCCCCTCGTGACGTGGACACGCATGGAGCAGGGCTGACCCGAGCCGCGTCGAAGGCCGACCCGGTCGGGGTCGAGGGCACGCGCCTCAGGGGGGGCCGGACTTTGCTATGCTGCTCCATCTGATAACGTCGGCAGTGTTTTCAGGGTAAATCATCCATAGACGGCGCGCCCTGGGGGGGGCGCTCGGTGGTGGGGCCGGCGGGTACGTCGGCCTCTGTCGTTGGGAACGCCGTCCAGGTCTCCAGGAAGCTCCGCGCGATGGCCCGTCGCGTTCCTCGGTGCTCCTCGGGGCCCTGCGTATCTTCGCGTAGCTCGTCCGCTCGGAGGACGGGGCCGCCAGCTGCGCCGAACCAGCATCCATGGCCAATGCGTACGAATTCAATCTGAGCGACTGGATCGTGCTGACAGAGACCGCGCCCATCCGAAGGGCGCCCCGATCGCGGGGCCGGCGGTCCTCGCTGCGCCGCCGGCGATTCGCCGAGTACCGCCCTGCAGCCTGCTGCCGTTGAGCGGGGCGCCAGGAACACCTCCTGAGCGTTTGCCCTACGTCGTCGTCCATTGTCGGTCGACGCGACGTGGGGTGATCCGCCCGACGCGACCAGGCGGATCGTCAGGTTTCCTCGGCGACCCGCCCACGCCTCCGCGCGCAACTTCCGAGCCAGGGCAGCGTCGCCCCTGACAATCTCGAGGCCTGCGGGTCATGAAACCTGCGAGCCCGTGACAGGAGGAACCTCGGGAAGTCGAAGCCACGGCTCCTTCCTCGGGTAACTGCCGAGCATCGCAAAGGAAACGGCATTCCCGGAGGAGCTGAAGGCGGCCTCGGGGGAGGCAACGTCGCTACCGTGCCAGTGAACGGCGATCTCGTGACGTCGATCGGCGACCTCGTGACGTCGATCGGCGATCACGTGCCAGTGAACGGCAATCACGTGACGTCGATCGGCGACCTCGTGCCAGTGAACGGCAATCACGTGACGTCGATCGGCGACCTCGTGCCAGTGAACGGCAATCACGTGACGTCGATCGGCAACCTCGTGCCAGTGAACGGCGATCACGTGCCAGTGAACGGCAATCACGTGACGTCGATCGGCAACCTCGTGCCAGTGAACGGCGATCACGTGCCAGTGAACGGCAATCACGTGACGTCGATCGGCGATCACGTGCCAGTGAACGGCGACCTCGTGCCAGTGAACGGCGACCTCGTGCCAGTGAACGGCGATCACGTGCCAGTGAACGGCGATCACGTGACGTCGATCGGCAACCTCGTGCCAGTGAACGGCGATCACGTGACGTCGATCGGCAACCTCGTGCCAGTGAACGGCGATCACGTGCCAGTGAACGGCGATCACGTGACGTCGATCGGCAACCGCGTGGCAACGAACGGCGACCGCCTGAAGTCCGACCTCCTTCTCCGTACGAGGAGTCCGCCTCTACGTCCTCGTCAAAGCGACGGCCTGGAGGCTAGGGGGCACGCGCATTCGCCACGCGCATCCGCAGACGGACTCGGACTGGATCTCGGATGCACGTGGACCACAGCTCGGCGAAGAAGCGTCAATGACGCGCGCGTCATTGAACGTGGCGATCAAAGTCGCAGACGCAGCAGCGGAGTGTCTCCAGTCCGACCAGGGATGCGGTTCGATCCGATTTCATGCATCTGGATCCGTGCGAGCGGGTCTGGACGATCGAGGCCCACGCTCCGTCTCGTGCAGGAGGCACGCTGTACCATACGGTCGACGCCGTTGCCCTGGATGCTCTGTACGCACGAAGCGACCTCGATCCTCGTGGAAGACGCACTCCCTCGGTGAAGACCGCCATCCAGCGGATGGCATGAGACGGCGCAGAGCCCAGGAAGACGGAGAGGCGTTCTCCATTGCCAGGCGGCTCGGCATCAGCGCCTCTCGCAACCCGTGAATGTCATCCCCTTTGGGCACGAGCCGGGCGTCGCAGGGAAGACAGCCGTGTTCACCAGCTCTTCTGAAGCGCATCCCGGATGTATCACGCGGAGAAGGCGATTCGATCGTCGGTGGCGACCGCTCGGGAAGCCGTCGGCTCTCACGGAGAGGCGCCCCGGCGAAAAGACTCAGGAATGGGAACGTCGGTTCGTAGTCCTCGTTACGTTTGAGCTGTGCGCTTCGTGCGTTGCCTCGTGCAGTCACAGCGGCTTGCCTGGCGCCATGGGGTCGGGAAGGCATTGCGGAGAAAGCATTTCGGGTATCAACTCCGCTACTTGGAGTGAGGAGCGATTCTGAATGCGTGCGGGGGCATCGAGCACGGCGACCTGGTGTCTGGAGGCAGCGGAACGCGATGCCTCGCGGGTCGGTCGTCGTCCCCATCGGTCGCAGCGTGCTCGCGCGATGGGTCGAAACAGGGAAGCCGTCGGAGGGGCCCGAGGCCCGAGGGGGACCGAATGCCGAAGAAACAGAAGAGTGCTGCCGATCGCGTCGTCGCCCTCGCGGGAAACGCGCCGCGCCGACGAGCCAACGTGCGCGAGCTGGCGAGGTATGCGGCGACCAGCAACTGCAACATGGCCGTGACGGGCTTCGCGGCTCGCGTGGACTTCGACCAGTTGCTCCAAGGTACGGCGTTTGCGGCGCCCTTTGGCCAATCTCCCTTCGCCTTCCGTCGCGGAAACCGTTTCGAGGAACTGCTACGACGCGACGAACACGCGCCCATCCTCGCACTCCTGAAGGAGAACCTGAGCTACGACACCACGAACGCGAAGGTCGCGAATCTGCGAGAAGGGCAAATTCGAGGCAAGGGCGGTCTGGCTCAGCGCGCCGCGGCGACGGGAGAACTCGTCAAACAGATCCTGGCGGGATCGAGAACCGCTCCGAATCTCATCGACGGTGCTGTGTTCGAGCGCGAGGTGGGCGGTGTGCTCGCGCATTTCGAAGCGGATGCGGTCGCCGCACGATTCGCGCAACCCATCCATGTCGGCGAGATCAAGTCATTTCCAACGATCGACGGCCAGGCCGACCCCGACAAGCTCGGCGCGGCCGTCGCGCAGGTGTCCGTTTACATCGTCTTGCTGCGCGCGCTCGTGGAACGCGTGGGCGGCAACCCGGAGATCGTGTCTGCGGAGGCGCTCCTCATCACCGCCAAGAACACGGGACTTCAGCCGACCCTGTGCGTGAAACCCGTGGGTCGCGAGGTCGATCGGGCCGCCCGGATTCTCGACCAGGCGCCCACCGTCGACGAGGTGGCAGCATCGATCCCGGAGAGCGCACCCAGCTTCTCGTCCGTGGCGGCTGGTGAGGAAGCTGCTCGGCTCGATGCACTGGCAAAGATCGCAGACGTCGTCGGCACCGACTATCGCCCAGGGTGCCTCGCCTCGTGCGGGCTCTCTCGCTTCTGTCGAGAGCGAGCTCACCACGATGGCAACCCCAACCGGCTAGGGGGGCAGCTCGTGCGACTGTTGCCTGGCATCGCTTCCCTGGATCGCGCAGGAGAGCTCAGCCGCGGCGCGCCCCCTTCGTCGGATGAGACGGCCGTTGCCGAGCAACTCGTACGCGCGGCTCGGCTTCGCGACCATCTCGGGCTGACTCGTCCTCTGCCCGTGACCACCAGAGGAGTTGGCCGATGAGCTACTTGCAAGCCCTGCTCGTGGCCGATGCAAGACGCCTTCGCCGTGCACAGCGGTCAGCAACCCACCGACACCGGCACCTCACCAAACGCCCACTCGGTCTGCTCCTGTGGCAACTCGGCGCCGAGCCCTTCACCGCCGCCGCGGTTGCATGGGGCTTCGGTCCGGATCAGCGGAAGATCGCGGTGCCTGGCGAACCCCGTGATCGCGAACTCGCATTCCGGGCGCTCACGATCGTCGCACGTGATTTCAATGCGTGGTTCGAAGGGACCGGGCGTGACGAGCCACCGCAGATCGTCGTCGCAAATCGTGCAACGCTCGCGCTCCTCGCCCGACTGGGACGACGTCTGGCGTACCTGCCGACGACGGGGGCGGTGCCCGCGGATCCCGAACTCGTCCGGTTCGGACGCCACCTTCGGTTCCTCGCCGACCGCGCGCGTCATCCTGGCCAGCAGCTCGTCGTCGTGCTCACCGACCTGCTCGCTTCTCACTGGGTCACGGAACTTTCGGCTCTGGAGATGCAGCAGCTCCCCGCTCTGGACGCTGCGATCGAGCCTCCGAGAGGGCAAAGCGCGCACGAGGCAGCACGGGAGGCGGAGCGAACCGAGATAGGCCCCGTCCCTGCCGCCGAGGAGGATGGAAAGGTCGACGACCTGCTGTCGGCCTTCAATGCGCAACGAGGAAGGAAGACGGAGGAGAAGGTCGTCGCCCCACTCCGCAAGCCCATCGAGTCTCACTACGGTCGACTGGTCGACCGCGGATGGCCCTTTCTCTGGCGCTGCCTCGAGCGCGAGAGAGGCTACCCCGAAGCCGCCCACGTCGGGCGGCGCTGGAAGGACGATCTGGGGGCACTCGATCGACACCTCGACTGGGTGGTCACGAAGGGGGGCCATCAGCGGACGCGACAGACGAACGCGCAGGCGGCGTGGACGCTACGAGCGGCGGAGGACGCCGTGAGGCTGCTCGAGGCCGAGGAGGCCATCGACGATCCTCTGCGGATGCTCCCGACGCTTCTTGCAAACCAGGGTCTCGTGGGCAAGGTGCGTCGCGTCGACCGTGAAAACTACGAGCAAGGACCGAAGCGGCAGGTCCGACGACCCCTCGTCGAACTCGAGACGGCCGAGCGCTGCGTACTCCCCACGGAGAAGGAACTCTGGTGGACCCGTACGGCAGACAAGCGCGAATACGTCATCACCGAGGTACGGCATATCGCGAAGGAGAGTCGATCGATCGTGGTGCTGCAGCTCGAGACAAGTGCCGAGCAGGAGCTTCCAACCGTAGGCGAGACGGCGATTTTCTCCGTGCATCACCTGGGAAGCAGTCCGCCGCTCAAGATGCCCAAAAAAGCGCCGTGGACTCACCGAGAGCCCGAGCAGGAGGACGTGCTGCCCGCGCTCGACGGCGCGACGGACGAGGGGAGGTGGGAATGACTACGTACAACGAGAGCGTGGTCGAGCAGGCGAAAGCCACGGTCGATGCTGCCATCGAGGCGGTGCTCACGGCGCCTCCGAACCGGGCTGTCGTGGGGGCCGCACCCGCGGGCGCGGGGAAGTCGTATGCCATCGGAACCGCCGTCCAGGCCGCGCGACGGGCGGGCCTTCGCGTCGCTGTCGCGACACCGACGAACGACCAGGCCTTCTCGCTCGTATCGGCACTCGCAGACCGCATGCCGAAGGAGAAGATAACGTTCATTCCAGCCAGCTCGGTCGAACTCCCGGTCGACTCACGACGGGGGAATGTGATCGAACGCAAGGCCCGTGATGCGAACTCGGACAAGATCCTCGTCGGTACACTCAACAAACTCGGTGATGCACACGCACGTGAGGATCTCACGCCGGTCGACATCCTCCTGATCGACGAGGCGTACCAGGCGAACTCCGTGCATTACTACCTCGTTGGCGATCTCGCTCCCCGACATCTCCTGATGGGCGACAGTGGACAGCTCGCGCCTTTCACCACGGCGCCCGAGGCTGACCGGTGGCGTGGACTGCGCGAAGATCCACTCATGACCGCCGTGGAGGTCGTACGACGGAATCACCCCTCGACGCCGGTGCACAGGCTCCCGATCACACGGCGTCTCGACCCGCGAGCCGTCCCGGTGGCAAGTGCATTCTACCCGGACCACCCCTTCGATGCGGCTGTGTTGCCCGGTGTGCGGCACCTGCGACTCCAGGCGGCCGCTGGTGGCAGGGCGAATGCCGTCGAGGATGCCGCGCTCGAACGCGCCGCGACCGCCGGATGGGCCCACGTCGAATTGCCGAGCGGCGCGGTCATCACGGCGGATCCGGCGACGGCCTCGCTCCTGGTCCGACTCGCTGCCCGTCTCTTCCGTCGAACCCCCAAGGTCCAGTGTGAGAATGGGCAGAAGGCCCGTGATCTCCAGCCGTTCGACGTCGCAATCGTGGTGAGTCACAACGATCAGAAGGATCTGCTTCGGGCTGAGCTGTCGGCTGCCCGCCTCGAAGGGATTCGTGTCGACACGGCCAACAAGCTCCAGGGCCTCACGTTCGAGGTCATCCTCGCCTGGCATCCCCTGGCAGGTCTCATGGACGTCGACGAGTTCCACCTGGATCCAGGGCGTCTCTGCGTGATGCTCACACGACACCGGCATGCGTGCATCGTGGTGGGTCGCGCTGCCGATCGCGAACTCGTGCAAGGCATTCCGCCAGCAACACCATCCTATGTGGGCTGGGACATGAACCCTTCGCTCGATGGCTGGTATGTGCACGAGGCCGTGTTTCGTCGTCTCGAAGCGCATCGAATCAAGGCGAGTTAGCGCTCTGCGAAGGCGCAGGGATCGCAGCTGTGCGGTGTCCTCTGCTCGTCAGAGGATCAGGGCAGCGGGTTCTCGGCGAAGAAGCGCCAGGCGGCTTCGCTCGCCGAGAAGGTCTGGCTCTGGGCGCCGTCTCCGGGACAGTTGACGACGTTGGCCTTCGGGTCACCTCCAGGCCAGCTATGGCCACCACCCTCGATGGAGCAGAGCACGACCGGAGCCTCACAGCCGCCATGGGCCATGCAGCGGCCATTGCCTTCCGTGAAGACCTCGGTGGAGCTGGCGTCACACCCGTTGCGCGTGCGCCAGCCCTCCATGGTGTCTGGCACCGAGATGAAGGACGCGCCCGAGGGGCCGCAGCCGACCCCGCCTTCCCAGGGCACGTGTCGGTCGTCGGTTCCCTGGATCTGCATCACGGGGACCCGGCGTGCGGGCTGGCAGTCCGTCACGCCGATGGTGCCGGCCACGGGGGCGATGGCGGCGATGCGCTCCGACAGCTCGCATGCCAGACGGTGCGACATGATGGCGCCGTTCGACATGCCCGTCGCGAACACCCGGCGGCGATCGATGCAGAGTTCACCTTCGAGGTGATCGAGCAATGCGCTCATGAAGGCGACGTCGTCGACGCCATCCTGCACGGCGCGACCGCAGCAGAGGCCCCCGTTCCAGGTGGCGAGCATGCCGGTGCCGTCCGGGTAGACGGTGACGAATCCCTCGCGATCCGCGATGAGGTCCATGCGTGAGGACCTGGTCTGGAACTGCTCGCCGCTGCCTCCGCCGCCGTGGAGCATGAGGATGACCGGCGTGGGGCGGTCGGCGATGTAGCCGGGTGGCACGTGGACGCGAAAGCTGCGTGAGCCCGAAGCCTCGATCGAGCCCAGCGTCGTGCCGGGTGGGTAGGTCGTCTCGGTGGTGCTGCAGCCAGGACTCGGTGAGTCCAGGTCGTCGGGCGGCGTGGACGTGGTGGTGCTGGTCCCCGGGGAGCTGCTGTCCGGTGCTCCGCTGGACGAGCCGCTGCATCCGGAAGCGACGGCGCCGAGGAGCGCGATGGAGAGCAGGCACATGGACGTGGGACGCGCTGTTGGCATGGCTGAGGCTCATGCTATCCCGCCCGAGAGGCGCTGCCTACGCGCCAGGGTGCGGGCTAGCGCCACGAGCGAGGGGGGCTCGGCGTGCGGTGCGGGGGGGCCGGTCTCGATGGGAAGAGCGCCACCAGCGCGGTGCCCATGGTATCGGTGAGCTGCACGCCTGGCCTCTCGGGGCACCACCTGGAAAGACGATCATGGACGACGAGACCGATGCCGCACTCCTCGCGGCCGCTCGCGCCGGTGATGATGCCGCGCTCGAGGCGTTGCTCCAGCGCCATCAGGCGCAGGTGTACCGCTTCGGCATGAAGATGTGCCGCGATCCAGAGGATGCGCAGGACGTCTTGCAGGAGACGCTGCTCGCCATGGCGCGGGGCGTGCGCGATTTCCGGGGCACCTCGTCCCTGTCGACGTGGCTCTACACGATCGCGCGGAGCTTCTGCCTCAAGAAGCGGCGTCGGAGCAAGTTCGCCCCCGACGAGCACTCGCTCGACACGGATGCGGCGCCCGAGGCGTCTCGCCTGGCCGACCCGTCGCGCGCTCCCGATGAGGCGCTCGCTGGCAAGCAGATCGAACATGCACTTGAACGGGCGATCGGTGCGCTCGATCCGATGTACCGCGAGGTGCTCCTCCTGCGCGACGTCGAGGGGCTGACGGCGCCAGAGGTGGCGGAGGTGCTCGGGCTCAGCACGCAGGCCGTCAAGAGCCGGCTGCACCGCGCTCGCCTCTCGGTCCGGGAGAGCATCGCACCCTGGCTCGGGATCCCGAGCCAGGCCGCGCCGGAGCCGGGGACGTGCCCTGACGTGCTCACCCTGTTCTCGCAGCATCTCGAAGGCGAGATCCGGGCGGAGGTATGCGCCGAGATGGAGCGTCATCTCGAAGGGTGTCCACGCTGCCGCGGCGCCTGTGACTCGATCAAGCGCACGCTCGCGCTCTGTCGCACCTCGGGCCCGACCGTCGAGGTCCCCGCAGCCGTCCAGGCGTCGGTCAAGGCCGCGCTACGGAGCTTTCTCGCAGGAAATCGCTGAGCTGACGCCCGACCCGGCGCCTCTCGTGGTGGCGCTGAGACTCCCTAGGCCGAGGCGCTTCCGTACTCCACGGGCAAGCGGGCCTCGTTCCACGCCAGCATGCCGCCGGCCAGATTCATCGTGCGGCGGAAGCCGGCTGCCGTGAGCGCTGTGGCAGCCTGTTCAGAGCGCCGACCCGAGCGACAGATGAGCACCAGCTCGTCTTCTTTGCGCCAGCGCTCCGCGGCGGCGATGACGGTCGCGAGGGGCACCAGCTCGGCTCTGGCGATGTGCCCGAGTTCTCCGGTGAATTCACTCGGCTCGCGCACATCGACGAGGCGGATCTCCTCGCCGTGCTTGAACACCTGCGCGGGCAGGACGTCGCGGAACCCAGCGGGGTTGGGCTGGGCCGACTCGTAGAGCGTGGTCATCGCGTCCCCTCTCCCTTCCGTGTCAGTGGTCTCGTCATCGTCGTCCGTCGTCGGCCTGGCGTCGAGCGGGATGGACAGGTAGCGACGCCCGTTCGCGCGTGGCTTCGGCAGCATCCCGGCGTCGACGTTGACCTGGACGCTCGGGTAGAGCAGGCGTGGCGGTGCCAGCGTGGCATCGCGCTGGGTCCGGAGCTTCACGAACGCCTCTCGCGGGGTGCTGGCGCAGAGCTGGACGTTCCTCTTCTTCGAGGCGCCGATCGTCGTCTCGTACCGGAGCGGTCGGCCATTCGGCTGATAGTCGTGGCCGACGAAGACCCGGGTGGTGTCGGGCAAGGCGTAGAGACGATCGTGGACCGAGGTGAACAGCGCGTCGGCGCTCCCGCTCGGGAAGTCGCAGCGGCCCGTACCGTAGTCCTCGATGAACAGGGCGTCGCCGGTGAAGATCGCGTCCCCGAACCGGTAGGTGACGCAGGCTGGGGTGTGTCCGGGGGTGGCGATGACCTCGAAGGCGAGCGTCCCCGCGACGACCTTCTCCCCGTCCTCGAACAGGCGGTCGAACTGGCTCCCGTCCACCGGGAACGAGGGCGGCAGGTCGAAGACGTCGCGAAAGATCTTCTGGACCTCGCGGATGCGCATGCCGATGCCGACCTTCGCCTGGAAGCGCCGTTTCAGGTACTGGCTGCCGCTCAGGTGGTCGGCGTGGGCGTGCGTCTCGAGCACGTCGTGGAGCCGGAGCCCTTTCGTCTGCAGAAAGGACGAGACGATCTCGAGCGACATGGTCGTCGTCGCGGATGCGAGGGGATCGTAGTCGAGCACGGGATCGATCACGACCGCATCCCGACTCTCCGGGTCGTAGACGACGTAGGTGAGCGTGGAGGTGGCGGGGTCGAAGAAGGGTTCGATCTTCATGAGGGGTCCTCGACCGTGAGAGCCAGGCCAGCGGGATTGGGTTCGCGAGGCTCGAAAAAAAATCGTTCGGCCTCGCCGAACCCTTTCCAGCGCCGCTGGCTCCCATCGGCGAGATGTGGAACCGACGCCTCGTCCCCGATGGGGTCGACGGGCACGCCCTCCGTGCGCTCGTCGTCCTGCTGGCACCCGCACCCTCGCAGGTCACTCCTGGGTCACCATGGGCCGCCGCCGTGCCCCTGCAGGTCGCTTCTGTGCCCCCGCAGGTCGCTCCTGTGCCCCCGCAGGTCGCCACCGTGTCCTCACAGGTCGAGGCGAGAGGGTGATCTCCATGGCCGTCCTCGTCGCCGTGGCCCTGTCGCTGCTCATCGGAGGCTTGCTCGGGCTGCTCGGTGGTGGCGGCGCGATCCTGACGGTCCCCGTGCTCGTGTACGTCGTCGAGGTCGAGCCCGCGGCCGCCGTCGCCATGTCGCTCTTCTTCGTGGGAACGACGAGCCTCGTCGGCGCTGGGGTCCAGGCGCGAGCGGGCCGGGTGCGGTGGAAGATCGGAGCCATCTTCGGGGCTGCCGCGATGGCGGGCGCCTTCGCCGGTGGTCGTCTCGCGCACCTCGTCCCCGCGACGATGCTGCTCGTCGTGTTCGCGGCCGTGATGCTCGTGACGGCGCTCTCGATGCTCGAAGGTCGCGCTGAACGCGCCACGGGATCACGCCCGCTCGCGGTGGTGCAGCTCCTCTCGCTGGGCGCAGCGGTCGGCGTCGTGTCCGGCTTCGTGGGGGCAGGCGGCGGCTTCCTGATCGTCCCTGCGCTCACCCTCGTGGGCGGCCTCGCCATGCAGGAGGCGGTGGGAACGTCCCTCTTCGTGATCGCGCTCCAGTCCTTCGCCGGGCTGGCGGGTCACATCGGTCACGTGACGGTCGACTGGCGCCTCGCGCTCCTCATGACGGCGGCTGCGGTGGTGGGGATGGTCGCTGGCTCCTTCTCCGGAGCGAAATTGTCGGCTGATGCCCTGCGGCGCGCTTTCGCATGGCTCGTCCTCGCGATGGGCCTGTTCGTCCTCGGCAAGCAGCTCCCTCTCCCCTGGATGGTTTTCGTGGGGGCAGCCGTGCTCTCCGCCGCCCTCGTCATCACGAGAAAGACAACCCGTACCCCAGGCCGTCGACATGCATGACTTCTCCCCGGGCTCGGCCCTGATCGGCGGCGCGCTGATCGGCCTCTCCGCCTCGCTCTTTCTCCTCGCTCACGGGCGTATCGCCGGGATCAGCGGCCTGTTCGGTGGGCTCCTGCGCCGCACGACCGAGGGGCGCGCTCTCCGCGTCGCCTTCCTCGGGGGGTTGCTCGTGGGCGGAGCCGTCCTGCGGTTCGTCTTTCCCGCCGCCTTCGACACCACCTGGACGCCGACGCTCCCGCTCGCGCTCGTCGCCGGGTTTCTCGTCGGCTTCGGCACGCAGCTCGGGAACGGCTGCACGAGCGGGCATGGCATCTGCGGGGTCAGCCGGCTGTCGGCGCGTTCCCTCGTTGCGACGGGCACGTTCATGGCCACCGGCTTTGCGACGGTGTTCGTGGCTCGGCACCTCCTGGGAGGTGGTCGATGAAGGGCGGGGGGACGAGGAAGGGGAGTGGAGCGATGAAGGGCGGGGGGACGAGGAAGGGGAGTGGAGCGATGAAGGCGCTCGCGGCGAGCTTTGCGGCTGGCGGGCTGTTCGCGCTCGGTCTCGGCATCTCCGGGATGACGAGGCCCTCCAAGGTGGTCGGCTTCCTCGACCTCGCGGGGGCGTGGGACGCGAGCCTCGCGTTCGTGATGCTCGGCGGGGTCGCGGTGTACGCCGCGCTGTACGGGCGGATCGTCCGGCGTCCCGCGCCGCTGTTCGACCGCCGCTTCCACCTGCCGACCCGCAAGGACATCGACGTGCGCCTGGTGCTCGGCGCTGCCCTGTTCGGCATCGGCTGGGCCCTCGGCGGGTTCTGCCCGGGTCCAGGGCTGGTCTCGGCTGCGGGGGGCGTGTGGCCTGCCGTCGTGTTCGTCGTCGGCATGACGGTGGGCACGAAGGTGGAACACCTCGTCACCGGCGCGCTGACGTGTACGCCGCCCGCTGGCGCTGGTGGAGCCGAGGTCCCCCCGAGGTGACGTGGTGCGCCGTCGCTCGAAGCTGGAGACGCGCCATGCCTTCGGCGCACGTCGCACCGCAGGCGCGCTCGCGTTCCTGCTCGCGGTGGCGTCGACCCCGAGCGCTTCGTCGGCGCAGAGTTTCCAGGAGCCAGCGCCCGGTGGTGTTGGCGTGTCTGGTGCAGCCGCTGGGGATGCGGCGTCCCTCGCTGCCACGCCAGGGCCCACGGCACCTTCCGCAGCCGCTGGGAACACGGTCCTCGCTGCCATGCCTCGTGTCACGGCGTTGCCGGCTCGGGATGACGGCCGATCCTCACCGGGAGCTGCTCCCCTCGTCACGGCGTCACTCCGTGACGGCTTCGGTATCCGATCCGCGAATGGCGCCCACGGGCTGCGGCTCGGGGCGGTGCTCGCCGTGCGCACGAGCCTGGACCTACCCCAGGGCGGTGAGGGCGCCCTGCACAGTGACGTCCATCTTGCGCGCCTTCTCCTCGGCGGCCACCTCTTCGGGCAGCACCTCCGCTACGCGGTGAGCGCCGAACTCTCCCGTGAGCCTCTGCTCCGGGACCTCGAGGTCGTGTTCGTGTGGCGACCCGAGCTGCAAGCCCGCGTCGGCCGGTTTCGCACGCCCTTCAGCCGCCAGTTCCTCGTCCCTCGCCCCGCGCTCCAGCTCCCGGATCGCTCCATCGTCAGCGACTTCTTTCGCGCGGGCCGCGAGACGGGCGTCTCGCTGGAAGGCCAGCTTGCCGAGGGTCGTGCCGAGTACCGCGCGGGGATCTTCAGCGGTGATGGCATCGACGGTCCCGGCCTCCTGGCCATGACGCGGCTCGCCGTCGCCCCGCTCGGCGCCGTCGCCTACGACGAGACGCTCGCGCGCACGCCTGGCGAGGTGCGCTTCGCCATCGGCGTGGGCGCGTACCACCACGTCGTCCCCACCGCGCAGGAGACCTCCTCGGACTCTGCGAGCGAGCGGACGGCGGGGGGACTCGATGCCGTGGTTCGCGCCGGGCCGATCACGGTGTCGGCCGAAGGGTTCATCGATCGTCGGCGGTCGCCACGCACGCCTGATCGGATCGGGGTCGGTGCGTTCGCGCAAGCGGGCGTCTTCGTCGTCCCGGGGACGTTCGAGGTCGCAGGCCGCTTCAGCTGGCTCGCACCGGACGTCGGGACGTGTTCTTCCCCCTCGATCGAGCGCTACGAAGTGGGGACGACCTACCACGTCACGAGCGGCGGCCTGAAGTTGCAGTCCCGCCTCGCTCACAACCAGGTCACCCCGGAGATGCGCGACCCACTCCTGGTGACCGGGCAGGAGGTACATCTCCAGGTGCTGCTTTCGTTTTGATGTCACATGTCGGGGGCAGGTGCGCGCCCGGTCACGGCAGCGCGCATCTCGTCACGGCAGCTCGCACCCGTTCAGCTTGGCCATCATCCACCAGAACGCGCGGGCCTTGACCTCGCTGCTCTCCTGGGTGGCGTGCGTCCACTGGTAATCGGTGTTCCCTGGGGTCTTCACGCTGTAGCGCGGGTGCTGCATCGGGATCTCGGCGCCTTCGGCGGTGGCCGTATTGCGCTTGCCGTCGTGCCAGACGTCGAGGTCTTCGAAGTCGAAGAGCACCTTGTTGTTCGCCTGGCAGTAGGCGCGGATCTGCTGGTTGCGCTCGGTTCGGTTTCGCCCGTTGTAGGTGTCGTCTCCAGGGCCGGTCATGTAGATGAACGTCACCTTCGGGAACTCGCGTTCGAGGGCGCTGAGTGTGTTGAGGTACTGCTGGATCTGCTGCTCGGACTGCTGCGAGATCTCGTAGGACCAGGCCCACATGCTGTACCGGATCTCGGGGCGGGACTTGAGGAGCGTGCGGAGATTGTCGACGCCGGCCTCGGTCGCCCAGTAATGCTCCGCCTTGATGGCGTTGTCCTTGAGCATCCCGTCCCACATGCGCAAAGCGCCGCCCGCAGCAGGGGCCGAGGCGTAGCCGACGGCGAGGTTGAGGGCGGGCTTCGACTCCTTGAGGCTCTTGGCTCCCGCGAGGATCTGCGCGCCGTGCGAGCGGTGCCCGTACTGGATGACGTTGCTCGACGAGGTGAGCGCCTGGATGCACTTGGCGGGGATGCGATCGACGTCGGTGTGGCGGTGGTCGAAGATGCGCGCACCGGCCGCCTGAGGTGCGCCTCCAGGGGTTGCTGCACCCGGTTTTCCGCTGTCCGGGGTCGTCGCTGCCGTTCCTGCCGCGTTCGCCATGTGCGGCGGCGGTGTCGCGCCCGGAGGCGGCCCGTCTTCTCCAGGGGCCGGCGGTCTGTCGCGTGCGGCGCTTTGCCCAGGGGCGTCTCCTGGCTGAGGCGAAGCGGGGGGCTCCTGGCGCGAGCCGAAGCCGTTGGCCGAGGAGCTGTCCGGAGGAGGTGGCACCCGCCGTGAATCCTGACAGCCCACCGCGAGGGAGAGCGTCAACAAGGCGGGGAGGAGGGATCGCGCAGCGCGGAAACCAGCCATCATGGAGTCGAACACTGTACGCACCCTGGCGGCTCGCGCAATCACGGGAGGCCGTGAGGCGAGGGGGCCATCCCGGCAGCGAGGCATCGCATCAGGACGTCTCAGCGCGGTGTCGACATGGTCCGATGAGGTCCGATGAGGCCCGATGCGCCTGGCCTGCGGTCATGTGGCGCGCGGCCCGATGCGACTGGCTCGCGATGGGTGGCAACCGAGGCGCGTGCCCCGGCCGGATGCATCAAGGAAGGATGTCGGCGCCGTAGACGCGGAGCGAGTTCGTCGTGAAGACGTTGACCTCTCCGGTGTCGGGGTGGAACGTGCCGACCTTGCCGTTGCAGTTGAGGATGAACAAGCGATCGCCAGCCGGAGCGAGGCCGTAGACGCAGCCGAGGCCGTCGCCGCCGAGGACGGTGCTCTGGCCGGTGGCGAGATTGAACTCCACCAGCGTGCTGCCGCAGCCGCTGTCGGTGGAGATGAACATGCGGTTGCCGAGGAACGCGAGGTCGCCGCTGGAGGTGTGGCCAGGAGGCAGCGAGCCCACCACCTGGGAGGCCCCGGTGTTGGGATGCAGGCGGTAAATGAGATCGCCGGCTGCGTAGAGCATGCCGTCAGGACCCGCGCCGAGGGAGTTGGCGCTGAGGAAGTCGTGGGTGGCGATGACCTGGGTCGTGTACGGGGCGAGTTCGACGAAGTGGGTGGTGACCGCGAACCAGCGGCCGTTCATCACGGCGATGTCGAGGAAAGGCAGGCCCGCGTTATGAGCGAGGATGACCGGTGGGGTCGCCGCGTACGGCGCGACGTCGACGAGGTTGCCCTGGTTGTCGGCGACGAGGAGATGCACATCCGGGCCAGCGCAGCCCGGCGGGAGGACGTGAGCGCAGGTGTCGTTCGACTCCTGGCACGTGCTGGTGCCACAGCCGAGGCCGAGGGAGCAGGCCGGGGGGCCGGCGACGCAGCCGATGGCGGTGTCGCAGCGCTCGACGCCATCGCAGAAGAGGTTGTTGTTGCAGCGGCCGTCGCACGCCTCGTGGAGGCACATGGCGGCATCGTCGTCACAGACGTCGATGGTGCAGGCGATGCCGTCGTCGCAGAGGGTCGCGGAGGCGTCCTCGTGGAGGCAGCCGACGAACGGGTCGCAACGGTCCAGGGTGCAGAAGCGGCCGTCGTCGCAGAGATCGTTCGCCGAGGTGTGGACGCAGTTCCCCATCTGGCAGAGGTCGATGGTGCAGGCGATGCCGTCGTCGCAGTCGCTGTCGTCGCGGCAGGTCGGCCCGGTGGAGGTCGAAGGGCCCCCGCCCCCGCCGACGCCGCCAGCGCCACCGAGCCCGGAGGTGCTGGTGGGGCCCCCGGCGCCGAAGCCCGAGGAGTCGTCCTCGGTCAGGAGGCTGGTGCGGGCGCCGCAGCTCGTGATCACGGCGGCAGCGAGCGCAGCGACGCCGAAGAAGCACGCGGTGCGCTGGGCGTTCGGGCAGGCGGGGCGGCGCGGTGGAGGCACGTGGCGAGCATCACCGGGAGCGTCCGCCGCTGCAAGCCGGGCGGTGGCGGGGCTCCCGTGGCGGAGCGTGAAGCCTGCTAGAGTCGGCGCGCGATGATCGTCACTTCTCAGCTCGGCAAGTCCTACGGGGATCGGACCCTGTTCGAGGACGTCTCTCTCAAGCTGAACCCGGGGGCGCGCTACGGGCTCGTCGGGGCGAACGGGTCGGGCAAGTCGACGTTGATGCGGATCCTGTCCGGGGACGAGCCCGCGACGGAGGGGAGCTTCAGCATCCCGCGGGAGGCGCGGCTGGGGGTGCTGCGGCAGGACCACTTCCTGAGCGACGAGGAGTGCATCCTCGACCTGGCCATGCGCGGGGACGTGGTGGTGTGGGAGGCCCTCCGTGAGCAGGAGGCCATCGAGCAGGGGCGTGGCGATCCGGGGCGCGTGGCGGAGCTGGAGGAGCGGATCCGGTCGCATGACGGGTACACGCTGAAGGCGCGTGCGACGGCGATCCTGGAGGGGCTCGGCATCCCGCTGGAGGCGCACGAGCGCCCACTCGGCACGCTGTCGGGTGGCTTCAAGCTGCGGGTGCTGCTGGCGCAGGTGCTGATCGGGGGGCCCGACGTGCTGCTCCTCGACGAGCCGACCAACCACCTGGACATCCTGTCGATCCGCTGGCTGGAGCGGTTCCTGAGCGCGCACACGGGCTGCGTGGTGGTGATCTCCCACGACCAGCGGTTCCTGGAGAACGTGGCGACGCACATCCTCGACGTCGATTACGGGACGGTCATCCTCTACACGGGCAGCTTCGCAGCGTTCGTGGTGGAGAAGCGGGCGGAGCTGGAGCGGAAGAAGGTCGAGATCGAGCGGGCCGAGGCGGAGATCGCCCACAAGCAGGCGTTCGTCGACCGGTTCCGTTACAAGGCCACGAAGGCGCGCCAGGCGCAGAGCCGGCTGAAGCAGATCGAGAAGATCGAGGTGGCCGAGCTGCCGGAGACGTCGAGGCGAGCGCCGCACTTCCGGTTCGTGCAGGCCCGGCCGAGCGGGAGGGATGTGCTGCTGGCCGAGGGGATCTCCAAGGCTTACGGCGACAAGCGGGTGCTGTCGAAGGTGGGGTTGCTGGCGCGGCGTGGAGAGCGCGTGGCGGTGATCGGGCCGAACGGTATCGGGAAGTCGACGCTGCTGCGCATCCTGGCGGGGCGGCTCGCGGCGGATGCGGGCGATGTCGCGTGGGGGCACGAGGTGCGGCTGGGGTACTTCGCGCAGGACCACCGAGAGGTGCTGGACGATCCGACGGCGACGCCGCTCCAGATCCTGCGGGCCGCGCTGCCTACGGAGCCGGAGAGCGGTGTGCGAGGGCGGCTGGGGCGCATGCTGTTCTCGGGCGACGACGTGAACAAGCGGGTGGGAAGCCTGTCCGGGGGGGAGGCGGCGCGGCTGTTGTTCTGCCGGATCATGGCCGATGAGCCGAATGTGCTGCTGCTGGACGAGCCGACCAACCACCTGGACCTGGAGTCGATCGAGGCGCTGGCCGAGGGGCTGAGCAAGTACGAGGGGACGACGCTCTTCGTGAGCCACGATCGGTGGTTCGTGTCGCGGCTGGCGACGCGAATCCTGGAGGTGACGCCCGCGGGGCCGAACGACTTCCTGGGGACGTACGAGGAGTACCTCGCGCGGTGCGGCGATGATCACCTCGACTCGAACGCGGTGGTGCTGAAGGCGAAGAAGGCGCGGGCAGAGGGGCGGGTCGAGGGGAATGGGAGCGGGAGCGGAGGGGCTTCAGGGGGCGGGGGTGAGGTGAAGGGGGGAGCGGCAGCCGGGGGCGGGGCTGCTGGCGCGAGCACGGCCGGGGGGCTGCAAGGAGGGTCGTGGGAGGAGCAGAAGCGCCGTCGGAACCGGCAGAAGGAGCTGCCGGCGCGGCGGGACAAGGTGATTGCGGCGATCGATGTGGCGGAGGGGCGCAAGAAGGAGATCGAAGCGCTCTACTGCAGCGAGGGGTTCTTCGAGCGCACGAGCAAGGACGCGCTGGCGGCGCTGGAGAAGGAGCAGGCGGGGCTCGATGGGCAGATCCTGGCGCTAACGGAGGAGTGGGAGGCGATCGAGCAGGAGATTGCAGCGATCGGGGAGGGGTGAGGAAGGTGGAGCTGATACCCTCTGCGTTTCAAGCTACATAGCGGGTGTCGAAACTAATGATAGCTCCGCATGGGCAGGCGGACCAGCTGCGACGGGCGATGGCATAGCTCGTTAGGCAGCAGAACCGTTGTAGAGGTAACTGGTGGCATCTATGACGTCCGACCCTGTGTGGGCACCGACTCTCCCCTCAATACCCGTCGCTCCGCCTGGTCGAGCACACGCTCGGCTGCCAGGACGTGATAGCGCAGCTGCTCCACCAAGCCGTTGACCTCGGTTTGCGCCTTCTCGTTGCAGGCAGCTTGGGCATCGGTCGTTTCAGCCAAAGTCAGGCTGCATAACACGGCAAGTGCGCGCGTCACTGTCCTCGGAACTTCCACCGGAAGGGGCGAGCATCGTGCTCATTCCAGTGACGTACGAAGTCGCGCACCAGCTGCCGGCTGAAGGGAAGGAGGCATGCTTGAGCACGCGCCGAGTCAGGATGCTGAACCAAAGCTCGATCTGGTTGACCCATGAGGCGTGCAGGGTGTGTAGACGAATCGGAAGCGCCTACCGTATCGGTAATTGAAAGCTTGCCATCAGTCACCATGATGGATGTTGAGGTTGTCCCAGATGACCACCACATCCCCCTCTGGGTAATGCCTGGCCACCTCGTCCATAAATGCGAGCAGGTCTGCCGCGGTACGAGTAGGTCCACATCGCGCCACCACCTTGCCCGTCTGAACATTGAAGGCTCCGAGCAGCGCACGGGTGCCATGGCATTGGTGCTCGAACTCCTTGCGGCCACCGTCACGACGGCGCGCCGGCTGTAGTGGGTAACGGGCTTCGAGGGCCTGCATCCCCGTCTTCTCATCGATGCAGAGCACCGTGGTCCCTGGAGGTTGCTCCAGGTAGAGCTTACAGATAGCGTCAACCTTGGGCCGGAACTCTTGATCTGGGCTGTGCAGCCAAAGTCGGACCCGATGCGGCCGGAGTGCTGCACTTGGAGGATGCGCCATACCTCGGTACGACTCAGCTGCACTCCCTGCTCCCGCTGCAGAGCCTCGGTGAGGCGCCTGAGTGTCCATACATGCTCGAAGCGGACCTTGTGCTCATCAGGACGGCTACACGCCAGCTTGATCAGCTCGTAGTGCGTGGCCGCGCTGATGCGCGCTGGACGCCCCACTCGATCCAGGTCCTGCAGCCGCACGCTATCGGGTAGGGCGGCCATCCGGTCGCGCCACTTGCGTACAGTCTTGATGCACACCCCAGCTCGCGCTTGATGTGCTCGTTGCTGTGGCCTTCGTCAGCCAGAAGCACAATCCGGGCTCGCTGGACTTATCGTTGCGATGCGCTCGGCGAGCGGGCCAGCTGCAACAGGCGCTGGCGTAGCTCGTCAGGCAGCAGGATCGGCGTAGCTGCAACCCGTGGTATCTACGGCGTCTGACCAGCCGTCCAGCAATGGACTCAAAAGCCGTCGAAACACTTCGCGATAAGGCAATCGCGATATCTGCAATCTGCAACGTATGCAGGAAGAGCGAGCCTCGGCCCTGCAACGCTGTCTCTCGTGCTCCCATCCTGTTGCCAAAAGCCGAGGGCTGGGCTTCTTCAGATCCATGGACGAACTTGGGGAACCGAGTACTAGCTATCACTGATGCGTAAAATTGATATTGGAACTCATATGTGCTATGAGTGTTATTGTACCGGTGTTAGTGTGAATATGGTGAGGTGGTTGGTATGAATTTCTACTCCGGATGGGGATTTCGTGAAAGTCCGTTTCAAGTGTCCGCGCTCGCGGCCACAGATGAGGGGAGCCGGCTGTTCGTGGGACGCCTTGATTCTAGGCAAAAGCTCGAGATGCGCCTCGCTTCGGGAGACCGAATTGTGACTATTGAAGGTGTTAATGGCGTTGGTAAGACCAGTTTGGTGAATGTTGTTGCGTATCTGGCTTATAAAAAACATGTCGATGGTCGTGGTGGGCCTTTGTTGATTCCATGCGTCAAAGCATTTCAGTTGGATGCCGATAAAGAAAAGTCCGAGCTGGTGGCGGAGGTATACCAAGAGGTTGCGCAGTCTCTAATTCACTACGCGGAAGGGCTTCGAGCTGGTAAATTGGCAGATGGTATCAAGCCGGACGGTGCTCTTGCCAAATGGCTCAATTCGCCCTTGATAAGTAGTCGGACAGGGTCTGTCTCTCTTGGTCTGCCAACGATGGGTGGAGGCGGGGTCGGAATAGGAGTCGGAGGGAGTTTCAATACAACCGAAGGTTTTCGGGGCTCAGGTATTCAGAAGCTTATTAAAGACACGCTTGGTGTCATTTTTGCTGAGGCTGGCTCGGGGGGAGTTGTGTGCGTGCTCGACAATCTTGAACTCCTCCAGACTTCAGATGCCGTCCGTAAACAAGTCGAAGTTTTGCGTGATGAGCTGCTTACGGTGCCCGGGTTTCGTTGGGTCCTATGCGGTGCACCCGGTATTGTTCACGGTGTAGTCTCGTCTCCTAGGCTTCAAGGCATGCTCTATGATCCACTCGAAATTGCCGGTATCGAGCTTAAATCCTTGGAGGATGTTTTGAGTAGTAGATTGTCGGTGTTCGGTCAGTCTCAGGCTTATCTTCCAATTGGAACAATGGATTTTGTGTCGCTTTGTGATATCCTTAAAGGTAATCTAAGGGCCGTGCTAGGTATGGCGGATGATTACTGCCTTTGGGTGGCGGAGTCGGGGGAGCGTCCTGTGACAGATATTGACAAATCAAATTTGTTTAAGCAATGGTTGGACGATGAAATTGAAAAATATTTCAAATCGGCTGAATCTGAAGTGACGCAAACGGCATGGGGCGTGTTTGATAAGGCAGTGACAAAGGATGGAGGGTTTTCGCCGAGCTCGTTTGCTGAATTTGGATTTAAAAACCTTCAGGCCTTGCGTCCATACGTGAAGGATCTAGAGCGAGCAGGCCTTCTAGTTAGTACTACGGATGAGATTGATAAGCGAAGAAAGACAGTGTCTGTTACGCCTAAGGGTTGGCTTGTGAGTGAGGCACGTATTCGGTCTCAGAAATAATTGTGACTTGGAGTCAAAGGGCAGTCATTCATTTGGTTTTTGGTATCAGCGCGTCTAGAGGCTCATAAGGACACCTCAACCCATCGCGGACCAGGAGACGTCGCATGAAGGCTTATGAGATCGTGACAGCGGGTGGACCGGGCGAGTGGAAGCAGGTGGAGCGGCCGGAGCCCACACCGGGTCCGGGCCAAGCGCTGGTCCGCATCCGCGCGGTGTCGCTAAACTACCGTGACCTGCTCCTCGTGAGCGGGCGCTACCCGCAGCCGATCACCCGGCCGATCCTCCCGCTCTCCGACGGAGCGGGCGAGGTGGTCGCGGTGGGCGAGGGCGTGACGCGGGTGAAGGTGGGCGATCGGGTGATCCCGACCTTCTTCCAGACCCTGACGGACGGGACGGTGAGCATGGCCGAAGGGGGCACCAAGGCCCTCGGCGGAGGCGACAGGGACGGGGTGCTGGCGGAGCTGGTCGTCCTCGATGCGGAAGGGCTGGTGCATCTGCCCGAGCAGATGAGCTTCGAGGAGGGGGCGACGTTGCCCTGCGCGGCCGTGACGGCGTGGAATGCGCTGGTGCCGCAGGGGGGGCTCGTGGCGGGGCAGACGGTGCTCGCACAGGGGACGGGCGGGGTGTCGATCTTCGCGCTCCAGTTTGCGCACGCGCTGGGGGCGAAGGTGATCATCACCTCGAGCCAGGACGAGAAGCTCGCGAAGGCGAAGGCGCTCGGTGCGGACGGGACGATCAACTACCGGAAGCATCCCGACTGGGAGAAGGCCGTGCTGGAGCTGACGGGCGGCGAGGGGGTCGATCACGTCATCGAGGTCGGGGGCGTGGAGACGCTTCCCAGGGCGATCACGGCGACGCGCGCCGGGGGGCACCTCGCGCTGATCGGGCTGCTGAGCGGTAGCTTCGGGGCGCCGGATCCGGCAGCGGTCGAGGTGAAGAAGCTGAAGGTGGAGCTGGTGTTCGTGGGGAGCCGGGTGATGTTCGAGGCGATGAACCAGGTGATCACCACGCACGGGATCCGGCCGGTGATCGACCGGGTGTTCCCGTTCGAGCAGGCGGTGGAGGCGCTGCGCTACCTGGAGTCGGGGGCGCACTTCGGGAAGATCGTCATCACGGTCTGAGCCGACGCCTCGCGGCCTTCGCTTCGTCGCTCCGCCTACCGCGCCGTGGCTCGGCTCTCTGCGGCCTTCAGCACGGCGCTCCCCCAGGGGACCTCGCGCGCCATGTCGTCGGCACTGCCGAAGCCGTAGTAGCGCTTCGGTCCTCGGAGGGGGTCCTGGAGATCCAGGCACAGGCTGAAGGGGGGCTTCTCGTCGCAGTCCCGCACGGTGAACTTGCTCTCGGCGGACTTGCGGTCGTGCAGGAAGGTCAGCGCGACCTTGTCGCCCTGGCGCTCGAACTCGAACACCTCGAAGGCGGAGCGGAAGGCGGAGCCCTTCTCGAAGATGCCGATGCCGCCGGGGAGGAAGATCGCGATCTGCACCTCGTCCCGGGGCTTCTCGGGGTAGGTGTCGAACCAGACGCGCCCGAGGATGGCGCGTGGGCTTCCGGCGTCGCTGGCCTCGGTGGTGGTGTCACCGCCGAGCGTCTTGGCGAGGAGCGCGCCCGCGCCGAGCAAGACGACCAGGACCAGCGAGCACAGGGCGGTGAGGGGATGGCGTGCAGCGAGGGTGAGCAGTCGGCGGCGCATGGGGGGAGCGTAGCGCTGCTGCTCTCGCTGCGGAATTGGGAGCTGGCGGGAGGAACGAACGTCGGGGGGCGGGAGGAGCGGGATGGGGTAGGGGGGGCCGTCCGGTTCGTGTCCGACCTGCCGTCAGGCCAGCCGCACGCCGAGGAGTGACGGGAGGACCTCGCCGGCCTTGCCCTTGAAGAAGGCGCTGCACTCGTTGTTCACGGCGCTCGGCTCGACGTTGACCTCCGCGACGACGGCACCCAGCCGGCGCGCGATGGGGACGTAGCCTGCGGCGGGGTAGACGACCGCGGAGGTGCCGATCACCAGCATCAGATCGCAGCCGTCCACGGCCTCCTCCGCGGCGTCCAGATCGGCCCGCGAGAGCCGCTCGCCGAACCAGACGATGTGGGGCCGAATGACGCCGCCGCAGTGACACTGGGGGAGGTCGGTGGTCTCGAAGCGGCGCGCCACGAACTCGGGGTCGGGGGAGCCGCTCCCCTCGAAGGCGGGGGTGATGGGGACCGTGTGGTTCCACGTCACCTCCGCGCACTGGAGGCAGCGCACCTGCCAGAGGGAGCCGTGCAGGCGCACCACCCGCTCGGAGCCGGCTGCCTCGTGCAAGCCGTCGACGTTCTGGGTGATGAGGGTGAAGGTGCGGCCAGCCTCGCGGAACCGCGCTTCCAGCCTCGCCAGCGCCAGGTGACCTTCGTTGGGCTTGCACGTGTGCGCCACGGCGCGGCGGTGGTTGTAGAACTCCCACACCAGACCTGGATCGCGCTGCCAGGCTTCCGGGCTGGCGAGATCCGTCGCCTTGTAGCGCCGCCACAGCCCACCTGCATCGCGGAACGTGGGGACGCCCGACTCCGCAGAGACACCTGCGCCGGTGAGCACGGTGATCTTGCGGGCCTGGCGCAGCTTGTCCTGGAACTCCTTCCGGTTCAGTTTCTTCATGTCAACGCTCCACGTACCCCTTGCCCGTCTTCTCGTCGACGAGCTTTGCCGCCTCGCGGCGAGCGGCTTCCTCGCTGGCGGCTTCCTTGGTCTTGGACTGACCCGTGGTGCCGAGGCGGCCGTAGCGCACCGTGTACTGGCGGTTGGACACCTCGATTTCCCAGAACTTGGATGAGGTGCCGTCCGTGAACTCGAAGCGACGGGTGGAGCTGCTGGCTGCTGGCGTCGTGGGTTGCGACGAGGTCCCCGCGGGCGTGCCGGCAGAGGTGGGGGTGGTGCTGGTGGTGGGCGTTGCGCTTCCAGCACTCGCGGTGCTCGCGGAGCTGTCGGTGCTCGCGGAGCTGTCGGCGCTGGCTGAGCCGTCGGCGCTGGCTGAGCTGTCAGTGGTCGTTGCGCTCTCGGTACTCGCTGTGCTTGCGGTCTCGTCGAGGCTGTTCTTTTTGGTGTCTGCGCTCGCGCCAGGAGTCGCGCGGGCGGCCTTGCCTCCTTCGGCGAGTGTGTCGCTCGGAGGGTGGGGGACGGCGCGTCGCAGCTCGGCGTTGTCGGGGGGCCAGCGGATGTCGTCGCGCACGGCGACGTAGGAGGGGAACCGAGGCACGCCGGCGTCGGACAGCTCCTGGTAGCGGAACGTCACGATCGCGCCGCGTGGGGGCGGGGACGCGCGCTCCTTGTCCGAGAAGCCGGTCCCGACCGAGAAGCGGGTACCGTCGGGCAGCTCCACGAGGAGGGCACCAAGGCGGCCGGCGTGTCGCCCGGCGCCGGCTTGATGGTCGATGACCAGTGCTTCGGCGTCGAAGAAGCTCTTCACCTTGAGGAGTGTGATCGAGCGCCCAGGTTCGTAGCGAGAGCCTGGCTTGCGTAGCATCAAGCCCTCGCCTCCGAGGGCCTCCACGCGCGACAGCTCGGTGCGCAGGTGGGGGAGATCACGGCAGAGTTCGTGGTCGTGGGCCCTGGCGTGGGGGGCGCTCTGCGTGGCGAAGAGCTGCTTCAGGTGCTCGACGCGGTCTTCGAAGGGCGCGTCGAGGGCGGGCGCGTCGAACACCACGAAAGCGATCTCCTTCCAGTGATCGCTCTGGTCCTGGCGTCGGACGATGCTGATGGTCCGCTGGAATCGCTTGCGGCCACCCCAGAGTTCGCCGTCGAGAGGCGTGTCGGGCAGGCCTGAGGTGAACCAGGGCGGGGCGTGGTAGCGGTTGCCCAGCCGGGAGATGAAGGCCTTGCCGTCCCAGTAGGCCCGGACGCCATCGAGCTTCTCGCTCATCCACCAGCCGGAGAGATCCTGGGCATTGTCCCATGGATTCGCCAGGAGGAGCGGCGGCGCTTGCGCGGAGGAGGCGCTCGCTGCGGCCCGTCCGCCCGAGGCGCGTGACGCGCTGGTCGCGCTGGTGCTCGACGTGCCCGGGGTCGGAGCGCCGACCCGCGTGAGCTCCGCGGCCTCGCCGCGCAGGGCCTTCAGATGCTTGCAGGTTCGCTTGTCGATGGCGTGCGACTGATTGCGCCAGGCCGGGCACGTGCAGGAGTACACCTCGCCCACGTTGCGCAGCAGGTAGCGGGACGAGCCCGAGCCCTGCACCTCGATCGACTCTCCATCCTCCAGATCGGCCATGAGGTCTCCAGCGCGCGGGGCGATGCGCCCGTCCGCGGCACCCGCAGGAGACCACCATTGAAGGCGATTCGCCACGGTCTGTTCTGTGACGAAAATTGTGATTTGTTCGTGGCGCGTCTGTAGGCTCAAGCACTGGGAGGTGCCTTCATGGCATGTGGTGATTCTCGTCGCCGCGGGCTCCGCTCGCGAGTGTGGATCTCCTGGTTGGCCGCCGTCTGTGCGGCATTGTCGGCGCAGGGTCTCGGCTGCGCAGGAGGAGTCAGTACGGGGTTCGATGTCGCAGGGGAGGGGGGATCCGGGGGAAATGGGGGAAGCACGGCGAATGCCGGAGGGGGGAATGATGAAGGAGGGGGTGGGGGAGATCTGCTGGATCCCGGTTCCATTGGTGATGAGCCGGGGGATGGCTGCTCAGATGCGGCGCGATCCATCTACCTTCTAGGGCAGAGTGACACCTTGTATCGGTTCGATCCCGGTACCCTGGCGTTGACGACCATCGGGACCCTCGATTGTCCGCGGAGCGGCGGGCCTTCGTCGGCCTTTTCGATGGCGGTGGATCGCAAGGGGGTGGCGTGGGTCCTGTTCAGCAACCGCAAGCTCTATCAGGTGAATATCGAGACGGCGGCCTGTACGGCGACGGACTATCAGACCTATCAGCATCAGCTCAGCGTGTTCGGGATGGGGTTCGTCTCCAGAGGGGAGGGGAGTCAAGAGGAGACGCTCTACCTCGCCGATTACTTCGGGCGAGGGATAGCCTCCCTGGACACACAATCCCTGACGGTGGCCCCCATCGTCTCCTATGGGAACGAGCTGGGGTCGGCCGAGCTGACGGGGACCGGCGATGGGCGGCTCTTTGGCTTCTTCCGTGGCACGCCCGATTACATTGCCGAGGTGAACCCCGGTACGGGGCAGTTCCTCTCGAAGACGATACCCCCCGAGATCCAGATCGGTGCGGGGTGGGCATTCGCTCACTGGGGTGGGGACTTCTATCTGTTCACCAACCCGGGGGCAGATGGCACCAAGGTGGACAGGTACTCGCTGAACAGCGGCACGAAGACGACGGTGATGATGGGGATCCCCGACAACATCGTCGGCGCAGGGGTCTCGACCTGCGCTCCCCTGAAGCACCCGCAGTGACGTGACCTTCGGGTCGGGCCCTGCCTTCAACCTCGATCGACCTCGATTCCGGATGCCGGTGGACCCTGGCGCGTCGAAGAGACACACAGGACGCGCACGTCCCGTCCCGCGCCAGTCCAAGCGGATGAGCAGGGGGCCTCTGGAGAGCCAGAGGAAAGGCTCAGTCGCGGTAGAGAGCCGTGTTGTCCGGCACCTCGCGGAGGAAGCGCTCGCGCCAGTCCGGATCGCTGATCCGCGCCGCCCTCGCCTCCAGTCTGCGGCGGGCCTCGGCGCGCACGTGTTCCGCTTCGGTCAGCTCTCCTGCGGCGGCGAGGGCGTCGGCGCGTGCGCGCCAGACCAGGGACTCTCCTTCCTCCAGCCCGCCGGCGGCCTGGAGCTGGGCGAAGGCTTCGCCCGTGAGGCCCAGCGCTTCGGGCGCGCGTCGCTGCGCGAGGAGGGCCGATGCGAGCACGGCCAGCGCGAACGCGCGCAAGGGGGGGGCGACCACGAGCAGGTCCACGGCGGAGCGGGCCTCGTGCTCGGCGGCGGCGAGCTTGCCGGCGCGCAGGGCGATGCGCGCCAGGTAGGCGTGCGACATCCCCTGCATCCGGGCGACGCCCTGCTCGCGGAACGCTTCCAGGGCTTGCTGCTGCAAGCGTCGCGCTTCTTCGAGCTGGTTGGTCTGGGCCAGGGTCAGACCCAGGTTCTGGCGGACGACGGGGGCCAGGTCGAAGAGGCCCATCCGCTCGGCCTCGGTGAGCGCGGCGCGGAGCGCGCCTTCGGCGCCCTCGAAGTCGCCCAGCTCGGACAGCGTGTAGCCGAGGTTGCCCTGGATGGTGCAGGCGTTGCGCCGATCGCCGGTCTGCCCGAAGGCGAACAGCGCCGCCTCGAATCCGGCGAGGCCCGCCCCGGGATCGCCGCCCGCCATCGCGCGCAGCGCGTACGCCTGGTGGAGCACGCCGAGCGCCTGGCCGTCGACGGCAGGCGGATCCCCCGTCAAGCTCGTCCCCCGCTCGAGAAGGGCCTCCGCCGCCTCGAACCTGCCGCTGAACACCAGCTCGCTCGCGCAGAAGGCCAGGCACACCACCTGCGCGCTCAGCGCACCGGGTAGCGGGGGAACCTCGGTGGCGGGGACGATCCAGTCGTCCAGTCGCTCCGAGGCGCCTTGCTTGCTCGCCGCTGTCGCTCCGTGGGTCAGCGCGCGGTACCAGGCGGCGGACCCGCGTGACAGGAGCTGCGCTGCCTCGCGGGCGCTCGCTTCGGCTCGTGGAAGCTCGCCTCGCCACAGAAGCGCCTCGGCGGCGACGAGCTGGAGCTCGCCCAGCGTGGTCCCCGTCGCTCCGCACGCGATGCCTCGCTCGGCCCGGCGCAAGGCCGCTGCCAGGTCGTTGCCGCGCAGGGTGGCCTCGGCCGCCTCCACGAAATACGCGCCCGCCCGGTGGCGCTCGTCGCCACGCTCGAAGTGCTCCGCCAGTGCGATGGGCTCGCCCTTCCCTTCGCGCTCGAGCCAGGCGCCCGCCAGCCGGTGCCCGAGCTGCCGGTCCGCCTCGGTGAGCATGCTGTACGCCGCCTCGCGCTCCACCTCGTGGCGGAAGGCGTACAGCGGCTCGGTGGGCTTTCCGTCGCCCTTCGTGGGCCTGAGGCTTCCCTCGGCGACGGGCGTCCGCCGCACGATCAGCTCGCGCGCCACCAGATCATCCATCCGGTGTGCCGTGGTCGATCCCCCGAGCAACGCCTCGACGCCGCCCGTCCAGAAGCTATCTCCGAACACACTGGCTGCGCGAAGGATGCGCCGCGCCTCTGGATCGAGCGCGGAGAGGCGCGCCTGGGCCATGGCGAGCACCGTCTCCGGCAGCCGCTCACCTTGCCCCTCGGACACGGCGCGGATCAGCTCCTCGAGGTACAGGGCGTTGCCTCCCGAGCGCTCGATGATCGCTTGCGAGAGGTGGGCCGGGATCGCGTCGCCGAGCACGTCGCGCACCAGCCGCTCCGAGGCGCGACGGGGCAGGGGACCGAGGGCGATCGGCTCCACCTGCCGGCCCACCCACAGCTTGGGGAACTGCTTCTGCACCTCGGGCCGGGCCAGCGCGAACACCAGGAGGGGCTGGTCGGCCAGGTTGCGCAGCGCCGAGTCGAGCAGCGTCACCGTGGGGAGATCACCCCAGTGGAGATCCTCCAGCACCAGGATCACCGGCTGTGACGCGCACGCGGCGCGCAGGAGGTCCTCGGCGGCGCGGCGGATCTGGTCGCCCATCAGCACGGGGTCGCGCCGCGCCGTCTTGAGCTGCGGGCTCAGCTCCTCGGGGAAGGGCGTCCCGATCAGCTCACCCACGAAGCTGGCGATGCGCTGCGCTTCGATCGCAGGGAGTGCGCCCAGGCGTGAGAAGATCCGCCGACGTCGCTCCGCGAGCGACTCCTCCCCGCTGATCCCCAGCGCGTAGCGCATCGCGCGCGCCAGCAGGCCGAACGCCGCGCCGCCGCCCATCGGATCACCGCGCCCGAGCCACACCTCGATCGGCTCGCCGCGCTCCTTCAGCCGCTGGAGCAGCTCGTGGCGCAGGCGCGACTTGCCCGCGCCGGCCGGTCCGGTGACCAGCACGGCCGCTGCCGTAGGCGTGTCCGCGCAGTAGGCGAACGCCGCTTCGAGCTGCGCCAGCTCCCGCTCGCGTCCCAGGCAGCGCGTCGGCTTGCCGAGCAGGGCCCGCGAAGGCTCGGTTCCGTCGCGCTCTCCGTGCAGCGCGGGCCCCCCGCCCTCGCGGGTCACGTCGAACCCCTGCCCGAGCAGGCGCGCCGTGAGATCGTCGATGGCCACCGGGCTCGCCGTGTCCGGATCCACGGCCGTGGTCAGGAGGGACACGGCCCGATCGATCAGCTCCCCGACGGGCAGCCGCGCCTCGATCTCCGCCCGCCCCGTCACCAGCGACACCGGGGCGCCTTCGAGCACGGCCCGGATCGCCAGGGCGCAGCGCGCCGCCCGCGAGACCAGGTCCGTCGGGGCTTCGTTGCTCGTCATCACCACGAGCAACGCCCCATCGGCCAGCGACTCCAGGCGTCCCTGGTGCCGCTCGGCTGCCGCGCGGAGGGCGCGCGTGCGCCGTGCCGCGTCGGCTTCGCGGCTGCGCCGCGAGCTGACCGGGCCATCGTGGGGCGACTTCGAGCTGGAGGCGGCGTCGCGCACCAGCACCAGCGACATCAACCGCCGCTCGTTGGCCGTGAGCACGAGCGCGGGCTCTGCGGGCGGCGCGCGCCAGCCGATCCGTGCGGCGCTCGCGGGGGCTCCCAGGCCCTCCAGCTCCACCGCCACCGCGTCGCCGTCCCGTGGCCGGAGCTGTCGGGCCTTCGACAGCATCCGCGCCACGAGCGCGTCCAGCTCCACCGGGATGCCGGGGTGCAGATCGCGCGTCCGCTTCGGCTCCTCCAGGAGCACCTTGAGCGTGAGGGCCAGCGCGTTCTCTCCGTGGAACGGCTCCTTCCCCGTCAAGCAACGGAAGAGCACGCAGCCCAGTGAGAACACGTCGGCCCGCGCATCCACGTCGGGCTCGTTGCGCGCTTGCTCCGGGGCGGCGTAGCCCGGGGTCCCGATGACCGTCCCCTGGCGTGCGGGCCGCGCTGCCGCTCCAGGGACGCGCGCCACGCCGAAGTCCAGGATCACGGGCCGCTCCAGCGAGCCTTCCGTCAGCAGGATGTTCGTTGGCTTCAGATCCCGGTGGACCACGCCCGCGCGGTGCACCGCTCCCAGCGCCACGGCCACGCGCGCCCCGAGCGACAGCGCCTCGGGCACCTGCAAGGGCCGCTTCGCGAGGCGCGACGCCAGCGTCTCACCATCGAGCCACGTCGTCGCGATCCAGGGCTCGCCCGCTTCGGACGCTCCGTGCGCCACGTACCGGGCCACCCCGGGGTGGTTCAACCCGGCCAGGGCTTGCACCTCCCGGCTCTGCCGTTCGGCGCTGTGCTCGTTGCTCGGCAAGAGCTTGATGGCGATGCGCTCCGAGCCCTTCGCCGGGATCGCGTCCCGCGCATCACGCACTTCGCGCGCCTCGAAGAGCCTGTAGCCGCTGCCCGCGCCCACGGGACGCAGGATTTCGAACCGGCCTCCCAGGATCCGACCATCACGCATGTGCGGGACGATTATCGGAAGACGCGAGCCGCGCGTCGAGAGGCACGACTTCTTTCCGTCCTCTTCGTGTCCACGTCGCCCCAGTTCCGTCCTACCATGCGCCTGCGCATGCAGACGGGAGAGCTGGTAGCTGGTCGCTTCGAGATCGTCCGCCACGCCGGCTCGGGTGGGATGGGCGCCGTGTACAAGGCGCGCGACCGGGAGACGAGCCAGCCGGTAGCCGTCAAGGTACTCCACGGCCACAGCGCCGCCCACGCCGAGCGCTTCGCCCGCGAAGCCCAGCTCCTGTCCGAGCTGCGCCATCCGGGCATCGTCCGCTTCGTCGGCAGCGGCGTCACCGCCCAGGGCGACGGCTTCATCGTCATGGAGTGGCTCGAGGGCGAGAGCCTCTCCGCCCGCTTGAAGCGCGGCCCCCTCTCCGTGGCCGAGGCCATCCAGCTCGGCGTCCGCGTCGCCGACGCCCTCCGCCCCGCCCACGAGCGCGGCATCGTCCACCGCGACCTCAAGCCGCCGAACCTCTTCCTCGAAGGCGGCACCATCGAGAAGCTCAAGGTGCTCGACTTCGGCATCGCCCGCATCCTGGAGCCGGGCCAGAAGCTCACCATCACGGGCCAGATGATCGGCACCCCGGGCTACATGTCGCCCGAGCAGGCCCGCGGTGACCAGAGCGTCGACGCCCGCACCGACGTCTACGCCCTCGGATGTGTGCTTTACCGCGCCCTCACGGGCCGCCGCGTCTTCGAGGGCGAAGACCCCGTCTCCGCGCTCATCAAGGTCACCGTCGAGGAACCCCCGCGCGCTGCCGTCTACCGCCCCGAGGTTCCCCCCGCGCTCGACGACCTCGTGGCGCGCATGCTCGCCATCTCTCCTCTCCGTCGTCCTCGTGATGCCACCGCCGTCCTCTCCGAGCTGCTCGTCATCGGCGGCTTCCAGGACGGTGAGACGGCGATCGCCCCCTCCACCGGCCCGCGCGCGGTCGGCCCGGCGGGCAGCTTCGCCTCCATGCAGCCGTCGAGCTTCAGTCCGGCTCCCCCTCCCGGTGGGGGCACCGCCTCCGCCGCGCGGGCCGCATCGCCCGTGCAGCCCGCATCCCCCATCGCCGCGCAGCCGACAGGCCATCCTCCTCACGCATCGGTCTCGGTCGTCGGACCGCCCAGCGTCGTTCCCACGCCCACCATGGCGAGCGCGTATGCCCAGCCTTCCGCGAGCGGCTACGGCCCCGCGTACGGACCACCCCACGGCCCCCCGCACGGCCCGCCCCTCACCGGTCATGGCTCCTCGCACGGTGCGGGCTACTTCACCGGCCATCCCTACCCGGGAGCGCCTTATGGCGCCGCCCCTCCGCAGACCCCGCCTCAGACCAACAAGGCCATGGTCTTCGGCCTCGTCGGCGCCGTGGGGGCTTTGCTCGTCGTCCTCTTCGGTGGCGTGCTCCTCTTGCTCATCGCCCCTGCGTCTTCCCCGGGCTCCTCCTTCGGGGGAAGCTCCGCCGTCTGCCCTGGCGAGCGCTGCCTCGCGTTCGAGGTCCCCGACCCTTCGCGCGCCGACGCCGTGAAGCTCCTCCCCGCCGTCCGCAAGGTTGCCCGCGAGATCGAGCCCACCGCCGAGCTGGTGCTGCTGTCGCTCGTCAACGGGAGCCGGGAGGGCCTCATCGACACCAAGGACCAGCGCCAGATCGTCCAGTACCACTTCCAGAATGCCCAGCGCGACAGCCGCTTCTACCTGTGGCTCGGTGATGGTCGCCTGGTGATGAGTCGCTCGACGGCCGTCCCCACCCAGCTCCCCCTGGCCGATCCGTCTTGCTCCATGCCGGCCATCATCCGCGCGGCGGGGCTGAGCGAAGGCTATTCGACCGCGACCTTGCTCGACAGTGCAGGCGGCTTCGGTCCCACCTTCATGATCGCCGGCGCCCAGGGCAACGCCTTCATCGACCCGCGTGCGTGCACCCCCAAGAAGATGTTCTAGCCGGTGGGCGTCTCTCTGAAGCGAGACTCGAAGCGTGACGTGCTCGACGGCGCCCGACGCGCGGGGTCTCTCGTCGTCTTGGCGGCCCTGCTCCTCGCCTGCTCACCGGCGCAGCCTCTGGCCTCGACGCCTGCGGACCCGGCGCACGCGACGACGCTCCCCCTCACACCACCCCCGAGCACGAGCGCCTCCCCGCTCGCCGCCCAGCCCTCGAGCGTCCCCTCCACCAGCGCGCTCCCCCCTGCGCTCCAGCCCTCCTTCTCCCTCTCCCCGTCACCTCTCGCCCTCGACGCGCTCCCCACAGTGCCCGTCGTGTGGGCTCGCCCCATCCAGGGAGGTTCC
Organism: Chondromyces crocatus; assembly: GCF_001189295.1. Classification (NCBI taxonomy): domain Bacteria; kingdom Pseudomonadati; phylum Myxococcota; order Polyangiales; family Polyangiaceae; genus Chondromyces; species Chondromyces crocatus. Next base: position 3,051,001 of record NZ_CP012159.1, read on the forward strand.
CCGACCCGCCTCCACGCTCCCGCGGGTCCCTCCGTCCTCGTCTTCGACCCCGCGGGCGCGCTCCTTCTCGTCGACGCCCTCACGGGCAACCCCCGCTGGACGCGCAAGCCTCCTCCTGGCGAGACCTGGACCTCCTTCGACGCTGACCCCGAGCGCGGCGCCGACATCCTGATCGTCCAGGGCCACGACACCAGCAACCAGCGCATCCTCCACCGCCTCCGCGTCGCCGACGGCAGCACCCGCTGGCGCAAGGCCCTCCCCGGCCTCGTGGACGCCGACCTCCAGCGCGGCGCCGTACGCCTCACCGTGCGTGAGCGCTGCACCGCGCGGTTTCTCCACCTCGACACGGCCGCCTCCCTCGGCCCCGAGCGCGAGGGTGTCTGGATCGAAGAGGCTGGCTTCGAAGACCTCCCCCCCTCGACCCTCTGCGACCACGCCGTCACCGCCCACGGCTTCCATGCCGGCGTCCTCACCGTCTCCTCGCCGGACGTCGGCCCTCCGAGCGCCAGCTTCGGCCGCCTCGAAGGCTTCGGCCTCGCCGACACCCCCCGCTGGTCCCACCCCCTCGCCTCCCCGTCGGCGCAGTCGGTGCTTCTCGACGCCAGCAGCGCCGTCTTCGCCGACCTCGACGACCGACCGCATCACCGCCTCCAGCGCATCTTCCGCATCGAGCTCGCCACCGGAAAGCCCCTCTGGCAAGCCCCGGTCCCTCACGACCCTGCGTGCACCGACGCGCGCGCTGCCGTCCGCATGCGCCTCGTCCCTGGCCCTCCAGCCCACGACCCTGCCCTCCTCGTGCCTCGCTGCGGCGCCACCGAGCTTCGCGACGCCCATACCGGCCAGCGCCTCTGGGAACTCCGCACACCTGACCTCGTGCTCGTCGACGGCGAAGGCCTCGAGAAGCAGAGCCTCATCGGCCACGGGCCTCTGGGCGTGCAGTGGGTCGCTCCCGACGGCACCTTGCGCGAGCACGTCGTTCTTCCCGCTGGCATCCGCGACATCACGCCGCTCCGGGACGGCCTCGGCCTCAGCAGCCAGGGTCTCGATGTCGTGGCCGTCATCGACCGGACGGGCACCCCCCGCTTCCAGCACCGACTTCCCTCCGCCACCTTCACCCTCGTCGACGACCGCATCGCGCTCCTCTCCGGGCAAACCCAGCTCCTCATCGACCCGGCGAGCGGTGACGCCGTGGCGCTCCCCTTCGACTCTCCCTGGATCCTCGGCCGCGTCCCTTCCAGCGACCTGTGGCTCACGACGCGACCCGGCCCGCCGAGGCTGGTGGCGGTGCGCCTGCCGCGATGACGAGGACGAGCACTTCACCGAACACGAACCCCGCAATGGCTACGTCAACCTCGGATGGTCCCATGCGACCTGTGAAAAGGAGCCTTCACCAGCTTCGGAGACTCGGGAGGTCCAGCCTTCGCTGGCGGGTACGACTCGAGCTGCGTACTCGGAGTCGCCGTTTCAGAGGTGCTCCCCCCCGGAACTCCTTCGACGGAGGCGTGCAAGGGAATTGGTGATGCGTATCATACCAGGCTCGACACCAGTGACATTGGCCACTGGCTATTGAGCAATGCAGCCGATCCCACGGTGACCACCTGCCTCCATTACAGATAGAGCCGCCTCCTCAGCGGGATGGATCCCCGGTGCCGGGGATCTCTCCCACCTCCAGACGCAACGCGCGTCAGCCTCGGAGCGGCGAACCCTGTCGCCGAAGTCGCACCTTGGAGCCTATCTCCACCGCGGGGCAGGCTCTTAACGCGGGCTCCTGCCTCGTGTACTTTCCCTTGCATGAACCGACACCTTCCCTTGTGCCTCGTGCTTCTCACCGCCGTGGCCGGGGCGACCTCCCTCGGGGCCTGTTCGTCCGACAACGGTGGCAACACCAGCAGCAACACCACCGCGGGCAACCCGGGCGGCACGGGCACCGGCGGCGCTGGGGGTGCAGGTGGCGGCTCCACCAGCTCGAGCGGCGAAGGTGGAGACATCTTCAGCAGCGGCGCCACCACCACCACCACGGGCTCCCCCGAGATCTGTGACGGCATCGACAACGACGGCGACGGCATCATCGACAACGTCGACGTCGGCGGCGACGGCATCTGCGACTGCCTCGCCATCGCCACCCTCGGCGTGCGTGGCAGCGCCGGCATCGGCGACGTCTTCAACACCTGGCTCAACGACCGCAGCGACAACGGCGCCATCGACCTCAACGACGCCGTGCTGACCCCCCAGCTCCTCGCACCCTACCAGGTCATCGTCGCCCAGAACCTCTCCCAGATCGGCCGCGCCTACAGCCCCGACGAGATCGCCGCCCTCGAAGGCTGGATCCGCAACGGCGGTGGCCTCATCACCCTCATCGGCTACGCCGACACCTCCGAGCGCACCAACGTCAACTCCCTCCTCGCTCCCTTCGACGTCAGCTACGGCCCCGAGCCCATCCTCCCCAAGCAGGGCGGCACCACCATCCCCATCACCGACTGGACGACCCACCCCACCACCGCGGGCGTCAGCGCCGTCGGCTTCGACAACGGCTACCCGGTCAACGGCGATGCCGAGGTCATCGCCACCAAGGATGGCTGGGTCGTCGCCCGGGCCAAGACGATCAACGAAGGCCACCTCTTCCTGTGGGGCGACGAGTGGATCACCTTCGACAGCGAGTGGCAGGACCACCCCGAGTACCAGGTCGAGCACTACTGGGTGAACCTCATCAAATGGCTCACCCGCGAGAGCGAGTGCCAGGTCCCCATCCCGCCCCAGTGACGCGCTTCCGCGTCGTGGCGTCCCTCGTCACGTCGCCGCGTCCTCGCGGTCAGCTGCCCCTTCTCGCCTTCTTCCCCGCCTCGCGCGCACCCCTCGAACCCTCCCGCCGCTGACCTGCAGAGCCGTGTCGCCCGCCGGGCGGGCTCGGTGCGCTGAGCGTGTTCACTCCACGTTCACCCAGGGCTGAGGGTTAGTTAGCCGTTGCGCTAAGTGTTGGCTGGTGATACTCAACTTCGTGGAACAGCATTCAGAACAGCTCAGCGACATCTTCCAGGCGCTTGCCGATCCCACACGCCGTGCCGTGCTGGGGCGATTGTGCAAGGGCCCTGCGAGCATAAGCGATCTGGCAAAGCCATTCGACATGGCATTGCCGTCCTTCATGAAGCACATCCAGCTCCTCGAAGGCAGCGGATTGATCCAGAGCCGCAAGGAAGGTCGCGTGAGGACCTGTGCCATCGAGACGACGCAGTTCGCTGCGATCGAGGCATGGCTGTCCGCTCAACGCGAGCTCTGGGAAGGCCGCACCGACAGGCTCGAACGGTTCGTCACCATCGCCCCGAGAAAAGAGAGAAACCACATGAATCGCTCTTCGAATGCAGAACTGGACCTGACGATATCGCGCATCATCAAGGCGCCTCGCTCCATCATCTGGAATGCCTGGACCGACCGCGCGAGCTTCGAGCAATGGTGGATCCCGGCGCCGGCCAGATGCAAGGTGCTGGAGATGGATCTGCGCCCGGGCGGCGCGCTCGTGACCCAGATGAGCGAGAACGGTGGTGATTTCATGCCGCACCTGAGCGGCTGTTTCCTCGAAATCGTCGACGGCGAGCGGATCGTCTTCACCAATGCGCTGGTCGGCGGCTTCCGGCCTGCCGAGCAGCCCTTCATGACGGCCGTCATCACCCTGCGAGACCACCCGGCGGGCACCGACTACGTGGCCCACGTGATGCACAAGAGCCCAGCCGATCGAAAGATGCACGAAGAGATGGGCTTCTTCGACGGCTGGGGGACCTGCCTGGAGCAGCTCGCCACGCTCGCCGAGCGACGTGCATGACCAGCGCTCGCCCCCTGCGCCGGCACCATCCCGGCAGACCGACCTTCGCCTGCGCCTGGACGCGCTCCCGCGCATCTCGCCAGCCCCGCCTCCCTCGGTCGCCCCCGATCTGCTAGAAGCGACGCCATGCTCCCCGCGCTGCTCGTCGCGCTCTGCGTCCTCCTCCGCGTCGTCCCTCACCCCCCGAACTTCGCCCCCGTGGGTGCCACGGCGGTGTTCGCCGGCCGCACGCTGAAGCCCTGGATGGCCTTCCTCCTCATCGCCGTGTCCATGCTCCTCGGCGACCTCGCCCTGGCCCGGCTGCACGGCCACAGCGCCCTCAGCCTCGTCACCCCCTTCGTCTACGGCGCCTTCTTCCTGCAAGCGCTGCTCGGACGCGCGCTCCGGTCGAAGAAGGGGGGGGCCATCGGCGCAGCCCTCCTCGGCTCGTTCACCTTCTTCGCCCTCTCGAACCTCGGCGTGTGGCTCGCGGGCTCGATGTACCCGCCCACGGTGGCCGGCCTGGGCGCCTGCTACCTGGCGGCGCTCCCGTTCTTCGGTGGCACCTTGCTCGGCGACCTCCTGTGGACCGTGGCCCTCTCCGCCGCCTACCGCCCCCTCGCGGCGCGCCTCGAGTCGCGTCCCCACTGGGTGCCCGTCCCCACCCGCGAACTCGCCTCCGTCTGACCTCGACCCACGGCGCCCGCCCTCGCTAGCCTCGTCACGCCGGTCTCTCTCCAGGGGGAACCGGGAGCCCTGCCCACCGACAAGGAAAATTCATGTCCACATTGCTCGGCGAGATCCAGTTCAGTGAGATCGTGCTCGACGGCGAGGAACCTCACATCAGAGGCTGGTTCATCAGCCGCTACGACAAGCGCCTCTGGACGAGCCATTTCGAGAACTGGGGAGCCCTCGCCCTCGTCGACGCCTACGCCACCCTGCTCGGGCTGACGAAGACCGACGAACAGATGCGCGCACTCATCAGCGAGGTGCACTTCGCGACCACCGAGGGCGATAGCTCTGACTTCTTCATCCACCTCGTCCCCGAGACCGCTGCCTCCCTCAGCGATCTCACCCCTTCCCACTGGGAATCCTACCTGCTCGGCTGACTCCCTTGGGCGCGGTCAGCCCCCCTGGTGGCCCATCGTGACCTCGGAGGCATGACGTGACTGCCAGGGGGCAGGCGCCCTCCCAGGGCCCCGCAGCCCAGGACTGCGCCACGCCGCGAGGCGCGGAGCCCGGCGCGCTGCCCCGAGAGCACAGCAAAAACCGATTGGAGTCTTTCTGACACGGCGCGCGCCGTAGGGCGGCAGGGGCGCGGCACGGCTTCTGCAATCCACCGCTTCACGAACTTTCCCGGAGCGCTGCCCTTCCTCGGCGCTCCGGCTCGTCGTGCGTGACCGCCTGCTGAAGGGGTCCGTGCAAGGAGACTCGGCTCATGTTTGCTTCGAAGCTTTTCCAGGGAATTGCCGTTGCTTTTGCGGTGGGAGCCAGCGGCTGCATCACGATCCCGGAGGTGGACCTGAGTGGCTTGCTCGATGGTTCGAGCATCACCGTGCAGGCCGATGGCCGCGCCGATGGAAAGACCACCGTGCAGGCGTGCGTGCGGGTGAGCCTGTCCCTGGGATGCGACGGAGATGGCTCGATCGTGGCGGCGAGCGAGGGGCAAGCGGTGGCCCTGGCCAGGGAAGCGCTGCCGGACGAGGAACTCTTCCTGGCGCCGCGCGGAGAGCTCGACGGGAGCGCAGAGGGCAAGGAGATCGTGATCGCGTACGACGGGTACGTGCAAGCACCCGGATCACGCGTGGTGCTTCCGCTCCCTTTCACGATCACCGGGCCCGTGCAGACGAACGAAGATACTCTGGTCTTGCAATCCAGCGACGCTCTCCCGCTGACGTGGGAGCCCGCGCTAGGGGACGACGCCATGGCGTGGTCGGTATCGGGGACCTGCGCTGGTGATGACGGGGAAGAGAGTTCGGTGTTCAGGGAGTTCTCGATCAGCCACGACGAAGGGGACCTGGCGCTGAGTGTCTTGGATTTCGGGCTCCCAGCGGGGAAACGCTGTGAGCTGGTGCTCGATCTGCTGCGGCAGGCAGACGGATTGGTGGATCCCGCCTTCATGCCAGGAGCGAGCGTCGTCCGGGGACGACAGGTGCGGTCCCTCTCGCTGGTCGTCGAGCCCTGAGCCCCTCTGCGACGCTCGCGGTCCCCTGGCTGGGGAGCCTTTGAACTGAGCGAAACACGTCTGTCGATCGCACAGAGAAGCGGCTCCGAACACCGTCTCCCCCGAAACCTTCCTCAATGCCTCGGTGATTTTGCGCTGTAATGACCAGCTCTCGCGCGCAATGTGACCGCCATGAGCAACAACCCGAGGCCTGCGAACCCTGCATCATTCCCCGTGACCCTTCCAAGAGCGCATCCGCCGGAAACATGATCGACGGAGGTCTCGACAAAGGTGACGTCCGCTTGGGTGCACGGGGAGCGGACGGTCGACCCTTCCTCGAAGCCCATTTCTCCATGGTTCTGTGATGAAGGGCCGCTCGTCCCCATACTCCCGCACTCTGCTTCCCCCGTCGACTGGCAGATCCCTTCGGCGCAAGCATTGGAGATGCACTCGCTATCGTTCCGGCACGACGCGCCATCCGTCAGTGCATGGCCCATTTCGAATACGTAGGCCGACCCCATGTCATGACCGGCTCCATCCCGTTTCGGAGCAGACGCCACGATCGTATTGCCCGAGATGCCCACGGCCGCCCCCGTCTCGTCCCTCGGAGCGCCGTCGTCGGCCACGAACTTCCCGAACTCGGTCCATGTCGCGTCCTCTCGGACGAAGACATAGCCAGCGCCGGACCACGTTCCTCGATCGTCTGCCTGTGGTGCTCCCACGACCAGCTTGTCACCCGAGACCGCCAACGACGCGCCGAATGCATCACCGGTGACACCATCGCCCGCCACGAGCTTGCTTTGTTCCGTCCAACCACGCTCGTCACGGGCGTACACATAGACGGCCCCTGACCCTGGTGTTTTCCCGTCGGCCAGGTAAGTGCCGACAAACGCCGTATCGCCCTCCAGGGCGACGGGATGACCAAAAAACGTGGATTCCGCCCCGTCTCCCGCCGTCAGTTTCGTCTCTTGGTGCCAGCCATCCTCGTGCTTCGTGAATACGTAGGCTGCACCCGACGAGTCTCCCTGATCGTCGCTGCCGTCGGCTCCGATCAGGATCGTACGGCCGGAAATCGCTACAGAAATGCCCACCCGATCATGGTGTCTGGCATCCGCTGGTACGAGACGCGCCTGTTCTTGCCAGGAGTTTCCGGTGCGACCAAAAACATAGACGGCGCCGGTCTCATTGCCTTCATGGCGTGCCTGAAATGCGCCAACTACGGCGGTATCTCCGTCGATGGCCACGCTGTACCCGAACAGGTCGAGCGACATGCCATCACGACCGACCAGCTTGGCTTCATGGATCCATCCACCGTCGCGGTGGGTAAAGACATGTGCAGCGCCTGGGAAACGAAGACCATCATTCGTCAGCGGAGCCCCGACCAGCGTGGTGTTGCCCGAGAGGGCGATGGAGAACCCGAAGTCGTCTCCAGCGTGGCCATCCACTGCCAGCAGTTCCGCTTCTTCGAGCCAGCCGGTGTCCGTTCTGAGAAAAGCGTGAGCCGCCCCCTTCCTGTTGGCGGCTTTTCGAGCACCGACGACGAGCCGATTGCCCGATAAGCTGACCGAGGAGCCGAACGCGCCAAATTCTTCTCGGTACTGGGGGTGGAGAGCGAAAATGTTGCTGAACACGTGACCCCCCTGTGTGGTTAGGCATTCCGTGTCGTGACTGGCTCGTCGGCGCTTTGAGACTGAAGAAGACCAAGGGGTGGGACGGATGCGAGCAGAACGTCACCCGATCCTCACACTGGAAGTTCAGCCCCGTGGCGAATGGAACAAACGTCAGCGTCGGTCGAGACCGATGCCAATGCTAACGACACTCATTCAACGATACCGTGTGAAATCACGCTGTGTCAACTGTGACAACGGTTTCGGCTGCGGGCCGATGAACGTGAGATTTCGTTGGTGCGAACTGTGGCCATGTTGAAAACGTTCCGTCTCATGCCCTCGGCGTTTCGATGCTTCGATGCGGCCCCAGCCGTATTGCGCCCAGTGTCGAAAAACCGCAGGAATCAAGAGCTGTTGCCCATGCTCGTCACGCATCGCCAGGCAGAAGCATCCGGTCCGATGACCACAGAGGCATCGCAGGAGCGATGCCCACCGTCCTGACCATTGTGCAGGGGCGCGAAAGTCTGCCACTGGTATCGACCAGGTAGATGCATTGTTTCGAGACTCCTCCGAGCGACGGTAGCTCCGCGCTTCACTTCGCCTTCATCATGATCGAACCATTCGAATCCATGCTCGACCAGTAGATGGCATGGTCATCCAGAGCGATGGCCATGGGCTGCATCATTCCATCCGCGATGACGTGGGTCGTCCCCCCCTTCAGGGGGATTCGTGAGAGCGACCCCTGGATGACATCGATCCAGTAGACATGTGTGTCATCCACCGCAATACGTTCAGGAGAGCCCAGGGATGCAGCGATCTTCGTCGCCTCGCCACCTGCTGTCGGCACCGTCAGCACGGTGCCACTCGTCGCATTGACCCAGTACACTTGCGATGCGCGGACGACGAGGTCGATGGGACCATCCAGCATCGTGACGAGATTGGTGAACCCTCCACCCCCGAGCGGTTGTTTCCGCAGGGCTCCTCCGCTGAAGCTCGTCCAGTAAAGAAGTGATGCATCGACCGCGAGGGCGCTGGCAGTCCCCTGCTGCATCACCATGGTTGCCGTGGAGCCACCAGCGAGCGCCTGCCGAGCAATCGTATTGGTCCCGAAGCAGCTCCAGTACACATTGTTTTGGTCGATCTGGATTGCATGCGGTGTCGACTGCCCTGACGCGATCACCTCCGGGCTACCGTCTGCCAGCGCCAGCTTCATGACCGTGCCGCCGGTACGATTGGTCCAGACGATGTACGCGCCGTTCGCGGCGATGCGGAAGGGGCCAGCTTGACCGGAAGCGATCTCGGTGGGCGTTCCACTCGCATGCCGCTTGCGCAGGATACGGCCGCCCGTCCTGTCGACCCAGTAGACGTTCTGAGGGTCGACGACGATCGATTGGGGCTCCCCTTGATCCATGGCGAGAAGGACCTGCCGGCACATGCCAGCTTCACATGCACCACCCAGGCAATCGTGACCGCAAGCGCCACAGTTGCTTTCGTCGGTCGAGACATTGACACACCGGCCATTGCAATCCGTCGTCGGGGAGCTGCACGCAACCCCGCCGCTGGAGGACGTGGATCCGCTGCCAGATGCGCCGCTTCCCCCCTCTCCAGTGTCCGTGGTCTCGCTCCCTGTCGTCTCGGATTCCGGCTCTCCATCGGGTTTGTGTACGCCCAGATCGGGGGCACAACCCATCGTGAGCCAGGAGCCGCTCACCAGCGCGGTCACCAGAGCCATCCAACCTGTCGTCGTGAGGCTGGTAGCGGGCTTCATGGCATCCTCGAGAGCTGGACCTTGATGCCGCGGACGATGCCATCGTCGAGTGCGACGAAAAGGCCACCTCTGGGCTCGCCGAGCGTGCTCGTCACCTCGAAGTGATAGTAAGGAACGAGCGGCGAGTTGCAGTGCGCGTCATGCAGCTGCGGATCCCAGGTGAGACGACCTCCCTCGAGCATCTCGTCGGCCATCAGCGTCGCTGTCGCACGAGCGCGTGCTTCGTGCTCGCTGAGCCCTGCGAAGGGCAAGAGACGCGAGGGGGCATGAATCTGCTCCACGGCGCCGTCGGCCGCCGAGAGCTGCACCATGGCCGAGATGGCTCCGTCATATGCCAGGATCGGCACCAAGAAATAGTCCCAGGCATCGCCCGACGGCGTTCGGCCATGCACTTCCCACGCAGGGCCTGCCATGCCTTTTTCCAGCGCAGCCCAGGTGATGGGATCGTCGTCGATCCCGGCGAGGAAAATGGCGTCCCATACCCTCTCCTCTGCAATGTGCACATCCATCTTCTTTCCGGGTTCGAGGATGCCCGGCAACGGAACGGGAATGAAGGTGGGGCGCGGCAGGCCCTTCCCCTCATCCATCACATGCTTCGGGGGATCGTAGGAGATGAGAAACTTGTTTCTGAAGGGGTCGAATGGACCGACACCGCCAAGGACCTGGTAGTACATCTTTCGCCAGGTCTGTCCGCTCGCCGTCCTGATGCCGTCGAAGTAGCTATCGCCTGCAGCATCACTCTGATCGCCGGGACCGGAATCGAAGAAGTTCAGCTTCGACAGCTCGTTCCCATTCATTTCGATTTGATAGACGGTTCCCCAGTGGTCCACATGACCATAGAGCGGAACGATTGCGGGCGAATGATAATATTTCAGACCACTCACCAGAGCCTGGATGGCTCTGTGCTGCTCGTTTTGACCGTAGGCGATGTTGAGCCAGTTCTGGTCGAAGACCTCGCCGAGGGCCTCCACCAGGCCTTTGAAGTCGCATTGCTCTGGCCACGTCGAGTTCGGGTGGGACCGCCCCGCGCAATGTTGGAGCACGACAGGTTCCATCCCGTGGACGTTCACGTCGCCGAAGAACTTCGCCCCCATCAGCCCTGCCGCGACGAGGCTGCGGCTCGTGTTGCCTCCAAGCGAACCGTTGATTTCGGAGGCTGCGCTCGTGGGTGGATAGTTGGCGGTGTAGACGACGACGTTGGCCAGTGCTGGTGCCGAGCTCAGTACTGGCGCTGCGAGAGAGATGGCGACGATCAACTTGGCAAGATGCATGAGCTGCTCCTCATGGCGCGAGGTTGACGAGGGTAAGCATTCCGTCATCGCGGTCTTGACGCAGCTCACTACCCGCGGAATGGGGTGGCTCCAGGTCCTCGGGAATGGGTAATACGACAGGCTTCGCCAGGTCATGGGGCCGCCTGCTTCGCCCGCAAAGCTCACTGCGAGACAACGCTGACGACACGACCTCGTAACGACGGCGGACGGAGCACCCAGCTCGTCGCCTTGTGGCAGCATCGAGCCTGCCACGTGACCATGGGTCGCTCACGAACCGCGGTAACGGTGTGTCGGCTCCGGGGCATCTCATGATCATTGCGAGCATCTGGGTCCGAGAAGGGTTCTCAGGAAATTGCAGCGTGAAGGCCCACCTGTGGTGTGTGGAGACTAACGATCTGCTTCCGGGAGAGGCAAAGGGATTTGCTGGTTCCTTGGTGGGGGTGATTGGGCGACAGTGTGTATGGACAGACCACAATGGGGTAATGGACAGACTACCGAGGTGTAGATGAGCAGTACGGCTGTCGATCGCTAGAAGCGACCTCCGACACTCACCCCGCCACCTTCCTGGCTGGCCCAGGGCACCACCGAAACCCTTCTGCGCGCATTGTCGTCGGTCCTCTGCGCTCCTCCTGCTCCTGCGGACGCGACCCCATAGATGGCCGTTCCCACCCCCAGGACCCCGGCAACTCCGCAGCCGATCGCGAGGCCAAGGCTACGGTTCCAGCGCCTTTCGAGGTTCATGGCCCGTGCATCATCGTAATGCGGCCAAAGGCAACTGTTCATTGGACAGTCCGCGGCAACGGTCGCTCGCGTAGCGGCGTGATCGATCGTGAAGGCCACCCCGACGCCCAGCGCGACGAGACCCACGCTTCCCGACAACCAGGCCCAGCTCGGCACCTCCGTCCTCGTCTCGGTCGCGTCGCTTCGAGACGCCGGCCCCTTGCTGGACACGTGCAGCGCACTCTCTTCCCCTGTCGGAACCAGCGACACGAACGCCTCCTCTCGCCTTGAAGGTCGCCTCGCAGGGTCGAGCGACAGTTCGACGGGGAGAGACTCCCCCTCGCGAACGGCCACCGTGCGCGACCCGTCCAGGAATCCCTCGGCCGAGACCACCACGGTGTGCTCCCCCGGATTCACTCTCCACGGCGTTCCGACGGCTTCGGCGGGTATGGCAGCCCCATCCACCAGCACCTGCAAGCGCACGCTCGTGCGAGGCCTCACGGTGACCACCAGAGCCGGGATGCGACGCTCCAGCGCGTCGGCGAGTGCTGCTGCCGCGACGCGCGCCTTGCCGAAGGCCGCCGCCTCGCCCGGCGCGCCGGAGCTCCTTGCCACCCCGAGCGCCATGCGGTGGGCTTCCACGAGGTCGCCCAGCGCTGCAAGACCCCGCGAAAGGTCCAACCCGGTCGTCGGGACCCCCATGAGGGCATGCGCCGCACGGAAGTAGCGGACGGCAACCTGTGCATCGCCTGCCGCGAGCCGCGTTCGTCCGTCGAGGAGGAGCGCCCTCGCCCTCGCCCGCGCCTCCACGCTCGGCTCCCCGGCCAGCGCGTCCCTGGACGTCGCGGCGGTTGCCCCGGCCAGCAGCAGCACCAGACTGAAGGAGAGATGGCCGCACCCGTTCCACGTCGCTCCCATCTCGCCTCCTCAGAATCCCACGTCGTCGGTGTTTTCATGGCGGCGCTGTGATCCCGGCGGGCGCGGCCGTTTCGTGTTCGCCCCGTCCGCGGTCGGAGCAGAACGCAGCGCTCCTTCCGGCGTGAGGGAAGGGCTCGATGCGGCGCCTTTCTTGGTGCTTCGCATCCGTGCATCGGCGCTCGGCGTCGCATCGGCCGTTGGCGAGGACGTTGGCGTCGACATCGGGTCGGATGTCGGCCCGGGCACTGCGGCGCTGGATGGACTCCTGGTCGTGGCTGCCAGGCTTGGCCATGCGAGCGTCGGACGCGCCAGGGGCTCCGCGATGACCGCCCTGCTATGGCTCCAGCCCCCCAGCAACGGCACGCTCCCAGCCAGCGAGAGCGTGCCGAGCACGAGGCCTACCAGGAACAGGGAAGGGCGACGCGAGCCACCTGCCGTCTTCTCCTGGACGACCCCCCGAAACGTCTGCCCCTGCGCCCCTTGCCCCCCCATGATGCTCGTTCGCCCATCCGCCACCTCGCCTGGCACGCCATTCACCACGGGTTGCGCCACGCCACGCCAGCGCGGTGGTTCATCCGTCCTCACATCGACTGTGGGCCGACTCGCCGGGCTTCTGGCTGCGCCCATTGGGTCGACGCCCGTCGTTGCGGCCTCCAGCGCGCTCGCCATCTCCTTGGCCGACGGAAACCTCGCTGCCGGGTTCCTGGCCAGCGCCTTCTCCATCCACGCATCCACGGCCGGCGGCAGCTCTGGCCGCAGCGTGCTGGGCAGCGTGAGCTCAGCCGAATGCACGGCTACGGCCAGTGCCCCCAGCGTCTCGCCCGTGAAGGGCAGCTTCCCGGTGAGCAGGTGATAGGCCACCACCCCCAGTGCCCATAGGTCCGCCGGTGGGCCCACATGCTTTGCGCTGAGGAGTTGCTCTGGGCTCATGTAGAGCGGTGTCCCCATGAGGCCTCCCGTCGCCGTCATGCCCAGCTCACCCCCCCGGTGCTGCTTGGCGATTCCGAAATCGAGAATCTTCACGAAGGGCTCCCCGTCCAGATCGAGAAGGAACAGGTTGGCGGGCTTGATGTCGCGATGAACGATTCCGAGCTGGTGCGCCCGTCCGAGTGCACTGGCTGTCTGGCGCAGAATCTGCACCACCTCGCGCACGGGCAAGACACCGAGTCGCCCTGCGCGTTGCTTCAGATCCTCGCCCTCGAGCAGCTCCATGACGATGTAGAGCGACCCGTCCGCGGTCACCCCGTGATCGAACACCTGGGCTATGTGGGGACTCCTGATCTGCGCCGCAGCCGTGGCTTCTCGACGAAAGCGCGCCACGAGTTCGGCATCCTGCGTGGCCTCCGGCATCATGAACTTCACCGCGACTTGCGTGCTGAGCGCCAGGTGCTCCGCCACCCAGACGCAGCCCATTCCCCCCTGCGCCAGCGGACGCAGCAGTCTCAGCGAAGGCGTGACCAGTTCACCGCCCCTCATCGCCATTCCCTCCCCGCTGAACGGCAGACCGATGCGTCTGCCCTGAAGCGGGAGTGTGTGCCCATACATGGGGGATGGACAAATTCTCGGGCAGCATGCGAATGCATCCTGTCTCTGGGAGAAAGCGCGACGTTGGCGCACGCCACGGCAGTTCGGGCCAGTTCGTCTTTCCCTCGGCCAGACGTGGCCAGGGTTGGCCAGGTTCGCCTCAGGAAGGACGGTCAGCAGCGTCTGCGATCATGCCTATGCAAACGGCCGACCATGGGCATCACACCCCCACACGACCTCGGTCATCGGGGCGAGAAAGCCGCCGTCGTGCTGTCCTGACGTGGTGGGTTCAGGTCTCCGCCCGAGCTGGAGCAAACGCCTCCCAGCTCGTGACGGCGGATCACGATCGGCCCCGACGCGCCTGGCCTGGTCACCCCACGCTGGCCACTTCTGGCGTCGCGCCCGTCTCGCCCGCCTCGCCCTCCGTGCGCTCCTTCTTCCCCATGAACAGCGCGCACGCCACCAGGTCCGCGGCCACGTTCACGCTGGTCCGGCACATCCCCAGCAGGTGGTCCACCCCGAGGATCACCGAGATCCCGTCCGGCGGGATTCCCACGCTGGTCAGCACCGATGCGAGAATGATGATCCCCGCACCCGGCGCGGAAGGCGTCCCGATCGACGCCGCCACCGTGGTCACCAGAATCAGCGCGAGCGTCGGAATGGTCAGGTTGAGGCCATAGACCTGCGCCAGGAACACCGTGGCCACGGCCTGGTACGCCGCCGTCCCATTCATGTTCAGAATGGTTCCCACTGGCACCACGAACCGCGTGATCTCCGATGGCACCTTCAGCTTGTCCTCGGCCGTCTTCATCGTCAGAGGCATCACTGCCGCCGAGCTGGCCGTGGAAAACGCGAGCAGCAGCGCGTCCTTCGACGCATGGAAGAACCGCCGCACCTTGATCGACGTCAGCGTTCCGATGAGCACCGCATTGATCGCCATGATCACCGCCAGCGACGCGAGCACCGTCAGGATGTACAGCCCCAGGCTCGCGATCACCGCCAGCCCCGACGCCGAGATCGAACGAGCCATGAGCCCGAAGACCGCGTACGGCGCGAGCTTCATCGCCCACTTCGTCACGGTCATGCAGATCTCCTGCACCGAGAACATCAAGCTCAGCACCGGCTCTGCGCGTTCTCGCGCCATCGACACCAGCGCCGCCCCCACGATGATCGCGAAGATCACGATGCTCAGCATCTCTCCTGCGAGCACCGACGCCAGCGGGTTCGTGGGCAGCAGCCCCGAGATCAGCGCCGGCACATCCGCCGCGCGCGTCGGCGACGCCGGAGTGGCGGGGCTCGTGGCCACCACCGAGAGCGACGCCCCCCGCCCGGGCCGGAGCAAGAGCGCCGCCGCGAGACCGATGACGATCGACCCCACCGTCGTCGCGATGAAGTACAGCCCGACCCGCGCCCCCAGCCGCGCCACCTGATCCCGGTCGCCTTGCCCCGCGATCCCCTGGATGATCGACGCGACCACCAGCGGGATCATGATCATCTGCACCATGCGGATGAACAGGTCCCCCGGGAGCGCCAGCCAGCTCGTCAGCATCCTGGCGACATCGGGCGACACCACCTCGGCCGAGGGCCCGAGCAACCCACCGACCCCGATGCCGAGGAACAGACCGAACAGCACCCGGACCCAGAGCTTTCCCTCGACCAGGCCGGAGAGCTGCTCATAAAGGCGATTGATGGGGGAGAGCGCCACGGCGGCGGACGTTAGCCGGGGGGTTGGCCGGCTTGCAAGCGCACGGAATCCTCCGCGCTGGCCGAGTAGCCCCCGCGCCACGCGCGTCAGGCTCACCGGGAGGAGGACCGCGCGGACACCCCTCTCACGCGAGTCCCGCCTCCTCCAGCGCCCTGGCCAGGGACATCGCCCGCGTCGACTGGCCAGCCAGGGCTTCGCTCTGGATCGTCGCGATCTGCAGCTGTTCCTGGCGCTTCCACGAGGTGGGATCGAACCCGTGCCGTCGGAGGACCTCGCGGCGGCGCCCCTGGGCCAGCTCGGCGCGGATGGCCACGTACCGATCGACGGGGAGCAACTCCTGGCCTGGCGGAGCGCTCGCGCGCCGGGCAGGTACGGGCGGGGGCGTGAGCGCTGCGAGGGCTGAGGCTGGCGTGTCGAGCCGAGGAGGCGAGCGGACCTCGGTGTCGGGCATCGAGAGCTGCGGGATCAAGGTCTTCTCGCGCAAGAACGCGGGCCCCTCGGTCCAGAGTCGCGGAGGCGGGGGGACCACGCCGGGGGCGCCGAAGGGCAGCGCCGTGTCGTACGGGCTCACCCGCTCGGCGGGCTCGTCGCGGAGGTCGTGCGGTGTCGTGATGAAGGGCAGTACATGCGCGGCGCTGGCGCTCGGCTCGAATGCGGGCGCCATCGTGTTGACACCCTCATCCATCTCGTCGTCTTCGTCGGGTGTCGTCGGTACGAGGAGCACCTGGGGCGCGGCGATGCGAGGTGCGGGCACCGAGGCTGCTGGCGCTGCCGTGGACTCGGTGGCGCGCCCACTGCGCGTGTACTTGAGCTGCTCACGCACCTCGTCCGTGCTCCACCGCGTGTCTGCCATCTCGAACGCGACCAGGAGCCGCTGATGCGCGCTCACGAGCGTGTCATCGAAGCTCCCACGCCACACCAGCGACAGGAGCGCTCGATCGGTGTCGATGATGACGGTGTCACATCGAACCCCGATGCGAACGCACTGGCGTTGCGCACCAGCGTCGAGGAGATACACGAGGGGCCGGCGGCGTGGGACCAGGAGCGTCCTCCGGGGCGCGCCCCGTAGAAGGCCGGAGAGGACGATCTCGGTCCCCCCGGGGAGCGCTTCGAGCTGCAGGTGCAGAGGGGCCGCGTTGAAGTACGCGAAGTCGAAGTCCCCGGTGAGAGGACCCACCGGCGCTCCCCATCGATCGACGGCCCGGTCCCCCACGAAGGCCCGGCGCGCCGGAGAGCGCGGCGAGAGCGGACCGAGCCGCAGAGGCACACCCGACGGAGGGCCCTCGGTGCGCACATGAGCGACGGAGAGAGGGATCGCGTCCACAGGGCGGGACGCGACGGCCATGAAGTTGAGGCCGAGCCCACCGACCTGCAGGGCGGCCGGAATGACGGACGCTGGCGCAGGGGCGTGGGCGTGCCCGACGAGCAGCACATCGACCCGCTCCTTGTGGGGAGCGAAATCGCTCGCGGTCTCGAGCTCGTCGGTCGCCTGAGCGCTCGGCCGATCCACCTCGAGCGGCCGCTGCTCCTGAGCGAGCCGCAGCTCCCCATCACGATCGAGCGTGAACGTGGCCTTGATGATCACCGTGCGCCGTGGCTCCGGAGAGGTCCAGCGGGTCACGCCGATGTGGAACGGGCAAAGAAGCGCGAGATCCATCGGGAGCATCCCTCAGCCGAGGTGGCGTTCCAGCCAGTCCCCGGGTGCCCATCGCGCGCTCACCCGCGTCCACTCCTGACGTGCCGAGGCGAGCTCTTCCATCTGCTGCGCGATCCACCCCTCCGTCCCGAGCCGCAGCTCCCCCCGCGAGGCCCCTGCAACCTCCAGGGCGAGCGCCTTCCGCACCGACACCGGCGCGGCCGTCGTGAGGGCGTCGAGGCTCTCCAGGGGCGTGTAGGGCCTGCCGAGACGGTATCGACGTGCCGACGTCGCCCCCTCCAGCCGGAGCACCTCGGGCGAACCGAAGCTGCTGCGGCGCTCTCTCCACCACCCTTCGAACGTCCTGACACCGTCCGACGTGGGGATGACGTCCATCCCCGTGATCCCGTGGAGCGCCCGACAGAGTGGCTCCCGCAGCGCCTCCGCGCCGTTCCCTCCAGGTGAGCACGCCTCCTTCAGCGCGAGTGCGAGCCGTTCGACGCTGCCCGGATGCCCATGCAAGCCGATCGTCTCCACCGCAGCTTCCGAGGGCGAGAGCGCGAGCTCCTGGTGCAACACGATGGCATCGCTCGGACCTCCTGCGAGCGCGACGAGGCGCAGCAGCTCTTTTCGGACCGGGGATCCAGAGGCACCCAGCGTGCGCGCCCCCTCCTCGATCCGGGCCCTGGCAAAGGAGAGACCTGCCCGTGAGCCCAGCCGCACGAGGCTCTCGGCGGCGGCGGCCCGCACCGTCTCCTCGGGATCGTCGTCGAGCGTCGCGCGAAGCAAGGCGATGGCGGGTCCCCGCTCTCGAGCGACTCCGAGGAAGAGGGCAGCGCTGCGCCGCACCCTGGGCTCCGGATGGGCGACGAGGGGAGCTGCGAGCGCCGCTGCCGCGGTGCGACGTGCGCGGAGCACGTCCAGCGCAACGACTGCCAGCGCTGCGTCCTCCCGGAGGGCGAGCGCCTCCATCGCCCTGGTGATCATCGGATTCGACGCCAGCGAGAGCGCACTGCGCTGGGCCTCGTGCGTCGTGGGGTCGGACTGTCGAAGGGCGACGACCGCGGCCCGCACCGCGTCCTCCCCCTCCACGCAGCCCAGGACGAAGGCCTGCGCGAACGCCCGCCCAGGATCGGGGACCATCGCGTCCGCGGCGTAGGCCAGCAGCTCCCCCAGCATGTCCAGCTGCACGCAAGGGGTGCCATCGAAGACCACCGGCGTGGCCAGCGCCACCAGCGCATCCAGGTCGGCGAGCAGCCGCTGCTCGAAGCGGCGCAGCTCCGGAGTCCAGGGAAGATCGGGGCCCGCTTCCCGCAGGTTCCCGAGGGATCCTAGCTCCGAGAAGCAGTCGTACGCGGTGCGACGAAGCTGCTGGAAGAGCAGCACCGCGGCAGGGTCTCCTCCGGTCGCCGGCAACGCCCCCTCCTCGCGTGACCCTTCGTCGGCATCGCTCCGGACGCGGGCATGTGGCGTGAGCGGCCCGCGTGCGATCCGGTGCAAGGCGGGCACGCCCACACTCGCACGGAGCGGCATCGCTGACGGCGGCGCCCTGGGGGCCTCGAAGCCGGGCGCCCCGATCGTCGCGAGCGTCTCCCGGCGGTACGTGTCGAGCGCGCGCTCCACCAGCCCGAGGCGCTGGATCAGCGCGGAGCCCACCTCCCGCGGCGCGACCACGCGGAGAATGGCTGCGCAGCCCGTCATCGCGGCGCAGGCCGCGCCGATCTGCCCGATGTGCTCGGGATCCGCCGGCGAACCGCTGCTGAGCTGTGTCAGCACGTCGAGCCCCCGACCGAGCAGCGACACCATGGGGGTGCGGTCGACGCGCGGCGGGAGGCTCGGCAGCTCCAGGAGCACCTGCTCCAGCACATCACGACACGCGGAGAGCTGGGAGGACGAGCGGGCAGGGAGGCTCACGGCGCCCCCCCGATGCGCAGCGCGCCCCGCTCGGGACCATCCGAAGACAGCGCGATGGCCGCGTCCCGCGCGGGGGCGCACCCTGCCTCCAGGTACGCACAAGCGATGGCCAGCAGCATGGGGCCCGTGGCCGCACCGAGATCCCCGAGTTCCCCCACCAGCTCGTCATGAACCGGCTCATCCCGGACGAGAACGCGCGTGCTCACCTGCCGCCACTCACGCAGCCGATGCGACTCCCCGTTGAGATCCGACAGCACCCACGGAATGGGCTCGTCCCCGCGCAGCGCGTGAAAGAGGGCCGTCATCGCAGCGGCGGTGCAGGGCGTATCGGTCCCCACCGTCGCCTCACGACCCGTGACCACCCGACGGAGCGTAGCGAGCGGCTCCCGGCCCCCGCGCGCTGGCCGACGTCGGACGAGCAGCGCGAAGGCCGCGCCCTCGCTCGGAATGAAGCCGTCCTCGGTGCCAGGGCCATGCAGCCGAAATCCCTCGTCCAGCGCCGCGAGCACCCCGGGGTGGAAGTAGCTGTCGACGCCTCCCACCATCACCGCCGCGGGCCCCTCCACCCGTGAGAGCAACCCCACCGCCGCCTCCACGGCCATCGCGCCTCCAGCGTGACCCGCCCGGATCACACCCGACCGCGTCACGTCGATGGCCCGCCGGCTGCGCTCCGCAAGATCCCGCACGAACCGCGTATCATACCGTGGATCATCGTCGGCACGACCCGCCTCGGGCAGCGCGAGGACGAGCGGGACGGGCTCCTCGATGGTGGAGGACCAGGCCTCGCACAGGGCAGGCGAAGCGATCCGAAGCAGCCTGTCGTAGCCCCACACCGTCTCCGGGAGGGCGAGCATCCGGCAAGTCCCCATGTTCTTGCCCGATTTATCGATGAAGCGTGAGTCCAGAGGCTCCATCTTCCGCGCCCGGGCGCACATCGCCACCTGCAGGGTGCTGAGGCCCAGCGGACTGCGTGCCCCCGTCGAGAGGATCCATGCGAGTGGCGCGGTCACGGCGTCTCCTCCAGCTCTCCTTCACGGCGCTCGCCAGCGTCGTCGTGCTCGTCGCCTCGGGCGTCGTGGCCGTCGTCGTCGTCGTCCTCGTCTTCGTCCTCGTCGTCCTCGTCGCTGGACTCGTCCTCGTCGAGCAAGCGTGGATCCACCGACGTGGCGCGCGACTTTGCCTCAATCTCGGCCCGGAGCGCTGCATCGCTGGCCGCCAGCGTGGAGAACCGCCGGTCGAGCCGCAACCACTCCGGCAAGGTCATGGTGAAGGCCGCGAGCACCTTCGTCGGGTCCGCCCCTCGATCCATGGCCGCCTTGATCGGCACGTAGTCGTCGATCGTCCGCGCCGCCTCATCAGGGCCTGCGAGCGCCTCCTGCGCTTCGAGAAAGAGGTCACCATATTCCTTCGCTGGCTGTGCATCCCCGCGCATGGCCGCCGCGCCCATCCATTCGAGCCAGGCGCGTTCCTCGACAGTCCATGCATCCTCGTCGAGCTGGTGGTGCAGCAGGACATCAGCGCGGCTCTCACGCTTCTCCATCAGCTCGGCCGAGATCCGGGCATACGCCTCGAGCGGCAGCGCCGGCTCCGGGCTCTCTTCCCAGAGCGCATATCTCACCGCCGCGAGCTGCTCGGGCGGGATCGGAGGGGGAGCGCGGCCCTCGATCACGTCGGCTTCCTCCACGGCGAAGGCGAAGACTCCGCGCTGCAGGCGGCGCCGCACCGAGTCGACATCGACGGGTTCCCCAGCGCGGGCGAGCCAGAGATCGATGCGCTCGATGGTCGCGGGGTCGGTGGTCGGCGGGAGTGGGATCGGCCCGCGCCAGACGAGCACGAGCCGCTCCTCGTCCGTATGGATCCAGAGGGTGTCGCACGTCAGCGAGATGGGAATGTCGTCACCGAACCGACTCACCGCAATGGCCATCGGCGTGAGATCTGGCAGCCGGATGACGCGGCGCCGGGCACGCGGGGAGAGGCCGACGAGTTCGAGCGCGGCGTCAGGAGGGATGGTGTCAAGCCGCTGGGATGGCGACGCGTACGAATGAGCGTCTGGATTGAGAGGCTCGCGAGCGCCGGAGCGCGGGGGAGGACGAATGGGGCCCACGGGAGCTGTGGTCCTCTTCCCGTCGGTATCACGCAGATAGGCGCTGGAGAGTGGCAAACGCGTTGCAGGGCCGCTGGCGACGAGCGTGAATGATCGATGCATCGCTCCTACGCCCAGCGAGGCGTCGATGCGGTGCGCAGCCTCTTCAGCGTAGGCGTGACCGGTGACGAGCACCTCCACGGACGGCTTCCCCGGAACGAAGTCCGAGGCGTAAGCGAGTTCTGATTCCGTGGCACCGGAGAGGCTGCTGAGCACATCGAGGCTGAGCGGTGGCGGAGGGATGAGCAAGGCTTCCTCCCCCTCTGGAGGGAACTGGAGCGCGGCCTTTGCCACCAGCACGATGGAGTCTCGTGCAGCTCCACCCGTGGGCGACCGGGACCGCATCACACCACTGGAGAGGCGCACTCCACCCTCGATCTCCGGCTGACCCCAGATGATGCGTGCGACCATGGCTGGGCGAGACCTCAATTCCCCCCTCTGGGACGCCATATCTCATTCCTGTGGAGCAGCCCGCGGAAGACGGTGTTCCCTATCTGAACGTAATCGGTTCGATCTCTACCAGTCCGCCCCGTGAACGGCGCTTTGGCACTCAGAAAATCGATGAAGGGGTAGGGGGTGCTCGGTGCGTCTTCGGGCCACTCTCGTGTCGTCGGCCAGTTCTCGTAGTATCCGATGTTTGCCGGTGTTTCCCAGGCGAGGACCCTGTCCGCCACGGCGAGCAACTCATCGCGCTTCTCCGCGGGGACATCGCCATTGAGGAACGTTCGATACTTGCTGTTCGGGCTGTCGATCTTTTCGAACTGTCCCGGAGCTTGGACCACGCTCGCAATCGATTCACCATCGCCCCAGTCTTTGCCCGACCCGAAAAGCTTCGGGTTTGCTTTGGCGAAATCTCTTCGATTTCGCACGACGGAGCCGACCGCCAGGCGCTCCTGCTCGACTCGTTTTCGGTAGGCCTCTGCTTGCTCCTTCGTCATGCCCGCAGCACGCGCCGGATCGTAGTCGGATGCTTCATGGTAGATGATGGCTGCTAGGATCATCCGGTCACTGTCGGCCGCAGGGGGCGGTGCCTTCTCCACGACACCCGATGCATTCCCGCCATTCTGCTCGGTCTCGTCCCCCTCCCGCACCACCGCCTGACCTTCCACGAAGCAATCGCGCGACGCTTTTACCGCCCGCGCGACGGCGCGGTACGTGCCCGTGATGAGCCCTGGCTGATGGTCGTCGTGGCTCGGCTCCGTGGGGCCGAGGCACCCCGTGTCTTGCAGCCAGATCGACGCCCCCTTGATCTTCGTCAGCACACTTCCCCCCTGGAGCAGGCTCGAGGAAGCGAAGTTCATGAACTGCTTCACGCTGCCCGGGTGTGCGTCGGTCGGCTGCTGGGTCGTCGCCTGGTGGTTCGAGCCCTGGGTCGCGATCTCCCTGTCGTTGTTCGTCACCTCGGCGGCAGTGGGCGTACCACCGTCATTCTCGTTCTCGCTGGATGCCCCATTGGCTTCTCCCGCCGCGGCATTCGCGCTCGACCCTTTCGTGGCGCTCTGCCCGGCCGCGTCACCCTTCCCCTTGTAGCGAAGGTAGCCCGTGACCTCCCTGCCACCTGTCTTTCCCCAGTACGGGGCTTTGGGGCCGAACGCGGTGGTGGCGACCCCGGTCGAGCTTTGCGACCCGATGTACTCTCCCTGCCCGGTGAGCGGATCGATCGGCTTGGTGACGATTCCCATGTGGCCATCGAAGAGAACGATGTCCCCACGCTGGACGTCGCCCGCATCCACCGGCTCGTAGAAGTCGGGCGGCTCGTCGTTGAGCACGGAGGTGCTCTGGTAGTCGCGGACGGGGTCGTAGTTCGGGTCCGTCACGCCGAGGACGTGGTTGACGTAGTGGCTGCAATCGATCCCGGCCGTGCTGTTGCCACCATATAGATAGGGAACCTGGCCGTGGAGCACTTCATAATCGATGGCGTTGCTGGCGATCGACTCGTTGAAATCGGCAGTCTTCGCGGCTGCGACCGGGAGCTGGGCCTGAGGACCAGCCGCCCAATCGCTCGCCTGCTTCGCGTTCATCGGCGCCAGGAGTCCCGACGGCGCGTTCGTTGCATTGCCCGGAAGTGCAAGTGCAGCGCCTCCCCCGGGCAGCGACGGACCCGTCCCTCCCGACCCCTGGGCTGGCGGCACGAGCATGGCTTCGTTCGCCACGCCGAAAGCGCTCATGGCCTCAGCGTTCGCGCGCTGGAAGCTCCAGAGATCCTCGTTCCTGTCCGGCATCGCTGATGGCCCTCCTGCGTGACCCCGATGGCGCCTCGCGCCTGCTCCTGCGCCTCAGATCGTCGGTGCCCCCGTACCCCGAGCCGGCGGCGGTGGAGGCGCTGGCGGTGGGACGAAACGGTAATACTCGACGTTGCTTCGATCGGTCCGGTTCCACACCTCTCCCGAGGTGCGTGAACCATCGCTCGCGCCGTAGCGGCTCCCGCCGCCCGACACGAACGGATAGGTCTCCCCATCGCCCGCCCTTCTGCCATCGCCTGGCACGACGACGGCGACGTGCCCGCTGCCCGTGGGGTTCCTCAGCCCTGCCACGACCAGATCACCCTGGTTGGCATACGTGGTGGCCTCCTCCCGTGTCACCGCCTCCCACGCCATGCCCTGCTCGCGCAGCGCCTGCGCCTGGGCGCCATCGGCTTGCCCGTAAGCACTCGACCGCTGCTGGAGCGTGGTCACCATCTGGTTGGCCTGCCCCGAGAGCGGAATCGCCTGACCGTCGGTCCCCTGCCGGATGCCGCGGCTCTCGGCGTAAGCCCTCAGCGTCTCCTGCACCGAGAAGTTGCAGGCGCGAGGATCGAAATCGTACCCCGTTCTCGCGGCCCTCTGGAGCGCCTCCACGGGCGATGGCGCTCCCGGGGGCCCGGCGCCTTGAACCCCCGGCCCTGCAGCGAGGCCTCCGGCCACCCCCACCGAGCCATTGCCAGTGGTTCCCCCTCCCGACGCGCGGGCGGCGTCTGCCGACGCGCTGCTGTCCGCGGTCTTCACCATCACCGCCGCCCCGGGAATGATCGCGATGCCCGGCGACCCGAGCGTGTTGATCCCGGGGACATCGACCGCGAGATTCTTCGCAGCGCGCAAGGTGACCACGCCGTCGTGCAGCATCACGAACGAGTCCCCCACCTTGAGCAGCACCCCCTCGGCCTTCACCGCGCCGGTGGCGAACTTCATCCGGACCTTCTCGCCCCCCTCGACCACGACCGGCCCCTTCGCCGTGACGCTCATCGCGCCACCCACCGTGATGGTCCGCTTCTTCCCCGCCTTCGCCGAGATCTTGTCCTTCGCCTTCGTGTAGACGATGCCACCCACCGTCTCCGTGCGGAGCTTCTTCACCGACTCGCTCTTCTGCTTCTTCGCCACCTCGATGAGCGCGCCGCCGACGGTGAGCAGCTCCGCCTGCCCGGAGGTGGTCGTGTGGGTCTTCACGAAGGCCTCCAGGTTCACGGCCCCCACCCGCTCGATCAGGTTCTTCGCCTGGACCACGTCGTCCGTGCCCACCTTGCGCTGGTGCATCCCCCCGATGGTCAGGCGCCGGTTCTGGACCACCGTCGAGGTCTCGGACCCCTCGACGCTGCGTGAGCGCGAGCCGGCCACCGTGCGCGCCTGGTCTCCCTCGACCGTGTGCGAGAAATCGCCATCGATCGTCGCGCGCTGGTCGTGGTCCACCTCCACCCGCTCGTCGCGCACCACCACGATCTGCTCGTCGCGGAGGATCCTCGCGGCCTTGTCGTTGGCGACCTGGATGGTCTGATCCCGCTCGGCGAGGAGCGTGATCTTCTCCTGCCCCGCCATGTCGTCGAGCTCGATCTGGTTCGTGCCGTTCCGGCCTGGTGACGAGAGCGATTTGAGGGCGGAGCGGGTCTTGCCCTCGGGCAGCGGCACCGGGAAGCTGTCGGTCGCGTTGTACATGCGGCCCAGGACCACGGGGCGGTCGGGGTCGCCTTCGAGGAACTGCACCAGCACCTCCCAGCCGACGCGAGGGATGCCGACCGAGTGCCCCGTGTTGTCCTGCAGCACCGGGATCCAGTGCGAGCAGTCATCGTCGTACGGCTGCTGCCGATCCCAGTGGAAGTGGACCTTCACCCGCCCGAGCGCATCGGTGTGGATGTCCTCGCCCGGGGGACCGGTCACGATGCCGGTGACGGGGTTGAGGAGCCGGGGGGCAGGGGTGAGCCGCGGAGGGCGGAAGGTCGTCGCCGCGTCCAGGGACTCGAAGGTGCAGGAGAAGCCCCGCTCGGTGCGCCGGAAGGCGTGCACCACGCGCATGATCGTGTGCCGCCCGTCGCCGACCCCGCCCGGGGTACCCTCGACGTCGACCGTGTGGCCTGGCACGAGGCGGCTGGAGAGGCTCTCTCCGGCGAAGCCCGCCGACGCGCACGCAAACGACTCGGCCATGAGCCGGGCCTTGCGCGCGCCCTCGGCCGGGGTCGCGTACTCCCCCGGGTAGTCATAGAGCTCGGGACCTCCTGGTGTCGGACCTGGGGCCTCGACGTCCAGATTGAGGCTCGGATGCTCGAGGTTGATGTCCCGGAGCGAGACCTTGCCGACCGACATGGACGCCCGCCGCGCGATGGCCGTCACCGCCTCGCCTTGGGCATCGAGGCCCTTCCCTCCTCGGAACGGGAGCACGTGCTCCCCCTCGATCGGCGCGTACGCCCCCGGGTTGTCCCCGAGGACCAGGCCGTCGCGCTCCAGGAAGTAGTAGAAAATCCCCTCGTCTTCGAGCAGCCGGTGCACGAAGTCGAGGTCCGACTCCCCGTACTGCACACAGTACGGCCGCTTCGCATACTCCCCCGACAGGCGCAGCGCGAGACCGGACGCCCCTTCGCTGCCCTGGCGGATGCTCACGCCGGTCAGGACCTCCTCCACGATCTCGGGCACGCTCTTCTCGCGAAAGACCCGGTAATCCACCCGCTCGCGCAGCAGCGCGAGCTGCGGCTCGACGACCACCTGGATCTCGGACACGCCCCGGATCGACGCGCTCGCGGAGATCTCCGTCACCACCCCCGTGATGCTGCGCGTGGTCTCCCCGTCCCGCGCCATGCGCACGACGGCACCGAGCCCGAGCAGCTCCTCCGGCATGGCCGGCAGGCCGCCCTCCAGCGCGAACCGGAGCGTGAGCTGGAAGGGCGTGGAGATCGCCTCGTGACCGTCCACCTCCCGGACGGCGAAGGTCTCGCCGTTCAGGTGGAGCGCGTAGAGCAGGGGTCGATCATTGCTCATGAGCTTGCCACCGTTCAGTTGTAGGACGCCTGGGCCGTGTTCATCACGACCGCGCTGGACTTCGAGAGATCGAACGTGCTGGCGGCGATGGTGATCTCGTCGGGGGTGATGGTGATCACGCTGCTGCCCACCGCGAGCTGCAAGCGCTCCGTCGCCTCCAGCACGATCACCGGCGCGCGGAGCGCGGCCACGCCGAGCGTCGTCCACGACGACGACGTCTTCGCGTGATCCCGGTACGCCCCACCCGTCGTGAGCATCACGGCGCCACCCACCGTCTCGATGTGGTTCTTCTTCACATCGACGACACGGCTCTTCTTCACCAGCTCGATCTTGGCGCCCCCGATGGTCTGCACGCTGACCCAGCCATGCGACTCGGTGATCGCCGACGCGGTGGCGCGGATCATCGCCCCACCCACGAGGATGGAGGTCCGTTTCGCCGTGGAAGCGATGAGGCCGAGCGTGGTGTCGATCTGCGCCGCGCCCACCGTGAGGCGTCGGGTCTCGCCCACCTTGTCGGTGTGCTTCCCGCCCACATCGAGCGACCTCCGCCCCGCGATCGTGCTGGTCTCGTCTCCCGTGACGAGCTTCTCGGCGGAGCCGTCGACCTCGATGGTCTCGTCGTGACCGATGGTCACGCGCTGGTCCCGCTTCACCACATCCTCGTAATCCGCCTCGACGTAGAACTCGTGATCGTGGCCGATCGCGCGCGATGCGTCCCGCGACACCCGCTCGGCGCGATCGTTCTGCACGAGGAAGCGCATGTCCTTGGAGGCGTTGACGAACATCTCCTCTGCCCCCGCCTGGTCCTCGAAGTAGATCTCGTTGAACGAACCCCCTCCGGGCGTCGTGGCGGTCTTGAAGACGACGCGCGTCTTGTTCGCTGGCAGCGGGTACGCGGGCGGATGCTCGGCATCGTGCAGACGGCTGAGCACCGAGGGCGCATCGATCTCCCCCTCCTCGTTGAACGTGGCCACGTTCCAGCCGATGCGCGGGAGCTGCATCGAGTCGGCCGTGCCCCGCTGGGCCACGCGCATCCATTTCCCGGCGTCCGCGTCGCGCTGGCCCTCCCGGTCCCAGTGGTGCTGCACCCGCACCTGTCCGGACGCATCCGGGTGGATCTCGGCCCCCTGGGGACCGACCACCACGCCGAGCTGCAACCCCGCCTGCTTGCCCCGAGGCGTCACGCGCGGCAGGCGGAACGGCGCTGCGCTCGGGATGAGCTGGAAGCGGCACAGGAACGGCCGCTCGTCGGACGATGCACCAGCGGCACCACGACGTCGCTGGGTGACCGTGCACGACGACGACGCCACGAGGTATCGCCCGTCGAGGCGCGCCAGGGGATGCTCCGTGACCTCCACGATCATCCCCGGCACGAGCCGCACGCTGGTGGACGTCCCCCGCACGCCCCTGGCGCCGGCCGCCGCCGCCTCCGCCATGAACCGCGCGAGCCGCCCGCACCCGTCCGGCGATGCCGGCCCACCGCCCCCCGCCTCGTAGATCTCGCGCTCACCTCCACCGGCCGACCCCTGCACCTGGAGCCTCGGCTTCTCGGGGTTGAACGACCCCACCGTGAACTTCGACGCCGCCACCCGCACGCCCATGCCCAGCTCCAGGATGCTCTCCTCCGAGCGGCGCATGCCCGCGTCGAGCGCGAACGCGATCCGGGCCCCGCCAGCGAGCTCCGGCGCCCGCGACGAGTCGTCCCCGAACACCAGCACGCTCTCACCGTCCGCGTGGTCGAACCACGCGTACATGCCCTCCTCTTCGAGCAGCCGCCGGACGAACGACCAGTCGTCCTCGCGGTACTGGGCGCAGTACCCGTGCGCCGCGTACACCGCCGACAGCTCCCAGCGGGCCCGGACCTCGGCGCTCCGCCCGAAGCGCGGCGCCCCACCGAGCACGCGCTCGACGATCCCTTGCGCCGAGAGTTCCTGAAACACCCGGCACCCTCGCTGCAGCGTCAGCGCCCAGGCGGCGGGGCGCACCACGAGCGTGAGCCGTGCCGACCCGTGGTCGAACGCGCGCTCCTCGGCCTCCGTGACGATCCCCGAGACGACCCGCTCCGCCCCGAACCCATCGCGCAGCCGCACCTTGGCCTCCGCGCCGATCAGGGCCTGCGGCTCGTGACCGATCGAGGCCACCGCGCACACCACCTCGTAACGAAACAGCTCGGAGATGGCCTCCGTGCCCGACAGCGAGACGACCTCGAAGGGCTCCCCGTCGACGTGCAGCGCTGCGTGCTCCTGATCCCCGACGCTCATCGCTCCTCCTTCACGTCGACAGGGTGTGGGTCTTGCCGGTCACGGTGACGCTCTCGTCCGACTTGATCTGGACCGCCCCGCGCATCTGGATGCCCGCCGGCGTGAGCTGGATGCCTGCGCCGGAAACATCGACATCGAGCAGTGCGTCCCCCACGATCTCGATTTCTTTGGAGACGACGTGGACCTGCTTGCTCGACGTGAGATCGAGCGCGGCGCCCACCATCACCCGATTCGCGCGGGACGACACGGTCATGTCGCCGACCGACGACCGCACCACCGCACCGCCCACCGTGACCACGAGCTGCCCCTCGATGGACTCGGAGATTCCCTCGCTCAACGAGGTGGTCAGCTTCACCCCGCCCACCGTCTCCACGTACGCCTTCCCGGCCGTCGTCGTCATGTTCCCCACGCCCGCCGAGATGAACGCGCCCCCCACGGTGCGGCTCATCTTCTCCGAGGCCGTACGGCTGATCGAACCCACGAGGAACTGATCCGCCAGCTTCCCGAACGTCACCC
This sequence comes from Chondromyces crocatus, assembly GCF_001189295.1. NCBI lineage: Bacteria > Pseudomonadati > Myxococcota > Polyangiales > Polyangiaceae > Chondromyces > Chondromyces crocatus. The sequence goes on from NZ_CP012159.1 coordinate 3,080,160, forward strand.
CTTCCGACAGCCCACCGGTCAGCTTGCTGGCGATGCCGCTCGCCGACGGCACCATGCCCTGGATGCTCTTGGTGAGGCTCTCCTGGACTCCGCCGAGCGCCCCGCTCGCCGCTCCCCCGAGCACCGAGCCGGCCACGCCTCCCGGCGCCGTCGCGACCGACGGCAGACCGCCCGCGGCCTCGAAGCCATCCTTGGCCCCCTTCTGTGCGCCGCTCTTCGCCGCCGCCACGGCCTTCTTGCCGATCGCCTTCGGATCCGGGACGAGGCCCTTCGCGACCGACTTCCCCCGCGCGGCGAGATCCGGCATCTGGAACCCCCCCGAGAACGTCATGCGCACCGACCCCACCGCCTCCGTCTCGTCCTTCGCCGTCGACACGGTGACGCTCCCGCCGACGTCGACCTTCTCCGAGCCCTCCACCTGCTTCGTCCGGTCTCCTTTGACCTCGAGCCGCCGGTCTCCTCCGATCGCCTCCTTCGCGTCGTGCCCGATGACCACGCTCTGATCCCGCCCCACCGTGTGCGTCAGGTGCCGGCCCACCTCGCGCGTCTCGTCCCGACCGATCGTCTCGACCTTGTCGTGCTTGATCTCGGCCTCGTAGTCCCGCTCCGCCCGGACGGAGAACAGCATCGCGCCCGCCGTGTCGTCGAGCTTGATCTCGCTGAAGCCCCCTGTCGCCGGCGACGACGGCGTCTTGATGGTCATCGTGCTCTTGTTCGCCGGCTGCGCGTAGGCGGGCGGCATCACCCCGTTCATGGCGCGCGCGATCCCCACCGGCCGATCCGGATCGCCGTCGATGTACGCGACCCGCATCTCCCAGCCGACACGCGCCAGCACCATCGAGGTCGCGCTCTCCTGGAGGAGCCGTATCCAGCGCGAATCCTGGTCGGTCCCCGACGCCTCGCGATCCCAGTGGAACTGCGCACGGAAGCGCCCGAAGCGATCGGTGTGGATCTCGGCCCCCGCCGGCCCCCGGACGACGGCCGTGTGACACCCCTCGATGGTCGGACGCGGCGTCCCGGGATGAGGCCGGAACGGCGTCGCCGCGGGGAGGGCCCGGAACGTGTTCCCGTACTGGGCCTCCTCGTCCCCCTGCGCCCGAGGGAACGAGCCATCCCGCGCCGTGTGCTCCACGCCGACCAGGAAATACTCCCCCTCGAACGCCGCCCCACCCGCATCCCCGAACGCGAACCGACTCCCCGGCGTGAAGGTCGGCACATTGCCTGCGCCCTCCACGATGTGAGCGCGCACCTGGTGAGCCTCCAGCCGCAGCCGCGCGAGCCGCTCTCCTTCGGCCTGCGCCCGGAAACCAGCGGGGTACTCGTAGACCTCGAGCGACGGATGCGAAGCTGCCGAGTCCGAGGTCAGCAGCGAGCGCTGCGGGTTCTTCCAGTCGAAGTCGCTCACCGTCACCCGCCCTGGAGCGAGCCGCGCGCCACGGCGGAACGCGAAGATTCCCAGTTCCCCCCGGCTGAGCGCCCCGTGCGCATCGAGAAGCTCGAAGTGGGAAGACCGCCCAGCGACCTTGTCCGCGGCGCTCGAACGATCGGCGAGCACCATCACGCCCTCTTCATCGAAGGCGTAGTAGATGCCCTCGAACTCCAGCAGCCGCGAGACGAAGTCGAAGTCCGACTCCTCGTACTGCACACAGTACTCCCGCACGCGGGTCGGACTGCTCAGCTGCCAGACGTGAGCGACCTGATGCCTGGACAGCACCTCCGAGACGATCTGCTCGGCGGAGAGGCCACGGTATTTTCGCGTCGTGCGCGTGTGACGGAGCAGCCAGAGGTGGTCGTACAGATGCACCTCGTAGCGAAGCGTCCCCTCCTCGAACCGTGAGAACTCGACGGCGCCCACCCGCAGCGTCCACCGCCGCTCGGCGCCGTCCCCGAGGCTGATGCGCAGCGAGGCCTCCCCCCCGAGCACCTCGTCGAAGGGAAGGTCTTCGTCCGTCGCGATCTCGACGACGGCGTGGGTGGACTCCGACAGAGCCTCCGAGACACGACACCCGACGGGGCGAACCCTCCCGTCGACGTCCAGGGCCAGCTCGATACCGACCTGCTCCTCGCTCATCCTGCCTCTCCTCTCCCCACGGCGCCCATCCCCGCAGCCCCCATCCCCGCAGCCCCCAGCGCTCGACTCCCCGCACCGCCCAGCCCGCCATCCTTCGCGACGAAGCCCCGGGGCGACGGCCAGTGACCCTCGACGATCACCCGCTCGATGGCCTGCACCTTCCGCGGCACCGGGATGCTCGCCCGGAAGGTCAGCTCGACCCGCCCCTCGTCCGCATCGATGAGGAAGGTGTCGAGGTGCGTCGGACACGCGCTCGTGGCGCCCCGCACGACGCACGAGAACACCGGGCTGAAGCGGGGCAGCCGGAAGCGCCACAGGCCCCCAGGGGTCGCGCCGACGATCTCGACGGGCTCGTCTCCCAGCAGCGGCACCGCGCTCCAGAGCCCTGGCGGCGCGCAAGCGTAGAAGCGAGGATCACGGTCCACCGGAGGGAGCGGCGCGCGCTCCCGCTTCCAGGCATGATCATGCGTGCCGCCGAACAACGCACGCGGGTCCCAGTGGGCCGGGATCGGCCCGAAGCCTGCGGGCGCCGGCGTGCGTGACCCGAGCGACGGCTCCAGCTCCTCGATGGCCGGCGCTTCGGTCCCGACGAGCCCCCGACGGTCCCGCGCCACCCCCCTGCCGAGCGGATTCCGCCCCTCGATCAGCGGCCGACCCGGCCCGGACCGATCCACCCCGCCGTAGCTGTGCTCGTAGATGAGCGGCGTCGCTTCGAGCCGACCGGCAGGGCCTGGCTCGATCCCGGTCGCCGTGGCGCAGTACACCCGCGGCCCATGGACGCGCGCCCGCTTCTGCAACGCGCCCTGCTTCGTCTCCACGCGCACCCCCACCTCGATCGCCGTCACCTGGCCACCCACGGGAGGCCGTGCCGTCCCGACGAGCAGCACATCCGTACCCGGCTTCTCGGGCACCCGATCGCTCGGAAACCGCACGCTCGACGCATACGGCGCACCATGAAAGACGTCTTCCAGGCGCACCCCCACCGGGGGCTCCGCGAGCTTCGCCTCACCCGTCGGACTCACCTCCCAGGTCAGCTTCGCGATCGCCGTGAGCACCAGGCCACCACGCCGGCCTTCCAGCACCTCGGCATGCACGGCCATGGGGGTGGTGTTGTCCACACGCCGGAAGCTCATCGAGGCTCCTTGGCCACATCGAGCGACGCGAGCCGCCTGCGCAGCTCCGCCCCCAGCCGGAGCAACCGATCACTCTTCCCCTCCTGCGCCTCAGCGGAAAGCTCCCGGAGCAGACGGTCCGAGCTCACGCGGAACGACAGCTCGTCCAGCGCGTGCCGCGAGAGCGCCTCCGCGATCGGTCGCCCCGCCCAGATGGCCGCCTGGATGTCCACGAACGCCTCGTCCGCGCCCGCCGAGCCTGGCGTGGCTCGCGCCTCGACGTCGCGTCCTGTCGGCCCTGGGGCCGTGGGTGAGGCGTCTGTGATTCGTGCCCCGACGTCACGTCCCGTCGGCTCCGGGGCCGTGTACGAGGCGTAGGCGCCTGCCATGGACGAGGTGTCTACCGAGGACGAGGCATCTGCCGCGGACGAGGTGCCCAGAGCGGGCGACGGCGCAGCCGACGGCCAGCTCGGGGCGACCGGAGCCAGCGCCCACCCGGGAGGCATCATCGCCGCAGGGGCCGGCGCGATGATGGACTGACCGAGCAAGGTGACGACCTCGTCATCCTCCTCGTCCTCGGCTTCTGCACCGCGCTCGGCGGGCTCTGCCCCGTGCTCGGCTGGCCCTGCTCCACGCTCGGCGGGCGTCGCCACCACCGGCCCCCCCTGGAGGGGCCGCACGATCTGGAACGGGAGCGTGCCCCGAGCCGATCGCAGCGGCGGCGCCTGCGTGGCCCCCGCCTCGGGACGGCGTGCGGCGACCCCGGGCCGCGCGGCCCCCTCGGCCGACGGGGGCGAGGACTGGCGGGGATCGCGCTCGGCCCACGCCGCCCCCTGGGCAGACGAAGCCGAAGACCGCAGCGGCGTCAGCGAGCCCGACGAAGGCGCCCCTGGATTGAAGGGCAGCGGCGCCGAGGAGGGGGTGAGCGCGGGCGCGCTGGTCGTGAGCACGTCGTGCTCGACCCGCCGCGCCTCGACGTCCTGTGGCGACATCGACGGCGCCCCACGGCCTCGTCGAGCGCGCGCGTGCTGGACGAGGTCCGCATAGCTCAGCGCTTCTCCTGCAGGCTGAGCGGCGACGACGACGCGCGCGACCTCGAGCGCGTGGGAGGTCATGATCCCCGTCACGCCGCGCCACGTGAGCATGGCCAGCGCCCGATCGGTGTCGATGCAGAGCGTGTCGCAGCGCAGCGTGATCTCGGTCGGCTGCGTCCCCGCCCTGTCGAGCCGGAAGGCCCTGGGGCGCACCGCGGGCAGCCGCGTCTCCAGGAGGGGCAACCGAGGGTGGAGGTTCCGCAGGGAGAGCGGGACCCCCGGGTCGAGCCGCTCGACCTGCTGATCCAGCGGCGCTGCGTTGAAGAACCTCGGGTCGAAGCCACCTGGCGCCAGCGCCGGGGTGCCCTTCAGCTGGTACGCCCACCGGAGCCCCTCCTCCGAGAGCTGGAGCTGGAGCGCGCGCCTGCGTGGCGCGATGGGACCGAAGCCCGGAGCGCTGCCTGGCGTCCCCCCCTCTCCGACCCTCGTCGCGCGCTCGTGCCGGAGCGCGACCCGCGAGAACGGCGCCCCCCGAAAAGGCGCGCCTTGCCCCCATGCAAGCTCCCCCGTGAGCCGGAGCCCCTTGCTGAGCGCCCCGACGCCGAGCACCGCCGTGAGTTCGTCCACGGGCACGCCCCCGGGCGCGAACGCATGCCCCGAGAGAAAAACCTCCGCGCGCGGCTTGTACGGCACGAAGTCCGTGGGCACCCGCAGACTCGCCTGCGGATCGTCGTCCCAGTACGTGTCGTCCTGCATCCCCACCTGCACGTCGGACAGCACGCTCTCCTGGCCTGCCACGAGCGAGAACGTCGCCTTGACACCCACGGTGAGGAGCCACTCTCCCGGCCGCGGACCCCAGACCAGGGTCGACGCGACGAAGGGACACTGCATCGTGACCGAAACCACGATCGTGAACGCTATCACCCCTTCTTCGTTTTCCACGCCACAGAAAGCGGCGGAATTCTTGCTCTACATGATGCTGTCACGCGCCCTCCGACGGCAGCGCGGCGCCATGGAAACCCCCTGCCGTGCGCTTCGAAGGCCTCCATGGTGCGCGCCCCCTGACGACGCTACGCTCCGCGCCCCTCATGCGGAGCAAGCCCGAGCAGATCCAGGCCATCCTCAGCAACCGACCAGGCCACTGGGCGCGCTCCCTGCTCGCCCCCGGCGCGCAGATGGCGGACGTCCAGTACACGGACTTCATCTCCGTCACCCCCGACGAGGTCGTCGCCCACGTCCTCACCCACGGCTTCGACCCCCGCGGCGTGTGGACACCGAACGACCCCCCTGGCCAGCGGGACGACAAGCACGCCCTCGAACCGAAGGGCGCGCAATGGATCACGTCGTTCACCGAGCGCGGCTCCCGCTTCGACGAGCACACCTTCGACCGCTACGAGGACGCCGTCCGCTACCTCGTCCTGCGCCTCGTCCGCAGCGCCTGGACGCTCTTGAACCACGCCTACTGGCACCGCCACCACCCCGAGCTGAAGCGACTCCCCGAATTCGGCACGCCGTGGCCTTCCGGGAGCTGAGCCCTGCCGCCAGCGTCGAGTTCACTTCCCAGAGATTCTGCGCACCTCGTGATGCAGAGAATCGTCGTCCGAGTCCGCAATGCGGAGTGGATTGCACCGGGAATTCAGAGCACGCATCGAGTGAGCGACGCTCGGTACGAAACGTAACGAGGTCTGGTCTTCTGTGCTGCAAGTCCTCGTAAAGATTGCCATCCAAAGAAGTCCTCGCATCGTCTGTTACGTGTGGAGTGCGGCGGCGCCTCATTGACGTGAGCGACCGCGGTCGTTCACGAAGGCCAGAGAACTTCTGTGCCGGTCCGAGGTACGTCCGAGTCTGAGGAACGCCTCTTCGCTCTGGCGGCCTACCGTCGTGCGTGAATGCAGGAGCGTGGTGGAGGGCCGCGTTTCCATGCAGTCATTCAGGGGCGCGGCAGGTGGAACTGCATCCGCTCGAAAGAGGAGGCTTCCGACTTCGTGCATCGAGGCATGGGACGGGAGTCCTCCTGAACTACGGGTGTCGTGATGAACATGGAGAGGAGCAGGATCATGAAGCTACGAACGATGGGTGTACGCATCGCGTCTTCTGGATCGATCGTTGCCGCAATGGCACTCGGCATCGCCTCGTGCACGGGTGGAGCCACGCTCGATCCTGGCAACGACGCGGACGTGGCGCGGAGAGAGAGCGTCGAGGTGGCGGCCGCCGCCCTATCTGATGGGGATCGGGCGGAACTTCTCATGAATCGTCACCTGGAACGCCTCGAGCGCGACCCGGTCGGGATCGTGACGGGTCGCGTGCTGAACGTGGACGAGGCGCCCGTGTCGGGGGTCATCGTGCGCGTCGCTGGGAACGAGGTGATGACGGACGATGGTGGCAAGTACACGCTCACCAACGTGCCGGGTGGCAATCAGGTTGCGAGCTTCGAGCATGCGGAATACGTCTTCTCGCAGCGTCTCGTTGCCGTCCATCCGGGAGAACACCAGGTGCTGGACAGCTATCTCCTGGGCCGCAGCCAATCCCGTCGCATCAACGTGGATGCTCCGGTGAGCATCCGGAATGGTCCCCTCTCGCTGGAGTTCGAGCCAGGGGACCTTGGCTTCGCCGACGACGGGAAGCGCGGTGCCGCTGCGGTGCCCATCAGCGGCGAAGTCGACGTCGTCTTCACGACCATCGATCCCCTCCAGAAGAACCACATCCTGGCGGCTCCTGCTGGGCTGACGGGGATCACGGTGAAAGGGGAGCCGGTCGATCTGGTCTCGTACGCGATGCTCGAAGTCGAACTCTTCAAGGATGGCCGCAAGGTCCAGGTTCGATCGGGCCAGACGGTCCGGACCACGCTCGTCGTCGACGACGCACTTGCCGTCAAAAGCGGTGAGATCATCCCGATGTGGCACCACGATACGGACCTCGGCGTGTGGGTCCAGGCAGGCGGAACCGATGCCGTCGTGCAACCGGAGAAGGATGGCTCTCTGATCGCGGTGGCGGAATTGCCGCACTTCAGCTCGTGGAACTATGACTCCGTCGGGGATGCCACGTGTGCGCAGTTCGTACTGCCGGGCAACCAGGTCACGCGGCGCATCAGAATCGTGAGCACGGACAGCCAGGGCGCGATGGACCATCTATGGTCCATCACGTCCGAGTGCATGAATTCCGGTAGCTCCAACGCACGATGCTTCATCAACGTGCCGTCGGGCGCCAGGGCCTCCACTTCCTTCAAGGTACAGGCTCAGCAGGCGGGGACGAATGAGTGGTGCGATCTGACGTTCCAGATGGGGCCAATCGGGCAGCGTACACGGTTCATGGGGGCAGACATCAACCAATGGCTGAACAATTTCGAGAGGCCTACGGGCTCTTGGTGCGGTCAATCCATCGGTTCTCCACGGGGGGGATTTTACCTCGGTGGAACCTACGACATCGGTTCCTTCGGTCCGCCACTACCGCCGAATCATGTGGTCCTGGGAATGGCACAGAGCTCGTGTCCCGGCGTGGGCGGGCTCTCCGTGTCGAACATCGACGCTGGATTCTCCGCAATGGTTTCCAATGCGAGCAACCCTGCCACCTCGGCGAACATCGATCGTGATGGCGCGGTGGATGCCGCCGACAACTGTATTGCGAATTCGAGCAGTCAGAGCGACGTGAACGGTAACGGCATTGGTGACATGTGCGAGGCGTGGTGTCATGTTTCGCCAGCCCCATACGCCTACCTCTACGATTACGACGGCGATGGCATCGATGATCTGTGCGACAATCGATGGACGGTGTTCAATCCGTCTCAGTACCTCCCTCAGTGAAGCGACGCACGCGGTGAGGATTCGCCCTTCGTGGCCTCTGCAAGAGGGGCGCGCGCTGGAGCGCCTGCCTCACCGCGCTTCACTCGGATGACCTGGATCATCTCTCGACATCGAGCGGCGGCTTGGTGCGTCGGGCAGCAAGCGAAGTCCTCGTCCAAGCACCCGATCACCGCGCCCCATCCGCCAGCGTGGCCATGTCGATGACGAACCGATACCGGACGTCACTCTTCACGATCCGCTCGTAGGCCTCACCGATCCGCTCGATGGCAATCGCCTCGATCTCCGCCGTGATCCCGTGCTTCCCGCAGAAGTCGAGCATCTCCTGCGTCTCGCGCATCGACCCCATCCACGACCCGCTGAGGCTCCGCCGGTGCGGCACGAGCAGGAACGGGTTCACCGTCACCGGCTGCTCCGGCATCCCGAGCAGCACCAGCGCGCCATCGGTGGCCAGCAGGTTCAGGTACGCATTCCAGTCGAGATCGCCCGAGACCGTGTTCAGCACCAGATCGAAGCGCCCTGCGAGCCGTTCGAACGTCTCCGGATCGCGCGTCGCATGATAAGCATCCGCCCCCATGCGCTGCGCGTCCTCGCGCTTCGCGAGCGTCTGGCTCAGCACCGTCACGTGCGCGCCCATCGCATGGGCCAGCTTCACACCCACATGCCCGAGCCCGCCCATCCCCACGATGGCCACCCGCTTCCCCGGCCCCGCCTTCCAGTGCCGCAGCGGTGAATACAGCGTGATTCCCGCACACAGGAGCGGCGCTGCAGCGTCGAGCGGCAGCGCATCCGGGATGGAGACCACGTAGCCCTCCTTCACCACGATGCTCTCGGAATAGCCGCCATGGGTCGGATGATCGGCACCCTCCACCCTCGCGTTGTACGTCATCACCACCCCTGGCTGGTAATGCTCCCGGTCGGGATCGCGCACCTCGCCCGTCGTGCAGCTATCCACATAGCAGCCGACGCCGACCCGATCCCCCACCCGGAAGCGCGTGACGCGCGCACCGACCTCCGTCACGACCCCCGTGATCTCGTGACCCGGCACCATCGGGTAGATCGACGTCCCCCAGTCATTGCGCGTCAGGTGGATGTCCGTGTGACACACCCCGCAATGGTGAATGGCAATGACCACATCCTCGGTGGCAGGGGCGCGGCGCTCGATCGCGAATGGCGCGAGCGGACTCGTGGCGGAGAGAGCAGCATACGCTTTGACCATGGGGAAGCCCTCCGGGGCGACAGGTTCAGGTGCCCTCTCGTGCCTCGGGAGCGGCGCCGAGCGTTATCGTCATCCTGCCGATGACATGTTCGATCCTGCAAACTCAACCGCGGCCAGCCCGCAGCCCGCACGCTCGACCCTGCGCGCCACGCGACCTTTCATCCCCTATCACCCGTGATCTCCACCAGGGCCGACACCTCTCTCTACACCATGGATTCCTGGATGATCCCGCTCGCACGACCGCACCTGCCGCTCGCGCGCTCATTGCCGCCAGCGCACATGACCCCTAAAGTCAGCGCCGAGGAGCACATCGACGATCATGCAGAAGCGAACCGCGCTCGTCGCCGCCCTGGCCGACACGATCGCGCGCCACGCCACGCCGGACGCCGACACCCGCACGCCGGTGGAGCGCCTCTTCATCGGCCACCGCTCGGGCTCCACCCCACCTGCCTACACCTTGCAGTGGCCTTGCCTCACCCTGGTCGTGCAAGGCGCCAAGACGATCACCGTCGGCACCCAGCGCCTCCGCTACGACGCGGGCGACTACCTCCTCGTCACCCGCGACCTCCCCGTGTCCTCCAGGACCGTCGAGGGATCCCCCACCCGGCCGCAGCTCGGCCTGGCCCTCGCCATCGACCCCACCGTCCTCACCCAGCTCCTCGCGCGCGCCCCCTTGAAGCCCACCCTCGGCGAGCCCGCGCCCGCCCTCGCCGTCCGCCGCGCCGACGAAGACCTCCTCGACGCCCTCCGCCGTCTCCTCGCCCTCCTGGACCGCCCCCGCGACATCCCCGCCCTCGCCCCCCTCCACGAGCAAGAAGTCCTCTACCGCGTCCTCACCGGCCCCCTCGGCCCTGCCCTCGTGCGCATCGCCAGCGACGAGAGCCAGAGCACCGGCGTCGGCCGCGCCCTCGCCTGGCTGCGCGCGCATTACACCGAGCCGTTGCGCATCGAGGACCTCGCCCACCACGCCGGGATGAGCGTCTCCTCCCTGCACCACCGCTTCAAGGCCGCCACCTCCCTGACGCCCCTCCAGGTCCAGAAGCACCTCCGCCTGCACGAAGCCCGGCGCCTGATCCTCGTCGACCAGCTCGACGTCGGCACCGCCGGCTTCCGCGTCGGCTACCAGACCCACGCCCAGTTCAGCCGCGAGTACCGCCGCCTCTATGGCAACCCGCCCGCCGACGACCTGCGCCGCCATCGCCCTCGAGAAGCCGTGTCTCGGCGGGTGTGACCAGGCCTGGAGCCGGACGGCATGAGGTTCGCTCTGCTGCGACGCCGCGAGGATCCCTGACGAGTGGCACCGCAGAGGGGTGGGGTACGTGCGGTCGGTGTCGTTGCACAGGGACGTATCCGTCCGGTCACCGCCATCGTGACCAGCCGAGTGCGGGTGGGTAACTCCAGAGGTCATCGAAGGCACTGGAGGTTTAGATGGCGACGCGAGCGGAATGGAGTGAGCGGGTAGAGCGCTGGAATCAGAGCGGCTTGAGCGCGAAGGCGTTTGCCGGGTTGGAGGGCTTGAAGGTCCAGTCGTTGTACTGGTGGACGTCGCGGCTCCGTACGTCCTCTGGAGCGGCGCTTCAGAGCACACCGCCGAGGTTTCTCCCGGTCCGAGTCGTCAAGTCGCCACAGGCCCAGCTGGCGCGCGTAGGGGTGGCGCCGTCGCCTGCCACCGCAACCGTCATCGAGCTGGCGCTCCCCAACGGGTGCATCGTGCGGGTGCAGGAGGGCTTCGACACGACGACACTGGCGCGGGTGCTCCGTGTGGCTGGAGGTACTGGCGCATGCTGATGCTCCCGCCGTCGGTGCGGGTCTACGTCGCGGCGGAGCCCACGGACCTGCGCAAAGGCTTTGATGGCCTGTCGGCGCAGGTGATGTAGCGGTTCGGCACCGACCCGCTGAGTGGCCACCTCTTCGTCTTCCTCAACCGCAGGGCGGACCAGGTGCGCATCCTGTTCTGGGATCGCACCGGCTACTGCATCGTGTCCAAGCGGCTCGCTCAAGGGCGATTCCACCTCGCTCACGCCGTGAGCGCAGGGCGGACACATGTCGAGATGGATGCCACCGAGCTTGCGCTGATGCTCGAAGGGCTCGACCTGTCGGGTGCGACGAGGAAAAAGCGCTGGAGGTTGCCTTCGCCCGGCAAACTCGCGGCGTAAATTGAATGCCTTGTGCCGCGGCGCGCGGTGAATACACCGCTCGATACGTGGCCCGCTCTTCTTCTGCTGTCGTCAAGGCTCCCGTTGACCTCGTGCAGGTTCGGCGCCAGCTGACCCAGCTCGCGGACCGAGGATGCGTCACGGAGCTCATCGAGCACGTGCTCAATTGGCTCACCCAGCTGACCGACGCACACCATGCGCTCGCGCTGCGCCTCCAGACCGCCCTGCGGGCCTTGTACGGTCGCAAGAGCCAGAAGGTCAGCTCGCACCAGCTCTCGCTCTGGCTGACGACGCTGCTCGACGCCGACGAGGCCCCTGCTTCTCAGCTTCCTGAAGCGCCGCCCGATGAGGCTTCGCCCGAGAAGGCGGAGCAGCAAGCTCCTGCTGCCGACCCACCGAAGCCACCGAAGCGTGCAGAGCGTGAGCCGCTACCAGCGCATCTGGAGCGCCATCGGGAGCGCTTGGCAGTGCCCGCCTCGGAGCGCGTCTGCGGCCAATGCGGTCGAGACAAGTCCTGCATTGGCTACCGGACCAGCGAGGTGCTCGACTTCATCCCTGCTCGGTTCGTGGTCGTCGAGCAGCAACGAGAGAAGCTCGCTTGCCCCCGCTGTCCCGAGCAGGGCGTCACCACCGCACCGCCCGACAAGGTCATGGACCGCGGTCGTCCCGGTCCTGGCCTGCTGGCCAAGCTCATCGTCGACAAGTTCGAGGACTCGATGCCGCTGTATCGGCAGGCCCAGGCGTGTGCACGCTCGGGCGTCGTCCTGTCGTCCTCCACGCTCGGAGACTGGACCGCGTTTACCCTAGATCTGCTGGCTCCCATCGCGGCGCGCATCACCGAGCGGGTCCTGGCTGAGCCCTATCTGCGCACCGACGATAGGGGCATCCCCGTCCAGGACCGCAAGCATCCTCGGCGCCTCAAACGCGGTCACCTGTGGGTCTTCGTCAGTGACCACCTCGCAGCCTTTCTCTATGCGCCCGACTGGAAGGCCAAGCACCCAGCCGCCTTGCTATAGCCCTTTCAGGGCTTTCTTCAGGGCGATGGCTACGCTGGCTACAACGCCATGCTGCGTCAATCGACAGGCTGCGCGCCCATTCTCTCCGAGGAGCGTCGACTCGGATGCGGCATGCACATCCGCGCCAAGTTCGAGAAGGCTGCCAAGCTCGGCGACCTCTGCGCCGCCATCGCTCTCGGCTACTTCAAGGCCATCTATCGTGTCGAGGCCGAGTGCAAGGCACGCGGTTTCTCTCCAGAGCAGCGGCATGCCCATCGACAAGCCCACGCGATGCCCCTGGTCGATGCGTTCGTTCGATGGGTGCACGAGACCCATCCATCGCTCGTGCCAAAGACGCCTCTTTATGAAGCCATCTTCTATGCAAAGGGACAGGAGAAAGCCTGGCGGCGGTGCTTCTCCGACGGGCGCTTCGAAATCGACAATGGTGAGGCGGAGCGGCAGCTGCGCAAGGTCGCTATCGGTCGCAAAAACTTCCTTTTCGCCGGCTCCGACAAGGGCGCGGAACGTCTCGCCATCGGCTTCACGCTTTTCCGCTCGTGCAGCCTGCAAGGGGTCAACCCTCTCCTCTGGGCCACCGATGTCATCATCAAGCTGCAACGCGGCTGGTCACGCTCGAGGCTCGACGAGCTACTCCCCGACGCTTGGTCGAAGGCGCACACCAGCGACGCAACGGCTGTAGGCGTCGCCGCCTCGTAGCCGCATCCGCATTCCTGCTCGACGTCGGGTGAAGGCTCCCGAGGTTGGCTTGCGGGCGTTCCACGCTGTCGTCTGCCTTGCGCCAGCATTCGCCCAGGAGAGCTCCACCTCGCTCTTCCTACGCCTCAACCCTCTTCCCGGCATGCCCTGGGCCGGACGCTTACGCTGTACCTGCCTTCTTATTCCCCCGCCTTCAACCCCATCGAGTCAGGCTGGGCACTGCAAAAGCAGTACATCCGACGTTATGGTCCGCGAACGTCAGAGGCCCTGGTTCGGACCGCACGACGCGCACGCTACCGCGTCACTCCAGCCCATTGCCGAAATTGGTTCGCCCATGCGGGATATCAAGTCAATTTAGGTGACCTCTGGGGTGAATCCTACTCTGTGCGATCAATCGCTTTGATAATGATGCCTCGCGCCAGCAGGTAATCTAGAACAGGAACTTCTAGTGTCGTGGCCAGATCGCATTGAACTCGTCCCCAGGCGGGCTTCCTAGGTGATGAGAACCATTTTCTCCAACCACCAGCAGCAGCTCGAACTCTGCATATGTATGAAATGTTTTGTGTTCCTGGCGGTACCCAGACTGTGTGAGCAAGAGTATGCTCCCCAAAAAGCGGCTGCTCGCGTTCGTAGAGATACCATTCTGATTTGCTTGCGTGTACTCCTACGCTGATAATTTTTGACGTCAGGATTTGGAACCGCAGCTCTGCGCATGCCTCGATGTCTGCTTGGGTCTTTGCAGCTGTCTCATAGACTGGATCTTGTTTGTTGTCGTCGATCTGACCGCTATGAATGCCAGCGCCATTTGTGCTTAGTCTAATTGAACATGCGATCTTTCCGTGTGCTACATTGACAAATTCAGTCTTAGGGAAGACGTCAAGAACCGTCGCACGGACAGAATCATCAAATTCAACCTCAAGAGCTACGCTTGCTGGTCCGGTAGGATTGCTTGAGAGGGTTTCTCTCTCATTCGGACTTACGTGTAACGTGTGGAAAAGGAGCCAGACGTCAGCAAAAGAACGAGACTCGCGATCAAAAGGACTCCACTTCCCGATACGAAGCAGATCGTCAAGATTGACGGCTGCTGTGGGTTGGACCTCGACGATAAAGCTCTCGCTGGCTGCCTCAGCGGCCGGGCCTAGTTGTTGATGTTCGCGGTCGAGTTCTGGATTGATCGGAGTATCGAGTCTAAAGCGTAGGTTCATTTTCGTTTCTCATTAGTGATGCATAGTGTGAGTCATTGCTTTTTGCGCGCAGCGAGAGTTGAAGAGTTCCGCGTAGAATGAGCTTGAGCTCGTCTCTTTCATGCTCCGCTTCTACGAGGGATTTTGTGCCCTGTCTGCGTTTTTTGAGTTCATTTATTGATTCTTCAACTTCACGGAGGGCATCTTCTGTGGCTAGTTGGACTAGATTGTTCAAGTCTTGAGGGCCGGTGTCCAATTTGCGCTTTATGGCTTTCAAGACTCGCCGTGTAGCAGGTGCATTGATTTCAGACGGAAATGCGAGCACAGCCTTGGCACCATGTAGTCGAATTAGTCGCGCGTGCTCTTGGTGAGAAATGTTGGTGCCGCATGAGAATAAGAGTACTACGCGATTTTGGAAAACGCCTAGGATCCCATAGTCGTCTAGAAGTTTTGAGAGTGCAGTGCTGCGGTGTCCAGTGACCACTATCGCTGTATGCTCTTTGATCGAGCTGGTCCAAAATGTCTCTGCTGAAACAGTGTGTCCAATATCGGAAACTAAGTGGGTTGCCATTAGTCCAACGTTATCGCTGGAGTTCGGCTTTACTCCCACTATGTCCTTTATGGATACATTAGATGGGAAGGACTTGATTTTGCCGATGACCTTGTCTGTGGGCTCGTCCAGCCAGAGTCGGCAGGGGGGTGAACAGGATTTGCGAATGCCAGACACCACGTCGCCCCAGTTGACAATCCCACGATCGAAGCTGCTTCCATGAGACTCGGCTAGACGTGCAACGGGGCTCAAGGAAATGACAATGTCTCTCCTTGCTTGAGTCGCGCGTATGTCCACAAGAACGTCCTGCCACGTTGTTGCGTTGGTTATCTCTTTCGGGGACGTGAATACTTGTTTCTGGTCAGACCCAGCAATTATGTCTACTGGCGTGTTTTGAGAGTTGAATTTTGCTGTTGTTCTAGCGCTAAGCCATATAATGTTATTATCTTTAGATGCAGCTCTCTTTATTCGTTCTTGGTGTAGTGCTTCTGCTTCATCGGCTACGCTGTCGGACAGTGTTCTACGTGAAAGCTGTGGTGGATTAGATGAAGTGATGCTGAATTCAAGTAGCTCTAGTTTGTTGTCGGCTCGGCCAATAAGCATGTGTGATTCATCGACACGTGCGAGTCTCGGTAGGAGTTTTGCGAACTCTGGAGGAGGCTCTGAGTCGCTCAAAACAAGTGTCGCAGCATTAATGGTGTCTAAATCTTCACCCATGAACTTAATAATGGTTCTGTCGAATCGCCCGGTTGCCGGCAAGCCCTGGTGTGTTTGATAAGCCGTCATGGCTTCGCGTAGATCGTTCACTGTGTCGCCTCGTGGTTTGAATCCTACCATTTCTAATAGCAGCTGAGCCATTTGGTGGAGCCAGTCGAATTGTATTTGAGCTATTAGTATGAAGTCGTCTGTGATCGTTGAGGGGATGCTAGCGTTTAGGCCGAATGCTTGAGCTAGTTCTGTTCGTGTCTGAAGAATGCTGTCTTTCCAAATCTGACGCTGAATGACTTGATCGTCTTTGTTGAATTCGATTGTTTTTAGACGATTAGTTAATGCTGTGTCTGCTTTCTCATGTGCTTCTGAGACAACCGTGGGGCTGCTGCTTTTGATTTCGATGTTTGAGTCTGTTGTGAGATTCTTGAAGCGAACGCCCATTGGGTGTGTAGAACTATTTCTGTCGACGTATTCAAGCGTAATTTTAGGTGAGGAGGAATTTAGTTCTTGTTCGAGTGGAAACCAGTCACCTTGGTTTATGCGAATCATTAATGAATTGCTGGTTAGGACATGGTTTATTGCGCTGTTGTCTTTGGGAACATTGCGTTCAAGGTCGGCGCAAAAGACTGCGGTAATGTGGGCTGCGTTCGCGCCGAGGCTGATGATGTTCGGAATAGCTGGTATGACGAGGCGCTGATTGCTTGCGGTAGCTTTAAGGCTCACCAGTAGAGCGATAGTTGCGATTAAGGCAGCCATCGATATGCGTACCATACGGAAACCCCGGAAACCTTCCATAGCGTCACCCCTTTGAACTTCTAATCTTTGCGATGGGGAAGGAAACGAGCAGAGCCGCGGATTATGTTTATGATCTGAGCCGAACACGTTTCTGTCAATACTCTCAGACCGCGTGTCTGGCCGTTTCGGGAGTGAATCGGTTCCGTCCATGGAGTAGCAACTGGGACAGTCTTTCCCGATGGCACGAATGGTGCTCCAACGGCAGCATGCCAAGCTGAACGAGCGAAGGACCATCTGGAGTCAGACGCAGGCCGGTTGGGTGAAGAGCTTCTCTTGCAAAGGCGACTTCAGCCTGCTGGATGACTCTGGTGTCTCTCTGCTGAACTCCTAGCGAGGCGCCTATGTCCGGCTCGTGAGGCACCTACCTCCGGTATGAGGCAGCGGCCCCCGCTCTCCCACCTCAGGCCGGGATGGCGCGGACCGGCAGCCGCGCCAGCCCCCGCACGATGATCGTGTGCATCCACTCCGGCGGCCCGGGGCGGCGCTCGAAGCGCTGGAACCGCGTGAGCAGCGTCTCCAGCGCGATCCTCGCCTCCATCCGGGCCAGCGCCAGGCCCAGGCACGTGTGCGGCCCGTGGCCGAACGCCAGGTGCCCGCGCGTGTCGCGATCCATGTCGAACACGTCGGCCTTCGGGAAGCGCGCTTCGTCGCGGTTGGCGGAGGCGAGCATCACCAGGATGAAGGAGCCCGCCGGGATGGTGCCGCCCGCGAGCGTCGCTTCGGCGGGCGCTTGCCGGAAGATGAAGTGGACCGACGGATCGTACCGCAGCATCTCCTCCAGGTACCGCGGGATCATCGCGGGCTCGGCGCGGAGACGCGCCATCTCCTCGGGGTGATCGGCGAAGCGCATCACCGACTTGGCGATGAGGTGCACCGTCGTCTCCAGCCCCGCGATGAACAGCAGGTGGAAGAACGAGTGGAGCTCCCGGTCGGTCAGCGCCTGCTCTCCCGCCCGGATCTGGAGCAGTGCGCTCATCAGGTCCGACCCGGGCTCACGGCGCCGCGCCTCGATGACCTCGTCACAGTGCCGGTGCATCTCCCGGTACGCGCTGCGCACCAGCTCGTCGTGCTCGGGCCCTTGCGACACCGGCCCCGCGCTCCCCAGGACGTCCGACCACCGCTTGAACTGCGCGTGACGGGTGGGATCGAGGCCCAGCACGCCGCCGATCACGCTCGCCACGAGCGGCGTGGCGAACGCGGAGACGAAGTCCACCTCGTCACCACCCCCGAGCCCATCGGCAAGCCGCTCGGCGAGCGCGCGCAGCGGCCCCTCCGTCGCGGCGAGCAGCGCCGGCCCGAACGCGCGGTTCACCATGCTCCGGAGGCGCGTGTGCTCCGGCGGGTCCTGCACGACCATGGAGTGCGCGCCCGCGTTGAACTCGAGCTGGAGCCAGGGCGGGTCCATGGCCGGCGCCACGCCCCGTGACGAGAACCGGACCGGATCGGCCACCACGGCCGCCGCGTCCTCGTAGCGGCTCACGGCCCAGAAGCCGCCGGGTTCCACCCGACAGACGGGCGAGTCGCGTCGCAGCGCGGCGTAGAACGGGAAGGGATCGACGGCGACTTCGGGAGAGAGGAGATTGAGGTGAACTTCGCTCATTCGTGCGCTCCAGACGAGTCGGCGAGGCCGGCTCGGGTCGTCGGGTTGACCGCACGTTACGGGCGCCTGCACGTGGAGGCCAGCCAGGGCATGCCTCGTTGCACCCGGGGAATCGCCCGTGAAAGCCAGCGAACGCGCTTCTTCGGCCTTTCGCCCGTCGCCCTACGTGCGCCCACCTCGCGTTCATGCCGTGGAGCTCCAGGGGGCATGCAGATTCACGAGGCGACGCGCGGATGGGCCCCCGAGCGTTTTCCGGACGACCCGTCGTGCTGGCGATGGGGTGCGTGGGCTGATCTCGAGAGGAGCCGTGGAAGGCCGTGGGCCGGTCGCTCTGGCGGGACTTCCGGCAAGCGCATGGCGTTCTCGCTCCAGGGCCAGCCACCTGGGACTGGGTGGAAGAGGAAAGCTGGCACGTAAATTGGAAGTAACGAACGTCGAACGGGAATCGACGAACGTCGAACGGGAATCGACGAACGTCGAACGGGAATCGACGAACGTCGAACGGGAATCGACGAACGTCGAACGGGAATCGACGAACGTCGAACGGGAATCGACGATCGGTGAATGGGGGAAGGACGAACCGTGAATGGAGGAAGGACGATTCGTGCGTTGCGAAGGGTGATCCGCCAGCGGAAGAGAACCCGGCGACAGGCGGACGACTGGCACGTGAACGCGGACCGACGATCGTTGAACGGCGATCGACGATCGTTGAAGGCCGAAGGACGATCGTTGAACGGGGACCGACGATCGATGAACGGCGATCGACGGTCGTCGAACGGGGACCGACGAACGTCGAACGCCGAAGGACGAACGGTGATTGGCGAAGGCTGACCCCTGACAGGAAGGACGGACGGTGAATGGCGGATGACGGCCACGTGAATGGGGATCGACGATCGGTGATTGGCGAACGCTGCCACGTGAACGGGGATCGACGATCGTCGAACGGGGATCGACGATCGTCGAATGGGGATCGACGATCGTCGAACGTGGATCGACGATCAGGGATCGCCGACCGCTGGCACGAGATCGGCGAAGACCGATTCGTGAGCGGCGAAGACGCCCACACGGTGGGCATGGCCCGGTGCGGTGAGCGCGATGGCTCCTGAGGGAGCTCGGCGCGCGCTCCCTTGAACGCTCGCTGATGTCGAGGAGTGCCCCGCGTCGACGGAGACGATGACGATCTCGAGCAGTTACAAGTGGAGGGGGAAGGCGATGGCGCAGTTCCCGGTCACGAAGACGGTCCGCCAGGGGTCGGGGTCTTCAGCCGTCGGGCGTCATGGGGAACGCGCTGCCCGCTCTCCTCCTCCTTATGAAGAGGGATGGCCTGCGCAGGGTGCATGAGCCGCGCGATGCAGGCGGGCTCCCGCTGAACCGACGAGTCGGTACGCGGATTCAGGAAGGACTTTCGCGCTGGCGCCCGAGGGACTGGCGTCACCTGATCGGTGCCGCCTGAAGGATGCGGTGATGTTCCTTACGCGCTGTTATCGATTGAAATATCGTGACATTTCATACCAATCCCATGACCGGGAATGGCTCGATCGCTCGCCATGGGATGCATGACCGTCCGTTTCAGTTCGTGATTCTTCGCGGCAGAGGAAGATGCGCGTCGCCTGGTCACGGAGCGCTGGGCGGATGATGCGCCAATGGGTTCCACTGGTACGAGAATGGGTTCTCGTGATGCAGGCATGCGAAGCTGCGAGAGGCGGGATGGCTGCACTCGCTGTGCCAGAGGCGAAGCCTGCCGAGGCCGCGATGGGCGTGGGCGAAGGGCAACGAGAGAGCGCTGCTTCGAAATGAAAATCGTCACGACGGGGATCCGAAATCGTTATGGGTGGCATTGACATTGGCTGTCGCCGGACGCATTGAATGGTGCTGTACCGACCGCGCGTCTCGCGGCCGGTACATGAACAGCGCACGCGCTCCACCGGAGTGCACCGATGAAGGAAAACCAATGACGACGACGCTTCTCGTGAAGCAGTATGCGGGAGAACTCACCCTCGATTTGACGGATCTGCAAGGCTCGCTGGTCGATCTGCCCAGCGGGGGCATGAGGGGGCTACGACGTGAAAAACCTGGCTGGGACAGGGCCGAGCAAGAGCTGTCCACGCGCCTGCCGCTGCACGCGGCCGAACTCCGGGTGGCTCCGGATCTCGGCACGCAAATCTCGACCTTGAACACGCGGCTCGCGCGGGTGCGCGCCGTGAAGCGGACCGTCGAGAAGCTGGCCGAGGTGGCCGCGGAGACCGAGGCGTACCTCGAGGACCAGCGGGAGGCCCTGGTCGGCCTCGTGGTCGATTCGGTGCGCAAGGCGGCGAAGCGCACGGATCCGGCGCTGATGACGGCGTTCGAGAAGACCATCCGGTACCATGGCCAGACGGGGCTGCTCGCGGCGAAGACGCGACGCAAGAACGAGGCGGCCACGGCCGAGGAGGAGGAGGCCGGGGTGCCCTTCAAGGGGGGCGCCGCCCTCGCTGCCGCTCCGGAGGGGGAGAGCGAGGACGAGCCGCAGGAGACGTGATGCGCGGCTCCCGGTGACGCCTCCTCGGGAGGCTTCACCGGGATCGTGAACGAGGAGCGCGGGGAGAGTTCGAGACGCGGGCTCTCCTCGCGTTTTTTTGTGCGTCGTGAGGTCGTTCGCGCCACGGCGTCGACGGTTCTGCATCCCCGAGGCGCGGCGGGAGGCTCTTCGCGGTGGGCCTCCGAGCTTGACTGTCGCGTCATTTGACGCGGCGGTCATGCACGGTGCTTCGGCGATCCATGGTCATCGGGGCCGGTAGGACGACGGGGGTCCGTGACGTGCGCTGAGGGGGGTCAGCGACGTGCGGCGAGGGGGCTTCGGCGACGTGCGGCGAGGAGCGCCAGCGCTGCCAGGGACGAGGCTGCCGTGGAGGTGGAGCGGGTGGAGGTTCCGGGGACGGTGCATCCACAGCTGCCGTCGTCTCCAGGCGCCTCGCCGTTGCCTCCCGTGCTGGTGCTGGTGCTGGTCCCGGAGCCAGGGCCTTCGCCAGCGGTGCCACCCTCTCCAGCGCCGCCTTGGCCTGCGTTGCCACCGTGGCCTGATGTGCCGCCTTCGCCAGCGGTGCCGCCCTGTCCAGCGCCGCCAGCGCCACTGCCGCCAGCGCCACTGCCGCCAGCGCCGGAGGTCGCGCCCTGTCCAGCGCCACCTTGTCCAGCACCGCCAGCGCCACTGCCACCGTGGCCGGCGCTGCCGCCTTCTCCGGTGGCGAGGGTGGTGACGCAGACGTCGTCTTCGCAGGTGGCGCCGGTCGGGCAGGTGGCGGAGGTGGTGCACGGGATCCAGCCCAGGCGACGGGTCAGCACGCGCTCGGTGCCGTGAGGAGGGGCGTGGTCGAAGCGGGAGTAGGCGACGAGAGCTTCGACGGGGCCGGCGCAGAGGGCAGGGGGGCCTTCGATGCCGGGCTCGGCGGAGAGGACGAAGCTCGGGGAGACGGTGCCGGCGGCGGAGAGGACGGCGGCGTGGAGGTCGATGGCGTACGGGTCGGTGGGCGTGGTGCGGTGCCGCCAGGCGATGAGGCAGTGGCCGGCGCGGCAGGTGGTGGCGGGGAGGGTGCCGGAGCCGGGGTTGGTCCACAGCGCGGTGGTGTCGGCGCGGAGGTTCGAGGCGGGGGTGATGACGATGCCCTGGGGGTCGAGGACGTCGCCGAGGGGGGAGACGCGGGCGGCGTGCACGGAGCCGTCGCCGTCGAAGACGGTGCCGCCACCGATGTCGAGCTGCTCCCAGACGACGAGGTAGTTCGTGCCGTCGAAGCCGAGGCTGGTGGTGTGGGCGACGACGCCGGGAGGGGTGATGGGGAAGCCGCCCACGTCGAGGGTCTGGCCCTGGGCGGTGATGCGCGCGCCGTGGAGGGGGCCGTTGCGGCTGTCGAAGCGCCACACGACGAGGTAGCCGTCGCCGTCGGAGGTGAGGTCGGGGCGGAGGCCGAGCCAGTTGTCCGGGTACTCGGCGAAGGTGAGGACGGGGCCGTGGGTGCCGTCGTGCGCGACGAGGACGCCTTGTACGCCAGCAGGGCTGTCGACGGCGAGGAGGGTGCCCTGGCCGTTGGAGGCAACGCCGAGGTGGTCGTCGTCATAGGACTCGAGGGGGAGGCTCACCGGGATGGGGTCGAGGAGCTGGCCAGCAGGGCTCACGCGGGCGTACTGCGGCGTGTAGACGTGGTCGCCGTGGGCGCTGAGGCTGCGGGGGAAGCTCCACCAGGCGACGAGGGTGTTCACGCCATCGAAGACGGCGCGGGGGGCGAACTGGAAGCCGAGGTCGGTGGTGATGGCGATGCCGCTCGGGTCGAGGACGGTGCCCTGGGGGGTGACGCGGGTGGCGAAGAGGTCGGTGCCGCGGCGGCTGGCGTCGTAGGCGCGGTCGTCGGTCCAGGCGACGAGGTAGTTCACGCCGTCGAAGGCGAGGGTGGGCTGGGTCTGGCCGTTGGCGCTGGTGGCGAGGAGGCGGCTGGGCGTGTCGAGGATCGTGCCGTCGGGCGCGAGGCGGGTGGCGCGGAGGGTTGGGCCCGCGACGCGGTCGTAGGTGGTGAGGTCGGTCCAGACGACGAAGGTGCCGTTGCCGTTGCCGGCGAGGGCGCTCTCGTTGGCGTGGGTGGAGAGGAGGGCGCCGCCCGGGTCGAGGACGGTGCCGGTGGGGGTGATGCGGGCGCGGTGGACTTGCTCGGCGGGGTTCTCGGCTTCGGTGCGGGTCCAGGTGACGACGGTGTTCTGGCCATCGAAGGCGGCGCGCGGGTTGCCGAGGTAGTGGTAGATGCTCGGTTCGGTGGCGACGAGGAGGCCCGCGGGGTCGAGGACGGTGCCCTGCGGGGTGACGCGGGTGGCCTCGATGCGGTGGCTGGAGAACTCGCTGGGGGAGTCGAGCCAGGCGATGACGTAGTTCGCGCCGTCGAAGGTGATGGCAGGGTTGCGCTGGCCGATGGCGCCCGGGGTCGCAGGGCCGAGGTGCAGCGGGGGGACGTCGAGGGCCACGCCGCCGGGGTCGACGCGGACGCCGTGGATGCGTCGGTCGCTGGCTTGCCAGACGACGAGGGTGTTCGTGCCGTCGGAAGCGAGGGCGGCGCGGGCGTTGCCGTCGTTGTAGGCAGGGAGGCCGGGGTCGAGGAGGAGGCCACCGGGGTCGAGGACGGTGCCAGCCGTGTCGACGCGGGCGAGGCGGGTGCCGGCGTCGAGCCAGGCGACGACGAAGTGGGTGCCGTCGAAGGTGGCGGCAGGGTTCCTGGTGGTGCTGGTGGCAGGGGCGATGGGGAAGCCACCCGGGTCGAGGATGCCGTTCACGGGGCTGATGCGGGTGCCACGGAGGGTCTGGGTGGTGGCAGCTTGCTGGACGACGAGGTAGTTCGCGCCGTCGTAGGCGACCGCGGGTCTGGCGCCCGGGCCGAGGTGGATGCCGTAGGGGTCGAGGACGGTGCCGTCGGCCGCGACGCGGGCGGCGAAGATGCTTTCGAGGGCGAGGCGGGTGTCGGTCCAGGCGACGAGGTAGCCGTCGCCCGCGCCTGCGATGGCGGGGTCGCGCTGGCCGCCGGAAGCCTGGCCGAGGAGGGGTTGGTCGAGGCCGGATTCGGGGGAGAGGATGGGGTCGAGGACGGCGGGGTATGCCGAGGCGGCGAGGACGTCGGCGGGGACGTGAAGCTCCAGGGCGCCGGCTTCGGGGAGGGCGTGGACGGTGACGGGGGTGGTGGTGCCGCGGGCGTCGATCCAGGTGGCGAGGCCGACGCGGATGCCGAGGCCGGTGGCGGCGTCACGGTAGTGGTGGCCGAGGGGTGTCTGGCCGGCGTAGCGCTGGCCGCCGACGCGGAGGCGGACGGTGAGGTCGCCGTGGCCTTCAGGGGGATTGGCGAAGGTGTAGCTGAGGGAGAGGCCTTCGTCGGTGTTGTGGAGGTGTTCGGTGGCGTCAGGGCCATGCAGGATGGCGAGGTGACCGTCGCGTTCGATGCGGGGAGCGCTGGGGGCCTGGAAGGCACGGTCGCCGCGGGCGAGGTGGGTGGTGGCGAGGGTGAGGGGAGCGCCGAGCTGGGGAGGGGCGTCGGAGGGGGCGTTGGCAGCGTGTGCGTCTGGGCGAGGGAGCTTCTGCCGAGGGTGACGGACGGGCGTGATCGTGACGCCGTCGGGTGAGACGCGGGAGCGGTAGGCGTCGCCGCCACCCGTGAAGTCGCTGCCTTCGGGTCGGAAGGAGAGGCGTACGGTGCGCATGACGGCGCCAAGGTCGAGAGGCGCGTCGGTGCGAGGTGTCGTCTGCGAGACGTCGGCTGTGCTCGATGCCTCGGGTGGCGTTGACCGCTCGGGCGCGGTGCAGGCGGAGGCGAGGGGGAGGAGGAGCGACGCGAAGAGCGTGGTTCGCGTGAAGAGCGTGGTTCGAAGGAGGAGCCGTCGTGCTGTCCGGGAACGAGGCGTTGTCATTGCCTCAGACTATCGACGTGGTGCGTGGCCCTAGCGCGAGCATGGCCTCGGAGCACGCTACGGGCGTGCGTTCATGTCCGGATGGCGTGAATGAGGGTGGATTCCATACCGCATGCATTCACGGTTTCAGCCGCTCTGCTTTTTCGGCATCACGTGCCTTCGGGTCAGAGACGTTTCAGGTAGGCGACCAGATCCTTCTTCTGATTGGCAGTGAAGGCTTCGGGAGGGCCGATGTCGCCATCGGGATCCTGTTCTTTCTCGCCGGGCTGGGTGAAGGAGGGGAACTTCGAGAACAGGTGGTCGCTGTAGAGGTCGACCACCTCTTCGAGGGTCTCCGAGATGTTGTTGTGCCAGTAGGGGGCAGTCTTCGCGATGCCGCGCAAGGTCGGGATGTCGAATGCCTCGAAGTCGTACGGGTTTCCGGTGATCGCGGCGCGCCCCGGATCGGTGGTGAAGAGCTGCGGGAAGAAGTTCGGGCCCGAGATCGGGTTGCCGTCGTCGTCGACGGCGAATTCGAAGGGATTGTCGGGAGGGAGCGCCGGCGGGAGATCCGTGACGATCTCGGTGCGAGAAGCGTCCTTGTAGAACCGGAACCGGTAGCTGGGGAAGCTCACGTCTCTCGTGAAGCTCTGGTGCTCGGTCGCGCCGATCTGGACCAGAAAGTTCTCCATGGCCGAGCCGATGTTGATGAACTCGTTCTCGGGTTCATGGGCGAGCACTGGCGTCGGGGGATCGGTGGCAGGGACCTGGTACAGGACGTTCCCGTCTGCCTTGAGGGCAGGGAACGCCAGTGCGTGAATCTCGCGGTCCTTGATCTTCGTCTTGCTGGCGCCGCCATGACAGGCCTCGCAGGTCTTCTCGTACAGTTCCTTGCCGCGCTGCTCCTGTGGAGACAGCGAGAGCGAGGCTTCGACGTCGCCGAGGTCGTCGAAGGCGACCCCGCTCGCGAGTTCGTCGGCGATCTTGCGGGCTCGGTCCGACGTGAAGATGCTGCGCTCGAACGCCGCGATGCGAGCGAGATCGGTCTGGCTCACGGCGCCGCCTTCGCTGTGTCCGGTGATGGCCTCTTGCGCTTGCTCTTCGAGCGTCTCGACGCGTCCATCGAGCTGATAGGGGGCGGTTAGCGCGGCGTCGGCGATGGAGGGCACGGAGCGCCACACGAAGATCCTGCGATCGGCGGCGGTGATGACGTTACCCACCTCGTCGAGCTGGTCCATGTTGTCGGGCAGCGTGATCCACACCCGCACGAGCCCCTTCTTGAGATGGTCGAAGGTCAAGGTTTCGGCCGTGGGGTCGTCGGCATCGATGGCCGCGAAGAGGGGATCGTTCGGGTTCGTTTCAAACCGTCGGACGACGTGCTCGGACGTCAGGGCAAAGTTGTCTTCTGGCACATGGCAGGTGGCGCAGGAGCGGCCGTTGGTGCTCTGGAAGGCTTCGTTGAAGAGCGGCTCCACCGTGGTGGTCGGCTGGCTCGGTGCCGGGTCGGTGCCGCATGCGCTCACCGCGACGAGCATGGCGGTGCAGAGGGCCCCCCACAGGAAAGGGCTGCTGACGAGGTGCGGGTAGCACGCGCGTGCGAGGGGAGGGAGAGCACTGCGAGGAGGACGTTGGATCATGGGGGCTCCGTCGGCTGGGGGAAGCAGGCGCCTCGGGGCACTCTCGCATCGGGCACGCTGCTCTTCGATTCGCTACCGACGAGGTGTCGCGCGCTTCCGACGAGCCGTGACGTGATGCGCATGAACCGTGAAGCAGAACGCGCGAGCCGCGCGCAGGAGGTGGAGTCACCGAGGATGTGCAGGAGGTGGAGTCACCGAGGAGGTGCAGGAGGGGGAATCACCGAGGAGGTGCAGGAGGGGAGTTGCGGTGGGCACGCCTCACCGGGTGATGGCGGGGATCCCCGGAGCCAGGCTGTCGCGAGGGTGGTGGGGGGTCAGCGACGGCTGCGCTGAGGCTGCGCGGTGTCGCTGAGGGCGCGTCGACGCCGGGTGATGAAGGCACTCAGGGCCGCGAACGACAGGGCGGCTGTGGGGGCAGAGAGAGGCGCTTTGCCGTGGAAGGAGCATCCACCGCCCTTGCTGCGATCGTCGCCACCCGAGGTGCTGCTGCTGCCACCCTGACTGCTGCTGCCGCCTTCGCCGACGTTACCGCCTTCGCCGGCGTCACCACCAGCACCGGCGTTACCACCTTCACCGGTGCTGCCGCCTCCACCGGTGCTGCCGCCTTCACCAGCGGCGAGGGTGGTGATACAGATGTCGTTCTCGCAGGTGCCGTCCTCGGGGCAGGTCGCCGAGGTGGTGCAGGGGATCCAGCCGATCCGGCGGTTCAGGATGCGCTCGGCGCCGTGGGGGGCTCCGGCGTCGAAGCGGGAGTAGGCGACGACGGCCTCGACGGGACCCGTGCTGAGGGCCGGGGGGCCTTCGATGCCGGGCTGGTCGGCGAGGACGAAGGTCGGAGAGGCGGTGCCGGCGCTGTCGACGATGGTGGCGTGGAGGTCGATGGCCAAGGGGTCGGTGAGCGAGGTGCGGTGCCGAAAGGCGACGAGGCAGTGGCCGTCTTTGCAGGTGGTGGCGGGATGGGTGCCGGTGGGGCCGTTGGTCCAGAACACGGGGTTGTTGGAGCGGAGATGGGTGGCAGGGGAGAGGACGATGCCTTGCGGGTCGAGGACGTCGCCCATCGGGGTGACGCGCGCGGCGTGCACGGAGCCGTCGCCATGGTCGCCGACGAAGTTGAGCAGGTTCTCCCAGACGACGAGGTACTGCGCGCCGTCGAAGCCGAGGGTGGCTCGGTGGGTGATGGCGCCGGGAGGGGAGATGGGGAAGCCGGTGGGGTCGAGGTTCTGGCCCTGGGCGGTGAGGCGGGCGCCGGAGAGGGGGCCGCTCCGCCCGAGGTCGAGCCAGACGAGGAGGTAACCGTCGCCGTCGGAGGCGAGGGCAGGGCGGAGGCCGAACATGTTGCCGGGGTGAGAGGTGAGGTCGAGGAGGGGGCCATGGGTGCCGTCCTGCGCGATGAGCACGCCCTGTACGCCGTCGAAGCCGTCGGCGACCAGGAGGGCGCCGTTGCCGTTGGAGGCGAGGCCGAAGGGCTCCTGGTCGTACGAGGCGAGGGGGAGGCGGATCGGGGTGGGGTCGAGGCGCTGGCCAGAAGGGCTGATGCGGGCGTACTCGGCGTCGTAGACGATGTCGCTGGGGCCGCCGAGGTACGAGGGAAAGCTCCACCAGGCGACGAGGGTGTTCGCGCCATCGAAGACGGCACGCGGGGCGAACTGGAAGCCGATGCCGGTGGCGATCTCGATGCCGGTGGGGTCGAGGAGGGTGCCGTCGGGGGAGACGCGGGCAGCGAGGATGTCGGTGCCGCGCTCGTTGATGACGTAGGCGCGATCGTCGGCCCAGACGACGAGGTGGTTCACGCCATCGAAGGCGATGGCGGGCTGGGTCTGGCCATTTCCGCTGGTGGCGAGGAGGAGGCTCGGGGTGTCGAGGACGCTGCCGTCGTTCGCGAGGCGGGTGCCGCGAATGCCGGTGCCGCCCGTCCAGTCGAAGGTGCTCTGGTCGGTCCAGACGACGAAGGCGCCCGCGCCGTTGGAAGCGATGGCGCTGTCGATGGCGGCGTCGATGAGGAGCACGCCGTCGGGATCGAGGACCGCTCCAGAGGGGCTGATGCGGGTGGTGTAGAGGGTCTGTGCGAACTCCTCGAAGGCGCCGCGGGTGAAGGTGAGGACGGTGTTCTGGCCGTCGAACGCGGCCTCGGGGGAGGCGTAGAAATGGTCGAGCGCCGGTTCGTCGGCGACGAGGATGCCCGCGGGGTCGAGGACTGCGCCCTGGGGGGTGACGCGGGTGGCTTCGAGGCGGTTGTAGTAGTGCTGGTGCGCGGAGTCTTTCCAGGCGACGACGTAGCTCGTGCCGTCGAAGGCGACGGTGGGGGTGCGCTGGCCGGCAGGGCCCGGGTTCGGGGGGCCGATGGTGAAGGGAGGGACGTCGAGGAGCGTGCCCGAGGGATCGACGCGGACGCCGTGGATGCGTCGATCGCTGGCTTGCCAGACGACGAGGGTGTTCGCGCCGTTCGACGCGAGGGCAGGGCGGGCGTCGATGCCGTCGTAGACAGGGAGTCCTGCATCGAGGAGGGTGAGGCCGAGGACGGCACCCGTGGGGCTCACGCGCGCGAGGTGGGTGCCGCCGCCGAGCCACGTGACGAGGAAGCTCGTGCCGTCGAAGGTGGCAGCAGGATTCCTGGTGGCGTCGGTGGCAGCGGCGATGGTGAAGCCCTGCGGATCGAGGAGGCCGTCGGTCGGGCTGACGAGGGCGCCGCGGAGGGCCTCCGGGCTCAGGGCTCTGTGGACGACGAGGTAGTTCTGGCCGTCGAAGGCAACGGTGGGTGAGCTGCCAGGGCCGAGGTAGATGCCGACGGGATCACGGACGGTGCCGTCGGCCGTGACGCGGGTGGCGAAGGTGCTCTCGACGGGGGTGCGGGTATCGGTCCAGGCGACGAGGTAGCCCGCGCCGTCGAAGGCGAGGGCCGGGTGGCTCTGGGCGCCGGAGGCCTGGCCGAGGAGGGGCTGGTCGAGGCCATCTTCGGGGGAGAGGATGGGGTCGAGGACGGCAGGGTAGGCCGAGGCGGCGAGGACGTCGGCAGGGACGCGCAGCTCGAGGGCAGAGGCTTCGGGGAGGGCGTGGACGGTGATGGGGGTGGTGGTGCCGCGGGCGTCGATCCAGGTGGCGAGGCCGACGCGGACGCCGAGGCCGGTGGCGTCGTCGCGGTAGTGGTGGCCGAGGGAGGTCTGGCCAGCGTAGCGCTGGCCGCCGACGCGGAGGCGGACGGTGAGATCGCCCTGGCCTTCGGGAGGGCTTGCGAAGGCGTAGCTGAGGGAGAGGCCTTCGTCGGTGTTGTGGAGGTGTTCGATGGCGAAAGGGCCGCGCGGGATGGCGAGGTGGCCATCGCGCTCGATGCGAGGGGCGTCGGCGCCAAGGAAGGCGCGGTCGCCAAGGAAGGCGTGGTCGCCACGGAGGGCGCGGTCGCCACGGGCGAGGTGGGTGGTGGCAAGGGTGAGGGGAGCGCCGATCTCGGGCGGTTCATGGGCCGTGACCGCGCGGGAGACGGGGAGGCGTGAGGTCGTCACATGAACGTCGGTCGTGCGATGCGCTCTCTGGCGCGCATGAAGGACCGGGACGATCTCGACACCCGAGGAGGTGACGCGAGCACGGTAGGCGTCACCGCCGCCCGTGAAGTCGTGGCCTTCGGGTCGGAAGGCGAGGCGAACCGTGCGCATGACGGTGCCGAGGTCGAGCGGCGTGCCGAGGTGCACGGCCGAGGGTGCGCTGTCGTCCGTCGCCAGATTTCCTGGTGGCGCTGTGGTGTCGGGCTCGGTGCAGGCGGCGAGGATGGAGGGGAGGAGCGCGGTGAGGAATGCGTTGCGAAAGACGAGGTGTCGCTCTGTCTCGGAATGGGGGTTCGTCATTGCCACACATTATCTGGAAATGGCGATTGCGCGTACGTTGTTGGGCCTGGACCTCTGCATGACGCAGAGGGCGCGCGTCGTGCAAGGTCCAAGGTGCACAGGGGGTGAGCGACCCAGAGAGACGTGGTGGGATGCTTGCGGTGCGATTGGATGGGTCAATGCTGCTGTGCTGTGCAAGTGGCCCAGGGCAATACCTTGTGCACATGCTGCTCAGCTGAATGCGATGGTTCAGCGGTCACCTCGCGTTCCAGTCGAGCTGCGTGCTTCGAGGGTCGAGCTGGGGGGGGCTGGTGGGGCGAGCTGGGGGTGCTTCTGGGGCGAGCTGGGGATGCTGCTGGGCCGAGCCGTGTCGGCGACGCGATTGGCTCTGCGAGGGAGCGGCACGCCCCGGCTCGACATGGATTTCGAGCGCGTGCCGCCGGGCGCTGTCGTCGGATATGCGAGAGGCGCTGGGCGTTTCAGTCGCAGACACCCTGCACGTGGATGATCTGGCAGCCTGCCTGCTTGAATTCGGCAATTCGTTTGAGAATGCTGGGGAGACGGTCTCGGGTGGCTCGCTGGTGAACGATCTCGATCTGGGTCGTGGCTGCGGCGACGCGGGGATCGATCTGCTCGATCCAGACCTCATCGCGACGGTAAGTTCCGATCGAGCGCCCGTCGACACCAAAGGTGTGCAAGCCGGAGATTCCGACGACTGCGCCTTGGTCATTCTTGAGGACGACGAAGACACCCCCGGTAAATCCGGTGAGACGGACGCGGTTGGAGGTGACCGTTCGCGCGTAGAGCTGACCGGCATGCTCCCCGCTGCGCTGCAACGTGACGTCGGTGAGCATGGTGCGTGCGCCCGAGTCCGTGATTTTCGACTCCAGATGCGCCTGAAGCGGGTGTAGCTCCGCAGCCTCGACGGTTTCGGCTGCAGCGGTGCTGGACCATCCCGTCATGCAGAGCCCTGTTCCCATCGCCATGGCGACCATGATCGCAGGAAACCTGCGTGACAGACGCCTGGGCTGGCTGCGGAGGGTGTTGTCGGGGGCACCTGGATCGCGGCTCATGCGCATGATGGCTCCTTGGGTTGAAAGCGTTCTCTTGCGTCGTTCACGATGACGCTGCTGGTCCCGACCGTTGCCTTTGTGGGACCAGCAGGACACCGGGCCTTCGAGGCGAGAGGACGGTGCGCTTCGCGGATGCGAGCTGGGATCTGTCTAAGGTTTGCTCGGGAACATCGCAAGGCCCTCCCCCGGATGCACTCTCGAGGCGAAGCGAGAACGTGGGCACCTCCTGGCTGAATGAGACGGTGGCTGCCGCGGCAGCGAGGCGGATGTCGGCGTTGCCGAGATGAACGCGGATCAGGGGATGGGGGTCATGTCTGCCGCGCGTGGCGACGTGATGGAGCGGCGGCGTCGCGCGACGAGAAGCCCGAGCGCGGCGAAGGACAGGAGAGCTCCGCCGGAAGAGCGAGATGCGCGGCCGTCGATGCGGCATCCGCAGCCTGCATCGTTTCCAGGGGTCTCCGTGCTGCCACCTTTACCAGCGCCACCACCTTCACCAGCGCTTCCGCCTTGGCCCGTGCTGCCGCCCTGACCCGTGCTTCCGCCTTGGCCCATGCTGCCACTTTGGCCGGAGCTGCCGCCCTGACCCATGCTTCCGCCTAGGCCCATGCTGCCGCCCTGACCCGTGCTTCCGCCTAGGCCCATGCTGCCGCCTTGACCCATGCTGCCGCCCTGACCCGTGCTTCCGCCTTGGCCCATGCTGCCGCCTTGGCCAGCACTGCCGCCTTGGCCAGCACTGCCGCCTTGGCCAGCACTGCCGCCTTGGCCAGTACTGCCGCCTTGGCCAGCACTGCCACCTTGGCCAGCACTGCCACCCTGGCCCCCGCTGCCGCCTTGGCCAGTCGCTACAGGGGAGACGCAGACGCCTTCGTCGCAGAGGCCGTCGGCGGGGCAAGTGTCCGAGGTGACGCAGGGAATCCAGCCAATCCTGCGGGTCAGGATGCGCTCGGCGCTGTGGGGAGCGTGGGCATCGAAGCGGGAGTAGGCGACGACGGCCTCGACGGGGCCAGCGCAGAGGGCAGGGGGACCTTCGACGCCAGGCTGGTCGGCGAGGACGAAGCTCGGTGAGACGGTGCCCGAACTGTCGACGATTGCGGCGTGGAGGTCGATGGCCAAGGGATCGGTGGTCGACGTGCGATGCCGCCAGGCGACGAGGCAACGTCCTGGGATGCAGGTGGTCGCAGGGTGGGTGCCGGACGTGAGGTTGGTCCAGAGGAGGGGTGTGTCGGCACGGAGGTGGGTGGCGGGCGAGATGACGAAGCCTTGGGGAGCGAGGACGCCGCCCTGCGGGGTGATGCGTGCGGCGTGCACGGAGCCGTCGCCGTTGTCGCCGACATCGCTGTAGTTGAGGAGATTTTCCCAGACGACGAGGTAGTTCGTGCCGTCGAAGCCGATGTCCATCGTGTGGGCGATGGCGCCTTGCGGGGTGATGGGGAAGCCGGCAGGGTCGAGGTTCAGGCCCTGGGCGGTGATGCGCGCGCCGCGGAGTGGGCCTTTCCTGCTGTTGCTGCGCCACACCAGAAGGTAGCCATTGCCGTCGGAGGCCACCTTCGGCCAGAGGCCGTACCAGCTATCCGGGTAGTAGACGAGGGAGAGGGGCTGCCCGTGGGTGCCGTCCTGCGCAATGTGGACGCCCTGCACGCCGTCGAATTCGTCAATGACGAGGAGGGTGCCGTTCCCGTTGGAGGCCGCGCCGACGATCTTGTCGTTGAAGCTCAGGATCGGGACCGTGACCGGGGTGGGGTGGAGAAGCTGGCCTGTGGCGTCGACGCGGTTGTACTGCAGCTCGAAGACGAGGTCGCCAGGTCCGCCGATGGGATAGGGGGTGCTCCACCAGGCGACGAGGGTGTTCGCGCCGTCGAAGATCGCGCGCGGGGAGAGCTGAAAGCCAGGGCCGGTGGCGATGGGGATGCCGGTGGGATCGAGGAGCTCACCTTCGGGCGTGACGCGGGCGCCGAAGACGTCGATGCCGCGGCCGCTGGTGTCATAGGCGCGGTCGTCGCCCCAGACGACGAGGTAGTGGGTCCCGTCGAAGGCCACCGAGGGCTTGAACTGGCCGTTGCTGCCGGTGGCGAGGAGGAGGTTCGGGGTGTCGACGACGGTGCCGTCGCTCGCGATCCGTGTGCCGCGGATGCCGGTGCCGCCGAGCATGTCGTAGGTGGTGACGTCGGTCCACACGGCGAAGACGCCAGCGCCGTTGCCGACGATGGCGCTCTGGCTGGTGTGGTCGGCGAAGAGAACACCCTGGGGGTCGAGGACGGTGCCCGAGGCAGCGAGGCGCGCGCGGCGGAGGGACGCCCAGGGGTGTCCGTGCTCGCCGTGGGTCCAGGTGAGCACGGTGTTCTGGCCGTCGAAGGCGGCTCGCAGGTGAGCTTGGTACATGGCGGGGTCCGGTTCCTCGGCCACGACGATGGCAGCGGGATCGAGGACAGTGCCCTGGGGCGTGACGCGGGCGGCTTCGATGCGGTACTGGGAGTACTCCTGCAGGGAGTCTTGCCAGGCGACGACGAAGTTCTGGCCGTCGAAGGTGGCGGTCGGTCTGCGCTGCCCCAGGGAGCTTGCCGTCGGGGGGCCGATGAGGAAGGGGGTGGCGTCGAGCTTGGTGCCGGTGGGGCTGACGCGGACGCCCCGGATGCGGTGGTCCTGGGTTTGCCACACGAGGAGGCTGTTCGTGCCGTCGGAGGTGAGCGCCGGGCGAGGGTCGTGGCCGGTGTTGGGTGTGAAGGCGCTGTCGATGACGATGCCCGTGGGGTCGAGGACGGTGCCGCTGGGACTGACGCGCGCGAGGTGGGCGCCGATGGCGAGCCAGGCGACGACGAAGTTCTGGCCGTCGAAGGTGAGGACCGGGTTTCTGGTGGACGAGTTGGTGGCGACGATGGGGAAGCCACCGGGATCGAGGATGCCGCTCACGGGGCTCACCCGGGTGCCACGGAAGGTCTGCGTGAGCGTGGCGTTCTGGACGACGAGGTAGTTCACGCCGTCGAAGGCGACGCTCGGGGCGAGGCCCGGGCCGAGGTCGATGCCGTGGGGATCGAGCACGTGACCATCGAGGCTGACGCGGGTGGCAAAGATGCTCTCGATGGGGGTGCGGGTGTCGCTCCAGGCGACGAGGTAGCCATTGCCGTCGAAGGCGACGGCGGGGTCGCGCTGGGCGCCCGAGGCCTGGCCGAGGAGGGGCTGGTCGAGGCCGGATTCGGGGGAGAGGATGGGGTCGAGGACGGCGGGGTAGGCCGAGGCGGCGAGGACGTCGGCAGGGACGCGGAGTTCGAGGGCAGAGGCTCCGGGGAGGGCGTGGACGGTGACGGGGGTGGTGGTGCCGCGGGCGTCGATCCAGGTGGCGAGGCCGACGCGGACGCCGAGGCCGGTGGCGTCGTCGCGGTAGTGATGCCCGAGGGGGGTCTGGCCGGCGTAGCGCTGGCCGCCGACGCGGAGGCGGACGGTGAGGTCGCCGTGGCCCTCCGGGGGGTTGGCGAAGGAGTAGCTGAGGGAGAGGCCTTCGTCGGTGTTGCGGAGGTGCTCGACGGCGGAGGCGCCACGCGGGATGGCGAGGTGGCCGTCGCGTTCGATGCGCGGGGCGCCAGCGTCCAGGAAGGCGTGGTGGCCGCGGGCGAGGTGGGTGGTGGCGAGGGTGAGGGGAGCGCCGAGCTGGAGAGGCTTGTTCGGCGCGGCCGAGAGAGCGTCGACGGTGCGCTCGGGGGCGGTGAGCGGTGCGTTCTGGCGGGCATGACGGACGGGGGTGACCTCGATGCCGTCGGCGGCGACGCGGGCGCGGTAGGCATCGCCGCCGCCGGTGAAGTCAGCACCCTCGGGTCGGAAGGCGAGGCGAACGGTGCGCATGACGGCGCCGAGATCGCGTGGCGCGTCGGTGCGCGCGGCGGATGGCCGTGCGTCGTCCGCTGTCGATGCGGGGTGCGGCGCTGTGGGCTCCTGGCCAGTGCAGGCGGAGACGACGGCGGGAAGGAGGGAGGCGAGGAGCGTGATCCGATGGACGAGCCGAGACTCTGTCCGGGAAGGAGGCGTCGTCATTTCATCATCCTGTGGGCATGGCTGTGGCGAGGTTCGCAGTTTCGACGCGACGCACGTGATCGCGTGCATTCATGACCGGCTGGTTGTGTCGCGGCTCCGTGCCCGTTCGTGGTGCGACGGAAGTGCATTCACGGAGACGGTGCTGCTGGCTCCTTTCAGGCATCGAGCAAGTCGAACCGGGGATTGGCGTTGCGTGCATCGAGCTGGCCGAAGTGCAGTGGTGAGTGGATGGTCTGGTTTCCCTGTGAATCCAGCACGGTGCTTGCTGGCCGGCGCTGAGCGCCCCCGGGGCGCGAGTTCCGTACAGGCGCCCCGGGGGAGGCTGGGATGCTGGCTAGCGCTGGCCCGGAGAAGCGTCGCGAAGGGGGCGGCGACGCCTGGCGACGAGGGCGCTCAGCGCGGCGAAGGACAGGGCGGCTGCGGGGGCGGAGAGAGGTGCTTTGCCGAGGAAGGAGCAGCTGCAGCCGCTGTCGACGTCGGCACCTCCCGAGCCGCTGGGGCTACCTCCCTGACCCGTGGTGCCACCTTCACCGGTGCTTCCACCTTCACCGGCGCTGCCGCCTTCACCGGTGCTTCCACCTTCACCGGCGCTGCCGCCTTCACCCGTGCCGCCGCCTTCGCCAGAGGCGAGGGTGGTGACGCAGACGCCTTCCTCGCAGATGCCGTCCTCGGGGCAGGAGTCGGAGGTGGTGCAGGGGATCCAGCCGACCCTGCGGCTCAGGATGCGCTCGGCGCCGTGCGGGGGCTGGGCGTCGAAGCGGGAGTAGGCGACGAGGGCCTCGACGGGGCCGGCGCTGAGGGCCGGGGCGCCCTCGACGCCAGGCTGGTCGGCGAGGACGAAGGGGGGAGAGACGGCGCCAGCGCTGTCGACGACGGCGGCGTGGAGGTCGATGGCGAGGGGGTCGGTGAGCGAGGTGCGGTGCCGCCAGGCGACGAGGCAGTGGCCGTCGTTGCAGGTGGTGGCGGGACGGGTGCCGGTCGGGTGGTTGCGCCACCACCCGGTGCCGGAGCGGAGGTTGGTGGCCGGAGAGATGACGATGCCCTGGGGGTCGAGGACGTCGCCCGTCGGGGTGACGCGTGCGGCGTGCACGGCGCCATCGCCGAGGTGACCGACGACATTGAGCAGGCTCTCCCAGACGACGAGGTAGTTCTCACCGTTGAAGGCGAGGCTCGCCCTGTGCGCGATGTCGCCGGGCGGGGAGATGGGGAAGTCAATGGCGTTGAGTCTCTGACCCTGCGCCGTGAGGCGGGCGCCGTGAAGAGGACCGTTGCTTCCGTCGTTGAGCCAGACGAGGAGGTAGCCGTCGCCATCCGACGCGAGCCCCGGGCGGAGGCCGTACCAGTTCTCCGGGTGAGAGACGAGATCGAGGACGGGGCCATGGGTGCCGTCCTGCGCGATGCGCACGCCCTGCACGCCGTCGAAGGCGTCGATGGCCAGGAGCGCGCCGTCACCGTTGGAGGCGAGGGCGATCGCGTCGGGCTCGTACGAGCCGAGAGGGAGGCGGATCGGCGTGGGGTCGAGGAGCTCTCCCGCGGGACTGACGCGGGCGTACTCGGGCTCGTGAACGTAGTCGCCGGGGACGCTGAGGTCATCGCGCAGGTTCCACCAGGCGACGAGCATGTTGGCGCCATCGAAGACGGTGCGAGGCGCAAACTGGAAGCCGTAGCCGGTGCCGATGGTGATGCCAGCCGGGTCGAGGAGCTCGCCCGTCGGGGAGACACGCGCGCCGATGATGTCGGTGCCTGACCACGCGGTGTCATAGGCGCGATCGTCGGCCCAGACGACGAGGTGGTTCACGCCGTCGAAGGCGATGGCGGGCTGGGTCTGGCCGTTTCCGCTGGTGGAGAGCAGGAGGCTCGGGTCGTCGATGGTGCTTCCGTCGCTCGCGAGACGCGCGCCTCGGATTGCTGTGCCACCCGTCCCTTCGGGGGTGGTCTGGTCGGTCCAGACGACGAAGGCGCCCGCGCCACTGGAAGCGATGGCGCTGTCGCTTGCGGCCTCGGCGAGGAGCACGCCATCCGGGTCGTGAACCGTTCCCGAGGGGCTGAGGCGCGTCGTGTAGAGGCTCAGTCCGCCATCCCAGAAGGGGCCGCGAGGCCAGGTGAGGACGGTGTTCTGGCCATCGAACGCCGCCTCGGGGGACTCGAAGCGCAGGTGGATGTCCGGCTCACTCGCCACGAGGATGCCGGTGGGATCGAGCACGGTGCCCTGGGGGGTGACGCGGGTGGCTTCGATGCGGTGGTTGGAGTACTCGCTGGAGGAGTCGAGCCAGGCGATGACGTAGTTGGCGCCATCGAAGGCGACGGTGGGGGTGCGC
This sequence comes from Chondromyces crocatus, assembly GCF_001189295.1. Taxonomy (NCBI): domain Bacteria; kingdom Pseudomonadati; phylum Myxococcota; order Polyangiales; family Polyangiaceae; genus Chondromyces; species Chondromyces crocatus. The sequence goes on from NZ_CP012159.1 coordinate 3,117,357, forward strand.
TGGCCGCTGGGACCAGGGTTCGGTGGGCCGATGGTGAGGGAGGGGACGTCGAGACGTGTGCCCGAGGGGGCGACGCGGACGCCGTGGATGCGTCGGTCGCTGGCTTGCCAGACGACGAGGGTGTTCGCACCGTCCGATGCGAGAGCGGGGCGGGTGTCGAAGCTATTGTATGCGGGGGGTCCACTGTCGAGGAGGGTGAGGCCGAGGACGGTGCCGGTGGGGCTCACGCGGGCGAGGTGGGTTCCGCCGCCGACCCAGGCGACGACGAAGTTCGTGCCGTCGAAGGTGGCGGCAGGGTTCCTGGTGGCGTCGGTGGCGGAGGCAATGGTGAAGCCCTGAGGATCGAGGAGGCCATCGACCGGGCTGACGAGGGCGCCGCGGAGCGCCTGGGGGTTCGGGGCCTTGTGGACGATGAGGTAGCGGGTGCCGTCGAAGGCGATGGTGGGGGAGCTGCCGGGTCCGAGGAAGATGCCGACCGGGTCGCGGATGGTGCCGTCGGCCGCGACGCGGGTGGCGAAGGTGCTCTCGACGGGGGTGCGGGTGTCGGTCCAGGCGACGAGGTAGCCGCTGCCATCGAAGGCGATGGCGGGGTGGCTCTGGGCGCCCGAGGCCTGGCCGAGGAGGGGCTGGTCGAGGCCAGCCTCGGGGGAGAGGATGGGGTCGAGGACGGCAGGGTAGGACGAGGCGGCGAGGACGTCGGCAGGGACGCGCAGCTCGAGGGCAGAAGCGTCGGGGAGGGCGTGGACGGTGACCGGGGTGGTGGTGCCGCGGGCGTCGATCCAGGTGGCGAGGCCGACGCGAACGCCGAGGCCAGTGGCGTCGTCGCGGTAGTGATGCCCGAGGGGGGTCTGACCGGCGTAGCGCTGGCCGCCGATGCGGAGGCGGACGGTGAGGTCACCCTGGCCCTCGGGCGGGTTTGCGAAGGTGTAGCTGAGGGAGAGGCCTTCGTCGGTGTTGTGGAGGTGCTCGACGGCGGCGGGGCCGCGCGGGATGGCGAGGTGGCCGTCGCCCTCGACGCGAGGGGCACCCGCGCCCAGGAAGGCATGGTCGCCGCGGGTGATGTGGGTGGTGGCGAGCGTGAGGGGCGCGCCGAGCTGGGGAGGCTCGTGCGCAGCGGCCCTGGGGGCGTGGGCTGTGTGTACGTGGGCGTTGAGCGGTGCGCTGTGCCGGGCGTGACGGATGGGGGTGACCTCGAAGCCGTCGGAGGAGACGCGGGCGCGGTAGGCGTCGCCGCGGCCCGTGAAGGCGTCACCTTCGGGTCGGAAGGCGAGGCGCACGGTGCGCATGATGGCGCCGAGGTCGAGCGGTGCGTCGGTGCGCGCAGACGTCGGCGCGCTGGTGTCCGGCCCCGGAGTTCCATCGGGTGGCGCCGTGGTCTCGGGCGCCGTGCAGGCGGCGAGTGCGGAGGGGAGGAGTGCGATGAGGAATGCGGTGCGAAGGACGAGCTTCGGCTCTGCCCCGGGATGGTGGTTCGTCATTGCTTCACGCTATCCGGAACTGGCAATGGTGCGCATCTCTTCGCGTGTCGAAAACCTGCGTGAACCAGGTCGTGTTCGTTGCGCCAGTGTTGCTCGAGTCGAGCCGACTCAGGGCGTGAGCGGCTTCCTGGAAGTACCCTCATGGTGGGCAAGGTGCTGATTGAATTGCTGAATGAGCCGCGCGGTGTCGATGGCCCGGGTTGGCGACTTGTGCCGATGTTGCGCAATTCGAGCAAATCGTGGGTGAGTGGCGTGCGACGCCGCTCCTCGTCCGGAGGAAAGCCGCGCGCTACTGGTCGATTCTGGTTGCGTTGGCGGGAGGGTTTCGGGGGCGCGGTCGGTGTTCGCCCTTGGCGACGTTCTCGTCGTCGTCGGTAGCGCGGTGAGGGCGCGGAAGAGCTGTCAATCGAGCGAGAGAGCGGGCCTCTCCGGGAGCCTCCTGCATCCGGGTGCAGAGACGGGTCGCGTGGGTGAAGTGCCTGACTCCTCAGGTGGAGGACGATGGCGCGCGTCGATGGTTGCAGGTCGTACATCTGCGTCGAGGGGCTCGACTTCGCAGGACGCGACCCTGTGGGGCACGTGTATAAGGTGCCGCATGAGGAGACCGTGATGCCCGGCTTCGACCTTCCCTACGAACCGATGCGCCGTCGGCTGTACACGCCTGCCGATCTCTTTCAAGGCTTCGATCCTGCGAACTCGGCGTCCTTCGCCCACACGGTGGATTTCGCGATCTACCAGCACTACGTCGAGCAAGGTCGCACCGCGCCGGAGAACCCGTACGTGGGCATGGTGCAGGCCATGCACGACAACACCATCACCCGGGCGAAGACGCTGTTCACGGCGGGCCGCCGCGTTGCAGCCATCATGGGCGGTCACAAGATGTCGCGCACCTCGCCGCGCTACCGGGACGTGGCGGTGATGGCGCGTCGGCTCACGCGCCAGGGGATCCTCCTGTGCACGGGCGGTGGACCTGGTGCGATGGAAGCCAGCCACCTCGGAGCGTCGCTCGCCGATGGCAGTGATCTGGATCTCGACGCGGCGCTCGCCATCCTGAGCAAGCAGCCCACCGTCCCTGCGCTCGCCGACATCGTTGCAGCCGATGGCTCCGTGGATCCGGCCTGCGTGGAGCTGGCGCATGCGTGGTTTGCGCCTGCCTTCGAGGTGGCATCGGCCATCCGTGCGCCTCACGAGAGCCTGGCGATTCCCACGTGGCACTACGGTCACGAGCCTTCGACTCCCTTCGCCACGCACATTGGCAAGTACTTCCAGAACAGCATCCGCGAGGATGGGCTGCTCGCGCTGGCGAAGCAGGGCATCATCTATGCGGAGGGCAAGGCGGGGACGATCCAGGAGATCTTCCAGGACGGCGCCCAGAACTATTACCGCACCTTCGAGTACTTCAGCCCGATGGTCCTGTTCGGCGCGACCTACTGGACCGAGACCTATCCCGTGGTGGCCGTTCTCCAGAAGCTCTTTGGCCCGGAGGACTATGAGAAGTACGTGCTGGTGACCGACGACGTCGATGCGGCCACGCATTTCGTCGAGCGGTTCGTGCCATGACCGAGATGCGAGGACAGGTGACGCCATGACATCGAAGAACAAGGGGTTCTCCTGGTGGATCCTTTTTTTCCCCGCGATATTCGTGACCGTTTTCGTTGCCTTCAGGGCGAGCGAGAAGAACATCGCGACCAATGCCGACGGCGAGCCGGCCATTGCCGAGATCACACGGGCCCCGGATGGTTCCTGCGTGGGCGTCAAGGGGAGCGCCTGTTACGCCCTCCATCTGCCGTGCATCCTCCCCAGAAAGAGCCCTTCTCCACCATCATCGACGTGAACGTGCCCCTTCGCTGGGCTTCGCGCGTTCAACCTGGCTCCTGGGTCGCCGTGGTGCTCGATCGCCAGGACGCGCGCAAGGTGTCTCTCAACGTCGAAGCTTTCGCGGATCCGGCCCCCGCCCCGCCGACGAGCGCGCGCTGAGCGAGCAAGTCTTCAGCGACCCCCCGCGCGGGTGAGGCAGGACGGTAGCGTGCTGCGGGTGAAGGGCAGCGCGCTGCACGTCCTGCAATGCCGCCTCGTGCCGAGCGCCTCCTGATATCGAGTCCCGAGAGAATGCTTCGCCACGTGCGCCATGCGCTGGCGGCCGGGAGCCGACACCGCGTGGACGCACCGCGACCGTCCGGAGCAGCGCGGCGTGCTCAACGTTCGCGGCGGGGGAGTGTCCGCGCAACCCGCCAGATGTTGCCGTGAACCTCGACGTTTCCGTCCAGAAGCGTCGTTGCGTTCCGGTGAGATTGGGACTTTGAAACAGGGGGACGATGTATGACACGACGCATCCAAGCTGGCCCACAACGAGCTTGACTTTGAACTTCGTTTTCAACAATTTGCGCGCCGCCGGAGGGGAGGACGCCTACTGCGCCCCCTCACGGTTCCCTCCCATTGCCTTCAGGAGCCGTCATGCCGCGCAATCACCATCTCCGGGAGCAGATCGCATCGTTCGCTGTTTCAATGAGCCTCGTTGGATCTCTCGCGGGGGGGACGCTCGGTTGTAGCGACGCCGGGCGCGACGGCGTGTCCACGGAGCCCGCTGCAGAGCTCTACTCGGTCGGGTCGATCGTGCAGAGCCCCGAGGGGCGCACGCTCCTGGTCCAGACGCTCCGGAGCCTCGACGAGGACACGACCAACGAGAATGCGCTCGAATTCGCCGGCAACTCCCGTCACTGGGCGCACGGCGGTGCCGTCTTCATCGGGCTCGACGAGGAGCCCACCATCGAGAAGTACGTGCCTGACGAGGCGGGCGTGCTCCAGCCCTCCGGTCGGGTGAGCTTCCTGTCCTTCGGGCTCACGAGCATTCCCGCCGGCAACATCTTCCTCGCCGAGAACAAGGCGTACCTCATGGCCGAGGGCGTCTACAAAATCATCGTCTGGAACCCCTCGACGATGGAAATCGATGGTGAAATCGATCTCGCGCCGCTGAAGCGCGAGGGATTCGACATCGAGATTTATTACCCGAATCGTGCAGGCAATCGGGTCTACACCCCATTGCGCTACGTGAACTTCGCCGCTGGCGAGATCCTGCACGAGGTCGGGCTGGTCCAGATCGACACCGATGGCGACGTGGTCGTCGCGGATGCGCACGATGATCGTTGCGTGGGGGCTTCGCAGCCCGCCATTGCAGACGATGGCACCCTGTATGTGCTCGCCGACGGGCGGAGTTACCTCGCGCAGCTCTATGCGACGCAGCGCATGACGCCGCCGCCGAAGAACTGCATCCTGCGCATTTTGCCGGGCGAGACCACCTTCGACCCGGATTTCTACACGGAAATCCAGGCGATCACGGGCGGGAAGGAGGTGGTGACGCCCCTCTGGTACGCCGGCGGCGGTGTGGGGGTCGCGAAGATGTTCTACCCGGACCAGATCCCTCCCGGGACCGACACCTCGGGCTACAAGCTCTGGTACCAGCCGGCGTTCAAGCTATGGCGCATCGAGCTTGGGGACACCGTTCGCGCGGAAGAGGTGCCGGGCGCGCCCTTCTCGATGAATGCGTTCGGTGGGGTGACACTCGATGGGAGGGTCTTCATCGGTGAGACGGAGGATGGCGCCACGAGCACCATCTATGAGGTCGATCCGGACGAGAGCCGGATCCAGTCCCACTTCGTGATGGAAGGCCTGATGCGCGACCTGTACAAGCTGCGCTGACGGCAGCAGGAGCGAGCCATGGGCACGGCGCTGCTGCTGACGGGGGTATCTCTTCTCTACGGGGCACTGTCCGAGCAGACCCCCGCGAGGCATCCCTGGATGCGTCTGGCCGGGGCGCTGCTGTGCGTCGGTGGGACCTGCGCCTTCGCGTGGAGCCATGGGCCAGGCGCGGGGGTGGCGAGCGCGCTTGCACTGATCATGGCGTGGCTGTCGCTTCTCGCGCTCGTGGTGCCGCTGTCGCCGAAGCGCAGCTGGCTGGTGGTCGAAGTCGTTCTTGCAGGGCTGTGGCTGTATGTCGTCGGGAGCTGGGCGTGAAAGTGGAAGGTGGGCGTCGATGGGCGCACGTCACCGTCGCGCTGCTGGGGGCGCCGCTGACGGCCTTCGTGCTGGTCGTGGTGCTCACGACCCTCATGCCGGGCTCGCCGGACGTCCGGCTGCTCACGGCGATGCTCTCGGTATTTCCTGTGATGGCCGCTGCGGCGTGCCTGGCCTGGTGGAGTCGGAGCAGCGGGCGGGCCTGGGTGATCTGCTTCGCGCTGATCGCCTTCTCACTCCTGGTCCATCGCCTGAAGTGAGGCGGGCATGAAGGTCTCCGAGCGCACCTTCGCGGCCTTCTGGTCGGCCCACGCATGGACCGGGATGCTCGTCTCCGTCGTGCTGTTCGTGACCTTCTTCCTGGGCGCGTTCGCGCTGTACTGGGAGGACTTCGGACGCTGGCAGGAGCCCCGGTTGCGGAGCGCCGTGCCGGCTTCGGAGGCGCAGGTCCTCGACCGGGTGCAGGAGGCGGTGGCCCAGCAGGCGGCGCGCGGCGCCGTGCGGCTGGACATGGATCTGCCCGACGAGCACGTGCCCTGGATCCTGCTGGCGACGCGGGATCGGTCCGACTTGCGGCAGTTCACGTGGATCGATCCGGCGACGGGTGCGCACATCCCCACGCGCAGCGACCTTGGGTACTTCCTGTACCTCATGCACTTCATCGGGCCGATCCGCGGCGGGATCTATCTCGCCGGGGTCGCCGCGACGGTGATGCTCTTCATCCTGGCGTCGGGCCTGGTCATCCAGTTCGACAAGCTGTTGCCGGAGCTGGCGCGGTTCCGCCCGAAGCTGCGGCTCCGGCTCTCCAGCTCGGACGCGCACAAGGTGGTGGGGGTGATCGGCCTGCCGTTCTTGCTGGTGATTGCGTGGACCGGCGCGGTGCTGTGCCTGCAGTCGGCGGTGGGGCCGTTCTTCGTGCAGACGACGCTCGGCGGAGATCGGGGCGCGCTGGATCATGCGCTGTCGCTGGGTCCCCGGGTGGCGCGGGTCGGCACGCCGGGCGAGGTCCCCGATATCCGCGCAATCATGGCCCGGGCGCGCGAGCTGCTGCCCCTGGCGCGGCACAGTGAACTCATCTTCCGCAACCTGGGCGATCGGGGTGGGGTGGTCGATGTGCGCGGAGAGCAGGGCGAGCGGTTCCTGCAGCAGACCAGCGTGCGCTTCTCCGGTCACGACGGGGCGGTGCTCTTCGTGCGACAGCCCGGGGGCCACAGCACCTACGCGCGGGCGATGGAGGTCGTCTCCTCCCTGCACTTCGGGAGCTACGGCGGGAGCGTGGTGAAGGCGGCGTACGCGCTGCTGTCCCTCCTCGCGGCGATCACGATCGTGACCGGCAACATCATCTGGATCGAGCGACGCCGGAAGCGCGGGTTCGGGCTCGGTGACATCGTGATCGTCCGGGTCACCTCCGGTGGCTGCGCGGGGCTGTGTCTTGCGGTCGCGGCGCTGTTTCTCGCGAATCAGCTGCTCCCGGACGGTCTCTCGGACCGCGTGGAGTGGGAGCATCGCGCCTTCTACTTCGCCTGGGCCGCCGCCGTGACCTACGGGCTGGCAGCGCGCTCGGCGGTCACCTCGGCGACGCACCTGCTGCTCGCCGCGGGCAGCCTGCTCTCGCTCGCGCCGGTGGTCGACGGGCTCCGCCACGGCCGCCTCCCCTTCGATCCGCGCGCACCTGGCTTCCTCTTCGGCCCGGACCTGGGCCTGCTCTTCGCGGGCGCCCTGCTGTTCGGGGCAGGCCTCGTGATCCGTCGGCTCGGCGACGCGCCCCAGAGCGGCCCTCGGCGCAGCGCCACGCCGCCCACCCCAGCCCCGCTGACGGCGATCTGCCGTCCTCTGGAGACGAGCGATGAACGAAGTGTTTGATCCGTCGGTCAGTGCCTTCCTGAACGCGCTGCTCCGTGAATGGACCGGCTGGCGACTCGTCGAGGGCGACGAGACCGCGGCCCTGGTGGAGGGGCAGGCCCGCCGCGCCGTGGAGATCCCCCTGCGGTCGCACGAGGCCGTGCTCTACGTGCCCGTGCGGCGGTTGTCGCGCGCGGGACGTCACCGCTTGCTGTCGCCGGCGCGGCTGCGGGAGCGCGATGGCGCGGTGCGCCCGGTCCCGTTCCAGGAGCTGGCCACCCTCATCGTGCAGGAGCCCGACATCGTCGGCCGGGTGACGCGCGACGAGGTGCAGCGCTTTTTGCCTCGGGTGCTCTCGAGCGCGCAGAACATCGTGCTGAACCTGGAGGCGCGCACAGGTGACCTCGAGCGCATCTTCTCCGCGCCCCTCGATTTCATCGAGGCCGAGCAAGCGCTGCTCACCGGGCACTCGATCCACCCCACCCCGAAATCGCGCGACGGCCTCTCGGACGCCGACGCCCGCCTCTACGCGCCCGAACTCGCGGGCGCCTTCCCGCTGCGCTGGTTCGCGGTCCGCAAGGAGCGCTGGGTCGCGCGCAGTGTGGAGGGCGCCGCCTCGCCCGACGACGCCGTGCGGCAGCTCCTCGGCGCCGAGTCTGTCCCCCACGACGCCGACCTCCCGGTGGCACCCGAGGGCTACGCCCTGCTCCCGGCGCACCCCTGGCAGGTCACGCGGTGGGCCAGCTCGGAGCCCGTGCAGCGCTGCCTCGCCCGGGAGGACCTCCTCGACCTGGGCGCGCAGGGGGGCTCCTGGACGGCCACCTCGTCGCTGCGCACGGTGTACTCGGCGCACTCGCCCTGGATGCTGAAGTTCAGCACCAGCCTGCGCCTCACGAACTCGCTCCGCACGCTCAGCGTTGCCGAGCTGGAGCGCGGCCTCTTGCTCTCCCGGGTGCTCACCACGCCCCAGGGACAGGAACTCGCTCGCCGCTACCCCCGCTTCCACATCCTGCCGGAGCCTCTTTACCTCGGCCTCCGCGGCGACGACGGCAGCCCGCTCGAAGAGACCACCGTCGCCTTCCGGGAGAACCCGTTCCAGGGGACGGGCTGGTCCGACACCACCATGCTGGCAACCCTGCTCCAGGACCACCCTCGGCGTGGCGTGAGCCGCCTCGCGCACCAGATTGGCACCCGGGCGCGCGCCGAAGGGCGCTCCCCCTCGCAGGCGGCGCTCCAGTGGTTCCGCGCCTTCCTCGACGTGGTGCTGGAACCCATGCTCATCGCACGCAGCGATTACGGGCTGCTCCTCAGCGCCCACCAGCAGAACCTCATCCTCCGTCTCCGCGACGGGATGCCCGAACGCGTCTGGTTCCGGGACTGCCAGGGGACCGCGTACAGCGACGTCGCCGTCCGCGTCTTCGAGGCGGACGCCGAGGCGATTGCTGCCAACACCTTCAGCGGTGAGCGCGCCGATTACTTCTTCTCGTACTCGGTCGTGATCAATGCCGTCTTCAACGTGATCGCCTCCCTCTCGATCGACGAGCTGACCGCCGAGCAGGAACTCCTCGCCGTGCTCCGCAGCTTCCTCGACGACCTGCGCCATCGCCCCCTGCGCGATCGCGGCTGCCTCGATTACCTGCTGGATTCACCGCGGCTCTGGTCGAAGGGCAACTTCTTCTGCTGCTTGCGCGCGATCAACGAATCGACGATCGACGACCCGCTCGAGATTTATCACCAGGTCGACAACCCACTCCGCCTCGCGCACACCGCGTGAGCGCACCGAGGTGAACATGGACAAGACAGACGATTCCAAGCCGAGCCGGTTGACCATCGAGAACCTCGTTCTCGCCCGCTGCCACGCCGAGCTGGGTCCGCTGGAGCCCGCGGGCACCGAGGGAGCCACCCGTGCCCACGGCCGCTTTGGCGCGCACGCCTTCCAGGTGGAGGTGCATCCAGGAGGGGAGGCCGTGGGCCTGCGCTTCGCCGACGGTGCGTCCTCCCACGTGGAACGGCTATCGCTGGTGGATGCTCTGTTCGCGCGCTTCCCGGGCGCCCGGGCCATCGAGGTCGCGGCCGGCACGTCGACCACCACCCACCGCCGCCACTCCTTTTACCAGGTCCCGGACCTGTGGCATCACCGGGGCGATCGCTACCCGCTTCCGCACTCGTACACCGAGACCAAGGGAATCCGGCACCCCGAGCGCACCAAGCCGACCGACCGCGTGCTCTTCAAACGCCACTGCGCACAGGCGAACATCACCTTCGAGGTCCGAAACTTCGACCTCGACGAGCATTTCGATCTCTTTCACCGCTGGATGAACGACCCCGAGGTCGCCGTCTTCTGGGAGATGGCGTTCTCGCGGGAGAAGCTCCGCGAGTACATCCTCGAAAAGTTTGCTGATCCGCACATGCTTCCCGCCATCGGCTACTTCGACGGAGAGCCGTTCGCCTACTTCGAGATGTACTGGAGCAAGGAAGATCGTCTCGGCCCTCATTACGAGGCAGACGATTACGACCGCGGCTTCCACATGGCCGTCGGTGAGTCGCGCTATCGCTTCCAGGGGCTCGGTCGCGTCTGGTTCCTGAGCATGGCCCACCTGCTCTACCTCGACGAGCCGCGCACGATGCGTCTGGTCGGCGAGCCGAGGGTCGACCAGGTGCGGGTGAAGAACTGGGCGAAGAGCACCCCGTGGGAGATCGTCAAAGAGTTCGATTTCCCTCACAAGCGCGCCGTCCTCATGATGATGAGCCGCGACCGCTTCTTCGGGAGCTTCCAGCTATGAGCGGGGCCTCCGAGGACATCCTCGCCGACGATCCGCACTGGCCGCTCGCGGAGCGACGCGTGCTGGCCAAGCTCCTCGGCGAGCTGGTCTACGAAGGCGTGCTCCGCCCTGTTCCCTTGACGGAGGGCAACGACGGAGGCTTCCTCGTCGAGCTGGCGAGCGGCGCCCGTTACCGCTTTGCGGCGCGCCGCTCCATCTGGTCCTCACTCGACGTCGACCCGCTCTCGGTGACCCATCTGCGCGACGACGGCGAGGCGCCCGCTGGATGCGCGGCGTTCCTCGTGGACGCCCGCCAGGAACTCCGCCTGAACGACATCACCGCGGGGCATCTCCTCGAAGAGATCCACAACACCATCTTCTCCGAGGCCGCGCAGCGACGGCGCCTCGCCACCACGAACGCCGAGGCCATGGCCGACCTCGCGGGGGCCGCGCTGGATCCGCTGCTCGACGCGCACCCCAAGGCCGTCGCCAACCGTGGCCGCCTCGGCTGGGGCGCCTCCGAGCTCGCGGCCTACGCCCCCGAGTCGGCCGCTCCGTTCCCCTTGCGCTGGCTCGCCGTCCGCCGTGGCGGCGCGCGCGTCGTCCTCGCGCCCCAGGTGGAGCCTCTCAGCCTCCTGCGCACCTGCATGGCCGAGACCGACCTCGCCGACCTGCGAACCCGTGCCGCCGCCCGTGGGCTCGACCTCGACCAGGACACGGTGCTCCCCGTCCACCCCTGGCAGTGGGACCGCTACATCCGGCCTCAGTACGCCCCTCTCCTCGCGTCTGGCGCGCTCGTCGACCTCGGCGTGCGCGGCGACCGCTACCTCCCCCAGCAGTCGATCCGCACCCTCGCCAACATCGATCGCCCCACCTCGCCCGACGTCAAGCTCGCCGTCTCCATCCTCAACACCTCTTGCCATCGCGGCATCCCCGCCAAGTTCGTCGAGGCGGGCTCCGCCATCTCCGGCTGGGTCGCCGACATCGCTGCGCGCGACCCCTTCCTCGTCGAGCGCGGCACCGTCGTCCTCCGCGACCTCGCTGGCGTTCACTGCCCACACCCCGCTTACGCCAGCGTCCCCGACGCTCCGTACCGCTACCACGAGCTGCTCGGCGCCGTCTGGCGCGAGAGCGCCCCTGCCCGCGTGCGCACCGGCGAGCGCGTCGTCCCGGCCGCGGCCCTCTACCAGTGCGACCTCGAAGGCCGCCCCCTCCTCGCCGAGTACGTACGCCGCTCCGGCCTCTCCGTCGAGCGCTGGCTGACCGCCTTCTTCGAGCGCGCCGCCGTCCCCCTCTACCACCTCCTCTGCCGCCACGGCCTCGGCATCATCGCCCACGGCCAGAACCTCGGTCTCGTCCTCGACGCCGATAGACCCCACGGCATGGTCCTCAAGGACTTCCACGGCGACGTCCGCCTCGTCGATCGCCCCCTCGACGAGTTCCGGACCCTCCCTCCCGCCGCCTCTGCCGCCCTCACCCGGCTCCCCAGCGCGCACCTCCTCCACGACCTGTACACGGGGCATTTCGTCACCGTCCTCCGCTTCGTGTCCTCCATCGCCGAGCGCAAACTCGGCTTCCCCGAGCGCACCTTCTACCGCCTGCTCGCTGGCGCCCTCCGCCGCTACCAGGACGAAAACCCCGCGCTCGCCGAGCGCTTCGCCATGTTCGACCTCTTCCGCCCGCAGATGGAGCGCATCTGCATCAACCGCGCGCGTTTCCGCATTGGCTACGGCGACAGCAGCGAACGCCCCCTGCCCGATCTGGGCGACCCGCTCGAGAACCCCCTGGCCACGAGCGATCACGACGAAGGAGCACCCCCGTGAACAAGAAAGTCGCAGACATCGCTGGAATCGGGATCGGCCCGTTCAACCTCAGCATCGCCGCCTTGCTGAAGGAGATCCCCGCCGCCGAGGCGGTGTTCTTCGAGCGCAAGCCGCGCTTCGACTGGCACCCCGGCCTCATGTTCCGCGAGGCCAGGATGCAGACGTCCTTCCTCAAGGACCTCGTCACCGCCGTGCGACCGACGAGCCCCTACTCGTTCGTCAACTACCTGGTCAACACCGGCAAGTTCTACCCCTTCCTCTCCGCGAGCGTGGAGACCGTCGGCCGACAGGAATTCACCGACTACATGGGCTGGGTCACCAGCCAGCTCGATACCCTCCGCTTCGGCACCGACGTCCAGGAGCTCCAGTTCGTCGACGACCACTTCCTCGTCCGCACCTCCACCGGCGCCGTGCGCGCCCGCAACGTCAGCCTCGGCTCCGGCCGCATCCCCCACATCCCCGAAGCCGTCGCCTCGGTCGTCGGAGACCGCTGCTTCCACGCCATCAACATCCTCGCCCGGAAGACCAACCTCGCTGGCGCCCGCGTCGCCATCGTCGGCGGCGGCCAGACCGGCGCCGAGGTCTTCCTCAACACCGTGCGCAACCACTGGGGAACGCCCCGCGAAGTGCTGTGGGTCTCGCGCCGCCTCAACTTCGAGCCCCTCGACGAGACCCCGTTCACCAACGAGCTGTTCATGCCCGACTACGTCCGCATGTTCCACACGCTCGACGCCGGGCGCCGCCGGGCCCTCGTCGAGCAGCAGAAGCTCGCGGGCGACGGCATCTCCCCGAGCACCCTCCGCGAGATCTACCGCGAACTCTACGAACTGCGCGTCTCCGGAGACCCGAAAGAGGTCAGCCTCCTCCCGGCCCGCGACATGATCGAGGTCCAGAAGAACGGCGAAGAGCTGGGCATCACCACCCACAACCGCCTCGACGGCTCCCGGGAGCGCCACACCGTCGACGCCATCATCCTCTGCACCGGCTTCGTCGAGCGCCTCCCCGCCTACCTCGAACCCTTGCAAAGCCGCCTCCACCTCGACGAGCACGGGCGCCTCCAGCTCGGCAGAGCCTTCGACGTCCAGTGGGACGGCCCTCCCGACAACCGCATCTACGGCCTCAACCTCGGCCGCTACTCCCACGGCATTGCCGAGTCCCAGCTCAGCCTCGCCGCGTGGCGCTCCGGCGTGATCATCAACCACCTCCTCGGCCGCCCCATCTTCGACGTCGACGCCAGCGCAGGCTTCGTCCGCTGGGGCAGCGCCTCCGAGCCCCAGAGGCAGGCCTTCGGCGCGTGATGACCCGCGATCCCAGCCAGGACCGAGACGCGGTCCGCGCCCTCGTCGCCGTCGCGTTCACGATCTTCCTCGATCTGGTCGGCTTCGGGATCATCCTCCCCGTCCTCCCCTATTTCACCGAGGCCATGGGCGCATCCGCTGCGGAAGTCGCGCTCCTCGCCACCACCTTCTCCATCGCGCAGCTCGCCTTTTCCCCGGTGCTCGGCCGCCTCAGCGATCGCTTCGGCCGGCGCCCCGTCCTCCTGATCTCCATCGCTGGCTCCGTCGTCTCTGCCGCCCTCCTCTGGCGCGCCGACACCCTGGCCATGGTCTTCACCTCCCGCGCCATCGCGGGCATGTCCAAGGCCAACCTCTCCACGGCCCACGCCTACGTCGCCGATCTCGTCACCCCCGAGAACCGCGCCAAGATCATGGGCCGCCTGAGCGCAGCTGCGAGCCTCGGCCTCGTCGCCGGCCCGGCCATCGGCGCCCTCCTCGCCGTCGACCGCATGCCCACCTTGCCGTTCCTCGTGACGGCCATCCTCTCCGCCGTGAACCTTCTCCTCGTCGCGTGGTGGGTCCCCGAGATCCCCGCCGCACGCCGACGTGGCAGCCCTGCGCGCGCTCCTTCCACGGCCGGTCCGCGCCTCCCGTCCACTGCCGACTCACGCCTCGCGCGGACGCCCTCCGACCGGACGCCCTCCGACACCACCACCACCACCCTCGCCTGGCTCCTCGTCGCCGGCTTCCTGTTCTTCTTCGGCTACACCGGCATCCAGGCCACCTTCGCCCTCTTCACCAAGCGCCTCTTCGGCTGGGGCTCCTGGGAGACGGGCTGGGTGCTCATGCTCATGGGCGCCAGCATGGCCCTCGCCCAGGGCCTCGCCATCGGCCGCATCGTCACCCGCTTCGGCGAGGCGAGCGCTGCCGCCCTCGGCTTTGCCATCTTCCTCGCCGGCGCCGCCTGCCTGGGCTTCAGCGCCCTCCAGGGCAGCCTCGGCGCCTTGCTCGCCGGCAGCGTCGTCCTCGTCGTCGGCGCTGGTGTCCTCCAGACCTGCCTCACCGCCCTCGTCGCCTCCCTCGCCCGCGCCGAGTCGCGCGGCCTCCTCCTCGGCTTCCGCGACGCCGCCGGCGCCTTCGGCCGCATCTTCGGCCCCATGATCGCCGGCTTCACCTTCGAGCACCTCGGCATCACCTGGCCCTCCCTCCTCGCGGGCGCGTCCGCCCTCCTCGCCCTGCTCATCGTGCTCGGCCTCGGCGACCGCACCCGCCTCCCGGCCCCCCAGCGCGCCCGGAACACGTGAGCCCCGCAGCCTGGACCCTCTCCTCCCTCCTCGCTCTCCTGGTCGCGGCCACGTCCGCCCCAGCGCGCGCGCAAGCCCCCTCGCCCTCGTCTCCCGCCACCCTCGCGATGCCGACGTTGCTCGAGCCTGCCGAGGTGGACTACCCGCCGGACCTGGACCCGAAGACCCTCGAAGGCCACGTCGACCTCCGCCTCACCCTCGACGCCCAGGGGACCGTCGTCGAGGCCGAACTCGTCGCCTCCACCGACCCGACCCTCGGCGACGCCATCCGCCGCTCCGCACTGCGCTGGCGCTTCACCCCCGCGCGTCGCGACGGCACCCCCATCGCGGCGCGCATCCTCCACCGGCACCTCCTCCGTGCGAACGACGCGCCCTCGACCACGCCCCCTCCCGCGTCGCCCTCCACCGCCCCACGACCCCTCCCGCCTCCTGCGGCGAGCAGCGCGACCCCCACCGCGACCGCGCCTGCCCCCCTCGAGATCGCCGTCCAGGGCCTCTCCCGCGCCGACCGCCTCCGCCAGTCCGCCAGCGCGGTCCAGGTCGTCGAGACCGAGCGCGCCCGCCGCGAGAGCGCCGACCTCGGCCAGCTCGTCGCCCGCACCCAGGGCGTCGGCGTCCGCCGCAGCGGCGGCCTCGGCTCCACCACCCGCTTCTCCCTCAACGGCCTCACCGACGACCAGATCCGCTTCTTCCTCGACGGCGTTCCTCTCGACATGGCCGGCTTCGGCCTCGGCCTCGCCAACGTCCCCGTCAACCTCGTCGACCGCGTCGACATCTACCGCGGCGTCGTCCCCATCCACCTCGGCACCGACGCCCTCGGCGGCGCCGTCAACCTCGTCACCGACGACCACGACCGCCGCACGGGCGCCAGCGCCTCCTACCAGATCGGCTCCTTCGGCACCCACCGCTGGACCCTCGCTGGCCGCTACCACCACGCCCCCACCGGCCTCTTCGCCGCCGCCAGCGGCTTCCTCGACCTCGCGCGCAACGACTACACCATCGACGTCGAGCAACCCGACGACCGCGGACGCTTCCAGCCCCTCCAGGCCCGCCGCTTCCACGACGCCTACGCAGCCCGCGGCGCCAGCGTCGAACTCGGCCTCGTCGGCCGCCCCTGGACCCGCCGCCTCGTCGCCCGCCTCTTCGTCACCGACCACGACAAAGAGCTACAGCACAACCCCACCATGACCGTCCCTTACGGCGAGGTCACCCACGGCGGCAGCTCCCTCGGCGCCACCCTTCGCTACGAGCACACCTTCCCCCTCGCTGGCGCGCCCCTCAGCGTCTCCGCCCTCCTCGGCGCCGCTCGCCGCACCACCCACTTCACGGACCTCTCTCCCTGGGTCTACGACTGGCTCGGCCACCGCGTTCGCCCTCGTGTCCGGCCTGGCGAGATGGGCAACGGCCCGAGCGAACGCACCCTTCAGGACGACAGCTTCCTCGCCCGCCTCAACCTCGGCTGGCTCCTCGCCCCCGAGCACACCCTCCGCCTCTCCATCGCCCCCACCCTGAACGCTGGCCAGGGCGAAGACCGCCTCTTCACCGGCGAGCACGACCCCCTCGCGGCCCCGCGCGACACCTTCCGCGTCATCACCGGCCTGGAGCACCAGGCCGAGCTCGTCGACCGACGCCTCCAGAACCTCCTCTTCTCCAAGCACTACCTCCTCCGCACCACCTCCGAAGAGGTCGTCGCCGGCGCCCCACCTCGCCCCTTCGACCTCACCACGCAGCAGCTCGGCGCCGGCGACGCCTTGCGCTTCCGCTTCACCGACTGGCTCTGGACCAAGGCCTCCTACGAGTACGCCACCCGCCTCCCGCGCCCCGACGAGATCTTCGGCAACGGCGTCCTCATCGTCCCCAACCTCGACCTCCAGCCCGAGACCAGCCACAACGTGAACCTCGGCCTCACCGCCGAGACCGCGCCCAGCACCGCGGGCAGCTTCCGCGCCGACGTGAACGGCTTCCTCCGCGACATCGACCAGATGATCGCCCTCCTCGCCAGCGACCTCGTCTCCACCTACGCGAACATCGCCGCCGCCCGCGCCCTCGGCGTCGAGGCCGCCCTCGGCTGGACCTCCCCTGGCGAGCACCTCGCCCTCGACGGCAACGTCACCTTCCAGGACATCCGCAACACCGCCACCGAGGGCAGTTACGCCCGCTTCGCTGGGGACCGCATGCCGAACCGCCCCTGGCTCCTCGCCAACGCCTCCGCCCGCCTCCAGCACCGCGGCCTCGCCAGCCCGAACGACGAGGCCGCGCTCACCTACTACGTGAGCTACGTCCACGAGTTCTTCCGCTCCTGGGAGAGCAGCGGCCAGCGCCAGTCCAAGCAGCAGATCCCCAGTCAGCTCCTGCATTCCCTCGCGCTCACCTACGTGCTGCGCGGCGACCCCCTCACCACCACCTCCAGCCTGGAGATCCAGAACCTCACCGACGAGACGCTCTACGACTTCTTCGGCGCGCAGCGGCCTGGCAGAGCGATCTTCTTCAAGGGCACCCTCGAGCTCTGACGGACCCTCGACGCTCGGCCAGCGCCGGGGCATGACCCGGGCCGGGTGGGGAACGGAGAACACGACGGGCGACCGCCGTGCCTTGCAGAGGAGACGACGATGGCGAAGCGCGTGATCAGTGTGGTCGGCGGAACGGGGTCTCAAGGCGGGGGCGTCGTGGAAGCGCTGCTGGCTCGGGGCGATTTCACCGTCCGCGTGGCGAGCCGCAACCCGAACAGCGACGCAGGGCGTGCGCTCGCGGCCCGCGGCGTGGAGGTCGTCGCGGCCGACCTGCTCGATCCGGGCACCCTGCGCGCAGCCTTCGACGGCGCTCACGGCGCCTTCCTCGTCACGAACTTCTGGGATCCCAGCCAAGCCGGGCGGGAGACCGAGGTGGGCGCCGCGGCCGTCGAGGCGGCGCGGACGGCGGGCGTCGAGCACCTCGTCTGGTCCACCCTCCCCGACGTCGCGTCCATCTCGGGTGGCCGCCTCGATGTCGCGCATTTCACCGACAAATCCCGCGTCGACGCCGTGGTCCGCGCCGCTGGCTTCGCGCGCCACACACTCGTGCAGGCGCCGTTCTACTTCCAGAACTTCCTCACCCTGCTCGCCCCTCAGCCGCTCCCTGGCGGCGGCAGCGGCTGGGCCGTGCCGATCGACCCCGCGCCGCGCGTCATCCACGCGGGCGACGTTTCCGAGGTCGGGCGCGCCGTCGCGGCCGCCTTCAGCGCAGGCGACCGCCTCCCCGACGGCAGTGTCCTCGCCGTGTGCGGCGGCCTGTACTCCTGGAACGACTTCGCGGCGACGCTGAACGGGCTCGGACACCAGCTCACCGTGGTGCAGGTCCCCCCGGAGACCTACGACGGCTTCTTCCCGGGCGCCCGGGAGCTGCGCGAGATGTTCCAGTACTTCGCCGAGTTCACCTACTTCGGCCCGCAGCGTGACGCGCACCTCGCGGCGACTGCCGCCCTCGTCCCCGAAGGCTTCACCTCCTTCGCCGACTGGGCGCGCGTCCACATGAAGCGCTGAGCGCTGAGCGCAGCACCCGCGCCGCCACCCTGTCTCCACCTTCCAGGTCGCGGCGTCGCGGCCGCTTCACCCGGGGGCGGGGCGACAGGAGCGTGTGCCCTTCCCCCATGAATCAGAGAAACACGTTCCACTCGGTCCCGACGTTGCGTCCCCCATTGCCGGCCGTCCAGGCCCGCGTGCCGCTCGACCAACCGTCGTGCCTGTACCATTGCAAGTCGCCGTTGGGCTTGATGCCATAGACAACGCCGTTCGCTCCCGGGAAAACATGGTCGTACATGTTCCAGCCGGTGCCGACGTTCAGCCCGCCGTCTCCTGCGGTCCATTCGCGGGTGCCATTCTGCCAGCCGTTGTGCCGGTACCATTGCATGGTCCCATCGGGCTTGATGCCGTAGATGACGCCGTTCCCGCCCGAGAAGATCTGGCTGTACACATTCCAGCCGGTGCCGACGTTGCGGCCGCCATCGCCAGCGGTCCAGTCCATCGTCCCGGTCAGCCACCCATCGTGCCGGTACCATTGCATCCTCCCGTCGGCATGGACACCGTAGAAGACGCCATGTCCACCCGAGAAGACGTGACGGTACATTTGCCAACCCGTCCCTACTTCCCGCTGCGAGCCATCCGACGGAGTCCAGTCGAAGGTGCCCGTTTGCCAGCCGTTGTGCCTGAGCCAGTGCATCCTGCCGTCGTGCCGGATGCAATACAGGATGCCCTCCCCACCTGGGATGATGCGGGCGCACAGGTTCCATTCTGTTCCGACATTGCGACCGCCGCGAGGCGCATCTGCCCAGTCGAAGGTGCCGGTTTGCCAGCCCTTGTGCTGAGTCCATTGCAGCCTGCCGTCTTGAAGAACGCCGTAGATGACACCTTGTCCCCCCCACATCACGGTGCCCTGCGCCGCTTCGGCTTGGCCTGGAGTCACCATCATCAGAAATCCAGAGACTGTCGCGAAGATTGCCGCAGCGATCCGAATGCCCAGCATGACGCCCTCCTCTTTTCCGAGGTCCAGAAAGCGACGCCGCCGCTTTCATTCTGGTGACCGGATGAGGAAAGCGGGAGGGGGACAGCGCGGCCCGAGCGCCTCGTGAAGACCCTCCGCGTTCCTGCTCTGCCTTCTCCCACGGCGATCCGGAAGCCGACGTTCCCGCCCAGCAGCAAGCAGCGTGCTGGTCGGTGACGGGCGCTGCGAGAGCATCGAACCCTGGGTGACCCGCTCAGCGGCCCCCTCTGCGCAGCGCAGGTTGCGCCATCGTTGCGCGACTCGCGCCGACCGACACGGCGTCGAGCTGCGCATCGCGACCCGGGGCACCGTGAACCAGGCCATTGTCCGCGAAATCACGGTGGAGAGGGCGCTGGCATCTCGCTTGCGAAGGCGTTTCACCGGCACGAGGGAACATCGCGAGGCTCGCCACGGCGAGGCGCGCGGCGGCTCGTGTCCAGCAGTCAACCCATCGTGTTTCGCAATGAGGAGACGACCATGAAATTCACCGTGACTAGCTTGCTGGGCCTGATGCTCGTATCGACGATGGCAGCGTGCGCGCCCGTCGAGGACGAGGCCTACGTGGGGGACGAGGTCGACGCGACCGAGGAGGCGCAGGAGGTCCAGGGGGAGAACGTCGATGCGCTCGCCGTGGCGGACGTGGGCGACGAGGAGCAGGACGCACGAGCGCCGGGGGAGCAGGACAGCTCGGCGATCTATGCCTACTGCTTCAATGGCTGGACCGCGTACAACGACTGCCACGCCTATGGCCAGGCGGGCAGGTCGCAGGGGCGCTGGTCGGGCTACTCCTGCAATTACGGCAACATCTATGGCGGCACCTGCTACGGCGGGTATGCGCTGTACATCTGGTGATTGAACGCCACCTTCGACGGTAGCGGAGCGTCGACGGCACCCGCCGCAGGAACCGGATCCGTGGGGGGGGCGCAGGTCGCTGAGCGCCGTCGTGGTTCACCTCGTCTCGCCTCGCTCGCTCCAGCGTGACCGCTGACGCCAGGGCGGGCGTCTCCCTGGAACAAAACCGACGACCGGCTCCGCATCGGCACCGCGATCGGAGCCAGGTGCCTTCTCCTGATGGCGTTCAGGATGAAGTCGGGTCTTTCGCAGGCATCGCCTGGCGCCTCCTTGCTGGCCCCCCGTGCCCCGTGGTTGAATCCCCTGGTCCAGCCCGTGCAATTCGAGGCCCGAGACCCTCGGGACCGAGCCACGGGGCCACATCGGGGGAAGGGGCCATGGACGAGCAAGAGCAGCCAGCGTCAGAGCGTTCAACGCCCAGCGCCACCGCGGTTTCGGCCCGCTCTGGCGCCGCCACGAGGCAAATCCTCACCGAAGCCCCCACCCCTCCTGGCGCCGTCGCGACGCGAATCCTTCGTCCGGACGCATGCTCGCTCGGGCCCACTCCGACCAGCCCTCGGGCCACCTCTGGCCAGCATTCCGCCCCCGAGCCCGCCCCCGAGCCCGCCCCCGAGCGCGCCTCGCTTCCGGCAACCGCAGGTCCGCTGTCATGAGCGCGGACGGCAATACGGCCAGCACCTCTGACGAGAACCTTCACCTCGCCCTCGCCTCCGGCGATCGCCTCCACGTCCGCCAGTTCTCGGTCCAGGAGCGGCTCTCGTCGCTGTACGCCCTCCAGCTCGTCGCCGTCAGCGAAAACCACGATCTCGGCTTCGACGACATCGTCGGCCACCCCGCCACCTTTGCCCTGCACGGCGGCGCCCACCACCGCACCTGGACCGGCCTCTGCCAGCACCTCCAGCAGATCCGTGTGGAGGAGGCCACGGCCACCACCGCGGGCCTCGCCACCTACGAGCTGTCCCTCGTCCCCACCCTCTGGCTTCTGACCCAGCGGCGCAACCACCGCATGTTCCAGCAGCTCTCCGAGATCGACATCGCAAGGAAGCTCCTTGGCGAGTGGGACATCCCCTTCGAGGAGAAGCTGACCGAGACGTACAAAGCGCGAAAGTACCGCGTGCAGTACGGCGAGACCGACTACGCCTTCCTGTGCCGCCTGCTCGAGGACGCGGGCATCACCTTCTACTTCGGCAACGAGCACGGCGAGACGAAGCTCGTGCTCACCGACGCGCCCCAGACCCACCCCGTTCGCGAGCCACCCATCGCCTTCCGCGACGACCCCCTGACCGCCCCCGACCTGGAGCACGTGACCGCCGTGCGCATCGGCCAGCGCGTCCGCCCGGGCAAGTACACCTTACGGGACCACGATGCCCGCCTGCCACCCAGCTACCCCCTGATGACGAGTGCCAGGAGCACCGACGAAGGGATCGAGGCCCGGCTGGAGCGGTTCCACTACACCCCGGGGGCCTTCCTGCTCCGCGCCGACCGAGGTGACGACACCCCGATCGCCGATGACCGCGGCCGCACCCGCACCGACGAGAAAGAAGGCGAAGCCCTCGCGCACAAGCGCCTCGCCGCCAAGCGGGTGACCGCGAAGCGCTGCACCTTCGCGACGAACGCTCACGACCTTGCGCCAGGGACGGTGGTCACCCTGCTCGACCACCCGAAGACCGAGCTGGGCCCGGACAAGCGCCTCCTCGTGCGCGCCTCGTCGCGGCGCGGGTCCTCCAGCGGCGCCTGGACCCACGAGTGCGAGGTGGTGAGCGCCGACGTGCCCTACCGTCCTCCCCTGGTCACCCCGAAGCCCAAGGTGACCGGCGTCGAGAGCGCCACCGTGGTGGGACCACCCGGCGAGGCGCTGCACTGTGACGAATTCGGGCGGGTCCGCGTCCACTTCCACTGGGACCGCGAGAGCCGCATGGACGACAAGAGCTCCTGCTGGATTCACGTCAGCCAGCCCTGGGCCGGTGCGGGCTACGGCGCCATGAACCTGCCCCGCGTGGGCCATGAGGTCCTCGTCGACTTCCTCGGCGGCGACCCGGACCGCCCCGTCATCGTCGGCCGCGTGTACACGAACCTCCAGAAGGTCCCCTACAAGCTGCCGGAGAACCGGACCCAGAGCGGCTGGAAGAGCGAGTCCTACCCGGGCGGCGGCGGCTCCAACGAGATCCGCTTCGAGGACGCCAGGGGCCGAGAAGAGGTCTACATCCAGGCCGAGAAGGACCTGAAGCTGCTCGTCAAGGACAGCGAAGAGACCACCATCGGCGGCAACCGCAGCGGCACCGTGAGCGGCAACGACGCCCTGACCGTGCTCGGGAACCGCACGAAGCTCGTGCGCTTGAACGAGCAGGAGAAGATTGCCCAGAGCCAGACCACCTCCGTGGGCATCAACCGCGCGACCCAGATCGGGATGATCGACTCCACCACCGTGGGTGAGCTGTTCGCCGTCTCCGTCTCCCCGCCCAGCGAAGGCTGGTCGGAGAGCGTGACCCGCTGGATCATGTTCAAGGACAAAGTCCACCTCGAGACCCAGGCCGGCGCCAAGATCCTCCTCGACGGCACCAAGATCTCGCTCGAAGCCGACGAGATCGCCCTCCGGGGCAACAAGATCTCCATCGCCGCGGCCGGCGGAGACGTCGACATCCAGGGCGGCCCCCTGGTCAAGATCAACGCCGCCGGCATGCCCGCAGGCCGCCTCGGCGATCCGGCTGGCGGCATGATCCTGAACGGCGCCTCCACGGTCCTCATCGGCGGCCCCTCGTTGCCCCTGCCCATCAAGGTCCTCCCGGGCGGTGCGCTCGCGGTGGGCAAGGGCCTGGTGATCCAGGGCGACGCCGCCTTCCAGGCCAGGGCCCTCGCCGGCCTCCACGAGATCGCCCTGACGCCCACCGGCCGCGGCTTGCTCGACGCGATCGACGGCAGCGGCAAGGCCGTCACCCTCAAGCCCACCCGGCTCGGCAACGAGACGAGCTACACGAACGCCCCCGACAGGTTCCAGAACGCCGACGGCACCCCGGGCGCGGGCACCGACGTCATCGTCCGCTACAACCCCGACAAGACCACCCTGGGCCCCGAGCCCTGGCAGAACCGACCTCCCGCCCTCGGCCTCGCGCACGAGCTGGTCCACGCAGAGCAAGCTGCCCACGGCACCATGGTCCAGGGAAGCGCGAACAACGACAGCAAGCCCGACCCGACCTCACCTGACATCTCCGCCCAGGAGAAGATCCGGGAGCTCGACGCCGCGGGCATTCCCCCGCACGACACCCGCCCATTCAACGAAAACCGAATGCGATCCGAATGGTCACCCCCTCAGCCCACCCGCCCCTGGTATTAGCCGCGACCTCGGCCTGGCTCCTCGCTCTCGCCTTCGCCGCACCTCCCGCGAGACCCCGCGCATCCGCATGGCTTCCCCTCGCGCTCGGCGTCGTCCTCACCGGCTGCTCCTGCAACGTCGACCCACCACCCCGAAGCACGATGACCACACCCACAGCCCCCGTCAGCGCCCAGCAAGCCTCCTGCTCCCTCGACGTGACCCTCGTCGACGTCGAAAGCGACCACATTCGCCTTCACTACATCTTCACCAATGGCTCTCCAATGACGGCGCTTCTTTTCAACCGCCTCTTCAGCCACATCGACCCGGCCGGCGTCTTTCACACGAGCCCCGCCACCCTCTACGTCGACGTCGACCCCCGCGCCGTCGTCCTCGCCAAGAAGCTCGTCCCCGTCCCCCCGGACATCGACGTCGAGGCCCCCGAGATCCCGCTCATCACCGCCGTGAGGCCTGGCGATAGGTTCGAGGAGACCTTCTCCATCCCGCTGCCCCTGAAGCCCCACCTGCCCTACGGGTCTCCCGACGGCGCCCTCGGTGACCCGGCTCCCCTCGACGCCTGGTTCGAGCTGGGCCTGCTCCTCGTCCCTCCCGAGGGCGCGAAGCTCGCGCGCGAAGTCCGCACGACCGAGGGCGTGGCCCTCTACCTCGCGCCCGTCACGCCAGCGACCCAGATCGTCCTCCGGGCGGGCCCTCTCCCCGTGAAGCTGACCGCACGCGCTCCGGCACTCTGAGCCGCGTCCTCGTGCCAGCGCGACCACGTCACCGGACCTGGAAGGCGCCACGGACATGATCGAAGCCAGGAGCAAGCCCATGTTGTCGCACATCGTCCTCTTCTCTGGCTGGGTCGACGAGTCGCGCGCGATGGCCCCTCCTCCGGAGCGCGCGCGAACCCAGGGCCAAGCGAATGACCGCGCAATCGCTTGGGACGAAACCCGAACGCCATGATTCCCGCCGACCCATGGCCGCTGTGACGGCCCTTGATACGATGAGGCTCCATGGATGTCGTCTCGCTCTGCGCTCTGCGGGCATCGGGATTCGAGTGGCAACCGAGGGCCCTCGCCCACGCCATGACCGTCGTCTGCAAAGCGACCTTCGAGCTTCGCCCTGACGCCTGCGTGCTCGCCGCCGAGCAAGAGCCGCTCCGCGACGCCGACACGAGCTGGGACGACGACCCCCGGTGCAGCGTCCTCGTCCCGAGCGACCGCGCCCCGTACAAACCCGGCGTCGACGTCGTGCTCGTCGGCTACGCCTACGCGCCCCGCGGCGAACCCGTGCGCTCCCTCGTGACCCGGCTCCTGGTGGGCGACATCGACAAGGCCATCGAGGTCTGGTGCGACCGGAGCCTGGACGTCCACACCGGCCAGCTCGTCGAAGGCCACCGCCAGTCGCGCATGTGGCTCGCCTGGGAGCGCGCCGCGGGCGGACCCGAGACGAACAACCCCGTGGGCATGCGCTTCGACACCGCACCGGACCCGGACGGCCTCTTACCCATCCCGAACCTGCAGCCCCCTGGCATCCCCTTCCATGCAGGAGACGAGGGCTTCGGCCCTGTCGGCTACGGCCCCCTCGCGCCCCGCTGGCCCACGCGCAGCAGGTGCATCCGCCAGCACGCCATGGCGCTCGTCACGGGCGGCTGGGAAGCGCGACCTCTCCCTCAGCCCTTCGACCACGGCTTCTTCAACGTCGCCCCGCTGGACCAGCGGCTCCCCACCCTGCGCCCGGACGAGCGCATCGTCCTGGAGAACCTGCACCCGCACCATCCGCGTCTCGTCACACGCCTGCCCGACCTCCGCCCGCGGGCCATCGCCGACCGCGCGACCGGCGAGCGGGAAGAGATCGCGCTGGTCGCCGACACCCTGTGGATCGACACCCTGCGCGGCCTCTGCACCGTGGTGTGGCGAGGTCAGGTGGGCCTGAGGCATCCCGGGGAAGCCGGGCGGGTCACCTTCTGGCTCGACGGGCGCCCGCTGATGGCGGGGCCGGAGAGTGCGTCGCAGGGAAGGGCGACGGCGCCGGAGAGTGCGTCGCAGGGAAGGGCGACGGCGCCGGAGAGCGCGTCGCGGAGAGGCGGCGCGATGCCGGAGAGTGCGTCGTGGAAGGGGATGAAGGCGCCGGAGAGCGCGTCGGGGAGAGGTGGCGCGAGCGCTGGTTCTCTCTGCGTGGTCGACGAGCGCGCGATGGCGACCATGGTCCCGAGGGCCGATGCCGCGTTTCGTCCCGCACTCCCCTTCGAGCCGCGTCTCTCGGGAGGGTCGCCTCCTGCCCAGGTGGTCGAGCCCCGGTCCAGCCGCCGGGGAGAGAGGCTCGCCGAGGCAGCCAGAGCGGGGACGGGAACGGTCGCAGCGCCGCTGGGCGGGCCGACGCCGACGCCGACGCCGCTGCCCTTTGCTCCCAGCCCGTGGGCGCCGCGCGCGCCATGCTCGGGCGCGACACGCGAGCCCTGTGCAGCGATGCCAGCCCTGTTCGCCGGGGCGGGCGACTGGCCACGCGCGCCGCTCGGGTCGACCGAGATCGAGGGCGACACGATGCGGCTCGATGGATTCCAGGGCGGCCAGGAGGTCAGGGGAGCAGGGCCGCCCGCATGGTCGCCGTACGGTGCGCCGGTGGAGACCCCGTTGCCGCTCGTGGCGGCGCCGTCGGTCGCCATGTCGCTGCCCGTAGCGCCCGTAGCGCCCGTAGCGCTGCCTGTGATGCCGCTCCCGTCGCCCGGGGCGCCAGCGGTGCAGTCCATGGAGCCCGCCGCGCTGCCCGTGCAAACTGCGCCGTGGCCAGAGAGCCAGGCAGAACGCGCCGAACGGCGGGAGACGGACCTGTGCCGCGTGCCAGCGCCCAGGGAGTCCCGGCCTGCATCGGGGCCATGTCAGGGTTCCTTGGCGGTCCAGGAGGGCGCCGCACCCCTCGAAGGGGCACAGGCCCTGGGGGGCGTCCCAGGGGGGCTCCAGGGACCCCACGGCCCATGTCTGCCGGCTGCCGGTCCGTGCTCAGGGTCGTCGCTGGAGCAGTGCGCGGCGCTCATGGCACGGATCGCGCTGAACCGGGCGGAGAAAGCCCGCATCCTGGAGGAGGGAGCGCTGACGGATGCGCAGTGGGGGGCCATCGAGGCGCACTGGGGCGGCGTCATCCGGGAAGAGACGAGGCGTGGAAACCCTGGGCCCCTGGGTCGGTTCGACGCAGCCTACGTCGCGCAGATCGAGCGAGAGCGGGGACCGATCCGTGTACAGGACTACGCGCGCCTGCTCATCGCCGCCGAGCGAGGGACGACGGACGCGGCGCTGGAAGCCCTCGGGTTGCCCCGAGGCGCTGCGCTGCGCATCGAGCGCGTGTGGATGGAGCGGTTGATGCGCGACCCGGCGACCCGGCAAGGCCTGGAGCAAGCCGTCGCGTCGGAGCGCTGCCCCCTCCAGCAGCACCGGGACGACCCCGCGCCGCGTCCCTTCGCAGCCGATGCCCTCTCCAGCATGGAACCCCAGCGCATGTGACAGCTCGGAAGCGGAAGGACCCTCGGCGCCCTTCTCCAGACGGCACGCAGGTCCGTCGCGCCCTTCTCCAGACGGCACGCGGAGCCGTCGCGCCCTTCTCCAGACGGCACGCGGAGCCGTCGCGCCCTTGTCCGGACGGCACGCGGAGCCGTCGCGCCCTTGTCCGGACGGCACGCGGAGCCGTCGCGCCCTTGTCCAGACGGCACGCGGAGCCGTCGCCTTCTCCTGACAGCATGCGGAGTCGTCACGCCCTTCTTCAGACGGTGCGCGGGTCAGTCGCCCCCTTCTCCAGACGGTGCGCGGGTCAGTCGCCCCCTTCTCCAGACGGTGCGCGGGTCAGTCGCCCCCTTCTCCGGACGGTACGCGGAGCCGTTGCCTTCTCCAGACAGCATGTGGAGCCGTTACTCCCCTTGTCCGGACGGTGCGCGGGTCAGTTGCCCCCTTCTCCGGACGGTACGCGGAGCCATCACCCCTTCTCCAGACAGCACGTGAAGCAGTCGTGCCCTTCTCCAGACAGCATGCGGAGCCTTCGTGCCCTTGCTCCAGGCGACAGGCAGACCCCGTGGCCTTTCTCGGCGCAGACGACCCATCCGGGGCCCCTTCTCGGCTCCTGGCACTCATCGAGTCGTCTCGCTTCGGCCATGGGTCGATCGATGCCGCTCGGCGGAGCGTCCTCATCATGGAGCCGTGGGCGGGGTCGACGTGGCGACGGGCGCATGTGCCACGTCCTCGTACGACCGCATGACGAGGTAGGACGTCGACCAGGGAGGCGCTCCGGCCATGGAGCCGTCTTGCGAGCGTCGATGGGTTGCTGTACCTCGTTCGAGGCGCACTCCGCCGAGCCGATGGGCTGCCGTAGATCCCGGAGGGAAATGCGGTGCGCCACAGCTCGAGCCAGAGGAGTCGACATGTCGCTGAATGTGCAGGAGCAGAAGTTCGAGTACGTGTTCAAGTGGTTCGATCAGAATGCTGACGGGTTCCTGTCCCAGGACGATTTCGAGAAGATCGCCGGGATCTTCAACACCGTCGCGGATGAGAAGGACGAGAAGAACCGCGCCACGATGAAGCGCGGTTTCTTGCTGTGGTGGGAGCTCTTGCAGAACGCGAAGGGGAACCCGCCGGCAGAGAAGGTCAGCAAGGACGAGTTCTTCGACGTCATGAAGACCTGCGTCATCGCGCCAGAGAACTTCGAGAATGTGGTGGGCACCATCGTCGATGGGCTGATCGGTGCGCTCGACCGGGATGGGAACGGCAGCCTCTCGCTGGACGAGTACGTGGGGATGTACGATGCGCTGGGCATCCCTCCGGCGACGACGACCGAGGCATTCAAGAAGCTCGATCGGGATGGCAACGGGGAGCTGAGCTACGCGGAGTTCCGGCAGGCCGTCTTCGAGTACTACCTCAGCGGGGACCCGGACGCGCCGGGCAACGGGATGCTCGGGCCGCTGAAGCTCGGCGAGTAACGTCGCAAGGACGCACTGGGCGCTTCGTCGAATCGATGCGATGAGACGGACGCCATGATCCGGGGGGTGACGGCGCTGGCGGATGCGTGCCTGGAGCCGTCACCCCGCGACCTCTCTGCACCACCACGTGCTCGGCACCGCCACGGGGACGAGGCCATCGACATCCCCGGGGGCCAGAGCCGTCTTGCGAGCGTCGATGGGTTGCTGTACCTCGATCGAGGCGCACTCCGCCGAGCCGATGGGCTGCCGTAGATCCCGGAGGGAGATGCGGTGCGCCACAGCTCGAGCCAAAGGAGTCGTCATGTCGCTGAGTGTGCAGGAGCAGAAGTTCGAGTACATCTTCAAATGGTTCGATCAGAATGGTGACGGGTTCCTGTCCCAGGACGATTTCGAGACGATCGCCGGGATGTTCAACGCCATCGCGGACGAGAAGGACGAGAAGAGCCGCGCCTCGATGAAGCGAGGCTTCTTGCTCTGGTGGGAGCTCTTGCAGAGCGCCAAGGGGAGCCCGCCGGCAGAGAAGGTCAGCAAGGAGGAGTGGGTCGACGTGATGAAGTCCTGCGTCCTCGCGCCAGAGAACTTCGAGAACGTGGTGGGCACCATCGTCGATGGGATGATCGGCGCGCTCGACCGGGATGGGAACGGCAGCGTGTCGCTGGACGAGTACGTGCGGATGTACGAGGCGCTGGGGGTCTCTCCGGCGACGACGGGCGAGACGTTCAAGAAGCTCGATCGGGATGGCAACGGGGAGCTGAGCTGCGCGGAGTTCCGGCAGGCCGTCTTCGAGTACTACCTGAGCGGGGACCCGGACGCGCCGGGCAACGGGATGCTCGGGCCGCTGAAGCTCGGCGCGTAACGGCGTCTCTCGGACCTCCCGAGCGCGTCGTGGAATCGGCGCATCCAGCCATCCTCCGGAGAACTCTTCGCACCAGCAAATTTCCGGCACCGCGAAGAGGCCCAGATCATTGATGTTCCTGGGAGTTCATGGTCTTGGTGGACGGTGACGCCCAGCGATGCCTCGCCCCACCGATGCACGGTCGAGGGGAGATGGTCAGAGGGCGCGCCCCATGTCTCCACGCCCGAACGCGTGGATGCTCTGCCGAGGAGTCCAACCATGAACCACACTTCCTTTCGATCTGCCGCCATCATCCTCGCCTGCCTCGTCGCCGTGCCGCTCACGGGGTGCGTGATCAAGACAGGGGACAACAACGAGGGCGGCGGCGGCTCCACGGGGGAAGGAGGTGCTGGCGGGACGGGCGGTGCCGGGGGCTCGGGCGCTGGCACGGCCTGCTTCGAGCCCACGCCGTTCAGCGCGGGTGAGAGCTTCGTCGCCGCGGATGGTGACAACGTCCGGACGTTCCAGTTCACGCTGCCGTCCGATCCGGAGGGCGGCGCCGTCACCATCACCGCCACGGGCGACCAGCTCCTCGGAGAGATCCGGGTGGCCGACCTCGCCGACGGCAACATCGTGCCCCTGATCATCAACAACGACGGCGTCGCCGAAGCGGCGTTCGTGGGCGAGCCTGGCGTCACCTACGAGGTGGAGATCTCGGAGTCCTCGGTGACGGCCACCGATCGCACGGTGGAAGTCGACGTCACCTGGAAGCTCGACACCCTCCGCGACTGCTACGAGCCCAACGACACCCCCGCCCAGGCGGCGCCCATTGCGCTCGGCGAGACGATCACCGCCTACACCTTCGCCGGCTACCTGGCCAACGAGTGGCCGTCGCTCGAAGCCCACGCCGACTACTACGCCGTCGAGGTGGACCGCCCCGGCACGCTGCACATCGTCCACAACCAGCCGTCGCGCCCCGACGGTACGCCGCTCGCCCTGAGCCTGTCGGTCTACCGCCAGGGCTCGAACGACGAGCTGGGCGGCGTCACTGCCCTCGACGGCCCCAACGAGCTGGAGATCACCGTGGACGCGGCCGGGACCTACGTCCTGTTCGTCGGACCCTTCAGCAGCCTCGTCTACGCCGGCGCCCCCGGTGAGGGCGTCCACTGGACGCAGCCCTACACGCTCACGACCACCCTGAAGTGATGGCGTGATGGCGCTCCTCGGTGAGCCCATCGCACCTCGGTAGCGGCGTACGGGGCTCAGCATACGGCCCCGTACCGCGGGTCGTTCTCGACCGCATCCCGTCGGTTGGACAGGGGCCCCGCAGCCGCCACGATGGTGAACGCTCGCGATGCCCCCGCTTCGTCGTTTCTGGTTCGAATTCGTCGTGGATTGCGTCGAGGAGCTTCCTCCGGGCGTCCGGATGGGTTGTGGCGTGACGAGATCAACGGAGGTGAACTCCGGGTCAGGACGTCTTCGGAGAAGGTAGGTTCAATGGATCCAGCCATGTGGCAGATGGTTCTGTCCACTTCCAGGACATGGCATGGGCCAGTACTTCCATCCACATGTCGTGGCCCACCAGGACGAAGTGTCTGCACCCAGCGCATCGTGCCCCCACTTCTTCAATCCAGGTTGACGCTGTTACTTCATAGAAGTTGGGATCCGGGCAGTTTCCAGTGCGTATCCAGTCGGAATAGAATCGCTGGCGCATTTCTTCGTAATCCGGGACGATCCCCCTTGGCTCCATGGCGCTCTGATCGAAGCGACCGTCTGGCAATGCGTCTGTGTCGGTTGCCCCAGGGTATGTGCAGACCCATTGGCCGGCTTTGAAGTGGATTTCGACCCCGCGGGATACAAGATCCTCGTCGAGATTCTCAGGCAACGCCACGACATCGAGTTCGATGGTGGTGTGACCATTTTCTACAACGCGGATGCGCATCTCCGGGACCGAGGGAGAAACGAACCAGGGGACAGCGATGGCTTGAAGACGTCCTCGTTTCATATCCACCTCACGGCGTAGACTCAGAAGGGTGTACCTTTGCGCCCAGCTCCGTCGTTTTTGGTTCGAGTTCCTCGTGGACAGCTTGGAGGAGCTTCCGCCGGGAATCCGGATGGGTTGTGGCGTGACCGCGTCTTCCGTTGAAGAGGCCACCGCACTCGTGCAGGAGCGAGTTTTTGGAGGAAAACCCCTTCCGCAACTTCGTGAGGTGGTGACGGATGTCGATGTCTCCGCGCTGGATCCGTCTCATGTGCGGGTGAACATGGGAAACCCAGTTTTGCGCGGCATCTGGTTTCCGCTGGGATACTGACCTGCAGCCGAGCGATGAGGCATCGATGTGGAGCGGGCAAGATGTGGTGACAGTTGCGGCGGTAGGTGACGCAGGGTCAGGGCATGCCGACCGCAGGAGGCAACTGATCATCGAGTGCCGCCCACGTGGCACGAAACTCCCGGACGACGGGGGCGACTTCCGCGCGGGGTAGCGTCGCCTCGTTCACCAGTTCGATGGAGTTCATCCGGCCCATCTCGACCACGATGTTACGTCTGTGTCGTTGCGAATGGAACGGTCCGGGGGATGCTCCCGGCGCCGCTGACCGCGTGTTTCCGTGCCGGGGGAGCAGGCGGAGCTCTCCTCACGCCCATGGAACTGGTATTTCCCAGGTGTATCCATGATGAGTGAGCTGGAAGCGGTTGTGGACGAGGTGGTCGTCGACGGCGCCAGTCGTGCCGTGGGGGGCTATGACGACTGGGTTGATCTCGGTGGGGTGACAAGTCGGGTGAGAACAGGCTAGACATCATCGGATGATGCGCTGCATCAAATTTCAATTGAAGTCGTCGACTACATTCTTTCGAATGGGTTGATGGTTGTCGGCGATCTGGGCAGCGGCATGTCCTGTTTCGTCCCCTGGCCAGTCACCATTCCAGAGGCACTGGCGCGTATCGCGCGTGAATGGCGCGTGCTCGGTCGAGAGCCCAGCCTCTGGGAGATCTGCTGGTTCGAGAACACTGCTGCGGGTAATGAAAGAGCACGACGAAGCGGGCTCATCACCTTGCGTGGATGAGGCACTCAAAGGCCGAGCCGTACGGGATGCCGGGACGTGAAGCCCTCCGTGGCGGGGTGTGCCGGGGCGCTGGTGGGCATCGGGCTCATTCGAACGACCACCTTGGCTCTGATGTGCTCGGTCATGGGGTGTGGGCCTGGCGAGAACAGCAAATCCTCTCCGCCCCCTGGGCCATCGAGCGTCGCCACGGCGACGTCAAACACCGTCAGGGAGCCAGCAGGCAGTGAGGGCGATGCAGCGCCCGTGTCGCAGGGGGGCGCCGGAGCGCCGCTCCTCGCTTCGAGTGCTGCGCGTGCACCGGTCGGTGAGCTCAAGCTCGTGCCAGGGATCTGGATCCACGGGGCGGACATCCACGGTGCCGCGTGGTTCGTCGGACACGTCTACGATTTCAACATCGGTGTCATCGCGGGCCGGTCCTCGCGGATCTGGCTCGACGTGCCCGGTACACATCCAGATCCCGCTGTCCGCGCGCTTGCGAAAGTCGGTGGAACCAGCCATGGCAGCATCCTCGGTATTACATGGCTTGCTGACGAAGCCGCGCTCAGGCGCGGAGCCAAGTTCGGATCGAGAGCGAGCGAAGAGATGAGTCGCCGTGCGACCTTGGGTTCGGATTCCGCGGGAGCCAATTCTTTGGCGGTCCTCGCGGCCCGCCTGGCGGGAGTCAAACTGCGTGGGGTCGAGCTACGTGGTGTCTTGACGGTTCGTGTTCATCAATACTCGAGCCTCTCCCTCCTGTGGGGAGTGATTGCCATGTCCGGTGCACGATATGAGCTGCGCGGCTCCGCCATCGTCCTTCAGAGCGCTGGAGAGCTGCCAGACGCGGCGAGAGAACCTGCGCCGAACTGTCCGCTCATTTACTACGACGTGGATCCCGTTCATCGATGCACGCCGACGAAGGAACTGTGCGTCGGTGCGGTGGGTGTACGGAACGACGGGAATCGGCTTGCCTTGCTCGTGGATTCTCGTGGCGCGGGACGGGTCGCACGCGAAGGCAACTGGGTCGGTCTGCAGCCGCGAGACGGCAGTATCGTCGTGATTGTGTCAATCCGTAGATCCGGTGTGACACTCAATAACGGTGATGTGATCTCGCTCTGCGAGCCGTGATGTCGCAGGGGTACGCTGCCCTGTGCGTGACGCGTCGGGGGCGGGGGAGATCAGGTCGCTGTCGGAGCGGACCAGGAGTGCTCGGGGTAGAACTCGCGCATCATCCGGGCGGTGTAGGCGACGAGGGTGGGGTAGCCCTCGGCGCGACGGCGCAAGGGGGAGTCGAAGAAGGGGGTGAGGATGCCGGCGAGGATGCCGAAGGCGATGGCGTCGACGGCGACGGGGTGGTTGCCGAAGAGGTAGGTCTTGTCGCCGAGGAAGGCCGCGAGGGCGTCGAGGGAGCGGATGCCGAGGGAGAGGATCTCGTCGTCGGTGTGGCGAGCGACGCCCATGGCGCGGTAGTTGGCGCGGACGTCGTTCTGGAGCTGTTCGCGGAGCTTGGGGCGCAGCGCTTCGGGGGCGCCGTCGACGAAGTGGGCAGGACCCTTGGCGAAGTTGTCGGGGTCGAGCCAGCGGGCACACCCGGAGACGGCGGAGAGCTGGTTCTCGAGCATGCGCTCGATGGCCCAGGCTTCGGCGCGCTGGCGGGCGTCGAGGCCGGCGTCGAGGTCCTTGCCGAGCTTCTTTTCGAGGTGCTCGCGGATGAAGTGGGAGTCGGCGATGCGGGCGCCGTCGTCGTCGATGAAGGGGAGCTGGCCCTTGGGGGCGCCTTCGAGGTCGGGGGCGCCCTTCTGGTAGGGGACGCCCAGCAGCTTGAGCTGGATCTCGGTCTTGGTGACGAAGGGGCTGATCTCAGGGAGTCCGAAGCCGGGGCCGAAGCCGTGAAGGGTGATCATGAGGGGGTCTCCTGGGTCGTGGTTCGTGGTGGTGGAGATGGGGTGTAGTCGGGGCTGCTGACAGCATCATGTCAGGATTGTCAGGTGGACGGGACTCGGTGGGCGCGTCGTGCCGGGACGGTGATGAGGGGGGACGCCCGGGGGAGCCGAGGAGGCCAGAGGAGGGCAGGGGAGGGCCGATGGTGATCGTGAGCGCACGATGAGGCGCGGGCGCTGATCGCGATCAGGGCGCGCTCGTGAATTCAGCGGGGATTCGTGGGGACCTGGTGCGGCACGACCTCTGCTCTCGATGAGCGCTGCTGCTCGGGTTCGGATGCGCCGGATCAGGGTGGCATTCCAGCCAGCAGGCTGGAGAAAGGAGACCATTCATGGCTACCGAAGGCCCTTCGCCCAATGAAGATCGCGGTGTGGTGAAGAACCCGAACAACATGAGGCACGACAAGGATCTCGAAAATCGTGAGAAGCAGGGGCACATCCAGAGACCGCCACCCGGAAAGCCGGAGGATCCGAAGCAAAGACCCCCGGGGAGGTAAGTAGAACGTAGCGTGACGCCAGCAGGCCGTGGGCTTGCTGGCGTTGTTCGTTATTGCCTCCCGGGCTGCTCTCCCGACTGCAAAGGGGCGCCGAGGCCTCGTGGGAGGGGGTGGCGGAGAGCTGGCGGCGGTCAGCGGGAGAGCCTCGTGACGCGGAGGCCTCTGCTGGCGAAGGCTTCGCGCAGGCCGGCGGCGAGGGTGGCGCAGGTGGGGATGTCGGCGAGGTCGATGCCCAATGCGACGAGATCCCGGGCGATGCCAGGGCGCATGCCCGTCAGGATGGCGGTGGCGCCGAGGAGGCGGGTGGCGGTGACGAGGCGGGTGAGGTGGTGCGCAGCGTCCTCGTCGAGGGTGACGGCGCCGGTGATGTCGAGGAGCACGGTGCTGGCGCCGGTGTTCGCGATGTGGGCGAGGAGGCGCTCGGAGAGGTCTTCCATGCGCTGGGGTTCCAGCTCGCCGACGATGGGGGCGACGAGGATGCTCTCCCAGAGCTGGATGACGGGGGTAGCGAGGGCGAGGATCTCCTCGGCTTGCTTGTTGATGAGGTCGCGGGCGCTGGAGATCTCGGAGAGCTGCGCGGCCAGCTCGGTGTTGGCCTGCGCGAGGGCAGCGGTGCGCTCTTCGACGCGGGCTTCGAGCTGGGCGAGGAGGGCGTCGTGCTCGGCTTCGGCGCGCTTGCGGTCGGTGATGTCGCGGACGACGCCCACGAGGAGGTCTTGGCCGTCGAGGCGGGCGCTGCGAGAGCTGATCTCGACGGGGAAGCGGGTGCCGTCCTTGCGCTGGTGCAGGGTCTCGAAGAGAACACCCGTGGTGCGGGCGCTGGCGAGCTGCGCCGCCACCTCGGCGGAGGCGGCGGGGACGCGGAGGTCACGGGTGCTCCGCGTGAGCATCTCTTCGCGGGTGAAGCCGTAGGTGCGGAGGGCTGCGTCGTTCGTCTCCACGATGCGTCCGTCGGGCGTGGTGATCAAAATGACGTCGCGGGTATGCTCGAAGAGCAGCTCGTAGCGCTGTTTCATGCGACAGAGAGCTTTCTAGTCCGAGTGTTGGCGACTGCACAACTTCGCTGGGGCGGCAGGGCGTGGCGCTGCTGCGACGATCCCGCGACCACGAGATGGCGGGAGCGGACGCGCGGCGCCAGCGTCGGGAGTCGCGTGGTAGCGTCGCGCGTTCTCTCCAACCCTGAGGGCGGTCCTCGTGGGTCCGCTCGTGCAAGAGTATTTCCAATGAAGCAACTGCTCGGTCTGATGGTGTTCGGTTCGCTCGTGGCGGCGTGTGCTCCGGTGGCGGAGGTCGAGGAGGGGCCGCTGGCCCAGGAGGAGGTCCTGGAGGCGCAGGAGGGGCTCCAGGGGCCGTGTGGGGGGCAGGTGCCGGTCGAGGGGTCGAAGGACGCCCTGGGGATGCTGGCGTTCCTCAACAGCGCGGCGGCGACGCAGGCCGTGCTGGACCATGAGGTGGCGCTGGATGCGCGGGCGGCGGCAGGGCTGGTGAGCCGCCGGAACGGGCCGGACGGGGTGCTGGGGACGGGGGATGATCGGCCGTTCGCGTCCGTCGCAGAGGTGGATGCGGTCGCCTATGTCAACGGGCCGGCGCTGGCGAAGCTCGCGGATTACGCGCGGGCGACGGGGTGGGTCGAGCTGGAGGACAGCGAGTGCCTGGGGACGTTCGATACGGTGGCGTTCACGGCGGGTGAGGGGCGGCGGGCGCTGTCGCTGGTGAACCAGGTGCGGGCGTCGGCGTTGCCGGGCATCGGGCTGGACCACCGGGCGGTGAACAGCATCCTGGCGAACCGGCTGGTGCCGCACATGCCGGCGCTGGAGGCGCTGCCCTACATCGGGCCGCAGATGATGCTGAACATCCGCTCGTCGCTGTACCTGGTGGTGCCCGGGGATCTCTGCACGTCGAACGCTGATTGCGGGTCGCTGATGCAGTGTGTGGGGATCCCGTACGATGGGTCGAGCAACCAGGGGCGCTGTCGCGATCTGGCGCCGCTTCCGGGGGAGGGGGAGTCGTGCGACACGACGGCGTGCGCGCCGGGGTTGTTCTGCACGACGTACCATAGCTGCTTGCCTGGGTGGATGGCGGACGAGGTCTCGAACTTCACGGACGTGACCATCCCCGCGTCGACGTCGGCGCCGGTGGCGTCGAGCGTGATCGTGCAAGGGCAGGCGACGGTGCCGGTGAGTCTGGAGGTGAAGATCCGGCTGGTGCATCCGCAGCCGCATGCGCTCCGGATCCGGCTCGTGGATCCGAATGGTACCGAGGCGCTGCTCTGGAATGGGCCGGCGTCGCCAGGTCAGACGCTGGGGTCGACGCTGCCGGTGACCAACGGGATCAGCTACGACGATTCGGTGAACGGGCGGTGGCAGCTCCTGATCGACAATGCTGGCGGGACGCAGGCCGGGCTTCTGGAAGGCTGGACGCTGAAGGTGACCAGCCGCTGGGATTGAGGCACCGAGTTGCTGGGTGGCTGCGCCACAGGGGGCTTCGACGTGGGTCCATGAGTGCGCGTCAGCGTGTGGTGTAGCCGCCGTTCGCGAAGATCGTCTGCCCCGTGATCCACCAGCCCTCCGTGGCGAGGAACTGGACCACGGGGACGATGTCCTGGATGTCCCCGAGCTTGCCGTTCATGCTGGCCGACTGGTGGTAGGCGACGGCCTCGGGGCTCTCGACCGGGTAGAAGAAGGGGGTGTCGAGCGGCCCGGGGGCGACGGTGTTGACGGAGATGCCGCGCGGCCCGAGCTCCTTGGCGGCGGCGCGCGTGAAGTGCTCCAGGGGCGATTTGCTGCCAGCGTAGACCGAATAGAGGCCCGTGAACGCGGCGAGGAGCGAGGTGCCGACGGAGATGATCTTGCCGCCGTCGTGCATGCATCTGGCCGCTTCGCGGATGAAGAAGAAGGCCGCTCGGGTGTTGACGGCGAACATCGCGTCGAACTCGGCCTCGGTCGTCTCGATGATGGGCTTCTTGAGCACCTTGCCAGCGCAGTTGATCGCGATGTCGACGCCTCCGAAGCGCGAGGCCGTCTCCTGGAAGAGCGCTTCCGTGG
Organism: Chondromyces crocatus; assembly: GCF_001189295.1. Classification (NCBI taxonomy): domain Bacteria; kingdom Pseudomonadati; phylum Myxococcota; order Polyangiales; family Polyangiaceae; genus Chondromyces; species Chondromyces crocatus. The sequence continues at coordinate 3,154,846 of NZ_CP012159.1, forward strand.
CAGCGACCTGGGTGAGATCGCCTTGCATCGCGAAGGCTTTGCCACCGGCGTGCTCGACGGCGCGGACCGTCTCGTCGGCGTCTCTCCGTGAGGCCGGGCTGTTGTAATGGACGGCGATCGAGGCGCCCGCGGCGCCGAAAGTGCGGCTGATGCGACCGCCGAGGTTCTTTGCGCCCGCAGCGACGACGACGACCTTGCCACGCAGCCCGTGATGGTTCATTGAATCCCCTCCTGTGGACGCGCGCGATGGATCTGGACGTGCGCGTGTGGCCCGATCCGAAGCGCGCTGGCGGAGGGTGACACGCGGGGCTGTGCGTGGCTCTTCGTGATGAGGGGATTCGCGCGACCGGGACGCGTGTGGGGGCGCGGAGGGGCGTCGCGTGCCCCTGCTGTGACCACGAAGGGCATGGAATGCGCGGCGAGGAAGGCGCAGAAGCTGCTAGGTGGGGAAGGCGCTCCTCTTCTCGACGCCGAGGAGCTTGAAAGGGGCGTCCTTGCGGCAGATCCAGCCGCTCGACGAGTTCCCGCCCCGGGTGAGGTACTTCTTTTGAATCTTCACGAGGACGAGATAGCCGCCGGTAGCGAATCGTGTCGCGACGTCCGCATCCGTCGTGAACTCGATCAGCTCTCCGAATGCGGGGACGTCACTGTCGTGCCTTCGCGCCTCCAGCTCGGTGGGGGCAGTGGTGGCCGTGAGGCCAAAATGATCTTTCAGCTCTTCCAGCTGGAGCGTGCTGCACCCGCGCGCGAGGACGACCTCGGTGCTCCCGCTGGCAGTTTCGACGTCGCGTTCACTGGTGGGCATGAATTCTCTTTCCTCGTGACGGTCGGTCGGCGACCTCGGTCTGCGCCGAGGCGCGGCATTCGCTGGCTGCTCGGTGGACTTCGACCTGGAGAGCGTTCTCGACCCGGCGAGCCCGACGCGCGGCGGTGGAGAGCAACCGATATGCCGGAAGGTTTGTCGTCAGGAGGGCCGGAATCGATGAAGGCGCACGGAAATGAATCCGTCCACGACCGGACGGTGGCTGCTTTTTCGGCAGGCCAGTGGCCGGCCCATGGCCGGTCAGCGGGATCGTGTGTCGGTTCGTGCAGTGCGGAAGCAGCACGGGCGTCCCGGTTACGATAGGCTTGTTTCATTCGCGTGGACCGTGGAAGGGGGGGACACATGCAAGAGTCGCTTCGAATCCGCTCGGCTTTAGGGCCGGAGGGCGTCGCGCCGACGGGAGGTTGCACGTCGACCGACACGCACGATCCGACGAGGGCGCAAGCACCCGTGGAACTTCACGGTCCGTGGGGGATTCTTCCTCCGACTGGGGAGCAAGAGTCACCGCCATCTCGCATCGAGTTTCCGCTGGGTATTCATCGGATGTGGCTGGAGCCTCCGGATCTCGTGTGCGTGGTGGCCGGCGGGGACGTGGCGCCCGAGGAGCTGCGGAGCACGATCCTCCTGGAGGGGGCAGTGGGGCGAGCCTGCGGTCGGGTGTTCTTGCTCGTGGACATGAGCGGGATGGGGATCATGGAGAGCGATGCGCGCAAGATGGTCCGTCACGCGGTGGACATTCCTTTTCGGGGCATCGCCGTGTATGGCGCAGGGTTCAAGGCGCGGGTGCTCGTGAAGATGCTCGCGGCAGCGCTTCAGCTCTTCTCGCCTGGCGTTGCGAAGTTTCTATCGTTCTTCTCCACCGAAGAGGAGGCGCGGCGGTGGCTCTTTGCCCAGCGTGCCTTGGTGGACGCCGAGCATGCGCGCGTCGTGTCGGCATGAGGAAGCCGCGTCGGCATGACGGCGAGGGGGGCTTCGCGTATGTAAAGCAGGAGGGGGGGACGATGGAGCAACAGGATGCTGTCTGCAATGGGGCTGCCGATTACTGGCGTCTACGGGACGAGCTGCTGACCACGTCGCCGCTCCGGGAGCTTCACCCCGGCGAGATCGGTGCGTTCAGTCGCTCCGTCTACGGGTGTCCGGAGGCGATGGCGCTCTACGGCGTGCCGCCCTCCAGGATGGCGGCCACCGGGCTCAAGATTCTCGGGCGTATCGCTGTGGAGTGCACCGTCGACATGCACGGGTCGGCGATTGCGAACACGCTTTACACACTGCTCGGTAGACCACGTCGCGCACCGGACATGCTGGTGGCCGATCTGTTCTGCGGGGCGGGTAATGTGGGCTACCACATTGGCCGGCGGCTGGGGGTGACGGTGCAGGCGTCGGAGGGAGACGCGCAGATCCACGCCGCCACGCGTCACAACCTCGAGATGACGAAGGCTCCCGTGGCGCTGGACCAGGGTGATTACCGCGATCTCCTCGATCAGCTCGTGCCGCGTGGTCCCCACGATACGTACATCGTGGAGCCTGGCTGGGGGACCGCAAGCTCGCGAGAGGGGTTGGATCTGGGGGCCACGTCCCCTCCCTTGCGCGAGATTCTGAAGTCCATCCGGCGTTCCCGCTCCGGAAAGCCGTTTCTCTTGGTGATCAAGACGAACGATCGAATCCTGCGCGATTCACTGCGTGCGGCGTTGACCGGGGGACACCACCTGCACACGCACGCGCCAGCGCCCAGGCTGCCGCGGGGAGCGAACGCACATCATCATCTGTATGCGCTCCCCGCGTGAGACCCGGCGCGGGAGGGGACGCCTTCGTCTAGAGGAAGGCGCGCCCTTTCGTCTCGTTGACGACGGTGAAAGGGGCATGCTTGCGGCAGATCCAGCCACCTTCCGAGACGCTGCCCTTGGTGAGGTATTTTTTCTGGATCTTGACGGTGATCACGTAGCCACCGGTGCCGAACCTGCGGGCGACGGCGGGGTCCGTCGTGAACTCGATGAGCTCTCCAAATACAGGTACCTCGCCGACCTGCATTCTCGCCTCCATGTCCGTGGGCGCGGTCGTCGCATCATCGCCGACTCGACCTCTGAGGGCATTGAGCTGGATTGAGTTGCACCCGCGACCCAGCGTCACCGTGTCATCTCCGCTGGCTGCTTCGACTTCGCTTTCAGAGGACAGCATGGTCTTCCTTTCTCGTGGCTCGTCGTGGGAGACGCGAGGCGCGTGGGGGCGCTCGCCGTGACCCATCGAAGGACGCACGTCGTTCGTCGATCCATCACGGCCCTTCGAGCATGGCGCGTGCTGGATGCACTCCCTATATCGCGCCGCGTACGGAAATAGCTTCTCCAATCGACCGACGAGAACGAAATGGAATGGTTGAACCGAGCCGTTCAGGCGCGCTTCAGAACGTCTCGTCGAAGGAGGGGCGTCGACGGCGGTGCTCGTCGGTGCAACGCGAGGGGCTGAATCGGGCGTGAGCTGGCGTGTGACCTCGTGAGGGACGCCGTGAGGGATGCGTGGATGGTGACATTGGCGATCGCCCCTGGCACGATTGTTCGACGAGAATGGATTCGCAGAAGCAAGGGGCCATGGCCCGTGTGGCGCTGCGCTTCACGGCGTGGGCCGAGCGATGGTTCCCCGATTCGTACGTGTTCGCTGCCGTGGCGGTGATCGTGGTGGCGGTCGCGGCGCTGGTGAACGGCGCGCCGCCGCTCTCCGTGGCGAAGGGGTTCGGTGACGGGTTCTGGAGCTTGATCCCGTTCACGATGCAGATGGCGTTCGTCGCGTTGACCGGGTACGTGGTGGCCAGCTCACCGCCCGCGGCGCGACTGATCGACCGGCTGGCGGGGGTGCCGCGGACGGGGCGCGGGGCCATCGCCGCGGTGGCGACCATCAGCATGCTGGCGTCGCTGCTCAACTGGGGGCTGAGCCTGGTGTTCAGCGGGCTCCTCGCGCGGGCGCTGGCGCGGCGGTCGGAGCTGCGAATGGATTACCGGGCCGCGGGGGCAGCGGGATATCTGGGCCTCGGAGCGACGTGGGCGCTCGGGATCAGCTCGTCGGCGGCGCAGCTCCAGGCGAACCCGGCGAGCTTGCCAAAGCCGCTGCTGGCGATCACGGGGGTGATTCCGTTCACCGAGACGATCTTTCTGTGGCAGTCGCTGGTGATGGCGGCGGTGCTGGTGGTGGTGTCGACGGCGATCGCATGGATGTCGGCGCCGTCGGGAGAGGAGGCGGTGACGGCCGAGGAGATGGGAGTCGATCTGCGGACGGCGGCCGATGCGCTGCCCCCGCGGGAGCGGCCAGGGGAGTGGCTGGAGTACAGCCCGCTGCTGCCGGTGCTCCTGGGCCTCCTGGCGCTCGGGTGGCTGGGGCACGAGATGACGCGGCAGAACCCGATGGTCGCGATCTCGAACCTGAACACGTACAACTTCGCCTTTCTGATGCTCGGGCTTCTGCTGCACTGGAGGCCGAAGCGCTTTCTGAATGCCGTGGCGAAGGCCGTGCCGGCGACCGGGGGGGTGCTGATCCAGTTCCCGCTCTACGGGGCGATTGCGACGATGATGACGGCGACACCGGGGAGAGCGGGGCACGCGCTGTCGGACCGGATCGCGCAGGTGTTCGTGGATCTATCGACGGCAGGAAGCTTCCCGCTGTTGATGGGCGTGTACTCGGCCGTGCTGGGGTTCTTCATCCCGTCCGGCGGAGGGAAGTGGATCATCGAGGCACCCTACGTGATGCAGGCGGCGAACGATCTACAGGTACACCTGGGGTGGGCGGTGCAGGTGTACAACGCGGCCGAGGCGCTGCCGAACCTGATCAACCCATTCTGGATGTTGCCGCTGCTCGGGGTGCTGTCGATCAAGGCACGGGACATCGTGGGGTTCAGCTTCCTGCAGCTCCTCGTCCACACGCCGCTGGTGTTGTTCATGCTGTGGGCGTTCGGACTGACGCTGGTCTACACGCCGCCCGTGATGCCTTGAGCGCAAGCGGCAGCGCGGGCGAGGAGCAGGTCTCGCTCGCGCTGGTTGTGGGTGAGGGAGGCGGCGCGCTCGAACTCGGCGCGAGCTTCCTCGAAGCGTTCGAGCTTGGCGAGGAGATCGCCGCGGACGCTCGGCAGGAGGTGATAGCGCTGGAGGGAGGGGATGGAGGCCAGCTCGTCGACGATGCCCAGCGCGGCGGCTGGGCCGAAGGCCATGGAGACGGCGACGGCTCGGTTCAGCTCGATGATGGGGGAGGGGACGCGCTGGACGAGGGCGGCGTAGAGGGTGGCGATCTGCACCCAGTCCGTCTCTTCCGCGGTGCGGGCGCGGGCGTGGCAGGCGGCAATGGCGGCTTGCAAGACGTAGGGGCCTTGGCCCCCGAGGGCCTCGGCGCGTTCGAGGGCAGCCAGGCCGCGGCGAATGAGGAGCAGGTCCCAGCGAGCGCGGTTCTGGTCGAGGAGCAGGATCGGCTCTCCGGTGGGGGTCGTTCGCGCTCGGAGGCGTGATGCCTGGATCTCCATGAGAGAGACGAGGCCGTGGACCTCGGGCTCTTCAGGGGCCAGCTCGGCCAGGATGCGGCCGAGGCGGAGGGCATCCTCGCAGAGCGCAGGGCGTACCCAGTCGCTGCCCGAGGTGGCGGTGTAGCCTTCGTTGAAGACGAGGTAGAGGACCTCGAGCACGGAGGTCAGTCGCTCGGCGCGCTCCGGACCGCGGGGGACTTCGAAGGGGACGCGCGCCTCGGCGAGGGTGCGCTTGGCGCGGACGATGCGCTGGGCGATGGTGGGCTCCGGGGTCAGGAAGGCCCGGGCGATCTCGGCGGTGGTGAGGCCTCCGAGCAGGCGGAGGGTGAGGGCGACGCGGGCCTCGGTCGAGAGCACGGGGTGGCACGAGACGAACACGAGGCGCAGGAGGTCGTCGCCGATGTCGTCGTCGAGCGCGGATTCCAGGTCGGGGACGGCGAGGTCGCGCTGGGCTTCGAGTTCATGGCCGAGCTCCTCGCTCTTGCGTTCGAACCGCTTGCTGCGGCGGAGCTGGTCGATGGCGCGGTGCTTCGCAGTGGCCATGAGCCATGCGCCCGGGTTTGCCGGGATGCCCGCCTCGGGCCAGCGTTCGAGGGCGGTGACGAGGGCATCCTGTGCGAGTTCCTCGGCGAGGCCCACGTCACGGACGAGGCGAGCGAGGCTCGCGACGAGCCTGGCCGACTCGATCCTCCAGACGGCTTCGATCGCGCGCTGGGTTTCGGATGCCTTCACGGGCCCCGTCTAAGGCATCCAGCGCGAGGAGCGCAAGTCCGGGCCGACATCGATCGGGTGGTGCGCGCTGGCTCGGGAGGAAATGAAGGTAGGTGGGGCGTGGCTTCTTGCGCCTTCCTCAGTGAGCCTTGCGTTTGCCAGGGCGCGCCGAAGAAGGCGTTCTGGCGAGCGTCTCTGCCGGAGCTTTCCGAGGCGTGGTGGGGGCTTTTCCGGTGGCGCTGGTGGGAGCCTTGCCGCGGCCGCTGGGTGAGGGCTTACCCGTGGCGCTGGGCCCCTTGCCAGCAGCGCTGGGCGAAGGGCTGCTGGGGGTAGCGGGGGAGGACTTGGTGGCGCTGCTGGAAGACGGTGTGCCGGCGCCAGGAGGAGCCTTCGTGGACGTCGGGTCGGCCGTCCTGGAAGGGGTCCGGGTGGGGCTCGAGGCGACGGCGACGACGCGGCCCAGCTCCTCGCGGAGGGCGTCGACGTTGCCGGGGCCGAGTTGCTGGCGGACGTGCTTCTGGGTCTTTTCCCACAGGGGAAACGCGACCTCGATGGCGCGCTCCCCCTGGCGGGTGAGGAAGACGAGGCGCACGCGGGCGTCATTCGGGGCGCGGGCGACGCGCACGAGGCCAGCTTTTTCGAGCGGGACGAGGTTCCTGGTGAGGGTGGTCCGGTCCATGACCAGCCCCTCGGCGAGGGCTCCGATGTTGGCGCCGTGCTCGCCACAGCTGGCGACGGCGACGAGCATGGTGAGCTGAGACGCCTGGAGGCCCGAGGGGCGCAGGTTCTCGTCGTACAGGCGCGTCAGGGCGCGAGAGGCCCGGCGAACGCGCACGCAGGCGCACTGGGCGCCGATGATCCGGGCAGCATCAGCGAAATCGACCACGGGATTGGTGTGTATGCGCGAAGGCTACCTCCGTCAAACGGACCGCCCTGGATACCTTGACATCTGAACAGGTGCAGGTACACCTATCCCCACGACGCGGGACCATCCGGCCTGTCGGCGCGTCCGATTTCGTCTCGCGCGCGCGGCAGCCCGATGCGCGTTTTTCATTCGTTTTCAGCATTCCGTGGCGATTCCGCCTGGCGTGTGAGTCTCGCACGTCAGGCGGGGTCGTCGCTGTCGTGCGCCACGGGGTGCATCTACACGTTTGTTGCGGGTCCGAGCGATCCGGTGGCCGCTCCTGAGCGATGCCCCGGCCGTGGACCACGGCGGCACACGTGCACGCCATGCAGGGAGAAGGTCCATGAGTGGGTTCTTCGTCGTGCCGTATTGCCTGAAGTTCGAGGACACGATGGCGTACGGGAGCCATCACTACCTGACGAACTTCCGCTTCCAGTGCATCGCCCGGGAGACGCTGTACTTCGCCGAGGCGCCGGATGGGACGCTGCCCTTCGAGGAAGATCGTGCGATCCGGCTGCTCACGACAGAGGGATACAGTCGGAATCTGGCGCCGGTCCGCGTGGGAGAGCGGGTCACGATTTTCATGACGCTGGGGGCGGTCACGCCGTCGAGCGTTTACGGTTACTTCCGGACCGTGCGGTTCGACGGGGAGCCGGTGGCATGCGGCTACCAGCGGCTCGTGACCGTGTCGGCGACGAGCGAGGCGCTGGCGCCCTTGCCTCGCTCGGTGACGAGGCATGTCGGTTCCCTCGACGAGGGGCTGGAGCACGCACGCTTCGTGGAGCTGGTACTGCGGGGGGGCGGGGCGCTGCGCGAGCTCTTTCCGGAGCGCCTGAGGCGGTACGGCGCGGAGCTCGCGCGCGAGGGGCTGCACGAGGCCAAGCCGCACCGGATGGCCTGGCGCGGGGAGGTCGAGCGCGCCGGAGAGAGAGGGCGGGTGGCGCTGTTGCTGCCTGGTCAGGGGTCGTTCGATCTGGGCCTGCTGCGCGGACTGTGCGCGCAGTTCGAGGTGGCGCGCGAGGCGGTCGCGGAGGTGGAGCCCGTGGCGCAGGCGCTGCTCGGAGGCTCGCTCACGAAGCTGGTGGTGGGGAGCGAGGAGGTCGCGCGCGAGGGGCTCGCGGCGTGTCCCGATCTCGACCAGTTCGGGATCCTCGTCCAGGATCACGTGGCCGTCGCGCTGCTTCGCGCCGCCGGGCTTCGGCCCGATGTGGTGGCGGGGCACAGCTTCGGCGAGATCCCGGCTGTCGCGGCGGGGGGAGGGTGGTCTCTGGCCCAGGCGGCAGCCGTCGTGGGCCGGCGGGTCCTCGCACTACGTCAGGCGCCACCCGGTCGGATGCTCGCAGTGCAAGCGGGGGCCGAGCGGCTGCGAGAGGCCATTCATGCGCTCGGGCGGGATGACGTGTTCGTGGGGGTGCTGAACGCCGCCGAGCAGACGGTGGCCTCGGGGTCGGTGGAGGGGATCGCAGCGCTGATGCATCAGCTCGAACGGGCGTCCATGCGTGCGACGCTGCTCGCGAGCCGGTACGCGTTCCACTCGCCGCTGCTTGCGCCGGCGGTCGGTCCGTTCGCTGGCGCGTTGCAGGGGATCGAGGTCGCCAAGGGGGGGGCGGCGACGTACTCGACGCTGGATCGCGTTCATTACGGCTCCGGACCCCTGTCTCCCGCGCGGCTGCTCCCGATGCACATGGTGACGCAGCTGGACTTCGCGGAGGCGGTGCGGTCGCTCCACGACGCAGGCTGTCGTACGTTCGTCGAGTGCGGCGGGGGCAGCATCCTGACCGCGCTCACGCGCAGGAACCTGCCATCTCAGAACGGCGTTCGGGTGCTCTCGTGCTTCCGCGCCGGTGAAGACGTGGTGTCCGAGCACCGTCGCGTCCTGGAAGCACTGCGCGTGCTGGGGGAGGACCTGAGCGAGGTCGTGCCGCGAGCTGCGTCCGCGCAGCGTGCTCGGGAGGTTCAGGGGGAGACTGTGCCGTCCTCCAGTCCGGAGGTGCGCGCAGAAGCGAGGGATGCAGAGCCGATTGCGATCGTCGGAATGGGCGCAGTGCTTCCTGGGGCTGGAGGCGTCGAGGCCTACCTCGCGCAGCTTCGCCAGGGGACGAGCGGGATCGTGGATGACGGGGCGCGCTTCCCGGACCTCCGGACCGATTTCCTGAGCGAGGGGCGCGCAGCGGACAAGACCTACAGCTTGCTGGTCGGGGCAGTCGACACGCTGGGGCCGTATGCGCAGCAGACGGGATACGACGCAGAGCAGCTCGAGCGACTCCCCAAGACGGCCCGGATGCTGGCGTGCGCGCTCGCCGAGGCGAAGGAGAGCGCGGTGATGCTCCAGGGGGGCGGGGCGCTGCGGGTGGCTTGTGTGCTCGGCTCCACGGCGGACGGGTCGATCGAGCACGATGAGGCGGCGCTGCTGCTCGGCGTGGAGCAGGTGCTGGCGGGCCTTTCGGCGGACGCTGCGGAGCGCGAGGCCGTGATGCGGGCGCTCGCGGAGGGGTTCGGGCTCGACGAGGCGCGGCGCGCGGCATGCCGTGGGCACCTGGAGCCCCTCGAACGGGTGGTGCAGGACGTGCTGGGAGCGGGGGGGCAGACGGTGCTCGTGGATGCCGCGTGCGCGTCGTCGATGCACGCAGTGCATCTCGGCGCTGCCATGCTGCGCCGGGGCCTCGCCGATGTCGTGGTGGCGGGTGGGGTGTATCAGCCAGGGCCGCCGAGCGCGTGTCAGTTCTCGCAGTTCGGTGGGCTGTCGGCGACGGGCAGTCGCCCGCTCGATGCTTCCGCGGACGGCGTGGTCTTCGGGGAAGGGGCCGCCGTCGTGGTGCTGGAGCGGCTCGGGGATGCGGTCGCGCGAGGGCGTCGAGTCGATGCGGTGCTGGTAGGCAGCGGGCTGTCGAGCGACGGGCCGAGTCCGTCGGTCACGGTGCCGCAGCGCCAGGGCCAGACGCTGGCGATGCGGCGCGCTCATGCGGACGCGGGCGTTTCGTCGGGGTCGCTACAGTACGTGGAGGCGCACGCCACGGCGACGCCGGTCGGTGATGCGACGGAGTTCCAGGCGCTGGTCGAGGTCTTCGGGGAGGCCTCGGGAACAGCACGGATCGGGCTGGGGAGCGTCAAGTCGCTGCTCGGGCACACGGGGTGGGCAGCCGGGGTGGCGTCACTCCTCAAGGTGGTGCTGGCTCTGCGCGAGCGGACGATCTTTCCGCAGCATGGCTTCCGAGCGCCGAGCGAGCGCATCGAGCTGGCGAAGTCACCGTTCGTGATCCCGACGAAGGCTTTGCCCTGGGAGGCGCCGGCGTCGGGAGAGCCGCGGCGCGCCGGGCTCGACAGCTTCGGTTTCGGGGGGACGAATGCGCACCTGGTCGTCGAGGAATTTTCAGGCGGCCCTGCGAGCGCACGACGGGGGCGTCCTGCAGAGGGACACCGCAGGCTGTGCGTGATCGGTGTGGGGAGCGTCTTCCCCGGCAGCCGTGGGGAGCCTGCGGAGGCGCCCTCGGGCGTCCTGAGCTTCGAGGCGGGCACGCTCGGGTTGCCAGCCCGGGCGCCTGTGTTGCCGGACGCGCGTGAGGCAATGGACGCGGCGCAGCTGCTCGCGGTGATGGCCTCGGAGCAGGCGCTCTCCGCGCTGCCGGTCCGGGAGATCGGGGACCGGATCGGGGTGGTGATCGGTCACGAGGGCAAGACCTTGCGGGGCGCGCGGGTGAACGAGCGGCTCTTTGCGGACCGGGTGGCGCGGTGGCTCGGCAACCGGGAGGTGCGTTCCGAGCTTTCGGGCAGGGTGGTGGACGCCCTCCGGGAGGGGTCCCCTGCGGCGGGGCCGTACACCCAGCCGGGCAACATGCCGAACATCGTCTCCGGGCGGGTGGCGAATGTCTTCGGGCTCCGCGGCCCGAACTTCGTGGTCGACACCTCCGGGACGTCGCTCCTGAGCGCGCTCGCAATGGCGGATCTCGCGCTGGAGGGGGACTGCGAGGTCGTGCTCGCAGGGGCCGTGAACGCTTTCGGGGACGAGGTGGCCCGAGGGATGTCGGCGGGCGAGGATCCGAGGGCAATCGGGGAGGGGGCAGTGGTCGTCGCGCTGTGCACCGAGGCCACGGCAGCGCGCCACGGCTGGCCGGTGCTGGCGCATCTTCAGGTCACCAGCACGCCCGAAGCCGACCGAGGGCGGGAGGCGCACCAGGTTGGCCAGGGGCGGGCGAGGATGCGTGGTGCCGAAGGGGCGCAGGAGCTGACGGCGGCGGTGCGAGGTGCGCGCGCGCAGAAGGCGGCGATGCTGTCGTGGCCAGGGGAATCCAGGCGTGTGCAGATCGCCCCACCGCCAGGGCTCTCGGGGTTCGTGACCGGAACACCGATCCAGCACTACGTCCCGACGCTGGTGCGCTCGATGGGAGCCAATCCCGCAGGACGGGTGCCAGGGCGGGTCCTCTATGTGTGCGCCGAGGCGGCGCTCGCGGAAGAGGTGCGGGCCGAGGTGTCCGCGGGCGCCGTGGTGCTGTCTCTCGGGTGCCCGGGGGGCGAGGCGTCGGAGGGGACTCTCCAGCCGCGTGAGGGAGCGTGCCCGTCGATCGACGGACGCGATGAAGAGAGGCTGCTCGTGTCGTTCGATGCCCTCGCACCCCGCGATGTCGATGCGGTCGTGGTGCTGAGCCGGGCCACGGAAGGGCGTGCATTCCTCGACGGGACGCCGGGCTCGTACCAGCCGCCGATGCGAGCGCTCTTCGGTGCAGCGCGCCGCTACTACGACGCCATTGCGCGCGGGGAGGTCGCTTTTGCGGCGATCGTTCTGAAGGCTCTCGATGGCGGGCGGCTCACGCCGCTGAGCGGTGTGGCGGGGGGCTTCGCGAAGGCCCTCGCTCGCGAGCTTCCCGCAGGGGATGTGCGGGTGGTCCACGCGGACTGCACCGGGGCGCGCGGCGCACTCGATGCGCTGTTTCGTGAGTGGCGCTGGGCTCGGCCGGAGGTGCCCGAAGAGGTCGTCGACGTGAGGGGTGAGCGGCACGTCGTCGCGCTCGCCGAGGCACAGGAGCCTGTCCGTGGTGGAGAGGCTGCGCTCGACGCGAACTCCGTCGTTCTGGTGACCGGAGGGGCACGCGGAATCACGGCCATCCTGCTGGAGGCGCTCATCGAGCGGTTTGGGTGCCGTGCGGTGCTCCTCGGTCGGTCACGGCTGGAGGACGCGCCGCCGCACACACTCGCCATGAACGACGCGGAGTTCGAGGCCTACGAGCGGGACTTCTACGCCGAGGCGTTGCGCGCGGATCGCAACCAGAAAATTGCTGCCCTGCGAGAGCGCTATGGTCTCATGCGCGCAGCACGTGAGGTCCACCAGACGCTGGCGCGCCTCAGGGGTGGTGCAGGGCGCGTGGACTACCACGCCGTCGATGTCAGCCGTGGCGAAGACGTCGACCGCGCCGTGGCCAAGATCGCTGCGGTCCACGGCCGGCTCGACCTCGTGGTGCATGGCGCCGGGATCCAGGTCTCGAGTCGATTGCCCTCGAAGTCCCTCGCGCTGTTCGAGCGCATCGTGGACACGAAGCTCGCAGGCCTGGGAAACATCCACCGCGCCCTGGCGCGTCACCTCCCCACGGCCAGACCTCACTTCCACCTGGTGACGTCGGCCTTCAGCGCGCTGGGAAACGACGGCCAGCCCGATTACGGGGCTGCCAACGAGGCCATGAACCGGGCGGCTTCGCTCTTCTCGGGTGGCACGGCGGGGCAGGTGTGGTCCAGCCTCGCATGGCTGGGGTGGAACGGCGTCGGCATGACGGCCGGCTCGGAGTACAGCGCGCTCGGAGCGGCACGCGGCCTTCGCGGAATCGAGGCCGACGAAGGTCGGCACCTCTTCCTCGATCTGGTGACCGCGAGACCCAGAGGAGGCGCCTTCGTGCTCCTGACCGATGCGGAACGCGCTCGCTTCCAGCCGCGATTTGCGGCCGGGATGCCGCCCTCGGGAGACCGGGGTCCAGGCAGTGCGACCCCGCGTCGGTCGTGGACGCTGGACCCGCGTCTCGAACCCTGGCTCTCGGGTCACCGAGCGCAGGGGAAGATCGTCGTGGCCGGAGCATTCCTCGTGGAGCTGGCGGTGCGCCATGCGCTCGGCGCTGCCCCGGGGGAGCCGCGCGTGGTCCGCGAGGTGCGTGACGTACGCTTCTTCGAGTTCCTGCGCCTCCAGGAGGCCGCGGCGCGCGAGGTACACACGGTGACCACCCGCCAGGTGTCGCTTGGCGGGGGGCGCCTGGTCTCGACCATCGAGGTACGGGGGGACTTCGTTCACGCCTCGGGGGTCGTGCTCCGAGAGGACATTCTCTTCGCGCGCTGTGACGTCGAACTCGGGGCGCAGCGTGACGCGGCAGCGGTACGATCCCGGAAGCACCTCGAAGGACCCTCGCTCCGCGATCCTTATGCCCGCGCCGGCGCGCCGCTCGAGCATGCTGGGTGGTTCGACCATCTCCGCTCCTTCGTGCTCGGCGATGCGCTCAAAGCGAGCACGTTCCACGCGCCGAGGGGCCCCGCCCTGGAGCCGCTGCGTCATGCGGTGACGCCGTTTCTCTTGCTCGATGCGCTCCTGACCCTCGGTACGCTCCACCGCGACCCCGCCGGTTCGCTGCCGGTCTGCGCGGCAGGCGGCATGGACAGGATTCGCTTCGGTGGCGCCATGAACGACCTGGCGCTCGGCGAGGCGCCTGGCCAGGCACGGCTCGTGGCGACCGTTCCTCTGGTGACGGGTGAGCGGGTCCTGAGCGCGTGGGCTCAGGCCTTCGATCCAGCAGGAGAGGTGCTGCTCGATGTGGAGGGGCTGCAGGGACACGTCGTGGGGCGGGTCGCTGTGGAGGGCGGTACGAAGCGGCCGATGCAGGAGGCGGCGCGATGATGCCGCAGCTGGGGGTCGCCCTCGTGCGCATCGATGCGGAGACGGCAATCCGCTGCGGTGCCTACCTGACCGCGGCGGAGCATCGCGCTTGCGCAGCTCAGCGCGTGGCGTCCCGTCGGATGCAGTCGGCATGCGCCCGGGTGGCGGCGAAGTGGCTGCGGCTGGAGCTGGCCGAGGGGCGAAGCGCGCCGCTCGTGGCGCTGGATGCCGCTTCGCTGACGTCACATGCGCGGGGGCAGTACCTCGACGTGGCGCTGTCCGGGCCCGGCGGGACGGCTCCGCGATTCGCCGACCAGCGGGTGGCGGTATCGCTGTCGCATGCGGGTGAGGTGGCGGCGGCCGCGGTTTCTCCAGCGGGAGCCGTCGGGGTAGACGTCGAGCGTGTGGAGCCGCGCTCGGCTGCCTTCGCGGATGAGCATTTCACGCCGCAAGAGCGCGACGCCTTCACCTTCCGCTCCCCCCGACGAGCCGACCGTGCGGCGCTCGAGACGCTGCTCTGGAGCGTGAAAGAGGCCCTCTACAAATCAGGAGCCCTCACCCTGCCTCCGCGCTTCTCGTTCCGCGACATCGAGCTTTCGACTTCGCTGGCGGGATCCCCCTTCGCGTTGCCCTCCGTCCGTACCTTCGCGTTGATGGCGTGCGGCGTGCGTTTCTTTTGCCGATCCGTGCTCACCAGGACGTTCGCGCTGGCCGCGGTCGTCGAGGCTCCGCCGGATCCAGTGCTCGCTCGATCGATCCAACCCTGAAGAGGCATTCGACCATGCATTCGCAAGATCTGCTGGAACACGTTCGCTCCGTCTTCGTGCGCATGACGCGCTACCCTGACGAGCTTGTCGCTGCCGACGCCGACCTGGAGCAGGATCTGGGCATCGACTCCGTGAAGCGAGGCGAGATCCTCGCCACGCTCCGTGCGGAATTCGGCCTGGCAGAAGCGCTCAAAGCGGCGCCGGAGGAGCTGCGCACGGTGGCGCGCGTCGCTGATTTTCTGGAGCAGAAGCTCTCGCATCCCGAGGTGCAGCCGGTGACTGCCCTTGGGGCCGCGCGCTCCGAAGCCCCCATGATGGGCCCCGAGACGCCTCTGGATGCGCCCGCAACCTCTTCGTCAGGGCGAGAAGCGGCCAGTGTCCACCCTGGGACTCCCGCGTTGCCAGCGCCCAGCACCGGAGCGCCAGGGATGGTGCTCGAGGTGCTCGCGGAGGCGACACGCCATCCCATCGAGCTGCTCACCCCGGAGGCGCGCCTCGAGGAAGACCTGGGCATCGATCCTCGTCGCCGTGAGGTGATCCGCTCCCTTTTGCGACAGCGGGGTGTGCGAACGGAAGAACTCGCCGCAGCGCTGGACTCCGCGCGCACCGTGGGCGCCCTCGAACGGCTCCTGACTGGCCTCACCAGCGCCGGTGCGAGGCGAAGCGAGGAGGGGCCCAGAGATAGCCCCGCGCGCCCCAGTCACGACGTCGCTCTGACGGGGAAGACCGTGCTCGTCACGGGCTCCAGCCGCGGCCTGGGCCGCGCGATCGCGAAGGCGCTGGCGCGCGCTGGTGCCAGAGTCGTGATCAACAGCTTTCATTCGCGTGACGACGGCGAGGCCGCGACGGACGAGATCCATCGCGCCGGCGGCGAGGCCATTCACGTCTGGGGCTCGGTCGCCAATCCATCTCATGTCGACGCCATGTTTCGCGCCATCGAGCGAGACGTGGGGGAGCTGCACCATTTCATCAGCAATGCCTCGAATGGGCGATTCGGTTCGCTGGAGCAGACGACGCCAGAACACTGGGAGCTGGCGTTTCGCACCAACGTCATCGGTTACCACCAGTGCGCCCTTCGCGCCGCACAGCTCATGGAGCGGCAGGGGGGAGGCCGGATCGTCGCCCTCTCCTCGAACGGGGCGGGTCGCTACCTCGAACACTTCGGCGCCATGGGAGCCGTGAAGGCTGCCGTCGAGACGCTCACGCGCGCTCTCGCCGTGGAGCTCGCCCCGCGGAACGTACAGGTCAACACGGTGTCGGCGGGACCCATCTATGGCCACGTCACGAGCCATTACCCGGATCACGAGCGGCTCCTTCCCTACTGGGAGTCGCGCACCCCTGGAGGGCGACTTTGCAGCGAGGCGGACATCGCCGCTGCGGTGCTTCTCCTGCTGGCAGACGGAGCCCGGATGATCAACGGCGCCACCATCACGGTGGATGCCGGAGGCTCGCTGTGCATCTGACCTGGGTCGGAAGACCCGCGGTCGTATTCACCCGTGAGGAGGCGTCATGACGGAGATGCGTGAGGAAAAACGACCCCCGGGCCCTGGCCCTCTCACCAGCCTGCGCTACCTGGCGAATTTCCGTACGGGTAACATGCGTCATTACGAGGCGCTGTTCGCGCGGTATGGCGACGTCGTCCGCCTGCGGGCACCCGGGGCCGAGGACTTCGTGCTCGCATTCCACCCGCGCGACATCGGCCACATCCTCCGGACGAGCAGCCGCAATTACCCGAAGGGAAAGCGCTACCACGAGCTGGTGCCCGTGCTCGGCTGGGGGCTCGTCAACAGCGAGGGAGACCTGTGGCGGCGCCAGCGGCGGCTGGTGCAGCCACAGTTCAATCACGCGGGCACCCTCGGGTTCGTACCACTCATCATTGCGCATACCGAGGCGCTGCTCCGGCGCTGGGACGCTCGACCGGACGAATTCGAGCGCGACATCAACGACGACATGATGGACGTGACCTTCGGCATCGCAGGTGAGGCTTTCTTCGGAGCAGCCCTCCACGCCCACACCGACACGGTGCGCACCGCCTTCAAGTTCGCGCTGTCGATGGCGCTCAAGCGGATGTATTCGCTCGTCAACCTACCGCTCTCCTGGCCGCTCCCCAGTCACGCGCGGTTCCACCACGCCATGGGCCAGGTGCATGCGGTCATCGACGAGATCATCGATGGGTATCAGGCCGGTGATGGCAGCCCCGACAACGTGCTGGTCCGGCTCATGAAAGCGGTGGATCCGGAGACCGGCGAGGCGATGGATCGGGCTCAGTTGCGTGACGAGATCAAGACGATCCTCATGGTGGGGCACGAGACGTCGAGCGTGACCGCCACCTGGGCGCTCTACCTGCTGAGCCAGCACCGGGAAGCCTGCGAGCGGCTCACGGAGGAGATCGATCGGGTCCTCTCGGGTCGTACGCCGACGGTCGAAGACCTCGACGCCATGCCGTACCTCGGCATGGTCTTCAACGAGTGCCTGCGGCTGATGCCTTCTGTGCCTTTCATCCTGCGCAGCCCGCTCGAAGACGATGTCGTCGGTGGGTATCGGGTCGAGGCTGGCTCGACGGTGGCCATCGTCCCGTGGGTCACCCACCGACACCCAGCGTTCTGGAACGCACCGGAGAAGTTCATGCCGGAGCGATTCGCCGAGTCGCGGAAGAGCGCCGAGGAGAAGCTCGCCTTCATTCCCTTCGGCGCTGGGCAGCGGATCTGCCTCGGAGAGTTCATGGGTCAGCTCGAAGGAAAGATCATGGTGACCATGCTGTTGCAGCGTTATCGATTCCAGCTGATCCCCGGCTTCGACCCCAGATGCCGAGGCTTCATCTCCCTGCAACCGCTGAACGGGATGCGTATGATCTGCCGTCGCCGGGAGCAGACGAGAAGCGCGAGCGTCAGGCGCGGTGGTGACGGTGTGCGCGAGAGCGTGGCTCGACCGTCACGAGCTTGCCCCTTCAGCGCTGGCTCCTGAGCTGCGCCGAGCACCTCCAAGAGGGAGACGAGCGCAGATTCGAGGCCCCTCCTCGCTGCGCTCACGATGGTTCGGCCATGTCGCTGGGCGTGCTGCTCGCATTGACCGAAACCCGAACGGCGCACGGAATCTTCTTGACCTCGACCAGCCCCCTGGTCTTCCCTGCGCGAACGCGCCCGGGCACGATCGAAATGGCACTCCCTCTGCGTTCGACACATCGCAGAGCCCCCGAGAGAGCTGGACCGAGGTCTGTCGCTCGGGTGCGGGAGAAGCCAGTCACCTCTCGGGTCGAGTGAGGGAACCTGATGCTACCGGGACTCGCAGACAAGGTCGCCATCGTCACGGGCCACTCCAGCGGCATCGGTGCGGCAATTGCATCGCTCTTGGGAGAGCAGGGGTGCCGTGTTCACGGGTTCGACTTGCCAGACGTCGACCTGCGCGACCTGGGCTCCATCGGGGCCCATGTGGAGCGGGTGGTCGAGCGTGAAGGGCGAGTCGACATCCTCGTCAACAATGCCGGGGTCACCCACCTCGGAAACCTCGTCGATACGTCGCTCGACGATATCGACGCCGTGCTCACGGTGAACCTCAAGGCGCCCTTTCTCCTGATGAAGCACGTGATCCCCCACATGGTGCGCCAGGGCAAAGGGGCGATCGTCAACAATGCCAGCGATCAAGCGTTCATCGGAAAGCGCGACAGCTCGATCTATGGCGCCTCGAAGGCGGCGCTGGCGCAGCTCACGATGAGCGCCGCGCTCGACTGGGGCTCGCAGGGCATTCGCGTCAACTGCGTCGCGCCTGGGAGCACGGACACCCCGATGCTCCGCCGGGTCATCGCGGAGCTTTCCGCGCGAAGGCAACAGGCGACGGATGACGATTACAAGAGCGCCGTCCCGCTGGGGCGATTCGCCGACCCGCGGGAAATTGCCTGGGCGGTCGCGTTCCTCGCGTCGGACGCTGCCTCGTTCATGACGGGCGTGGTCCTTCCGGTGGACGGGGGAGGGGTGGCCCAATGAGCGAGCGGGTCGTCCTCGTGACCGGCGGCTCGCGCGGCATTGGCGAGGCCTTGATCGAGCGCTTCCACCAAGGAGGGTTCCTCGTCGCGGCGTTCGCCCGCACGCCGATCACCTCCGCGTCCGCAGCCCTGACGCGGACGTGTGACGTCAGCGACGCCGCACAGGTCAAGGCAGGGATCGGCGCCGTCCTCGAGCGGTTCGGTCGCCTCGACGTGGTGGTCAACAACGCGGGGCTGGCGGGCGTGAACTCGCTGGATCCCGACGACGACGACTCCTTCTGGAGGCGAGTCATCGCGGTCAACCTGGATGGGACGTACCTCGTATCCAAACACGCGCTCCCGCATTTGCCCGATCGAACGGGGCGTATCATCAACATCGCCTCGGTCCTCGCGCTGAAGGGAGCTCCGGATCAGACTGCCTACACGGCCGCCAAGCACGGCGTCATTGGTTTCACCCGCGCCCTCGCGCTCCATACCGCTCCCCGGGGCATCACCGTCAACGCCATCTGCCCGGGATGGACCCGCACGGCCATGGCCGAAGGCCGCATGCGCGATCTCGGCCTCGACGAGGAGGCGCTCGCACGCAGCGTTCCTCTGGGCCGCTTCATCGAGCCCCGGGAAGTCGCAGACCTGGCCTTCACGCTGGCTGGGGACGGGGCCGCCGGCATCACGGGGCAAGCCATCTCGATCGACGGTGGGGCGCTGGCCTGACCCTGCTCTCCGTCGCCTCGCCGGCAACTACGCAGAGAGCGCGCGGCGTGCGACAGCCTCCATGGCGTCGATGAAGCGCGGCCTGTCGCACACGGCCCTGGCCCGGAGGAGGCGCTCCAGGCCTGCGCGCTGCGCGATTTGCGGCGCCTCGATGTCGAGATCGTAGAGCGTCTCGACATGCTCGGCGAGGAAGCCGATGGGCGCGACGAGGGCCGTCCGGGCGCCTGCTGCCGCGAGCGCGGCGAAGGTCTCGGCGAGATCCGGCCCGAGCCATGGCTCGGCGCTCGCTCCCTGGCTCTGAAAGGCGATAGAGGTCGTCGCTCCCCGTGCACGGAGCCGCTGCGCGACGGCGTCGGCCATGGCGCGGAATTCGATCTCGTAGCGGTCCCCGGCAGCGATGACGCGGCGGGGGAGGCTATGGGCCGAGAGGACGATGGGGATGTCGTTTCGCTCGGCCTCAAGGGCGGCAGCCAGCGCCTCATCGATGGTCTCGACGAATGCATCGAGCAATGCAGGCTCGAGGCCCCAGGCAGGGGCATAGCGGAGCGACAGCTGTGGATGGGGCGCCGCGGCTTCACGGACGGCCGCGTGATACACATCGACCGATTGTGGCGCCAGAGGGAGAGAAAGGAGCGTCCGGACGCCCTGCGCGACGAGTCCCGGCAGAACCTCGCCAGGGTACGGGTGCCAGAGCCGCCCTGCCACGACGACCGGGACACCGAGGCGGGCCTCCAGGGCGCGTGCCTGGGCCTCGGTGATGCTCATGAGGGGTGATCCGCCGATGAGCTCGAACCGATGGGCGACCTCCTGCACGAGTTCGGGCGGCGTCGGGCGACCGCGTCGAATGTTGTGGAGAAAGGCAGGGATGTCTTCGGTGAGCGAGACTGTGCCGTGGCATGAGAGAAGGACGGCGACCGACATGATTGCCGGACCCTAGCACGGGCGAACCCCTGAGCCCGAAGCGGACGCTTGGCGGCATGCTTCGAGGGGTCCGACGCCGAGCAGCCCGACGCCGAGCAGGTTCAGGCCGGACCTTCGTCGACGATCGCCTGGGACGCGGTCTCAAGCCACCGGCGGGTGGAGGCGATGCGCGCCCCGGCGAGCGGCTGGAGGGGGAGAAGCTTCCAGTAGGTCAGAAAGCCACCCCAGAGGATGATGAGCCGCGCAGCCCGGCCCTGGCCGTCCGGAGGACCCAGCCACGTCCCCAGGGGGATGACCACCTTCGTCTGGAGCAGCTCGATGCTCATGTCGCGCGTGGCGGGATCTGCGGTCGAGAGGATCATCATGGCCAGCGGGCTGGCGATGTTCTCGGAGTCGAAGAACCGCGCCACCATGTCCACGCCGAAGCGACGTCGATCTCCATGCAGCACCGCGGAGATCCCGAGCGATCGCTCCAGCGTCGCGCGGAACAGCCCCTCCTTCGAGCCGAAGTAGCGGCCGACGAGCGCCGAGTTCACCCCGGCGAGCTCGGCCACCTCGCGCACGCCCGTGTTGGCGAAGCCTCGTGTGGCGAACAGCGAGTGCGCGGCAGAAAGAATCGCGCTGCGCGTGCGGTCGGCATCGCGCTGACGTGACGTCTTCTTGGGGTCGGCGGATGTAGGCATGTACACAGCAGTTTACATGCGAAGGGTCATGGACTAAACCCAACGATGTACACGGCTGTGTACATCGCGTGCGATCCTCGGATCGAGAAGGGATGTGTACCGATGAGCTTCGACAAGGAAGGAGCAACCTTTTCCCCGGAAGCACTGAAAGAAAAGTACCGGCTCGAACGCGAGAAACGGCTCCGGCCTGATGGAAACAGGCAATACCTGGAGCTACGCGGCGTTTTTGCGGATTTCGACGAAGATCCCTATGTCGAGCCTGGTTTCTCCCGCGAGGCGATTACCGAGGAGACCGACGTGCTGATCGTCGGCGGTGGCTTCGGCGGCATGCTGGCGGCGGTCCGGTTGCGTCAAGCGGGCGTGGACAGGTTCCGCATCGTGGAAAAGGGGGGCGACTTCGGTGGCACCTGGTACTGGAATCGGTATCCCGGTGCGGCGTGCGATGTGGAGTCCTACATCTACCTGCCGTTGCTCGAAGAGACCGGCTACATGCCGACGGAGAAGTACGCCAAGGCGCCGGAGATCTTTGCCCATTGCCAGCGCATTGGCCGGCAGTTCGATCTGTACAAGGCAGCGCTGTTCCAGACCCAGGTCGAGGGAATGGCGTGGGACGAAGACGCAAACCGCTGGATCGTCACGACGAGCCGGGGCGACAGGCTTGCGGCGCGCTTCGTGATCATCGCTGGCGGCGTGCTCCACAAAGCGAAGCTGCCCGGCATCCCGGGGATCGAGACCTTCAAGGGGCACTGCTTCCACACGAGCCGGTGGGATTATGCATATACCGGGGGAAGCCCCGGGGGGCGCCTGAGCCGGCTGGCCGACAAGCGTGTGGGCATCATCGGTACGGGCGCGACGGCGGTCCAGGCGATCCCTCACCTCGGAGCGTCCGCCAAGCAGCTGTACGTCTTTCAGCGCACGCCCTCCGGCATCGGCGCGCGGAACAATCGACCGACCGACGAGGCGTGGGTGAAGACGCTCCAGCCTGGCTGGCAACGGGAGCGCATCGACAACTTCACGGCGATCGTCTCGGGTCAGACGCTGGAGGTCGACCTGGTGGGCGATGGGTGGACGTACATCTTCCAGGGCGATGAAATGAAGCGCGCCACGACGCCCGAAGAGGCCGCCGAGCTTCGCCAGCTGGTCGACTACCGCAAGATGGAGGAGATCCGCGAGCGGGTCGACCAGATCGTCGAGGACCCTGCAACAGCCGAGGCGCTCAAGCCTTATTACAATCAGCTCTGCAAGCGGCCCTGCTTCCACGACGAATACCTGGACACGTTCAACCGTCCCAACGTCCAGCTCGTCGATACCGACGGGAAAGGCGTGGAGCGCATCACGCCGACCGGGGTCGTGGTGCAGGGCAAAGAGTACGAGGTGGACTGCCTGATCTACGCCTCAGGCTTCGATGTCGGGAGCGAATACACCCATCGTCTGGGCTTCGATATCCTGGGGTGCGGCGGCAAGTCCTTGCGCGACAGCTGGGCAGACGGCGCCTCGACGTTCCACGGGATGCACAGCCGCGGCTACCCGAATCTCCTCATGATCAGCACCACGCAGAGCGGCTGGGCGATCAACCTCGTTCACGTCCTCGATGCGCTGTCGGAACACTCCGCTTACGTCATTGCGCGTTGCCTGGAGCAGGGCATCGTGAAAATCGAGCCCACGGAGGAGGCACAGCAGCAATGGTGGGAGGTGATCCTCGGCCACCTCAAGAAGCAGGCCACCTTCGGCGGCACCGAGTGCACACCTGGTTACTACAACAACGAGGGCGTCAGCGCTGGCCCGAGCGCGATTCGCCGCGCCGCCTTCGGGGGCGGCACGCTGGAGTTCATCGAGATCCTGCGAACGTGGCGCAATGATGGCAGCTTCGCGGGCCTCGACGTGACGCTTGAAGGGAAACCTTCCAGCCCATAAGTGGAGTGCGCGACGCCACCGTCTGCAGCCACGAGAGGCATGCGTGTGCCAGGCCTCTCGTGGCTGGTCGGCCTTGGTACACCTTGCGCGACCCGAGACGCGGGAGCGCCTGATTCAACCCGGAGATCCCTCATGCACCGATTTCTTTGCTCATGCCTGTTCGCCACGATGTCGCTGGGGTGCCAGTCCGAGGAGGATCCCTCCGTGGTGTACCGAAAGGAGGTGGTGGTGCCAGGCTCTCCCTTCCAGGGCGTCCACGGTCTGGCCGTCGATGACCATGGACGGCTCCTGGCCAGCAATCTGCTCGGCCAGTCGGTTCATTCCATCGATCTGAGCAGCGGCGTGGTGTCCACCCTGGTGGGGCCGCCCCTCGGCGGCGCAGACGATGTAGCGATAGGGCCTGATGGCTCCGTCTACTGGACTGGCTACTTCTCCGGGCGCCTGATGCGGCACACGCGTGATGGAGAGACGCGCATTCTCGCCGAAGACCTGCCAGGCCTGAACTCGCTGGCGTTCCGCGGCGACGGGAGGCTCTACGTGACCCAGGTCGGCCGCGGCGATGCGCTGTGGGAAGTGGATCCGGATGGAAACGAACCGCCTCGCCAGCTCCTCTCGGACTACGGCTTTCTCAATGGGTTCGAGTTCGGTCTGGATGACCGGGCCTATGGCCCGCTCATGATGGCGGGGCAGGTCGTCCGTCTGGATGTGGATGCGGGGGAGTTCGAGGTCGTGGCGGAGGGGTTCACCATGCCGACCGCCGTCAACTTCGATACGAGCCACGAGCACCTTTACGTGGTCGACGCGGCGACGGGGGAGCTCGTCCGCGTGCGGGTCGCCACCGGCGAAAAGGAGGTCGTCGCGAATCTGCCCACCGGGCTCGATAACCTGGCGATTGGCCCCGATGACCAGGTGTACGTGTCCAATATGGTTGACAATGACATCCGCGTGTTCAATCCCGCCGATGGATCCATCCGGCACGTCGTGGAGGCGCGCTTGAGTGTGCCTTCTGGACTCGCTGTCGCGCCGGACGATCCGGAAGAACACCTGTATGTGGCCGACGTGTACGCCCTTCGTCGGGTGGGAGGGCTGGATGGGACGATCACCGAGACGACCCGCGTCCTCTCCACCACGATGACCTTCCCGATGCAGGTGAGCCTGGGCGCGAGGCACGTGATCCTGAGCAGCGCTTACCTTGCCAGCGTGCAGGTACTCGACCGGGCATCCGGCGAGATCCTGCGAACGATCCCCAATGCGAACGGGGTCCAGGGGGCGCTCGAACTCGCGGATGGCACCCTGCTCGTCGCTGAGGCCTCCACGGGGAGGCTCGTCCTGGTGGATACCGCCGAGCCAGCAGGGACCACCGTGCTGACCGAGGGACTGGAGGGGCCCGTCGGGCTCGCGCCAGACACCGAGGTCGAGGAGCCTGGGGTGTACGTCACGGAGGTACGCTCGGGCCGCGTGAGCCGGGTGCGGCTGTCGGATGGAGCCCAGCACAGGGTGGTCAGCGGCCTGCAAGCGCCAGAGGGGATCGCGCGACACCCTGACGGCGGCTTGATCGTCGCCGAGGTGGGCGGCAAGCGGCTAATGCGCATCGACCCGACGTCGGGGAAATCCACGGTCATCGCGAGCGAGCTCCCCATCGGTCTGCCCGAGAGCGCAGGCATGCCGCCGGGGTATCTCCCCACGGGCGTCGCGGTCGGGGCTTCGGGCACGATCTACATGTCGTCTGACATCGAGAGCGCGCTCTATCGGTTCGTGCCAGGGAACTGACCAGGTCGCTCCTGGCCCTGTCGCCCCTCGGCGAAGACCGGTATCCAGGCAGGGCTCACTGCACCCTGCCTGGTCCTGTCAGAGCATGCCTCCCTGGGCGGCCAGCGTGTCGTCGAGCGCGACTGGGCACACCCGATGACGATCTCCCGCCGACGCCATGCCGAGCTGCTCGTGCGCGAGGTCTCGCTTCGACGAAGACCATCGTGGCTCTACCTCGACGTCGTACGCAGGGACGCGCTCGTCGCCCTCGTCGACGACGCCAGTCCCTGCCCTCGCTCGCATCCTGACGTCGGCCGAGTGCCCCTTGCGTACCGCCGTCCTGGAAGCGCTGGAAGCCGTTGGGTAAGCGTCCGACGCCGCAACCCTCTACCGAGCATGCCCTGGGCCGGACGCTTACGGAGCACCCGCCAGCATCGTCATGTCGAAGCCCTCCTGCACCCGCACGATGCACCCGTTGGCGAGCGCCAGCTTGATGACGGCTGCGGCGGCAGGCGACGGCGCCACGCCTACGCGCGCCAGATGGGCCCGCGGGGACTTGACGACTCGGACCGGGAGAAACCTCGGCGGTGTGCTCTGAAGCGCTGCTCCGGAGCACGTACGGAGCCGCGACGTCCACCAGTACAACGACTGAACCTTCAAGCCCTCCAACCCGGCAAGCGCCTTCGCGCTCAAGCCGCTCTGCTTCCAGCGCCCTACCCTCTCACTCCACTCGCGTCGCCATCTCAACCTCCAGTGCCTTCGATGGGCTCTGGAGTTACCCGTCCGCACTCGGCTGGTCACGATGGCGGTGACCTGACGGATACCGCCTTGCCACCACCCTGCAGGACACAAGGACGCCTGAAATTCATGTTGAACGCTTCTTCAACAATGCTGCTCGTAGGCTACGGATGAGAGTTTCGGACGGTGGGTCGAGGCCTTTGCTGTAATAGATTCCCGTGTCATGCAATGGATAGTTCTCCACAGCCGCTGCGAACCCCTGCCGATGTCGTTCAGGGATTCGATCAAGGTACGACAGCGGTTCCTCTCCTGCTGCCCGAACGATCAAGTAATCATATAGTTCTGCTTCTGTCAGGAGACCTTCGTCATGCGCCTTCACGAGGTGTTCAACGGTCAATACTGTGTCGAGCGGTTTCACTATTCCTCTGTCGAAATACCACAATGGCTGCGTTTGCAGCGGCAGTTGCCTGAACATGCACTCTGCCGCGATGAAAGCCTCGGCGGATGCGGTCTGGATGAGACCCACACCGTTTCGTCAGGAAGTCACGAAGCAAGAGCATTGATTTCTTCAACGCTGCTCCCGCAGAGCCACGCTCGGACGATGGAGATCGTGGTATCGATGGTTCTGGCTTGAATGATACGAACAGTGTGGTTATCGGTCCCCGCTTCGTGGCGCCAATCTTCTAGATCAATGTTGATGACCGCGTCGTCACTTCGGGGCTGCTTGGCACTTACCCAGACGTGCCGTTTCGAAACGACTCGGCTCGTGAAAGATACTTCTATCAATCCAGCGTCCGCGCGGTCGGTTTCGAGCGCTTCAGGGACGTTAGCCAAGATGCTACGCCTTATCTCTCTCACGAATGGTCGCTTTGCAGGCATGGCAATGGTGTTTGCATCAATAGGGTGACCACGGATTCATGAACTTGTCTCTGTTTGAAGGAGTATCCTCCTTACTTCCAACCTATGCCAGGCCGTTCAGACCGATATATAGCAATCGTGCGGCGGAGGCTCCGAAGCCCAACCCATTGCTGCCACGACATGAAGTGCTAGCTCTCGCACGAGTCGCCATTCCGGGGCATTCGCATGGACTCATCGGTCCAAATTTCTCATTTTGAAGACCACTCATCGCGTGAAGATGCCCATAGCCCGTCTGGAGGCGCGCGATGAACTTGCCGCGATTCGGCACCTGCGTCGGGACGATTGCGCCGCGCTCCTCGCGTTCACCACGGGCCGCACTTCGGCGTCTTCACGTGGCGCATGGACATGGTGCGAATTCTTTACTCGGCGTGGACCACTGGTGCGAGCGCTGGGCTGCGCGACCGCTGGTGCGGGCTCCCTCTCCTTCTGGTGCCCTGGGGGGAGGGGAAAGCAGTAATCTGGGTTCGATTCAGCTTTTGCCATCACTCCTCCTCTTGCTCGAAAAGTGCGAGGACCTCACGGAGCAAAGGGCGACGTTCGTCTGCCGCGACCACGAGGGTATTCCGTACTCGGCTGGTGCAAGCGTCCCAGGTCCGCTCATTCACCTCCGTCTCGATTCCGCCTATCAGGCTGAACGCCTGTCGGCTGACCTCAAAGTTTCCGTCTATTACAAAATTAACCAGCGTCGACAGGATTGAAGAGCAGTCAAATGCCCCGATGGCATACAAGAGGGTTCCTCGACTGCTATGCGTGCGCTCATCTTTGAGGAGATCCACTAGCACATCGAACGCCGGTGGATGCTTGAGGTCGCCCAGCGCCAAGGCTGCTGCGTTCCTCACCGTCACGTCGTTGGTAGTGCGAAGAAGCTCCAGCAGCAGCGGAGCGGCGCTCATTTCTTGCCGCGAAGCTAGCTCACGCGCAGCGACGACAACCTTCGGAGGATCGCCGCTTTGGAGCTGCCTGAGCAACTCAAGCGTTGAGTCGGGTTCAGCGTCCGTCATTTCGGCATCGGCCTTCCGACGTTGACCCAGTGTTCTCGGAGCGTCTTGCCCCCATCGCTCGCTGTGCTCGAGCGAGCGACCCTGAGATGACACCCGGCTCATGCTGGAGCCTGGTAGGGCGCTTGTTGGGGAAGGCTAAACCCACCCCCATCTCAGCGGTATCACGCTCGGTACCAGCCCCCCAGCTCGCCTGCCCATCCGCCGCCCAGAGCACAAAAGCAGCGCGGCGTGAAACCTTCCCGCAAACCTTGTCAGGTCACAGTCAGGTCACACGCCGCGTGCCAGATACGACGATCGCCGTATCTTCAGAGTGGAGGCGCCGGGAATCGAACCCGCTCAAATCTTTGCATCGTAGCTGCATCTCCGATACGGCGAGCGCCGTGTGTGCCGCTTTTTGCCGCGGGCTAAAAGGCATGCCGGTCGTGGGCGTTCATGCTCCTGGATAGGCCCATGTGTCCCCGAGTCAGGTCACATGGCAGGGCACGCTGGCGATCTCGGGCTTCGCGCGACTGAATTACTAAGGCGCCAGACAATCAGTACGCATCCGTGGGTGATTCTGAAGGACCCGAGCACCTGCTCAATCTTCAGACGCCGCTGCGAGTAGGAGGCCAGGAGCGAGGACTAGCGCTGTCCAAACTATCCCCCGTCAGCACGTAGAGCTTGGCTCCGAGCTTCATATCGGTACTACAGACCGTCTCAACCTCGAGTTCGACTTTGATCTCTCGAATCGACAATGGGAGAACTCTCCGGCCGCACTTCAGCGCAAGTTCGGCTCGATGAATCTCGCCTTCGACTGATGCCGCAATGATTTCGGAGCGTACTGTCTTCACAAAATCGGCAAGCGACAACCTTTCTGTAGCTTTACTCATGGTGCCCTTTCGCAGCGGACGACCGAGTAAACCCATGTCATCATTCTGACGACGTTACCAAACATCTGGCGGCGTGCAAGGGCTACTGACCCTGAGTGTATGCGTCTCGCGTACCGCGGTCGCCCAGGCAGATTGGATCGAAATCGTCCTTGCTGCAATCCATTAATGACTACGCGGGTTCACCGGTCGCTTAACCCCAGAGGTCACCTTAGTTGATCTGATACCCCGCACAAGCAATCCGGTTGCGGCGATGATACGGGGCGCCGCGGTAGCGAGCGCGAAGGGCGGTATGAAGGGCTCTCTGTGGACCTTAAGCATCACTTTGCACGGCGGCATCACCACGACTTGCCGGAAGCTGCCCTTCTCGCTCGCTGCTCGCAAGAGAGGTCGACCAGCGCGCGACGCTGACCGTGCTCACTGCAAGCTCGCGCGCCGCCGCATCCCGGCTCGCTAATTCCCTGCACAGCGCCTCCACGTAAAGCCATGGCCTCGCGCCGCAGCGCCTCCGGGCAGGGGCGCCCCCGTCCCACTCCGATCGGCCCTCGCCAGTGCCGTACGCAATTCCTCTCTGGTCCTCATCCGACGCGCCTCCTCGTGCGCGCGCATGTAAGGCCCCAGAGGGTCACCCGACCGTCACGACGGGCCAGGACGAGATCTTACAGCTGATGGGAGCCTCCACCGTCCGCTGCAGGTCGTGCAGGCGCAGACAGCAACCCTGCTGCGGCCGGCTCCAACACGAAGACGTGTAGCCGCGGCACCCCGTTGGCTACCTAACACGTCTTGACAACGCGTTCAGGGGATCATCTACTGAATGGGCAATAGTTTTGATCTGGAGGCAGTCGAGTTGAACACCGCGCAATTTCTTCTTCGATTCGAAAACGCTTCGCTTGCTGACGCAAACCGTTACGCGGACAGTCTTCGGAAGCATCTACAAGACGCTGATCCGAGCGTCGTGGTCGAACGGAGCAAAGATAACGACTCGACTCAAGATCTCGGAGCCACACTAGTGCTGCTACTAGGTACTCCGGCGGTTGTAGTCGTGGCCAACGCACTAAAGAACTGGCTAACACGCAACAATGCTTCATCCCTATATATTGAGACACCAGGAGGCCGATTGTTGGCCAAAAATTTGGAAAGCAAAGACGTCTCTGAAATCGCGCGCCTTCTAGCCGAGCGAGGGAATGTGGATGACTCTCGAAGCATCACCCGAAACGACGGTAGTGGTAATAACCGGCGCTAGCGAATGGCCGGAACATAGCAATTTCACTGCCCACAAATCGTTTAAGAACTCGGCCGCCTCGTTCTCCGAATACCTTCTAAACGAGAGTAATTTCGGCCTTCCCAAAGACAACCTTCTCGACTGCTTCGATACCCTCTTCACACCTTCGGAATTCGACAAACAGATCAGCTCCTTTATAGCGGAACGCAGAGAAGCTCTCAAAAATAGAGGTCTCTCACTCTCAGACTTGATCTTCTACTATGTCGGCCACGGTGATTTCTGCGGGTCGCTTCAGGATTATTACCTAGCACTCAGAACCACTCGCAAGGATAGTGAAAGCGTTACAGGTCTCAAAATCAGGGACCTTGCAGAAGCGCTAAACAGGGACGCAAAATTTATCAGGCGGTATATAATTCTCGACAGCTGCTTCTCAGCGGTCGCCATGAGTTCATTTCAGACTACTGCTGCGACTTTGGCGGATAGAAGCCTGGAGCAGGCGTTTCCAGCCCCTGTGAACTCTAAGAGCAATGGACCCGTCAAAGGGACTGCGCTGTTCTGCTCATCTAGTAGCCGAGAGGCATCCCTGGCACCCCCTAGCGAGCATTACACGGTATTCTCCAGTGCACTATTGGAAGTACTACGAAATGGCCATGCTGCGGGACCGGTGTTGCTTTCACTGGGTGAAGTCGCAACGCTAGTAGAAGAGAAAATTTTGAGCCGACCCACTGGCTATCCACGTCCAGAACTTCATTCTCCTGATCAAAGACAAGGCGACATCGGACTTATACCTCTATTCCCCAACGCCGCCCTCCAGATGACTGCGGCGATGCGAAGGATAGATAAGCTATCGGCCCGGGTAGCCGCGCTAGAGGACGCTCTCAAGACTTTGCAGCAGCGAAACCACTCTGCTGAGACAGACCTCACCATCCGATGTGGAGTTCCTGCTACGACCTCCAATGTCAGCAAAGGCGAACACCCACAATCGTCCGATCGAACCCATGACACCTTCGCAGTCAGAGTACTAGCTCGGAACGGTGAACTGAGCCGACTAGGCTCGGCGGACAGCATTCTTGGAACTGCGGATACAGCTCTGGACCGGAGTACTCGATCACTTAACTTTACGCATCTTAGAAGGACCTTTCCGGAACTCATACGTGCTGAATTTCTGGATTCAGGTGTATTCCCGCCGATCAAACTACTCACCAAGCCGAACATTGACAGCAAGGACAGCACCATTGAGTTTGATGTCTCTTTCGATCAGACTGACCATTCGGGATGTGTAATTACAATCTTCATCTTGGCCCCCAAAAGCAACGAGAAAGGAACCGTATCAATCTATGTTGGCGCGTTCGCAAACCCAGGCCGACATACGCCGATCACTCCACCCGCTGATGTTCTGGCCACACTTTTCGAAGGCGAATTTGATGAGCCAGCTATTCGCCTTGTCGTGAAACAGTACATTCTTTCTCTACACGTAGCGCTCACATCTGCATCGAGAACGCGTCCTATTGAAGGCGAAACCTACGCGATAGTAGAGGTTTGAGGGGAGCGGGAAGTTATGGATGAAACATGGTGGGCGGGGCTCAAGGAACTTGATGATGCTCAGAAGGACATCATCGGACTTCCTCTGGATGCGAGCGTCCTGATGACAGGGCCACCAGGCTCTGGGAAGAGCAACCTGCTACTCCTACGCGCCAAAAGGTTGACCCTGAGCGGTTGCCATGATTATCAAGTAATAGTATTCACTCGTGCATTGCAGGACTTCCTCAGGTCTGGCGTTAACCAGTATGGCGTCCCAACTGACCGAGTACAGACATCATGGGGATGGGCGCTTAAACTACTGAGAGAGTACGACGTTCAACCTAGGCTTGAGGGCGATTTTGATTCCCAGCGCCGTGCTCTGCTTCATGAAATCAAGGAACTCACCGCGCGGCGCAGGATTGCAAAACTGTTCAACACGATCCTGCTAGACGAAGCGCAGGATTATCTTCCTGAAGAGATTGAGATTTTTGGGAGTCTCGCAAAGCATCTATCCGTCGCTGCCGACTCAAGACAAAAGATCTACGGGGGAACAGAGTCGCTTCAGCTTATTCGCGGCGCTGTCGACCATGCCGTCGCACTAGAGCATCATTATAGAAATGGTATTGCCATCTGTAGAACTGCGGACGCGTTGGCGTCTGTTTACTCAGATCACCTGCCGCTTGTTGCCACATCCAACTACAATGAAACGTTGTTTCCTTCCAGCGTGAGCATACTTGAATGCAAGTCGCTCGAAGCACAGTGCACAGATGCGATCAGCCGGATACAGACTCAGCTGAGAGCGTACCCTCATGCAGTCGTTGGAGTGCTGTGTGCACTTCGCGCTGATGCTGATGCAGTTTTCGGGCACTTCAACAGCAGCCCATTGCGCGGTCAGATTTTCAAAGGAAGCGAAAAAGACACGCTATTCGGCGTCGGATCTAGGCGAGTCTACATAGGTACGATCCATAGCGCAAAGGGACTTGAGTTTAGGGCAGTCCATCTGATGGCGGCTGAGAACATCGCAAAAATGGGAAGGCATAGCCGACACTTGGCCTACGTTGCGGTCACTCGGGCACGAACCAGTCTGAACGCGTATCACACGAAGCCAATGTCATCTTTTTTGCAAGCGGCGCTCGCTGAAGGCGGCCTCCCCATCGCTATTGCACCCGTCGACGATTCCCTATTCGGAGGTACTCAGTGATCTGGGCTAGAACAGGTGCATGGCGGTCGTTGATCGATGTTCTTCAAACGACCGCGGAGGCTCTCTACGCCAGTCTTGCGAGGACTGAGCTTTCCGAGCTCCGCGCTCCCCAAAGGCAAGAGATCACGATGCTTTGGTCCAGTCCACCACAACGCGAACGTTTGCCGTACGTCATACTTATCGATGAGTTGGACGTGCTCGAATTCTTGGCGTGGTCTGCCACTTATCTCGACGAGTACCTGCCACTTACCGGACTCACTCGGGTGATCACACCTAGTCAACTCGAGATGCTGGCTGTTTCCAGTGACTCTTTCGATTTGTCAAAAAAGGAAGATGCATGGGTTGGGGGGATTCTTGGCGAGACACTGTGCGGCGCAGGCCCGGAAGGTGTCAGAGCTGTCAGTCTGCGTGCTTGCATGGACACTTGCTTGTTCGCTGTAGGGCGAGCTCATTGCCTAGGCTACTTCTCTCATCCGATGAACAAGGCGGACTTGCTCAGCGAGCGAGTCAATGTCGTATCGACTCGATGGCAACAGCTGCAAAAGGTAGGGAGCACCCACCAGAGAGCTGGTGGTTCCTCAGTTGAGTCCGTTGCACGAATTCTAGTTGCACTATCCTATCCTCAAGTCAGCCTCGAAGCCTCAAAGCCGGACGAACGAGTCGTGCTCGATGCGTGCCGTGAAGTGCTTCGTGACAAAGGAATACGCACTTCAACTTTCCACAAGTTGCTGCATAGTGCAGGCGTACCAGGGTCATTGGACGTTCGTCCATTTATGGCAGCAACGACCAGAGAGGAGAAATTCACTCTTTATGAAGTAATTATGGCCTCACTGCGTGAATTTGGTTCCTCAGGTGACCTAGTCGCATCGTTTCTGGCTGGCTATTTGTTGAGCCGTGTTGCTCCAGGTAGCTTGGAGCACGTCGAGGCGATACACGCATATCCAGCGATGATGCCCGGTGCTCTAGTGTTTTATGGTGTTTGCGCTGGCCTTGATAACGAGCTGGCGTTGCAGAGCCGCATGGGCTCACTAGGCCGTCGGGTAATGAGAGAGCTGACTTTCGAAGAGATCCTCTTCCAGCGCCCTAGATGCGACTTGGCGTTCGAGGAACTCATTGTTTTGCTCAACGCACCGAAGCCTTGGAAGATCCTTCAAGGTGCCAACCCCGGTGTTCTAACGGTGGAGATGGCTCCCGGGATCGTTACCACCATCGAATGGCCGGCGATGGGGTTCGGCTCAGAACAGAGCAACCGCGGCAGAGACGGGGGCCGCAGGCAGGCTCACCAAACCGAATATCCTCAACTCAAGTTGTTCGGACATGATCAGAACGATCACGATGAGCGCTCTCTTGAACAAATCGCAATGCAACTGCACGCAATCGCAGACGAGCTTGAGCTGCAGGGAGAACGCAATAGTGGACGCAAGAATAGGAAAGGCGTTCTGCGGAAAAGATAACAATACTCCGCTCAGGGCCATCTAAAGGATCAGCCAGCTGAGTGCATCACTCATGAACTCTGCTCGGCCGTGCGCGGCGAGTGTATGGATGCTTATTTGCCCGCCCACCGCCTGCCCCGGGGGAGCAGCGATAGTGATATCGCCATCGCCGCCGTTGACTTTTTTCACTACCACCGTAGCGAGCGCGTTTGGTGCTGCTGGGGGGAGCGTGATCACTATGGCCCTGTGCCCGTCCACGCGCACCAGCTCTCCCGGCGAGGCGGTGTAGTCCGAGGTCACGATCGGGCTGATCTTCCTCAGCCCTGAGCCACCCAGCACGACATCGATCCGGTTCTCCGCCGGGTTGTCCGTCACCGTAGCGCCCACGAAGTTGATCGCGGGTCGCTCTGGCATCTCCACACCACCTGCCAAGATCCGGCGTACCCCGAAGAACAGCGCATCGATCCAGTTGAGCTTCGGCATGATCACTCCCTGTGCTTGAGGACGCGGAGCGCGATAGAGCCCACGATCATGAGGACTGCGGTTGCGGAGGCTTGGGTTCTTCCCTCGACCACGACCCTGACATTGCCGTCTGACTGGAGGGGGTGCTCTGCGATGAGGGAGGCCCCAGCAGCGTAGGTCGAACTACCCGTGGCCCCCATGATCATGATGGTGCCCTCCGGGTAGAAGGTGGTGGGGTTCGGGGTGTCGTAGCGCTCGATGACGGCAACGCGGAGGTTTCCCCAGTTGCCGGTGGTGCCGACGTACTCAAGGTTGGCGACGAGATCGATGGAGAGCCGGTCGCCGGCCTTGCTGCCGGTGAGGGTGCGCGCGATGTTGCTCTGCGTGAAGTTCGTCCCGTTGAAGGTGGCGAGGGCGAGCGGGTTGTAGAAGCTGCGCACATAGTGGGTCGCGGCGGAGCGGTTCTTGAGCCAGACGGTGCGGTCGGCGAGTGCCTCGAGTGAGACATTGGTGCTGCTCGCATCGCGTCCGGTGTTGTCAGCGAGGAGTTCTAGGGAGCTCGGGAAGGTGTCCTGTCCGGCGTAGTCCACGGATCAGACCTCCCAGTAACGCGCGTCAGCGCGGCGTGAGCGCACCCTTCGGCCGGTCCCGTCGTCTTTGGACCAGCGGCCCCAGCGGCCATCGGGCATGCCCACCGAGCCAGGCGTAGATGCGGGGTTAAAGCTGGCTGGGTCGTAGGCGAAGATGAGTGTGACGCAGCGCGCGTGCGCGGCTTTCCACTGACGGACCAGGGCTCGAATGGTCTCGGCGTTGCTGAGGGAGACGTCCTGTCCGAAGATCTTCCCTGCGCCCCAGAAGGAGGCTCCATCTCCCCAGGCGCCATCCGGTTCGAAGTGGGGCGGGTAAACGATGACCCAGAAGTCAGCCCAGCACCCGGCGTGCTCGGGATGGGTGAGCGAGTCCCAGTCCCAGTTGTTCGGTATGGCGAGGCGCCACGTGAGCGCTCCCGAGGGGTCCAGGGTCCACCAGAAGCCCGAGCGGGTGACGATGCGGATCCGAGGATGGTCTGGAGCCAAGAAGGCCTGCAGGGCCTTGGCGAGGGCATAGGCGTTGCCGGCAGCGCGCCAGAGCTCGAGCCAGTCGAGCAAGCGCGCTGCATAGGCTGCGTTGGTCTCGTGCGGCCCCCGGATGATGCGGCGGTCCCGGCCGATGTAGGGAAGCGCGGTTGGCGTGCCGATACCTGGCAGCCGAGCCTGCATGCCCTCCACGAGGAATTGCATGCCGGCGTCGAGCACGGCGGCGAGGCCGTACAGGAACCGGAAGCCGACAGTACGGCCCGAGGTGGGCCTGTCCGAGAGCCAGGGCGGCAAGTAGCTCCGGAGCGTCTCGCGGAAGCTGAGATGTTGGGGATTCATGCTGCGGCTCCCACGACCTGATGGACATTGACGGTGAGGCTCGCGAGGGTGGCCACTTCAGGGATGACCATGGGGATGTCCAGCTCGGGCGAGAGCCTTGCCTCGATGACGTAGGGGGAGGCGGCCTCGATCTGGCCGATCAGCGCCCTCCAAAGCAGCCTCCCAGAAGCAGGGGGAATGACGAACCCGCCGATCGGTATCGTGGGGAGGTAGATGTTGAGCTTCTGCTGGATGAGGCCCTGGACGTCGGCGTCACTCAGGGATGCGGATGCGTCGATCCAGACGTCCACCGTGAGGGAGAGCGGCTTGGGGATGGCGCTCTCGACGAACGCAGTCA
Source organism: Chondromyces crocatus (assembly GCF_001189295.1). Taxonomy (NCBI): domain Bacteria; kingdom Pseudomonadati; phylum Myxococcota; order Polyangiales; family Polyangiaceae; genus Chondromyces; species Chondromyces crocatus. Next base: position 3,190,461 of record NZ_CP012159.1, read on the forward strand.
CCCCCTTGGGGACCGCCTTCCGGTAGATGTCGTGAGCTACGATGCCGAGGTCGGTCGCGGGATCATTCGCGACGCCTTGCACAGGGCCACTCGGGGTGGCGACGTAAGCGTAGACACTCCCGTCGCCAAGGGCCGGGGGGATGTAGACCCGGTTGATGCCGATGGGGGTCTTGTCGGGCCGGCGTGCGCTCTTGGCGACGTAGAGGTAGGCAGCCTCCGGGCCATTGGGGGAGAGGGCGCCGAGGGAGTCCCGGCAGCGCTGGCGTAGGGCCGGATCGCTTTCGGCATCGAAGCCGATGAGGGCGGCAGGGTTGGAGCAGCTCAGACCGAGGAACTTGGTCTCGAAGGCGTTGATCTGTCCGGGCCCCGCCGTGCTTGTCGAACCGGCTTCGGTCGCGCGGAGGTCGACCTGCTTGCCCGTCTCGAGGGGGCCGACAGTGAACGCGACGGCGTTCGTGTAGGTCTTCTTCGTAGCCGGGTTGAGGAAGATGACCTCGCCCGAGTCGAAGGTGTAGGAGCCACCACCCGCGTTGTCGATGACGACCACACCCGAGGCGAAGGTCGCCTCAAGGCGATCGACATTGTAGACGTGCTTGGCGAGGAGGGTGAGCCAGATGCCTTCGGCGAGGTCGAGGAAGCCCGCGCGAATGGCGAGCACCATGACCTCGGTGTAGCCGGCGAAGAGGGCGGCCACGATCGCGATGATGGTGCGTGCGACCGAGCCCTCCTGCCAGGCGGTGACGGGCAGGCCTACGGCCTTGAGGATGCTGTAGATGCTGGCTTTGACCTCATCTCGGGAAAGGGGACGAATGAGTTGATCGAGAGGGATGTTCATCGGGCGTGTACCTCGGCGAGGAGCACGGCGGCGGCGCTCACGTGCAGGGTCATGAGGAAGGGCCCCTCGGCCGTGACGCAGCGGATCGAGAGGCGGAAAGCGTCAGAGGTGAAGTCGAGGATCTGGACGGTGGCGCTTTGAATGCGCTCCTCCTTGAGGACCTCGGCGCGAACCAGGCCCGGGAGCGCGGCCTGCTCGGCGGGGCTCATGCCCTTGTGGAGGAGGGACCGCAGATCGAAGCCGTAGTCCGGCGCATCGAGCACCATGCCCCGGGGTGTTGATAGGCGGCGATAGATGGCCTGGGCGACGACCTGGAGGCCGGTGACAGTACCCATGAGAGGGTCGAGGTCCTCCGCGCAGTCGAGGTCCACGCCGAAGCCTTGGGGAGGCTTGGGGGGCGGGTTGGGCGGCTCTCCATGGGAGGTGACCACCCGCACGAGGACAGCGGAGAGGAGCGAGGTCACGCCTTCACCTTGGAGATGGCGGGGGGGACCTCGGCGGTGCCGGCGGTGAGCTGCACCAAGCCGGCGAGGAGGAGTTGCTGAGTCACCGGATCGCGGAGGGCGATGGTGTCACCGTGACGCACGACGGAGGCGGCGCCGGAGCCCAGCTCCACGGTGCTGGCCACCGCGCCGAGGCGGACGGCGTTGGTCGCGTCGAGGGCCAGCTCGACCGGAAGGAAGCCCGGCTCATCCTCGGCGCTGAAGTGGGTCACGATGGGCAAACGGGGGTCGCCCTCGACAAACTCCACCAGCACGATCGCGCCCGGAGTGAGTTCGGCGGAAAGGCCCGCCATCCCGGGGTGGATCGGGACCAGGAGAATGTCGGGCAGGCCGCTCCGCTTGCGCACGACCTGGAGATCGAGCCGGTGCTGGACGTGGCGCACGACGCGGTAGCGGTAGCGGCCGAGGAAGGTGTACTCGGGCAGGGACTCTCGGACGAGGGCCCGAAGCGTGCGGAGGGTACGCTCCTCGGTCGAGGCCTCGCCGCTGCCTTCCCTGCACCAGGCGGTGATCCGGAGGGTGCCGCCGGTGAGCTCAAGTTCCACCTGTCGGACCACGAGCGGTGTCCGAAGCCTTGCGCGGAGGACAGAGCCAACCCCGATGGCGGAGGGATCGTCCGCAGCGAGCGTGGCGATCTTGCCCCGCGGATCGAAGTTCAAGAGGTCGTACGGTTCGGTGACCTCGCGAGGCTCCCGTGGGCCGACCTGGGTCACTCCGTCGAACCGCACCCACCAGGGAGTCGTGCCGAGGAGCTGCCGGAGGATGCGGGAGGCCGGCCCGGTTTGGAGCACAAAGTCGGCCACCATGCGGTCTTCGAGATCTGTGCGGATATCGATCGTCTCGCCGGCTGCTCGGGCAACCGCGAGGAGGACGGTGGAGCGTTTGACCTTGGCATCGTTGTGAAAGTGGAGCGGCCCGACATGCTTCATCCAGCCGCCCGTGCCGCCGACGATGCAGTAGCGGGAGGCCAGCTCGAAGCCACCGGAGAGGGCAGGCAGAACCGAGCCGCGGAGCTCCAGCCGGCCAAGGCGCACGACCACGGGGCCAAGGAGGGCTACCTCGTCATCGAGGTCGATGTCAGCGAACCAGACGCCGGTGTACGGGAAGCGGACCTTGATGCCGGTGACCCGGAGGCCATTGATGGAGGCAAAGAGGGTCATCCCGCAAGCTCCTGAAACTGCTTGGTGAGCTTCTCGATGGTCTTGTCGAAAGCGTCCTCGGCGGTGGGCTTGGATTGAGAGCCGGTGGGCTTGCCGATGGCGGGAGTTGGGGCGCGGTGCTGCTTGAACTTCACCTCAACGAAGAACATCCCCGGCTCGCCCTGGACCTCGGTGAGCTGGGAACGGTCCTCGACCACGACCGAGGAGATCTCGAGGTCCTCGAGGATGGGGTGGTAGATATCGAGCGCCTTGGGGCGCGTGCCGCTCGGCGCCTTCTTGAGCAGAACCTTGAAGGCTGCCCATTGCTCGAAGTGCTCATCCTCCCAGAGGAAGACCTTGATGGCGAACTGGGCGAGGCCATCACCCGTGTAGACGATGGTGGCGCCCGAGAGCCCGTAACCCTGCCGCTCGTCCCACTTGCGCGGGGAGCTCGCCCCGGCGACCTCGGAGAGGCCTGGAGAGACCTGGCCGGCGAGAAACCAGACGTCGAACGCTTCGGGATTCCGGAGGGGGTTGAGCATCAGCCCATCTCCGGCTCGAGGGGGATCCCACCCGCGAGAGCCGCCCCCTCCAGGGCAGCGGCGAGCTGGGCGAGGAAGGATGGGCTCTTGAGCTGCTCGGCATCCTTCACGCCGTGAATGGTGATGTTGTAGGTGTTGCCGCCTTGCTGGTTGCGGATCGAGGCGCCTGCGACCGCGGGTCCTTCGGCGCTCGGGATGGAGACGAGGTTACTGACGGCGCTGTCGACGTCGGGCTGGCTGGCTTCGATACCCTGGACGAGTCCCTCTCCGGTGAATCGGCCATAGAGCGCGAAGACCTTGGACGGTGAGGCAATCCCCAGGGCCGACTTGATGGTGCCCATCATGCGATCGGCGAGATTGCGGACAGCGCCGAGGACCCACGACGCGCCCCCCTCGATTCCGTTCACCAGGCCGGCGAGGAGGTTGGTTGCGATGGATCCGAAGTCGAGACCGGAGAGCACCGCGTAGAGGGCTCGGGCTTCGGAATAGACCCGGTAGATGGCGGTGCCGAGAAACACGAAGGGGATCGAGAGCACGACAACGAGACCAAGCAGGGCGCCGAGAGCAGCAGCGCCCGAGAGCATGGCGAGGCGGAGGCCGTCGACCTTCGATGTGGACTCGCTCCCAAAGACCGAATCGAGCGCCTTCTTGACCCGTAGGACGGCAATCGCGACCAGCAGGGCACCGATGACCATCCCCTGGAAGAACGCTCGTGCGTAGGGCGCCCCTCGGCTGAGCGAGGCAAACAAGGGGTTGAGGATCGCCTCGGCGAGGACCTTGAGCGCCCTGCCACTGATCGTGCTCTGGTCGAGGAGGCGCAGCACACCGCGGAGCCCCTGAAGAAGCGGATCGATGTGTACCCCGCCGAACAGGCGGCTGAAGTCCTCCCGAGCGCGCTGGAGCTGGAAGGAGAGGCCGAGGAGCTGGGCTCGCGCGATGTGACCAAACTTCTTCTGGATGGCGTCATCGAGGGCCTGGAGGCCGTGCTCGACCCGTACCTGGCCGTTCTGGATGGCCGCGACCGCTGCGCTGAAGGAGAGCCCGAGCCGCTCGGCGAGCGCTCCCGCGACGTCATCGAGCTTGAGCCCCGTGCCGTCGAGGTCGAAGGCGCCCACCACAAAGCGCCGGGCACGGGCGGCCTGCTCAGCGATGCCCTGGAGCTTTGCGCCGGCCGTGGTGCCCATGACCGAGCTGGCCATGGCGACAGCGGAGAGGGCCGAGGCGAGACCCTGGCCCTCCAGGCGGGTTCTGGCGAGCGAGAGGGCCATCTCCTCAAGCTGCGCGTGGGTCAGGGCTACCCTCCCCGCCACGGCATCGATCTGGCCAGCGAGAGCCCCTCCCGCCGCCGCGGAGCCGGTTGCCGCGTCGAGGAGCAGGCGGCTGGCGCGTGCCGCCCCGGCGGCCTGAAGGGCGAAGGCAGCCAGGGAAGCCGCAGCCACACCAAGGCCGACGGTGAGGGCGGCCAGGGCGGCGATGAGCACGACGAGGGCGCCTGTTGCCCCGCCTTTGCCGAGCATGGCCTTGAGCTGCCCCGCGCGGCCGGCGAGGCTGCCCACTGGCCCGCCAGCCATCTGCGCCGTTTCCATCAACTCGCCCAGGCCGCCGTTGGCTTCCTTGGCGCTCTGGTTCGTCTTGCCGAAGGTGCCCCCGAGCTGGACGAACTCGGCTTGAGCGGAAGCGACGGACTGGCGCTTGGCATTGATGGCGTCGCGCATCTGGAGGAATGCCTTGACCGAATCCTCCTGCGATAGGCGGGCTACGGCGGTTCGTGCGGCCTCCAGGCGGGACTTCAGCTCGCGGTATTTGTCGATGTTGACGACGTTCGCTGACTGAAGCCGGCGCATCTGCGCCTCGAGCTGGGAGAGCGAAGCGGCCTGCCGCTGATACTGCTCCACCACGGCAGACGCTTTGAGCCGTTGCATCGCGGCCTGCATTTCAGCGAGAGCCGATTGCCCCGCCTTGATTTTGCTCCGAAGTCGCTCCAGCGCATTTCCTGCACTGTCTGCTGCTCCCGAGGTTTTGTTTTCCAGCTCGATCGCAAAGGTAGCTTTGGCGTCGGCGCCCATATCATCCCTCCTTGGTCAATGCCTGCCGGATCCGGCGCAGCTCGGTGAGGCCCTCGGCAAGGAGGACCGCCCCGACGTAGCTCCGCTCAAACTCGCCATCTTCCTCTCGACCGGCGGCAAACGAGAGGAGACATGCCGCCGCGATGCCGTGGTCGCGGTGGGCTTCAGCGAGGAGCGCTCTTATTTTCCCTCGGCCTCCTGCTTACGTACGCCTGCGAGAAAGCAGACGGCATCGGCGCAGCGCATGAGGGCAGCGGGAACCTCCTCGAAGATGCGCGTGAGCTCCGTCTTGTCGGGGTAGACGACGTGAGGACGGACGAGCTTGGAGAGCGCCTCGGTGTTCGTCTTCCCCTGGTCGACGAACCGCTGATAGAGGCGAGGGTCGGGCTTACGCACGACAATCATGCCCTCGTCGGTATCGATGCGGAGAATGCGCTTGTCGAGCGGACCGTGCTCGGCCTCGAGCCGCTCGATGACCTCGGCTTCCTTGCGAGCACGCTTCGCCTCGGCCAGCTCGCGGACGAGCCGCTGGCTATGTTCGCGCTGAGCTCTGCGCGTCTCGACCTCGGCGAGCTTCGCCAGCTCCGCATCAATCTCTGTCTGAAGGTCGTCGATCTGCGTATCGCGTCGGGGTGGACGTGCCGTGTCGGGGGGCTCGTCGTGTCTCTCCGCGCCGCGCGTCTTTTGCGCGAGTGCTTGGGAGCTGGGGGGCATGGCTTCGTTCTGTTCAAGCATGACGTTCACCTGGTCTTGTCGCTGTTATCGAATAGGGTTCGCCCATTCTTCTTGATGTACATGACGTCGAGGCCGATCTCCTCCTTGAGCGGATCGGTATTCTCTTCATGGCTCGCGTCCTCGCTGGCGACGACGCATTGAAAAAGCTCCTCCGTGATGGGCGTCTCGTCTGGCTCGATGTATTGGATCACGATGTCGAACTCGACATCCCCATAGTTCGTGCCGTCTGGAGACTGCGAAGCCAGGAAGGCGCGCAGGGCCTCGACCGAGGATTTCCATCCGGTCATCTTGCCCTCGGCGCTGTAGCGCCCTCGCGTCCTGCCGCGGGGAGCACGGTGCTTCCCGAAACCGTATGCTTTGGCGCGTTCCCGCTTCTGGGAATGGCTAACCGCGGTGAAGCCGTAGAACTCCTCGCCGAGGATCTTCACCTTGATGGAGCCCCAGTCGTACTGGTTGCCGTTGACCCGAATTGCGTCGGACATGGGTGGAGCCTCAAACCTTCACGGTGCGGAGCGCCGGGTTGTGGAAGCCGATGTCCGTGTTGATGAACTTGGGGTAGCCAAGCGGCACGATGAACGCCTGCCCGTTGAGGGTGAAGGTGGACAGGATGTTGTCGGTCCGGGACAGGACGAACTTGACGAAGCTGGCGCGCTTTTTCGCAAGCAGTGCAGTCCGGAGCGCCGAGTTGACACCCGACTCAATGTCCCTGGCTTCCTCCTCCAGGATGAAGCCGGTGCTCTCGTGGACGTGGAGCGGCTTCGATAGCCGACGCATCAGCTTGGTCCGCACGACCTCGCACGCGATGTCCATGACGCGGCGGTGCTGGATGAAGGTGAAATCGCTTCCCGTGGGGGAGAAGAGACGAGGGTTCGTGATGTAGACGCCCTCGTATCCCTCCACCGAGCGAAGGGTGGTGAACCTCGCATCGTCGAGGCCCGGGAACACCGCCTCGTCGTGCTCGTCAGGGTTCTGGTTGGCGTCACGAATTTGGACCCCAGGAAGCGCGCCGAGGTCGAGTTCTGCGAGGTCGATCGCAGCGTCGACGCCGATGGCTCGGGCGGCAACCGCAAGGGAGATGGGCCGGCGGTAGACGCGCCGTGAGACGCTGCTCAGGATCTTGGCGTAGCCGGCGCACAGCGCGAGCCGCTTGTCGCTTACTCCCGAGAACGCAGCGGCGAGGGCGGTGACGTAGGCCGCTGGTTCTTCGCCGAGGTTCGGGCCGCGGACATTGCCGATCGCCCAGCGATACTTGCCGGCTTGGGCCATGACGCCGAGCTCGGCGCCGATGACAGCGAGGGCCGTAGGGTCGAGCGAACCCAGCACTTGTGCGACGCGCCAGGAAAGGTTGGTGTGGCGGAGCGCGGTGAGGGCACTGCTCAGTTCCTCGTTGCTCCACTGGGCAGGGCGGCTTCGGAAGGAGAGCCAGTCACCCGCGAGCACCGAGCCCTGGGCGAGGTCGAGCTTGAGGTTGCCCCCCTCGGGGAGGGTGATGGAGCTTACCTGCCCGAGCGCGGTCTCCGGTGAGAGCGTGCGCCCACCATCGAGGCTCCATCGGTAGGTGATCCCTGCGGTGCCTACGGTCCCACCGCGGGGGAAGACGAGGAGGACCTCATACTCATCGTCGGCAAAGCTCGCGGCATCCAGCGTCGGGACGGAGGTGCCACGGAAGCTGAGGGCGTCAACAGCGCTCAAGGAGCCCTGAGTCGTCTCGCCGGTGCGGACGAAGACGACGGGCTTGCCTGTGTATTCGATGGCGTAGCACGCGGCCTCGACCGATGAGCCGCTTCGGTAGTTCGCGATTACGTGCTTTGCCTGGCCAAACGCAGCCGGCATGTTCAGCGGGCCATCGGCGGCAGGGCCGACGATCGCCATCACATCTCCAAAGCTTGGCGGCATGACCCCGCGGGCGCCGTCGAGCACGTTCATGTTCACGCTGGGGAGCACATCGCCCTCCTTTCAGGGGCACTCGCAGCCGACTTCGCCTGTGATGTCGTCGGGCGAGGCAGCGAGACGGGTTGTAACCACCGGCTCGATCCCTGGCGCTGTGGGGATCGGCCTCTCCAGGATCGGCACCTCAAGCTGGAGCATGAAGACCAGCTCCTTGCCGAAGGCGCGCTCGGTGACCTTGTTCGTCCACCGCGGCGCGGTGACCTGGTAGGTCCCGTGGGCCTTGCGATGGATCGCGCTGATGGTCCGGTCGTGGAGGACCCAGACCGCCTCGTACTGCGCTTCCTCGCTGTTCGGCGCTGCGCCGTCATAGGCCCAGACGTAGACACGCGAGAGGGCGACAAGGGTCCTGACCGGCCGAGGGTTACGGCCAGGATTGCGTGCGGCTGCGTACTCCCCGGCTCCGCCGCTCTCGTCTCCAGGGGCGAACACGACACGGTTTGCGCGGCCGGGCCCCTGATTGAGCTGCTTCGCCGGCTCGCGCTCGCCGAGCACGACCACAGCCGTGATGCTCTCGTCGGCGAAGACCTGACGCACGTCACGGACAAGCTGGAGGAGGCCCATCAGCGTCCCCCCATCCGTCGGCGGAAGCGGCGTACGAGGCCCGCCTTGATCGCCGAACTGAGGTCCTCCGGCAGCGCGGCTGAGGGAAGGATCGCTCGTCTCGGTACGCGCTTGGTGCCGTAGTGGTGGTAGACCTCGTGACCGCTGAGGACTGCCAGAATGATGGCCCCCACCGCTCGGACGGAGAGCGCCTTGGTGGCTCCAGCGAGAGGCTTCTTGCCGTCCCGCGTGGGCTTCCATGAGGCCCCTTCCGGCGAGCGTCCGGCCGCGATGTTCTGCTCGAGATGATCGCGGAGCGCCTCGGCCACCTCGGGTGCGGCCTCCTGCGCCATGCGCGGCAGCTCCCGGATGCGTGCGATCATGGCGTCGAGCTCGGCGAAGCCCTTACCGCTCATGGCGCGCTGCCTTTGCCTGGAGAACCGGCCAGGTGTAGGGGCTCTGCTCCGAGTAGCCGAGGGGACCGCCCGCGTTCACGGCAGCGACGTCGGGCGGTGTGGCCTGCCGGGCGGGAAGCTCGATGAGGCCGTCCTTGGAATCGGCAGCCTCCTTGACCCAGGCGAGCGCCTCGTCCTTCTCCTGCTGGATGAGCTGATCCTGCTCCGAGGAGGGGTTGAAGCCGCGCTTGAGCGTGAGCCGGTAGGCCACAACCCGAGCGACATTGTCGATGATGACGTCCGGATAGGGCTCGCGGAATGGCGCCGCGTAGCGCTTCGCCAGACGAGAATCGAAGTGTGCTGAGACCTTCGTCGCGATCCGGAGCGTGAGGCCAGGCCAGAGCCTCTCAATCTCGTCGATATCCTCGGCCGGCAAGGTGCCGAGGTCCTTGATGTCATCGATGGTGACGTAGCAACTCATGGCTTCTGTTCCCTCCGACTCAGGACTGCGGGGGTTGCTGCTGCTGGGGACCTGGCACCTTGAACTTCACGGCGCGGAATGGATGCCCGTAGATGGCGGCGTTTCGGCCTCGAACGTGCCACTCAAGGTGATTGGCCCTGGCCAGTTCGGCATCGGTGATGCCGTCGTAGCTCGTCATTCCGTACGGGCGACGCTCTTGCCAGATATACGGCATCCCCAGCTCGCCGCTGCCCGGCGCGATGAGGATCCAACTCCGAGGATCATGGGCCAGCTCGTGAATGACCAGCGGTTGAACGTGATAATCCGTGATCACGTTCTCGGTTGCCTCGATGATCTTGGCTCCGGTGACGGTGCGAGCGACCTTCTCGAGCTGGGGAGGGATCAGCAGGAAGCGCGGCTCCAAGTTGCGATTCCGGCCGTTTGGCATCTCGAACGTCTTCATGTGTGCGACGCCGAGCGAGAATGAATCGGGGGTCAGCTCGGGCGGGAGCGCAGGCAGAGACGGATCGAATTGAGCCATGCTGTCGATGAGGGTGCGGTACTCCCCACGGGATTCGTCGAACGGATTGACGAGGTGCGCCCCGTGGAAGGGTCGTCCATCGTAAGCGAGCCCGACCTCACCGTACTTGATGAGATCGATGCATTCGTACTGTGGCGACATCGCCATCTCGCTGCCCATCTGCGAGGCCCACTCGGAAGCCAGCTTTGCCTCGTCGTCTTCCCACTTGTCGCGGTCCATCCGGAGGCCGCCGCCTCGGGGGATGTTGACGGCTTCATGGGCTTGGGTGACCAGATCGTCGAACTGCATCTGGCCGTTGGGCAATTTGACGATTTGGGCTGTGTTGAGCAGCCATTCGATGATCTCGCGCTTTCCCGTCGAGGCGCGTGTGCCCATAATGTTGGGCCACCAGACGCGGCGCATCGCGTCCTGGTAGTCGTGGTTGATGATCCTGCGGAGTCGGTCCTCGAACGCGAGGACGTGCCGTGCGGTCCAGAGCATTTCAGAGTCCTTCCTGTCCTCGGCAAATCAGAGCGGGAACCGCACCCAGACCTTGGCGCCGCCTGGATCGACAGCCATCAAGGTGCCGCCGGTGCTCCGGGCGCCGTTGTTGTCGTCAGCGGAGAGGGTGTGTTCGTTGAGCAGAAAGCAGGTGCCGCCCAGGTCTGCTTGCCCTAGGGGAGTGCCGTTGACGTCGTTGTCGTAGCGGAACTTGCGGTAGCTCCGGCTCACGGTAACGGTGATCTTCTGAGCCCCCGCCGGCTTGCCGCGGTTGTCGATCGTTTCAGCGGCTTTCCCCCAAACCGTGACATCGGGGGCTTCATAACCAGGCCGTGCGTACCCATCGGGCCCGGTGACCACGATCGCGCCGCCGTAGATGATCGTATCCTCGGCAACGGCGAGATCTTCGGTGTCGCCAACCAGCTCGGAGGCAAGGAACTCTCGGTTCAAGGCCATGGCGGCTACCCCCTCCTCTGCGCGCGGATCTGAGCCGCGGTAGGCGCGTTGAGCCGATAGAGCCCTTGGATAGGCTTGTCGGCGAAGCCGAACTCCCCTGAGGCAGGGCGACGGACACCGAGGGCGCGGTCGAGTTCCTCGTTGATGGCCTCGTCTCCGGCCTGTTTGCCCGAGCTGCCCTGACCCTCTCCGCGCGTCGCAGCGGCCGTGACGGGAGCTCGTAGCGCCTGCTTTGACGCGGCCTTGATGAAGCCTTGCACGGTAGGGAGCGGCTGCGTCAGTGCCCATGCACGGGTCGAGGCGGTGAATCGGTCCTTATGCTGGTCGACCAAACGCTCGACCTCGGCCCGGGCGACATGCCGCTCCAGCTCCGCGACGCGCACCGCAAGATCGATGTTCCCGGTCGTTGCCTTGGTCCGTGCCTTGGTCGTCGTAGCGACAGGCTTCTCCTCCTCGTCCCTCTCGCCACTGTTGGCCGACGGATCGCCTTCGGCTTCCACGGCCTCGCCTTGGCTGTCAGGCTCGCTGGTCCCACCCCCCTCGAGTTCAGCCTTGAGCTTGGACAGGATTTCCTTCGCCGTTTCGGGATCGTCGGCTCCCAAAGCCGCCTCGATGGTGGCGAGGATCATCGTCAGGACTTCGGTCACTCTCTCGTTCCTTTCGTGCTGCGCTCGGACCCGCTTTGCGGACGCGAGCATGCGTGCGTGATGGGTGCCCGGGTCCCCCACGAGGGAGATGCGGACCAGGCGGGTGATCTCGCCGGTGTCGGGGTCGACGTCGTATTCCGGCGACAGAAAGAGCCTTTGACGGCTGCGAACCTGCTCGACCGCGTAGGCGCTCCAGTCGAACCGAAGCCATGGCGCGCCCGCGCGGATCTCCAGAAAGGCGTAGCCTCCCGTGGGCGGTGGGTCGTCGGAGCTGCGCTGCTCGCGTTCATCCGCGGCGCCGTTGTGCTCAATATCGATCTGGAGCGGGTTGCCCCGGGTCTCGTAGACCTCGGTGACTTCCCGGACGCTCCGCTCGGTCCAATGGTGCGTGCCGTAATCCGTCGGGTTCGGGCCGACGCTCCAGAGCTGAATTTCGGCCGGCGGGTCCTTCGGTTGGAAGACGTAGGCACGAGTTCTCATGCGGCCTCCTGGAGCGGCTCCGGCTCGATGTCTGGCTGTGCATCGCCGTCGATGTCGCCAGCGATCGGGATGCCGAACCTCACCGCGACCTGGCGCTCATCAACCCGCTTGCCGTAGGGGAGCAGCGCACGGTTGGCGTCCTCGATCGCCTTGGCCGCTGCGCTGATGGCCTCGGCTTCCGCTTTGAGATCTTGGGGCGGGCTCGTGTCCCATTCAACGGCCACCCCGGCATCGAGGGCGTCGGCCCCATGGTGTTCGTTCACGTAGGGGGGGAGCCCTTGGGTGTTCAGCGTGTGGGCGAGCCCCTCGCCATCCCCCTGAATGAGGTCGGCACGAATCGACTTATGAATATCGGCGTTGGCGAAACCGACTCCACCGCTTGTGGTAACGAGCTGGCCAGCGATCGCGATGATGGACTCTTCGTTGGCGGTCTGGATCGTGTCCTTGAAGACTTCAAAGCCGCGGCCGTTGGACTCGATGAGCTTGACGTCCCAGCCGACCGGAAGCTCGAAGACGGTATTCAGGCCCCAGGCGATGAGCCTCTCGATGAAGCCGCGGCGCTGTTGCTCGGTCGCACCGAGCGGCGCTACGGCTGCCCGCGCCGCGTTTGCCAATTTTGCCGAGTAGTTGTCGCGGTAGAGCAGCGCGTGCTCCTTGGCGATGTAAGCGCGACCAAGGGACGGCCAGAGGCCCTGGAGCCAAGGTTGGCTCTCGCCACCGGGACAATGCAGAATCCACCGACCGTCGCCTGGTGTAATGCGCTGAGGGCCAGTGACGGACTGATAGGACCAGCAGTCCTCATCCCATCGATACCGGAGCCATTCGGGATCGAGGCGGCGTAGGACAGGGAACGGGCATCCCTCGACAGGGAGCAACTCACCGACCCCGATACCGAGGAGGATGCCGTCGGCGGCGAGGAGGGCGAGTTCCGCCGCCGGGAACATCCGCTCGAAGACCCCCCTCCGACCTTCCCGGCCGGCGAGGCCCGAGACGATCGCCGGCTCTCCGGAAAAGCGGCGAGGGAGCCGTACGAGGCCCCCGGTGCGGGTGGACAGCACGCCGCGCAGGACCCCATCCCGGAGCAACGCCTTGCAGAGCTGTGCTGCCCGACTCAGGTCGCCCGTGTCCGCCTCGTGGATCCCCTTCTCGAGGTCGGCGAGATACCAGCGGGTGACGGTCGTCGGCGGAGGCGGCCGACGCGACCACCGCGACCAGAACCCCTTCTCGTCCTCCTCCTCGTCGCGTAGAGGCTGTGCGGCGCTCTGGGCGCGCCTCAAGGCTTCACCTTGGGCCTCGGCGGCCTGGAGCCCGAGGAGGGCCGTGACGGCGGCGCGGAGGCTCATCGCCGGCCTCCGAGCCCGCCGATGCTGGCGTAGGCGTCGAAGCCGCTTCGACCGTAGGCATCCGAGGCCCCTGCGCGCTCACGTTCGGCGGGGAAGTCCTCGTCCTCGTCCGGGGGCTGAAAGATCGATGGCTCCCAGGCGCAGAGGGCCAGCGCATCGGCGCGGTCCGGCGAACGCTTCAGCCGCTTCCGTAGCTCGTCTTTGGACTCGACCTTACGCCGTTGGCGTACGTCGAACTCGAACTTGGGGCGACGAGCTCCGCGGCGAGCTTGGCATCCTCTGGGATGGCGCCCCCTTCCCTGAGCCAGTCACGCAGAGCAAACCAGAGCTGGTCCCGCAGCAGCGGGAACTCCCCCGGGAGCCGGGAGCGTTCCGCGACATTGACGGGGATGACCTCGATTTCCTCTTGGTAAGCGTGGAGGTGCCCCACGACGCGGATGCCGATTCCACCGCAAGCGTCCACCTTGACCGCTGCCTTGGGCTCCCGCGGGGACCGATGCCGCCGCACCACCTGCACGACATGCGCCGCAAGGGTCGGCTCATTGAGGCCGTTCCAGGCGACGACCTCAAGCGCCTTGCTGCCGCGGCGCGGGATGGCCACCGAATCGTCATCCCCAAACCGGGCGACGTCGACGCCAACATGGAGGCGTCCCTCGGCCCTCGTGTCGTGCCAGCGCTCCTCGGCTTCATCGACGAGGTAGAGGGGGATGACGGTGCTCGCGTCCTGCCGTGCGAAGTTGCCCCGCACGCGGACCTGAAACAGCGCTGACTCCTCGCCCCATTCCCGGCGCTTCTCCTCCACCCATTCACGCGCGGCGAGACCAGGGATCACCATCTCGCCCCGGAGGACGTTGGGGCTCTCTTCGCTCGAAATCGTGAACGTCCTGTAGAACTCGCGCTTGTCGCTGTGCGACCGGAAGAACTCTCCCTCCACCCGGGTCGGGTTGCCGAGCATGAGCACCCGAGCGCCGCCTGCTCTGTTGCCCTCGATGGCCTCAAAGATGAGGTCGGGGATGCCGCTCGCCTCGTCGAGGATGTAGAGCAGGTTGCGGCCCGAAATGCCCGCGACCGCCTCGGCCTCTTTGGCCGTAAAGCCAACGACCTCCCGGAAGTCCTTGGATCGGAGGCCGGTACGCGCCAGATCGTGCAAGTTGCCGTCGACCGGATGGCGCGCTTGAGCGTGGAGCATCCGCAGCTCTCGCCAGAGGATCTGGTTGACCTGTCGGTCGGTAACCGATGACAGGATCACCCGTGCGTCGGGAAAACAGCAGTAAAACCAGAGTGCCGCGCCCGCACCGAGGTTGCTCTTGCCGACCTTATGCCCGCTCTTGACGGACACTCGCGCGCGTTCGGGGACGAGCGCCTCCAGGACCTCGGCTTGCCTGTGCCAGGGCTCCACGCCGAGCACCTCGCGAAAGAAGCGCTCTGGCGCGGCCTGATACCGCTCTGACGGCCACACGATGCGCTGGGAGGCAACAGATGCAGCCAGAATCGCCGCCGAGAGTGTCCCGGCCATGGTGATCCGAGGGCGCCGCACACGCTTCGCTACCCGCTCGGCAATGCGCGTTGTCATCGCGCTTCTCCGCTGATGCTGAGAAGCGCCGCAGCCGCGGCTCCCCCGAAAAGTCCACGGAGCAGGCCGAGCTCCACCTCCTCGCCAGCGGCCACCGAGACCATGGCACACGCGATGGCTGCGCAGACAGCCCAGCAGAGAAGCGCGCAACACGAGGGCCGACTCATGCGGCCTCCAGCTCGGCGAGCGCCTTGGCTACGGCTGCTGCTGCCTCCGGGTAGGCGGCGAGGGCACCGGCAATCGCTCCCTCGATCCGCTTCCACCGCGGAGAATCGACGATGGTCGCTTCTGCCGCGGGCCCAATCTCCCCAGTCAGCCGGCCAAGTAGTTCAAGGACCTGCTTCGCCGCCACGATGAGCGCCGCACGCTCTCGCCAGGAGATCTCCTCGTCCGTATCCGCCCGCTGGATCAGGACCTCAACCTTCTCGACCAAGGCCTCACAACGCGCTCGGACGTTCGCGACATTCTTGAGGTCCGTCTTGCTGACGGCCGTCTTGGTCTCAGGCCCGCGGAGTCCAGCGTCGCTGCTTTGGGGGTCGGGGCGGGAGCCCTCCTCCAACCAGTGGGCAGCGTGCTTGCGGAGCGCGTTCTTGGTGACGCTGAAGCGTTGCGCAATGGCTAGCGCATCGACTCCGCCCGACAAAGCAGCCTCGATCGCGTCGCGGCGCTTATGTCGGCAAATGATGCACTCACTCGTCGCCTGCGGTGCGGCGTCCATGAGTCAAGCCAAGCACAGGCCACTATGACAGGTGTGATGGAGTGCGATTGGACGCGGGATGCGCAGGACGTCATCGGTGGTTTGTCGGCAATGGAAATAGCGGTGTCTCTTGCGGTGCGTGTCTCACGGAGGGACGTAGGTCGTCGGACGTCGATGAGGCGGGGTCATGTTCATTGCACTGGCGCATTCATGTGTCATGAATTGAGAAGCTGACCACCGCGCTCTGCTGCGATTAGACAGATTGAACTGTCAATGTTGTGGTCAGATCGATTGCAGATCGCCTGGTGGACGCGGTGGTGGACGCGGTCGCCTGTGTGCGACGTGGAAATTGTTCACCTCTGCCTGACGGCGTGCTCCGTGAGGAGGCAAATGTGGCCGAAGCGCTTCATGAGACACCTTTGGCATGGTTGGCTCGACGACGTCTGTCCATGGCGCTGATTCGATGGGTAGATCGATTCATTGGTTAACAACAATTGCGACTGAGGAAAGGAAGATTGAGCATGAACATCAAATCGACTGTGGCGGGAGTGGTATGTTTGGTCAGTCTGATGTCGGTGTGCGCTTGCAGCGCAGAAAGTATTGAGAGTGTTGAATCTACTGAAGATGTGGCGGGCCGGGCTGAGCATGAACTCGTTGCCAAGTACACGATGGGCGATTCGGCCCTATCGGTGCACTGGAACGGTGATCGTTCGTCCGCAGCTCTAAGTATTTTGCTTGAGCGTCAACACGGAAAACATCGTGAATCAATAACATTGAACTTGAGTGATGGTGGTGTATTCTCCGAGCCGGACGTTGCAGCGTTCGTCGGGAGCATCGATCCTGCCCTGCTTGATGTCGCGCTGGGTGAGTTGGCGCACTCACAGGCGACCGGCGAAGAGGGGCGCTTCTTCAATCATGTGCAGAAGCGGCTGTTCTCGGATGTCGTCGCTCATAACCACCATGAGAGCGAGCGCGGTCCGACCGCTGGGCTTATGCAGGCCGAAGAGGGCGGTTGGTGCTATTGCAATGCTTGTGCGAAGCATCACGCCCCAGAATGTCTCTAGCGCTTGTCCTGTAGAGGCTGCGCGACAGACATCAGGGGGATCCGACCGAGGCTCCGCGTGGAAGTGATTCTAGGCGATCTGCTGATCGCCTGATGACTGAGGCGGCGTGGCCTCCAAGCTGGCGAAGTCTCTGGTCGAGCGACAGCGCGGCGTCGCTCTGACGGTCATACGATGCGCTGGGAAGTAACGGGTGCAGCCAGAATCGCCGCCGAGAGCGTCCCGGCCATGGTGATACGAGGGCGCCGCGCACGCTTCGCTACCCGCTCGGCAATGCGCGTTGTCATGGCGCTCCTCCGCTGATGCTGAGAAGCGCCGCAGCCACGGATCCCCGACGCGGTAAATGCTCACCTCTACCCATGGTGCTAGAACGATAAGTAGATGATTCATTGTTTGACAGCAACAGCGACCGAGAAAGGGAAAATTGAGCATGAACATCAACTCGACTGTAGCGGGAGTTGTATGTCTGGTCGGTATGATTTCTGTGTGCGCTTGCAGCGCGGAAAGTATGGAGAGTGTTGACTCTGCCGAAGACGTGACGGGTGGGGCTGAGCATGAACTCGTTGCCACGTACACGATGGGCGATTCGGCTCTATCGGTGCACTGGCACGGTGATCGTTCACCCACGGCCCCAAGTATCTGGATTGACCATCAGCGTGGAAAACATCACGAATCCATAACATTGAGCTTGCGTGACGATAGTGTATTCTCTCATCCGGACATTGTAGCGTTCGTCGGGGGCATCGATCCTGCCCTTCTTGATGTCGCGCTATGGGAGTTGGCGCGCTCACAGGCGTCCGGAGGAGAGGGGCGCTTGTTCAGTCATGTGCAGGAGCGGCTGTTCTCGGAGGTCGTCGCTCATAACCCCGGTGAGAGCGACCATGGTCCGACCGCTGGGCTTGTGCAGGCCGAAGAGGGCGAGCCGTGCTGGTGCGATCTTTGTCAAGTACATCATCGCTGTCTCTAGCGCTTGTCCCGAGTAGGCTGCGCCACAGTTCATCAGAGGGAGTCGACCGAGGCTCCGCGTGGAAGAGATTCTAGGCGATCTTGCTGATCGCTTGGTGACCGAGGCTGCGTGACCTCCAAACTGGTGTCGTCTCTGGTCGAGCGACAACGAGGCGTGGAGCAATTTCTTTCGCCGGTGTTGCCCTGGGAGCGCCTGTTGCGCAATCCATAGGCTATCACCTATGTGATGGTTTTCCGAGCTGGGGTGGCCCTCGTCGCGCGGGCGACGTCCCCCCCCTTCGGATTCCCCCAACTGTTCAGGAGACCCCAAACAAGGGGATCAAC
Organism: Chondromyces crocatus; assembly: GCF_001189295.1. Classification (NCBI taxonomy): domain Bacteria; kingdom Pseudomonadati; phylum Myxococcota; order Polyangiales; family Polyangiaceae; genus Chondromyces; species Chondromyces crocatus. The sequence continues at coordinate 3,208,194 of NZ_CP012159.1, forward strand.
GTGAGTGCTCCGACCGAGAGGCAGGCCAGCCCCGTGAGAGCTCTGCAGGGGCACGCGACGACGCATGTGCCCTGCCGAACCCTGGAGGGAGCCGAACTGGTTCGAACCGGTTCGGGGGCTGGTTTTCGACTGGTTCGAGTGGTTCGGTGTGACGCTGCGTGCTGGTTCGGCGGTCCCCCCTAAAGGGGGGGGCGACCGCCTAGGAACCAGCGCGGCGGAGCGCCCGAGGTTCGCACGCGAAGCGCAAAGGTAGTCCCGAGCACGGAATCTGAAGATGGGCCAGGCGCGGCCTTGCAGGGGACGGGAGCACTAGGGTAGGGGCAGGGAAAGCGGAGCCCCTGGAAGGGGCACCAGGGGGCGATTCCGGGCGAGCAAGGGGCAGCCTCGAGGGGATGCCCCAAGGCAGCTACCAACCGGTCCTGCCCCTGCGTCGGAGCGACTTGGTGAGACGCTGACGAACTTCCCGGAGGCGCTCGCCGACGACGCCGACGGAGATGCCCAGCTTTGCTGCGACCTCGGGGCGAGTCATTCCGACGGCGATGAGGGCGGCAACGTCGCGCTGAAGCGGAGGGTGTTCTGCAAGGGATTCGAGAAGCAGACGCGCCTGCATCTGCTCGTCGACGGGGAAGGAGACAGGTTGATCGGCAAAGTCGGCAGCGAGACCTGAGGGGACTTCGCGGCGAAGGTACGCGGCTGAGCGGTAGTGAGAGGCCTGCCGCCAGGCGATGCCGTGCATCCAGCGGCGCAGAGCGAGGTCAACATCGCCACCATGTTCGACGACAAAGACATCGGAGGCGACACCGCGCCAAGCGGCAAAGAGGATGTCCTGAGCCGCATCGTCGATGCGCTGAGGAGCGACCCCATAGCGATGCAAGACGCTGCGGATGGTGGGCATGACCTGCAGGAGCATGGCGATCGGAACGCGGCGGGGGGATTTGATGGGAGTGCTCAAAGGGACGCCTCCCCACCAGTGAGGACGGCCAGATCTTCGCGGCCGAGATCGAGGTGATAGGAGACGAGAGCGACAGAGACGTGTAGCTCGGCGCCGATCTCCTCGAGCGAATGACCGGAAGCGTGGGCGAGAAGCGCAACGCGCTCAAAGCGATTCAGGCGACGGACTACCGCGAGAAGCTCGCGAGCCTCCAGGTAAGGCTCGGGATGAAGCAGGTAGCCAGGGAGCAGATCGCGAGGATCGAGGGGCGCCAGCTCAGTCAGGCGAGACCATGCGAGGTCCTGCCAGTGAGTCGCCTTGTGAAAGGCAATACGCTTGATCCAGCCGCGGAGCGCGAGCGAAGGGGAGGCCGCCGGGTCGGGCCTGAACTCCCCCGAGGAGATGCGGAGCCAGGCAGCGAACAGGACATCCTGGAGCAGATCGGCGCGATCGGGAGGGCGAACGCCATAGCGCGCCAGCACGCGACGGATGGCGCGGCCATGCCCGAGGAGCTCCGCAGCGGAAGGAAAGACAGCGGGGAAGGAAGGGCGAGAGGGAGAAGAGGTGGAAGGTGAGGGAGAAGACGGATCGATTCCTTGGCCCTTCTCTGGGCGCGGGGATACACAAAACACGTCGGACCTCGTGCGATCGGGGTTCGGCCACGCAGCCCGGGGTGCTCCAACACCCGCGGGCTGCACTCGATTTGGGGCGCAAGCGCCCCAGCCCAAAACCGCCCCGGCCCCCCGGAAGGGGAGCCGAGACGGCGGCTAAACGCGAAACACGAGACGTGCCAATAAGGGCAGTATCAGGCCTGGCCGGCCTGGTCGTCTTCGTGAGCCAAAATGATCAGGAGCGTGGAGCGCCCAGAGCTATCCGCGCCCTGCACAAGAACAAAGGGCACGGCGTCCTCGGGGTCATAGGCGCGCCGCTGATCATCACTGAGGACGCAGAGAACAAGATGGCGCTCCTGCGCCGGCTCAGCGCGGAGGATCCTGCCGAAATAAGCCAGAAGGTTGAACAGGCGCATCTTGACCTCGCTGCCCTGAGGCTGTTCGCCGGGAAGGGGAGCGACGCAGACCTGCCATGCCGCAAGCGATACGGTGACAGAGGGGCCGACACCAGCCGCGTGGGCGAGCGCGGTAACATCGACGAACGGCTCCCCGGGCTGGGCGGAGGGGAAGGGCAAATCCTCTGTCCTGATAACTGGCTCAGCCGCCAGTATGATTGCGATAAACGGCCTGCCGTCCGACAAGACGCCGCTGAACAACTTCAGCTCGACCGGCTCGGGCACGCCGGAGCCCACGATGACACGGAGGAGAAAGGACACCCCCTTCCCGTCAGAAGCGGAGGTCATAGCGGCCCGGCCTGCGACGAGAAGAGCCCGGAGGCGACGCGCCTCGTCACGACCAGCCTTGTCGCCGGCATCCGTCAGAGCGACGCAGCGGCGCCACGCGGCAGCGCTGAGGAGGACGGGGGCGGTAAAGCCCACCTCCGAGGCGGGGCCAGAAACATTAACGAGCGCGCCCGGCTCGGTAGCATGCTGACAAGAAGAGGGGGGAACAGCACTGCCAGACCGTACGTTCATAGCACTCCTAAAACTCCCGACAGCCCGGAACCAAGGCAGAGAGGAGCCGAAAGAGGGTACGGGCGCGAGGCCGAATAGCCCTGCACCCGACCCAATACACGCCCCAGGAAGCCCGGGCAGAAGCGCCCATAGAAGCCCCCCGAGGCGAGGAGTGCATAATCACGAGGCGTGCCAATGAGGCGCTCAACGAGCGAGACAGGTGCCGAGGATCAATCCTCCTCGGCGAACATGATGGTGATCTCTGGCTCGCCGTTGTCTCCGGGCTCGTATATCAGCTTCAGCTCGGTTCGCTCCGCATCGGGGGAATCCGACACGACGTAGAGGTGCAGCCAAACCGCCATGGCGTCAGGCTCTCGAACGATGGCAGCGTAGGCCGCCGAGAGTAGCTCCGCGAGCCTACTTTTTTCGGTAAGCCCTGCCGCCTCGGCGGCTTCCGTCAGCTCGACGCAACGCATCCACACGTTCTCTGCAAGGACGACAGGGAGGGTGAAGCCTACCATTTTGGCATGCGCGGTCACTTCAACCAGTTCACCATCTTCAATGGCTTCGAGGCGGGAATACACATAGGCGCATCTGATAGATCCTCCCTTTGCTGGCCTCCCGAGACAGGTCGACTGCCGGCGATCCTGGGGCCGCAGCGTGGGAAGGCCTGCTTTGGCGACTGGGCAAGCGCGCGGCGACTGCACCAACTCGGCCCGAACTTGCCTGGTGCTCTCGGTTAGCTTATTGAATGAGTCATCCATAGTCAATTTCTCCACCGCCAGTGCTCTCCGCTATGAAGAGAGTCAGAGACGGCTCATGCACATCAAGCGACATGCCATAGAGCCGTCGTTATGGAATCAGTGGAACTGTGAGGGATTCAGATGCCGAGGAAATCGCGAAGCTCGTCAGTCATCCAGGGGGCGGTCTGGAGATAGTTGCGGGTGGGATCCATCGCGGGGATGTCGTTCTTGTCCGCCTTACCGCGATGAGCGCGGAGCACGAGGGAGTGCAGCTTGGCGTCATGACCGATGAGAAAGCGGCGCCGGGTGTCAACGGTGGCGCCGCAGCCGCACAAGCACAGGCCGGCCGGATTGACGGCAGGAGGGGCGACCTTGGCCTTGGCGGGTTTGGAAGGCTTCCCCGCCCGCCTCTCCCCGGATCCACGGGCCGTAGACTTACCGGCCCTACCACCCTTGGGCGCAGCGGCGTCCCCAAAGACGACCTCGACAGGGGGCGCAGGATCGGTAGGAGGCGGCTCACTGTAGACAACCTCCTCGTCAACGGCGGCGGAAACCGTGGCAGACTCCGAGGCCGAGGGCTCGGTGGTGGGCACCGAGGCCGAAGTGGGCTCAGGAGCCTCGCACTGCTCGGCAGGACCGACATGGGCGAGTGCAGCGACCACCGCCTCAACAACAGGGTCCCTGGCGACGCCCTCGTCCAGTGCAGGAGCAGAGGGCTGCACACGGAGCCGATAAACGCCGTTGGTCAGCGAGAGGACCCGCCGGCTCACCAGCTGGTTAGCGGCGCGCGTATTGAGGCCATACACCTTCAGGTGAGTGGCCGCGACAGACTCGCGAACCGAAAGGAACTCGATGATGCGCGTTTCATTCTCAGTCATTGCGTTGGTGTTCATACAGCGAAACTCCTAGGCCGAAACGAAAGCGCCAATCGTGGCGCCCACGGTTGAGACCGGATCACAAGACATACCAATGCCAATCGCTCCGCGTCCCTCGATGAGGACGCAAGCGTAGGACATCTAGTTATGACGCTGGTGTCATGTTGGTGTGGCACCAGAGTGCCGAAACGCCAATCCACGTCGATTCAAAGCTAGTCAACAGCAATATGACAATAAAATCATAATATCGCAGAAGCGTCATATGTACCAAGGCCAACCAGCGCTGCTGTATCAACAGATTCGCATCTGCGCGAATCGGCACAGCGAAAATCGCGAACAACGATTTTCATTGTGGGCCACCCTCGAGTAGTTCGAAGGCGCTCTGAAGCTCAGTAAGCGCCTGAGCGTGATCGCAGTCGAGCCGCCGAAGATCCGCGACAACGTGCTCAAGCGTCAGAAGCGCGCGCCGCTGTCTGGCCAAAGCGCTTACCCGAAGTACCGCAGGCACCACGTCGGCATGCGGAGCGTGAAGCCGCCGAAGGCCACGGAGATAGCCAGCGACCTCCCCAACGCTTAGTTCGTCGAGTCCTCTCCCATCTGCAAGAGCAGCGGCGAGCTCACGATGAAGAGGCTCGGCGAAATCTCCGGGCTCGATGCCCGTTTCCAAGGCCATGGCGTCAAGCGAGGCCGCGAGCACGAATCGCTCGGCTTGGAGGTCGAGCGGGGAGCGGCCCATCCGCAACTTCCTCAGACGCTCCGCACGCCTGAGCGCGAGCACCACCCCGAGACCGCCGAGGGCGCATTCGAGCGCCTCCCGGAGGTCGAGGACGAGCCAGCGAAGGAGGGCGGGCTCCGTGCCGCGAGACGCGCGCTGGCTAGGCGCTGTGCTGCTGGCCGCTGGTCTCGCGCGCCTGGCTATCCCGGCTGTCAAGGAGCCGGACGGCATCCCGCCGAATGTCTGGGGAGAGGTGGGCATAGCGCATGGTCATTTCAATGGTGGCGTGGCCGAGCAGCTCCTGGACCGCCTTGATAGGAACGCCGCGCATGACGAGATGCGAGGCGAAGGTGTGTCGAAGTGTGTGCCAGCCGATACGACGTAGCTCGGCGCGCTGACAGGCGCGGCGCAAAGGATGCTTGCACTCATTACGGGTCAGAAGGCGGCCACCGTCCGCCGGGAAGACGAACTCCCTAGCAAAGCGAGAAGGGAGAGCCCGCAAGACGGCGATCGCTTCGTCCGAAAGCGGGACCTCACGGCTTTTCTTATTTTTTGGCGTCCCGATGATCCCACGGGCGACCGCGCGACGCACCTTGAGCAGGCCAGAGACAAGATCGATGTCATCCCAGCGCAGCGCCAGCAGCTCGCCCTGCCGCAAACCGGTGCGGAGCGCGAGCAGGACCATGGGCCGCCATTCGGGATCCGCCCCGCGGAGCAGGCGCTCCGCTTCCTCGAAAGTGAGAAAATCGAACTCCGCCTCAGGAACGGGGAGCAACTTGAACGGTGGCAGACCGTGAAGGCGACCCCACTCCTTGGCCACTGTAAACACTTTGCGAAGCACCGTAAGCTGGTTATTGACAGTTTTGGGGGAGAGCCCTGCGCGGAGCTGGTTGGCCTTGAAGCGTTCGACGTGCTGAGGACCGATGGAATCAAGGCGCTGAGCACCAAAGAACGGGCTCAAATGGAGGCGCAAAATTGATTCCTTTGTCTCCACCTCGGAGGGCTTGTTATTGGTGTAGGCATAGGTCTCAAGAAACTCCTTAGCAAAATCGGTGAAGAGAGGCGGCCGACCGACCTGCCGAGCGTATTGCTGGAGCTTGGCACGCTCCTGCTGCTCGAGGATAACAGCCTCGTTCCTGGTGCGAACGTCGACGGATTTCCGCAGACGAACCCGCTCACCCCCACGCCAAAGAACGACGTCGATTTGCCACGTACCACCACGTTTGCGCACGGTCATGAACGCTTACCTCAGCGAGGATCAGGGGCACCTACTGCCCACTGAATCAGCGTCGGGCGATGCAAGCGCAATGCCCGTCCGAAGTGACGGACACCCGGAATCGTCCCCTCACGAATCATGGCGTAGAGTGTCTTTCTACCCAACCGCAGGTAGAGGCGCGCCTCCTCCACCGTCCAGAAGTCCGGAGCATCTCCCACATGCTGCTCTGGCGTTCGGGATGACTCGGGTCGAGAGCGATAGCCTTGTCGCACCCCTGTTCGATTCATACGCACCACTCCGAGGTCGTGTTTGATGGGCGAGGCTCGGCCTTCTGCACCCGCCGAGCACAGAGGAGAGAGAAGGCAGATGGCAGGAAGCGTCCAACCCCTGCTCCAGCGCAGGACATGTCACATTGCTTGTCTGTCAGTTGGCTGTGTTGGCAGACTGTGAGCGCAACCTAGCTGGCAGAGTTCATGTGCGCAAGGTGGCTGGAAGTAGATACATGCTGAGGGCGTAATTTTTCTGTCGACACCTCTGAAAGCCGCCGTATTATCGGTGCGCTTCTGGTTACGCACAGAATTGTCAGATGTCACCTGGGCACAGTCTATGTGCCACATGGTGGTTCCGTGTGAGGTTTCCCTGGGACGTACGCTGGGTCCGCCCCTGCGTTGTTCCGGGCTCCCCAACAAAGACGGGCCAGGCAAGGGACGTCTCGCCGGCCCGACGACACACACAGGAGGTGCGCCTTGACCCAACCCGTCTCGTTTAAGCCGATCACGCTCGACCCCCGCACAGCGACGCCGACGAGCCTGAGTCGATCCTCGGTGGATGAACTTCTGCTTCTGGCGATATCAGGCGGAGAAGATCCGACGATCGCAGGAGGGATCGAGGCGACGGCGCGTGAACTCGAACTGCTCTATGAGCTGTGCAACAACCGAGGGGAACTGTGGATGAGCAGCCTTCTCAACCAGCTCCAGCAGCGTCTACGCGTGCTGGCCGAGGTCTCCCGGCGGCGGGAACGTGAAGCACCTGCATCTACGCAGTCCGCCGCTTGAGCTGGATCCTGCCGAGGGCGGCCTCGATCTCGTCCAGCATCTCGGCCCACTGGGGGGGCTGAAGTTCCTCGGCATCAGGTAGCGTGACCATCGCCCTTGCGGCTGCCACCGTGGGCATCGACCACTTGTGCTGGTGGTAGGCGAGCGCCGCCTCCAGGGCGAGCGCCCGGGAGCGCTGCGTAGCCGTGCCCGAAAGCGATGGGGGAGGGGGGACCGAGGACGGGTCATCGAGGTTGCCGCGGCCCGTCGCGAGCCATTCGTAGTTGATGCGTAGGGCGTCGGCGATGCGCCTCATCAGCTCGGGCGACAGTTTCAGCCGCTCCCCTTTGAGGATCCTGGAAGCGTAGCCTCGCGCCAGGCGCGCCTCCTCCTCCAGCGCCAGCCGAGTCATGTTGCGCAGTTCCAGCGCGTGGAGCAGTCGATCGGCGAGCGAGTCGAGTGATTTGGGATCCCGAGACGCTGCGTCCTGTGTGTGCTTGGCCATCATTTGTGGGCTCAGTAACGGCGAGCGATGTGCAGTAGCCTATCTGTCAGCATCCCCAGGCACAAGAGGATGCTGTCAGCGTCATCGGCTACCGACTGGGGGTCTGTCAGTCTGACAGTTTCCAGTTGACAGACACGGGGGCCGATTCTAGCTTCCGGTCATGATCATCAAGCTCCTCGGCACCTTGCCGGCCGAGGGCAATCGCCGCCTCTGGGCTATGACCCAGAAGGATGTGGCCGGTGCCCTCGGCTTTTCTTCAACCCCAACGACCGCGGCGAACGCGGTGGAGCGATATTCATGAGCATCGCTCTCGACCGAGCTAAGCGCGCTTTGCAGCGCCGCGGAATGGTGCTGGTTTGCGATCTCGACGGCACCCTAGCCACCGACGTGGCGCGCCGTCACCTGAGGCCTCGCGCAAACAGCGCATGCCTCGATGGTGTCGCGCCAGAGCAGATCGAGCGCTACATGGATCCGAAGCTGGTAGCGCTCGATGAGCCGGTTTCGGGGGCTGCAGAACTGCTGGGCAGCCTCGTCGCTTCGCCGGGAGCACCGCGTCTACTCCTGGTGACCGCTCGCTGGAACTCTCTGTGGCGTGTCACGACGCAATGGCTTGGACGGCATTACCCGAACGTACGGCCGTTCCTCCTCATGAGGAAGCGCTCGGACACGCGGCCCTCGGTCGACGTGAAGCTCGATCTCGTCCGCACCTACGGTGGAGCCGCCCAGGGAGGAGTCTGGCTCGACGATGACCCTCGAATGTTGCTTGCGGCCGAACGTGCAGGGTTTGTCGCTCTGAAAGCGCCGGAAGTCTTCGCGGCGACGGAGGCGCCTACGCCCATCGGCAACGTGGTCCCGGCGCGGCGATGCGCCTGGTGTCATCCCGAGCTTCCTGAATCGGCCTGACCATGCTCGACAGCAAAGTGAATGTCCTCCTGGACGCCCAATGGGGCAGTTCCGGGAAGGGGAAGTTCTGTCTCTGGCTGGCCGAGCGCCACGGTGTGACCTTTGCCTCAGCGAGCAACGCGCCGAACGCTGGTCATACGATCGCGCTTCAGGGTGAGCGCTGGGTCTTCAAATGCCTTCCCAGCGCCTCGCTCGCTCCTTCCGTGAGTACGGTTCTGCTCACGGGAGCGAGTGTGTTTGACGCCGAGCAACTCAGGACCGAGAGTGGCTGGACGCGCGCCGAGGTGCTGATCCACGAGCGCGCCGTTGTGCTCCAGCCTCGTCACCGGGAGCGCGAGCAAGGGGCAATGAGCCTGCTCGCGATTGCCTCGACCCAGCAAGGCTCGGCCGCTGCGGCGATCGACAAGATGCTGCGAGAGCCGAACGTGATCGCCGCAACGCACTGGCACGAGCTCGGTCGAGCCCACGTGACCCCGGCGACCGAGTGCAGAACGGCCCTGCTCCGGGCGCTGGAGGAGGGCGGTACGGCGCTGCACGAGGTCTCCCAAGGGTACGCGCTGAGCATCGATCACGGCTCACAGTTTCCCCACTGCACGAGCCGAAATTGCACCTCGGCGCGCGCTCTCGACGACCTCGGGGTGAGCCCCCGGCTTCTGGGCGACGTCTACCTCAACGTCCGACCCTATCCCATTCGGGTAGGCAACATCGTCAAGGGCAGCGAGGTGATTGGCTTCTCCGGTGGTTTCTACCCTGACGCACGGGAAACCACCTGGGAAACAGTCGGCCGACTTGCCGGCATGCCAGAGGACGAGATCAGCAAGCTGCACGAGGCGGAACTCACCACGGTGACGCGGCGGCTCCGGCGGGTTTGCACGTTCAGTCGAATGGGCTTCGTCGACGCCTGCCGTGCGAATGGTGCAACCAAGATCATCCTCAACTTCGCGCAGTACCTCGACTGGAGCGTCTATCAGCAGCGCGGCGAGGTGAGCATCGCGGACTTGCCCGAGCGCCTCCGGGACTTTGTCTGCCTGCTTGAGCGCCTGTCCGGATCCCCCGTGGTCGCCATCGGGACCGGTCCCGACCACGACGACGTGCTTATCCCCTGGAGACGAAATCTCTCATGAATTCCATATCCCAAACGGAGCTTTTCGCAGACTTCACCGCCATTCAGCACAAGGCAGGTGAGACCTTTCGCGCCAAAAATGCAGCATACGGTTGCGCGAATATTGCCGAGAGCGGGGAGCAAGGCGTCTTTCTTCGTATGAGTGACAAATTTGCTCGGCTCCGTCACGAGTCCATCCCGGGCGAGTCGGTTGAGGATGCGCTCCTCGATCTGATGAACTATGCCGCGATGCTGCTGCTTCTCCGGCAGGGCAAGTGGCCGGGCCACAAGCGCGACGTCGATTGCCCCGACCTACTCGACGCCCTTCAGGTACGCGAACAGTTGTGCGGCAGCCTCGCAATGCCCCAGGTCGAGGGCGACGTCGGCTACGATCTCCGCGCCTCAGAGGACGTTCTTCTGCCCGCCCGTCTGGGTCCTCCCGCTTATATCTCGACGGGCATCCGCATCAAGGCTCCCGAGGGAGTCTGGACGCGCATCGTGGGGCGCTCCAGCACGGCCAGCCGCGGCGTGCTTGTGGCCGAGGGCATCATCGATAACGGCTACACGGGAGAGCTGTTTGTTGCCTGCTTCAACCTCTCTGGTCACCCGCTCGCCATCAAGGCAGGGGAGCGGATCGCCCAGCTCGTGTTCTGCCCGATCATCACGCCGAAACTCACCTACGTGGAGGAGCTTCCGGCCACGGGCAGGGGAGGACGAGGCTTCGGCTCTACGGGCGAAGCCGTAGGGTCGTCGAGCGAGCAGGGCAGGAGCCTCGCCTCATGAACCGCAGCGCAGCCCTTGCCGAACTTCGCCAGCTCGGTGAGGCGCTTCCGGATCGCGCGCTGGGAACTGCGCTTTACATCCTCCGGCGGCTCGCCTCCGGGGAGCGATGCCAGCCAGCACGGGAGGGAATCGAGACCGCAGTTGAGTACGCGGCGCATCAATGCGACCTCGCGCTCGATCGAATCGGCCAGTTCCTTGAGTACGGGCCGCAAGCGGCCATCAGCCCCGCCCGCATCTCCGCGCCGCGCATTGCGTAGCGTACCGCACGGGCTTCTTAAACACCGGCGAGGGCCCCGCCTTGGGCGCTGGGATGCGCGCGCGTATCCCAGCACCCGGCAGAACTCCTCAGCCAATAGCAATGAAACACGCGCCCCCATGCTGCTCACCAGCAGCGCTCGGGAGCAGAGACGATTTCGCCGACTTACCTATGAAAACCGAAGGTCAACTTCTACTCGGCAACCTCGCGCGTGCGCACACCGAATCCTGGATCGCCCGCCGATGTCACGTCAGCCAGCCTGTTGTGAGCCGCTGGCTTCGGGGAAGCCGAAAGCCGAATTATGAGAACCGCCGAAGCCTGCTGCTGAAATTCGACATCGCCATGGAGGCGTGGGACCGCCCTGGCTGCGAAGCGCAGCACCAGGAGGTGGCATGATGACGCAGGGACAGCGGCAACTGCTTCGCCTCGCGCACAAGTTTTCCGAGGTGCGCATCGCGCGAAAGTGTGGGGTCGGTCAGTCGACCATCAGCATGTGGATCTCGGGCAGGCGCAAGCCCAACTACGAAAGCAGAAAGACCCTGCTCGAACTCTACGACATCCCGATGGCTGCGTGGGACCTGCCCCTGGAGGACAAGTGAGCTTCACCGAAGGGCAGTACCTCGCGGAGGAGCGCGCGGCTCTGCAGGGCGAGACATCGCCCGCCCCCTTCCATTGGATCGGCACGCGTACGATCTTCGCGCGCCTCCCTCCTACCCGCTGGCTGGTGCCCGCCCTTCAGCTCTGCCAGGGCAGGCCGGCCATGCTCGCGGCCTACGGTTCGACGGGCAAGACGCTCGCGGCTCAATCCCTTGCGCTCGCAGTTTCTGCGCGGCGGCGCGTCTGGAGCGCGTTCGACTGCCCAGCCGCCCTCACCGTGCGCCACGTCGACCACGAACAGGGGCGGCACGCCACCCTCAAGCGCTACCAGCGGCTCGCTCTCGGCATGGATCTCACTCCCGAGGACATCGACGGACGCTTGCAGGTCTCTGTTTATCCTTCGGTCTATCTCAACCTTGCTGACGCCGAGGATGCCTACGCCAAAGCCTGTGAAGGGGTAGACCTCGTGATCATCGACGCGCTCAAGGGCGCCACGCCTGGTGTCGATGAGAACGATTCGAAGATCCGCCACTGCATCGACACGCTGAGCCGCGTCTCTGACAGGACGGGAACCACCTTCCTGATCATCCATCACTCGGGCAAACCGAAAGAGAGCCATGCCGATGCTCGCACGGTGCCGCGCGGCTCCAGCGCCATCTTCGACGCCTGCGGCTCAGTGCTCGTCATGCTCGGCGAGAAGGGAAAGCCAAAGCTGGTCCGACACGAGAAGGTCGCCGCGGAAGCCGAGGGAGGCGCGCTGGAGGACTTCTACCTCGTCATCGAGGATGTTTGTCGCGGCGCCGATCCGCGTGCGGGTGTCCGCGTCGTCCACAAAACGCTCGGAGAGACCGAGCCCAGCGACAGCGGTGCCGAAGCCATGGCCGAGCGGTTTGAGGCATTGAAACGGCACATTCTCGACGTCGTCCGCCGACACGGCAGCATCGCTAGTAAGAACGGCATCTGTGAGCGCGTACCAGGGACGCGAACCACGAAGCTCAGCGCCATCCAAGAACTGCTCGACGAGCGAAGGCTCGTGGAAGTGAACGGGAGCTTTCGCGTTACCGAGCGCTGAAGCAGAGCGCAAAAGACTCCACGGCGCGCGAGCACGAGAGCCTTGTCCATTCCGGAAGGGAGCCAGCACCCCGCCCCGTCTACGGGCGGCAAGGTATTCGTATCGGCCTAGCAGACTGGGCCGCTATATCCCTGGCACACCCCTTAAAGAAATTCCGGCAAGGGGACCTCGGGTGTCGTCACGACCCTACGAACCCAGCCGCACCCGCCGGCCTGGGTGCGTGGCGACGGACACACGTGCCCGACAACCAAGCGACCTTGAGAGTCCCCGCGTGCTGGCGTCGTAACTCACCGCCAGAACGGTGAGTTATGCCCCCACGAAATTTATCGGGTCACAATCAGGGCACAAAAGATAAAAAACCACGAGCAAAACAGGTGGAGGCGCCGGGAATCGAACCCGGGTCCGCAAGGCATCCAGAACACCTTCATTCACGTGCGTAGTCGTCTATACGCCGACGACCGCGTTCGTGGATTCGGCCACGACCTATCCCTCACTAATCTCGGCGGCGCTATCGAGGGCTCCCTCGCGCAACCCAGCCCTAGTGGTTTTCACCCGCGGGGTACCAGGACGATCTTCCCTTTGGATGTCTCACAGTTTCTTAGGCTGCGAGAGCGTAGGCGTTGTCGTTCGCACTTATAACGTCCCGCTTGATGTGGCGGAGCAGGAGCCGCCGCACGCAGATGAACCTTCAGTCCCCACGTCGAAGCCGATCGCCCCCGTGGTGCCTTCGAGACAGCTCGATGACGTCCCCAATCTGACCTTGGAGACGCAATTTGTCAATCCTCTTACACTCGCCTCAGCCCATCCTCGCCCCACCGACCGAACGGTGGGAACGGCTGGATTCAGGCCGCCCGGAAACGGATCGATGGCGCTCTCGGCGCTGCGGGGATGATGGCGGACAGAGGCGCCTGGGATTGAGGTGCCGCGTCCCGGGATGGCTCTGGTGAAGTCGCCGGGGAGGGGAGCTCCAGCAGCATCTGCAACGTATCTCCGTACGTCGCTCCTCGGATGAGCTTCCCTTGCCGGAGCTGCTTCACGTCGCACGCCATCGCCGTGGGGGCCGCGGTCTTTTCGGTCTCGCCGACGTAGATCCACTCACTCACCACCGTTGCTCCGGCCTCGTGCACGCTGGTCAGCTCGACCTGCGCTCCAGGAAAGGCCTCTGCGGAGCTTCGCAGCAGTGCCGTGACGGCTTCTCGACCCCGGATCAGCTCTCCCCGTGCGGCGTGGAACCACTCCACGGCAGGGGACAGGAGGGCGGAGAGCGCCTCCCAGTCCCGACGGTTGTAGGCGTTGTAGAAGTTCCGGGTGATCTCGGCGTTTCGACCCATGACAACCTCTGCCCCCAGCGATCTCGACGGGCAGATTGCATAACTCACGCCAGGCAGTTTCTGCGGGAGTCACCTCGGGGACAGGGGGATAGCTGCCTGGGGGAGGGGAACTGAAGAACCAGGGGGGTGGATCATCTGGGCCCCGGGGATTCTCATCCACGCCTCAACCCTTTCACGACCTCCACGCTCACGCACCTGCAAGCGCTGTGTCCGTCGACCCTCACGGGGGCAGCAGGCCGAGCTCAGGCAGCGCTCCCCCGCCTCGCACATACTCCACGATGACCTGACTCATCACCTTGTCGGCCTTCTCGCATTTCTGCGACACCGAGCCCATCGTGGCACCCTTGCACTCTCGCCGGCGGTCACCGACGGCCTTCCCCACCTTCTCGTCGGCCTCGAGCGCAGTGCGGGTCTTCTCGTCGAGGCTCTTCCACGGAACGGGAGGGAACTTCGGCTTCACCTGGACCTTCATCCGCAGCTCACCGCCCGACAGGGAGGCACACGTCCCGTCCCACCTCAGCACGTCGTAACCACCGCTCGCCCCGCTCACCATCATCCCTCCCGTATCGGCGGAGCGATGCATGAGAATCAGCACCTCCTCGTCGAAGGCGAGCTTGTCATTCGACGACATCCCTCCGGACGCGTTCCATGCCTCGATGTCCCCTGCGACATAGCCTCGGCTGAATGGCGTCCCTTTGCCCAGCAGGGTGAGTGCGACGTCGGGATGGAAGCCCTGGCAAAGTCGCTTCGCGAATGCCGGAGGAGGCAGACACAGCTTCCCATCGCCAACGCCTTCCGCGCATTGCGTCGGCACGCGCCTGGCCGCCTCCTCGTCCGCTTTCTTCTTGGCCTCTGCGGCGACGTCCTCGGGAGAGGGCTCTTTCTCGACGGCTGCCTGACTCGAACTCTCCGTGTCGGGCGCTTTGGGCGCAGGGGCAGCCGCATTTCCTCCGCACGCACAGCAGAAACTCAGGGCAGTGAGCGCGAGGGCTGAGAACTGGAAATCCATGCGCCGAAGCTACCGGACTGCGCTGCTCCCAGCGCGAAGAAAATGATGAACGAATCCGAGGGAGCAGCCGGTGTTGGGACGCCGGGATCAACGCTGGGCGGGTATGGCTTTTCCGTCGAACTCGATGACCGCCGACGTCGCCTGCTCTTGCGTACGAGGCCAGAGGACCTGACCACCTTCGAGGTGATTGTAGCGATAGAGCTGCGCAGCGACCCGCTGGGTTCCGCTCGCCGTCTGCACGTCGACCTGGATCGTCTCGGCCATCGGGGGTCGATGGAGCGTCACGGGATCGAGGAAGGTCGCCACACCGTCCGGGCTGACACGGACGCGATCGTAGGTTCTGTCGAGGACCTCGGGAGGGAACACCACGCTGGCGCTTCCGAGCTGCTGCATTCGCTGAAACAGCCCGCGGAAGGTGTAGTCACTGATCCAGATGGGCACACAGTAGCCCATCAGGTCCGTGAAGACGGTCGGATCATAGAGCTGTCGCGTGAGGATATTGTATCCCCAGCTTCCGATTCCCCCGTCCGAGTAGGGAAAGCTCGGATCGGGACCCCCTGCTCCGCCGCATGGTGAGTGATTGCGGCCGTGGGTGTGGCCGATCTCGTGCACGGCCGTCTCGGTGTCCATGTTGTCTTCGGGATACCCGAGACCGATGGCGGCCCGCGCATAGCTATCCTGCGGCGCGGCGACGAAGCCGAGGCCGGCCACGCAGCCGCCACCACAGAACTGGTCCTTGGTGGGGCTCGGCATGAACACGCCATAGTAATAAGTATTCGGGTCGGGCCCCTGCTGCGTCCGGTAGGAGGCCAGCGCGTCCAGGACCTGATCCCAGCCCGAACCATTGGCACCGATCGCGAGGTTCCACGCCATCGGCTGCTGCGCCACGACATCCACGCTCGTGGCTGGGTACATGGCGTAGAAGTAATCCTGATATCGTCGGAGCTGCGCGGGGGACAGGTCGGGCACCCGATTCGAGCCATCGGCGCCATAGGAGATCGGCACGATATCGATCCTGAGGAGCGCCGGTGTCGCCGCGACAGGGACGGTATCGAAGCCCGCCGTCGGGTACTTGGCTGCAGGATTGTCGAGAGGCGACTCGCTGGGCCGCTGCAAGAGCTCGACGCGGTAAGAGATCGCGCCCAGCACCAGATCGGCCGTCAGATTGAAGTTGATGGTGCTGCTCAGGTTCGGCTCGATCGAGGTCGGGAACAGCCGATCCGTCACCACCTCGAGCGTCGTGACGCCATCCAGATGCAATCGCGCCGTGATCGGGCCACCATTGTAGTTCGCGTCGACGTCGTAAAATACCCGGAGCACCGCATCGCGGCCGAAGACGATGGGGATCGTGGACGACGACGCGACGCCGTTCTGCATCAGAGGGCGTTTGACCCCCTGAGACAGCGCCACCTCACGCACGCTGACCCCAGCGGCGCCCACCATCGGTGTCGGATCCACGCCGCTGCTGGACGAACCCATGCCACTGCCGCTCGTAGGGCCCGAGCCTGGGCCTCCGGTCGTCGAGCCCCCGGACCCAGAGTTCCCTTCTCCGTAGATCACCAGATCATCGGCACCCGTGATCGCGTTGCAGGCGACCGTGCTGAGAGCCAGAGCGAAGGCGAGCCCGGTTGTGGACAGGGAAGGGGGAGGCGCCATGAGGGGCGCGCATTATCCCGCGGTCTCCCGGCAGACCCAAGGACGAACCGCCTCCTTTCCGTGGGCCTCGTTACTCGGCAGCTCTGGCTTGCCAGCCGGCGTAGGCTTCCATCAAGGCCAGGTACACCCAGCGCCCCAGCACCTCGGCGCCCGCGCTCGACGGATGTGCCAGATCGGCCCCGCCCAGCCCTCGTTGTGCCCACACGCCCATCGAGCCCGGCCCACCCATCGCGGTGAGCGTATCCCAGAAACCGCAGCCCACCTCGCCTGCGACCTTGCGCTGGATCGCCGCGAGCTTCGGGATCACCGGCCGGCTCCGGTACACATCGCCGCGCCGATCGGCCCGATCCATCGGACCCACCAGCAAACAGGACGAACCGGGCAGCGCAGCGCGCACCTGATCCAGCACCGCCTTCATCGTCTGCTCGTACTGGTCCAGCGGGTACAGCTCGCCGTCTTCGCTCTCGTTCATCCCGAACTGGAACACCGTGAGCGCAGGCGCCCGTGCTTGCAGCTGCTGCGCGAAGTGCGCGTCGTCGCTCTTGTCGAGGAACCGAATGCGGCAGCCCTGGATGCCGATCGCGTCCAGCACCACACCCGGCACGTCACGCTCCATCCACACCCCGAAGGTGCGCACATTGGGCCCGAGCGCGCGCACCTCCAGCTCGTGCGGACCATCGGGGACCTCGTACACCTTCAGCAAGGCCCGGGGCGCCTCCCCGTCCGTGTCGACCTCTTCCCGCGGAGCGCCGTCGATCTTGATGGCCATGCGCCCGCCACCCGGATGTTCCAGGTAATCGAGCACGAACCGCGACACGGCGCGGCCGAACGCGCCCTCCTTCGTCGTCGAGAACCGCGAGAAGACGCCGGCACCTTGCGAGCGGAACGAGACCCCGCCGAGCCCGTACAGGCCATCCTCCGCGAAGGGCCCGACCACGCGACTCACCTGCCACCCTGGCGCGGCGAAGCGCACCACGTCGTTGTGGAAGTACCCGGGCCAAGCGTTCGCCATCAGCATGAAGCCGTGGCCAGCATCGCCGAACCGCTTCTGCAGCTTCCGTCGGAGCGTCGCCGTGACGAAGTCGCTCGCGACGATCGAGTCGCCGAAGTAGGTGATGCGCGCGATGGATCCGGCTTCCTTTCGCTCGGTCGCGGCCAGCGACTTGAAGAAAGCATCCAGCGCGTGGCCACCCGGATCCTCGATCGACCTCGGCGGCTTCTCCTCCGTCACGCTGGAAGGCAGTACCGCTGCCGCCGCCGGAGGAATCTCCGGCTCCTCGGGCTGCTGGAGCTCGGCCTGCTCGGTGGTCTCCACCTGCAGCGCCGCTTCACCCACCGACGTCATCGGCGCTGGTGTCGGCACCGCGACCAGCCCTTCGCCCTCCGGCAGCGGCGACAGCAAGCGCAGCCGCTCGAGGCGAGGGATCCCGTAAGGAATCGCCACCAGCAACCCCAGCGTCGCCAGCGCCAGCGTCGCCTTGGACAGCAGGCCGTTCCTGCCCTGCTCCTGCTCTCGCGCCGGGGCAGGCCCGGCGCTCTCCGCGGTCACTGCCCGGCTGCCTCTCTCTGCTTCAGCATCGCCGTGGCGCGATCACGACACGCCTTGTCTTCCATGTGGGAGCAGTAAGCGCGGAGCAGCTTGATCTCCTCGATGGTCGCTCTGCCGCCCCACACCTTCGGCTCCAGCTGCCTCCGCTGCGCCGCGTAGCCACTCAACTCCGGCACCTGGGCCGCTGCCGTCTCTTGCGTCTTCGACGTCGTGGTCGGGCTCTGGTTCGGCGCCGTCTTCGACGTCGGCGTCGTGGTGGCCGTTCCACCCGGCGGTCGCTTCTGGTTCGGGCGCATCCGCTCGGGCGGGGGTGGCAACGTGGGATCCTGCTCCACCACGACGGCCATCAGCTCGATGGCTCGGTCCCTCAGGTTCGCATCGACCGTCGGCGTCCCGGCAACGCTCGCGAGCAGCTCGTAGCGCTGCGCGGTGGACAGGCTCCCATCCTGACCCCGCTCGATGTTGCGCTGCGCCCAGCGGTTCTCCACCTCGCGGAACAGCGGATCCTGGCGCACGACGGACGCCTCCGGGATCTGCTGCGCAAGGTCGTGGGCTTTGTCGTACTCCCCTCGGTCCAGCGCCTCTTTCGCTCGCTGCAGCAGTCCCCGCTCTTGATCTTCGGGCCGTGTCGCGGCCGCGCCCTCCACCTGCTTGCCGTCGTCGGTCGGCGTGTGGGTGATGGCGAAAATCGCGGCGCCGCCAAGCGCCACCAGCAGCACGAGCGCCACGGCGATCTTCCAGGTCCCGCCCCCGCCTCGCAGACCCGACTGCGCCCCGTGCGCACCCGCCGGTGTCACCACGGGGTTCAAGAGGGAGGTCTCGACCGGCCGGAAGATCTTCCCTGCGCCCACGAAGCGCAGCCGGACGTCTCCGAGCTCGAGCGCATCCCCTGCTTCCAGCAGACCGCGCTTCAGCTCCACGCCGTTGATGCGGATCCCGTTCGCGCTGCCCTGATCGATGACCTCATAGCGGCCCTTGTCGATCTTCAGCAGCTCGGCGTGCAACCGGCTGACGGAGCTGTGATTGATGGAGACGCTGCACTCCTCGGAGCGACCGATGTTCAGCCGCTCCCCATCCAGCGCGAACTCGGCGCCTGGCGTCGGCCCGACGATCATCACCAGCCGATCGGGTCGCGTGTGCAGCGGCGAGAGCGTCGTCCCTCGACCCTCCGGCGCCGGCGTCGGCACGGCCAGCAGCGACTCGTCGATCACCTCCAGCCGGTAGTCACCGAGCTGCACCAGGTCGGCGTGGCGGAGGTGCTGATCCCCGGCGACGCGGACACCGTTGACGAACGTGCCGTTGTAGCTATCGAGGTCGCGAACCGTCCATCCCTGGCCGTTCTTCGACAGGACCGCGTGCTTGCGCGAGATGTTGCGATCCGTGAGGCGGATCGAGTTTGCCTCGTCGCGGCCTAGCGCATACTCATCGTGGGCGAGAGGGAGCGTCGTTTGCTTTCCCTCGTCGTCCTCGATCGTCAGCTTCCACATGGCAGAAGGGCTTTGGGGGGGGGAGCCGGCTCGTCCGTTGATTTGCGATCGGTCGCCCGGCGGGCCGGGCGCGCCCCTCTGAGAGGGCTTTCCGCGAGGCCGCACTACTTTAGCGAGGCCTGCTCCCGAAACGCAACGCCGCTGGGGCCTCTGCGCTCCGTCCCTGCGTCACAAGCCAGCGGAAGTCGACCCGCAGGGGGTCCTGGCGCCTCCCGGAAAAATCCGGCGCTGGTGAGAAAGAGGGGTTATTGCGGAATGCCCAGGCGACGCCGGGAGGCGTCTCCTTCAGTCGCCGCGGGCCTCGACCCGGCGGAAAGGATGCATGAACGACGCGAGCGCGCTCGGATTTCGCGTCTGCATCCAGAGGCGCCCCTGCCCCTGGAACTCGCAGACGAGCCCCTCGCCGGAGAGGAAGAGGCTCTTCAAGCCGCCCAGCTTGCGGACCTGGTACTGCAACCCGGCCGTGAACCCGACCAGGTGCGTGTTGTCGCAGATGTACCCGCGGTACGCCTGGCCGATGTCGACCGTGTGCAGCGCACCGTACGACGAGAACCAGATCAGCCCCTGCCCGTAAGCTCGCAGCAGGAAGAACCCGCCCGCGAAGAACCCCTTCGCGCCTTGCCACTTCGTGTCGAGCGTCACGCCGGGCGTCGAGGCCAGGTAAGCGCCGGACTGCAGGAAGATCTCCATCCCCGGCTGCAGCGTCACGCACTCGACCGCCCCTTCGGGGGCTGGCGCGACCCACATCGTCTGCATCGGCGCCGTGGCCGTGAACGTGTTCTGGAACAAGCTCTCGCCGCCGAGCAGCTTCCGCTTCAGCGCACCACCGAGACCACCTTGCAGGTTGGTCTTCATGTCGATCGCCGTGTCGCGAGCGACCATCGCGCCGCTCTCGGTGATGATCTGCTCGCCGGGTTGATCGAACGTCACCTGAAGGACGCCGAAGTCAGGGTTGTGACGGATCTCTTGCCGCACGTGATCCTCCGGTCCTTCTACTTTCGCGGGGGAAGCATGGCGCCGATGACGGCGCCGTACTCGGATGCGTTGCGCGACTGGAGCCAGACGCTGCCTTGTCCCTCGAAGGTGCAGACGAGGCCCTCGCCCGACAGCCACGAGGCGATCCAGCCTGCGCCGCTCTTCCCGACCCGGTACTGAAGGCTGGAGTCCCAGGCTGCCAGGTGGCCCGTGTCGATCACGAACGACCCGTCCACGCGGACCTCCTCGAGCGCGCCGAACGCGCCGATGACGACCTGCCCCTGCCCCTGCGTCTCCAGGATGAACAGGCCGGCCCCGGAGAAGAACCCCTTCATGCCGCCCGCGCGCGTTCGCACGTCGACGCCCTGGCTCGACGCGACGTAAGCGCTGCTCTGCAAGCAGTACTGCCGGTGACCGGCGTCCAGCACCAGCATGTCGCCACAGAGCGGCGTCGCGAACAGCACCTCGCCGTTGCCACCCTGGGACGTGAACGTGTTCCGGAAGAACGACTCACCGCCGAACATCCGCTTCAAGCCCGACATGATGCCGCCGGACTGCGTCTGCATCGCCACGTTGGTGGACATCCCCACCATGGCGCCGCTCTCGGCGAGCACGCTCTCGCCCGGGGCGAGCCAGCACTGCGCGAGGGCCTGGGAAGGTCGATAAAGAAGGTTGACCTGCATCGCTTGAATCCTTCGTTCGTCGCTCAGGGCGGCAGCATGGGCGTCAACCAGCTCACCAGGGAGCTCGTGTTGCGCGACTGGATCAGGATCCGCCCCTGGCCCTGGAACTCGCAGACGAGACCCTCACCCGAGGCCACGAAGCCCATCAGCCCCCCGCCCGCGCTCCGGATCTTGAAGTCCAGCGTCGAGTCGAAGCCGACGATGTGGCCGTTGTCCACGATGTACGTGCCGTTGCAGTACACCTCATCGATCGCGCCGTAGCTCGTCACCCACAGATCCCCCTGGCCGGAGGCCTCCACGAAGAAGGCGCCCTCCTTCGACAGGATCGCCCGCAAGCCGCCCCAGCGCATCTTCAGGTCCACGTCGCCAGCGCTCGCGAGGTACGAACCCGCGCTGAACAGCATCGCCTGCCCCTGCAGCGGGATATGCCGGACGTTGCCGCTCAGGGATGGCGCCAGCCACACCCAGCCACCTTGCGGCGACGAGAAGTGGTTGACGAAGAAGGTCTCTCCTCCGATCACCTTCCGGATGAGCGCGATGAAGATCGCCTTCAGCTTCCCGAAGAAACCCGCGTTTCGCCCCGCGTTGAGCTTCACGTCCATCTGGAGGCTCGTGGAGCGCGCGACCATGGAGCCAGCCTCGGCGATGATCACCTCGCCCGGGTTGAGCTGGAGCTGAAGCATCGAGAACGAGGGACCGTACTTGACAATATGCTGCATACCTGACCCTGCTCGGCGAGGGGTATAACGGAGTCATGGCGGAACCGGAAGCGGGAAAGGTAGCTCCTCGGGGCTTCCATCACAGCGGAAAGCGGGTGCTCGGCGAGTTCCTCCTCCTCCTGGGAGCCATCGCCCTCATCCTCCTCGGGTTGCGAGGTTGTGCGGGATACGCGGCTGGCGCTCTTCTCGCGCAGGTCCCTGCTTCGGTCGACGCTGCCATCGGCAAGGTCGGCGGCGAAGCCATGCGCGCCCAGCATGGACTCGGGGAGCCACCCTCGGACGAAGACCGAGCGCGCGCCACGCGTGTCTTCGACGAGCTTCGCGCCCAGCTCACCCCCGAGGAAGCAGCCACCCTCGTGAGCCCCCGTCTCACCGTCCTCCGGGACACCCAGACCAACGCCTTCGCCTTCCCGGGGGGAGAGGTCTTCGTTCTCACCGGCCTCCTGGATCGCACCCGGGATGACGACGACGCCTTGCGTGGCGTGATGGCCCACGAACTCGGCCACGCCGTGCGCCGCCATGGCGTCCGCTCGCTGATCCGGAACAGCGTCTACGGCATCGTGCTCGCCTACGTGCTCGGCGACATCAACGGCATCACCGCCACCCTCATCGGCGGCGCCTCCCAGCTCGACACCCTCAGCTTCAGCCGCGAGATGGAAGAGGACGCCGACAGCTTCGCCGTCGATCTCCTCCAGCGAACGGGTCACTCCCCCGACGGCCTCGCGCGCTTTCTCGAAGGCCTCGAGTCGCAGCCTGTCCCCGAGATCCTCTCCACCCACCCCGCCAGCGCGGCCCGCGCCCGGGAGATCCGCGAGCGCATCAAGAAGCCGTGAGCTGAAGGGCCCACGGACCACGCGGCAGCGTGACGGTGGGCCAACCACGTGGTGCGCACGGCGGCAGAACGCATCACGCCGTGGGCACGGTGCCTCCATCGATGACGAACTCCGTGCCTGTGATCGAGCCCGCGCGCGGGGACACCACGAACGCGATGAGGTCGGCGACCTCACGCGGCGTCATGGGGCGTCCGAGCGGGATGCCACCGAAGGTCGAGTACCACCTGACCGACTGGGGGCAGTCCCTCTGCCCGGCGCTCGACGAGCTTCGAGAAGCGCCCCGATCGGGTCTCTAGCGGTGCGCTGGCTTGCGCGACTGCGAGACCGCAGGCACCAGCAGGTCTCCCTCGATGCGTCCGAGCACATCGAGCACCGTCCTGCCTGCGCTGTCGCGCCCCCGCCGCTCCCGCGTGTAGCGATCCGCCGACGCCCCCAGCACCACCCCGAGCGACCTTGCCGCGCTGGTGAGCTGCTCGACGAGATCCTCCGCGATGATCTTCTCTCGCTGCGCGGTCGACGTCCCCTTGGGCACCGTCACCGCGATCATCCCGAGCACGCCTTCGTCTTCGGCGATCAGGCCGAAGGGCGAGCCTTGCAGCCGCAGCAGCGTCAAGCCGGTCTGCGCCGACTGGACCCGGCTCCGCGCCTCCTCCCGTTCGGCGGCCACCCGCCGCCGCTCTGCGCGCCCTTGCTCCCCTGGCTCCTCCCGGAGCTGCACGCCGATCTCCGCGTGCTCCTCGTCCAGCCGCTTCACCGTGGCCTGCGCCTCGGCGAGGTCGGCCTCGAGACGCGCCTGGTACTCCTGCGCCACAGCAGCCTCGTCGATCATGTCCCCTGCCTCGGTCCCCGGACGCGCCCGGAGCGACACCTTGAAAACGGTCCCTACCATGCCCTCATTCCTCATGCCCGCCGCGTGAACAGCATGCTCAGCACCAGCAGCGAAAGCGCTCCACCCGCCCCGTACAGACAGGCCCTCGAGAGCGCCACCTGACCTGCCAGGTGGAGCTGGAGTGCTGCCATCCCCGCTGCGATGCCGAGCGCCGCGAAGATGAGCTGCTGCACTCCCGCATAGATCAACCCTGCGGCCTGGGAAAGCCCCCGGACCTTCACCTCCGCCTCGCCCCGGTTCGCCCGGGTCAGGTATTTGCGGAGATCGTCGGGCAGCGTCAGGGCCTTCAGGCCCATGTCCTTCGCGGCTTCCAGGGCGATCTGTGCCCAGTCCCGGTTCCCCAGGACGAACTCCTGCAGGTACGGACGTACCACCTCGATCGGGTTCAGCTCCGGATCGAGCTGCGTACACAGCCCCGTCAGGAGCAGCAGCGTCCGCTCCAGGAGCACCCAGTCGCGCGGCACGTGGAACGCCCCCGACAGCTCCTTCAGCCCGATGTTCATCCGCCGCAGATCGATCAAGCTCTCGATGCCCCGCTGCGGATCGATCTTGATGTCCTTCAGGTTGAAGCGATCGAGCCGGACCTCCTCCTGGAAGCGCTGGTGGAAGAACTCCACCACCTTCTCGCTCACGTCGAGGTGATCCCCCCGTGCGAGGAAGCCCATCTTCCGCATCGCCTTGATGATCCGCTCCGTATCGCGCCGGATCACCGCCTCCAGGAACTCCGGGATCCCCTCGCGCGTCTGCGGGCTCAGCTCGGCCACCGCGCCGAAGTCGAGCAGGATCAGCTCCCCGTTGCGCCCCACCAGCATGTTCCCCGGGTGAGGATCCGCGTGGTAGATCCCGTCGACGAAGATCATCTGGCAGAACGTCTGCACGATCCGACGCGCCAGCTCCTTCCGGTCCACGCCGAGCGCCTCCAGCGCGGCCAGGTCCCCGACCTTCACCCCCTCCACGAAGGTCGTGGTCATCACCCGGTGCGTGCAGTACCCCCCCACCGGCTTCGGGAAGCGCACCCGATCCTGCCCGGCGAAGTTCTCGGAGATGCGCACGATGTTCGTCGCTTCCAGCGCGAAATCCAGCTCCTCCGAGATCATCGCCCGCACCTGGTGGTAGTAGGCGTCGAGCCCTCGCACCGGCACGAACAGCGACACGATCGTCATGATCCGCCGGATCGTCGCCAG
The DNA here is from genome assembly GCF_001189295.1 of Chondromyces crocatus. Classification (NCBI taxonomy): domain Bacteria; kingdom Pseudomonadati; phylum Myxococcota; order Polyangiales; family Polyangiaceae; genus Chondromyces; species Chondromyces crocatus. The sequence goes on from NZ_CP012159.1 coordinate 3,232,805, forward strand.
ATCGAGCCGCACGATCTCGTCGATGTCGCGGTGCTGCACCTTCACCGCCACGTGCGTCCCGTCCTTCAGCCAGGCCTCGTGCACCTGCCCCAGGGACGCGCTCGCGATCGGCTCCTCCGCGAACCTGGCGAACAGCTCGGCGACGGGCTTCCCCAGCTCCGCCTGCACCCGCGCCTCGATCTCCGCGTACGGCCGCGGAGGCACCTGATCTTGCAGCCCCGTCAGCCCCTCGCGCAGCTCTGCCGGCAAGAAGTTCGCCATGATGCTGAGGAGCTGCCCCACCTTGATGAACAGCCCCTGCAGCCGCATGATCGTCCGCTCGATGCGCCGCGCGTTGCGCCGATGCACCTCACCCACGCGCGCCTCGGACCACGCACGCCCGAACATCCGTGAGAGCAGCGAGAACCACAGGTAGCTCGCCAGCACCGCGAACGTCGTCGCGTACGCCCGCACGAACCGCCCGCTCTGCGTCGCCTTCTCTCGCACCGAGACGGGCGACGTCTTCCTGCGCTCGGTGAACCCCGGCCCGGCCGGCGCGGCTGGCAAGAACGACGCCGAGGGCGGCCGCAGGCTGGGCTGCGACGCCCGCTGCGACCCTGGCGCTGGAGGCTCCGTCGATGCCGCTCGCCCGGGATCCAGCTCCACGGGCGGGGGACGAGGCCCGACCTCAGGCGGTGCCAAACCGGGGCTCGACGGTTCTGGGGCGGCGCTGAGGGTCACGGCGGGAGCTTACCATCGGTGCGCAGGGCAACGCCGAGACCCTGCACCTCCTCGCGTACGTCACAGACGAGCCGGTATGCCGGCGGACAGCCCACGCCTCCGGCGGCCTACTTCACCCCCAGCGCGGCCGCTCGCGCCTTGGCCTTCTCGTGGAGCGAGAGACGCGCCTTCGTCCGCGCCTCGATGAACGCCACGAGACCCTCCTCCAGCTTCTGCTTCGTTTCGGCGCAGTCCTTCTGCGCCTTCGTCTCGTACTTCTTCGGGATGGCGGAGAGCTTGCCTCGCTTCCGGTCGTACGACTCCGGCGACGCCTCGATCTTCTCCCCCTCCTTCCGGCCCTCGCCCCACGCCTTGTTCACGCACTGGAACCAGGCGTCGTCGAGCGCCTCGATGTCCTTCCCCACCTGCGCCGGGACCGCGTTTCCCTTGGCGAAGCCGCGGATCGAGTCCACGTCCACCAGCGCGTGCTGCACCGGCGCCGGCCACTGCGCGAGCGCACCAGCCCCGGGTATCACCGGCAGCCCCTGCTCGGCGACATCGTTCGGGATGCTGATCACGTAACGACCCCCATCGAGCGACACGAACACCACCGTCCCACCGCTCACCATCCACACCACCCCGGGCGTCCCCTCCGCGAGTGGCGGCGGCCACCCCGTGAGCAGGTGCGTCCGGAGCCGGCTCGGCTCCCCGAACGCCACCCGCGCCCGCAGCTGACCCCCGTGCTTCGCCAGCCCCTTGCCGGCCTTGTCCCAGGGATCGTCCGACGCGTAGCCATCGATCCGACCGCCGAGCCCCTGCTGCACGTTCCCGATGTACTCCGACGCTGGCGCCCACCGCGCTGCTGCCGCCCCCTTCGCGCTCACCCGCACCAGCATCGAGGCGTCGATCGCCCCGAGCGCCTCCTCGATCTTCGCCAGGTTCCCCGACTCCTCGGGGAGGAACTTCGGCAGCCGCGCCCGCACCGACAGGGCCTCGAGCTGCTCACCTGCCTTCTCGTACGCCGACTTCTCGGGAGGCGGCGTCGCGCTCCCTCGCTGCGTGGGGGCGCCGAGCGGATCGGCCTCCGCATCTCGGCTGAGCGGCGTGGCCACACTGCGCAGGTGACGCACCGTCGCGTTGGCACGCGCCTCGGGCCGGATGAACCAGAGCGCCCCGTCCGTGCCGAGGAAGAACCAGTGCTGCCCCCCCGGCCCGTTCAGCCAGTGACCGGCGACCTCGCCCGCGTCCCTCGCCTCCTCCACGAACAGCTCCACCACGTCCTTCTCGCGATCGTGCTGCACCTTCGGCAGCTCTCCCGTCCGATCGAGCACGATGGCCACGAACCCATCCGGGCTCGAGAAGTGCCCCAACCGGAAGGGCGGGATCTTCTCGTCGCGCTTCTTGGTGACGGCCGCGCCCTCGTGGGCCGACTGCGGCGGCGGAGCGCTCGCGGTCGACTCACACCCGATGGACCCGAGGAGCGCGAAAGCAAAAGGAACCCAGCACGATGTCCGCATCGCCGGGGAGCCTACCACCCTCGCGTCGACTCCGGACGCCCCCCGAGCGAAGACCGAGCGCCACGTTCGACGGTGGCCGACCCCTCGATCCAGGGGTGACCCACGCGCCGAACCCGTGTCCCACGCTGGACGATGCCCGCCCTTGCAGGCATCGTCGTCGCGCATGAAGCTCAAGGCCATCGCCACCGAGAACCTCGCCATCTACCAGCGTGGTTCCTACGAGGCCCCCTCCGGTCGCACCGTACGCATCGGCAAGGAGGTGAGCACCGCCGTCGAACGCACCGTGCTCCACCGTCCTGGCACCCTCGACGACTGGACGCCCACGGCGCGCCGCGACGCACCCCCGCGCATCGAGGTCACCGACGAGACCACCGGCGCTGCCGGCCGACGCCTCGTCGAGCAGGAAGGCGAAGCGCGCGTCCTCGCCCTCAACTTCGCCTCCGCGAAGAACCCTGGCGGTGGCTTCATCAACGGCGCCAAGGCCCAGGAAGAGGACCTCGCCCGCTGCTCCGCCCTCTACCCCTGCCTCATCGAACAGCGCGAGTACTACACCCGCAACCGCGGCTTCGGCTCCTTCCTGTACACCGACCACCTCGTCTACTCACCGGACGTCCCCTTCTTCCGGGACGAGCGCTACGAGCTTCTGGAGCAGCCCTTCGCTCTCTCCCTCCTCACCGCCCCGGCGCCGAACGCTGGCGAAGCCCGCCGCCAGGAGCGCGCCTCGCCGACGGCCATCCGCAGCACCCTCGATCGCCGCGCCGAACTCGTCCTCGCCGCAGCGGGCCACCACGACCACCGCTGCGTGATCCTCGGCGCCTGGGGTTGCGGCGTCTTCCGCAACAGCCCCGAAGACGTCGCCGCGGCCTTCGCCCAGACCCTCGCGCTGGCCCGGTTCCAGGGCGCCTTCGATCGCATCGTCTTCGCCGTCTACGACCGCGGTCGCGATCAGCCGAACCTGCGTGCCTTCGAACGCCAGTTCGGGCGAGCTTCCACCCTCGCTCCCTCGCCTCGGTGACGACGACGCTCCGCCGGAGCCAGAGCCCGAGCGCGTCTCAGCCAGACCCCCGAGCCCGAGAGCGTCTCCGCCGGACCCCGAGCACCGCTCACCCAGAGCCAGAGCCGACGGTGGGCGCCTGGCTCGACGCGGAAGGACCCGTCGCCGACGCGCGCCGCACCGACTGCGCCGCCTCTTGCGCCAGCACACTCGACGTCAGCGAGCCCGAACCTCGCTCCACCACCCGCCGCTGCTCGTACCAGGGCGTCGCCTGCCGGCGCAGCCACCAGAAGGTCCCCAGCGCTGCCAGGGCGGCGGCATGACCGAGCAGACCCGGCCCCCTCGGCAGCGCGGGCCGAGTCCCCACCTGGTGGATCTCGGGTGACGACGGCACGACCAGGAAAGGGACCGACTTCAGCGCCCCGGTCCGGCGCGTCGCCTCCTCCCACAGAGGCTTGGGCACCTCGTCGGAGAGGCCGTACGCGCGTCCCGCCTCGTCCTGCATGCGCGCGTGGAGCCGGTAGTGCACCCGCCCGCCGTGGCGTGAGGCCGTCGTGTACACCTGCTGCCCCACGATGTCGGCACTCACCACCACCCCGGCGATCTGGAGCGCGTGGTACGACCGGTAGGCCACGCCTTGCACCAGGGCCAGCGTCAGCCCCAGCAACGAAGCGGCGCGCCCGTACCACCGCGCCCACGCCTCGTGACCGGCGCTCAGCCCGCCCACCGCGATCAGCAGCGACTCCGTGCGCCCACCGCGCAGCACCATCGACGTCGGCGCCGTGCCTCCCCGGTAGACACCCTCCGTCCTGCGCCCCGACCGATTCCAGAGCAGCACCCCATCGACCCGCACCTGCTGCCCTGCCGAAAGCTCCGCGGAACGCTCTCGCTCCGTGCCGGTGAACAGACGGATCTGCAGCGCGTCGACGTAGATCACCCGCTCGTCGAGCAGCACCCGGATCCGCTCTCCCGTGGGCAGCAGCAGCGTGAACGGCCGCGTCTCCAGCTCCCGCGACCGCTCCTTCCAGCGGTGGCGCCACGACCCCCGGTGCTGCCACTCCATCCCCTCCTCCCAGAGGGTCAAGCGGATGGCTGGCCGCTCGTCGTCCGTCTCCACCACGCCGCACAGCGAGGTGAAGCCGGGCGTCAGCTTCGGAGGGCGGGACTCATCGAGCCTGGCCTGCGCCGCTGCGCGCCGGTGGGTCAGCCACCGGTGCAGCGCGAAGGCGAGGTGAGCGCAGAGCAAGAGACCGCCGACGCCGTAAACCAGGAGCGCGGTCCAGGGACCATCCAGCCGATCGAGGAAGACGAGCTGGTCAGGGTTCACGGCGTCGAGCGGAGATCATGGCGTCAGGTGGAGATCAGGGCTGAGCCTGGAGGATCACCGCGCCGTGCGGCGGCACCTGGAACCCCGGCCCGTTCGATCCGGAGAGCAGATCGGTCACGCTCGTACGCGAGAAATTCTGCGCCGTCCCCGTCCGGTTCAAGCGCACCGACAGCGACTGACCGCCCGCGGTGAGCGAGTACTCGTACCAGGTCTCGTTATCCAGGACCTTCTGCACCACCACGCCGCTGTTGGTGATGAAGTGGTGGGTCTTCCGGATCTGGATCAGCTTCCGGTAGTGCTCGAGCAGGCTGCCCATGTCGCCCTCCTGCGCCTCCACCGACGCCGGTTCTGGATTCGACATGTACTTGACGAAGCGGTAGTCGGGGTTCGGCGCGCTGCAGACCCCGGCGTCGCTCGCCGTCACCCCGTTCGCCGTGTTCGTCGCCGCGACGTCGACGTCGTGGAACTTCACCCGCTCGCCCTCCAGCAGCTCCTCGATGAAGATCTGCTCCTCGAACCAGCTCATCGGCTCGCGGATGTGCTCGTCGCGATCCCAGTCGCCCTCGACGTCGGCGCCGGGGTACTTGTCGCGCTTGCCCTCCTTGCCCAGCTCCTCGCCGTAGTACACGACCGGCATCCCGGGCAGGGTGAGCACCACGGTGGCCGACTGCTTCAGAACGGCCAGCAGGTTCGCTCCCGCCGCGTCCTTGAACTGGGTCGCGGGCCGCTCCAGATCGTGGTTCGACAGGAACCGCTGATAGAAGTGGTTCGCATTTCCGCCGCTGGAAACCACCGCGCTGTCCGTGCGCAGCTGATTGACGTACTTCACGAAATCGGCAGCGTCCCCCGCTTGACCGTTGGCGAAGTTCGCCAGCAGCGTGCGGAACGGGAAGTCGAACTGCGAGTCCATGTCCCCCGCGTAGGGCACCATGTTGTTCGCGACCGCCGGATCATCCCAGCGGTTCTCGCCTGCGAGCAGCACCGTCGCCGAGCCCGAAGGCCGCGGCACGTCACGCTTCACATAGGCGTTGAACTCCTTCCACCACACGTGGGTCCCGTGCACCGCCAGGTCCACCCCGTTGTCGTCGTCGAACTGCTCGATGTGCTTCGACGCATCCAGACGGAACCCATCGGCCCCGAGATCGATCCAGAACTTCGAGATCTTCTTCATCTCGTCCCGCACCGCCGGGTTCCGGAAGTTCAGCTCCGGCATCGCCCCCCCGAAGATCTGGTGGTAGCAGCGGTAGTTCTTGCAGGCCCAGACCACCGCGGACGGGTCGAACGGATGCGGATCCGTGTACATGTTCGAGAACTGATCCGACCACAGGAACCAGTCGCGGTACGTCGCGTGGTCGGGGTGGGTGTCATCGATCGCGGCCGCGAACCAGGGGTTCACGTCGGCCACGTGGTTCTGCACCAGATCCACGATGATCTTGATGTCGAGCGCGTGCGCCGCCTCGGTCAGATCCTTGAAGTCCTTCAAGGTGCCGACGGCGGGATCGATGTTGTAGAAGTCCGTGGTGTCGTAGCCGTGGTAGCTGTTCGCCGCGAACACCGGCGTCATCCAGATCGAACCGACCCCGAGATCCGCGAGGTACTGGAGCTTCGACCGCAGCCCGACGAGATCCCCGACCCCGTCCTTCTGCGCGCCGTCGATCCCGCTCTCCATCTCCGGGTCCTGCACGCTGGCCTTCGCGCTGCCCCCGTCCGCGAACGTCCGGACGATGAGCTGGTACATCACCCCCTGGCGCCCCCAGTTCGCCCAGTCGCCGGTGTCGACCACCGGATCGACGGCGACCGGCGTGAGCGAAAGCCCATCCCGCTCGTCGGTGAGCTCGCCCTCGCTCGCCGCGAGCGAGGTGCGGATCCGGTAGTGGACCGTCATCCCTGGCGTGAGCCCGTCGATCACCAGGCCTTGCTTGTTGATGTCGTCCCCATCGCTCCAGCTCACGGTCTCCGTCAGCGCATCGGCTGCGGTGCCGTAGGCAACCTCCCCCTTCGAGCCCTTCGCCACCCGGAACATCAGGCGCACGCTCCCGTTCCCGAGATCGATGAAGTCGTGCGGGTTGGAGATCTTGAACGCCGGCCCCGTGGAGGTGGGCGGCTCGCGCAGGATCGCTTGCCCCTGCACGATCCAGCCCTCACGGATCTCGGGGTTCTCCTCGCTGGCGTAGAGATCGGCCCAGCGAACCGCCGTCTCCACGTCCTTCTTGCAGTTCCCATCGGCGCACTGCACCGGGATCAGCCCCACCCACGTGGTCCCCGCGTCCTCGCCGTCCACGATCTGGATGTCGGTGTACCCGCCGAAATCATCCGACTTGTCGAAGAGCTGAGGGCTTGCCCACTGCGGCGCCGACACCACCGCGCCGTCCCCCCAGAAGTGCGCACCCCAGGTGGCCACATCGCCGTCGCCTTGCAGCTGGTAGTGGATCCGGATGGCACGACCCGAGCCACAAGCATCGCCGCACCCACCTTCGCCGGCATTCCCGCCCGTCCCCGGGCCGGGACCCGTGGGCTCCTCGCCGTCACAGCCAGCGATCGAGAAGAGGCAAGTGATTGCGGTAGCTGCCGCAAAGTAAAAGATACGCTTCATGTCTGCTCCCGGTGCAATTTGAACCGTGCCCCTGCGCGAGCCACCTCGAGAAGGGCCGCGCAGAGAGTAGGGGCAAGCGAGACAGGGATCCAGCAGTTCGGGCGCGTCCCGTGGCCTCTGGCAGTGAACCGACGTCGCACGACGCGTGCTCTTTCCGTGCTCGAACGTCGACGAGGTAACGCACGCATCGCTGCTGGAACCGAGCACTTCACCGCGCCATCCGCACGTCACGAAGCATCGCGTGACACGACATCGGATCCATCGACATGCAGCGCGCCATGTACGCCTACCCTCTCCGCCCCTACAGCAAAGCACCTGAACGACCCGACGTCGTGAGGCACGTCGACGGTGATCATGCTGTCGTGCTGCACCCTCGCGCCGTCGTGCGGATGATGTCCTGACGTGCCGTCGTACTGTCGCGCTGCACCCTCGCGCCGTCGTGTGGATGATGTCCTGTCGTGCCGTCGTACTGTCGTGCCGTCGTACTGTCGTGTTGCACGGTCGCGCTGTCGTGTTGCACGGTCGCGCGCCGTGCGGATGATGTGCCGGCGTGGTGGTGCCGCGCGATCGTGTGCCGGCGTGGTGGTGCCGCGCGATCGTGTGCCGGCGTGGTGGTGCAGCGCGATCGTGCCGTCGTGCCGTCGTGCCGTCGTGCCGTCGTGCCGTCGTGCCGTCGTGCCGTCGTGCCGTCGTGCCGTCGTGCCGTCGTGCCGTCGTGCCGTCGTGCCGTCGTGCCGTCGTGCCGTCGTGCCGTCGTGCCGTCGTGCCGTCGTGCCGTCGTGCCGTCGTGCCGGCGTGGTGGTGCCGCGCGATCGTGCCGTCGTGCCTTCGTGGTGGTGCCGCTCGGCCGCGCTGTCGTGCGGATGATCTTCGACAGGCTGCGTCGGATGCTCCCGGTGCAAGGTCGGACGCTGCTGGCGTTGCACCGAGCGCTTGCGGTTCCAGGTCGAACGCTCCGGGGTTCAGGGGCGGGCGCCTGTCGTGCAACGTCGGAGGGCTGGAGGTTGCGTCGGACTGTGTAGCGTCACCTTCGAACTGGCTCGGCCTCCTGGCTCATGTGTCCGCAGGTGCGGGGAGGGGGGCTGGCCATCCGGAAACCATGAATGAGGGCGGGATCGGGCATGGTCCTGAGCTGGTGTGGTCCGGGACTGATGCAGCACACGCGGAGGGGAGGGAAGGGAGACCGCTGGCCAGCGCGGTTGTCGCTCACCTGGTTCAGCGCGGTTGTCGCTCACCTGGTTCAGCGCGGTTGTCGCTCGGCTGGGCGAGGGAGCGGTTCTCGCTCGGCTGGGCGAGGGAGGCGTTCGGCGGTCACGGTGGCCTCGCTCATGCCTGGAGCCGGGCATCCTCACGCCTCGCCGGGGGCGCTCGAAGGGGGGCGCGCGAGGCAGGGACACCGCGCTTCGCGTTCGTCGCCAGTTCCTGCTGCGGCTCCGGGCGGGAAAGCAGGGACGGTGACCTGCTGGGGCAGCGGCTGGCTTGCCGCCGGACCCCTGATTTCAGGTACGCAGGACTAGGCCGGAGCGCGAAGGCGAGGTAGGAGCGGGGGCATGGTGGAGCCCCCGGCGTCTGGCGATCCCTTCCAGCTCTCCGGTCACGTCATCGAGGGGAAGTACCGCGTCGCCTCGGTGGTCGGTGACGGCGGCTTCGGCGTCGTGTACCGCGCCGTGCACAAGGGCTTCGGCGAGCTCATCGCCGTCAAGTGCTTGAAGATGCCCGCCCTCGACGAGAAGGAGCGCGAGGAACTCCTGGAGCTTCTCCGCGAGGAGGGCCGCCTCCTGCACCGCCTGTCGCGCCTCACCCCCAACATCGTGCAAGCGCTCGACGTCGGCGCGTTCACCACCGACACCGGGACCTGGATCCCTTACCTCGTCCTCGAGTGGCTGGAGGGCCAGACCCTCGCCCAGTTCATGCGCGAGCGCCACGAGCGCGACGAGTACGGCATGCCCCTCGACGAGGCGATGCGCCTCCTCGAACCCGCCGCGCGCGCGCTTGCCGTCGCTCACTCCCAGCGCGTCGCGCACCGCGACGTCAAGCCTGCCAACCTCTTCCTCACCGACGTCGGCGGCACCCGCACCCTCAAGGTCCTCGACTTCGGCATCGCCAAGGTCCTCACCGACGTCGCCTCGTTCACCGAGGCCCTCGCCGCCACCCGCGACGGCCCCAGCGCCTTCACCCCGCGCTACGGCGCCCCCGAGCAGTTCAGCAAGATGCGCGGCGCCACCGGCCCCTGGACCGACGTCTTCGCTCTCGCCTTGATCCTGGTCGAGCTGGTGAGCGGCCGCCGCGCCCTCGACGGCGACGACCCCACCCAGCTCTATATCGCCGCCGCCGACCCGCACCTTCGCCCCTCCTTGCGCTCCCGCGGCGTCGAGGTCGACGAAGTCGTCGAGCGCGTGCTCCTCAAGGCCCTCGCCGTCGAGCCCAAGGACCGTTACGTCAGCGCCGGCGAGATGTGGGACGCCCTCACCGCCGCCGTCAAGGAAGCCGGCGCCGCGGGGGCCGTCTGGCTCGGCGGCGCCGCCAGTGGCGTCGCGACCGCTGGCCCCCGAGGCAACGGCGACAGCGGCCCGACCGGCAGCGGCTCCACCCCCCGCGCCCCGTCCATGGACGCCCCCGCCTTCGATGCCACCATCCCCGCCGAGTCCCTCGACGCCTCCAGCGGCCGCGCTGGCGGCAACGGGAGCGGCCAGGGCAACGGCGCCGTCAGCAGCGGCCAGGGCGCCCGCGGCCAGCTCTCCTCGTCGCCATCCTTGCGCGCTGCCTCCACCGTCAAGCACGGCGCAGGATCGCGGGCCGCCCTCGACGACTCCATGCTCGAGACCCCGCGCGGCCTGCGCATCGGCGACGTGGCGCAGGCCGACCGTGACCCCTCGGCCTCCCCCCCTGCCACGCCAGCACCCAGCGCAGGGGGGGCCGGATCTGCGGCCGCCCCCAAGACGACGGGCGCCGCATCCAGCGACGCCTCCACCGGCCGCCGCATCTGGCCCTGGATCGCCGTGCTCGCCCTCATCGGTGGCAGCGCCGCCACCTACCTCCAGCTCACCCGCGACCCCGCGCGCGCTCCAGCGAACCCTCGGCCCACCGCCCCCCGACCCACCGCCAGCGCCAGCGCCAGCGCGCGCAACCCCCTCGTCGCGCCCACGGCTGCTCCCGAGGTCCCTCCCGTCCTCGCCAGCGCCTCACCCGAGCCCACCACCAGCGCCTCGGCCGCCCCCCCGTTCGTTCCTCCCGAGGACATGGTCCTCTTCCAGCCGGGCACCGTGGTGTTCGGCGCGGGCGCCGACCAGCGCCAGGTCACCCTCACCCGCGGCTTCTTCCTGGACCGCTCCGAGGTCACCACCCGCGCCTACCAGGCGTGCGTCGCCGAGCGCCTCTGCTCCCCCGCCGACCACGTGTCCGTCACCCCCGAACAGACCGCCGAAGGCAGCACCGCCGCCCCCGTCGACCGCGAGTACGTCGACACCTGGACCCGGCGCTGCAACGCCGCCCGTGGCGAGGGCAACCACCCCGTCAACTGCGTCGACTACGCCAGCGCCGAGAGCTACTGCCGCTACCGAGGCCGCCGCCTCCCCACCGAAGCCGAGTGGGAACTCGCCGCCCGCGGCACCACCCAGCGCGCCTTCCCCTGGGGCAATGACGAGCCCACCTGCGACCGCGCTTGCTACGACCGCAACGAAGCCTGCCGGAAGATCGGCGTCTCCGTTGCCACCTGCGCCGCCGGCACCCACCCGGGCGATCGCACCCCGGAGGGCATCCAGGACCTCGCTGGCAACCTCGCCGAGTGGGTTTCCGACGGCTTCTCCGCCACCCCCCCGAGCGGCGTGGACCCCAAGGGCGACCCCGCTTCCCCCTTGAAGATCGTGCGTGGCGGCAGCTTCTTCGACGACGCCACCAAGCTCTCGACCCTCTGGCGCACCGTCGCAGCCCCCGTCACCGCCGCCGCCACCATCGGCTTCCGCTGCGCGCTGGACGCTCCTGAAACGCCTCCAGCTCCGTGACGTGTGAAGCGCTTCTGGCTCGGTGAAGTGCTTCCAACGCGAGGAAGCGCCTCCGGCTCAGGGCAGCGCCTCCGGCTCAGGGCAGCGCTTCCAGCGCGAGGAAGCGCCTCCAGCTCAGTAGAACCGGTAGCCCAGCGTCACCGGCACGCTGATGGCGAACCCTTCCAGCCCCTTCAGGAACGTCGGCCAGGCGCTCACCATCAACGCGCCCGAGTGCCAGCTGTCGCTCGGGTTGTCGAGGAGCTGGTACGAGATCTCCACCGCGCCTCCGAACGCGAAGGTCCCCACCACCTCCGAAGCCGGCAGCGGCGTCTGCGCCGCCACGTTGATCGCCACCTCGGTCGCGCCCTCGTTGAACTCCTGCAGCTCCGCCGGGATCTCCCCGCGCACCCCGACCGGCTTCGCATCGTTCGCGACGCCGCCCACCAGCAAGCTCAAGCCGGCCCACAGGTTGCTGCCGAAACGCTTCGAGACCGAGGGGCCACCGAGCAGCGTGTAGCCCCCGCCGAGACGCACACCGCCGAGCACCCGCGCGCCCACGTGCAGATCCTCTTGCAGCGCGTACCCCACGAACGCCTGCCCCCCGAGCACCAGCCCCACGCTCGGATCGTAGACCCCCTGGCACGTGTCCACCGTGCACACCGCGATCTCCGGCAGGATCATCCCGTCCGCGCTGCGGTTGAAGATCTCGTAGTCGTAGGAAGGCGCCGTGCTCACGGTGCCCCGATCGATCAACCCGACCAGCAGCGACGGCCCCACCCCCACATCGAACACGAAGCGCCCGGCCCGGTGCGTCGTCACTGCGGGCGTCACGGGGGTCGCAGGCCCGCCCGAGCCTGCCTCGCCTGGCTTCGTGGCGTCCGCCGGGTGCGCCTCGGGCACCTCCGGGATGTCCAGCGAGGCCGAAGCGTCCACCGCGAGCGCCGGCACCGTCACGCTCTCCTTGCTGCCGGCCCGCAGCTTCACCGTCTTGTCCCACGGCTTCCGGCCTGGCGCGCTCGCGCTCACCTTGTGCTCACCGGGGTTCACCGGGGCCGCCTGGTTCCAGCTCCCGCGCTCCAGCGCCGTTTCGTCGACGCGCACCTGGAGCCCCTCCACCTCCGCCGCGTCCTTCGGCACCTTCACCGTCAGCCGGGGAATGCGCGACTCCAGCATCGCGCTGCGCACCTTCGCGTCCTGCTGCAGCGCCTTGTTCCCTGCCTTGCGCGCCTCCGCCTCGGCGTCGATGAACTCCACGTACGCCGTCGCGATCTTCCCCTGCTTCTCGTGGCAGAGCGCCACCTGGTACAGCGCCGACGGGCTCGGCCCCAGCTTGTAGCTCTCCTCCAGCTTCGGGCACGCCTCCGCGAGCTTGCCCGCCGCCATCAGCTTCTTGCCCTCGTCGAGCAGCGCCCCTGCGTCCTGCGCGAGGACCGGACGCGGCGCCGCGACCACGGCCGTCAACGACAGCAACGACGCCACGAGCGCCCGCCGCATCCATCGCGGCCGCTGGTCACCCGGCATCGGCACGGCTCGCTCACGAAGCAAGCCTCCCTCCCGGCGAGCATCCTGGAGAGAGGGAGACAGACGTCCGCGTCGATCTTGATATTCCGTCATGGTTCAAGCTGGAAGGAGGGTCACCCTATCACAGGATCACCAACCTCCATCGCACCAGCAAGACATGTACGGACGGACTGCGTCACCCCTCCGTCACCCCCTGCGTCCCCCCTCCGACGCACCGCCCCACGTTCCGCAGTCACCACCCCGTTACGACGGCACCGCAGCCCTCCAGCACCACAGCCCTCCAGCACCGCAGCCCATGACGGCACCCCGGCATCACGAGCCCGGACCTCCAGCGCCTCTCACTCATCCCTCCAAGGGCGCCCCATCCCGCAACCCGAGCGTCTCCTCCCGCGCTGCCAGGCACGCCTCGCTCCCCATCAAGAACGCCCGGCAGTTCCCGGGCCGGATCGCGTAGATCGCGCAGCGCCGCTCCTCTTCCAGGTGCTTGCACCGCCCATCGCTGGCGAGCCGCAGCACCGCCTTCCCTCCAGCCCGCCGCACGAAGACGCTCCCCCCGAGCTCCGCGCGCCCTGCCGCCTCGAACCGCGCCAGGTCCTCGTCGTCCAGCACCACCCGCCCATCCCGACAGCACGCCGCGCACGCCAGGCAATCGAGCAGGATCTCCCGCGTCGCCCCCTCGTGCACCCCGTCCCGATCGCACCAGTCGAGCACCGAACCCACCTGCCGCGCCCCCACCACCGCCGACGCCAGCCCGCGCGCCGCGCCCGCCTCCACCCGCGCCCACCGCCGCTGCCCGATCGCCAGGAGCGCCCAGAGCCCCAGCGCCGTCACCGACCCACTCGCGTCCACCCCGAGCAGCACCTCCACCTGCCCGGCGTCGCGCACCACCACCGCGTGACCCCCCGCATGAACATGCGCGACCGCCCGCTCCAGGAACCGCTCCTTGAACCTCCGCCACACCGGCCGGTGAACGCCCTGACCCTCCATCCACCCGCCGGCATGCCATCACCCCCCCTCCCGCACAAGGGACCGCCACCTCCGCTCGTCCTCCCCGCCCTGGATTTCCCGGTCGACGCCCGCACGCAGCTCGGGCACCTTGCAGGTCGTCAAGCCCGAGCGTCCGGAGGCGCGCATGACCATCACCTCGCTCACCTCGATCGTCTTCTTCGCGCTCGTGCTCTACTTCGTCCTGAAGCGTCTCCTTCGCCGCAAGAAGAAGCAGGCCGTGGTGCGCCGGGACCGCAACGAGATCGAGCGCTGGCTCGACGACGCCCTCGCCCGCGAGCTGCACCGCAAGCTCGGCCTCGATCGCGACCTCCTCCAGCGCGCCCTCGAAGGCACCCCCGAGCCCGAAGCCGTCGGCGCCATGGAAGAAGCCGTGAAGGCGATGCAAGCGACCTACGCCTGGCGCCCCGAAGGCTCCGTGGAAGTCCGTCTCGACGTCACCTTCGAGGACGGCACGAGCGCGAACACCAGCCGCATCTTCCCCCGCAACGCCATGCCCGTGGCCGTCCGGGAAGAGTTCACCAGCACCGGCGCCTCGACCGTCCTCCGCGCCGTCTACTTCCCCTGGTCCACGCCCTCGTAGACGCCCTCCCCGCCAGCGGAAGCCGTCCCCGCCAGCGACGTCGATGCCGGAGGTCTGCGACGAAGCCGTGGGATGAAGCCCACGCTTCAATCACCAGCCGTCCGGCGGATGTGTCGCCAATCCGAGCTGTCGCTGGATGACGAGCGCGTCCTGTGAAGCGTTCGTCATAGAGCAAATGCGTGATGAACACGGTCACGCCGCGCGGGGGACCGAGACGTCGATCTCCGTATTCGCCCACCTTTCCAAAGCCGCTCGCAATGAACTGCGCTTGGTGATGGCGCCCCGCGCCCTGTGACCGCCTGATGGCCTCGCACCTTCTTCACGGCGCATCCCTTGCTCCGGGTGCCGTCGACGGATTCGAGCGTTCTGCGCGTGCACACCGCCCAGCTGCGCAGCCGGCACAGAGCCGCTCGAGTCTGGATTCCCGAGGAGGTCTCGATGTCCGAGAAATCATGCCGGACCCGCTGGCTCGCGACAGAAGTGATGAGCCGAAGACGCGCCCCTTTGCCTGGAATGGCAGCGCTCTTTTCGAGCGCCAGGCAAGGGGCAACGCAGGCGGTGCTCGCACTGTCGGCTGTGTGTCTGACGGCAGCTTGCGGGACGGCAGAGAATCCAGACGAGGCGCTTTCCGCTCACGAGAGCGGCGCGGGCTCCGAAAACGTCACGGAAACGAGTACATCTGCGCTCCTCGCGGAGCGCGCCCTGACCTGTGACCGCGAGACGATTGGCTACCTCGAGCACCGGCCGGCGGACGAGGCCAGAACTGGCAGCGAGCGCCATCCGACCCTGATCTTCCTCCACGGGAAGGGCCAGCGCGGCAAGAACCTGCAGGACCTCGTGAACGAGGAAGACGGACCGCTCAGGCACATCTCGAAGGGCCACCCCATGCGCTTCACCGTCGACGGCAAGACGGAGCAGCTCATCGTCATCGCTCCCCAGCTCTCGACCGGACCCGAGGCACATCCTCTCGCATGGCTGACCTGCGTGATCGACCATGTCCTGGCCGACGAGCGCGTCGACCCGGATCGCCTCTATCTCACGGGCCTCTCCATGGGCGGTTACGGCACCTACACGGCCGTGACCCATCCGCCACTCGCTCGCAAGATCGCCGCTGCGGCGCCCATTGCAGGGGGAGGCCCTGCGGGGAAAGCCTGTGTCATTGCCGAGCACGACATCCCCATCTGGGCATTTCACGGTGACGCTGACGCGACCGTGCGGCTCTCGGCGGGAAGGCGCATGGTCGATGCCATCAATGCTTGCCCCGAGGCCTCGTTCACGCGACCCATCTTCACGATCTACCCGAGCGTCGGACACAACTCGTGGAGCCGCGCCTACAGCACGGGCCACGCCTACCACGATCCAAACCTCTACGAGTGGCTGCTTCGACAACGCAGACGCCCCACCGACGAGGCACATCCTCCTGGAGCGCTCGAGGTTGCACCGCCTGTCACACCACCATGACAGCGACACGGTGGCGAGGCACCCGTACGTCACGCGCGCATGACATCACCGCAGTGCCCGGCCCTCTCTCGGAACGCACTGCGCTCCAAGACGGCATCGCCGCGGGTGAAATCGCAGCCCTCGCGCCCTTCGCGCCCCTCGCGCCCCTCGTCGTGGCCTCTCGTCGACGTCTCCTTCCTCTGCGCTCGCCACCGGCACGGTTGCTGCTGAAGCGACGTGCCGAGGTGATCATGAACAAGACTCCCTGGATGATGGCGCTGCTCCTGGCCGGCCTTGGCGCGTGCACGAGCGGGGTGCCGTCGGATCTCGACGAGACGCACGATGCGGACGACGCATCCGCCGAGGACCTCCGGGCGCCCACGTCCCTCGACGAGATCGAAGCCCTGAACGCGCGCCCCTGCGGCGACGACACCATCGCCGTCGTGACCGACGCGCTCAACAACCAGTACGTCTTCTGCGCCCTCGGCGATGGCCGCGTCGGCGTCCTCGAGAGCTCCTGGGATCCCGGCGCCGCCCCGCCTTTGACCGACAGCATCCCCGACCCCGTCGCCCTGCTGGAGACCGTCACCGGCAGCGCCGCCGACGTGCCCCCCGAGATCTTCGACGCCGTCCGCGCAGGCATCCCCGTGCGCGAGACCTTCCGCCTGGGCATCCGCCGCACCGACGCCCCCCGCGCCGCCGCGGCCGGGTGCAACTTCACGACCTTCCAGAACACCTACTGCGGCACCGACGAGGACAGCCCCTGGGACGAGTTCGCCAGCAACTTCGTCCACAACCATTCGTCGGTGTACCCGGACCTCGACTGCACGCACGGCAACCGCTTCTGCTCCGCCGCGCTGAACCACACCCGCATCGCCAGCGCACAGCCCGCGTACCTCGAAGGCGGCAGCGGCCCCGTCTGGCGTGGCGCCTGCGCTGCCAGAGACGTCGTGCTCTCCTGCGGCGGCTCCACCCTGTTCGAGGCGTCACGGCGCGAGACGGCGGGCACCGGCGCGTGGACCGCGAGCCTCGCCAACTACTGGATCGCCGAGAACACCTACGCCGTCTGGGTGATGTACGCCGACACGGGGAACTGCGTCGCCAGCGCCGACAACGACGACATGATGTACAAGACGGTGAGCGAGCCCGGCGCCTACAACCACTACTCGCTCTTCTTCCTCAAGTGGGTGGCGAACACCATCGCCTGCGAGCCTCGCTAGAGGCGTCAGCGCGCCTCGGCGTCGTCCCCCTCGCAGGCACCCACGTGCTGGTACTTCTCCGAGGTCCAGACGCACCCGTAGATGGTCTTGCCGTCGCAGCCGCAGAAGGGATCGGCGCAGGGCGGCGGCGGGGGCGAGCAGACCGGCTGCACCTCCGGCCCACAGCCTGCCTCGTGGTAGAGGTGCATCTCCCCCTCGGGACACGCGCCGCCCTGACCCGAGCCTCCTTGCGCGGACCCCCCCTCGCCCGCGCTTCCTCCCCCCGAGCCGCCGTTGCCTCCGGAGCCGTCATCGACGGTGGTGGAGGAAGAGCACGCGGTCATCGCCGCGGAGAGGGCGAACAGCAACGAGGCAAGGTGAATGCGGGGCATGGGACCGTTGTACAGGCCCCCCATGCCAGGAGCCATCGCTCGATGGTCGTCGGGTCGGGGCAGCTCCCACGCGGTCGGAGATGCCGTGGGCCATGGCGACGCCGAGCGATCGAGAGGTGCTGGTGAGCGGGGCGAGGGCGGGGCTTCGCGTCCGGGTGGCCATCGTCTCGATTCGGAGGTCGGTGAGCGCTGACGTGTGGAGTTCGTTCTTCTATGGGTGGAACGACGTCGTGCGACGCAGGAATTCCATCCACCGCCAGAGGAATTGTTTCCCTGTTCACGAGAAAGCGACCTCTGACTCGTCAATGCGGAAGAACGATCGTCGAACGGCGTTCGCTGACACGAGAATGCGGAACGACGATCGTCGAACGGCGTTCGCTGACACGAGAATGCGGAACGACGACCGTCGAACGGCGTTCGCTGACACGAGAATGCGGAACGACGATCGTCGAACGGCGTTCGCTGGCACGAGAATGCGGAACGACGATCGTCGAACGGCGATCCCTGGCTCGATGTCGGAAGGACGATCGTCGAGAGGGCGTTCACTGGCACGTGAAGGCGGAAGGACGATCGTCGAATGGCGTTCGCTGGCACGTGAAGGCGGAAGGACGATCGTCGAATGGCGTTCGTTGGCACGAGAATGCGGAACGACGATCGTCGAACGACAATCGACGATTCGTGAATGCGGAAAGACGATCGTCGAACGGTGATCCCTGGCACGAGGGTGAAAGGACGAGGGACGGAGCGGCGGTTTCTGGCACGAGAATGCGGAACGACGATCGTCGAACGGCGTTCGCTGGCACGAGAATGCGGAAGGACGACCGTCGAACGGCGTTCGCTGGCACGAGAATGCGGAACGACGATCGTCGAACGGTGTTCGCTGGCATGTGAAGGCTGCAGAGCGATCGCTCTGGTGCGCAGACCGGCATGTGAGGGATGCCGACCGATCGTTCCGGTACGCCGACGGACACGCGAAAGGCGCAACGGCCAGCGTTCGCTGGAGGGGGCGCTTGCTGGTGACGGGAACCCTCTCTTCGTTGACCGTCCCCTGGTGGGCAAAGGTCGAATGAAGAGAAGGTCCCTGCGGAGAGCGACCATGTCGCCATGGTGGTCGACGACGGAGGACTCGCTCGTGGGAGGGCGAGGTCTTCGCAGGGAAGGTGCCGTCTCAGGGGCGCTGCGCTTCCTGCATCTCGTGCAGGTCCGCAGCGTCGAAGCGAACGTCGGCCAGGCGCACCTGCGCACGAACTGCAACGGAGAGCAGCTCGGTGCCGAAGGCCTCCGGGAAGGCGTTCTTGCTCGATTTCAGCAGCGTGATCACGGTCCCCAGGCTCTCCACGACGGCCGCGAGCCGACGGCTGGCGCACGCTTCGATGCTCGGGCGATCCAGGCTGCGCGTGTCCCTCAGCGCCTCGTAGAGGCCGACGCCGAGTGCGTCCGCGATCATGTCATGCACCGCGCTCTCCCGTGGAGGTCTCCCCTTGCGTGGGGTGCGGTCGTGGAACAGCGGGAAGGAGGCCCTCGCGATGCGGGCCCCGCCGGCCTGACAGGTGATGCACCACGTGGTGTCGCCGCGACGTGAGCGGATGCGGCCCCAGCGGAGCTGCACGAAGTCTTCGGGTCGCAGGACGCGCGGGGTGAGGAGGAGGGTGTTGCCTCCAGCCACGCTGGCAGCCTCCAGGTCGCCCCAGGCGCTCGCAGGAGCGCCGAGCCAGGGCAGGGCGGGTCGGGTCACCGGCAAGCCCTGGAGCAATCGGTCGACGACGGTCTCCCAGGACCATGCCCCGGACCGGCTCCACCAGGCCATGCGCATCGGGACGTGCAGCTCTGGCAGCGGATCGGTGCTCAGATCGTAGTAGGCGTCGCGTCGGCCGAGCTGCACCGCGGTGGGGTGCAGTGGGCCTTCCGTGAGGCGCTCGGGCGTGGCGGGGGTCGCCAGATCGAGGAGCTGACGCCGCAGGGTTCCGAGCGCAGGGACGGGGGGCGCTCCGCTGTTGCCGCCGAGGAGCGCGTCCACGCCGCGTGGGCCGTGCTGGAGGGCCAGGCACGCCACCCGGTGGAGCAGCGATCCTCCAGGGACCAGGCGGAATCCCCGCGTGTTCGAGGGCACGAGCATCTCGAAGCGAAAGTCCTCGTCGAGCATCCACAGCGGCTCGTCCGGGGAAGGCGTCCAGGCGCGGTGCTGCGCGGCGCGATGCGCGAAGCGCCGGGCTTCGGTCAACGAGAGCGGCCGGTCGGCCCGCGGGACGTCGTGCTGGGTGATCGCGACGCGGCGATCGGTCCAGCGTCGCAGGACCGCATCGTGGGCCTGGTCGACCTCGGGATCCTGGTCGTTGCGCACGAAGAGGATCTCGATGCCAGGGCCTTCGATGCCGAGGCGCCAGCCGGATCGGTCGAGGGCGGTCTGGAGCGAGGCGAGGAACCCGGCGACGCTGCCCGGCGTGTCGGTGGTGATGACGAGGAGGCGAAGCCTTCGCAGCCGCGGAGCGCCTCGTTCCCGCTCGAAGGCGTGGCTCAAGCGGTCGATGAAGGCCTGGTGGGCGTCGGTCTCGTCGTCGCTCCGGCACGTGGCTTCCAGCAGTGCCGTCTCGGCGGCGTGCAGGAGGCCCGGGAAATGCGCAGGGAGCGTGCCTGCCTTCGAGGCGCGCAGAAGGCGCCGTTCGAGGGCGGGCAGGGTCCACGGGTCCACGTCCCAGAGCGCGATGGCGCGTGCCCGGAAGGCGGCCTCCTGGCGATGATCCATCGTGGGGCCGTGGGCATCGAGGAAGCCCTCCATGCCCGGGGGGATGGCGCTCGCGCCTCGCCGCGAGAGGCGTTCCCCGTCGTGGGCGTGGTACTCCACGAGGGGCTCGCAGATGCGCCGGTAGTGCACGGGTCGGGCCTCGACGAGGCGGAGCCCGAAGTCCATGTCGTTGAACGCGGGCAGGTGCTCCGAGAAGCCTTCCGCCTTCCCGTAGAGCGCGCGGGTGAGCACCAGGTTGCTGCCTCGGATTCCGGGGTTGGCGACGAGGAAGGCGGTCCGGGTGAGTTCCTGGGGAGGGACTTTCTCCGGGCGGATGGCGTCGTGGGTGTGTTTCTCGAAGGCGGTCAGGGCGAGGTCGAATCCTGGGCCCTCTGCGAACACGGCGGCGAGGTAGCCGGGTTTCCAGACGTCGTCGTCGTCGAGGAAGCACAGGTGGTGTGCGCGCGCTTCTCGTGCCCCCTGGTTGCGGGCTGCGCCGGCTCCTCGGGGGCGCCCCGTGGACAGCACACGGCAAGGGAGGCCGTCGATCTGGGAGAGCACCTCGGTCCGTCGAGCGTCGTCGCCGTCGACGACGACGAGGATCTCCCGTGGGCGCGTGGTCTGGGCGAGCACGGAGGAGAGGGCCCTGCGGAGAAAGGTGGGGCGGTCTCCACGGGTCGGGATGATGACGGCGGCATCAATCATGGGCGGGGCGCTGGCGCCACCAGCGATGGATGTCGTCGGCGATCTGGGCTCCACCTTTCGGACCGAGGGCGGTGCGAAAGGCGAGGCGTGCGTCGGTGCGCGCGGAGACGGTGTGGATCTGGTGGAGCAGGTGCTGCGCCATGACGCGGAGGGACCCGTCCGAGCGCGTGAGCCGTCGCAGGCTGTCGAGCACGCCGTGCGTGTACGCGCCCTCGTCGTCGATCTGGTGCGGCAACGGCAGGCTGGGATCCAGCGCCGGGAGGTTCAGGCCGGGCGGGACGAGCGCGGCGTCTTCGTACCTGGCGAGCTGGAGAACCTGGGTCGCATTCTGGGGTGGGAGGAAGACGAGCGGGAGGTCGAGTGCGAGGGCCTCGAAGATGGCATTGAGGCCAGGGGCGGTGAGGAACAAGGCCGCGTCGGCGAGCGCTTGCAGGTAGGCGTGCTGGGGCAAGCAGACGGCCTTCGCGCGCGGGGGCAAGACCCGTTCGAGCACGTGGCAGGCATCGGCGCCGGCCGCGACGAGGACGGGGCCTTCGGGCAGGAGCGGTTCGGCTTCGCGGAGGAGGTGACCGATGCCTTCGAGGAACATGGGCGCGTCGTCCGGGTGGATGAAGCGGGAGCGGACCCCGCCGAGGTTGACGACCGTGCCGCGTGGGGCCTGGGAGCGCGGTGGCAAGCTGCGGATCAGGGGGCCGACGAGGTGAGGGCGCGACGCCGCGGGAAGGGTCTGGAGCCGCTCCTTCACGCCAGGAAAGGCCTGGGCGTAGGTACGCTCGGCGGCCGACCAGACGAGATGGTCTTTGCGCGCCGTGTACCAGTAGAGGATGTCGACGAAGAACACGGGCAGTCCGCGGCGGAGGTACACTTCGACGTTCGTCAGGTTCGACACCACGAGCGCGGCATCGAGGGGTTCATCCGCGATGGCTGCCGCCACGGCGTGGGGATCTTTGACGTCGACGGCGAGGGTGCGGCGTACGGCAGGATCGGTGCCGAGCAGCTCTGCCGAGACATCCCGCACGAGCGCCGTGGCGTCGGCGTCGAGGTGGTCGAGGATCGAGAGGAGCGCCGAGCTCGATCCGTAGGCCATGGGGTTCGCGTCGCACAGGAGCTGGAGTTTCCGCGTCATGAGGCCTCCGTGGCGAAGCGCGCCGCCGTGGTCTCGTCGCGGGGGACGAGCCAGCCATCGAGCCACGCGAAGTCGAGGTCGGACTGGTCGAGCGCTTCCAGGGCGCGGCGAGCGCCGTGAATCAGGGGGCGTCCCTGGGTGTTGAACGAGGTGTTCAGCACGATCGGAGGCTCGCCCTGCCGTTCCAGGTGGTCCAGCAGCCGACCCAGGAGCGTGTCTGGCGAGACGGTCTGGACCCGCGCCGTGCCATCGAGGTGAGCGGAGGCCGGGAAGCGTTCGAGGGCATCTCGGTGCAGCGGGGCGGCGAACGACATGTAGGGCGACGATGGGGGGTCTGGCAGGAACTGATGCGCGCGCGCTGCGGCGATGGCAGGCGCGAGCGGCCGGTACCACTCCCGGGATTTGATCCGCGCGTTGATCCGCTCCTTGGTCGCGATCGACCCGGGCAAGGCGAGGAGAGAGCGATGTCCGAGCGCGCGGGGGCCCAGCTCGGCGCGGCCGCTGGCGACCCCGATGATGGCGCCGCGACGCAGCAAGGTCGCGAGGTGATCGAGATCGGTACGGACTGCAGCGCGCCGCCGCAGCTCGTCCGGGGAAACGTCCTGCTGCAAGGGCAAGCCGACGAAGACGTCGGGTCGCGCGGTGGGTCGTTCGACGGACCAGAGCGCGCCGACGGCAATGCCAGCGTCGTTCGGCGCAGGGGGCACGTGGACGGGCAGGCCGAAGGTGCGGCGGATGCACTCGTTGGCGCGCACGTTCAGCGCGCAGCCGCCCGTGAGGACGATGCCGTCGTCGCCTTCGGTGAGGTGGTCTCGGACGGCCTGCAGGGTGAGCTGCTCGAAGACATGCTGGCTCGTCGCGGCGAGATCGCGCGCGTCGTCGCTGGACAGGGCGTCGGGCTCCAGCGGAAGGCCCAGGCTCTCGCCGAGCGAATACAGCGCCTGGTACGGCTCCTGGTAATGGCGGTAGTACTCCGCGACGGGGGCGAGCCAGGCTTCCCGGACGCGCCCGAGCGCCGCGTAGGCCATGATCTTTCCCGCGAGGGAGAGGTGCCCTGCGCGCGGTTGGGGGCGCCTGCCGGTGACCTCGGGCATGGTGATGGCGAGGAGCCGGTAAGGGGTGCCCAGGTTGAGCGGGAGCCGGTGCGCGTGGACGAGGGTGTCGTCGTTCACGCGGTACACGTTGAACGTCCCGTCGTTGCCGCCGCCGTCGAAGGAGAGGACGAGGGGCCTTCGGAAGGGCGCGTCGTGGATGCCGTGCAGCGCGTGGGCGCGGTGGTGGTCCACCGTGACCCACCGATCGGCCGAGACCAGCTCGGCGAGGATCCGCCGCTGGGACGGCATGACCCAGCTCGTGACGGCGACGTCGAAATGCTCGATGCCCGTCTCCTGCACGGCCGCCTCGATGGCCTTCCGCCATTGTTGCCGGAATGTCGCTTCGTCGCGGGCGCTGGCGAAGTACCGCTCCTCGAACAGCCTCTCGAGTTCGAGCGCGAGGCGCAGCACGCCATCCTGGGCGATGGCGAGGTTGGCGTCGTGCTGGGTGTGAAATGCGATGGTCTTCAAGGCAGCCTCTGCATGCCGAGGTGCTCCAGGGTGGCGACGAACTGGTGCGCCGAGAGGAGGAGCGCGCCGAGGGGGATCGATTCATTCGCGGCGTGGACGTTCGAGGCCTCGTCGTTGGGGCCGAACGAGGCGTAGGGGCGTCCGCGGAAGAGCTGGCTCACGGGCGCGCTCGACCCACCGGAGGCTCGGTTCAGCTCGCGATGCGCCACCACCGTGGACACGGCGTGGGCTGCGGCGAGATCTCGCCAGGTGGTGGGGAGGGGGTCGAGGGCGCTGGGCCACCGGGCAAGGAGGAGGCGCTGCCGATCGGGGGCCTCGAAGTACCCCGTTTCATCCAGCCACCACGAGACGTCCGTCTCGCTCAGCGCGTCGAGGTGCTCCGCCAGCAGGGGCGAGCCGGTCTCTTCTTCGCCCTCCAGCACCCAGACGATCCCGGGCCAGTCGCGGACGTCGCGCGCTGCGAGCAGGCGTTGCGCGAGGGGGCCCAGGTTGTCGGCGATGCCGCGCCCGTAGGCTCGGCCTGCGTCGACCCGGAGCTGTGTGGGATCGTGGGTCCAGTGGCCGTAGATCGGCTCGACGTCGTAGTGACCGTAAATGCCGAGTGTGGGGGCTCCGGGGGGCGCGCGTCGGCGCGCGATCAGCAAAGGGCTGTGCTGTCTGCGCTGCACCAGCTCCACCTGGAGGCCGAGTTCGTCGAGATGCACGCCGATCTCGGTGGCGACACGCTCGGCCGCCGGGCTCCCTGCCGTCGGGTGGAGTGCGATCCATCGCGCGACGTGGGCGAGCCACGCCTCTTCATGGTGCCAGCGTGGTTTCATCCGTCACCTTCCAGGGCAGGGAGCAGCACGCGCTGCACCCAGTGGGGGTCGTCGGGCACGAGGAACCGGCCAAGCCGCAAGGGGAGCTTCTGGGCGCGCCGATCGCCGAGCAGCAAGGCCGTGCGGTAGCCGCGCCGGGTGAGTTCGGCTTCGGCGGCGGCGCTCCAGGCTGCGTCGGGGTACGCCAGCGCGGTGGGGCGTGGGAGCCCGTGCCGTGCAAAGGCACTCTCCTGGTCGTCGAACTCGGCAGCGAGCGCCGCGCTGGTGAGGACCGGAAAGGGGGTGTGGGTCGCGCCGTGGGCTCCGACGGTCCAGCCGCGCTGCACCAGCCGCCGTAACGCTTCCCCCGAGAGGTAGAGCCCCGCTGCGGGTTCGGTCGGGCCTCCCAGGGCGTGTCCCAGCGCGCGCAGGATCGACGCCTGCTCGTCCTGGCTGGCGTAGAGAAAGTGCCGGCGCTCTGGACCGTCGACGAGCCGCATCCTGTCGTCGGTCTGGCTGAGGTCGAAGGACCACCGTGAGCCGTTCACGGCGAGCTCGCCGCGAGACTGCCGGGCGCGGGTGAGCGCCGCGTACCAGCGATCGGCCGGTAATGCGCCGGGGGGCGCTTCCAGGGTGCAGGTGGTGACGAACACGGTCGCGGTCACGCCAGAGGCGTCGAGTACAGGCAGCGCGTGGTCGACCACGTCACGGTAGCCGTCATCGAAGGTGAGCCAGACCGAAGGGCGTTCGAGTTCCGCCTGGCCGTGGGCCCAGGCGCAGACCGTGGCCTCGTCGACGAGGGCACAGTGCCGGGTGAGCTGCTCGATCTGGCGCGCGAAGCTGCCGAGGGAGACCGCCGTGCCGCGACGAACGTAGGGCCAGCCCTCGGCCAGGGGACCCGTGTCCGGCAGGACGCGGTGGTAGCTGAGGATGGCGAGCGGAGGGCTCATGCGAAGTGCGGGGGCGCTGGCACGTCGTGGGCAAGGGTCCGGGCGAGGCGCGCGGCCTCGCAGGGGGCGAGCGGCCCATGGATCTTGTCCGTGCGGCGATCGTCCAGCCCCTCGCCAGCGAGGCGCGTCGCCCAGCCCTCCGAGTCCCCGACGCAGAGGATGGGGCGGCCCAGCTCCCACGCGAGCGCGAGTTCTCCGAGGGTGCCCGAGCGCCCGCCCACCGCGAGGACCACGGAGGCCGAGGCGACCAGGATGGTGTTGCGCGCATGGTTCATGCCCGTGCAGAGGACGACATCGGCCATGTCGGAGGCGTCGTGGGTCCGGTAGCTGGGAAGAACGGCGAGCGTGTCCCCCGACTGGTACCGGCTGGAAGCGCGCGCGCCCCGCAGGGCGGCATCCATCACGCCACCGAGTCCTCCGGTGACCACGCGGAAGCCGCAGTCCACGAGCGCTGTGCCGAGTTCATGAGCGAGCGCGAGCTGCTGCTCCGTTGCCCGTGTACTTCCGATGACGGCAGCGAGCGGACGGCGCATAGGGGTAGATTTTGTACTGTAAGTCACGTGGACTGGGGCGAGGGAAACGCCCCCTGCGACCGTGGAGAGCGCCCCCTGCGACCGTGGAGAGCGCCCCCTGCGACCGTGGAGAGCTGGCGCAGGCGACTGCCGCTTCGTGCAGTCCCCCTGGCTTCGGGCTGGGCCTCAGGCTGGGCCTCGGCCTGGGCCTCAGCCTGAGCTTCGGGCTGGGCCTCAGCCTGAGCTTCGGGCTGGGCCTCGGCCTGGGCTTCGGTTTGGGCCTCAGCCGTGGCTTCGGTTTGGGCCTCAGCCTGGGCTTCGGGCTGGGCCTCGGCCTGGGCTTCGGCGTCGAGGCCCACCTCGGAGAAGCCCGGTCCTCGACATCGAGGCTACACTCCGCGCCCATGTCGATCCCTCCAGCGAGACTTCTCATCGTCACGACCGGCGACCCGATCCCCTCGGTTCGCGAGCGTCGTGGCTCCTTCGCCGACATGATTCGCCGCGCCATCGGCCCGGTGTGGACCGGCGAGTACGCCTTCGCCGATGCGCGCGACGGGACCTTCCCGCAGCCCGGCGAGGCCGACGCCTTCCTCCTCACCGGCTCGCCGGCCAACGTGCCCGACCGCGATCCGTGGATCGTGCGCACCGAGGGCTGGCTGCGTGATCTGGTCGGCTCGGGGGTGCCGGTGTTCGGCATCTGCTTCGGCCACCAGATCCTCGCGCACGCGCTGGGGGGCGAGTGCGTGCGGAACCCGAAGGGGCGCGAGTTCGGCACCGTCTTCGTCGACCAGCGCCAGGACGAGCCGCTGTTCGCCGGGGTGCCGCGGCGCTTCCAGGCCAACGTCACCCATGTGGACACCGTCGGCCGTCTGCCCCCGGGCGCGGTCAGCCTCGCGCGGTCCGAGCAGGACGAGCACCAGGCCATCCGCTTCACGCCCACGTGCTACGGCGTGCAGTACCACCCGGAGATCGACGCCGAGATCATGCGCGGCTACATCGAAGGCCGGCGGGAGACGCTGGACGCCGAGCGCTTCGACGTCGAGGCGCTCCTGGACGGAGTGACCGAGGCCGAGGCAGGGCGGCGGACGATGCACAACTTCCTGCGCCACGTCGTCTTCCCGCGCCTTGCGTGACGGTCGCTGACGGGGGGCGGTCGTCGACGCCTCCTGCGCTTCTGCCCTCCAGCTGCTGCTTTTCAGCGCCGTGGCGCTCCATGACGGAGGGTCAGGGGCGCTCTCCTCCCCTCGCTCCTCCTGCGCGCGAACCCACGGATCCTTGCGGGATCACCGAGACCTTTGCGAGACCGGGGCGCCTGGGCAACAGGCCATGGCTCGCGTCACACCGTCTGCTCAGGTGATAGGCTGGAGAGTTCGGAGGGCTGGTGACGCATGAAGGAGGCTGAGAGGGAGCCCGCCATCTGCATCCTTCAACAAGAGAGGAGGGATGGATGAAGGGGATCCGGATGAAAGAGGAAGAAGCCATTGCGCTGGCAAACTTCATGGTCGAGCACTATAGCAGGACGGGTGTACAAGGGCGTGGAGTGGCAATGCGTAACCGCCGGAGCAGAAATCGATGCGGACAAGAAGTGGTGCGTTGCGTTTCAGCTTCGCAGCTTGCCCCAAGAGAAGGCATCGCGGAGGGGCTGAGGCTGGTCATCGTTGATCCGAAGACCGAAGAAGTCGATTTCTGGGTTTCCACTCCCCACTAGACTAATCGATTAGATGACAAATGAAGACTCAATGGCACTCCTGCGCCTTTACGTCTTTCTCTTCTTTCTTTAGTATTCCGCATCCTCGATCGCAATCCACGAGCCAAGTGCCTTTTCGACCGCAACCTGGTATTGGACCATCAACCCAGCCTTCGTCGGCATTTCTGCAGCGATTGATGCATTTGCCTTGGTTGCTCCAACGCTGAGTGCTGTGTCCGTCGCAGTTGTAATCATATGAGCCGTTAGAGCGAGGAGTGCTGAACCAGGCAGTCTGACCTGGGTTAACCGTCTTATCTGTATCGTCGCAATCGCCGCCGAGAGAGACGTAACCACTGGGTTGGGTGCAAGATTTTTTTGAAATGGCACTGTCGCCATAGCCGTCTTTGTCGAGGTCCTGATACCAGGTTGGTCCATTGGTATCACAAGGCAAGCAGATGCTGGAGATGCATGTGTTGCCTTGTTTGCAGTGGTTGTCGCTGCAGCATGTCTCATTGGTTGAACCGCATTGGGAGCATCTTTCACCGCTGCAGCTCAGTCCTGGTTTGCACTGTCCCTCGCAGCAAGGCTGTCCATCGCCTCCGTGCAGTCTGGCAATGTTAATGATTTTAGTTTCCGTCGATGTGGCTATGGAGACGGAGGAGTCGTCGCAGATATTCCCACGCGTGCAATGGTATATGAGTGAGCCGTTGCCAAGTGGAACTAGGACTGGAAGGTTGAAATTGTTGATTGAAATGCACTGGGCATTAATTTCTTTGATTGCTTTGAGGAGTGGGGCCTTGTCTTGACTATGGTGAAGACTGTAAGATATTTCTATTTTGATGATCTTAGAAACGTCGTCCGATTTCACACGCAGCCCGTTGTGGTTACCTCTCATGCAGTCGGACCAGGCATCGATGATTGTGGTTTGCGCATATTTGCGAACCTGCATGTAAGCATGTTGAGCGTCGACCGAACGCTCATCATCACTGCAATTGTCTTTCTTGTACTTGTCGCGTAGCGACGTGTCATAGTTGAATGAGGAGCTTGCCGGAATTCCATATATGATAGCCTTGCTACTCAGACCGAGCTGCTTGGCTGATCGAAAGTCTCTTATCTCTGTCGCGCACTGCCACTTTCTATACGCCTCCTGAGCCGCAGACGAAGACAGGTAAGTCGTAGAACCAAAGATTCCTTCGGCAAGTATGGTGTCGCAGCGATTCGCTGGCTGGGTGATGCCGACCGATAACGTTGCGACAGTCGATGAACATATGAATAGCGCGAAGATTTTTTTCATAAAACCGCCTTTCTGTGGGCCAAATGCGGCATGAGGGAGCGTCGTCGAAAGGAAGACGAACCCAGCCAAAAGGGAGAGGACTTGTCCCGAAGGATGAGGGGAAGAGTGGGACACGCAGTCCCGCTCGTGAGGCAAATGTCGCGCCATGAGCTGTGGTGCTGCTCCGCAGCCACCAGTCGCGAGGGGGGGGAGCTGGCTGAGGCGAGAGACGCTAGCTTTTCCACACTCACCAGAAGCCTTAACGGTTTGCCCCTAAGAAGACCTTCAGAGCAGACAGCACTTCTGTGTCGCCATGAGGACATCGCTATTCTGTATGGACCACGACAGAGGCAACCCCGTCAAGCTGGCGCAGCGGTGCTGAGTGAGCACACCATCCAGGACCGAATTGTGGACTTCATTTATGAGTCCGCTGCTTACAGCGCCAGGACGAGCCGCTGTTCGCCGGGGGTCCCGCGGCGGTTCCAGGCCAACGTCACCCACGTGGACACCGTCGGCCGTCTGCCCCCGGGCGCGGTCAGCCTCGCGCGGTCCGAGCAGGACGAGCACCAGGCCATCCGGTTCACGCCCACGTGCTACGGCGTGCAGTACCACCCGGAGATCGACGCCGAGATCATGCGCGGCTACATCGAAGGCCGGCGGGAGACGCTGGACGCCGAGCGCTTCGACGTCGAGGCGCTCCTGGACGGGGTGACCGAGGCCGAGGCAGGGCGGCGGACGATGCACAACTTCCTGCGCCACGTCGTGTTCCGTAGCCGCTGCACGGACCCCACCTTCAGCATCCCCTGGGATGTGTTAGGCGGGCCGTTCCTCGGCGCCACGGCGTGGCGACCTCACGTGCCGGGGGGGACGCGGATGACGCCGACAGGCGCTGCGAGGTATCCGTCCGGTCACCGCCATCGTGATCAGCCGAGTGCGGGCGGGTAACTCCAGAGGCCATCGAAGGCACTGGAGGTTGAGATGGCGACGCGAGCGGAGTGGAGCGAGAGGGTAGAGCGGTGGAAGCAGAGCGGCTTGAGCGCGAAGGCGTTTGCCGGGTTGGAGGGCTTGAAGGTCCAGTCGTTGTACTGGTGGACGTCGAGACTCCGTACGTCCTCTGGAGCGGCGCTTCAGAGTACTCCGCCGAGGTTTCTTCCGGTCCGAGTCGTCAAGTCCCCGCAGGCTCATCCGGCGCGCGTAGGGGTGGCGCCGTCGCCTGCCATCGCAGCCGGCATCGAGCTGGCGCTCCCCAATGGGTGCATCGTGCGGGTGCAGGAGGACTTCGATGCGACGACGCTTGCGCGGCTGCTCCGCGTGGCTGGAGGGACTGGCGCATGCTGATGCTGCCGCCGTCGGTGCGAGTCTACGTCGCGGCGGAGCCTACGGATCTTCGCAAAGGCTTTGATGGCCTGTCGGCGCAGGTGATGCAGCGATTCGGCACCGACCCCCTGAGTGGCCATCTGTTCGTCTTCCTCAACCGCAGGGCGGACCAGGTGCGCATCCTGTTCTGGGATCGCACCGGCTACTGCATCGTGTCCAAGCGGCTCGCTCAAGGGCGATTCCACCTCACCCACGCCGTGAGCGCAGGGCGGACGCATGTCGAGATGGATGCCGCCGAGCTTGCGCTGATGCTCGAAGGCCTCGACCTGTCGGGTGCGACGAGGAAAAAGCGCTGGAGGTTGCCTTCGCCCGGCAAACTCGCGGCGTAAATTGAATGCCTTGTGCTGTGGCGCGCGGTGAATACACCGCTCGATACGTGGCCCGCTCTTCTTCTGCTGTCGTCAAGGCTCCCGTCGACCTCGTGCAGGTTCGGCGCCAGCTGACCCAGCTCGCGGACCGAGGATGCGTCACGGAGCTCATCGAGCACGTGCTCGGATGGCTCACGCAGCTGACCGACGCACACCATGCTCTCACGCTGCGCCTCCAGACCGCACTGCGAGCCTTGTACGGTCGCAAGAGCCAGAAGGTCAGCTCGCAGCAGCTCTCGCTCTGGCTGACCACGCTGCTCGACGCCGACGAGGCCCCTGCTTCTCAGCTCCCTGAAGCTCCGCCCGATGATGCTCCGCCCGAGAAGGGGGAGCAGGCAGCTCCCCCTGCCGACCCACCGAAGCCACCGAAGCGTGCAGAGCGTGCGCCGCTGCCAGCGCATCTCGAGCGCCATCGGGAGCGCTTGACGGTGCCCGCCTCGGAGCGCGTCTGCGGTCAATGCGGTCGAGACAAGGCCTGCATTGGCTACCGGACCAGCGAGGTGCTCGACTTCATTCCTGCGCGTTTCATCGTCGTCGAGCAGCAACGAGAGAAGCTCGCTTGCCCACGCTGTCCCGAGCAGGGCGTCTCCACCGCTCCGCCCGACAAGGTCATGGACCGCGGTCGTCCCGGTCCTGGCCTGCTCGCCAAGCTCGTCGTCGACAAGTTCGAGGACTCGATGCCCCTGTATCGGCAGGCCCAGGCGTGTGCGCGCTCGGGCGTCGTCCTGTCGTCCTCCACGCTCGGAGACTGGACCGCGTTCACCCTCGACCTGCTCGCGCCCATCGCGGCGCGCATCACCGAGCGGGTCCTCGCCGAGCCTTATCTGCGCACCGACGATACCGGCATTCCCGTCCAGGACCGCAAGCATCCTCGGCGCCTCAAACGCGGTCACCTGTGGGTCTTCGTCGGCGACCACCTCGCTTCCTTTCTCTATGCGCCCGACTGGAAGGCCAAGCACCCAGCGGCCCTGCTTCAGCCCTTTCAGGGCTTTCTTCAGGGCGATGGCTACGCTGGCTACAATGCCATGCTGCGCCAATCCACTCACTCCGCGCCGAGTCTGTCCGAGGAGCGTCGGCTCGGATGCGGCATGCACATCCGCGCCAAATTCGAGAAGGCTGCCAAGCTCGGCGATCTCAGCGCCGCCATCGCTCTCGGCTACTTCAAGGGCATCTATCTTGTCGAGGCCGAGTGCAAGGCGCGCGGTTTCTCTCCAGAGCAGCGGCACGCTTATCGACAAGCCCACGCGATGCCCCTGGTCGATGCACTCTTTCAGTGGGTGCGCGAGACCCACAAGACGCTCGTGCCGAAGACGCCTCTGTATGAGGCGACCTTCTATGCGAAAGGTCAGGAGGCCGCCTGGCGACGGTGCTTCTCCGACGGGCGCTTCGAAATCGACAATGGCGAGGCGGAGCGGCAGCTGCGCAAGATCGCTGTCGGTCGCAAGAACTTCCTTTTCGCCGGCTCCGACAAGGGCGCTGAACGTCTCGCCATCGGCTTCACGCTTTTCCGCTCGTGCAGCCTGCAAGGGGTCAACCCTCTCCTCTGGGCCACCGATGTCATCACCAAGCTGCAACGCGGCTGGCCACGCTCGAGGCTCGACGAGCTACTCCCCGACGCTTGGTCCAAGGCGCACACCAGCGACGCAACGGCTGTAGGCGTCGCCGCCTCGTAGCCGCATCCGCATTCCTGCTCGACGTCGGATGAAGGCTCCCGAGGTTGGCTTGCGGGCGTTCCACGCTCCCGTCTGCCTTGCGCCAGCATGCGCCCAGGAGAGCTTGCACCTCGCTCTTCCCACGCCTCAACCCTCTTCTGGGCATGCCCTGGGCCGGACGCTTACGCTGCGAGCTGGTCGGCGTCGAGCCGTGCCCTGGTGGCGGCCCAGTTGTTCGGCGCCAGCTCGATGTAGCGCTCCTTGGGCCAGTAGGGCAGCACGCGGAGGATGTCGTTGAGGAATGCGAGCGGGTCGAGACGGTGCAGGCGACACGAGGCGACGAGCGTGAAGATCGCCGCCGCGCTCTCGGCGTGGGTATCGCTGCCGTAGAAGAGCCAGTTCTTGCGGCCGACGACGATGGTCCTCAGGGCACGCTCGCTGCGGGTGTTGTCGAGGGGCAAGCGGCCATCGGTCAGGACGCGACGCAGCTCGTGCTCCTGGTTGTGCGCGTAGCCGAGCGCCTTCGCGGCGAGGGAACGGCCTGCTTCGCTTGCGCGGGCGACGCTCACCCACGCGAAGAAGTCATCGAGCAGCGGGGCCAGGTGGATCGCCCTGCGGCGCTTACGCTCGCTTGGAGGCAGCTTCGACCAGGATGCGTCGAGAGCATAGAGCACCCGGATGCGCCGCAGCCCCTCCACGGCGCGCTGGTGCTTGGTGACCGCGGCGTCGAAGAAGTAGCGGCGGCAATGGGCCCAGCAGCCGACGAGCTTGAGCGTGCCTTCGGTGGTCTCCTCGAATCGCCCGGGTGGGCCTCGGTCGAGGATGTCGTAGACGCTGCTCGCATCGCTCTGGAGCAGTCCGGAGAAGCCGCGGAAGAGGCTCTGGACCGACGCCGACGAATGCGACTCCGTGTAGTGGTAGAGGACGTGGTCGCAATCGGCGACGATGGTGAAGAAGTGCCCCTTCTTGCAGGCTTGCCTGCGGCCGTCGGAGCCGGGCTCGGGCTGGATGGCGGCGCCGGTCGCGTCCGTGGACAGCACGTGGCAGTTGGCCCGCGCGTCCTCGAACATCGCGTGCACGACCGTGGCCCCGAGCGTCCCGCCGAGGTCCTCGAGGTAGCGGCACATCGTCCCGCGATCGAGCGATGCCTCCTCGGTCTGGAGGAGCTGCTCGAGGCGGTAGCACGGCACGCCCAGCATGAACTTCTCGATGGCGAGCCACGCGAACACCGAGGTGTGGCAGAGCGCGCGCGGGAACAGCCGCGGCGGCAGCTCCGCGCTGAGTACGGTCTCGGTCCCCGCGAGCGCGATCTCGTAGCGCGCGATGCGCTTCTCCAGCACGCGGAAGCTGCCCGGGATACGGAGCAACTCGAAGACCGACTCGTAGCCGATCAGCCGCCCCTTCTTCGCGAGCTCGGGGTCGTCGATGTCCACGGTGATGCGCGGCAGCTGCGAGGCCGCCAGGTTACGGCGCCCCTTCGGCTTGGGGCGCGCCTTCTTCTCTTCCTTGTCGCGGCCCCTCTTCGCGCCGTGGTCGCCGTCGCCCGTCGCGCCCCCAGGCGTCAGCTCCTGCTCGAGCTTCTTCTGCAGCGCGGTATTCTCGCGGAACAGCCCCTCGAGCAGCAGCTGAAACTCCGACGTGTTGGTGCGCTCCGACTTCGTGCCGAACAGACGACGCTTGAGCTGCTCATTCTCCGCGATCTGATTGGCAAGCGTCGTCTTGAGCGCCTGCTCCGTCCCCTCGAGGGACCGGATCAGCTCGCGCAGCGAGGCGATCGCGTCATCGCGCTGAAGGAGCTGCTCCCGCAGCTCCCGCAGCTCCTCCGTACCCATGCTCTCATGCGCCGCGCTCTTCTCGCTCATCCTCGCATCTTGGACGCGCGATACGCACGCGACGGCTCACAGTTTTTCAATGAATCGGCATGCCCG
Organism: Chondromyces crocatus; assembly: GCF_001189295.1. Taxonomy (NCBI): domain Bacteria; kingdom Pseudomonadati; phylum Myxococcota; order Polyangiales; family Polyangiaceae; genus Chondromyces; species Chondromyces crocatus. The sequence goes on from NZ_CP012159.1 coordinate 3,266,720, forward strand.
ACAGGCCCGCGAACAGCGCCTCGAACGCCGCCTCGCTGACCACCACGCTCTGCTCACCTGGCCGCGTCGGCGTCGGCAGCTCGAACAGCCCTCGCTCGAGCCGCTTGTAGCAGAGCACGACACCCGTGCCGTCCCACGTGAGCACCTTCACGCTCTGACGACGCTTGCCGAAGAACACGAACAGCGCCCGCGAGCGGGGCTCGCGCTTCATCCGCTCGCGTACCAGCGCCCCCAGGCGCTCGAACCCGAACCGCATGTCCACCGGCTCGAGCGCGACGAAGATCTCCACGCCGTGCGGGATCATGTCGACCCTCCCGCTGACAGCGCCGCCACCACCGCGCGAAGCAGCTCGGCGTCGAACGTCGTCGTGACCCGGATCCGCGCTGCGCCCACCTCCACGACGATCTCACGGTCTCGGGCTGGCGCCGCAACCACCAGCCGAACCAGCCCCGGCGCTCCGCTCCACGTCCCTTCGGCCGCCGCCCAATTCCGCAGCGACGTCTCGGTGTACCCGCGCCTCGCGGCGTAGCGCGCCATGCTTTCACCGCTCGCACGCCAGCCCTGCACCTCGGCACGTCGCTCTTCCTCTGTCCATCGTTTGGCCATGCCCACACGCTCGGCCTCACCAGCCTGGGTCTCAACGTGGGGTCCGTGCAGCGGTTACAGAACTCCAGACCGGGTGGGACGACGCTCGACGTCCATCCGACCGACAAAGACATCCTCACGGTGCAACCATGATGACGCAGCTAGAAGCCATTGTGGACCGAGTGGTGGTCGAGGGCTACGGGGATTGGGTTGACCTTTGTGGGATAACGATTCAAGTGAGTCAGGGCCTGGGCCTCCCCGATAAAGCCCCAGACGCCCTCGAAGAAGAAGTGCTCAAGAACACTCTCGAAGTGCTCGACTACGTTCTTTCGAACGGATTGATGGTGGTTGGTGAGTTTGGTCGCACTATGGCCGATTTCGTTCCCTGGGGCTTCACCGTTCCGGAGGCGCTGACGCGTATCGAGAAGGAATGGCGCGAACAGGGCCGAGACCCTCAACTGTGGGAGATCTGCTGGTTCGAGAATACTGCAGCAGGTAATGAGAGAGCCCTCCGAAGCGGTTTCATCAAAGTAATACGTCGGAGGTGACGGTGGCCTGAGGAACAGTTGCGTGCGAAGTGGCGCAGCCCCTTCGCCTCAAGGGGTCGTGACAGCCGAGTCGTCCTCTGCTGGCGTCAGGCGCGCGCGAGACGAGAGCGCTCGAACGAGACAAGAAGGCAAGGTCTTACGCCAGGAAGCCCGCTCCTCGAGCGCATGGAAAGTAGACTCAATGTCCATCAACGATGTCGATATAACGATTGACTATATTCTCACCACTGGCGAGAGAGATGTTCTCCATGTCGACCCGAAAGAGTACTTCGATCCACCGGAAGAGTATGAGGGGACAGACGCGGACATCGATGTCGACTCTCCTTCGAGACTTCTGGAGCTGCACGAATACTTTCCCGCTGACACGCCTCTGAAACAAGCACGCCTGCGGGTGCGGAACAACGTCACGAACGAGCTCCTGGAGAAGAGCCAATCTTACTGGAGCGAACACGGAGTTGCATATCGACAACGATACGCAGCGTGCGCAACGGAGAAGCCACCAGGTGGAAGAAAGTCATTTGCATCCGGTTTCCAGACGGACGAGAGCGCATTCTGACATTCCTCCCAGGGGAACCAGGTCCCGTGCTGGTTGATTATTTCATCATGCAAGACGATTCCATCCAATGCATTGTAGAGCCAGAACGAGATGGGCTTTTCGTACCTTCTCCAACAGAAGGATTTTTCGTGCCCTCTCCCCAGGCATGCGGGAGGTCGCGGTAGGGACGGCCCTTCGTCGCCAGCAATGGCCGACCTGGAGCGCTCCTGCATGGATGCCAGCGAGAGGAGCAGTCATGATGGACGAGAAAGAAACGCTACGGGCTAGCACAGCACAGCACTTTGAATGGAGCATACGTGCGCTGGCGCAGTCCACGGATGTTCAGCTCTCGCTGTTTCCCGACTTCGTATGCAAAGCTGACGAACTTGCGCTGGATTATGAGGAGAGATGGGGCAATTTCAGAGAAGAGCTGGGTGAGTCACTGACGAGCGAGCAACTGGATTCCATTTCAGCTCTGGATAAGCATCTTCGTGCGATGAGTGGCCTTCAAAATGAGAAATTCTGGACCGATGAGTCCATGGTCAATGACCCCGAATGGCGGCTCGTGCGAGAGCTGGCGCTCCGTGTCGTTGCAGTCATGGGTTGGTCCTCGGAGCCTCCGCCGCCCGGTCGCTCTATCTATATCGGTCCGAACGGCCGGGCATAGATTGGAAGGGGCGGGGGGGCCGAACATGCCCCCTGTCAACAACTCGCCTCGGGCAACGGGAACGCGAGTGACGCCTGGGCGTTTCAGTGGAGGAACAAGGGGCTCATGATTGAAAGACTGTGCGCTCACCTGGTTGTACCCGATGGAGAGGACGTGCTGACGCTGCTGTTCGAAGTGCTGTCTGTCGACTTTGAGGATTGCGGTGGCACCTGGAAGGGGGAGATGTTCGGTGGCACCACGTATTCAGTCATCCCAGATCCGAAAATCGATGGTCATTACGAGCTGATTGTCTTGACGGACCGCTCTCATCCAAACTTCGCCGCTCAGCAGAAAGTGTTCGGAGACATCAAGCGCTTCCCCGATTGGTTCACGCGTGTTCTCGCGAGAGAAGGCGTGGTCTGTACATGGGGCACCTCAGAAGATGCCGTGGGCTGATCCCTGGTGCTCGCGCTGACTCCCTTCTTCAGCAACACCCAGACCGAGAGCGCGGCGGCGATCTCCACCGTCGACGCCTCGTGTCGCCTGCACCGTCGTGGCAGCACAAAGAATACCCCTTACGTGCAGGGAGGAGGAGTCTCGTCTCTCGTCAGCGTGGGTCAGGGAGCCTCCAGCCGTCATCCTTGGCCTGCTTCATTCGCCTTGGGTGGTCGTGACAGCCGAGTCGTCCTCTGCTGGCGCCGGGCGCGCGCACGACGAGAGTGCTCGAACGAGACGAGAGGAGTTGGCCACGATGGACATCGGATCGCTCGATGGATAAGAACCTCTCAAGGTGCATCCATGAAAATGGAACTGGAAGCGACTGTGGACCAACTGGTCGTAGATGGTGCCAGTCGTGCAGTCGGTGGGTATGATGATTGGGTTGACCTTTTCGTGATGACGGTGAGAGTCAGAGACGGACTGGGTGTCTCTGATGAGGACTTGCGCCGAAGTACGATGGCTGTGATCGAGTATGTTCTTTCGAATGGTCTGATGGTCGTCGGCGATTTTGTAGACGATATGACCAATTTCGTGCCTTGGGGCATCTCGATCTCGGATGCCTTGGCGCGGATCGATGGTGAATGGAACGCGCTCGGTCGAGACCCTCGCCTGTGGGAGATCTGCTGGTTCGAGAACACTGCGGCAGGTAATGAAAGAGCGCAACGAAGTGGGCTCATCACCACGGAGAAGTGAGGCGTGGAGTGTCCGCCCGGTCTCCGCCATCGTGACTGACCGCAGCTTGGGGGTAAGCGTGCCATCGGCCGAACGGTACCGAGGGGACAGCCACTTGAAAGAAGTGGTTCCGGGAGGTGGCGCTGCCACGATGCGCTGGGTGACAAAGCCGCGGGTCAGCCCTCTTCGGGCGCGATGGACTCCCAGATGGCGGTGAGGTCCAGCTCGATGGCGTCGAAGGGGCTCGCGCGCACCACCTCTCCTTCGAGGAAGGTCTGCTCCTGCGCGTACCGCTTCCGTTCGAGCAGGTGGAAGACCTCCAGCGATCGGGCGAGGGGGTCGAGGAGCCATAGCCACGTCACCCCAGCGCGGGCGTAGACCGGCATCTTCCGGAGGCGGTCGTGGGTGGCGGTCGAGGGGGAGAGGACCTCGCAAAGCCAGTCTGGTGGCAAGGTGACGAAGGGCGCGCGCGGCATCTGCGGCATGCGCTCTCGGCGCCACCCAGCCAGGTCGGGTACGACCACGTCGTCCCCGAGGTGCAGCTCCGGTTCGAGAACGAACCACCAGCCGCCTGGCCCTCCTCGCCCTCGCTGAAAGGGGCTGCCGAGGTCCATCGAGAGCGCCGTGGCGGCGGCCCCATGCGGCATGGCGGGGCGCGGGAAGGTGTGCAGCACGCCGTGGATGAGCTCCGCCACGAGGTGCGAAGGGACCGCCTCAAGATCGGCGTAGGTGGCGGGTCGCTGCGCTGCTGGCTGGCCCATGGCTCGCGTCGCAGCATAGTCCAAAGGTCACGCGCATGCATAGGACGGCAATTTTTATGAATGAGCGCAGCAGTCGTGCAGCTCTGGCACAGTGCCTCGTGCGTGCGCATGAGGAAAGCACTCGAATGCGACTCGATACCCGACGGGGACGAACTGGACATGGGCTTCGTCGACCAGCGCAGGGGCGAGCCGATGTTCGCTGAGTCCTACGGCGCTTCCACGCGGATGTCAGCCCTGTGGGGACCGTCGGGCGTTCCCCCGGCCGGCGCGGTTTTGGACGCCGCGACGAAACGATGGAGCCATCATCTGGCGATTTTCAGGGAACCTCGACGTTCGTATACCCTGTCGAGAAAGTTTGCCCGGTCAGCGGGGTTGCCCATCTTCGCAGCAATGCCGAGGAGGTGCCTCTGGGCCTCGGCAACCGCGGTCTCCGCAGCTCCATGCTCGCCATTCAAATCCAAGCATTCGGAGTACACAAGGAGCACCGCCAAGCTGCGAAGGAAGCTGCATCCGCCAATGGCTGCAAGCTTCGCGCGCGCCTCGCTGGCAGCGGCCAGGGCTTCCCTCGGTCTGCTCTGCGCGAGGCGCACCTCTGCCAGCGTCGCCAGGGCACCCGGGAAGTCGAGCTGTGAGCAGTCGCCGAGGCGCTCGAGTGCTGTCATGATCTCGCGCTCGGCGCTATCGAGGTCACCCGAGCGGTAGCAGATCTCGGCCAGCACCCACCGGCCTCGACCCTCGTCGAGGGGCATGCCTCGTTCGCTTCCCGAGCGAATGAGGCGCGTGGCACAGGCGCGAGCCTCGTCAAAGGCTTCACGGTCCGCGAGCACCCAGGCCAAGCTGAATGGTCGCACCGATGAGTTGAATCCCATCTCGTCGTCCGGTACGTCGGCAGCGCTCAAGAGCTGTTCGGCGTCAGTCGAGAAGCCAAGCAAGCCGCGACTCATGCCCAGGAGCATGTGGGCCACGCCAAGCATCGATCTGTGACCCGTCGCGAGGGCTCGATCCCTCAAGGCCTCTGCGGGAGCGATGGCGCCCCACGGATCGTTCTTCACATAGGCGCTCCGGAAGGCGGCCGTGGCATGCCAGAACATGGACGCGAGCGGGTCTCGCTCACTGCTGCCAGCGATCGCGGCGAGCCGCTCGGTGAGGTCATCCGCCTCCCGGATCCTGCCGAGAAGGTCGAGCTGACAAGCCCCGAAGCCGAGCGCAACCGCAAGCAGGCCTTCCGCGTCCCTGGAGGGAGAGGTCTCACGGAGGAGCTCGAGCGTTGCGGACATCTCGGCGATTCTGCCCGCCTGTATGGCAATGGTGGATCTGGCGAACATTCCCTGGACCCAGGGCATGCTGCCGCGAGGGGCCAGGCGGACGACTTCCTCCACCTTGGGGAGGATGTCGTCCGCAGGCGTAAACTGAAGTGCACCGATCTCGCAGAGCATTCCTAGAAGGGGGGCGCGGCTTTCGGACGCAGCAGCGCAAGCGAGTCCACGCTGCGCGTGCGAGATTGCGGCCTCCACGTCGCCGCCCCACACGGCTTCCTCTGCGGCGCGAGCATAGAAGGATGCGGCGCGTGGACCCTCTCCCCCCAGCTCATGATGCGCAGCAAGCACCAGCGCATTTCGCTCTCCATGCTTCTCGAGCCATTCACCGGCGAGCCGGTGGCCGAGGACGCGATCTTCCTCGGTCAGGAGGGCGTAGGCTGCCTCTCGCAGCAGGGCATGGCGAAAGATGTATTCTCCTTGCTCCGCGAGACGGCTCCCTCCACGAGGGACCAGAATCTCTTGCTCGACGAGTGCTCGTACCCGTTCCAGGGTCAGTGTCGTGTCGTCCGCTCGACCGAGGAGCATCGCGACGGCTTCAGCCCAGAATACCTCACCAAACACACTGGCGGCGCGCAGTACCTGCCGTGTCACTGGATCGAGTGTCGTGAGTCGTGTCTGCACCATGGCCAGCACGGTCTCGGGTAGGAGTTCACTCCGGTCCTCGGCGACCGCGCGGATCAGCTCTTCAAGGTAGAAGGCGTTCCCCTCCGCACGTTCGATGATCTCCGAGACCCTCGTCACGCTGACGGTGGCGCCGAGCGCGTGCCGTACGAGTCGCTCGGCAGCGCGTCGGGGGAGTGGACCAAGTCGGATCTCCTGCGTGCATTGCTCCGCCCAGAGCCGAGGGAAGCGCTCATGCACCTCGGGTCGAGCAAACGCAATCACAAAGAATGGCGCATCCGTGAGCTGGCGAAGCGCCTGGTGGATCAAACGCACCGAGGGCACGTCACCCCAGTGCAGGTCTTCCAGCACCAGGCAGAGTGGATGGCCTTCCGCTTCGGCCGCCAGGAGTGTGGTGAAGGCTCGAGCAATCTGGTCGCCCATGAGTGGCCCACTCTGGCGAGCCGCCCGCAGCAGGGGTCGGTGGTCGTCCGGGAAGGGGGCACCTGCGATCTCGCACAGGAACTCGACGACGTGCTGCTGTTCCGGTCCGGCCAGGCGCTGAGAGAGGCGCTCCAGCAGCGATGCCTGTCGCGCCGGAAGAGATGCGTTCGTCGCGATCCTCGCTGCGTTCCGAAGGGTCGACCCGAGCAGCGCGAAGGGGGCCCCGTCACCCACGAGATCGCCGCGACCCGTCCAGATCTCTGCGTCCGGTCGGCGTTCACGTATGCGCTGGACCGTCTCGCCGCGCAGTCGAGATTTCCCAATGCCAGGTGGTCCGGTCACAAGCACCGCTCGAGCAAGCTTCTCCTCGAAGCATTCCTCGAAGAGATCCGCGATCGCTCTCACCTCTCGGTCGCGGCCGACGCATGGGCTGGGGCGACCGAGCAGTGTGCGCACTCGCTCGCCCAGCTCTCGTTCTCCGTAGAGTTCCCTGCCGGCCACGCCCCTCATCATCTCGAAACGTGTGTCGAGGAGCGCCTGGGTTGTCTCGTCCACATAGGCCACGCCCAGCTGCGGCGGGGGTGCGAGCAGCATCGCAGCGGCTCGGTCGAGTAGTTCGCCCACAGGGAGCCGGCCGGTGAGTACGGCACGGCCGGTGACCACGGCGATCCGAACTCGCGCACTCCCTGAGTCCGAGGAGAACAGCGGTCCGAGCAGGAATGCGCAGCGGGCTGCGAGCATTGCCTGCTCGGTCGCGCTTCCGGCATTCTCGAGCGTCACGATGACGGCGCCATTGGCTAGCCGATCCATGCGAGCCCCGAGGGGGTGGAGCGCTGCCTGGATTGCTGTCCCGGATTCCGCGTCATGAGATGCGGGGACCGTGTCATCCGAGCTCGACACCGCCCCCTCTCCGGGGGCAGCGATGACGATTGAAAGGACCCGCTGTTCTCCGCCGGCGAGCGCCGCGTTGCCTGGCGGTGGAGTGACTTCGCTGGAAAACTGACGGAGTAGCGTTGCTGTCTCGGTGGCATTTGCAGGTCGCGCAGCAGGCTCCTTCGCGAGCATGCGGGCGATGATGGCGTCGAGTGCCGTCGGTACACCCTGTCGGCTCTCGCTCACGCGCGGGGCATCCTCCAGCAGCAATCGAGCGAGTACTGCGACGGCATGTGCGCCCGCGAACGCTGGCCGTCCTGTCAGGCATTCGAAGAGCACGGCGCCAAGGGAAAAGACGTCGGCGCGCGGCTCGGCGGTTTCACCCCTTGCCTGCTCCGGAGCCATGTATCCAGGGGTGCCTATCACTGCACCGGACTGTGTGAAGATGCGCGTCGAGCCGCTGAGACGTGCGATCCCGAAGTCGAGCAGTTTGATGTGGTGGGTATCGCCGCCGACGAGGAAAATGTTGGACGGCTTGATGTCCCGATGAACGACACCGCGCACGTGCGCAGCTGCAAGTGCCTGGGCCGCGGCGAGCGCGATAGCAACACTTTCGTCCACGCTGAGCGCTGCGCGCTGGATCCGCGTCGCGAGATCCTCGCCATCGAGCCACTCCATGGCGAGCCAGCGTTGCCCCGCAGCATCCGCGCCGTGCGCGATGTACCGAACGACACCGGGATGATCGAGCGTGGCGAGAACCTGAGCCTCATGGGCAAAGCGATCCTCGCCGCGGGGATCACGACTCGTGAGGAGCTTGAGCGCGACCACTGTTCCCTGGTCGGAATCGACGGCCCGGTAGACCGTCCCCATGCCTCCTGTTCCAGCTAAGCGTTCGATCACGAAGCGATCTGCAACAACATCGCCGGTCTTCACGAGGACAGTATACGCGGACGCCGTTGAAGCGGGAGGCAGACAGAATGAGCGCCGCGACGACGAAGCGATTGCAACATGAGATTGTCGACCACGCTCCCCATCGTGACACCCGCGTTGGGCATCGAGGATGCCGATGGGGTTCAGCGCGAAGCGGAGTGATTCCTCGTCGAGTCCGGGCGACGGCATTCGCCATCGGTGAGGTGTGCTGTCATCTGGCGAGACAACGCGAGCGTGGAACGGCTGACGACAGGTGGAGCCGTGCGTGATGAAGGCTGACCGCGTTCCCTGACGCAGTGGCGCCAGGAGTCTGGCACGCTGGACTGACTCACACGTTTTCTGTGCGCACTGACAGTCAGGTCAGTCCGTGCCCGAGGCGTTTTTCCCGTCAGTGCAAGCGGCGCTTGGTCGCGGAGGACGGCGCGGGCAGCGCGGCGGCCACCTGGGTCGTGGCGCTGGCGGGAGGCTTCGTCGCGGTGCCGGACGCGGGCCGCGCGGCGCTGGCGGCTGCGCGCTTCGTGGGGCGGGAGGCCGGGCTTTTCGCCTTGGCAGCGGTCTTCTTCGCGGCGGCTTTCTTCGCGGCGGAGGCGGCCTCTTTCGCGGTGGGCTCTGCGGCGAGGGCCAGCTCGGCGAGGCCGGCTGGCTGCGCAGGCGTCGGCTCGGCGTGGGTGGGCCTGTCGGTCGCGCCGGCGGTGGTGCGGAGGTAGCCGCGGCGGAGGACGTCGAAGAGGGCGGTGACGATCTCTTCGCGGGGGCGGGGGTGCTTGCCGAGGGCGTTCTCGAAGAGGATTTCCTTGAGGGCGCCGATGGTGAACGTGGCGTAGAGGGCGGGATCGCCGGTGGCGACCATGCCGAGGCGCTGGCCTTCGGTCAGGCTGCCGGCGAGGAGCTGCTTCACGCTCTGGTGGAACGAGCGGACCTGGTCGACGAAGGCAGGGTCGAGGCCAGCGGAATACGACAGCAGGATGCTGGTGAGGGCCGGGTCGTCGAGGAGGACGGCGACGATGGCACGGATGTTGTGTTTGATCTGGGATTCGACGTCGGCCTGAGGGTCGACGTGGAGGATGGCGCCGCCGAGGCGTGTGAACAGGCCGTCGACGAGCTCGGCGAAGATGGCGCGCTTGTCCCGAAAGTAGAGGTAATACGTGCCCTTGGCGACCTTCGCGAGGGCGACGATGTCGTCGATCTTGGCCTCGTGGTAGCCCTTCTCCGAGAACACGGCCCTGGCCGCGCGGAGCAGCTCCTGCCGGCGATCGAGCTTGGTGGCCATCGATTTGCTTCTAGTTCGTCCGCGCGGAAAAAGGGTGGGCGTTCTGCGTGTTTGGGCGGCGGGGGAGGGGAATTCCCGGTGATTTTCGTCGGGGTTCGTCCGACCCGGTCAGCACTGAAACGGCGCTGCGCGAGCTGGTGGGGAATTGCTTTCAGTCAAGGGACCGTGTAGCCGTTGACGACTGACTGGCCAGTCAGTCGGGGGCGCCAGGGACGAGAAGCCAGGGCGCCCCGAGCCCGCGGCCGCGCGTCCGCGCCGGTCGGTGGTTTCCGGTGAAGGGTGGAGGAGATGCCTCGATGAACGCGCAGCGCCAGGGACCGGTGGTGGTTGGCATCGACGTCGGATCGACGACGGTCAAGGCGGTCGTGCTGGACCCGGAGACGCTCGACGTCCTGTGGAGCGACTACCAGCGGCACCAGACGAAGCAGCCGGAGAAGGTGCTGGAGTTCCTCGAGCGGATCGAGGCGGACTTCCCCGGGTCACCCAGGGCCGAGTGGCGGGTGTTCATGACCGGCTCGGGGGCGGCGCCGCTGTGCCCCAGCGTGGGCGCGAAGTTCGTGCAAGAGGTGAACGCGGTCACCCTGGCGGTCGAGAAGATGCACCCGGACGTGGGCAGCGTCATCGAGCTGGGCGGGCAGGACGCGAAGATCATCATCTTCAAGAAGGACGAGAAGACGGGCGAGAAGACCGGCAGCCCGTCGATGAACGACAAGTGTGCGTCGGGTACGGGCGCGACGATCGACAAGTGCATGATCAAGGTGGGGCTGCCGCCGGAGCAGGTGGTGCAGATCCACTTCGACGACTCGAAGCTGCACCACGTGGCCGCGAAGTGCGGGGTGTTCGCCGAGACGGACATCGTGAACCTGGTGAAGAGCGGGATCCCGGCGACGGAGATCCTGTGCTCGCTGGCGGATGCGATCGTGCTGCAGAACCTGTCGGTGCTGACGCGCGGGTCGACGCTGAAGCACAAGGTGCTGCTGCTCGGGGGGCCGAACACGTACCTGCCGTTCCTGCAGGAGTGCTGGCGGAAGCGCATCCCGGAGACGTGGAACGAGCGCGGTTACGACTGGCCGAAGGACGCGCCGATCGAGGAGACGATCTTCGTGCCGGAGAACGCGCAGTACTACGCGGCGTTCGGGGCGTGCGTGTACGGGCTCAGAGAGTCGGCGACGACGGGGCTCTACGCGGGCAAGGTGGGGCTCGTCGACTACATGACGAATGGGCGCAAGGCGCGGCTCGGGGAGAGCGCGGGGCCGCCGCTCGTGCGGACGACGAACGAGGTGGACGACTTCCGGCAGCTCTACGCGATCCCGCGGTTCACGCCGATGGCGCTGGAACCAGGGCAGGTGATCCGGGCGGTGATCGGGGTCGACGGTGGGTCGACGTCGTCGAAGGCGGTGCTGGTCGACGAGGACCAGAACATCGTCTGCAAGGCGTACCAGCTCTCGAAGGGCAACCCGATCCAGGACACGAAGGAGCTGCTCTCGAAGCTGCGCGAGTACGTGACGGAGCGGGGCGCCATCCTGGAGGTGATCGGCTTCGGGGCGACGGGCTACGCGGCGGACGTGCTGCAGGAGTGCATGCGCGCGGACGTGAACATCGTCGAGACGGTGGCGCACATGATGAGCGCCGTGCGGTTCTTCGGGGACGTGGACGTCATCTGCGACATCGGTGGGCAGGACATCAAGGTCCTGTTCATGAAGAACGGGGACATCGCGAACTTCCGGCTCTCGAACTCGTGCTCGGCAGGGAACGGGATGCTGCTGCAGGCGATGGCCGATCAGTTCGGCATCCCGGTGACGGAGTACGCGGATACGGCGTTCCAGGCGGAGCTGGCGCCGAAGTTCAGCTACGGGTGCGCGGTCTTCCTCGATACGGACCGGGTGAACTTCCAGAAGGAGGGCTTCTCGAAGGAGGAGCTGCTCGCGGGGCTGGCGCAGGTGCTGCCGAAGAACGTGTGGCAGTACGTGGTGCAGATCCCGCGGCTGGCGTCGCTGGGGCGGCGGTACGTGCTGCAAGGGGGCACGCAGTACAACCTGGCCGCGGTGAAGGCGCAGGTGGACTACATCAAGGAGCGCGTGCCGGGCGCGGAGATCTTCGTCCACCCGCACACGGGCGAGGCAGGCGCGATCGGGGCGGCGTTCGAGACGCTGCGCGTGGTGAAGCGGCGCGGGAAGTCGACGTTCATCGGGATCGATGACGCGATCGACCTGAAGTACACCACGAAGAACGACGAGGAGACGGTCTGCCACTTCTGCCCGAACGAGTGCAAGCGGACCTTCATCGACACGGAGACGCCCGACGGGGCGACGTCGCGCTACATCTCCGGGTTCTCCTGTGAGAAGGGGACCGTGGAGAGCGAGCAGGCGATGCTCTCGCTGGTGGCGGAGCGGAAGAAGATCGCGAAGCAGTTTCCGAACCTGGTGGACTACGAGTCGAAGCTCGCGTTCCGGCACTTCTACAAGCCGGCGCCGATGCCCGCGGACGGGGCGCCGGTGCGGGACACGGTGGTGAAGAAGGGCTTCTTCGGGATCCGCCGCACGGAGACGACGCGGCCGTTCCGGCGGGGTGGGCCGGAGGTGCAGGAGAAGCTGCGCAGGACGCGCATCGGCATCCCGCGGGTGCTGAACCTGTACTCGACGGCGCCATACTTCCGGACGTACTTCGAGGCGCTCGGGGTGCCGAAGCAGAACGTGGTGTTCAGCGACGAGACCACCGAGGAGATGTGGGTCGAAGGCGGAAAGTACGGGTCGGTCGATCCGTGCTTCCCGTCGAAGGTGGCGCAAGCGCACATCCACAACCTGCTGTTCCACCACCACGAGGAGCGGGCGCTGAAGTTCATCTTCTTCCCGATCCTCACCCACGTGCCGAGCTTCGGCGAAGGGGTGATGGACAAGGCGAGCTGCCCGATCGTGGCCGGGGTGCCGGACGTGATGAAGGCGGCGTTCACGAAGGAGATGGACTTCTTCGCGACGCGCGGGATCGAGTACGTGGACCCGGCGCTGACGTTCGGGGAGATGAACCTGACGGCGCGGCGGATGTTCGAGGTGTGGGGGCCGCGGCTCGGGATCACCGAGGACGAGAGCGACCACGCGCACAAGGAGGGGATGCGCGCGCTGGAGGCGTTCGAGCGTGACCTGCAGGACAAGGGGCGCGCCATCCTGGAGACGGTGGAGTCCGAGAACCGGGTGGCGATCCTGATGGTGGGGCGGCCGTACCACTCGGATCCGGGGCTGAACCACGGGATTCCGGAGGAGTTCCAGGTGCTGGGCTACCCGATCGTGTCGGTGCGCTCGATCCCGCGGGATCCGGAGTTCTTGCGCCGCTACTTCAAGGAGGAGGTGGCGCGAGGGCAGCACCCGCTGAACATCAATGACGTGTGGCCGGAGAATTACTCGGCGAACAGCGCGCAGAAGGTGTGGGCGGTGAAGTTCGCGGCGCGGCACCCGAACGTGGCGCTCCTGGATCTGTCGAGCTTCAAGTGCGGTCACGACGCGCCGACGTACGGGATCGTCGAGGGCATCGTGACGGAGAGCGCGGTGCCGTACGCGGCGCTGCACGACATCGACGCGAACAAGCCGGGCGGGTCGATCAAGATCCGCGTGAAGACGTACGCGCACAGCTTGAAGCTGCACCAGGAGGCGCTGGAGGACACGGCGCGGAAGAAGGTGGAGCTGATGCAGCGGCTCGACGAGAAGCGGCTGGAGCTTCTGAAGACGAAGCAGGCGCAGCTCGCGGGCAGGAAGGTGAGCGATCCGGAGATCGAGCGGCAGATCTCGGAGCTGGGCGAGAAGGTGCGGAGCTACCAGGCACCGCCGCCGGCGAAGCCCGATGTGCCGCGAGGACTGGTTCAGCTCAAGAAGAAGAGCGCCGACGGCAGCGTTGTGCCGGCCGGGGTGTGAAGGGCGACGGGAGGAAGATCATGGTACAGACGACGGAGACCCAGAAGACGCGCCTGCCGCTCTACTCGGACGCGGCGAACCGCAACGCGACCGACGACGTCGGCGATGTGGACATCGAGGCCGAGCTGCGCGCCTTCGAGGAGGCGGAGCGAGAGCGGCTCGGGATCAAGGCATCGCGGCGGCAGTGGGCCGACAGCATGCTCACCTCGGAGATGAAGCGCGAGGAGCGCGAGAAGGTGACGCTGCTCATCAACGGGCTCACCGACGCGCAGATGTTCCTCGTGGAGGGGGCGCTGCGCGGCATCGGATACAGGGTCAACTACTTCGGGATCGTCGACAACGCGGGCTTGCAGGTCGGCAAGGAGTTCGGCAACCGCGGTCAGTGCAACCCGACGTACTTCACGGTCGGTGGGCTGGTGAAGTACCTGATCGACCTCCGCGACAAGGAGGGGATGTCGACCGAGGACATCATCAAGAACTACGTGTACCTGACGGCAGGGGCGTGTGGTCCGTGCCGGTTCGGGATGTACGTGACCGAGTACCGGAAGGCGCTGCGTGACGCGGGCTTCGACGGGTTCCGGATCTTCTTCTTCCAGCAGCAGGGCGGCCTGACGCAAGGGACGGGGGAAGAGACGGGGATCGACATGAACCCCGAGTTCTTCATCGCGATCGTGAAAGCGATCGTGTGCGGCGACGTGGTGAACGCGCTGGCGTACCGGATCCGGCCTTACGAGCTGATCCCGGGCGCGACGGACGTGGCCAAGGAAGAGGTGAAGCGGGTCCTCTACGAGGCGCTCCAGACGAAGGCGAACATCTTCAAGGCGCTCTACAACGCGCGGAAGGTGTTCGAGGGGGTGAAGGTCGACAAGCTCCGGCCGCGCGCGAAGACGTCGGTCATCGGCGAGTTCTGGGCGATGACGACGGAGGGCGACGGGAACTACCAGCTCCAGAAGTTCCTGCAGACCGAGGGCGGGGAGTGCGACATCCAGCTCACCACGGCCTGGCTGCTCTACAACATCTGGGAGGTGGCCCGTGACACGCGCGTCCGCAAGGAGCTGCGCGGTCAGGACGGCGGGGCCTACGGGCTCGACGGGATGGAAGGGCTCGACGTGGCGAAGCGGCTGGCGACGATGCGGCTGGCCGAGAAGGGGCTGCGCGTCGGGTTCCAGGCGTTCGCGCAGCCGATCGGGCTGTTCGACTACCACCTGCCCGACATGGACCTCGTGGCCCAGGTGGCCGAGGAGTACTACTCGAACGATCTGCGTGGCGGCGAGGGCCACATGGAGGTCGGGAAGCTCATCGTGAACTCGGTGAAGCAGAAGGCGCACATCACGGTGAGCGTGAAGCCGTTCGGGTGCATGCCGTCGTCAGGCGTGTCGGACGGGGTGCAGTCGCTGGTGACGGCGCGCTTCCCGGGGACGATCTTCTGCGCGGTGGAGACGAGCGGCGACGGGGCGACGAACTTCTACTCGCGCGTGCAGATGTACATGTTCAAGGCGCGCATCCTCGCCGAGGAGGAGCTGAAGCGAGCCTACGCGGAGACCGGGGTGACCGAGGAGGAGGTGCGGGCGTTCCTGGACCAGCACCCGAAGTACGCGAACCCGCTCTACCACGCGCCCCACAAGGTGGCGGGGTCGGCCGCGAACCTGGTCTACGAGGTGGCGCCGCTGATCAAGAAGTCGCTGGTCGAGCGGACGGCTGACCGGGCGCGGGCGGCGGCGAGCGCGGTGCGGGATGCCGCGCTGGGCGTGCCGGCGAAGGTGGCGGCTGTGCGTGAGGTGCTCACCAGGCCGGAGACGATGGAGCGGCTGCGCGAGGATGCGAGCCTGGTGGCGGACATCGCGCGCGGGAAGGTGAAGGATCGCTTCGGGCCGCTGGTGGAGAAGCTGGCGATCAAGGCGTACTTCGAGAACAACCGCGAGACGCGGACGGTGACGCACGAGGCGCAGCCGATCGCGGCGGAGTAGCGGGAAGGCGGCGGTCGCTGGTGAAAGGCGGCCGCTGCGGTGAGGAGAGGGAGGCGAGCGCTGTGGAGCGGACGCCTCCTTCTTCGTTTGTGGCTTCGATGCGATGACGTGTCCGCGGCGGTGTGGACGGTACGCCGACGGGCGATGTGGCCCGTTCAGGGATCGTTGCGGCGCTCGATGGTCTGCAGGACCTCTTCGAGGATGCCGCGCGGGGCGAGGCCGAGGCGGCGGTAGACCTCGCGGCCTTTGCGGTCGAGGATGACGACGCTGGGGACGTGGTGGAGGCCCTGGAAGGCGCCTTCTCCAGCGACGGTCTGCGCGTCGGCCAGGGCCATGGGGTAGGGGAGGCGGAGGCTGCGGGCGAAGGCCTCGACGAGGGGGAGGTTCTCGGGGGGCTCGAGGGCGAGGGCGGCGACGTTGAGCCGTGGGGTGTGCTCGCGGAGGAGGTCGGCGAGGATGCGGGCCTGCGCCTGGGAGGCGGCGTCGTAGGTGGTGAGAAAGCCGATGACGGTGATGCGGCCGGCGAGGGTGCCGGAGGAGAGTTCGCGGCCGTCGACGGTTTCGAAGGCGAAGGGGGGGAGGCCGCGCGGGGTGGCGAGGATGCGCTCGGGGGCGACCTCGGGGCTCTCGGCAGGGGGAGAGGAGGTGTCGCTGACGCAGGCGGGGAGGAGCGCCGCGGGGAGGAGCGCGGTGGCGAGGGTGAGCAGGGCGGCGCGGGTGGCCCGCCGTGCGTTCATGGCTCGCGTTCCTCGTCGTTCGACGCGGCCCGGGCTGCGTCGTCGGCCGGAGCGTCATCGGCGGCGGGAGGGTCGAGGGGCGTGCCGCCGAGGCGGGTATCGTCGTCCTGTTCGGTGGCGAGCAGCTCGCTGGCGAGCAAGAGGTCGCGGATGGCCTCGTCGTCGAGCTGGGTGTCCTCGAAGGCGAGGTCGTCGAACTGGCTGTTCTCGAGCTGGGCGTCGAACAGGTCGGCGCAGTGGCGCAAGGCGCTGGGGAGCTCTTCGCCGCGTCGCTGGTGGGCGAGGATGGCGTGGCAGAGTTCCTCGATGACCGGGTTCATGGGCGTCGCTTCCAGGCTCACGCCGTCGATCTGGGCGCCGGCCTGGGGCGCTTCGTCGTCGCGGAGGAGGGGCTCGTGCTGGGCCCAGAGGATGCCTTTGTCGGGCTGGTAGCGGCACCAGAGGACGCGGACGAAGCGGAGGTAGAGGGGGGTGATGAGGGCGGCCACGCGCTCGCCCTTGGGGGTGACGCCGCGCAGGGCGGTGCCGCTCTGGGGGCCGCGGGTGAGTTCGCCGACGGCTTGCTGGATGCGGGCGCGGCGCACGTCGTCGGTCTCGACGGCGAGGAGGGGGGCGTAGATGGCGATGGGGGGGACGTTGAGGCGCGGGCTGTCCTCGACGAGGACGTCGAGCCAGGCGTTGCGCGCTTCCGGGGTGAGCTCGCCGTAGACGTGGGCCGCGGCGATGGCGGCCTCGGCGTCGGTGGCGAGGGCGGCGAGCCACTCGCGCCAGGCCGCGACGATGCGGTCGTCCGGGGCTGGCTGGCCGTTCGAGGTGTCCTGCTCTTGCACTGCTTCGTCTGTGTCTTCGTCTGCGTCTCTGGCCGGGTCGTGATCGGCCATGTTTCAGCGCCCCGGAGGGACGAGCTGCGCCCCGATGTCACGCTCCAGGTCCTGGAGCAGCTCGGAGAACTCTGCGTCGCGGCCGGGGGGGGCCGTGAGGACGAGATCGCCTCCGCGTTCGGCGAAGACGTTGGCGAGCCCGTCGCTGGCCTCGATGATGCCCTTCAAGAAGACGACATCGGAGGGACGCACCTGGACGGCTTGCACGAGCATGCCCTGGGTCGCTTCGGCGACGGAGAGGGGTCGAGGGCCAGGGCGGCTGAGCTGGCGCCGCTCGGAGCGGGTGCGTTTCTGGGTGCCGGTCCCGGGATCGTTCGTGGCTGCGCCATCGGCCCCGCCCGCCGCTGCGTCGCGCTCGTGCCCCATCGTCATGAGGCGCGCAAGCTAAGCACCGCTGGATGGAGGGATCCAGCGGGCATCGGCTCTTCCTTCTGTCGTGGTCTTCCGGCCGCAGGATCTGCGCCGCTGTTTTTCGGGAGTGCGGGGAGGCGGGAGAAATCGGCCGGAGCGCGGCCGTCCGGCGGAGCGGTTCGCGCGGGCTCGTGAGTTTGCACCCCACGACGCGCTAGACTCGGCGGCGATGTCTCGAAGGCTCATCCGTTCGTCCACTTTGCCGTGTGTTTCCGTGACCCCTTCGTCCCCGGACCAGGGGGAGGAGCGTGAGCACGACGACGAGGCGGCCCTGGAGCTGCCGCCGCTCGACGCGGACGAGGAGCCCGCGGAGCAGGACGAGGATCTGGCTGCGTTGCTCGATGTGCCGGAAGACGAGGGGGATCCATTCGATGACGCGGAGGCGCGTGAGCTGCCCGTGGATCTGCCGGCGTCGGTCGAGGAGGAGGCGGGGGGAGACCGCGAGGACGAGCGCGAGGTCGACGTGGGGCCGCTCGACGAGGGGATGTCGCTCGACGAGGAGGCAGGGTGGTCGGGCGAGGAAGGTGACGGGAACGCCGATCACGGGGAGGAGATCGACGAGGTGGTGGCGGGCGACGACGATGGAGGCGCAGAAGGGACGGGGGAGGCGCCCGAGGACGCCGTCGATGAGTCGGAGCTGCCCGCGCTGGATGCGGACGACGAGGGGAACTACGAGGGGCAAGATCTGCTGGGAGAGCTGCCCGATCTGCCCGACGATCCGCCGCCTTCGTGGGATGCGTCGCCGTGGGCGGTGATCGCTGGTGCTGGCGCCGAGGTGCCGTGCGCGACGCTGGACGTGGCCAGCGGTCGGGTGGTGGCCGGGGGGAGTGTGCTGCTGGTGGTGCCGCCCGGGGAGCGGGTGGCGCGGCGGCCCGGGCTGGATGCGACGGCAGCGTCGGTGGTGCTGCTGGACGACGCACTGGTGGTGGCGACGCGGCGTGGGCGGCTGCTGGAGAGCCAGGATGAGGGGGCGACGGCGACGCCAATGGGGGCGTGGCGCGCGGGGAGCGGGACGCCGATGTCGCTGGCACGGACGCCAGGGCGGCTGTGGATCCTCTCGGAGGGGACGTTGTGGTCGCTGACGGCCGGAGGGAGCGCCGCGGTGCCGGTGGTGACGGGCTCGCGCGAGGGCGGCGTGGTGCGGATCGCGGCGAGCGGTGGGGCGTTGTTCGCGTTGTGGAAGGCGCGCGGGGCGGCGCAGCTCCAGCGGCTGCGAGGGGATGATGAAGGGCCGGTGGAGGTGCCGCTCGCGGGAGCGGCGCAGCATGCGGCGTCAGCGCGTGAGGTGGTGATCGCGGCCGGGGCGCAAGGAAAGGCGCTGGCGGTGGCGAGCGCAGAGGTGCTGTGCGTGTCGCGCGATGGGGGCGCGACGTTCCAGAGCGTCGGGGGGCTGGGTCGGGTGGTGGCGATGGCGTTCGCGGGGGCGTCGGAGTCGGCGCCGCTGCTTGCGGTGTGCGCGCGGGAAGGGGAGGCGCAGGCCGAGCTGGTGCGGATCCCTGCGGTGGGAGCGGCGACGCGGATCGCGACGCTCGGGGCGCGGCGCTCGGGCGACGAGGACGACGCGCCCGGGGCGAGCGGTGCGGCGATGGCGTGGGATGCGGGCCGTGAGGTGGTGTGGATCGCGTGTCAGTTCGGGCTGCTCGCGGTGGCGGCGAAGCAGGAGCACTGAGTCGAGTTTCACCGTGCGGTTCACCTGGAGCGCGCCGATCGCGAGTTCGCTTCAGGTGGCCAGGCGAGGGCTGCACGACAGCGATCGCGTCGTCCTTTCGCATCGCGGAAGGGAAGCCGTCGAGCCCGTCGTTCCTGCGGCGCGCGATGCGTGCGGTCCACGTCCCGGTGTCGATGTGCAGGGGGGAGACAGTGCGTGATGCCACGGGCGCGGCGAATGGATGCGTTCGGATGGCGTGCTCGATGATCTGCCGGTGACCAAAGGCCATATCGACGGCACAGGAGCTGCAGCGATTCATGTGATCGCATGGCACCAGAACGACAGTCCGGGATCGCCACCGAATTCGATGACGAGCGGATGGCAGGTGGGAGGGCCGCTGGCTGGTCGGGCTTTCGCACGTTCGTCTGGTCAGCTCGCCGCCACCATGGGTGGTGCCATCGTTGGTGCCGAGGTGCGGGCCAGTTCCAGGCTTCTCGGCGGGGATCCAGAGATGAGGACAATCAGCCATGAACACGACAGTTCACATGCCGACGGCACTCATTGCGGCCACCTTCGTGGGGGGCTGCATCGTGGCAGATGCCGAGAGTGCGGACGACGACAGAAGGTCCGTGGCGGACCTCGAATTCAAGCATTGCGCCATCGAGACGAGTTCCAGGACCGCTGACCAGGCCGACGTTCGTCCAGCATCACGTGCGCCCGAGTGCTTTCGAACCTTCTCCCAGGCCCTTCAGTTTGCGACCAGCGGGCGTGTGCAGCTCCCCCTGGAGGCCGTCCTGGAAGATCTGGACGAAGCCGTGGGGAGCCTCGATGCGCCCGGGCTCGATGGTACGTACGTGATCGGGATCGAATACGACGACGCCAATTTCCGTGGTTCCACGAAAACCTATTTTGGCGATACGACGTGCGATGGGACGGAGCGCTTCGTCAGCTGGGTCGGTGAGGAGTGGAATGACAGAATCTCGTCGGCGCGAGCGTATTCGGAGTGCAACCACTCGTACCACTACGAGCACATCAATTTCGGTGGTGCGATCATGGATTGTGGCAGCTCGTGCAATTACATCGGTGACGCCTTGAATGACGAGACGTCGTCGATCCGCTGGACGAATTGAGCCGCAAGCGGCCGAGGACCAGGGGCTCGCTCCACCTGTCCGCCCTCATGGAGCTGGCAGCGAGAACCTGAGCTGGCAGTGAGGACCTGGGGTCGAGCCAGCGCTTGGGATCGCTCATGGGCCGTGAAGCGTCATCGAGGGCAGTACACGGTCGTCATCGTCGATGGTCTCCCACACTGTATGAGCCACGAGCGAGCGTGGGACTCTCCACAAGTGTTTCTGTCGCGCTCCTGGGAGGGACAGATGGAGGCCTCGGTCGTCCTTCCTGGTTGTCTTGCCGGCTGGTCTTCCGTCGAGGGGGGGACGCACACGGCCGTCTCGCGCAGAAGTGCCGAGAGATGCTGGCGTCGATGCCTCGACCCCGACATCTGGTTGACAGGTCGACCCCCACCCCAATAGGTTGGGCCTGTGTTGGTTCCCCTGACACGGGTCAGGGGATGAAAAGGGAACCCGGTGTGATTCCGGGGCTGCCCCGCAGCGGTAAGCGAGAACGACCTTCACCTCAGGCACTGGTCCCTTCGGGGGCTGGGAAGCGGTGGACAGTAGGAAGCCGGCGAGAGCCGGAGCGCTCGTGAGCCCGAAGACCTGCCAGCATCTGGCGTCAGGAGACATCTGGCGCCGGTCACGACCTGGAAGCTTCGAGGGAGGCGGGTAGGTTTCGAGCTGGCAGGGCTCAACCACCTGTCCGCCTCGGCCCTGACCCGTCCCCCGCGCTGTTTTCAGTCGCCCGCGGGGGCGAGAGGTCGGTCCGAGGGCTCCTTCACCAGGGTCCGGCGCGTTCGCGCGCATCGGCTGGCTTCTTCGTTCCCGCGGCATCCGCCGTGGAGCGGTCAGGCACCGCTCCACGCACCGCGCGAGGAGAAGAGCATGCTGAGTGAATCGACCCCGAAGACCAACGGCGCGGCGCCGTTGCGTGTGTCCCCGACGAGGAGCGCGACCACCGAGGAGACCTACCCGCAGACGACGATGCGGGTGACGAAGCGCAACGGCTCGACCGAGCCGGTGGATCTCAACAAGATCGTCCGCGCGGTGGGCCGCTGCTGCGTGGGGCTCACGGACGTGGACGCGCTGCGGATCGCGACGCGAACGATCAGCGGGCTGTACGACGGGGCGACGACGCGGGAGCTGGACCAGCTCTCGATCCAGACGGCGGCGGCGCTGATCGTCGAGGAGCCCCACTACGCGAAGCTCGCGGCGCGGCTGCTGGCCACGTACATCGACAAGGAGGTCCGCAACCAGGAGATCCATGCGTTCTCGCAGTCGGTCGCCACCGGGCACCGGCTCGGGTTGATCAACGAGCGGCTGTACGAGTTCGTCACCAGCAACGCGCGCAAGCTGAACGACGCGATCGAGCCCGAACGCGACCGGGAGTTCGAGTACTTCGGGCTGCGGACGCTGCAGGACCGCTACTTGCTGAAGCACCCGCAGACGCGCCTGGTGCTCGAGACGCCGCAGCACTTCTTCCTGCGGATCGCGTGCTCGCTGTCGGAGACGGTGACCGACGCCATCGAGCTGTACCGGCTGTTCTCGTCGCTGGAGTACATGCCCAGCTCGCCGACGCTGTTCAACACGGGGACGAAGCACGAGCAGCTGTCGAGCTGCTTTCTGCTGGACTCACCCGAGGATCACCTGCGCGGGATCTACCAGCGGTACACGGACGTGGCGATGCTCTCGAAGTTCTCGGGTGGCATCGGGCTCGCCTACCACCGGGTGCGGTCGCGTGGGTCACTGATCGAGAGCACGAACGGGTATTCGAGCGGGATCGTGCCGTGGCTGAAAACGCTGGATGCGTCGGTGGCGGCGGTGAACCAGGGCGGCAAACGGAAGGGAGCCTGCTGCGTGTACCTGGAGACGTGGCACGCGGACATCGAGGACTTTCTCTCGCTGCGGGACAACACGGGGGACGACGCGAGCCGCACGCACAACCTGAACCTCGCGAACTGGGTCTCGGACCTGTTCATGAAGCGGGTGGAAGCCGACGGGTCGTGGAGCTTGTTCGATCCGAAGACGGTGAAGGACCTGCCGGACCTCTACGGCGAGGCCTTCGAGCGGCGCTACGTGGAGGCGGAAGAGGCCGGGCTCGCCGTGAAGACGGTGAAGGCGCGGGAGCTGTACGCGCGGATGATGCGGACCCTGGCGCAGACCGGCAACGGCTGGATGACGTTCAAGGACAAGTCGAACCTGGCGTGCAACCAGACGGCGCTCGCGGGGCGGACGATCCACCTGTCGAACCTCTGCACGGAGATCCTGGAGGTGACGTCGAAAGAGGAGTCGGCGGTCTGCAACCTGGGGTCGATCAACCTGGCCCGGCACACGGCGGTGCAGGACGGGGCGGTGGTGTTCGACTTCGAGAAGCTCGCGCGTACGGTGCAGATCGCGGTGCGGCAGCTCGATCGGGTGATCGACCTGAATTACTACCCGATCCCGTCGACGAAGGCATCGAACGTGCGCTGGCGTCCGGTGGGCCTCGGGGTGATGGGGCTGCAGGACGTGCTGTTCCAGATGCGGCTGCCCTTCGACAGCGAGGGGGCGCGCGCGCTGTCCCGGCGGATCGCGGAGGAGATCTACTTCCACGCGCTCACGACGTCGGCGGATCTGGCGGTGGAGAAGGGGAGGCACCCGTCCTTCGAGGAGACGCGGGCGGCGCGCGGGGAGCTTCAGTTCGATGCGTGGGGCGTGAGGCCGATGGATGGCGAGCGATGGGAGGCGCTGCGCCGCCGGGTGCAGGTGGATGGCCTGCGGAACTCGCTGCTGGTGGCGATTGCGCCGACGGCGACGATTGCGTCCATCGTGGGCAGCTATGAATGCATCGAGCCGCAGGTGTCGAACCTGTTCAAGCGGGAGACGCTGTCCGGCGACTTCCTCCAGGTGAACCGCTACCTCGTGGCAGAGCTGAAGCAGCTCGGCCTGTGGACGGAGTCGGTGCGCGCACGGCTGAAGATGGCGGAGGGCTCCGTGCAGGGGCTTGCCGAGCTGCCGGAGGCGCTGCGGGCGCTGTTCAGGACCGCGTGGGAGATCCCGATGCGTGCGCTCATCGACATGGCGGCCGATCGAGGGGCGTTCATCGATCAGAGCCAGTCGCTGAACCTGTTCGTGGAGAGCCCGAACATCGGGCAGCTCTCGTCGATGTACTTCTACGCCTGGAAGAGGGGGCTGAAGACGACGTATTACCTGCGTTCGCGGCCCGCGACGCGCATCGCGAAGGCGACGGTGGAGGCCCCGCCGGCGGAAGCCAAGAAGGACGCCGCCGACGTGGCGTGCTCGCTGGAGAACCCGGAGAGCTGCGAGGCGTGCCAATGAGCCTCGTCAGCCGACCTGCGCGCCTCCTCGATCCGGGCCTGTGCCTGACGCTGCGGCCGATGGCCTACCCGGTCTTCTTCGAGATGTACCGCGACGGCATCAAGAACACCTGGACGGTGGAGGAGGTCGACTTCGCCACCGACGTCGGGGACTTGCAGCGCAAGATGAGCGGGGCGGAGCGGCACCTGGTGCAGCGGCTCGTCGCGTTCTTCGCCACGGGCGATTCGATCGTGGCGAACAATCTGGTGCTGAACCTCTACAAGCACCTGAACGCGCCCGAGGCGCGGATGTACCTGTCGCGGCAGCTCTACGAGGAGGCGCTGCACGTGCAGTTCTACCTGACGCTCCTCGATACCTACGTCCCCGATCCGGCGGAGCGGCACCGGGCCTTCGCGGCGGTCGAGAACATCCCCTCGATCAAGAAGAAGGCCGACTTCTGCATGCGCTGGCTGGACTCGATCCAGGATGTGGATCGGCTGTCGACGCGGGACGAGCGGCGCCGGTTCTTGCTGAACCTGATCTGCTTCGCGGCCTGCGTGGAGGGGCTCTTCTTCTTCGGGGCCTTCGCCTACGTGTACTTCCTGCGCTCGCGTGGGCTCTTGCACGGTCTCTCGGCGGGGACGAGCTGGGTGTTCCGGGACGAGAGCGCGCACATGGCGTTCGCGTTCGAGGTGGTGAAGACGGTGCGGCGCGAGGAGCCCGAGCTGTTCGACGCTGGCCTGGAGAAGGACGTGATGCGCATGATCGACGAGGCCGTCGACTGCGAGGCCCAGTTCGCCGAGGACCTCTTGCAAGGCGGGGTGGTGGGGCTGTCGACGCGGGACATGCGGCAGTACCTGGAGTTCTGCGCGGATCAGCGGCTTGCGACGCTCGGATTGAAGAAGCGCTACGGGGCGAAGAATCCCTTCTCGTTCATGGATCTCCAGGACGTGCAGGAGGTGACGAACTTCTTCGAGCGGCGGCCGTCGGCCTACCAGGTCGGGGTCTCCGGAGAGGTGGTGCTCGATGCGGCCTTCTGAGGTGGAGAAGGTGGACGCAGGGCGCATCGTCGAGGCGCGGCTCGTGGAGATGGTCTTCCCCGAGCAGACGAACCACTACGGGACGCTGTTCGGTGGCCAGGCGCTGGCGCTGATGGACAAGGCCGCGTTCGTGGTGGCATCGCGTTACGCGCGGCGGACGGTGGTCACGGCGAGCAGCGAGAAGGTCGACTTCCATGTGCCGGTGCGCCAGGGGCAGCTCGTCGAGCTGGTCACGCGCGTGGTGGCGACCGGGAAGACGTCGATGACGGTGGAGGTCGACCTCTACGCGGAGGACCTGCTGACGGGAGATCGGCAGCTCGGGACGCGGGGGAGGTTCGTGCTGGTGGCGCTGGACGCTCACGGCAAGCCGACGAGCGTGCCGCCACTCGCGGTGAATGCAGGGAACTGAAGGAAAGGAGGTCTATCGTGACGGTATTCGCATCGTGTCTCGGTCATCCCAGGATTGGTGTCGCGCGAGAGCTGAAGAAGGCGCTGGAGAGCTTCTGGGCGAAGAAAAGCTCGGCCGAGGCACTGGAGGGCGTGGCGTCGAGCCTGCGGCGGCGTCACTGGGAGGCGATGAAGTCGGCGGGGATCGACTTCGTTCCCAGCAACGATTTCTCGCTTTATGACCACGTGCTCGACGCGGCGGTGATGGTGGGGGCCGTGCCGGCGCGTTATCGCGGGATCGAGGACAGGCTGATGCGGTACTTCGCGATGGCGCGCGGGCTCCAGGATCGGGGCGCGGGGGTCGATGTGCCGGCGCTGGAGATGACCAAGTGGTTCGACACGAACTACCACTACATCGTGCCCGAGCTGGAGGAGGGGCAGGCATTCCAGCTCGATGCGACCAAGCTGCTCGCGGAGCTGGAGGAGGCGCGGGCGCTGGGCGTGGAAACGCGCCCGGTGATCCTGGGGCCGGTGACGTTGCTCCTGCTGTCGAAGGTGGCCTCGGGCGGGAAGGGGGAGCCGCTCGATCATCTGGAGGCGCTGTTGCCGGTCTACGAGCAGCTCCTCGCGCAGCTCGCGGAGAGGCACGTGGGGTGGGTGCAGATCGACGAGCCTTGCCTGGTGCTGGACCTCTCGGCGCGGGCGCGGCAGGCGTACGAGGTGGCGCTGAAACGGCTCGCGGGCAGCGTGCGGCGGCCGAAGATCCTGGTGGCGACGTACTTCGGGGCGCTCGGGGACAACCTGTCGCTGGTGCGGGAAGGGGGCTGCGAGGGGCTGCACGTGGACCTGGTGCGGGCGCCGGAGCAGCTCGACGCGGTGCTCGCGGGGCTGGGGGCAGAGACGGTTCTGTCGGTCGGAGTCGTCGATGGGCGGAACATCTGGCGCACGGACCTGGACGCGGCGCACGGCCTGGTGCTGCGTGCGGTGGCGCGGCTGGGTGCGGCGCGGGTGATCGTGGCGCCTTCGTGCTCGCTGCTGCACGTGCCGGTGGATCTGGCCGCGGAGAAGAAGCTCGACGCGGAGTTGAAGGGGTGGCTCGCGTTCGCGGCGCAGAAGCTCGACGAGGTGCGGGCGCTCGCGGGGGCAGCGGAGAGCGAGCAGCCGTCGGGGGTGATCTTCGAGGAGGCGCGGGTGGCGCTTTCGGGGCGTCGGGCGTCGCCGCGGACGCGGAACCCGGCCGTGCGGGCCAGGACGGCGGCGGTGACCGAGGTGATGAAGCGCAGGGCGGCGCCGTTCGCGGACCGAGCGACGAAGCAGCGGGCGCGGTTCCAGCTTCCGGCGCTGCCCACGACGACCATCGGTTCGTTCCCGCAGACGGGTGACGTGCGCGGGGCGCGGGCCGCCTGGCGGGCCGGGAAGATGTCGGAGGCCGACTACCAGGAGTTCCTGCAAGCGGAGACGCGGCGCTGCGTGGAGAAGCAGGAGGCGCTGGGGCTCGACGTGCTGGTGCACGGGGAGTTCGAGCGTACCGACATGGTCGAGTACTTCGGGGAGCGGCTGGAGGGCTATGCGTTCACCGAGAACGGGTGGGTGCAGAGCTATGGCTCGCGCTGCGTGAAGCCGCCGGTGCTCTTCGGGGACGTGGTCCGGCCCGAGGCAATGACCGTCGAATGGTCGCGCTACGCGCAGTCGCTGACGAAGCGGCCGATGAAGGGGATGCTGACCGGGCCGGTGACCATCCTCCAGTGGTCGTTCGTACGTGACGACCAGCCGCGCAGCGAGACGTGCCTCCAGATCGCGCTGGCGATCCGCGACGAGGTGGTGGACCTGGAGGCGGGGGGGATCCCGATCATCCAGGTGGATGAGCCAGCGATCCGGGAGGGGTTGCCGCTGCGGCGTGGCGACTGGGCGGCCTACCTCCAGTGGGCGGTCGATGCGTTCCGGGTGGCCACGAGCGGGGTGCGGGACGAGACGCAGATCCAGACGCACATGTGCTACTCGGAGTTCAGCGACATCCTCGACTCCATCGCGGCGCTGGACGCGGATGTGCTGCTCATCGAGACGTCGCGCTCGAGGATGGAGCTGCTGGTCGACTTCGGGCAGTTCCGTTACCCGAACGATGTCGGGCCCGGGGTTTACGACATCCACTCGCCGCGTGTGCCGTCGACCGAGGAGATGGTGGAGCTGCTCGAGCGCGCGGCGCAGGTGCTGCCGGTCGAGCGGCTCTGGGTGAACCCGGACTGCGGCTTGAAGACGCGCGGGTGGCCGGAGGTGGAGGGGGCGCTCGTCGGGATGGTCGAGGCCGCGAAGCGGGCGCGGGCGCGGCTCGCCGGGCGCGCTGGCTGACGGCCCGTCGGCGTCACTCCGCCACGAAGGCCTGGTGCAGCACGCGCTGGGCCGGGCCCACGGCGTCCGCGTCGAGCACGGCGCTCAGCCGGAGCGGGCCCGCCACGGTGAGGCGTGGCTCGATGCCCTCCTGCCGGAGCGCCGCCGTGAACCGCGTCAGCGGCTCCGCGGTGGCGGCGAGGCCGTCGCCCACCACGCTCACCAGGGCGACGCCCTCGGTCAGCTCCAGGGACGGCAGCGCGGCCGTGAGCTGCCGGCGCGCGGCCTGCCAGTCGGGGACGTTCAGGAGGGGGAGGAGGAACGCGCCGCCCCCCTGGGTGAGGCAGAGGTCCTTGAAGGCGAGGCCGATGGCCCCGGCGGCCTTGAGCAGGTCGTCCAGGCGCGTGCCGCCCTCGGCGCGGGCCAGGACCACCCCGGACTCCGCCACCACCGCGCGTGCCTTGGGGGCGTCGCCGGGCGCGTACTTCCGGACCAGGGTCTGACGGGGCTCGGCGCCCTCGATGGGATCGAACGTCGAGCGCGCGTAGATGGCGATCCCGGCGCGCCGCGCCCACTCCACGGCCTGGGCGCAGATGACCTTCGCGCCGCACTCGGCCATCTCCTGGAGCACGGCGTGATCCAGCTCGGGCAGGTGCTGCGCGTCGGGTACGGCCCGCGGATCCGCGGAGTAGACGCCGTCGACGTCGCTGTAGATCTCGCAGCGATCCGCCTCCAGCGCGGCTGCCAGCGCCACGGCCGTCGTGTCGGAGCCGCCCCGTCCGAGGGTGGTGATCTCGCGGCGGTAGCTCATGCCCTGGTAGCCGGCCACGATGACCACCTTGCCGCGTGACAGCTCGTCCTCGATGCGGTGCGGTCGCACCTCGATGATGCGGGCGTCGAAGTGGCGGTCGTTCGTGAGGATGCCCGACTGCGAGCCGGTGAAGGAGATCGCCTGGAGGCCGCGCGCGTGGATGGCGATCGAGAGCAGCGACATCGCGACCCGCTCGCCGGTGGAGACGAGCATGTCCAGCTCGCGTCGCGGCGGCTCGATGGTGCCGCCCGCGCTGGCGGCGACCTGGCGGGCCAGCGTGAGCAGACCGTCGGTGGTCTTGCCCATCGCGCTCACCACGACGACCACGTCGTGGCCTGCGCGCTGGGTGGCGACGATCCGGTCGGCGACGCGGCCGATCTTCTCGACGTCGGCCACCGAGGAGCCCCCGTACTTCTGGACGACGATGGGGCGCCCCCGGTTCGAAGCGTGTTCGGTCACGATCCACCTCCACGGCAAGCCAGGCGCGACGCGCTCCGGGGCAGACTCTCCGGGGCGCACCGCGAGCCGATGGGATCGCGCGTATCACGGCTTTCGTCGGCGGGCCAAGCCGACGTGGTGCGCTGCGTCGATCAGGGCATTTCCAGCATCATCTCGTACAGCTCGGCCTCGGAGGTGCGCCCCGCCGCCCGGGCCTGCAGCGAGAGCCGCTGGAGCACCTCGCGCCGCAGCGGGGTGAGCTGGTCGCGGACCGCGTCGTCGCCCTCCTCGATGCGGGCGGAGAGCAAGGCCAGGAGGTCGAGATCGCGGCCGAGGCGTGCGAGCGCTGCCGCCAGGTCGAGCGTGATCTGCTGGTCGTGCGGGTCGGCGCGGAGCCGCTCGGTCAGCCGCTCCACGAGCTGCTCGTCCTCGGGGTTCGGCTCGCCGGCGGGGGAGCCCACCTCGTCTTCGGGCTGGGTCCACCAGGCCTGGGGAGCGCCTTGCGGTGGCGGGCGAGGGCGGGCGTCGTGGTGGGGGGTGGATGCCTCCTCGCTGGAGGGCAGCTCGTCCTCGTCGTCGGGAGAGCTGTCGTCCTCGTCGCCAGGAGAGCTGTCGTGGCTGACGCCGCCTGCGATTTGTTCATACCCGTAGGGGGCCGACGGGTCGTGCGCCTCGTGCTCGAGTCCTTCGTGGTCGTACGTGGGCTCCTCGGCCGAGGTGTCTTCCCACGCGGGCAGCCGGGGTGCCCTCAGCGCTTCCGGCGTCAGCTCCACGGCGTGGCGCTCGTGTCCCCTCGCGTGGCGACGATGGGTCGCGCCTTCACGCTCGTGTCCGGCAGTGCGCGGCGCAGGGGCCGCAGGCTGCGGATGGTGATCCGCTGCCTGGAACTCATCGTCCCGCGCGCCCGCGTACGGGTCTCGGTGTGAAGCGCTCGACGGTGCGGCCGGAAGGGGCGCGGGTCGAGGTGGAGGTGCTGGACGCTTCAGCTCTGCCGTCACCCGGCGGAACGCCGCCCCGATGCCCGGGTGGCGGGGGGAGAGCCGCATGGCGAGCCCGAGGTGGAGCTGGGCCGCCAGCAGATCGCCCCGCTCACGCTCCTCGATCTCGGCCGCCTCTGCGAGCAGCGACGCCACCCGGCTCGCCTCGGGCCCCGCCACGAGCTCCGCGCTGCCCATCTCCACGGCTGCTCTCAGCCGGCTCAGGCAGAGTGACGCTCCCTCGGGATCACCCAGCTCCGCCCGCCACCGCCCTTCGAGCAGCCGGGCCTCCAGCGCCTCCGGCGTGCCCGGGGGAATCCCGTGCACCCGCGCGATCGCCGCGGGGCGGTCGTTCGCGAGTTCGGCCAGCCCTCGCGCCAGCTCCAGCTCCAGTGCGCCCACCGTCTGCCCGCGCCGCTCGGCGAGTGCGCGCGCCCTGGCCAGCAGGTCGAGCGCGCGCCGACCCTCGCCTGCCGCGCGCAGCGAGCGCCCCAGGCCCAGTGCGGCCTCCGGGCTGTCGGGCGCATACCGGAGCGCTCGCTCGAACAAGCGCCGCGCGTCGGCGGCGTGCCCCCGGGCGAGGTACGCCTCGGCCGCGCGCCGCCACACCGCATGCCGCGCCTGCGCCCCCCGCGTCGCCGCCTCCAGGTGCTCGGCGTCGGCCATCGCCCCCCGCGCGTCGGCCACGTCGAGCCTCGCTTCCAGCCGTGCCCAGCGCAGCTCCGCCAGCAGTGGCGCCCGCGCCACCCCCTCGTCGAGGGCCTGCAGCCGCATGGCCGGCGTCTCGCTCAGCCGCGCCGCCCGCAGCCACCCCAGCGCCGACAGCGGCCCGTACGGCTCCCCGTGCGCGGCTCGCTCCAGCGCCGTGAACGCCGCATCCCGATCGCCCACCGCCTCCAGCAGCTCCGCGCCCAGGACCCCGGCATCCACCGCCGGCATCGCCTCCACCAGCGTCGCCAGCGCCGCCTCGGCCCGCTCCCCCACCACGCAGTCGATCCACGCCACCCGCGTCGCGAGCTCCCGGTGCCTCGGTGCGCGCTCCAGCGCCGACAGGTAGGCCTGCCGCGCCGCGTCCAGATCGCCCTCGGCCGCCGCACGATCCCCGTCCGCCGCGATCTCGGCGGCCTCCAGCGCGCTCAACGTGCGGTCGTCCAGCGCTGGCGGCGGGGCCTCGGCGACGGCCTCGAACCGGAGCGTCCCGGCACTCGCTGTCAGCTCCGTCCAGCGCACTGCGTCCACCGCGGGCGCGCGCGCTCCTGCCGCGGGCATCGCCTCCCGGACCACCCGCGCCACCGCGTCCGCCACCACCACCGCGCCCCCCAGAAGCTGCGCTCCTGGGCCCGAGCCGGCCATCAGCGCCTGCAGCGCCAGCGCGTGCGGCGGCGCGCCCAGCCCCACGCCACGCGCCCGCTCCGGGATGAGCCGCAGATCGCGCTCCCCGGGCGCGATCACCACATCGAAGGCGAGCGCGGCCTCACCCACCCGCAGCGCCAGCAGCACCCCGGGCGAGCTGGCGAGACGAGGCGCCTGCCCTGGCAACGCCAGACGAGGCGCCGGGGCCGATCCCCGGAGCGGCGCGACCTCCAGCTCGGTGGGCCCCGCCCCGAGCAGCCCGCGCAGCCGCGGCGTGAGCCACGTTCCCAGCTCCGTGGTGCGGACCTCCAGCACCAGCCGCTCCAGCGCGCCGCGCCGGTGGCGAAAGCGCGCCACGCCGCCCGACAGATCGAGCGGGAAGCGGAGCCCCGGGATCCGCACCACCAGCTCGGTCAGCGAGAACGGCCCGAGCTGGAACGGCTCCGCCAGCTCCAGCGCCAGCGCGCCCCGGTTCAGCGCCAGCCGCAAGAGGGGCCGGTCTCCGCCGCTCCCTCCTGTCGGCGCCTCGGAGCGCTGTGGCCCGCCAGCAGGCGCACGGAGATTGGGTGCTCTCCCGAGCGCCCTTGCTCCTGCTCCGCGCCTCTGTCCGGCCGCCATGGCCGCAAAGGCTAGCAATCCCGGACCACTCCGGGCGAGTTTCGCGGGCAGCGAGGTGACCCTGCTGCCCCTCCTCGACGGGCGAGCACTCTGCAACGCGGCAGGTCGTCATCCTCGGAGAGGCATGAGCGCCTGCTCCGAGGCTCAGGTCTCGTTCTTCGCCAGCTTGTCCTTCATCTTCTTGATGAGTGCCGGGAAGCCGTCTTTCTTGACGATCTTCGTGAACTGCGACCGGTAGCTCGACACCAGGCTCACGTCGTCGGTGACGATGTCGCGTACTCGCCAGGCCCCGTCCTTCTTGACGAGCTTGTACTGGATGACCACCGGCTCGTCGTTCCGGGCCTTCTTCTCCTTCGAAACCGCCTTGGTCTCGACCAGGACCAGATCCCCGGCGGGCTTCTCGCTCACGTACTGGATGTCGAAGTTCAGCGTCTTGCGCAGGTTGCGCTCGTACGACTTGCGCACGAGCTGCTTCAAGAGACCGCTGAACTCCGCCTTCTCGGCGTCGGTGCGTGCGCCCCACTCCTTTCCGAGCGAGGCCTCGGCGAGCGCCTGGTAGTCGAGCATCTCGTCGAAGAGGGCGGTGACCTTCGGGTTGCTCGTGCTGGTGTCCTGCTTCATGACCTGGAACAGCGAGGCTTGCTTCGCCTTGACCAGATCCGTCGCCTCTCCGGCGAGAGCCACGCCCGAGAGCGTCAGCGAGCAGAGCGAGAGCACCGCTGCGAAGAGCTGGACCTTCCTGCGTGTCACGTCGATCGTCTCCCTTCTTCCGTCCGAGCCTTGGGGGCAGGCCGCTTGATAGTGCCGGCCCTGGGCTCGCGCAATCGGTGATGCAATTCGTTGGCCGGTCCATGAGACGCGCGACCCCGAGCCTCTATTCAAGCGGCCGGACGTCCACGCGTGAACATCACGCCACAGGTCCCCTGGCCTGCGCGTCGGGATCGCTGCCTGGTGCATCGCTCCGTCCCCCCGTCCGCGCCTGACCGGAGTACAAGCCCCGCCCCGATGGCCCTTTCCCAGAGGACTCGCCTCTTGCTGGCAGCCACAGCAATCGCCCTCGCGTCCTTCGGGCTCGGCTTGCTCGCTGCGCGCCAGGGCGACGGGTCAGGGCCTGCTTCGGCGCCGCCCGAGCCCTCCACCTCCAGCTCTTTCCCGAACTACGTCGTGCTCGACGCGGGAAAGGCCGAGCCCCGCATCGCCCTGGATCCCGACCGCGTGGAGCTGCTCCCGGACGCCTCTTTGCGCCTCGACTTGCCCGACGGCTTCGGTGGTGGGTCGCCTTGACGTGCTGGCTGGAGAGCGTCACGAGCGCCCATGGGCGACGGGCTCTACAGCACGGCGCGAGAGCGAGGGAGGCGCTCGGACACGGGCAGGGGCTCGCTCGTATCCATGTCCAGATGCACAGCGTGGCTGGGGAGCAACACCCTGAACGTGGTGCCCTGGCCTTCCTGGCTCTCGACCTCCACCGAGAACTGGTGATCGTCGAGGATGCGCTTCACCACCGCCAGCCCGATGCCGATCCCGTGCGAGCGGGTGGTGAAGAAGGCATCGAACAGCCGCTCCCGCGCCTCGGAGGGGATCCCGCGCCCGTGGTCACGGACCTCCAGCACCTGGCGGTCCGAGGCCTCGCGCGAGAGGGCGATCACCACCTCGGCGCCCGCGGAACTCGCCTGCACCGCGTTGCGCACCAGGTTCCAGACCACCTGCCGCAGCTGCGCGGGATCTGCGCGCACCACGGAGACCTTGGGACCCTCGTAGCGCACCGTCACGTCACCCCCTCTCCCCGAGCGACCCGCGAGCATCACCACGTCGTGGATCGTGGCCACGAGATCCATGGGCTCCATCGCGGGGGCCCGCGGGCGTGAGAGATCGAGCATGTCGCCGACCAGCTCGTTGAGGCGCTGCGTCTCGCGCTCGATGATCTCGCAGAGTTGACGGTCCTCCGCCGAGAGCGTGCCCCCCGTGCGGAGCAGCTCGATGGAACCTGCGATCGAGCCGAGCGGGTTGCGGATCTCGTGCGCGAGCCCTGCAGCGAGCCTTCCGAGCATGGCGAGGCGCTCGGCCTGCTCTGCGCGCGCCGTCGCCTGGGCCAGCCGACCTCCGGTCGTGCGCAGGCGCTCCGCCAGGTAGCTCGCCAGCAGCGTGACCACCACGATGGCGAGCAGGTTGACGAAGATCGTGTAGCGCATCGCGCTCCACTGCGTCAGGTAGGCGTCGAAGGGCTGATCCGTCGGGACGGGCAGCACCTGGAGCATGAACCCGCCACAGAGCAGCCCGTACGCGCCGGCGCCCGCCACGGCGGCCACCGCGGCCCCGCGCAGCCCGAGCAAGATCGCTCCGGTGAGGCAGGTGAGCCCGTAGAGCGACGTTGCCCCGCTCGACGCGCCTCCCGTGATGTAGACGAGCGCGGTCCAGGTGATCTGGTCGGTGACGAGCTGAGCGTGCGCGATTGATGGCAGTGCGCGCTTCATGCGGAGGAACACCGCATACACGGCCGCCACGCCGTAGGCCGTGGCCACCGTGGTCAGCGCGACGAGGCTGGAGAAGCCACCTGGCGTGAACCCCCCCAGGTATGTGGCGGCGGCGACGACGAGGAGGATGGTCAGGACGAGCAGGCGCAGCGCGGTCAGCCACGTGAGCCGCGTCGCGAGCGGCGCACCTGCGTGGGCTGCGGCGCGCTCGCGGTCCGTCTTCACTCGGTCTTGATCTTCCCGGCGAGATCGAAGATCGGCAGGTACATCGAGATCAGCACGACCCCGACCACGCCTCCGACGACGACCATGAGGAGCGGCTCGAGCAGCGACGTCAGCGCTGCGACGGCGACGTCGACCTCATCCTCGTAGAAGTCGGCGATCTTGTTGAGCATGGTGTCCAGCGCCCCGGTCTGCTCACCGACGGCGATCATCTGCACGACCATGCCCGGGAACACCTTCACCTCGCTGAGCGGTTCGGCCATGTTCTTCCCCTCGGAGATCTTCTGCCGAGCGAACATCAGCCCCTCTTCCACGATCACGTTCCCCGCCGTCTTGGCGACGATGTCGAGCGCGTCGAGGATGGGCACACCGGAGCCGAGAAGCGTGCCCAGCGTGCGGGTGAAGCGTGCGACCGCAATCTTCTGCAGCACGGGCCCGATGATCGGGAGCTTGAGCATCAGGCGGTGGATGCTCCGCTTCCCTGAGGGGGAACGGTAGAAGTAGACGAAGGCGGTGATGCTGGCGACCGCGCCCACCACCAGCACCGGCAGGTACGTCACGAAGCTCTTCGACACCCCGATGACGATCTTCGTGAGCTTCGGCAGCGCGTCCTTCGCGCCGAACTCGGCGAACATCGTCTCGAAGGACGGGATGACGAACGTCAGCAGCACGATCATCACCAGGACCAGGATCACGATGACCGCGGACGGGTAAGCGAGCGCGCCGCGCACCTGCCGCGCGAGCTTGACGTTCTTCTCGATGTAGACCGCGAGCCGGTTCAGGATGCTGTCGAGGATGCCGCCCACCTCACCGGCCTGGACCAGGTTCACGAAGAGGTCGTCGAAGATCTTCGGGTGCCGCCGGAGCGCGTCGCTGAACGTGGCGCCTTGCTCGACGGTGTTCTTGATGTCCTTCAGCGCCGCCTGGAAGATCTTGTTCGGCTCCTGATTGGAGAGGATCTCCAGACACTGGACGAGCGGTAGACCGGCATCGATCATCGTCGCGAACTGGCGGATGAACTTGACGAGTTCCTTCGCCTCGACGCCCGATCCGAACGAGAGCTTCAGGTTGAGCCCTGCGCCCTTCTTCTTCACGCGGGTGGGGTTGAGCTGCT
Source organism: Chondromyces crocatus (assembly GCF_001189295.1). Classification (NCBI taxonomy): domain Bacteria; kingdom Pseudomonadati; phylum Myxococcota; order Polyangiales; family Polyangiaceae; genus Chondromyces; species Chondromyces crocatus. Next base: position 3,302,112 of record NZ_CP012159.1, read on the forward strand.
GGGCGCGGAGCCGGTTGAGCACCGCTGCCTCGCTCTCCGCCTCCATCGTGCCCTTGCGAACCTCGCCGGCTCGCCCGCGCGCTTCCCAAACGAACTCTGCCATACCCCTTATCCAGCTTCTTTCGCCTGGGCGCGGCAGACCCGCGTCGCCCGGGAGCCCCAGGATAGGGATCCTTTCGCTGAAGGGTCAAAAACTTGACTGGAAGCGGGCCTGCGCTCGCCGATGGCGGCGCCAATACCCCGATCCCACCGTTCCTGGCATCCTCGGGTGATGGTTGCCCCGGTGCTCGATCTCTCCTCCGCCGACGACCTCGCGCCGATCGCCGCGCTCGTGGTCGACGAGCTTCGCACCGCGCCTGGCGCCAGCGTCGCCGCCGCCGTCCGACGACCTGGCCGACCTGACGGCTTCGTCCACGGCCTCGGCGTCGCCGGTCGCCTCTGGTTCGACGCCACGCCTCCACCTGGCGCCTCCCCCGCAGCCCCCCCTGTCACCCACGACACCGTCTTCGATCTCGCCTCCGTCACCAAACCCCTCACCGCCCTCACCCTCGTGCGCCTCGCACGCGCCGGCGTCCTTCGCCTCGACGAGCCCCTGCGCGACCTCCTCCCCGAGCTGTCCGACACTCCTTCGGCCGACGCACCGCTCGACCTCCTCGCCTCGCACCGCGCCGGCCTCGACGGCCACCGCCCCCTCTACGCCCCCCTCCTCCAGGGGCGCGCCGCCGACCTCGAAGAGTCCCTCCGCATCGCCGCCAGCGCCCGCCGCGTCGACTGCGCGGGCGCCCCTCCACCCGACGGCTTCCCCCCCGTGTACAGCGACCTCGGGTACCTCCTCCTCGGCGCCGCCCTCGCGCGCCGTGCCGACCTCCCCCTCGACGCCCTCGTGGCCCGCGAGGTCACCGAGCCCCTCGGCCTCACCCCTTCACCTGGCCGCGCCTGCCCCGCCATCGCCTCCGCCCGCGCGTTCCGTCGGGTCGACGCCCACTGGGACGAACGCGTCGCGCCCACAGAGCGCGCCCCCTTCCGCGGCGGCATCGTGCGCGGCGAGGTCCACGACGAGAACGCCTGGGCCCTCGTCGGTGACGCCTCCGCGGGCCACGCTGGCCTTTTCGGCGACGCCCTCGCCGTCGCGCACCTCGGCGTCGCCTTGCTCCAGGCCCTGGCCGGCGAGCGCCCTGGCTGGCTCTCCGCCGCCGACCTCGCGCCCCTCCTCCGCCCCCGCCCTGGCGGATCCTTGCGCGCCGGCTTCGACAGCCGCAGCGGCCCCACGCCGAGTTCGGGCAACCGCTTCGGGCACGCGACCTTCGGCCACCTCGGCTTCACCGGCACCAGCCTGTGGATCGATCCCGATGCTCAGCTCGTGGGCGTGCTCCTCACCAACCGTGTGCACCCCACGCGCACCACCGACACCATCCGCAGGGCGCGCCCCGCCGCGTACGATGCCATCGCCGCGGCCATGCTGGACGCCCGCTGAGCGGCAGGCGATACAGTCCCCACCGAGGAGGCACCATGGCCAAGATCCAGCTCGACGCCGCGTGGAGCGACGTGCTCCGCCGCTACAAAGAAGACCACCAGGACCCGCGCAACCAGGCGTGCCACAAGATCGGGATTCCCCTGATCGTCGGCAGCTTCCCCGTGGGGGCGACCCTCATCGGCCTCCCCCTCGCCGCGGGCATGTTCACCGTGGGCTGGGGCTTTCAGTTCGTGGGTCACGCCTTCGAAGGCAAGCAACCCTCCTTCGTGAACGACCGCAGGAGCCTGCTGATCGGCGTGCTGTGGTGCCTCGAGAAGTACGGCCTGAAGGTCTTCGAAGAAGCCCCCGCGCCCGCCTCGTGATGTGACGCGCGCCACGGCGCGCCGAGACCCGTGATGCATGTAACGGTGTGGGGCGTGTGACGCGTCCCGAGCGCGCGATGCGTGTCGATGGCGATGCGCATCGGCGGCGCGGCGTGCGTGGGCGCGGCGTGCGTGGGCGCGGCGCGTCTGGATCGCCTCCCATCTGGAGTGCGCCACGCGTCTGGAGCGCCGCACACATCCGGCATGCGTGACGAGTGCGACGCGTGATGCGCACCGCGTGGCGCACATGGAACGCGCGACACGCGTCACGTGCGCACCGTGCATGAAACGCGCGTGACGCGCACCGCGAGGTGCTCGGAGCACCGCTTGACGCGACGCGCGTGATTCCAGCGGGTGCGCCGTGCAGAGGTACGCTTTCTGCTATACTCGGAGTATTCCCCGCAGGTAGCTCATGTGGGACCTGGAGCGACCGGCAGGTTGAAGTAACCCGAAAGCGCAGGCGTAGGGGAGAGCCGCCATGAGCATCTTCGTCACCCGGGAGGAGATCGAGGCCATCGACCCGTTGCTCTGGAAGGTGTTGCCCCTCCAGATCCGGGAGCGGCTCCCACGGAGCCTCACGGCGTCCCCTCTGAACACGACCGTCCTGCGTCGCGCGTTCACCATGCTCCGACCGTTCCTGGAGCGCCTTTTCCAGCGCCTCGGTTACGAGGAAGGCGAGCCCTGGCCCCAGTGGAAGCTGCTGGCCGCGTTCTACCTCATCCAGGAAGAGGTCGGCCCGGCGACCCTCTTCAAGGTGGGGCGGCAGATCTACGCCACCATGCCCTGGCCTCCCTCGGTCCGCAGCGTCACGGACGCCGTCATGGGCCTCGATCCTGCCTTCCGGGCTGCCCACCACGACGCGCCGGACGCTCTGATTGGCGCCTGGCGTGTGGTCGAGGCGGTGCCTGGCAGGATGGTGATCGAGAGCAGCACCTTGTACCCCTGCCACCTCGAAGAGGGCACGATCACGGGCGTCTGCGACGGCTTCAGCAACGAACGCCCTCGGGCTGCCCTGCTCATGAACCGACGTCCCAAGCGGGACGGCGGCCGGGTGACCAGCTTCGAGGTGGTCTACAACCCGCGGACCGATCGTGACCGGGACACGCCTCACCAGACGGCGCCGACATCGATCGACGGACCGTGTCGCAGCCAGAGCAGAGAGAGCGCGCTGTAGGTCGACGTCTCGAACTCGTCCTCGGTCGACGACGGCGCCGTGGGCAAGCCCGTGAACCCGAACTCCGCCACATACGACGGCCGCACGTAGAGCCCGAAGCCCCCGAGGGATGCCCAGCGGTGGAGGAGCATCCAGCCGACCCGCGCGTTGCTGCGCAGGTGGAACGTCACCCCGCTCTCGATGGGCCCGACGCTCGTGTTCGCTGGATCGTGGCTGTAGAACGCCACACCCCCTCCCAGCGCGCCATCCAGGAAGAGACCGCTGTAGTGGTCCCGGTGCGTGTCGACATGATCGAGCTTCGAGTAGCCGAGCATCAGCGACAGGTTGTTGAACGTGACGTCGCGGAGGAAGCTCCCGGAGAACCCGTACTGCGTCGAGCGCTCCGGTGAGATCCAGGTGTGCACCAGCGCCGGCAGGTTCTGGTGCGTGTAGGCGAGCCCGTATTTGATGCGCCACTTGTTGTGCGCCATGAGCTGCGTGTCCACGTAGCTCGACCGGATCTCCATCGCGCCGCCTTCCCCGCTGGCCACGATGACGCTCGTCGACCCTCGGTACCGGCCCCACAGCACGCTCAGCTCCAGATCGTGCCCCCACACCACGTCGTCGACCTTGATCGCGCTCGTCAGGATCCCCGTCGAGTCCCCGATGTTCTCCGCCGCCGCGTCCACCACCCCCTGCGCGTAGCTCAGCCCGAAGTGCGCCGACTTCCAGCGCGCCTCCACGCTCGCAGAGAGCAACAGCGCCATCCCCACGTCGTACTCGGGCGGCTCCACGAACACCCCGTTCGCCGCCTCCAGCGACGGCACCGGGCTCCCCAGGTGCCAGAAGCTCAGCCACGAGCCCGCGCCCGTCTCCAGGTAGTAGCTCCGGTGCCCTTCCCCGAGCCACGTCCCGCGCTCCACCGCACCATCCAGCAGCTCCTCCGGGTGCGTGAACCGCCTCCACGTCTGCGCCGAGCGCGCCGTCGGCCGCTGGAACGTCAACCACCCCGCGCCCTCTGGCGCGATCGCCAGCCGCGGACGCCTCCCCACGCCATCGTGATCGTCCCGCGCCAGCGTCACGTCCCCGCTCACCCGCCGCCCATCACGCAGCGCCACCGAGCGCAGCCCCCCGACGCCCCCGTGCCCGAACGTGAACACGGCGTAGACCGCATCCGGCCCTGCCGCCGCGTCCAGCTCCAGCCCGCTCTCCCTGCTCCCCAGCGTGACGCTGCGCCACGCACGCCCCTCCTGGCTCACCGCGACCCGCGCCACCCCGCTCACCGGCTCCTGGTAAAGCACGTAGAGCCAGCCATCCGGCCCTACCACCGCCCGGAACCCCGGCCCCGCGCTCGACGCCACCTCCACCGGATCCTCGTCCGGCGGGTGCGCCACGATCGCGCTCCCTTCCTGGTGGACCAGCCAGAGCTGCCCGCCCACCTCCACGAGCTGCACCGGATGCGCCCCGGGCTCGACCTCGCCCATCGCCGGCCCCTCACCCCGGTCGACCTCGAACCCCTCCGAGACGTTCACCTCCCGGTCCCCATCGACGAGCACGTAACGCTTACCGACCCGCCCCTCGCGCTCCCGCGTCTCCGCATACACCAGCCGCAGCGCCCCCTCCGCCCCGAGCTGCACCCCGAGCGGCTCCACCTGGTAGCGCTCGCCCTCACCCGAGGTGATCGTCCGCCGCAGCCCCCCGCTGTCCGTGAGCGTGAGCGTCTGCGACGCCGGCTGCCCTTCCGCATCCCGCGTCGCGCTCACGTGCAAGCAGGCGATGCGCGGTGGCGGCGCCACTGGCCGAGCCGCCTTGCGACCCCCTGAGCCGCCTCCCGCCCCCGCCTTCACGTCTGCCTTCGCGCCCGCCCCACCCGCTGCGCCTGCGCCTGCCTTCCCGCCCCCCGAGCGCGCCCCTGCCGCGCAGACCACACGCCCCGTCGTCGGCCGCCCCTGCGCATCCGAGCGCGCATCCACCACCACCGACCCCGACGCGAGGCCCACCACCGTCCCCTGCGGCATCTGCGCGTAGATCTCGCCCCCCGGCGCCGTCAGCAACCGCAGCGGCTCCCCGGCCACTGGCGCCGCGACCCCCCCGGACTTCTCCTGCCGGCTTGCACTGGCAGCCTGGGCCTTGGGGTCGATGGGTGTCTTGGCCCACGCTGCTCGCGCAGGCAGCGCGCTCAAAACGGTGAGGACCAGAGCAAAGCGGGACGACGTCAGCATGCGAGGACGGTGGACCCATGCCCACCGCGCTTTTCCCCATAGCACCCAGGCCACCGCACGTCGCCCACCGCTCCTCTGCGCGGCCTCGGTGGCGGCTCACGCCCGTGGCTTCTCGTCCTCGGCCCGCTACTTCCCGTTCAACCGATCCCGCAGCCGCTGCGTCGCGCTCGCCACCAGCGGGTGCTTCTGGAAGCAGAACTTCACGTTCGCCTCCAGCGCCACCAGCGCCCGCCGGTCGCCCTCCTCCACCGCCCGCTCCAGCAGCCCCAGCTTGTCCCGACAGCGCGCCAGCCGCAGATCCAGCGCCACCTGCATCGTCGGCGTCGACCGCAGCGTGATCTCCGGATCCCGCAGGAGTGCCGCCGCCCGCCGCGCTGGCGGCGTCGTCCCCCGGCTCGCCATCACCTCGTAGAGCACGTCCAGCCCCTCGCTGCCCGCCCGCCGTGCCAGCGCGTCGAACACCCGATCGGTGAGCTCCCCGTCCACCCGCCCGATGGCCGCCGCCACCTCGCGCGCTGCCACCGCGATCGGACGCTCCCGCAGCGCCCCGGGCTCACGCTCCAGCAGCGCCAGCAGTGTCTCCGCGCCCACGGCCGGATCCACCACCGTCACCGACGCGAGGAGCGCCTCCCGCTCCACCACGGCCGTCGCCACCACCTCCGGCTCGGCCTCCGGCGCGGTCTCCGCCTCGACGGCGATCTCGGGCAAGCTCCCCAGCGGGAGCGCCGTCGCCATGGACGCCGCCGACGCCGCCTCCACCGCCCCGAGCCGCGCCACCCCGAACACCGTCCCCAGCGACAGCATCGCCCCCACCGCGAACGCCCCGACCCACGTCCACTTCCCGTCCTGGCGCCCCGCGCCAGCCCCTCGCAAGCCCCCAGCGTACTTCGCCTCTCGCGCCGCCCGCGCCGCTCGCGCTGCCAGCGCGCCTTGCTCCGCCCACACCCTGCCCGCGCTCACCGCAGGCGGCGGCGTCGACATCCCTGGCATCCCTGGCGGCGGCATCGACGCTCCCGTCGCCACCGGCGGGATCGACGCGAGCTGCCCCCCCAGCGTCCCCCCACCTGGCGGCGGGATCAGTGACCCCCCTCGCCCCGGCAGCCGTGACGACCGCGTCCCGCCCATGAGATCCAGCCCGAGCCCCGCCGCCGCCTCGTCGATCGCCTCGATCACCGCGCTCGCATCCTGCGGCCGCTTCTTCGGATCCTTCGCCAGCAGCCGCAGGATCAGAAGCTCCACCGGCATCGGCACGCTCACCCCGGGCGACCGCTCCGCGATCATCGGCGGTGGCGCAAACCGCTGCTGCTCGAACAGCTCGATCGCGTTCTCGGCCTCGAACGGCGGCTTCCCCGCCACCATCTCGTAGAACATCAACCCCAGCGCGTAGAGGTCCGCGGGCGCCTCGATCGCGTCCATCCCCTCTGCCGCCTCGGGCGCCAGGTACGACAGCGTCCCGAAGACCCTCCCGGCGCGCGTCAGCCGCTTCGGCAGATCCAGCACCCGCACCCCGTCCGCCGACGCCAGCCGATCCACCGGCACCCGCGCGAACCCGAAGTCGATCAGCTTCACCAGATCGCCCTGACCCTCGGCGACCATCACGTTCAGCGGCTTCACGTCCCGGTGCACGATCCCCATCGTGTGCACCGCCTCCAACCCTGCCGCGATCTGCCGTGCGATGTGCAGCGCCCGCGGCACTGGCAGCGGCCCCCGCCGGATGATCTCCGACAGACTCGTCCCCTGGATGTACTCCAGCACCAGGAAGTACGATCCACCCGGAAGCTCCCCGAAATCGGTCGCCGTCGCCACGTTCGGGTGCTGCACGTGCGCCCCGGCGATCGCCTCCCGCTCGAAGCGCCGCACCATCTCCGGGTCCTGCTCCGAGCTTGCGTGCAGCACCTTCAGCGCCACCCGCTTGTGCATGTGCACGTGCTCGCCCACGTACACCGCCCCGAGCCCGCCCATCGCCAGCAGCGCATCGATCCGGTAGCGGTTCGAGAGCACCCGACCGAGCAGCGACTCCGCGTGCCTCAGGTCCGACTCGTTCGCGTTCCCCGCCAGAAGCGGTCCGTGGTCCTGCATGGGTTCTCCGCGACGAGCCGCGGCCTCACTCGCCGCACGCGCAGAGCAACCCCCGTGCCGCCCTCGAATTCCGCTCCTCGCCGCAGCGCCCACCGCTCACGACCGAGGCTCCTCCCAGCGACCTCCAGCACCGAGGTGGGGCACTCCAGATCCACCCCCCTGGTCGGCCCTTCATCCAGCGCATCCCGAGCCAGCAGCAAACTTCAGCCAGCAGCGCTCTCCAGCGAAGCGCTCCCACCAGCCCCTCAGGGCGCCAGCAGCGCGTCCACCAGTGCGCGCCCCAGCCGCGCCCCATCCCCAGGCGCCAGCGCATCGCTCATCGTCCCCACCCGCAGCGCCCCCTCGATCCCCAGCACCAGCGTCGTCGCGATGTCGCGCGCTCGCTCCCTCCGCTCCGGCGACAGCGCTGCGAGCACCTCGCGCTCCCACCGCTCCACCACGCGCCCCGTGAACGCCGCGGTCAACGCCCGCACGTCTGCGTTACGCGCCGCTGCCGCCCCCAGCGCGGCCCACGCCCGCACCGCCCGCGGATCCGCGCTCTCGTCCCGCGCGAGCCACGCGTTCACCAGCGCGTGCAGCCGCGCCCGCGGATCGTCTCCGGCTGCGCGCAGACGCCCCTCGATCCGCATCTCCAGCAGCAAGGAGAGCCGCTCGATCGCCAGCGGCAGGATCTCGTCCTTCGTCTCGAAGTGGTAGTGGACCAGCCCTGGCGACAGCCCCGCCGCCTCTGCGATGGCCGGCACCGTCGCGGCATCCACGCCCACGTCGGCCACCACCGCGATGAACGCATCCGCGATCTGCGCGCGGCGAAGCTCGGTGTTCCTCGGGCGCCCCATACCCCCCGATCGTACACCGAACGGCTCACCCCTTGCGCACCTAGTTTGCTGGTTGTAAAACCAAAAAACAGAACATCGAAGACCCCTCACAGGATCTCGATAGCTCTGAAGAACACGGGAAACACTGGCAGCGCCCTCGCGTCGAGGCCTCGCGTTTCCTGATGATCCGACCAAGGAGTGCGCCATGAAGCTGGCGGTGCATGCGGATCGTGTCGTCGTGAGTGGCTTCGACGTGATGAGCGCCTTCGTGGTGCTCTTCGGCGGCTCGCTGGTCTTCCCTGCCGTCGTCTGCACCGTGCTCCGGTGGCTCGGCCTGGGTGGCGAGCTCACCTACTTTCACGCCTGGGCCGTCGTGCCCGTCGCTGCGCTCTGCTGCCGCTACAGGTTCGTCGCCGACGCCCGCGGCTGTCGCCTGGGCCGCGCGCTGGCTTTCATCCCCTGGTCCATCCGCTCCTTCGGCCACCGCGCTCGCGTCTCCGTCGAGATCGACTGGGAGGCCGACGATCTGGTCATCACCCCGGAGCACCCCGAGGACGAGTGCGACTGCCTCTCGCTGCTCCACCCCACGATGGGCGCCGAAGGCGCCTGGCACCCCCCCGCGATGGAGGCCTGGGCAGCGCTCGTCGACCGCGAAATCGAGCGCGTCGTGGGCCTCTGCCCCGCAACCGCCGAGGGCAACGGCGGCCCTTACCGCAGCCCGCCGAGAAAAGGCCCCTTCTGAGCAGAGCCCGACAGCCCTCGTCGCACCCCGTCGACCCCCTTTGAAGGCTCCTTGGTGGTCCAGCAAACGGCAGAGCTTGCGATCCCGTCAGCTCCGGCGCATTTCAGACCATCATGGCCAAGAAGCGTCCCACGTGCCACGCCCACCCCGAGGCGCCAGCGACGGCCTCCTGCGCCCGCTGCTACGTCCCCCTCTGCACCGTCTGTCGGGTCCAGGAGGCGATGGACTCGTACTGCGCCAGGTGCATGAAGAGCCGTCGCCGCGCCCCGTACGTGCGCGCCGCCTTGACGCTTCTGGGCCTCGGCGTGGCCGGACTCGTGACCTTCTTCGTCTACCGGAGCTACGAGGCCCCCTACGACCACGGCAAGCACACCAACGAGATCTTCCAGCTCGATGGCGCGCTGACGAAGGAGCCGTGCGACCGCGCGAAAGCCGAGAAGCTGCTCGAACTCCTGCTCGAGACCGGCGACAACCGCGCGGTCATCACCCGCGGCAAGGCGTTCCACGACAAGTGCGGCGCCCACGACAAGCTCACCCTCCTCATGGCGCGCGCCCACCAGAACGTGAGCGAGTGGAACGAGGCCGACGTCGCCTTCACCCAGCTCGTCGAGACCGAGCCCTACAACTCGTTCTACCGCGCCTACCGCGGCCGCAACCACCAGATGAAGGGCGACGTCGACGCCGCCATCTCCGACTTCCAGCAGGCTTACCTGCTCTACCCCCACGCCGTCGACGTCCCGACCGAGCTGGCCACCCTCTACGAGAAGCAAGGGAAGTTCTGCGAGGCCGCCTCGGCGCTCCAGCAGCTCGCCTTCCTCCACAAGACCCAGCCCTTCGCCGCCGGCCTCGACGAGCGCGTGCGAACCCTGGAACAGAAAGGCAACTGCACCGGCTCCGCCGACGCTCGCGCCATCATCCGGATGAAACCGAACGAGAGCGTGCTCCACGCCAAGGTCAAGGTGAACGGCCAGGAAGCTGCCGCGTTCCTGGTCGACACCGGCGCGAGTCACGTCACCTTGCCGCGCGTCCTCGCCGACCGCCTCGGTGTCCGCCTGAGCGGCGCCGAAGAGGTCGTCCTGCGCACCGCCAACGGCCGCAAGACCGGCCACCTCGTCCTGCTCCCCTCCGTGGCCGTCGAAGGCGTCGAGGCCCGCCAGGTCCCCGCCATCGTGGTCGACGAGCTGAGCCCGGGCATCGAGGGCCTCCTCGGCCTGAGCTTCCTGACCCGCTTCGACTTCCGGCAAGCCGACCGCGTGCTCGAACTCCTCCCCCGCGGCACGAAGCCGGCCGCGCCCCCATCTCCGCCCCCGTCTTCACCGTGAGGTCAGGTTGGCGTTCTTCCCGGGACGTCAGGTCCGGGACTTCTCCCCGGGGCGAGGCGCGGTCCAGGCGGTTGGGGAGGACTTCTCCCCGGGGCGAGGCGCGGTCCAGGCGGTTGGGGAGGACTTCTCCCCGGGGCGAGGCGCGGTCCGAGCGGTTGGAGAGGACTTCTCCCCGGGGCGAGGCGCGGTCCAGGCGGTTGGAGAGGACTTCTCCCCGGGGCGAGGCGCGGTCCGAGCGGTTGGAGAGGACTTCTCCCCGGGGCGAGGCGCGGTCCAGGCAGTTGGAGAGGACTTCTCCTCGGGGCGAGGCGCGGTCCAGGCGGTTGGAGAGGACTTCTCCCGGGAGAACCGGGCCGTCCATCGGCTTGGAGCGGGCCATTGGCCTCCATCGTTCTTCATCCTGGGAGGCGGAAATTCGTCGTGCTGGCGTCAGCGGGATGGGTGGGAGGAGGCAGGGCTGGACGGGCTGCCGCTGCTCTCGATCTCCAGCAGGTCGCTGCGATCTTTCAGGGCGACGCCGCTCACCTGGAGGCGGAAGGACTCCTGGATCAGCCACACCAGCCGGTGCGCGGCGTCGTCGTAGGGCAGGCCTTCGGGGCGCACGTTGGAGAGGCAGTTGCGGTCGGCATCGGTGCGGCCGGGCTTCGGGTCGAAGGTGATGTACACGCCGAGGCTGTCGGGAGAACTCAGGCCCGGGCGCTCGCCGATGAGCATCGCCACCAGCCGGGCGCGCAGGCGCTCGCCGAGCGGATCGCCGAGCGCGACCCGGGCCTGGCGCGCGACGATCACGGGGCCCACGCGCCAGGATTTGGGCATGCGGCCTCGGACCGCATCGAGCAACGGGACGGCGTGGCGCTGCACTGCCGCGGAAGAGAGGCCGTCGCCCACCACGAACAGGACGTCGCAGCCGTCTCCGGCGCGCTCGTCGAGCTTCGCTGCGGCGTCTTCGTCGAGCTTTCGGCCGAGGTCGGGTCGCAAGAGGTAGGTGTGGCGATCCGGTGCGGCGCTGCGTACCTGGAGCGTCTCCCAGCCAGAGGCCTTCAGCGCGGCGTGCAAGGCCTCGTCGTCGAGCGGCACGTGTACCGCGTCCCGCGCCTCGGCGTGCGCGAACCCGAACCGCAGGACCTCGCGCGTGGGCAGGCTGGATCCGGTGCGGCCGAGGGCGATGCGCGCGGCCGTGTGGGCACGCAGCTCCGTCCAGGGATCGGCGACGATGATGCCGCCGCTGACGGGGCGAGAAGGCGCCGTCACAGGGCTCGAAGCGTCGCCGCTCACGGGGCGAGCTTTCGTGCGCTCATGGGCGCCAGCATCGGGTGACCGGAGGGGATCGGCTTGATCCGGCGCTTCTCGTCCGCGATGTCCATCTTCTGTAGCCATGCGTCGAACTCCGGGGCGCGCGCGAGGCCGAGGAGCTCGCGCAGGTAGAGGGCGTCATGGAACGAGGTGCTCTGGTAGTTGAGCATGATGTCGTCGGCGCCCGGGACCCCCATGATGAATGCGACGCCCGCGGTTCCGAGCAGCGTCAAGAGGGTGTCCATGTCGTCCTGATCGGCCTCGGCGTGGTTCGTGTAGCAAACGTCGCAGCCGAGGGGGACGCCGAGGAGCTTGCCGCAGAAGTGATCTTCCAGGCCGGCGCGGATGATCTGCTTGCCGTCGTAGAGGTACTCGGGGCCGATGAAGCCGACGACGGTGTTGGTGAGCAGAGGGGAGAAGGCGCGGGCGACGGCGTAGGCGCGCGCTTCGCAGGTCTGCTGATCGACGCCGTGGTGGGCGTCGGCGGAGAGCGCGGAGCCCTGGCCGGTCTCGAAGTACATGACGTTGTCGCCGAGCGTGCCGCGCTTCAGGGAGAGGGCAGCGCTACGGGCTTCGGCGAGCAAGGCGAGGCTGATGCCGAAGCCCTTGTTGGCGCTCTCGGTGCCAGCGACGGACTGGAAGACGAGATCGACGGGGGCGCCCTGCTCGATGGCCTGGATCTGGCTGGTGACGTGGGTGAGCACGCAGGACTGGGTGGGGATGGCGAAGCGCTCGATGATGTCGCCGGTGAGCTTGAGCAGCTCGGTGAGGGCGGGAAGGCTGTCGGTGGCGGGGTTGATGCCGATGACGGCGTCGCCAGAGCCGTAGAGGAGGCCGTCGAGGATGGAGGCGGCGATGCCACGGGGATCGTCGGTGGGGTGGTTGGGCTGGAGGCGGACCGAGAGGTGGCCGGGCAAGCCGATGGTGTTGCGGAAGCGGGTGACGACGCGGCACTTGCGGGCGGCCAGGATGAGGTCCTGGTTGCGCATCAGCTTGCTGACGGCGGCGGTCATCTCGGGGGTGAGGCCGCGCTGGATGCGGGTGAGGGCTTCGGTGTCGGCGGCATCGGAGAGGAGCCAGTCGCGGAGGTCGCCGACGGTGAGGTGCGCGATCTCGGCGAAGGCGTCGGCGTCGTGGGTGTCGAGGATGAGGCGGGTGACCTCGTCGGACTCGTACGGGATGAGGGCTTCGTCGAGGAAGCGTCGGAGGGGGACCTCGGCGAGGGCCATGCGCGCTGCCATGCGCTCGGCCGCGGAGTGGGCCGCGATGCCCGCGAGCTGGTCGCCGGAGCGCGCAGGGCTTCCGCGCGCGAGCAGGTCCTTGAGGTCCCGGAAGAGCCAGGTGTGACCCGCGACGGTGTGCCGGTACTCCATGCCGCCCTTTCTTTCTGATGCTCCCGCGAGGGGGTCGGTGCCGCCCTCGTTCAATGTCGGGCAGGCGATGGGAGCAGGTCAACGTCGGGCAGGCGGTGAGAGCGGGTCGACGATCGGGTGCGAGGGGAGCGATCCTCCTACACCGTCAGACGTCGACTTCGTGCATCGGACCGCGGTGAAACGGCCCGAACGTGCGCGCGGGGATGGTAGCCTGAGGGATGGTGTCACGCCGCACGACGCCTCCCGGGGAGCCTGGCGCCGAGCGCGCCCGGGGGGACAGGCCGAGCACGCCAGGGCTGACGTACGCCGACCGGGTGACGCGGCCTTCGGAGCCTGGCGCCGAGCGTGCTCCGAGGGAGAGGCCGAGCGCGCCAGGGCTGACGTATGCCGACCGGGTGACGCGGCCTTCGGAGCCCGGCGCCGAGCGCGCCCGTGGGGACAGGCCGAGCACCTCCGGGCTGACCTACTACGGCCGCCATCTGCTCCACCACGAGCCGCCGGATCTCTACGTGGTGCGGCTGGAGGGGATGCTCTCGCCGGACGAGATCCGGGCGATGATCGCCGACAGCCGGGACTTCGTCGCGCAGGCGAAATACATGCTGCTGCTGCTCGATCTGCGGACGCACTGGGCGGCGCCGGCCGAGACGCGGAAGCTCGTGGCGAGCATCGAGCGGCGGAAGGCGCCGCGGTTCATGGCGTGTCTCGGGGGGTCGTTCGCCTCGCGGGTGATGGTGAGCGTGGGGGTGCGGGCCTCGAACCTCTTCTCCCCTGGCGGGATGATGGCGGCGTTCTTCGAGGATGAGGGGCCAGCGCGCGCGTGGCTGTACACGCAGCGTCGGCGGATGACGGGGCAAGGCGACGCGCCGCCGTGAGCCGGGGCCGCCGCGGTGGGGTCGTGCGGCGGGTCCGAGGTGGCGGGTGAGGCGTCGATCCCACGCGCGTTCCTGGTCGGCGATGGCAGGTGATGGACCGCCGCCTGGCGACGTGGATACGATGCGTCACACGGGCATCCCGGGGTGGAGCGGCCCGAACGTGTGCGTGTGGGAGGGTGGGTTGAGGTATGGTGGTGATCCCCATGACACTTTCATCCGTGCCTGGCGCGGGCGACGTGGCAGCTCGGTCGACGAGCGCGTGCGGCGTGACCTCCTTCGGTCGTCACCAGCTGCATCACGAGCCACCGGATCTTCACGTGGTGCGGCTGGATGGGAGCCTCGAGATCGAGGAGGGCCTGGCGATGCTCGCGGCGAACGCGGAGTACGTCGCGCGCGCGAGGTACATCCTGCTGCTGGTGGATCTGCGCACGGCCTGGGTGGCGCCGGTCGAGACGCGGAAGCTCGTGGCGACGATCGACAGGCGATGCTCGCCCTGGTTTCTCGGGTGTATCGGGGGATCGTTCTCGTCGCGGGTGATGATGAACGTGGGGGTGCGGGCCGCGAACTTCTTCTGCCCTGGTGGGATGACGGCGGCGTTCTTCGAGGAGGAGGCGCCCGCGCGGGCGTGGCTCTACGCGCAGCGTCGGCGGATGACGGAGACGAGCTGAGCGCGAAGGCCGTGTGCGCGAGGAGGGCTCGCATGGATGCCGTGCTCGACGGCGGTGATGCGCTTCAGCGGGCGCCGAGGTAGGCGGAGACGGCGGGGTAGTCGCTGTCTTCGACGGCGCCGTGGATGACGCAGGTGACCTGGCCTGCGGGGTTCACCAGGGCATGCACGGGGAGGTCGGGCGGGTTCTTCAGGCCGAGGCCGGTGAGCCAGCTGGTGCGATCAGGGCCTTCGGGGAGCCAGTAGCTGGCGCGGACGCCGTGGCCGGGTTGCTCTTGCAGGAAGCGGTTGAGCTGTCGTTCGTCTTCGTCGAGGGAGATGAAGGCGAGGTCGATGAGGACGCCAGCGCTGCGGAGCTTCTGCTGCCATCCGAGGAGGCGCGGCATCTCTTCCTTGCAGGGCTTGCACCACGCGGCCCAGAAATTGACCCAGACCCACTTGCCGACGCCGAAGCCGATGGCGGCGGGAAGGGCGGCTTCGCCCGGGGCCGCGGCGGTGGCGATGGGGGAGGCCGGGGCGGGGCGCGTGGTCTGGCCGGTGCACAGGGTGCCAGGGGCGCGAGGGGGTTTTGCGGCGGTGGCGCCAGGCGTGCCGGGAGCGCCAGGGGCGCCAGCGGCGGTCTGGGCGGGGAGGGCGTTGCTCGGGGCGACGACGGCGTTGCTGCGGCCCTGGCCGGGGCGAGGGGGCTCGGGCTGGGCCTTGTCGCCGCCGTCGCAGGCGGTGGCGCCGAGGGCGAGCAAGGCGGCGGTGAACAGGCCGAGGTGACGACGGGGAGAGAGAGCGGAGGCGGCAAGGTTCATAGCTGGCAGTCGACCCAGGAGACGAAGGCGCTCCGGTTGATGGCTTCGGCGGTGCAGGCGCGGTTCTTTCGGGACACGTTCCAGGCGCAGTAGTCCTTCCCGAGCTGGGCGAACTCGTTGCCGAGCCAGAGGAGGCCGACCTTCTTGTCGAGGTCGGGCTCCTTGAACTTGTCGGCGATGTCGAACATCACGCTGTTCGCGCGCTTGTGCGAGAGGGTGCGGTTGTACTCGGGGGTGCCGGTCTTCGAGGCGCGGGCGACGACGAAGTAGTAGCGGGCGCCGCGGCGGTCGAGCCAGCGGTCCTCGATGAGGGCCTTGGCGTCGTCGTCGAGCTTCTCGGAGGCGTCGTCGAACATGATGACGGCGCCGCGCTCGCGCAGGGGGGTGAAGAGGGCGTTGAAGTCGTCGTCGCTGATGGCGGCGAGGTTCTTGACGTCGGCGGGCTGGCAGCCACGCCGGGACTCGGTGCCGGTGAGGCCGCAGGCGTTGAGGACGCGCTGGAGGACCTGCTTGAAGGCCGGGGTGCAGTAAGGAGCCTCGGCGTCGCTGGCGATGGCGATGGCGGGCCTGGCGGCCTCGGCGACGCCGGTCTTGAGGCGGACGGCGGCCGACTCCACGCCGGCGTGGACGGTGAAGGCGGAGCCGGCGAGCAGGGTGCAGCCAGCGACGACACCGAGGAGGGCGGCGTGCTTCATCGGGGCCTCCGGTTGGACGTGAGGTTGCGCGCGGCGCGGGCGAGGCGGAGGAGGTGGCGAGGCGTCATCGGGGCCTCAGGTTGGGGGCGAGCTTGGTGACGGCGTAGGCGAGGCCGATGTCGGAGTCCTCGTCGCAGAGGCGGGTGTCGCCGAGGAACATCTGGGGGGTGGAGACGGGGAGTTTGTTGTCGACGGCGTGGCGCAGCATCTTGTCGAGGCGTTGCTGCGTCTGCTTGGACTCGATGCAGGTGTCGAGGCCGGGCCAGCGGGTGCGGATGCGGGCCTGGATGTTGGCGAGGCCGCCGCCGGCGTTGGCCTCGGCGAGCAAGGCGTCCTGTTCGTCGTAGGCCCACTCGAGGACGGAGAGGGCGCGGTGCTCGCTACACAGGATGGCCTTGGAGACGAGGCAGGCGCCCTTGTGCATGGGGCGGTCGAGCATCCAGTTGCAGTCGCTGTCGAGGGGGAAGAGAACGAGGGTGGTGTCGAGCTGGTCGAAGATGCCTTCGGCGACGAGGCGCTGGTGGAGCGCTTTGCAGGTGGGGCAGAGGGGGTCGACGAAGAGGGTGGCTTGCTGGCCGCCGCGGGAGCCGACCTGGAGGAGGGCGCCGGTGGTCTCGGTGGGCTTCTCGAGCTTGCCGCAGCCGGTGAGGTAGCTGCTGTAGCTGGGCAGGGCGCTCAGGTAGAGCAAGGCCGGGGTGACGGCGAAGATGGCGAGGCCGGTGAGCCAGGCGAGGAGGAGCAGGGGAGAGCCTGGGCGGCGCGCCGGAGCGGGGGCGTCGTCGATGACCGTGGGGGCGATGGCCTGGGCTTCGCCTGCAAGCGGGACCTGGGGCGGGAAGGGGGCCGGCGCCGCGGCGCCGAGGAAGGCGTCGGTGCGGGCTTCGCGCCGGTCGTGGACGAAGGCGGCGATGCTGGCGATCGCGAGGAGGGTGGAGCTGACGTAGATGCCCGCGCAGGTGGTGCAGATCGATCCGAGCCGGAGCAGGGAGACGAGCAGCATGCCCACGGAGACGAGCAGGGGGGTGACGCCAGCGAGGAGGAGGAACTGCGGAGCGCGCCGGGGGGCATGGCGGCCAGCGAGCAGGTAGTAGAGCGAGAAGGCGGCGAAGAAGGCGAAGGCGCCGACGGCGAAGAGGGAGATGGGGATGCCGCCCCAGTAGCGGTCGCGGAAGAAGGCGGCATAGGGGCTGTACATCGCGGTGCGGCACGCGGTGTCGGCGCCCTCTGCGACGGACAGGCCAGGGACGAAGCTGCAGTGCAGGTCGTGGACCTGGCGGTCGAGGTGCTTGATGTAATCGAAGGTGGAGGAGGCGCCGAAAGCGAGGCCCAGGAGGGAAGCGAAGAGGGCCAGCGCCGCAGGCCAGCGAGGAGCTCGGCTCGGCATGGCTTCTGATTACGTGACCCCCGGAGGGGCGTCAAACGGGGGGCGGGATGGTCAGGTGGAGGGAGACGGCTTGGTGTTGCCGGACCCCGAGGCGTTGCCAGATCCCGACGGGGTGCTGGACCCTGCGGCGATGCCGGCGTCGATCTCGCGGACCCAGGAATTGTCGGAGCGGATGTACACGTGCTTGGGGTCGACGACGAGGTGCTTCGCCTCGTTCGAGTGGACCTCCCACGGGCTGAGGGCCGGGCGGATCAGGCCGTGGGTGGACTCGCCCTTCAGGCGGGTGTCGGCGAGGGTGAACTCGAGGGCGCGCGGGCCGGTGTTGTTCAGCGTCGCCATCGACATGGCCTCGCGCTGCTGTCGTGGTTCGGTGTGGGTCGCCTTCCAGCGAAGTTTCTCGAACCGCTTCTCCTCGGTGACGTCGGCGAGGGGGACGTAGACGTCTTTGACGTTGTTCCAGTAGCTGTTGATGATCTGGCCCTGGGGCACGCTCACGAGCACGCTGTTGGAGATCGTGGACGGCTTGTTGCGGTGGGGATCTCTGGGGTTGTCGTTCTGGATGGCGGACACGTACTCCGCTGGATCGGTGTCGAAGGTCTTCTTTTCCTTCGCGAGTTCACGCTCCCGTTTCTCTGCGGTGCGCGAGCCGAAGGCGCCGTACTGGAAGCCATATTTCGGCACCACGTCTCTGGGGAGGGGCGTGGTGATGGTGTTGTCGGTGTCGATGTACGTCCCGCCGCGCTCCTTCAGGATGTAGAGGCGCAGGATGTCGGAGATGGCGCCGTAGTTGATGATGTTGTTCGGCCCGTCGGTGAGCCGCCACTCCCAGATGAGCGGCTTGAGCATGCCCTCGGCTTCCAGCTTGCTGGCATGCTCGCCCTCCAGCAGCTCGACGTTGGCCCCGGCGCCTTCCACCTTGCGCTTGTTCGCCTCGAAGTCTTCCGGGGTCTTGCTGAGGGTCTCGGAGAGGAGGACGTTGACCGTGAAATCGGGGTGATCCTGGGCAACCTTCTCGATGCGCGTGGCGTAGTCGTCAGGGATCTCGCCGCCCACCCAGATGAGCCAGATGGTGTTGGGGACCTTCGCTCGGTTGCGCGGGATGGTGGACTTGCTGAACTCCATCCACTTGCGGTCGGTGTATTCGAGGAACGAACGCTGGGTCTGCTTGAGGCTCCGCTTCTTCTCGCCCTGGCCGCACGGGGTGGCGATTTCCGTGGTGTCGGCGTCGTCGAGCGCGGTCGTGGTGAGGAGGCGTTGCTCCAGCTCGGCGATGGTGGGCGTCGGGGCAGGGGCTGGCGCCGGGGGCGGCGTCGGTACGGGGACCGGGGTGATGGCGTCGTCCTGCTGCGGGAGGGTCTGCTGCGGGACATCCGGGGTGGTGGTCTCGGTCGTCATGCGAGGTCTCCTGTGGCGCTGCCCCAGATGTGGTCGCTGCGCTGGGCCGCGATCTCTTCCCAGTGTTCGTCGTCGGTGCTGGCGATGAGGGCGTCGACGCGCAGGTTGGGCTCGATCGCGTCGGCGCGGAGGACCTCGCTGGCGATGGGGTGCTCGTCGAAGTTGGGGGCGACGCGCAGCATGAGGACGAGGTACGCGGCGAGGGTGGAATCCCAGGTGATGCCATGCGCGGCAGCGCGCCGGACGCCGATCTGGACGCGACGGAGCAGCTCGGCGCCGTCGAGCGAAGCCACGAGGTCTTCGTGGTGCGTGCGGAGATGCTCGGCGAGGCGTACGTCGCGCTGTCGGGCGCGGGTCTCGCGCAGGACGTCGGCCTGCTGTTCGAGAAGCTTCATCGCAACCTCCACGGATCCAGGCGCGCCATGGCGTGTTCCTCCTACGCGAGGAGATCAGGAACACCAAACGTGGTCGGGGCTGTCAACCCTGGGCGCTGGCGGAGGGTCGTCGTCCTGTCGCCAGGGAGGGGCGGGTCTGGTGCATGCAGGAAGCCATGGGCGGCTGACACCAGGTCGGTACTCGGCCTCCTGAGCGTGCTTGCAAATGCAATGGCCGGTGAGTCGAACCGTAGTTCTCGAGAGAATCGCCGTCCCATGCAGGCGAACTGGCCCACGAGCCGTCGAGGCGCTTCTGAAGATAGAAAAGGGTCGGACCGACGACGCAGAGAAGGCCGTCGAACGGTCGAGGCGAGGGGCAGCGGGCCCCTCGCGCTGATCATGCCGCAGGGAGCGGGGCGTCGACCATGAGGAGGGAGGTGGAGAAGCGAGCGTGGGGCTCGATCCACTGCTTGGTACACTGGAAGCCGGCGCACTCGGCGAGGGCGGCGATGCTCTCCGGGGTGTACTTGTGGGAGCTCTCGGTCCAGATGGACTCGCCTTCTTCGAAGCTCACCTCGGTGGCGGCGCCGGGGAGGCGGACGCGCTGGCGACACTGGCTGATGAGGTGCATTTCCACGCGGCTGGCCTCGGCGTTCCAGCGGGCTTCGTGGGCGAAGGTGGACAGGTCGAAGTCGGCGCCGAGCTCGCGGTTCATGCGGACGAGGAGGTTCTTGTTGAAGGCGGCGGTGACGCCCAGCGGGTCGTCGTAGGCGCGCAAGAGCTCGTCCTGGGGCTTCACGAGGTCGGCGCCGAGGAGGAGGGCGTCGCCAGGCTGGAGGGCGGCGCGGATGGTGGTGAGCAGGTGGTGAGCGCCGGTCGGGTCGAGGTTGCCGATGTTGGAGCCGAGGAAGAGCACCACGACGGGGGTCCCGGGCTTGCGGCAGGTGGCGGCGCGCTGAAGGCCTTCTTCGTAAGTGGCGCGGTGGGCGGTGATGTCGACGCTGAAGCGCGCGAGGGTGCGCTTCGAGAGGTCCAGTGCGGCCTCGGAGATGTCGATGAGCTGCACGTCGACAGGAGATCCCCGGGCCGAAAGGGGCTCACACAGCATGCTGAGCTTCTCGCCGCAGCCACACCCGAGCTCGAGCAAGGTCGCGCCGTCGCGGAAGGGGGCGACCATGTCGGCAGCGTGGCGTTCGAGGAGGGCGCTCTCGGCGCGGGTGAGGGGATACCACGGGAGCTTGCAGATCGACTCGAACAGGTGCGAGCCGAGTGCGTCGTAGAGGTACCGTGGATCCAGCTGCTTGGGCGTGGCGAGGAGCCCGCGGCGAACGTCGTCGGCGAAGCGTGGCGGTGCGGCGAACATGTCCATGGTGTTCGCGGGAGCCTGCGACGATGGGCGTGGGCCTGCAAGGACAAGGCGGAGCACCAACCAATTTCGTTGGGGCGCAAGTTGGTGGGTCTCCCGAGGAGAATGGAGGAGCGCCGTACGTAAGATGCCCTGGACGCATGGTGTTGTCCGCTGGATCGAGCCCTGCTACGAGGCTGCGCGATGGCAGTGCAGGCGCGCGTGGCGATCCCTGGTGTTCCTCCGGTGAAGGCTCCTCTTCGCTTTGCGGATGACGAGGCGTTTCTTGCCGATCTTCCCTACGACCCGTCGGTTCTTTTTTTTGATGAGCTGCTGGAGGTCGATCCCGAGCAGAGCTTGATCCGCTGTCGGATGCCGACCGATCGGGTGATGCCGTTCGTGGAGGCGCAACGGGCGCACCCGGTGCGGCATCCGCAGCACGTGGCAGGCGCGGTGATGGTGCACGCGACGGGGATGCTGGGGTTCGTGCACGCGTACTACCTGCTCGGGCTGCGGCACCGGGACGGGTGGATCGGGTACGGGACGCACATCCACCGGGTGGTGTTCCGGAAGCTGGTGACGCCAGGGACGCCGATCGAGGCGACGTGCGTGGCCGTTCGAGGGCGCATCGGGACGCAGCGGCATTTGATCCGTTACACGTTCGAGATGCGTCACGAGGGGGCGGTCTGCTACGAGGGGGAGCAGACCGCGGTGTGGATGCGGGTGGATGAGTCCTCACCGCCGCTCGGGGAGTCCGAGCTGCAAGGGGCGCTGGGCTGAGCGTTCGGCCGCCCGGCTCGGTCGGCGCCATCGAGGAGGCGGGCTGGATGGGAGGGTCTTGCTCCAGTTCGCAGAGCCCTCCAGGATGGGGGGACGATGAGCGAGCCGTCTGCCCTGCCGAGCCTGGATGAACAACGCCGCGCCCTGCGTGAGGGGGCGCTGGTGCAGCGCGAAGAGCACCTGGGGACGCTGGTGATCACCGGCTCGGAGCGGCAGAGCTGGTTGAACGGGATCCTGACGTGCAACCTGGAGCCGCTGCGCGTGGGGAGCGGGGCCTACGGGATCAGCGCGGCGAAGAACGGGAAGATCCAGGCCGAGGTGTGGGTGGTCCTCGGCGCGGAGCGGATCCTGCTCGCGGTGCAGCGGGATCGGCTGTCGCTGCTACAGGAGATGTTCGAGCGGTACCTCGTGATGGAGGACGTGGAGGTGGTCGACGGCTCGGCGGAGTTCGGGTGGGTCTTCGCGGTGGGGCCGAAGGCTGGAGCGCTGCTGGAGGCAGGGCGCACTGCGGGGGCCGAGGGGGCGCGCGCAGACTGGACGGGGCTGGGTGGGGCCGTCTTCGGGGCTCCCGTGGAGAAGCTCGAGGCGGTGGAGGGGGCGCTGCTCGGTCAGGAGGGCGCGGCGCGGGGGTCGGCAGCGTCCTGGGAGGTGCTGCGCGTGGAGAATAACGTGGGGCGCTTCGGGGTGGACTTCGACGAGCAGAACTACCCGCAGGAGGCGTCGCTCGAGGACCTGGCGGTGTCGTTCAACAAGGGCTGCTACCTGGGTCAGGAGGCGGTCTACATGCTCCAGCACCGAGGGCACGCGAAGAAGCGGCTGGTGCAGATCGAGGTGCAGGGGGAAGGGGAGCTGCCGAAGGGGACGGCGCTGACGTTGCCCGATGGGACGGCGGTGGGGACAGTGACGAGCCATGTGCCGAACCCGAACGGGGGAGGGGTGCTGGCGCTGGGGTATCTGAAGTTCAAGCAGGCCCGGAAGGGGGTCGAGGTTCGCGTCGCCGGGAGGACGGCGACGGTCGTGGCGGCGCGCGGGGGGTCCTGATTCACACGGCAGGGGCGATCCGAGCCTGAAGGTGGGCTGAGCGACACCACTTCGACCGAGGTGCGGCGTCGTCTGACTCCTGCGGGGGGATCGTCCGCTCGGGAGCCGCAGGGTTAGACCGGGTGCGCTCCTGGTACGTCCAACGGGCCTGTCTTCGTTCACCAAGGGGACGACATGCGCTCGTTGATTGCTGTCTCGCTGCTCGCTCTCGTCGGCTGTGGTTCGACGACCACCTATGTGGCGTCGGACACGACGCTCGGTCGGGTCGTGGTCTATCGCAACGGTATCGCCTACTTCGAGCGGTTCGCTCGGGTGCAAGGGGACTCGCTGGCCATGCAGGTGCCAGCCGACAAGGTGGATGACTTCCTCAAGTCGTTGACGGTGGTGGACGCGAAGACGGGGGAGCCGACGCCGATCGCGTACCCGACGACGCCTCCCGGAGGGGAGGGGGACGTGCAGATGAAGATCCAGCTCCCGAAGGGCGGGGCGCACGAGCTGCGGCTGTCCTACGTGACGGAGGCGCCGTCGTGGAAGCCGAGCTACCGGGTGGTGCTGGGGGACGGGGGGAAGGTGCGGCTGCAGGCTTGGGCGATCGTGGACAACACGTCAGGGGAGGACTGGAAGAACGTGAAGCTGGGGGTGGGGGCCAGCTCGGCGCTGTCGTTCCGGTACGATCTGCGATCGGTGCGGCTGGTGCAGCGAGAGACGCTGCGGCAAGACGATCTGTTTGCGCAGGCGCCGCCGACGGGTGGGGTGACGTACGGGGCAGGGCAAGCGCCGCTCGTGGCGGGGGCGCAGCGGGTGGTGGTGGAGATGTCGGACGTGGTGATCGCGGCGGTGGACGAGGAGGAGCGGGCGGAGGTGGCGCAGGCGCGTCCGAGCGGCGTGCCTTCGAGGGGGCCACAGGCAAAGCCGAAGCCGAAGGCGTCGGGCGCGGCTGCGAGGAGAGACGGGGGGGCAGGTGGCCTGGGCAGGTTGCAGAATCAGGCGTCGAATGCCGGGGCGATGGCGTCGATGGCGCGCAATCTCCAGGGGACGCAGAACCAGATCATCGTCGAGGGCTATGCGGACGTGCGGGATGGCGACAAGTTCTCGGCGTCGCTGGAGCGGGCGAACCGAGTGCGTGAGCAGCTGATCCGGAACGGGTTGCCGCCGGAGCAGGTGGTGGCCGTGGGGAGCGGTGAGCAGCAAGGGCGCGCAGGCGGGGTGCGCGTGGTCGAAGCAGCGCCTTCGGTGGGCGTCGACAAGAACATGGAGCTGAACGGGATCCTCGATGGGTCGCAACGCCCGGTGGGGGGCACGTCGAGTGAGAAGGCGGCTGCGGAGCCGATCGGGATCTCGCACTTCGAGTCGAAGACGCCGATGAACGTGCCGCGAGGGACGTCGGCGATGATTTCGATCCTCGATCAGCAGACCGAGGGGGAGGTCGTGTACTTCTTCGATGCGGAGAGCGCTCGGGGGAACGCGCGGTTCCCGTTCCGCGCGGTGCGGGTGCGCAATCCGACGGGATCGGCGCTGGAGACGGGGCCCGTGACGGTGTTCGGGGAGGGGCGGTTCATCGGGGAGGGGCTGTGCGAGCCGATCCCGGAGCGGTCGGTGGCGTTCATCCCGTTCGCGCTCGATCGTCAGGTGGTGGTGGAGAGCAAGGACCAGGAGGAGGACCGGATCGCGCGAATCCTGACGGTGCAGCGGGGGGTGTTCTCCACGGAGGTGCAGCACACGCGGCGGCGGACGTACGCGTTCCACAACCGGTTGATGACGCCGGCCACGGTGTACGTGCGCCATACGGTGGCGCCAGGGTTCACGCTGGGGAAGGCGCCCGCAGAGAGTGAGCGGCTGGGGGCCGCGCACCTGTTCCGGGTGTCGGTGCCCGCGGGTGGGAAGGCGGAGGTGTCGGTCGAGGAGGCGACGCCGGTGTTCAAGACGGCCGATCTGCGCTCGACGACGGGGCGGGAGATGGTGGGGGCCTTTCTCTCGTCAGGGGCCGTGGAAGGGCCGCTGAAGGAGGCGGTGGGGGAGCTGATGCGGCTGCAAAAAGAGATCGGGGGCTTCGAGCAGCGGGTGGACACGATGCGCGAGCAGATGTCGGAATACCGGGCGCGGATGGACGAGCTGCACGCGCAGATCGTCACGCTGCGCGCGGTGAAGACGGCGGGGCCGCTGATGCAGAGCCTGGAGAAGAAGCTGTCGGAGGTGAGCGACAAGCTGTCCAAGGCGACGATCGAGCTGGTCGCCGTGCAGGAGAAGCTGATGGTGGCGCGCATCCGATTCCAGGATGGCGTGGCGGATCTGTCGCTGTCGCGGAAGGACGAGCCCGCAGCGAAGGCGGATAGCGAGCCGGCCAGGCCGCCCAGTACCCGCCTCGGGGGGTGATGGGTGTCGCTAGAGCGCGAGGTTCAGGGGAAGATCTCGCGCTCGCCGTAGGCGGCTGCGATGCGCTGGAGCGCGACGCAGTAGGCAGCGATGCGGAGGGACTGCTTCTTCTGCCGCGCCACCTCGGAGACCTCGCGGTAGGCCTTCTTCATGGCCTTCTCCAGGCGGGCGTCGACTTCCTCGATGCTCCAGCTCTCGGAGCGCTTGTTCTGCACCCACTCGTAGTAGCTGACGGTGACGCCGCCGGAGTTGGCGAGGACGTCGGGGAGGATGTCGATGCCGCGGTCGAGCAGGATGCGCTCGCCTTCGGGGGTGCAGGGGCCGTTCGCGCCTTCGGCGACCAGGCGGACCTGGAGGTCGCGGGCCTCGTCGACGCCGACCTGGTTCTCGAGCGCGGCGGGCGTGAAGATGTCGGCCTTGATGCGGAAGAACTCTTCGCGGGTGATGGGCTTGCCGCCAGGGTAGCCCGCGATGGAGCGGTGGCGCTTCACGTAGTCCTGGAGCTTGTGCGGGTTGAAGCCCTCGGGGTTGTACAGGTAGCCCGCGTGATCGCCGACGGCGATGGTGGAGACGCCGAGCTTCGAGAGGATGACGGAGGTGTTGGATCCGACGTTGCCGAAGCCCTGCACGATCATCGTCGCGCCGCCGAGGTTGAAGTCACGCTCGTCGGCCCACTCGGTGATGCAGTGGACGACGCCCTGGGCCGTCGCCTTCTCGCGTCCGTAGGTGCCGCCGCTGGCGACGGGCTTGCCGGTGACGACGCCCTTCACGGCCTGCTTCATGAGCTGGCCGACCGTGTTCATGTACGTGTCCATGGCCCACGCCATGACCTTCGCGTCGGTGCCGACATCGGGAGCGGGGATGTCGGTCTCGGGGCCGATGTTGGGGCCGAGGGCGTGGAAGAAGCGGCGGGTGATCCGCTGCAGCTCGTCACGCGAGACCTCGTTGGGGTTGAACTTGATGCCGCCCTTGCCGCCGCCGAGCGGGAGGTTCATGAGCGCGCACTTCCACGTCATCATCGCCGCGAGCGCCTTGACGTCGTCGAGCGAGACGCTCTCGTGGTAGCGAACGCCGCCCTTGTACGGGCCGAGCAAGTTGTTGTGCTGGATCCGATAGCCCTTGAAGAGACGGACGGTCCCATCATCCATCTTCACGGGGAAGTTGACGATGATCTCGTTCTTCGGCTGCTGGAGGATCGTGTGGATGTACGGGGGCAGGTCGATGAGTCGGGCTGCCTCGTCCAGGTATCCCTGGATGTTCTTGAAGAACTCGTCCTTCGAGGTTGCCGGCTTGGCCGCGTTCGGCGAGCTCGGCTTCGCCTCTGGGATGGGAACGGTGGGGCTCTTCTCTGCTTTGCTCATGGGGACGCTCCGCGTTCTAGTCCGCAGAACGTCAGGCTTCAATCACGCGACGCGTTACGTACTTGTCGCGAAATCCGGGTTCATGGCCTCGTGCGTCGGACCCCTTCGTGGGGCAGTAAGCCGAGCGCAGCCATTCGCCGCGGTGCGTTAGTGCTGCCACCAGAACAGGATGTAGAAGTAAGTCAACGTGGCCGTCACGAGGAGGGCATCGACGCGATCGAGAATGCCGCCATGGCCAGGGATGATGCCGCCCGAGTCCTTCACATTGACGGAGCGTTTGAGCAGCGATTCCCCGAGATCACCGGCCTGACCCAGGGCGCCAGCGACGACGCCGAGCACGATTGCGTCGAGGGCGGGGAGGGACCGCAAATAGAGGAAGTGGCCGACGAGCGCGCCGAGCACGGCGAAGACGAGGCCGCCGATGGCACCTTCGATGGTCTTCTTGGGGCTCACGGCCTCGTAGAGCTTGTGCTTGCCGAGGAACCGGCCAGCGAAATAGGCGCCGGTGTCCGAGAACCAGGAGAGCGTCAGGGCGAGAACGACGAAGCCCGGGCCGTCGTCGCCAGCGTCACGTCGGAGCAGCGCCAGCGCGGCCATGCCGCCACCGAGGTACAGGGGGCCGAAGGTCGCTGCCGCGACCCGCAGCGCCGCGCTGTTGATGTCACCGAGCCGGGCGAGGGTGAGCAGCATGCCCGCGATCGGGAGGGAGAGGAGCAGGACGAGGAGGGCGCGAGGGTCTGTGCCCCAGCGCCAGAGGACGCCGTAGACGACGAGCGTCATGGCGAGTCCGGAGACCTGAGAAGGGCGGTCTTCGGGATGGGTCATCCCGAACAGCTCGAGCGCGCCGACAGAGGTGGCCACGGCGAGGAACACGGCCCATCCCCAGGGGGGGCCGAGGTAGAGCAGCGCGAGCAGGAGGGGGATGGCGATGGCAGCGGCGAAGAGGCGCTGGATGAGGTTCGAGCGCACGATCAGGTCTCCGTTCCGGTCTGGGAAATCGCCATGGGCATCGGCTTACCGACCTTGCCGAAGCGTCGTTCCCGGCGCTGGTAGCTGGCGATGGCGGCAAACAGGTCGTCCTCGACGAAGTCGGGCCACAGCCGGTCAGTGAAGGCGAGCTCGGCGTAAGCGGCTCCGTACAGCAAGAAGTTCGAGAGGCGCTGTTCTCCACCGGTCCTGATGATGAGATCAGGGTCGCCGAAGCTCAGGCTCGGGATGCGTGTTGCAAGCAGGGTGTGGTCGATGCTTCGTGGGTCCAGCCTGCCAGCCGCGGCTTCGAGGGCGAGCTGCTGGGCGGCGGCGGCGATCTCTTCGCGTCCTCCGTACGAGAGGGCCAGCGCCAAGGTCATGCGGCTCTTGTCGGACGAAGCTTGGCGGAGAGGGTAGAGCACCTCGCGCACGGCAGGGGGCAAGCGTTGGAGGTCGCCGATGGCGACGAGACGGATGTCGTTGTGGAGGATCTCGTCGCGTTCGCTCATGAGGAACTCGCGGAGCAAGCCCATCAGAGCGTCGACCTCGCCCGTCGGGCGAGCCCAGTTCTGCTCGCTGAAGGCGTAGAGGGTCAGCGCCTCGATGCCGAGGCGGCGGCAAGCGCGAACGAGGCGGCGCACCGCGGCGGAGCCGGCCTTGTGGCCTGCCTCGCGCGGCTCGCCACGCGACTCCGCCCAGCGTCCGTTGCCATCCATGATGATCCCGAGATGACGGGGGAGATTTCTGGCTTCCACGAGGTTCATCAGCCGCGGGGAGTTTCCACTGTTGACTACCGACTGTCGACTGTCGACTCTCCCCGCATGAGCATCGGGGTCGGTCTTACGGTCACGCTTCGCGTCCGCATGGGGTCGCACGACGCACACTACGCCGGAGAGCTCGTCGATGGGGCCCGAATTCTCGGGCTGTTCGGTGATGTCGCCACCGAGCTTCTCATCCGGCTCGATGGGGACGAGGGGCTCTTCCGCGCCTACGAGGGCATCGAGTTCCTGGCTCCGGTGCGGGCGGGCGACTATATCGAGGCCACCGGGGTCATCACCAAGGTGGGCAACACGTCCCGGACCATGGCGTTCGAGGCCCGGAAGGTGGTGACGAACCTCCGGGATGGCGGCCTGCCTCCCTCGGCCGCAGACGCGCTGGCGGATCCTGTGGTGGTGTGCCGCGCGCTGGGAACGTGCGTGGTGCCGAAGGAGCTGCAGCGGCGTCCGCGGCTTGTGCTGCCGTCGCTGTCGGCGGCGCCCCCGGATCAGGCGCTGGCAGAGCTGCCGGAGCCGAGGCCGATCATCACGCCGCCACCGCGGGTGATCGTGACGCCGCCGAGCTCCGAGCTGATCCTGACGGCGGCCATCGTGGGGGCCGAGATCACCCGGAAGCAGACGCCATGGTTGCCGATCACGGCGCGCGAGATCGCCGACGAGGCGGCGCGCTGTCGTGATGCCGGGGCGGCGGTGATCCATCTCCACGTGCGCACGGCAGATGGGGCTCCGAGCCAGGACAAGGGGTTGTTCGCGGAGGCGATTGCGGCGATCCGGGAGAAGACCGACGTGATCGTGCAGACCTCCACCGGTGGGGCGGTGGGGATGGGTGGAGAGGAGAGGGCGCAGCCGCTCCTGTGTCATCCGGAGATGGCGACGCTCAACTGCGGCACGCTGAACTTCGGAGAAGAGGTATTCGAGAATCCGCGTCCGCTGATCCGGGATCTGTGCAAGCGGATCCGCGAGGCGGGCAGCGTGCCCGAGCTGGAGTGCTACGAGGTGGGGCACATCGAGGAGGCGCTCCGGCTGCACGCGGAGGGGGTGCTCACCGGGCCGCTTCACTTCCAGTTCGTGCTCGGGGTCCCCGGCGGGATCGGGGCGCGCGAGGAGGTGGTGCGCTTCATGATGAGCCAGATCCCGCCTGGCGCGACGTGGGGGGTCGCCGCTGTGGGGCGGCATCAGCGTCCGATGACGGAGCTGGCGATGCGGCTCGGGGGACACGCGCGGGTGGGTCTCGAGGACAACATCTACCTGGACAAGGGGGTGCTCGCAGAAGGGAGCGCGCCGCTCGTGGCCCGCGCTGCGGCGTACGCGAAGACGGTGGGTCGAGAGGTCGTCGATCCTGCGCGCGCCCGGCAGCTCCTCGGACTTCCTGGCGCCGGCGCCAGGGCAGGGGAACCGCGCGCGTCGTGATGCCTCAGGGCCCCTCCGGAAAGCTTCTCGATCACCTGCGCCGTCGCGGTCCCGTCGCGCTGCTCTTCGTCGGGCTCGCGGTGGGGGTGCGCTTCGCCGCGCCCGCCCCGCCGCCACGCTCGGTCGACGCGATCGCGGCGATGCTCGGCGAAGCCGTCGGTGGTTCGGTGGGGGTCGACGACTTCGTGTGGGAGGAGCGGGGGGGCTTTCTCCACGATGCGTTGCTCGGTCGTCGGGTGCTGTTCCTGGCGAAGACGCCCGAGGGCGTGGCGGGGAGCCACGCGGATCTGTTCCGCGCCAGCGTGCGGCTCACGCGGACAGGGCGGCCCCTGGGGCTGCACACCGTGAGGAACCTGAGCCAGACGCCGGTGGGAGACGACCGGGGGCTCGTCGCGCGTGGTCGCCATGCGGCGTTCGTGAACGTCACGCCGGGGATCGGGGTGCAGAGCATCACGCTGCTCGATCTCGGTGGTGAGGTTCCCGAGCACCGCAGCCGGAGCGAGCGGTTCCTCGCCATGTTCGAGGGGTGGCTGGAGAGCGGGAGCACGCGCGGGGTGACGCGCACGGAGATCTCGTTCGGGACGCCGCCTCCGGAAGCGCTGGTGGATCTGACCGATGAGCTTTTGTTGATGGGGCTCGGTCCTGAGCGTACGCCGGCGTCGGTCGACTTGCGGGAGCATGTGCTGAACACCGGGGGCAAGGAGGCCTATCGCCCGGAGGTTCACGCGATCGGTCGACCCCTGCACTCGTTCGTCGAGGTGGCGACCTCGGCGACGCAACGCTGGTTCGGCGTGGAGAAGGCCCGGGAGGTGGAGCGGGCGCTGCTGGACGCGGAGCGCCGGTTCCATCCGCTGCCGCCGGAGTCGGCGATCGTCGGGGAACCCGTGAGTTCGACGGGAAGCGCTTCGACGTCACCGGAGGCGTGGCCACCGGGGGCGATCCCCGCGGTGCTGACGCCCGCGCTTCCGGGAGAGGGGGTGTGGGTCGCCGCAAAGGCGCCGTTCGGAGGCGAGGGCTCCGCTGCGGCCACGCCGGAGACCCCGAACGAGCCGTTGTTTCTGGCGACGTACGTTCGACCGGACGCGCGCTCGGTCCACGCGTCCGTGCATCTTCTGGCGATCGACACGCGGCGCATCGAGCTTCGTTTTCAGGCCGGTTACGACGCGCCACGACCCGTCGCGGGGCCTCGAGGGACGGGGCGGCTGCCAGCGCCGTCGGTCGTCCCGCCGGCAGGAGCAGGAGCGGAGGGGGGAGGCGCTGAAGGCCAGCCCGCCGACGAGGGGGAGGTCTCTTCCGCTCCCAGCCTTCTTGGAGCCATCGCCCTCGGTTGGGAGCCGGATCATGGGGTGGTCGTCGAGGGGCACCCGTACGTGCCTCCTCGGATCGGTGAGGCGACGATCGCGGTCGATCGTCATGGCCGCGCGCTCCTGGGGCGATGGCCAGGCGCTGTAGGGGTGGCCGAGACGATCACGTCGCTGTTTCAGGGGGCGTCGCTCCCTGGCACCCCACGAGCTGCCCAGGAAGTCGGCGACAGCGACGAGGTGGCTGCGCCGGCTGGTGGTGGGGCGGCGTGGGACGATGACCTGGTGACCGAGCGCTCGGCGCTCTGCGTGACCGCGGGGGGCTACCTCCTCCATGCCTGGAGTCGCGCGGTGGACGCTCCTGCGCTCGCGCGTGTGCTGAGCGCGAGCGATTGTCGGTCGAGCTTGCAGCTCGGTCGGCATCCGGCACGTCTCGGGTTCGCGTGGCTGGGGGAACGAGATGGGGGGTGGGTCGCCGCGAGGAGTGTCGCCGGGATGACCCTCGTCTCCGAGCAGCTCACGTCGGCGTCGCCTGGGGCCTTTGCGTATCTCCTGCGGCGTGGAACCGCGCCGGAGGTGTCGCCTCGTCGCGCGGTGTGGGCCCTGGATGGTGCTACCCAGCCGGCTCCCCTTTCGGTTCCTGCGGTCCACACGGCCGAGGTCGTGAACCTCGGTGCGCGGGTCCGGCTCACGGCATTCTCGCCGGAGCGCTTCGAGATGCGTCTGCGCGCAGGTTCGCGCGAGATTTCTCCGCGGGGGGCGCCCGAGTTGCCGAAGTCCCTCTCGGCGGAAGAGCATGCTCGCGCTCTCGCTTCCATCGGCTTTGGCATCGGGCGACGACGAGGGGCACTCGGTCTCTCGATCGACGACAAGGTCGGGCTGAGGCTTCGCAACGAAGGTGGGCTTCTGGTGGTGCAGGGCCGCCGCATCGACATCCTTCCAGCGGGCGCCACGCTGCCGGAAGGAGCGGCTGCCACGGAGCTGCCGCTCGTGGCGGAGGGCGGCAAGCTGTTGCCGGGGGCGAGAGAGATCGGATCGAGGCGAAAGCGTGGGGCGGCGTGTGTCCTGGAAGATGGGACGCTCGTCGTCGCCAACACCACGTTCGACAGCGACGAGGCGACCACCGAGGCGCTCCTCGATCTGGGCTGTCACCGGGTCGTCGCCTTCGACCGTGGCGCCCGCCGACCTACCTTTTTGCATCGTTCAGGGAGCGTGGCAGCGCCTTCTGCCTCGCAAGAGGAGCCCACCGAGCCTTCGGAGGGCGCCGTCGCCCCGGAAGCCGCGGAGCCTTCCGGCGACAAGGAGCCCGAAGACATGGCTCCCCTCCCTGTACCCGAGCCGGAACTCCCGCCGACCCTGCGGGCCGGATACGACGACACGACCCTGTTCCTGCTCGAAGCGAGCATGTCCGGGCGTGTTCGCCCTCTCTGAGCCAGTCCCGGACCTTGCCGGCCACTCGTCTTCCTTCAGCGGATGACCGCCGGTGATGTCGGAACCCAAAGATGCGTGTATCCTGATTTTCCGTTTTGCTGAGGCGACGAGGGGGAGCGGGGTGGGGGCGAGGTCATGAGCGTGAATGCGTCCGATGCAGGGGTAGCGACCGGTCCGAACAAGAGCTGGAGGCTGCTTCTGGTAGCCCTCGCGGCGGTCGCCGTCGGGGTGGTCATCCATGCCATCACGGATAGCGTGCTCTGGAGCGTCGTGGGGGTGGTGGTTGGCTTGCCCGTTGCGGGCTTCCTTGTTGTGCTGCTCGTTGCCACCGTGCAGCACCAAGCGGCAGAGAGAGAGCGCAAGACGCAGGTGCCCGTGGGGGCAGGACGGGTCATCGCCGATCCCACGCAGAAAGCGATCTGTATCGATACCGTGCCTCCTCAGGCGCCGCTCTCGGGTGATCGGCTCGCCCTCTGGCTCTGCGAGTATTTCGACTACTGCGTGGTTCGGTACAACGCATCGAACTGGGCGCCTTCGGATCCTGGTGGTCAGCTATGGCCGCGCGCTCGTACCTGGCTGCTGGAGCTTCAGCCGAAGCTCGTTGCTGGCGCGGGAAGCCCCGCGAACCCGATCGACTTTGGTGATCTCGGAGGTTGGACGTATCGCTCGGGCGCGTCGGAGCGTGATCGGAGCAGTGTGCGCATCGATCTGAGACTCGTCCGAGGATCGAAGGGGTACGCCTGCCTCACCAGCGAGACGATGGGGCAGCTTCATCGCGGTGATGTGCTGGCCGAGTCGTTCTTTGCGGTGGCGGCGCACGTGCTGAACTCGGGACAGGTGGACCCGAAAGAAGTGGGGGCGATGCTCCTCGCGCAATGCGAGATCTACAGGTCGAAAGGAAACACGATGGTGCAGGGGAGAGCCGTGAGCGAGGCGCTCACGCAACAACCTGCTTTCGCAGCACGGCTCGCTGCCGTGTGATCCGTGTCGGAGGTGAACCGCGAGCCTTGACGGCGTTCACCTCGGTGGGCGAAGACCGCGCTCGCTAGGCCGCGCTGAGCATGCCGCGCAGGCGCCCCAACGCTCTCGCGTGGAGCTGCGAGACCCGTGGCTCGCTCACGCCAAGCTCGGCGCCGATCTCTTTCAGCTTGGCACCTTCAAAGTAGTACATCCCGACCACGCGGCGCTCTCGCTCGGGTAGCTTGGCGATCGCGGAGGTCAGCGCATGACGCTCGCTGTGAGCCACGAGCGCCTCGGAGGGATCCTCGCCGTGGGCCAGGTGGGTCGACTCCTCTCCTGGGGTCATCTCGTGCAGCGGCACGAAGCTGGTACCTTCGGAGCCCGACGCCGTCACCGCTTCGCGCGCGCGCCGTGAGAGCCAGTCCTGTGCGCGCAATTCGTCCACGATGGCGCCGCGGATCCTCATGCGTGCGTAGCTCGCGAAGGCTTCACCTTCGCTGCCACCGTTACGCCGTATGGAGTCGAGCAAGCCGAAGATCCCTGCTGCGAGAAGATCGTCACGCTCGACGTTCGCTGGAAGGCGACGCGAGAGCTGTCGAACGAGCTTGTAGACGAGCGGCAGGTACCCCTTGAGCGCTTCGGGACATACATCGTCGTCGACGCGTTCGGATTTCTGCGGTCGCGGTGTCGATGGTCGAGCGGTGTCGAGCGCACATGCCAGGGGTGGCGTCGTTCGGCGCGAACGGCCATCGTGATTGCTGCGCGTTCTGTCCCTTCGAAACGATGCGCTTTCGGGAGGGATGTCCTCCTCCGCGCGAGCCTCTGAGTACTGCCAGAAAGGTTCCGCGACAGGCATGGTCACCCCTCGGGGCAAGCATTGCCCCTGCTGCATTCGGGTCAAACTCGTCTCTAGTGAGCTAGATTGGTGACGCAACTCTCCTTCAACGTGCAGGGAAGACGCATGTGTGTAAAGCCCGTTCCTTTGATCAGGTGTGGATAATTTTCACGCTTGCCACGAAGGACGCTCGGTATCTCCGAGGCTCCACTTCGGGCGATTGAGTGACGGGAGTCCTGGCAGACTCACCTATCCTCCCACCGGCGACGGGTTCTTCCGATCCGACTAGTTTTCTCGGCCGTAAACTTCGCCCTCTGCGGAAGAGGGGGGTGTCTCATTAGACCCGGAGTCGCCGTCATTGCGAGGGGCCTGAGCCATGTCGCTCGTGCCCTCCGACTCCTCGGGTTGGGCACCTTTGTGACGGTACCGAGGGGCCTCACCAGGGCGTGAGTAGTCCACCCAGTAGGTCTTCGCTGAACGTACATCCAGGTGAACAAAAGATGAGTTGGGGTAATATCCAACCCCTGCATTTCGGAAGGTGCGACAGAAATCGCGCACGACCGTGTTGGGGATGCCGACGATGGAGAAATCGATGGCTCGACCGTGGTTGTGGTTCGAGCGGGGTGTGTACTGCGTCGGTGAGTAGGGTCGATACCCGCTGACGACGCGGATCGTTCGCCCGCCGAAGTGGTCGCTGACCATGCCCAGCAAGGTAGCGAGGCGTGGATCGATGGGGATCTCACCCTTGGGAGAGCGAAGCAGGTGGCTGAGCTTGGGGAGTACCTTGGGGTTCAGGCGTCCATTGCGCGTCAGGAGCTGGATCTCGAGTTCCTCGGTGTGGCGTATCAGGCGAACGAAGCCCGGGCGCTTGGGCTTGCGCACAAGGCTCTCGTCCTCTTTCTCGGTCTTGCCGCCTGACTTGCGATCGTCTTTCTTGCCGCCTGAGCCGGAGCCCTTGGGCTGCTCGCCCTCTGCTCGAGCATCCTTCCCCTTGCGGGCAGGTTTCTTCGCCTCTTCTTTCAGGGCTTCTTCTTTACGGAGTGCGGCTGCGCGACGCGCTGCTTCGGCTTCTTTTCCTCGTTCGGGGATGATCAGCCGCTGGCCGGGACGAAGCTGTTCACTGGGCTTCAGGTTGTTCACCTCCCGGATGATGTTGACCGTCGTTCGGTAGCGTCGGGCGATGGCCACCAGCGTGTGACCTCTGGCGACGACGTGCTCCACGGGCGCTGCCTCCGCAGTGAGCGCTGTCGCTGAGAGGGTGAGGCCGAGAAGTCCGGCAATCAGCAAGCGACTGAGACGTGCCTCACGTGGCTTCCGGCCGATCCCCGGTTCGGGGGAGTGAGCTGCTGCGGAACCGAAGATTTTCGAGAGCAGGGTAGGCAGTGACACGCGGTCGATCTCCACGTCCTTGCTGCACCGTGGAGCAGCCCTGGACGTGCTACCCTGACCGGCAGGTGCGGCATCTGCCACCAGGTCTGCCTCCGGGTCGGTCGCTGGGGGCCGGCTACCGCGCCGCGAAACACCGCTTCGATAAGCGGGCAGAACGTGAGCGTAAAGCGGAATTTTGCCCGGAGATCGGTGGAGATGCGAAGCTCGCTGCGTGGGTCCGAGATTGGCACGCACACCCCTTGCTCCAGATGGGATCTGGAGCAAGAGCGGGCCAACTCCTCCCTGAACATCAGTCAAGCGGCGTCCGCGTAGCGGAGCCAGGACGGGCGGGATGTCGGAAGGCAAGAACCTGGTCGGGGTCGATATCGGATCGAGCGCGATCAAGGTCTGTCAGGTCAAAGAGAGCAGGAAGGGATACGGCCTCGTCCGGGTGGGGTACGCCCCGCTTCCGGCGCAGACCATCGTCGACGGCCACGTCATGAATGCTCAGGCGGTGGTCGACGCGCTGGGGAAGGCGTTCCAGGAAGCCAAGATCCGCCAGAAGGAAGTGGCGCTGAGCATCAGCGGGCAGGCGGTGATCATCCGAAAAATCACCGTTCCCCTGATGACCGCTGCCGAGCTGGACGAGCAGATCCAGTGGGAGGCAGAGCAGCACATCCCCTTCGACATCAAGGATGTTCACGTCGACTACGAGGTGCTGCGACGTCGCCCGGAGGCTGGGCAGATGGACCTGTTGCTCGTCGCCGCGAAGCGCGACGAGATCAACGACTACACTCAGATCGCCAAGAACGCGAAGCTGAAGCCCATGGTCGTCGACATCGACGCCTTCACTGTCCAGAACCTCTTCGAGGTAAGCCGCGGGATCCCCCCCGATCAAACGTTCGCGATCATCAATGTCGGCGCCAGCCTGGCCTCGATCAACATCATCTCCCGCGGGGTCAGTGCGTTCACGCGCGACATCGGCAACGGTGGAAACTACATCACCGAGCAGGTCCAGCGGCGGCTCGGCGTCAGCTTCGAGCAGGCCGAGGAGCTGAAATGTGCGAGCGTGACGGCCGGTCCTGGCGGCGTCCCGGGCCAGGTGCTGGAGACGATCGAGCAGGTGTGCGACTCGATCGCCGGAGAGATCCAGCGCTCGCTGGACTTCTTCCTGGCCACCAGCGGGGAGGGGGAGATGCACCG
Organism: Chondromyces crocatus; assembly: GCF_001189295.1. Lineage (NCBI taxonomy): Bacteria > Pseudomonadati > Myxococcota > Polyangiales > Polyangiaceae > Chondromyces > Chondromyces crocatus. Next base: position 3,338,287 of record NZ_CP012159.1, read on the forward strand.
TATCTTTTTGACGGGTGGATCGTCGAGCCTCCCGGCGCTGGCTGCCGCCGTGGGGAGACGCTCCCGGGTAGCGGTGGAGCTGATTCAGCCTCTCGAGCGCATCGCCGTCGAAGCGAAAGAAGTCAACACTGAGCTCCTCCGCCTCCGGGCGGCGCAGTTTTGCGTCGCGCTCGGACTCGCGCTGCGGAAAGAGCGGGAGAAGCGCCTGTGATTCGCGTAAACCTCCTACCGCAGCGGCGTGGCCCCAGGACGGCGCCGCAGGCCAGCCAGCGGTGGCTCCTCGTCACCCTCGGGGTGGTCATCGTCCAGGTCGTGGTCCTGTTCTGGTTCCATCAGACGCAGGTCGAGGAACTCGACGAGCTGACCCGGCGGAACAACGTTCTGCAGCAGCAGATCAACGACATCAAGAAGCTCGTCTCCAACCATGACGAGATCAAGGCCGCGCTCGCGGTCCTGCGTGCCCGTGAGGACGCCATCGCGAAGCTGCAAGCCGGGCGCAGTGGACCTACGGCCGTGCTGCTCGAGCTCGCGCAGATTCTCACGCCGGGGAAGGGGCCGACCGCCGATCCGGACAAGCTGGCGCAGCTCCGCAAGGAGAACCCCCTGGCTGTCTACAATCCCTCGTGGGACACGCGGCGGCTGTGGATGACGAGCTACATCGAGTCGGACAGGACCGTCAGGATCGAGGGCCTCGCGCGCGACGGTACGGACGTCTACGAGCTCGCGCAGCGCCTCAAGCTCTCCGAATACTTCCATGACGTGCAGCTCCTTCCGGGCAAGAAGGAGAACAACAAGACCGAGAAGATCGAGCTGGTGTCCTTCGCGCTGCAGCTGAAGGTGAGGTACTGATGGCCCAGAAGACCACGACCACGCAGGCGGGGCTGTCGCTGGACAAGCTATCCCCCGTTGCGAAGGTCGCCATCGGCGCTGTCTTCGTGGGGCTGATCGGCGCTCTCTACTTCGTCGGGTTCTACACCGAGGTCTCGTCCCAGATCGAGAATGCGCAGAACCGGACTACATCGCTCCAGGCGGAGATGAGCAAGGCTCAGGCCTCGAAGGATGCGTACCAGAAGGATCTCGACGAGAAGACGCGCCGCGAGCAGCTCTCGCGCGAGCAGAAGAAGATCCTTCCTGACGAGTCCGAGACGCCAGCGTTTCTTTCGGCAATCCAGGGGGTGGCGACCGTCTCAGGGGTGAACCTGACGTCGTGGAGCCCAACCGAGGAGAACCCGCAGGAGTTCTTCGCGAAAGTTCCCATGAAGCTGTCGCTCACCGGGAAGTTTCACCAGGTGGCAAAGTTCTTTTACGGGGTCGGTCAGCTCGATCGGATCATCAACGTCGAGAACATCCAGATCAAGAGGCCGCCGGGAAACAAGGTGAAAGGGGAGGAGGTCGAGGTCGAGGTGGAGTGCCTGGCCACGGCATTTAGGGCCGTCAGAGCGGGCGAGGGGGCTGGGATCAACCCCAAGCGTCAGCAGCGTGGCGCGCCGAAGCAGGGAGGCCACTAGTGACCACCGACATCCTTCGCGCGAGCCGTCGCTCCCCGCGACGCTTCGCACCCCGTTCCTGGCTGCTTGGATCGCTCTTCCTGCCACTGACGGCGATCATCGCCGTGGGCTGCGGCGACGAGGAGGTCGTGACGAGCCCGCCCTCCACGGCGCGGCCGGCTGGCTCTGCTCCAGCGCGACCCCAGGCACGTGCGGGGGCTCCTGGGGTAGTGGATGCCGGCGCGGACGCCCAGGCGGAGGCCGAGTTGCCGCCGCTTCCTCTGCGTGATTTCTCGGAGGCCGATTTCTCGGAAGGAGATCGAAGCAGAGATCCGTTCCGCAGCTTCGAGTCGCTCTTCGCTTCGCAGGCGAAGACGCAGATCATCTCCCAGCGTCAGGTGATGGTGGACCGGTACGCGCTCGATGAGCTGAAGCTCGTCGGTGTGGTCAGTCGCTCTCCGGCGCGTGCGTTGCTCACCGATCCAACAGGGCTCGGGTGGGTCGTGAAGATGGGAGACTTCGTCGGCAAGCCCGAGATCGTCCACACTGGCGGCCCTGGCGGCGTAGACGTGGCCATCAACTGGCGAGTGGATCGCATCCGTGAGGCGGATGTGGTCTTCATCCGCGAGGCTCCGGGCAACCCCGAGATCCCTGCGACCACGCGCGTGGTCGCACTCCGCACGGCCGAAGAAGAGGCCAGCGTCCGTCAGGGAAACCCTTGATTGCCACGAATTAGGCCGGTTCGAGGTCGTCAGAGTAGCCTCCGCGGCGTGGGACGCAGGTGCGCGTCAACACGAGCGGGAGTGCAATGAACAGCAAGCGAGAGGGTCGCTCACAAAGGGGCGCGCTATGTCGGGCGCTGGCGATCGGAGCAGTGCTAGCCGCTGGCTCCCTCGTCGGTGATGCCGCCGCGCAGGCCGCCGCGATCCACATCCGCGACGTCAAGCTGACGGCGCCGACAGAGGAGACAGCCGAGATCGTCGTGGCCACCAGCGGGATGCCACGGTTCTCGGCGCGGGTGGCCGATGGCGGCAAGCGTCTGCTCATCGACCTCGAGGGGGCCGACGTCCAGGGAGCACCGGGGGCCATCACGGAGGGAAACCGACTGGTGGGCGGGGTGATGACCCAGTCCTTCGCAACTGGAGGCCAGAAGACCACGCGAGTGCTCGTGCAGCTCGCCCGCCCTGCCGCATACCGGATCCGGGCCGAGGCAGGGGCGCTGACCGTGAACTTCGAGGCGGCGGCGCAGACTGGCCCGATGGCTGCACCCACCGTGACCACCACGGCGGCTCCAGTCGAGTCCGCGCGGCCCAGCGGAGCGACTGTCTCTGATATTCGTTTCGATCATCGGTCGGGGCACGACCGGATCATCGTCGAGATGACGGCCATCCCGAGCTTCACGCAGTCGAGCCCGGCGCCCGGTCGCCTGGTGCTTGAGCTGAAGGGAGCGCGCCTCCCTGATCGGCTCCAGCGGACCCTCGATGTCGGAGCCTTCGGCGGCATGGTTCGGTCGATCTCCAGCTTCCGGCGCAAGAGCGATCCATCCCGGGTCGTGGTGGAGGTCGACGGGCGGGATGGCGCCGCGGCATCGGTGGCGCGTGAAGGGAACTCGCTCGTCCTCACGGTGGCTGATGGGCCCGTCCACTCCATGCTGACCGGCAAGGGGACCGACGGAGGCGTGGCTCGACGGGCGCGGGTGGTTGCGCGTGAAGACTCGCTCGACGAGGGCATGCCGCGGGTGAGCACCACCTTCGAAGCCGCCGCGAGTATCCAGGAGGCGACTACCGAGCCCGACCAAGCTGATGCCTTCGTGCCCGCTTTCGCCGGTCAGCAGAGACGCTTCACGGGCCGCCGGATCGATCTCGATCTGAAGGATGCGGACATCCACAACGTGCTCCGCCTGATCTCGGACGTCGGTCGGGTCAACATCGTCACGGCGGACAACGTGTCGGGTGCCGTTACGATCCGGATGCGCAACGTCCCCTGGGATCAAGCCCTCGAGACCGTACTTCAGGCCAAGGGGCTCGGCATGGTGCGACAGGGCAACATGATCCGGGTCGCTCCCATCGCGGATCTGAACAAGGAGCGTGAGCTCGAGATCGCGCGACGCAAGAGCGAGCAGCAGCTCGCGCCTCTCGAGACCAGGCTGATCCCTGTCTCCTACGCTGAAGCTGGAGAGCTGCAAGCGCGGGCCAAGGACATGCTCTCACCGCGCGGGTCCCTCGCCGTCGACGAGCGCACCAACGTGCTCATCGCAAGGGATGTAGGCGGTAACCTGAACCAGATCGAGGAGCTGATCCGCGCACTCGACACCCAGACGCCGCAGGTGCTGATCGAGGCGCGTGTCGTCGAGGCCACGAGCAGGTATACGCGTGACATCGGTATCCAGTGGGGCGGGGATACGAGCTTCAGTGCTGCCACGGGCAACCCTACCGGGCTGGCATTTCCGAACCGTATCGGCCTCGTCGGTGGCGCGAGCGACGCGAACACCCAGACCGGTGGTCTATCGCCGTTCGTCACCCGTGTGCCCAATCCCAATTTCGCCGTGAACCTTCCCGCGACGGTTGGCAGTGGCCAAGGTGGTGCCCTCGGTCTGACCTTCGGTTCCATCAACAATGCCGTGAACCTCGCAGTCCGTCTCAGCGCGGCCGAGGCGAGCGGCATGCTTCGGGTCATCTCCAGCCCGCGCGTGCTCACGCTCGACAACCGAGAAGCGCGTATCAGCCAGGGGACCCTGATTCCCTTCTCGCAGGTCAGCGCGCAAGGCGTGCAGACGGTCTTCCAGGAGGCCAAGCTGCAGCTCCTCGTCCGTCCGCATGTCACGGCCGATGGCAGCGTCGCCATGCACGTGAAGATCAACCGCGATGAGCCCGACTTTACGCAGACCTCGGCGCGCGGCGATCCGACCATCCTCAAGCGTGAGGCGGAGACGGACCTCCTGATCATGGATGGGCACACCGCGGTGATCGGCGGCATCTTCACCCGCAACACCGGCCGGAACCTCGATCAGATCCCGCTCTTCGGTGACATCCCGGTGATCGGCGTACTCTTCCAGCGTCGTCGTGCCAGCGACACGCGCAGCGAGCTGGTCATCTTCCTGACCCCCCGCATCGTCAACCGCGCCGAGGCCCTGGGGCGGTAGCCTTCGCCGCCCTACCCTCGGCGGCGTCGGCCCCCGACGGGGACTGGCTGCGAGGCCGCAGCGACCTGCCGGCGCAGCCAGCGGTGGGCGGGATCCGCCTGCACACGATCATGCCAGGCCATCGCGGTCTCGACCGCTGGCAGCTCGAAGGGAAGCTCGAACGTCCGCAGCCGCATCCCCGTGGTGAAGGCGGCAGCCAGCCGCTGGGGGACGATCGTGACGAGATCGGAGGCCGCGATCACGTGCGGCGCTACCAGGTAGTGCGAGACCGTCAGCGCCACCTCTCTCGTGAGCCCGCGTCGGGCGAGGAGCTCGTCGACGGGATCACGACCTCCTGGAGGCGCCACGACCAGATGTCGCATGCCGAGGTAAGCGTCCATGTCGGTGCGCGCGCGGACCTGCGGGTGATCTACGCGCGCGAGCCCCACCAGGGAATCCAGGTACAGCTCCGAGCGCTGGATATCGCCTGCCAGATCTCCATCCGTGAAGGTGCCCAGGGCCAAGTCCAGCTCCCCGCTCCGGAGTCCCTCGACGATACGGGCATCTCCGAGGCGCACACTGTGGATCGTCACCCGTGAGGCCTCTTGTGTGCACAGCCGTTGAAGGTGGGGCAGCAGAAGCATCTGCAGCTCGTCGGCCGCAGTCAGCTTGAACGTTCGCGCGCTTTCACGCGGCTCGAATGCCGCCGGGCGCTCGCCGAACAACCCCTCGAGTCCTTGCACCAGCGCAGCCACGCGCCCTGTCATGGCTTCGGCACGATCCGTCAAGGCCATCTCTCGGCCCACCCTCACCAGCAGCGGGTCGCCCAGCGCTTCGCGCAGCCGTGTCAACGTATGACTCATCGCTGGCTGGCTCAGCCCCACCCGCCTCGCTGCCCGCGTGACGCTTCGTTCTCGCAGCAGCGCGTCAAGAGCGACCACGAGGTTGACGTCGATCGCCGAGAGACTCATCCGCCCATACGTTTTGTGGGCGACAGATCGTGCCCCATGGTCACGTTTCATGAACCCCGATCAGCCAAGCATGAGAGAACGAGCGAGATGTCTGCGCCCTGCATACATCAGCGGCTCATCATCCAGCATCGATCATCTGTCGAAGCTGGATAACTACAGATGACACCGGCTGCTGCGGAGCGCCGCGCCGCTTGACGGCAGCGTGCCAAGGGCTGACCATCCTTCGTTGTAGTGGAGCCCGAAAATCCAAAAGGCCCGGAGCTACGCTTCGGAAAATATTCACTCATTGCCACCCTGGGGCAGGGGGGCATGGCGGACGTCTTTCTGGCGGTCACCCAGGGGCCCGCGGGCTTCAGCAAGCTTCAGGTGATCAAGCGTCTGCGCCGCGCGGACATCGGAGATGAAAACGACATCATCACGATGTTCCTCGACGAGGCGCGGCTCGCAGCGCGGCTCAACCACCCGAACGTCGTGCAGACCAACGAGGTAGGGGACGTCGAGGGAGAGTACTTCATCGCGATGGAGTACCTCGACGGGCAGCCGCTGAACCGCATCCTCCAGCGCATGCGGATCAACGGGCGCGTCGCTGGGGCGCGCGGTGAAGCCATTCTGCTCAAGGTCATCGCCGACACGCTCGCCGGTCTTCATTACGCGCACGAACTCTCCGACTACGACGGCACGCCCCTTCATGTCGTCCACCGCGACATCAGCCCTCACAACATCTTCGTCACTTACGAGGGGCATACCAAGGTCGTCGATTTCGGCATCGCCAAGGCGGCGACCCGGTCTAGCCAGACCACTACCGGCGTGCTCAAGGGCAAACTCTCATACATGGCGCCCGAGCAGGCCCGCGCCAAGTCCGTCGATCGGCGCGCGGACATCTTCGTCATCGGGATCGTCCTGTGGGAGATCCTTGCTGGTGTGAAGATGTGGAAGGGCCTGGGCGACATGGAGATCGTCAACAAGATCTTCAACCAGGAGCTTCCACGGCTGACGGACTACCGCCCTGATCTCGACCCCGAGCTGGTGCAGATCATGGACCGGGCGCTCGCCTACGATCAGACGCAGCGTTACACCACCGCGGCGGAGTTGCGCGCCGACATCCTCGGCTACCTCGACAGGTCAGGGCAGCGCGTCTCTTCCGAGGAGACTGGAGAGCTCGTGGCGAGCCTCTTCTCCGATCGTCGTTCGCGTCTCCAGGCGGTCATCGACAGTCAGCTCAAGCGCCTGCGTTCCGGCAGCGCCTCGCTGCTGGACATGAACAGCATGCTCCCGCCGCCCTCTACGAGGTCCTCTTCGTCCAGCGGATCTCAACCGCTCCCGAACCTCGCTTACCCGACCGCGGAGGGCTCGGGCGTCACGCAGCAGGTACCTCAAGCGCCACCGCCCCCCTCTCCTCCGGTCCGCAGGATCCTTTTTCCTGCCCTCGCTGGCGCTGTTTCCGCCGGCGTCGTTGCACTGCTGGTGTTGCGTGGACAGGGGCCAGAGCAGGCGCCCCCGCCGCCGCCCGCGGCGGCAACCACCGAACTCGCCGCTCAGCTCTCCGGGTCAGCACAGCCCTCGGCTGATGCGCTGGCGCTCCCGAAGACCATCGAACTGCGCATCTCTGCGGCTCCTGCTTCCGCCAAGTTGTTCCTCGACGATGTCGCTCTCGGAGCAAACCCGTTCACGGGTCGCTTTCCGGCCGACGGGGCGCGGCATCTCGTCCGAGTAGAGGCGCAAGGCTACGCGACCCAGAAAGAGTTCGCGCAGTTCGGTGACGACGTCACGATGGAGTTCGATCTCGAGAAGAAGAGCGCGGCCACCGTGAGCTACAGACCGCGCCGGGCGTCGACCCAGCCAGCAGACGAGCTGCCCTACGAGCCGACTTCCGCGGCCACTGCTGACGACAGCGCAAAGGCTGCGACGACTGCAAAGCCAAAGCGTTCACTCAGCGGCAGCGATCCGTGGTCAGGTTCCTCGGCGCCTGCCGCCACGACCCCGACCGACGCTGCCACGAACAAGCCGAAGCGAACCCTCAGCAGCGATCCCTGGGCGAAGTAACCTCGCCAGCGCTGCACCGTATGGCGACGCCACGACCTCGAACGGGGCCGTGGCCGTGCGCCTCGTGCCGGGAGCGTCGCCTGAGGCGCTCTCGAGCGCGTGCCCTTCGTGCTGGGGAGCCGCCTACGGGCCCACTGGGCTCCAGAGGCTCCCCTCCCATGACCTCTCCAGGTCAGGTCAGAAACGTCCCATCACACTGAGGCTGCCTGGACCCACCCCGACACGCACCGTTTCAGGCTTCTTGGCCGCCGTGACCGTGACGTAGACCGAGACCGCTGCAGCCACCACGGTTGCACCGAGCAGGATGTCGGTGGCGAGCGCGAAGGTCTTCACCTTGTCTCCTCCACTCTGCAGATCCTGTACCGACACGCCCATCGTATCGAGCTTGGTCGACTGATCGCTCGAGGCGGTCAAAGCGAGGACACCCGTCACTGTCGTCGCCGCGGCGAGGGCACCTGTCGTGATCCACATCGCCGTGGGTAGGGCGCTGCCTCCACCAGACGAAGGCTGCGATGGCGCCCCTGGCGACGCATCGGATTGCTCTGGCGCCTGAACGCCACCCTCTCCCTTCGGCTCCGCCAGCTCCAGGCTCACGTCGAGCGCCTCGAGCCCGGCGATCTCGACTGTCTTCGTCACCGGAGAGAAGCCCGAGAGCGTTGCGCCGACCTTCCTGCGCCCTGGCCTCACCAGCACTGGCTCTGCCAGCGGAGCCTTGCCGATGGGGACATCGTCAACTGCGATCTCTGCGCCCGGGCGGCTTGCGGTGATGCGCAGCGTACCGACACGCCCCTTGAGTTTGTCGATCTCACGCTGCACCTCGTCTCGCTGCTGGGAAGAGATCTCGCTCCTGCCATCCTGCAAGAACTTGGTGAACGTCTTCAAAGCGTTCGGATAGTCCTGGAGCTGGTAGTAGACCTGACCGATGTCGTAGAGCAGGCGGAACGTCGGCGCGAGCTCGTAGGCTCGTCGCAGCTCGACGAGCGCGGCCTGGAAATCGTTCTCTTCGTACAGCTCGCGCCCGCGCTGGAAGCGCTGCTTGGCCTCCTCGACGGCTGCCTTCGAGGGCGCCTCCTGAGCAAAGGCGGAGCCACTCGTCGTCGCCAGAGCGAGGGACAGAGCGACAGCGATCGAACGGGCCATTGAACGTCGCAGCATCATGGAGGTCGGACTCATCGAGGGCGCCTGGAGTGCCAGTTCAGGCACGCTAGACGATCCCGGGAGCGCGTCGCAAGCCTGTCTGCCGCAGCTATCGAGGAGGCTCGCGGACGCATTGCGCAAGGCGCCGAGGCTCCCATCTTTCGCCCGTCGGAGGCGTGCGCCGACCCCACTTCACCGGCACCACCTCACCCACCTTTACGCCTCGCCTGGGCTGTCCCCATGGCCCGCCCACTGCTAGCGTCGACCTCGACCTGACCAGGATGCCCATGGAGAAGCAACGCTTCTGCACGCCACCGGCCCCGGCGCTCGAACGATGAACACACCCGTCTTGCTCGGGGGGATCGACGTATTCCACCTCATGAATGACCGCGCGATGCGCGGCCGAGGACTGTCGGGGAACGACTGTCTCTTCGTGGTCGAACTCGGGGGCCGCCTCGATCCGGACCAGCTACAGCGTCGCCTCGATCGGGCTGTCGAGGTCGTCCCGGAGCTCCGCTGGCGCCTCGACGTTCCTCTCTTCGCCCGCCCACGGTGGGCCTATGAGCCGCAGCGCGCCGCCCCTCGTGTCAGGGTGCACGACGTCGACACCGAGGCCGAACGCCACGTCCTTCTGGAGACTCTCCTCGCAACACGGGTCGGTGGTGCGCGGGTCTGGGAGATCGACCTCGTCCGCCGCCCCGGCGCGGGAGACACACTCGTCCTGCGCCACATTCACTCCCTGGTTGATGCACGTGGTGCTGATCGTCTGGTCCGCTGGCTCGGATCCGGACACGCCGACGAACTCGAAGATCCTCCCCTGCCCGAGGAGCGCTTTGCCCACTCCGAGCGTGCCCTCCAGCACCTCGATCGCAATGCCCGCCTCGACCTCGCTCGCACCTACAAGGCCCACGTGTTCGCCGTCGGCGAGCGTCCCATCAAGTCTCTGGCCGCCGTCTCGCCCCCCCGCGGCGCAGCCATTCACCCCCGCGTGCACCGCCTCATCCTCGACGCTGACGAGACGAACGCCTTCGACCGCCGCGTCCGGGAGCGAGCCCGCCTCGCGGAGACCAGCCTCATGCTCCTCGCCTCGGCCCGCCTCCTCGACGGTGCCCTGCGTGCGCGCGGACACGCCCTGCCCCACCATGTCCTCCCCGTCCCACTCTCCCTGGATGCGAAGGTCGGCGCCCGCAGGCTCCTCGGCAACCACCTCTCCATGCTCCACTTCTCCCTCGACCGCGACGATCTCGCCGATGAGCACCGCGCTGTCGTACACCTCGCCGAGCAGCAACGCGTCGCCATCCGCGAGAAGCTGGACCTGGCCATGCTCGCCGCCCTCGATCTGGCCCGATGGCTTCCTGGCTTTGCCTACGGCTGGCTTCGGGACAGCCCCTTCCAGGGCGAACTCTCCTCCATGATCTTCTCTAACCCGGGGCCCATGACGATCACCTCCTTCGCTGGTGTACCCGTCGCAGATGCCTACCCCCTTCCCACCGTGGTCAGCCCCCCCGGATTTCAGGTCATCTTCAGCCGCTTCGCCGGCCGCCTCTCCGCCAGCATCGTCCACACGGCGGGGGTGCTCGACGAGGTGGAAGCGCGCACCTTGCCCCGGGCTCTCCGCGCCGATCTGCTCGGTGAGCCGGCTCCTGCTCCCTGACGCCTCCGCGCCGAAAACGGTGTAGAGAGGCGCCGTGCGCGCCTACGACGTCGTGATCATCGGTAGCGGCATCGCGGGAGGATTCCTCGCCCGCCATCTCCGCAGAACCCTTCCTGACCTCTCTGTCCTCGTCCTTGAAGCCGCAGAGACGATCGAGGACTACAAGGTTGGCGAGAGCACCGTCGAGGTCGCCGCCAGCTACATGATCCGCCGCCTCGACCTCGGCACCTACCTCTATCAGCACCAGCTTCCCAAGAACGGCCTCCGCTTCTTCTTCGACAGTCCCGGCAAGGACCTGCCGCTCCAGCGCATGAGTGAGATCGGCTCCGACCATCTCCCGTACCACCCCAGCTTTCAGCTCGAACGCGCCAAGCTCGAGCGTGACCTCGTGACCATGAACCGCGCCGACGGTGCCGATGTCCAGCTGGGCGCCAAGGTCGTCGACCTCCGCATCGACGGCGCGGGCAGCCACACTGTCACCTACGAGCAAGCCGGAGCCCGCCACGAGATCACCTGCCGCTGGCTTTGCGATGCCTCGGGACGGCGCCATGTCCTCCTCCGCAAGCTCGGCAAGAAGGTTCACAAGGAGACACGCCTCAACACCGCCGCCGCCTGGGCCCGCTACCGCGGTGTCGCCGGTCTCGACGCCGTTCGCGATGACGCCTGGCGCAACCGCGTCCGCTACACCGCGCGCCACCTCTCGACGAACCACCTCATGTACGACGGCTACTGGATCTGGTTCATCCCGCTGGCCGGAGACCTCATGAGTGTCGGCGTCGTCTACGACAAGGACCGCCTCGCCGCTCTCGGCACCCCGGCTCCCAGGAATCGTGCCGATTTCGAGCGCTTCCTCGATGGTCACCGAGCCGTCCGCGATTTGCTCTCCCAGCCGGCCCGCGCCGACATGGAGGATTTCCAAGCGTACGCTCACCTCCCATACCACGCTGACCTGTACTTCTCGACGGACCGTATTGCCGTCACTGGCGAAGCCGGCGCCTTCACCGATCCCTTCTACAGCCCCGGCTCCGACTTCATCGCCACCGCCAACGAGTTCATCGTCAGCATGATCTCCTCAGAGATCGCGGGCGAGCGTAGCGCTTTCGAGGAGAAGGTCGCGGCCTACGATGCCTATTACCGCTTCAAGTACGAGAGCACGCTCCTGCTCTACGCCCGCATGTACCCTATTTTCGGGTCTTTCGAGCTGTACCGGCTCAAGTACCTGCTCGATTTCAATAACTACTACAACCTCGTCCTCTGGCCGTTCGTCGCCGGCCGCGTCACCGACGTCGCCTGGCTACGTGAAGAGCTACGCCTCACCGACTACGTCCTCCGCGCTCTCTCCACCATGGGGGACCACTTCTCCACCCTCGCCGCGGACCTCCATCGCCGCGGCGAGTACTTCGCCTGCAACGAAGGCCAGTGGGCCAACGGCTTGAATGGAGTCTCTCAGCTCCAGCGCCGGATCACGCCCAACTTCGATGGGACCTTCCGGCGTGACCAGATCGATCGTGCCTACGGCAGCGTCTCCGCGGCGCTCCTGGAGCGTCAGATCGGTGCGACCGGCCTCAGCAACCGCGCTCCTCTCGTCTCCGAGTTGAGCCTCCGCGAGATCCTCCGCATCAAGGAGTTCTCGCCCGAGGCCGTCGCCAACCTCTCCCGGCGCATCGGAGACAAACTCACCCAGAAGCTGCGCCAGGATCTCCCCACCGCGGGCATCACCGGTGTCCATCTCGACCTCGCCAGCCCCTCGCCCATCATCCAGGGTCCTGCCGAGGACAGCGACGAACACGCCAGGGCCCACGCGCGCGCTCAGGCCCTCTGGGATACGCCAGCCGACTCCCTCGCCCACGTGGTCTTGTAGTCCCCTGCGCTTCCGAGACCCTGGAGCCTGGGGAGGAGTGGCCCGCGTTCCGCCCCGCCGTTCCAGCGAGCCCTACGGCCTGCACCGCGCAGCCCACTTTCGGCAGCAGGGCCGCGTCGTACAGCGCCATCTGGGGCGGAGCCGACGGCCAGGCGCGGACAGACGTGGCCGCTTCGTCTCCACCGTTCTCGCCGCTCGACCCGAGAACAGCTCGAAACGGCTTCCACCTGAAGGAGGCGCTTCAGCCCGCTCCCCGAGGACGTAGCCCCTCGAACAACAGGGCAAGCAGTCGCCGCATGCGCCCCTTGTCCCCGGGTGCTCTCTCCGCGGCGAATGCGATGGCCATCACCATGCTCTCCACATCCGAAAACGGAACCTCCTGCCGGATCTCTCCAGCCTTCTGCGCCCGCTCCAGCAGCTCTGCCCCCGCAGCCCTCGCCACCTCACAGGCCGACGTCAGCCCCTCCAGCGTCCCCCCCAGAGATGCTGCCAGACCGCAGTACGTCGACGTGTGCTTGATCATCAGCTTCATCCACGCCGCCAGCCCCTCGCTCGCACTCTCCGACCCGAGCAGCGCCTTCCCCTTCTTTCCGATCAGGGCCAGGCGGTCTCCCAGCGTCGCGAGCAGCAGCGCATCCCGCGTGGGGAAGTGCCGGTAGAGCGTCCCGATCCCCACCCCTGCGCGCCGCGCGATGTCATCGAGGCTCGCCGCCGCTCCCTGCTCCGAGAAGACCTCGTCGGCGACCTCCAGCAGGCGATCTCGGTTCCGCTGCGCGTCCGCCCGCAGGCGTGGTGCCGCTGCCGTGGAGGGGGGAGGGGACTCTGCCGATTTTCTGGCTGCGACCATCCAGGACCTTGCAAAACGGAGGATGCCTCCGTATTAAAAACGGAGCAATCCTCCGTTTTCGAAGAGCCGCCGCCGCGGCTGCTCGTGCGCGGAGCTGCGCCCTGGAGAGAATCGATGAGTAAGTCGAACATAGCGGGCAAGATCCGGGTCGGCGTCATCGGCGCGAGCCCTGGCACGAGCTGGGCGACCCTCACCCATCTGCCTGCCCTCAAAGCCCTCCCCCAGTTTGAGCTCACCGCGGTCAGCACCACCCGGAAGGCCAGCGCGGACGAGACGGCACGCGCCTTCGGCGTGTCCCACGCCTTCGACGACGCCCGCGCCCTCGCCGAGCACCCCGACGTCGATCTCGTCGTCGTCTCCGTCCGCACCCCCGAGCATGATCGCCTCGTCCGCACCGCCCTCGCTGCCAGCAAACACGTCTTCTGCGAGTGGCCCCTCGGCGCCAGCGTCGCACAGACCGCAGCGCTCCATGAGCTGGCCGAGTCGACCGGCGTTCGCACCGTCATCGGCCTCCAACGTCGCCTCGTCCCCAGCGTTCGCTACCTCCGCGACCTCGTCGCCGAAGGCTACATCGGCAAGATCCGGTCCGTGGCCATCCGCGCCTCGGCCCCGGTCCTCGGTGCCTCCCGCACCGCTTCTGCTGCCTACACCGCCGATGTCTCCAATGGTGCCAACGTGCTCACCATTTTCACGGCCCACTATCTCGACGTCGCCCTCGCTGCCTTTGGTGACATTCGAGAGATCTCCGCCGTCGTTGCTCGCCAGTTCGACGAAGCCACCGTCCTCGAGACCGGCGAGAGCATCCCGGTGACCGCGCCCGACCAGGTCCTCCTCAGTGGCACGCTCCATGGTGGCGCCGTTCTTTCTGCCCATTTCGAAGGTGGCAAGCGCAATGGAAGCGCCGTCGCCTACACGATCACCGGGACCGAAGGCGACCTCGCCCTCTCGGATGACCTCACCCTCTCCGGTGCTCGCGGAGACGGCCAACCGCTCGAACCCCTCCCCATTCCCGACCGCTATCACTGGGTCCCCACGACGGACCTTTCCCTCCACGCTCAGGAGGTTGGCAACCTCTACGCGGCCTTCGCTCGGGATTTCACCGAGGGCACACGGCTCGCTCCTTCCTTCCGCGATGCCCTCCACCTGCATCGCCTGCTCGACACCTTCGCGGAGTCCTCCGTCAGCGGGCAGCGCAAGACGTGGACGCCTTGAACCAGACGCTCGCTACAATCTCTCCTGATCGTCGTTGAGCGCGTGGCCCTGGGGTCGAGACGCGGTAGTCGCCGTCCGAAAACGCATTGTCATCGACGACCATGAGCGATGTCTCCGGCGTCCATCCTCCGCCGGATGAGATGACCGCGAATTTCCGCACCCATCGCGCAGCCTCGAAGACGCAGCGAGCTCTCCAGGCACGCTCCTCGGTGTAGGGAGCTGTGATTCCTGGTATCGGCCGAGGCCGTGGAACGCTGTGCAGAACCGCTAGCACGTACTGCAGCCGACCGACTTCCAGGGAATGACCATTGCGGTAGGAGGAGAGACCGCGAACCTTCGCACGACAATGGGTCGCCGGTACGCTGCGACAGCCAGCTTTGCCTGACCTGGGTTCGTTGACAGTGTTCGCTGCGCGCCTGTACCCTCGTTTCGGCATGGCAGAATCCACGGTTGCCGGTCGGTATCTGCTCAGACGCAAGATCGGTGAAGGGGGAATGGGCGAGGTCTGGGAAGCGGAGGACGTCAACCTTCGACGCCTCGTGGCCCTGAAAATGCTGAATCAGGAGCAGCTGGATTCGGATGAGGCGCGGGCTCGCTTCGAGCGCGAAGCCATGGCCATCGCGCAGCTCCGGAATCCGCACGTGGTGCAGGTTCATGATTACGGGATCAATGAGAACTCCCCCTATCTCGTGATGGAGTTCCTGGAGGGGTACAACTTACAGCTGCTGCTGGAGCAGCGTGGTCGCTTCCCGTTGAGCATGACCTCTTCCGTCATCGTGCAGGTGGCCAGAGGTCTCGCCGCTGCGCACGCGGTAGGAATCGTGCATCGCGATCTGAAGCCGGCGAACATTCTCCTCGCCCGAAACGACACCGAGGACATCGCCAAGATACTCGATTTCGGTGTGGTCTCCTGGGGGGCGAGGAAGGACCAGCTGGCAATTACGTTTCCGGGCGCGTTGATAGGCACCCCGGCCTACATGAGCCCCGAGCAGATCCGTGCTTCCCGGGTCGACCACCGGAGTGATCTCTGGTCGCTGGCAGTCACCTCCTACGCATTGCTCACCGGCAAGTTGCCATTCGATGGCCGCTGGATGGGCCAGCTCGTCGTACGCATCTGCAGCGAATCGTTTCCTCGGCCTTCATCGCTCATTCCAGAACTACCGCCAGCGGTCGATCTCTTCTTCGAGCGAGCCCTCGCCAAGGACCCGGCCCAGCGCTTTCAGTCCGCGTGGAGCATGGCCAATGCCTTTGCTTCCCTGACCGACGAGGGCCAATCGCACACGGCGAAGATTCTGGTCGTGGACGACGAGCCCGACATGATCCTTCTGGTCAAGCAGTGTTTCCGCAACCAGCTCCGTGACGGCACGTATGAGTTCATCTTTGCTGGCGATGGCGAGCGTGCGCTCGAAGTGCTTCGGGACCATCCGGACATCGACATCGTCCTCACCGACATCAACATGCCTCGGATGGATGGGCTCACTTTGCTGAAGAGCCTCGGTGAACTCCACCCCCATGTTCGGGTGGTCGTCATCACGGCCTACGGCGACATGCAGAACATTCGCACTGCCATGAATCGAGGCGCGCTGGACTTCCTGATCAAGCCGCTGGATCCCGACGATCTGGTATGCACGGTCGACAAGGTGTTCAAGCAGGTGAGTGCGCTGCGCAAGAATGCCCGCTCCGGTCAGGAGAACAGCTTGCTGAAGACCTTTGTGAGCCCCTTGGTCGTGGAGCGACTCAATCTCCCAGACCGATTCGTGCCCAGCACCGTCGAGGAAGGGACAGTGGCATTCCTCGATATTGCCGGTTTTCACGAAATGACGCGTGAAAGGTCGCCCGAAGAGATGGTCAGGCTCCTCAATGCCAACTTCGACGTCATCGTTCCCGAACTGACGATGCGAGGGGGGGTGGTGAGCCGCTTCGTGGGGGACGCCCTCATGGTTCTTTTCAGGGGGAAAGACCACCTCCTCACGGCGCTCGACGCATGTCTGGCCGTACGCTCACAGCTCGCGACGTTGAACCTCAGGGCTGGGGCACAGTCGCCCTTTGCTCGCGCGCTCTCCATCGGCGTGGCGACGGGGCCCATCATTCTGGCCGAGATCGGCTCACGATCCAGTCGGCAGCTCGACTACGTCACACTAGGCAGCGTGGTGAGCATGGCGGCCCAGCTCGAAGCCATGGCGAAGCCGAACCAGATTCTCCTGTGCGGGACGATGGGCGACGAGGTGACCTCGTCCTTCTCTCTGGTAGAGCGGGAGTGTCAGTCCCTGGCGGGAGCTCGAACTCCGGTGCAGATCTTCGAGGTAAAGCAGCGCCACTCCCCTCCAACGCTGAGAGAGTTCCCTGTTCCTGCTGGCGACGTCGATACCGTGACGGCGGAGGCCCCGCTGCCGACGACGGAGGGCTGAGGTTTCGTGACCGAGAACAGGCGCTCACCGAGCGGTACGCCCTGGAAGAGGTCACGTCTGTCCGGATTTCCCTCCCGCCGACCTCGGATTTGAAAAGGAGATTCACCCTCGTCTCTCCCTCATTTGGGGAGGCGGACGATGAATTCAGCGAAAATCCCTTCTTCCGACTCACAGCGCAGCAGACCACCATTCCCTTCCGTGACGATGGTGTGGCAGATCGACAGCCCGAGCCCGGTCCCTTCTCCGGGGGGCTTGGTCGTGAAGAAGGGGTCGAAGATCCGGGCGCGAATGTCTCGAGGAACCCCTGAACCATTGTCTCGAATCCGGATTTCGCAGCAGTCTTCTTCATTCCGAGTGATGACTTCGATGCGTGGCTCGAAGCCCAACGGGCATTCGCCGGCTCTCTGTGTCACGGCATAGCAAGCATTGTCGACGAGGTTGATGATGACGCGACTCACCTCCTGGGGCACGATGCTCACGAGGCCGATGGAGGGGTCGAGGGTCATTTCGATCGCGATCTCGCCTGTCGAGGTGCGTGCGCGTGACCCCTGGTAACCGATGTTGACGTACGTTTCCACGAGGGTGTTGAGGTCGACCCACTGACGAGCACCGCGATCGTCCCTCGAATGGTCGAGCATCGAACGGATGATCCCGTCCATTCGCCGGCCATGCTCACCGATCTTTGTCACATTGACCTTCAAATCTTCGAGCGCCTCGTCGAGGCGTGCGAAACGACCGGCACTGGAGACCCTGCCCGACGGCAAAAGCCCATCATGGATTTCATCGACGAGAGCAGCCGCGAACCTTGCGAAGTTGTTCACGAAGTTGAGAGGGTTACGCAGCTCGTGGGCGATTCCAGCAGCGAGCGAGCCGAGCGACGCCAGACGTTCCTGTACGAACATGCGATCCTGGGTCTCGCGCAGGTGAGTCAACGCAGTTGCAAGCTCCTCATTCTTCTTCCGGAGCTCCGACGTTCGCGACTCGACCCGCTGCTCCAGCGTGTTGTAGAGCGCGGCGTTCTCGATGGAGATGACCGCCTGTGTCGAGAGCATCTGCAGGATCCGGATGCGGGCGGGCGTGAATGCCCCTTTGAGCAGGCTGTTCTCGAGGTAGACGAGCCCACGCCGCCCCCCGGGGCGACCGAGCGGGAAACACAGAACGGATCCGATCGCGTTCCGGATGGTGCATGGGTCGCCACTGAACCGCGGGTCCGCCGAGGCGTCGTCCACCACCAAGCTCTCCTGTGAGCGCGCCACGTAATGAATGATGGATGCGGGGAGCCCACGGTGACCTCGGGCCATGAGTTCGGCCACCGGGATGGATTTCAGCACGATGGCATTCTCTTGCGTCACCGCTTTCTCTCCCTCGATGACCCATTTTTTGCCTTGCTCCATGAGCAGATAGCCAACCGTGGCCCCGCTCGTTTCGAGAAGGATTTGCATGAGGCGCGCGAGGAGACGGTCGAGTTCGATCTCGCGTGAGAGATCCTGTGACGCATTCAGCACCGAGACCAGATCGAGCACATCGAAGTCGAGCTCTCTGCCTCCCGTCTCCGTGGCCGTGGAACCGGACGACATCCCCGCCGCGACGAGCGGGACGACGCCAGGGTACTCTCGTTCGAGCTGCCTCGCCTTGGTGACGGCGCCCCACCGCAGAAACCCTTCATGCGCATCGCGCAGGTGCTTTCGTGCGAGCTTGTGCTCCCCTCGGAGGATGTAGAACCGACCGGCGAGTTCATGCCCGATGGCTGCCTCGTGCCGATAACCGCTCCTGTCAGCCAGCTCTGTGCCTCGCGTGAATGCAGCGCGGGCCGCCTCGTGGTCGCCCAGCACACGCGCGCGCTCGGCGGAGATCAGCAGCAGTTTGTGCTCATAGTTGGGTGGGTGGTGCTTGCACCATTGCTCGATCTTGACGAGGCTCTGGGCTACGAATCCGAGCTTCCGCTCTCGGTCCCCGTTTTCGGCGCGCTCGTACAGTGCCAGGTACGAAAGAGACTGAATGAAGGCAATGAAGGTCGCAGCCAGCGAATGCTCGGAGCCTACAGGATAGCTGGCCAGCGTGTCGGCGCTCGCGGCGGCGTGGTCATGCTCCCCGAAGAGATAGTGGAGAAGCATCTTGCAGAAGTGATAATGAGACATCCCCCCTGCGTCACCCGTGGCCCGCTGGTGTGGTACCCGCTCCGCTTCCACGTAGGCGGGACCTCGGAGCATCGTCAGATCCCCCGTTTTTCCGATCAAATTCAGGCTCACCTGGATGTAGAGACGCAGCCAATCGCAGACCATCGGCTGCTGAAGCCGCTCGCACAGCCGAGCGTATCCCTCCATGTCGGCGAGCAGCGGCGAGAGGTCTTCGCCGGAGAGAAAGCGCGCCAGGCACAACCCTTGCGCGGCCGCAGCAGAGAAAAACAGACTGCCCGCTTCCAGAGCGAAGCGGTGGGTGTTCGACAGCATCTCGGCGAGATCGCGCAGATGCCTTTCCACATGGACGAGGTGGTATCCGGCCACGTAATAGGTCTGCGATCGAAACTCGCAATTGGCAGAGCGATCGGCGATGCGTAGGGCCACGTGGCCCAGCCGGCAGGCCTCGTCGATCTCGTTTCGAGCGAGCAACAGGGATCCGAAGAGCGCGTAACCGAAGGAGGTGTGTCGCCCGACGCCGCAGCGAAGCGACATGGCTACGAGCTGGCACACGGCGATGGGGTAAACGCTCGCCCCTCCGGTGCCCGAGCTACTGATGATCTGGCTGAGGAGGAACATCGCCGTGCAATCCACGGGATTGCGGCACTCGCTCAGGCCCTCGAGTTCCTCGACGGAGTGTGCCTTCAAGCTCCTCAAGTTTCTTTGGATCTCTCTCTCCACCTCTTCCGGCGTCGGGTCCTGTGGCAGCTCGCAACCGAGCCGAGCGAGGGCCGCCAGGTAGGTCCGGAGCGCTTCGGTGACCCGCTGTTGGGAGAACAGCACCTGCCCATCCAGGGAGAGCTGCCTTACTTCATCGAGCAATCCCTGGAGTCGAGGGCGAGCGACCTCCGACAATTCCCGTGCGGCCTCGATGTCACCACAAGCGATCGCTGCCTCCAGGGCGGTCATGTAGAGATCGCGGGTCAGCTCGTAGTGGTCGCTCCAGTCACCCTCCTCGATCAGGAGGATCCCCGCGCGTCCATAGGAGAGCGCTTGCTGGGCGGCAGCGTTGTCGCGCGCTTTGCGGGCGGCCCGAAGGTTGAGGGCAGCGAGATCGAGCAGCTCGTGACGATCGTCGATGGCGATCCGCCCTTCATTGAGCAAGCCGACGATATCGAGCAGTCGATGGGATTGCCCCTCACTCCCCTCGGCCTGCGCGAGCTGTCGACCTATCGTCCGAGCCAGGCGCGCCCTGGCCTTCGCGCCCACCATGGAGAGCGTGGCTTGCTGGATCCGATCATGGGCGAAACGCCCCTTCAGAAGCGGACCCACTTCGATCATCTGCGCCACCGACGCACTCTGGGGCACGAGGAAGATCAGCCCCTCGATCACCGCAGGCCACGACGTGTGACTCACCTCGTCGATGGAACGACCGCTCACGAGCGCCAGGGTGCCGAGCTCGAACACGCTGCCGAGACACGCCGCGAACAGGAGCAGCTCCCGCGTCTCTGGGCAAAGCTGTCGCAGCCGCGCTGTCATCAAGTCGACGAGGTTGTCCGTGACCCCATGCGCGCGCATGCGATCGACGCTCCATCGATAGCCATCGTCGTGTGCCTCGATGGCCCCGTCGGCATGAAGAGAGGTGAAGAACTCTCGCACGAAGAAGGGATTGCCGGCAGTTCGGGAGAGCAACAGCTCCGCGAGGGGTTCGCCCGCCTCGCGTGGAATCGAGAGCGTATCGGCGACCATCTCCTTCAGCTCGGGCAACCCGAGGGGCGATAGGCATACCCTCTCGACGCGTGCGCCGCGGGCCTCGATGGCGCGGAGTGCCAGGGCGAGGGCCTGGGCGTCCAGGATCTCTTCATCCCGATGGGCGCCGATGATCAGGAGCGCGAGGTCTTGCTCCACCCGGCTCAGGTGCTCCAGCAGCTTCAATGCGTCGGCGTTGGCCCACTGGAGATCATCGAAGAACACACACAGCGGATGCTCTGGCGTGGCAACCGACGCGAGGAATCCCGTGACCGCCCGGTTGAACCGGTAAAGGTTCTCCGGGTGCGAGAGCGTGGGCATCTCGGGATGCTCTCCGAGCAACCGCGCGAGGCTCGGGCACAGCTCCGTCAGAATGCGCGCGTGCGATCCGAGTGTATCTCTGGCGCGTTTCTGGAACTCCAGGACGTGCTCTTCGCTCTCGGCGAGGAGCTGATCGGACAGCTCGCGGAGCGCCTGCTTCAGCGCGGCGTGGGGATCCTCGTGTCGGTACTGATCGAACTTTCCCGCGATGAAATACCCTCTCCGTACTGTGATCGGCCGATAGACCTCCCGGATGAGCGACGTCTTGCCAATCCCGGAGGGCCCTGACACGAGCATGAGCACGACGCCGCGGAGGGAGTGCTCGAACGCCGTCAGCAAGGTCTGTACATCGGCGTCGCGTCCGTACAGCTTCTGGGGCAGCTTGAACGTCGTTGGGCGATCCCGGCGTGCAATCGAGAAAGGCGCGATGTCCCCGTCTTTTTGGAGCTGCTCGAGGCACCTGGCCAGGTCGGCACGGATACCTTGCGCCGACTGGTAGCGACCCTCGGCGCTCTTGGCCATCAGCTTGAGGACGATGGCTGCGAGGACTTCGGGCACCTCCGGGGTCGACAGCCGTGGAGAAGGAGGCTGGCGCGCGATGTGTGCATGAACCAGCTCGATGCCGTCGCCCGATGTGAATGGAAGGTGACCCGTGAGCAGCTCGAAGAGCGTCACGCCGAGGGAATAGTAATCGGCTCGGTAATCGATGGGCCGGTTCATCCGGCCCGTTTGCTCGGGAGCCATGTAGGCGAGGCTCCCCTGGAGTCCTCCTGGACTCGTGAACGTGGAGCCATGCTCCGGTAACAACGAGGCGAGACCGAAGTCGATGAACTTGATGGTCTCATCACCTGACCGCATGGCGATGGTTGCGGGCGTCAGATCGCGGTGGACGACGCCTCGCTGGTGGATCGCCTCCAGAATTCCCACCACGTCGATGGCCAGCGTGACGACCCGCGCGATGGGCAGGCTCCCTGCCACGCCCAGTGCATCGAGCGGAGACCCCGTGAAATCCTCCAGCAAGAGCGCTGCTCGACCCCCCTCTTCCACGATCCCGTGGCACCTGAGTACCCCGTCGATGTCGAGCTCACCGAGGATGGTCTCTTCGTGTCGGAGCGTCGCGAGCTGCGCTTGTGAGGGGGTGGGCTCCCGGAGCACCTTGAGCAGGACCGCGAGACCATCCGAACGACGTCTCGCTCGATAGGTCGTCGTGCGTGACCCCTCTCGCACCCGTTCGAGAACGTCACAGCCGCAGATCTCCATCCCAACCCCCTGCCCAGCGACGATGGCTTCGTGACGTGAGCGACGGCTCATGCCTTCAGGGAAGGGTATCGGGCCGCTAGACCTCCGTCCATTCACCCCCGAGGGCATACGGACTGGTAGACCCCGCCTCACGCAGCGTCTCGAGAGCGTCTGTGGGGATGGACCTGTGCCGTCGCTCACGCGTGGAAGTCGCGCCGGATCTCTCCGCGTCCCACGAGGGATCGCGTTGCTCAGCCGAACAGCTCCTCGAAGAAATTGAGTGTCGCCTGCCACGACCGCCGTGCGGCATTCGCATGGTAGGCCAGCCCCTTGCTTGGCTCGTTCAACCCACGCGCCGTGAAGGCGTGCATCGCCCCTCCGTAAGCGTGAATCTGCCAGTCCGCCTTCGATGCCGACAGCTCCTTGGCCAGCGCCACCGTCTGCTCCGGTGTCGCCAGAGGGTCGTCCCACCCGTGCAACACCAGCACCTTGGCCGTGATCGTCTCTGCGTTCGGGAACGGCGGCGCATCAAACACCCCGTGAATGCTCACCACCCCGTTCACATCCGACCCGGAGCGCGCCAGGTCGAGCACGCATTTCCCCCCCAAACAGTATCCCATTGCCGCCGTGCGCTTCGCATCCACCACCGCGAGCCCCCGGAGCGTCGCCAGGGCAGCCGCCATGCGCCCTTGCAGCGCCTGCCGATCCTGGTTCAGCTCGCCCATCAACCGCCCCGCTTCCTCCGGCGTCGTCGCCCTCCGCCCCTTCCCGTACACATCGACCGCGAACCCCACGTAACCCAGCTCCGCCAGCGCAGCGGCCCTCTCTGCTTCCATTTCCCCTTGGCCCATCCACGTGTGCCCCACCAGCACCCCGGGCCGTCGCCCCTCGTGCGCAGGGTCCCACGCCACCACGCCTTCGAACGACCCTCCCGGCCCCTCGTAGCTCAGCTTCTCCGAACGAACCGCCATGACCTTCCAGCCCTTTCTCACGCCCTGCGTCGTGCCCTGCGCGCGCTCACCCGCGCCGCGGCCGAACGCCGTGCGTCTCGCCCGCGCGTAACACCTACCCGACCCCGACTCTTCCAGAGACCCGCCTCACCGGCCGCGCTTTCCGCCTGCGCGTCCCCCTGATCTACGGTATGCCCCGCCCATCATGCACACGCGCGGAACGGCAAAGAACGCATCCGAGCGAGGCCCGCTGACCAGCACCACGCTCGCCCTTTCCCTCACGCTCCTCACGGCCAGCGCCTGCAGCTCCACCGCCACCCGAGACCCGGCCACCCCCGCCGACGACCCCTCTGGCACCTCGTCCAGCGGCTGGATCTCCACCCCTCCCGAGCCCACGCCGGCCTCTCCTGCGCCTTCCGCCGAACCGACCGCCTCAGCCCCTGCGGTGCCTCCCCCGTCAGCTTCCGCCTCCCCCTCGTCCCTGGCACGCACCCCCGCCCCATCCCCCTCCGCATCGGCTCCCTCCGACCCCCCTCCCCACGACCACGGCCCTGAGCCCGCCACCCCCGCCCCGACCCCTCCCGGCCCTCCCCCCCACGTCGAACTCGAACCCGCCGCCTTCATGACCGGCGACGTCCCCAAGATCGACCAGAAGCTCGCCAAGCTCACCGACAAGATCGCCACCTGCATCGCCGACCACGGCGGCCTCTCCGCCAAGTCCGCCACCCTCAAGCTCCAGTTCCTCGTCCGCACCACCGGCCGCGCCGAGAGCGTCGAGATCGCCTCCAAAAAGTCCATCTCCGACGAAGCCGCCCAGTGCGTCCGCACCCTCCTCAAAGGCCGCTCCGTCGGCACCCCCAGCGACGACCCCACCGGCGTCACCCTTACCATCACCCTCAAACCCCGCTGACCCCGCCCCCTCTCCACCCCCACCAGGCGCACAGAGGGAGCGTGCGACCGGGGCGCGCTGGGGAGGGCCGCTGTCTGAGCGATACGGATCGCCCGCAGGGCGAGCCCGGATCGCGAGTTCGGAGGGGCCCCAGCGCGCCCCGGTCGCACGCTCCCTCTGTGCGCCCCCGGGTTGACGGCCTCTCATCCCTGCCTATCCTGCGCGCGCCGTGTCCGACTCAACGCTCCTTGCCCGCGAGATCGCCCGTCGCAAGACCTTCGCGATCATCTCCCATCCCGACGCTGGAAAGACCACCCTCACCGAGAAACTCCTCCTGTACGGTGGTGCCATTCAGATGGCCGGCGCCGTCAAGGCCAAGAAAGCCCGCGCCCACGCCGTCAGCGACTGGATGGAAATGGAGCGCGAGCGCGGCATCTCCATCGTCTCCAGCGTCCTCCAGTTCCCGTACAAGGGCCGACAGCTCAACCTCGTCGACTGCCCTGGCCACGCCGACTTCAGCGAGGACACCTACCGCGCCCTCATGGCCACCGACGCGGCCATCATGCTCCTCGACAGCGCCAAAGGCGTCGAGATGCAGACCAAGAAGCTCTTCCGCGTCTGCAAACTCCGCCAGATGCCCATCTTCACCTTCGTCAACAAGATGGATCGCCCTGGCCGCGACCCCTTCGAGCTGATCGGCGAAGTCGAAGAAGTCCTCGGCATCGGCGTCTACCCCGTCACCTGGCCCATCCACGCCAGCGGCAAGTTCCGCGGCGTCTACCACCGCGAACTCAAGCAGGTCTTCCTCTTCGAGCTCGTCGCCCACGGCGCCGAGATCGCCCCCATGGAGGCCACCACCCTCGACGCCCCCCACCTCCTCGAAGCCCTCGGCGAAGAGGCCGTCAAGCAGCTCCGCGACGACGTCGAGCTCCTCGAAGCGGCGGGCGACGCCCTCGACCGCGACCGCCTCGCCCGCGGCGAGGTCACCCCCATGTTCTTCGGCAGCGCCCTCACGAACTTCGGCCTCCCCCAGTTCCTGGACGCCTTCATCGAGCTCATGCCGCTTCCGGCCCCGCGCAACAGCGACAAGGGACTCATCGAGCCCACCGACGAACGCTTCACCGCCTTCGTCTTCAAGATCCAGGCGAACATGGATCGCCAGCACCGCGACCGCCTCGCCTTCCTCCGCGTCTGCTCTGGCCGCTACGAGCGCGGCATGAAGGTTCGCCACGTCCGCACGGGCCGCGAGGTACGCCTCACCAACCCCGTCCAGTTCATGGCCCAGGAGCGCACCGTCGTCGACGACGGCTACGCCGGCGACATCATCGGCATGTTCGACCCTGGCCTCTACCTCATCGGCGACACCATCTGCACTGGCTCCCCCGTCGCCTATGAGCCGCTTCCCCAGTTCCCACCGGAGCACTTCGCTCGCATGGCCATCCTCGACCCCATGAAGCGCAAGCAGCTCAAGAAGGGCCTCGAACAGCTCGGCCAGGAAGGATCCATCCAGCTCTTCCGACCCCCGGAGGGCCGCGAAGGCGAGGCCATCGTCGGCACCGTCGGCGAGCTCCAGTTCGACGTCGTGAAAGCTCGCCTCGCCGCCGAGTACGGCGTCGACGTTCGCGTCGAGCGCCTCTCCTTCAGCTTCGCCCGCTGGGTCGAAGGCGACACCCTTCCCCTCGCCGAGCTGGAGAACCAGCTCTACGGCTACGGCGCCCTCGACATCCGCGACAACCCCGTCGTCCTCTTCAAAGGCGACTGGCAGCTCGAGTCCTGCGTCAAAGCCTTCCCGAAGACCAGGTTCCTCGAACTCGGCAACAGCATCACCCACGTCTGAGCGGTTGCCGCCTCCCGAGCGCGCTGCGTAGCGTGCTCTCGATGGCTTCCTGGTCCCCCACCACGATCCGCTGGGTGAGCGACCCCCTCGCCAGCAGCACCGGTGCTGCCCGCGTACAGACCGACCAAGGGCCCGCATACGCCAAGCTTCTCGGCAATCCCGAAGGCCCCCTGGCTCTCTTTTGCGACTGGCTCGGTACCCATGCGGCGGCGTGGCTCGGCCTTCCCACCTTCGACCTCGCCGTCGTCGAGGTCACCGAGCCCGCCCTCGTCACCTATGCCGACGGCTCCACCTCGTGCCCTGGCCCAGCGCTCCTCGCCCGCCTCGAACACGGCACCACCTGGGGCGGCACCTCCGACGAACTCGCAGCCATCGAGAACCCCGACATCGTCTCGGGCCTCGTCGTCCTCGACACCTGGCTCCTGAACTCCGACCGGTACCGCCCCGAGGGCGCACAGACCCGCAAGAACCTCCGCAACGTCTTCCTCAGCGCCGAGCGTGCAGCTCCGGGCAAGCACCGTCTCCTCGCCATGGACCACACCCACGCCTTCGCGTGCAGCAGGCCCCTGACGACGACCCTCGCCCACCGCGACCGCGCCCGCGACGCCCGCCTCTACGGCCACTTCCCCGAGTTCGCCCCCTACCTCGCCCCCCAGCACCTCGCCCCCTTCGCCGCCCGCCTCCGCGCCTTCGACCGCCAGCTCGCGCGGCGCCTGCTCTCCACCGTCCCGACGGCATGGCGCCCGACGCCGGACCTCGTCGAGGCCGTCGCCACCTTCCTTGCCGAACGTGCCCACTTCCTGGCCGAGAACGTCCACGCGATGCTCGCCGAGCAAGGCCATCTTCTCCTCCGACCTCCCCTCGCGGCGCAGCCCGCATCCTCATCATCCACAGCACGAGCCGAACCCACCGCTCAGGATGGCCTCTCGGATGGGCAGAGCACCGCGATGCGCCTCACCCGCGGCTTCTTCAGCCTTCTCCAGTTCTGCCCTGACCTGGACCGTGGCGAGTGCGCGAACGTCGGTGTGGTCCTGTCTCTGCCCGAGCGTGGCTTCTTCGGCGTCCGGCTGAGCGACGACAACCGCGTCCCGCAGCGTCGCTTCGGTCGCGATGGCTTCGATGACGCCCGCCTGACCCTTGCCAAGAGAGCCCTGGAAGGCCGCCTGCGGCAGGAGGGCCCTGCCTGGCGGAGCGCCGACGACCTCCTGCGTTTCGCCAGGAAAGAAGGCAACCACCTCATCCTGTCGGCACCCAGGACCGTCCTGCTGGAAGATCCTCGCGCCGAGCTGAACGGGCTCTACGAGCGGCTCGTCCACCTGGACTCGTAGCCCCGACCCGCTGGATCGACCCGCTGCGCGGTGGTTCATCACCCGCGCATCACCCACGTCGCCACGACGCGCGAAGGCACGACGCCACCGCACCACCCGCGAAACCCCGACCCTGTTCCCTTCATCGAACCCTCGCGCGGCTCGGCACGCGCTCTTTCCGGGCCCGGGAGGCGAAACGTGGACGGGCCCTTCATCCTCTCCCTCGGCAGCATCAATGCGGATTTCCAGGTACGTGTCGACGAACCCCTGGAATCCGGACGGACGCTGATCGCCAGTGACTTCTCCCGCCCCGGAGGCGGCAAGACTGCCAACGTCGCCTTCCTCGCCCGCCGCCTCGGCGTCCCCGCCTGCCTTCTCGGCCGCGTCGGCGACGACGACCTCTGCGAACAAGCGCTCGCTCCCTTGTGCGCCACCGAGGTCGACCTCCGTCACGTCACCACGGCGCGTGGTTGCCCCACCGCCGTCTCCATGATCGCCGTCTCCTCGGATGGCAAGAAGAGCATCCTCCTCGCCACCAACGCCAACGACGCCTGGGACGAGGACGCCATCCGTGACACCGTCGACGCCATCACCGGCGCACCCGATGGCTCGGCCCTCAGCTCATCGAGAAAGCCCATGCCGTCCGGCCAGCATGACACCCCAGCCTCTTCCTCCTCGCGCGACGTGGCGTCGACGCGCGACGCCACGGCCCTCCGCGACCCCGCCTCCTCCCCCGATGCCGCCCCTCCCGGCGACCCGTCTCCAGCCTCGAACGGCATCGAGCCCGCGCCTCACTCTCCCACCGGCCCTTCCGCCTCCTCCGCTCCCGTCATCCACGACGCCCTCTTCTTCGACGACCTCTGCCCCATCGACGGCGCCGGCCCCACCTGCCTCGCCTTCGACCACTTCGACCCCGACGACGAGCGCCGCCGCGAGTCCCTCTTCTCCCTCGGCAACGGCATCCTCCTCACCCGCGCCGCTGCCCCCGAAGAGCGCGCCTCCACCCACCACTACCCCGGCACCTACCGCGCCGGCTGCTACGACCGCCTCGCCAGCGAAGTCGAGGGCGAGCCCGTGCAGCTCGAGTCCCTCGTCAACCTCCCCAGCTGGCTCCCGCTCACCTTCCGAGTGAAGGGCGAGCGCGCCTGGTTTTCCCTGCACCACGTCGAGATCCTCGTTTACCGCCACACCCTCGACATGGAGGCTGGCCTCGTCACCCGCGACATCACCTTCCGCGACCTTGCTGGACGCTCGACCCGCCTCCGCGAGCAGCGCCTCGTGAGCATGGCCCAGCACCACCTCGCCGCCCTCCAGATCGAACTCACCCCCCTGGACTGGCAGGGCACCCTCGAGATCCGCTCTGCCCTCGAAGGCGACGTCGAGAACACCAACGTCCAGCGCTTCAAGCGCTACGACAACCGCCACCTCGACGTGATCACCCGCGAGGCCCGCAACCCCGACATCCTCGTCCTCGGAGCTCGCACCCGGCAGTCGCACATCCACATCGCCCTCGCCTCCCGGACCCGTGCTTTCCCCCCTTCACCTTGGTGCGGCGCTGCCGCTCGCGACCTCCATCAGGACGACACCTCCATCGCCGAGCACCTGCAGTGCGACGTCGCCCCCGAGCACCCCGTCCGCATCGAGAAGATCGTCGCCCTCTTCACCTCCCGCGACCCTGCCATCTCCGAGCCCACCGAGGCTGCCCTCCTCGCGGCCCGCGGCGCCCCCGACTTCGACGCCCTGCGCGCCGCCCACGTCGCCACCTGGGCCCGCCTCTGGGCCCGCGCCTGCATCACCCTCGAGCGCCCGGACCACGCCCGCGCCACCCGCTTCCACACCTTCCACCTGCTCCAGACCGCCTCGCCCCACACCCCCCAGTTCGACGTCGGCTTCCCCGCCCGCGGCTGGCAAGAGGCCTACCACGGCCACATTTTCTGGGACGAACTGTTCCTCTTCCCCTACCTCGACCTCCGCTTCCCCGAGCTCTCCCGTGCCTTCCTGCACTACCGCACCCGCCGGCTCGACGAGGCCCGCCTCTCTGCGCGCCAGCACGGCTACGACGGCGCCATGTTCCCCTGGCGCAGCGCCAGCACGGGCCGCGAGGAGACCCCGCGTTTCCAGCTCAACCTGCTCTCCGGCCGCTGGATGAACGACCCTACCCGCCTCCAGCGTCACATCGGCGCGGCCATCGCCTACAACCTCTGGAACTACTTCAACGCCACCGGCGACACCGACTTCCTCGCCGACCACGGCGCCGAGCTGCTCATCGAGATCGCCCGCTTCTGGGCGAGCATTGCCCACCTCGACGCCACCACCGGCCGCTACGAAATCCGCGGCGTCATCGGCCCCGACGAGTACCACAACGCCTACCCAGGCGCCGCGTCCCCTGGCTTCGACAACAACGCCTACACCAACCTCATGGCCGTCTGGACCCTGTGCCGCGCCCTGGAGGTCTTCGACCACCTCCCTGTCGCCCGTGGCAAAGAGCTGCGCGACATCCTCCGCCTCGGCGACGACGAGCTCGCGCGCTGGGACCGCATCAGCCGCCGCATGCGCCTCGTCTTCCACCGCGACCCCGAGCACGGCGACGGCCTCCTCAGCCAGTTCGAAGGCTTCGAGCGCCTGAAGCCTCTCGACCCCCGCGCCTTCGCCGAGCGCCACCCCGAAGGCCGCGTCGACTGGGTGCTGGAAGCCATGGGCGACACTGCCGACGCCTACCAGGTCACCAAGCAGGCCGACGTCATCATGCTCTTCTACCTGCTTCCGTGCGGCGAGCTGACCGACCTCGTGAACCGCCTCGGTTACGAGCTGACCGACGACCAGGGCCGCCGCACCCTCGCCTACTACCTCGCGCGCCTTTCCCACGAGTCCAGCCTCTCGAAGGTCGCTTGTGCCGGTGCCCTCGCCCGCATCGATCCGGCGGCCTCCTGGGACTACTTCCAGCAAGCCCTTCGCAACGACCTCGACCGCGCGCACAGCAAGAGCGCCTGCGAAGGCCTCCACCTCGGCGCCTTCGCCGGCACCACCGACATCGTGCAGCGCCATTACCTCGGCATCCGCCCTCAGACCCGAGGCATCCGCCTCGACCCCGCCATCCCCGAACAGCTCGGCTGCGTGCGCTTCGCCTTCCAGTACCACCGCGACCACTTCGAGGTGACCACCCACGGCACGACCCTCACCCTGCGCGCGAGCCCCGAGAACCGCGCCGCCTTGAAGATCGTGAACCGCACTCGCCTGGAGCTTCTTCGCCCTGGAGACACGGCCGACTTCGAGAGCGCCTGAGCGCGACGTCGATCCTGACCCTCCGGCCGTCGCCTCATCATTTCTTGATCTCGACGCATGCGTGCGGATTGCGTGGCTTCCCGTTCTCGACCACCGCGCTGCAGATCGTGGTGCCGTCTTCGCAGTGCTTCGGACTTCTGAAGTAGAACCAGTCGACGTGGACCATGCCGAGGCGGCACTTCGGCGCCCGGGCCCCAGCGTGCATTCGCGCGCTTTCCCCCCTGCACCCTCATGGGCTCGTGCCTCTCTGACCGGCTCGGTCTGGTCTCGTTCGTTGCTCTCCTTCGACGGACGTGTGATCGACGCGATTCGAGAGACATTCGTTCGAGTCCGGATTCTGGCCGCGGTATCGAGGTTGCCGCGTGTCCAGATCGCGGTCCCATCTCCCGTCAGCGGCGATTGGTGCAAACTCGGAACCACGGAACTCATCGAGCCGACGGCCGAAGGGGTGCCGCGCGATGTTCACGCAAAGGCTCTCGGAACGCCTTGGGTACACTTGTCGGCCCCTGGGAGCGGTCCAAGAGTGCCGGCGACAGCGACGTCATCCCCCGACGGGGATACCGGATTGTCGCGACCAACCACGAGGAATCTACGCCATGAAGAATCGATGGATGATCTCTGGTGCAGCCATGCTCTCGCTCGTCGGAGGTGGCATCCTCGGCATCGGATGCATCACCCCCACGGATGATGCCACCGTCGGCGAGCCGACCGCCGCAGAAGCGTTGCAGACACCGAGCACGGACGAGGCAGCCGTCGACGACTCGATGGGCGAGGCCAAGGACGCCATCGAGACTCCTGCCACTTCGGACCAAGGAGACGTGGGCTCCGAGGAGGGCAGGGGACGATTCCAGTGCTACCTCGACCGGTGCTTCACGCCGCATCAGGCCTGCACGTGCAGCAACACCGGCTGGGCAGGCTACTGCGGAACGGGAACCACCCACCCAGGGTGTCTCTACTGTCGCTGCTCGACCGGTGGCTGACCGCAGCGGATCGCCGCACATCGCATCTGGAAGGCCCGCGCGAGCATCCTCCCGACAGGTTGTTCCACGTGATCCCCGGTTGCCCATTCTGACAGGAATGGTTGACCGGGGACGCGAGGATGCGTGTGCCGTCCGCCGAAGCGGCGGTGCAGCAGACGGCACTGCTCTTTCGACGGGGGCTCAGACCGGAGTCGCCTGATCCTCCGGGCCCTCCAGCCCATTGAGGTGGTCGAGGATCTTCAGCTTCAGCTCCCGAGAGATTGGATATCCCTGAATCTTGCGGCGGATCTCGTCGAGGGATGTTCCCTTCTCGCGCAGACGATCCACCGTGCCGATGAAGAGCTTTTCGAAACCGTAGTCCGCAATGGCCTTCGAGATGAGAGCGAGGACGCCGAGGAGAGCAATGCCCCCGAGCATCCCGAGTGGTCCTCCGAGTGCGGCAAGAGCAGCCGTCACAGCAGCAGCGCCTTCCAGACCTCAGCCCGATGAATGCCGCGCGAACCATGCCAGCACGTTCTCCCAGAGCGGCTGTGCCTTCGGGCGGAAGTACCCCATGTGCCCGAGCTCCCCGAGCCCTGCGTGCGGATCGATGTCCACGCATTCCACCTCGGCATTGCGGTAGGCTTTCATGAAGGCGTCCCGGGAGCGCGGCTGCGCCCACAGATCATCGAGCGCGTTTGCCGCCACGATCGGCGTCCGGACCTCGGCGAAGCGCTCGGCGAGATAGGACATGGCGGGCTCGTCGAAAAAGTAATGCCGGTGCTGGCACCACCGCTTCCATTCCCGATACACACCCAGCGGCAGATCCTCCCCCATGCCCAGGAGGCTCGACGGGAGATACCCCTTCCACCAGGCCAGCCGCGCGCCTGGACCGCGTCCTCGGCGCACCCCGCGCCCCCTGGAATGCTATATCCCGCTCCAGCAGGTGCCCCGATGAGTTCCAAGGTGCGCGACCGCATGGTGCACGGAGCGGCCGACATGATGCGGCGCCGCGGCGTGAACGCCATGAGCGTCCGCGACCTCGCCGTCCACACCGGCGCCCCCCTCGGGTCGACCTACCACTACTTCCCCGGCGGCAAGCAGCAGCTCGCCGAGGAAGCCGTGCGGTTCTCGGGCCGGAGCATCCACCGCCTGCTGGAGCGCGCCCTGGAGGCCGGTCCCGTCGAGGGCGCCCGCGCCTTCCTGACCCTGTGGCGCGAGGTCGTGGTGAGCAACGACTTCCGCGCGGGCTGCCCGGTCCTCGCCGTGACCATCGAGGAGCCGCCGCCGGGCGAGGCCTCGTCGCCCGCGCTGATCGCTGCCGACGAGGTCTTCCGGGACTGGGAGTCGTTGCTCGTCGCGTCCCTCACGCAGCACGGCGTCGACCCCGCGCGCGCCTCGACCCTGGCGACCCTCATCGTCGCCGCGACCGAAGGCACCGTGGCCATGTGCCGTGCCCGTCAGAGCATCGAGCCGCTCGACGCCGTCACCCGCGAGCTGCTCGCCCTCCTCGAAGCCGCCGTGGGCTGAGCGGCAACGACGGAGAAGTCCCTCGAAGTGAATCACCTCGGAGACGGTTCGCTCCTGCGACCGGACCTGCGTGGTCCGCCCGCGGCAGAGGCCTTCCGCGCCACCTGCACCATCCCCTGGAATGCGAATGACTCCGACGACTGGCCTGGCCTATGAATCCGGCCCATGTACCACCTCTTCAACGAGCTAGCGCACAGCTACGATCTCCACACCCCTCCCGAGAACTTCCAGCACGACCACGCCTTCGTGCTCGAGGAGGCGAGGTCGCTGGGGACGCCCTGTCGGCTGCTCGACGTCGGCTGCGGGACGGGGGCGCTCCTCGAGAAGGCCCGCAACGCTGGCATCCTTGCCACGGGCATCGACGCATCTCCAAAGATGGTCGAGCTCGCTCAGGCGCGCGTCGGCCAGGAGGCGGTCACCCTGCGGCGCATGGAAGAGATCGATGAGGAGGGCGCCTACGACCTCGTCGTCTCGCTCTGCTGGACGATTCATTACAGCGCCGGCCGTGCTGGCCTCCTGGACGTCCTGAAGCGCATTCACCGCGCACTACGCCCCGGCGGACGAGGCATCATCCAGATCGCCCACGCGGCCCACGCGCCAAAGCGAACCCTGGAGAGCCGCATCCCAGGGCCGAACGGTGAACCGGACGACGTCGTGATGCTCTTCCGGTTCCGCCCGGCGCCCACCGAGGAGCCATCAATGCACGCGGAGTATGTCTATGCCTGCAAGTCGCTGAACGAGTTGCTCTACGAGAATCACTTGCTGAGCATGACCGACGCCCACGCCTTCGCCGCATGCGCCCGTGAGGCTGGCTTTGCCCAGGTCACGGTGTATGACTCGTCGAAGCGGGCTCCCTTCAGCGCGGCGCCGAATCCCCTCGTGTGCGTCGAGAAGGCCCACGACGTCGGCCGGTGAACCAGCGATCGTGCGCCTGAATGCAGCGTGCCACTGGACTGACGGTGTGCCTGGACGCGCCCATCTCCCCCTGGACGTCGTCCCTCACCCGGACGGCGTGTCGGCGCCCGCAGGGAGACCCTCGCCGTCGGCGACCGCGCGGATCTGACCATTCTCGAGCGCAATCTGCCGATCGGCCACGCCGAAGAACTGATCGTCGTGGCTGACGGCCAGGATCGACTTTCCCTGCGCCCGGAGTTCCGGCAACAGCTCGGTGTAGTAGTACCTGCGCAGCTCGGGATCTTGATGCGCTGCCCACTCGTCGAGCAGGAAAATCGGACGATCTTCGAGCAACGCAATCACCATGGAGAGGCGCTTGGCCTGACCGCTCGACAGCGCGAGCTTCGTGAACCGCCCGTCCTCGAACCGCGTCACGTGTTCGAGCCCGAACCGCTTGAGCAAGGCCCTCACCCGGTCCGGCTCTGCCCGGATGCCATAGGGCTTCGGGAAGAGGTGCTGGTCGCTGAAGATCGCGGTGAACAGCGCGCGGTAACGCTCCAGATCGTGCGCGCCGATGCGCCTTTCGTCCACCTGGATGCTCCCCGTTCCAGGAGGGTACAGCCCGCAGAGCGTCTTCATGAGCGTGGTCTTCCCGCTGCCATTTCCTCCCGTGATGAAGACGATCTCTCCTCGCCGGAGCTCCAGATCGATCGGCCCCACCGTGAACGAAGGCTCCTTCGCCTTGCCGTAGGTGAACGAGACGCCATGGAGGGTGATTCGCTCGAACGCCATCGGCGTGGCGTCCACCTGCTCGGCCGCTGCGCGGGCAGCCGCTGCGCGGATGGCCTCTGCGTGTTCGGCCTCTGCGTCCTCGGCCCCTGTGCCTTCAGCGCCCATGCCTTCGGCCTCGGTGCGTTCGGCCTCCAGGGCAGGGTCGGGGCGCAGCTTCCCGCCAAGCTCGACCAGACGCTCGTAGGCGAGGTTCGCGCTCGTCAAGACGTGCGTCTGACTCGCGAAGAAGATGACCGGACCCACCATCATGTAGAGCATGAGGGCGACCGAGAAGAGCGAGGCAGGATCCGGTGTGCTGTTCGACGGGATCACGAAGAGAATCAGCGCCGTGACCAGGTGGATGAACCCCGAGCTGCCCAGGACCTCGCGGCCCATCGCCGCGTCGAGGCGCAGCCGGCCTTCCGTCACACGCTGGCTGCGCTCCTTGAGGTCCGCGAGGACGGCGTTTCCGGTCCGTTCGTCGAGCTTGATCTGCTTGAAGCCCTCCAGCATCTGCCCGAGGAGCGCATTGAACGACGCCCGGTCGTTCGACATCTGCCGGGTGGCCGCGCGGCTCTTCGCGAACTCCGCCGCGAGCATCGGCAGCGTCAGGACGCCGGTGACGGCCACCGCGACCGCGCTGGAGAGCGACGTGAGCATCACGTAGAGCAAGCCCGGGACGAGCATCGTCGCCATCTGCAGGAAGGCGACACCCTGCCCGAAGAAGATGCTCACCTGCTCGACCTGCTGCGTGTGCGCCGCCGACGCCTCCCCCGCCTCCTCGACCGCGCGCAGCTCAGCGGACACGATCTGGCGGGTCACGCGGACCCGCAGGGATGCGAGGGCGTGCTGGAGCTGCGCCATGAGCCCCCCGGCCCCGACCCGCAGCAGCGTGTAGATCGCGACGATGGCGATGACGAACGTGATCACCAGGGTGCGGTGACTCTCCGACCCGGGTGTCGCCCCGAGGGCCTGCGCCACCAGGGTCAAGACGCCCGTCATCAGCACGCTGGAGGCGGTGAGGCAGACGGCGAACCGGACGGCCTGGCGCCGTTCCTTCCGGTCGAGGATGCGGAGCGCCGGGATCATGCCTCGCTCACGAGCTTCCCGTCGCGGAAAGCGAGGCGCCGGTCGGCGACCGAGAAATACTGTTCATCGTGCGTCACGGCGATCACCGTCTTCCCCTTGCGCTTCAGCGCTGGAAGCAGCTTGCGGTAGAAGGTGGCGCGGAACGCGGGATCCTGATCGGCCGCCCACTCGTCGAGGACCAGGATGGGCCGATCCTGGAGGAGCGCGACCACCATGGCCAGCCGCTTGCGCTGGCCCGTGGACAGCTCGACCGTCGAGAACCTCCCCGCCGCGAACGACACCTTGTGCGCGATCTCCATCTCCTCGAGGAGCGCCGTGACGCGGGCCGGATCCACGTCCTCCATCCCGTAGAGCCGCTCGAAGACGACGAAGTCACTCAGGATCACGCCGAAGAGATTGCGGTACGCCTCGGGCGCCACGCGCGGCAGCGTGTGACCGTCGCAGGAGAGCGTCCCGGCATCGGGCGCGTAAAGGCCGGTCAAGAGCTTCAGGAACGTCGATTTGCCGCTCCCGTTGTTGCCCGTCACGAAGACGATGTCGCCTCGGGGGATCGTCGCCTCCAGCGGTCCCACCTGGAAGCCCCGCCGCGGCGCGCCGACCTCCCCTGGCGTGCGATAGCGGTAGGTCAGCCCATGAACTCCGAGTGACGTGAACCCCTCGACGAGATGGTCGTCGATCGCGGGTTCGGCCGCCGTGGCCGCTGTGGCTGCGGTGGCCGGCGTGGCGCCCGAGGCATCGAGCTGGCTCTCGAGCGCCCTGACGCGGGCGAGCGCAGCGGAGGCGGCGGCGAGCTCGGGCTGGTTCTTGAAGACCATCCCCATCGCTCCCGAGATGTACCAGACCGTCATCACCAGCTCGCCGGTCGTCGTCGCGTCCGTCGAGAAGAGGATCGGAAACCCGATCACGATGAACGCCTGGAGCGAGAAGAAGAAGGCGAAGCCCAGGGCATCTTCCGCGTAATAGCGCCGGAAGGTCTCCGCCTGCTCGCTGGACAGCTTCGTCGCGTGCTCACGAACGTCCGCGAGGATCGCCTCCCGCCGTCCTCGGTGGACCTTGACCTGCTTGATTCCCCGCACGAGGCCTGCGCCGATCGCCAGAAGCTCTGCCTTCACCACCTCGGCGCGCTGGAAACCCTTCCGCAGCGTTGCGCCCTTGTGCACCGTCATGGCGGTCAGGAGCGCGAGGGCGCCGAACCCGAAGACCGCTGCCTCCACCGAGCGCATCATGAAGTAGAGGAACGCCAGGATCACGAGCCCCGCCGATTTCAGCACCCCCATGAGCAGCGCGCCTGCCCCCAGGACGCGGTCGACGTCCGTCGTCAGCCGCGCCAGGATCGACGCGCCGCCGAGGGCCTCGAACTGAGCGAGATCGACGTGCCTCGTCTTGTCGAGGATCTGGAGCGTCATCCGGGAGAGGACGCGGTTGTAGCTCTGCGACACCACCCGGAGGACGCGCGCGAAGGAGATGATCGACGCGCTCGCGGCGACCCCGAAGAGGAACATCTCGCGCGTGGGGAACCCCCCGTCCCTGTACACACGGATCACCTCGTTGATGCTGTAGAGGACGATCACGTCGGAGATGGCTGCGATGGCGAGGTCGATCGCCACCTGCCGTCTGCCCTCGCCAGGCCCCGAGCGAACGAGGCTCCAGAGCGACGCGACGTTATCGCTCAGCGATCCCGGCTGGTGCTCCGCCAAAGCTCCACTCCTGTCCTGCCCCTCACCCCATCGTGTACGCGAGCCGCGCGGCCGCGATCACCCTTCGGCTGCGGGGATGAAGCGGATCGTGGCACCTCGCGCGATGAAATCGATGTGAGGGATCCGGAGGCCCTTTCCGATCCCGATGTACGCGCCCCCCGCGCTCTTGTGCAGCAGCGAGTTCACCCCGAAGGGCTCGGCAGCCTCCGCGTCGGCGCAGCCAAGCCCGAACTCGGTCGCGGCCATCCCACGCTCCTCGCCCTGGGACAGCCCTGCGAGCGCACTCGTGACGTCCACGCCGCCGACGACCAGGCGATCGATGACGTTGTCCGCGAAGCGGACGAGGTTTGCACCCTCCCGGGAGCGCCGCATGAACTCGTCCAGCATCCCGCCCCAGCGCTCCTTCAGCGCCGCGCTGTTCGAGAGATGGATGAAGCCATCGAAGGGAAGCTCGCCCTCCACCCAGAACGTCGAACGCTCGCCCTCCAGGTTGACCACCGACGCCTCGAGGAACTCGGCGACCGAGTAGAGGAACCCCTGCTCCAGGGTGTCGCCGCAGTTGCCGACCTCGACCTCGTCGCCGATGTGACATCGGAGGACCCCCTCGCCCGACGCGATCTCGACCGATGCGGACGAGAAAAGCTGCTCGTAGGCCTCGGCCCGACGCTTCAGCGCCGCGTCGGTGTCCACCGCGAGGACCCGCGCGAGCCCCGCGCGCAGCCTGGAGAGCCCGCCGTCGAACTTGGCCAGCGCGAGGTGCATCAGCGGCGTGCCCGACCTCTCCCAGAGCCCGTGGAGCGCGTCGACGTTCCCCATCTGCGCGACGATCACCAGCGCAGGATCCTCCGACGGCGAATCGAAATCGAAGGCCTCGAACGGCACGGTCCGGAAGCCCAGCTCCGACACCACGGCGGCAGCCTCCGCGTCGTCGACGACGACCGGCATCCCCCGCCCCCGGAGCAGCGCGTAAAAATCGCTCGCGTTCATGATGGCCCCTTCACCAGAGCGGATACCGATCGTCCGGCGGCCGCCCATCTTCCTTACGGCGGCCCTTCGCAGAACGATAGATGAATGCCGCGAGCACGACCGCAATCACCCCGGCGGCACCGAACCAGAGGCTCATGTGGCACCTCCCTCGACGAGGGCCTGCGTCAGCACCTCGTTCCCCTCGTCGGTCAGGTGGACTCGATCCACGAAGATCCAGCGCCCGTCGAGATCCAGCGCCGACAGCGTCGCGTTCATGTCGAGGAACGGTATCTCCTGGGTGCGGCAGATGTCCGCGAGACTCTTCGAGAACCAGGCATACTGGGCGAGGTCCATCTTCTCCCGGAGGATCTGCCGCCACGCCTCGCCCTGCTGATCGTCGAGATCGGCGAACAGGCGCGTCTCCTCTGGCGAGGGCTTCTTCCGCACCCACCCCGCGAGGGGCTGGAGCACGTAGCAAAGCTCGAACTGGAGCGCGCCCGACAGCAGCTTCCAGGTCGAAAGATCCCGCTCGATCGCATGGAGCAGGTCGGTCTTCTGCGCGTCGTGGTCCACGATCGGGAGCACGATCTCCGGCTCCGGCGCCTCGACCTTGGCGCGCCGCCCCCCCGCGATCGATTTCAGCCGGCCGATGACCCCGCTCTTCGCGGGCGACGGCGCGTCCCCTGCGAAGGCACGACGGACCTCGGTGGCCGAGAAGAACGACCCATAGTCCTTCGCGTAATCGCGCGAGAGGTAGAACAGGAGCAGGTTGTTGACCCCGCTGAGCAGCGTGACCTTCTCGAGCGCCCCCAGCGACCGCGCGTGGAACAGGAAGAGCATGAGCTCCTGCGTCGAGCTGAAGGCCCGCCCGCCGAAGTTCAACCAGCGCGCGGGCCCCCGCTGGCTCAGCAGCGAAGGGAGCGTCGCCGCATCCCCCGTCGCACCGACCCCGAACACCGTGGAGCCCCCCACGAGCGCCCGCACCCGCTCACCGGGCTCGCGCTCGAACTCCGAGAACGTCCGCCCATCCTTCCCCACCACGAAGCGAAACCCGCGCGAGTCCGTGTTCACGACGGGCGAGCGGTGGTTGGGCCTGTGAAAATAGTTGAGGTACGGGACCCACACCCGGCCGGCGCGGTCGTACTCCTTCATCTGAGGCGTGAGCTCGTCCCTCGTCTCCAGCGTCGTCGAGGCCATCCTCCCTGGTCTCTATCACGACCCCGCGGGCCGCACGTACTCCGGGTGCGTCTCGTCGAACCAGTGGCGCTCGTAATGCCCTCTCGGCCAGCGCTTCTGCACCGACAGCGGGTGCTCGAAGTTGCCGTGCCGCACCTGCGCCGTCCAGCGCGCCTCCCCCGTGAGGTTCAGCTGGCTCCGGTGCAAGAGCAGCGTGCTGAAGACGAGCACATCGCCGAACTTCATCGGCAGCGAGACCTGAGGGAACCGCTCGACGACCGAAGGATCCGCGATCTGAAGCCCCCGGATGCCGTGCGTGCTCCCCTCGGGGGGCAGAATCATCTTCACGGGCACGACCCCGAGCTCGTGCGACCCCGGGGCCACCTTCAGGCAACCATTCTGCTCGTCCACGTCCTGGAGCGGGATCCAGTGGACCACCGCGTCCATCGAGTCCTGCGCATAGGGGTAGTCCTGGTGCCACGGCAGAAGGAAATGCTCTCGTTCCGCGTAATCGACGCGGATCGGCTTGTAGGGGTTCGACATCACCAGCTCCGTGCCCATCAAGCGACGCGACACGGAGAGCAGCCTGGGGTTCACCGACAGCTCGTGCACCGTCGTCAGCCGACGAGCCGCCTGGATGACCGCATCCGCTGCGGCCGGCGCCTCCTCGTGCAGCGCGTGGAAACCCTCGTCGAAGCGCGTCCGTGGGCTGGGCAGCGAGAACCCATCCACCTCCCGCGCGGCGAGCGCGATGAGCCGACCCAGCTCCTCGTGAATCGGCGTCAGATCCGCCGCATCGAAGAGGCGCGCCGCGACGAAGCCACCGAACGTGGCGTAGAGATGCCGCGCCTTCGCGAGGGCGGCCTCCAGATCTCCGCTGAAGTCGACGTGTAGATCGGTCGCGGTGAGGTGCACGGGGTCACGCTCGCGGGTCAGGCGTCACTCGACTCCGCGATGCGGAGCTCTGCCCCCTTGGCGATGAAATCCATGTGCGGGATCTCTTTCCCCATCCCCACGCCGACATGGATGCCGTGCGATCCCTCGTTCATGACGGAGTTGATCGTCCAGTCCTGGGCGAGCGGATACTCCACGCACCCCATGGCGAACTCCGTCGACGAGCCCTCGCGCTCCTTGCCGACGATCAGCTCGCGGAGCGTGGCGGTCATGTCCACGCCACCCAGCTCCATGCGCACGATCTGGTTGTCGACGAACGAGACGACGTTCCTCCCGC
Organism: Chondromyces crocatus; assembly: GCF_001189295.1. Classification (NCBI taxonomy): domain Bacteria; kingdom Pseudomonadati; phylum Myxococcota; order Polyangiales; family Polyangiaceae; genus Chondromyces; species Chondromyces crocatus. Next base: position 3,379,032 of record NZ_CP012159.1, read on the forward strand.
GGGTCGACATGCGCATCAGTTCGTCCATCGTCGCGCTGGCGCGCTCCTTGAGATCAGGCCGGTTGCACAGGTAGATGAGCCCGGTGAAGCAGAGATCCCCGTTCAGCGTGTAGCTCGACCGATCCGCTTCGAGGTTGATCACCGAGGTCTCGAAGAACTCCGCGACCGAGTAGAGCCAGCCCTTCTGCATCTCGACATCGTTGTTCGCGATCTCGATCTCGTTACCGAAATCGCAGGTGAGCACCGCTCCAGGCGTCACCACCTCCATGCGGTTCGTGGAGGCGACCGAATCGTAATAGTCGCCCCGGCGCTTCAGCGTTTCGGCAAAGTCCATGGAGAGGAGCTGATCGAGCGAATACTCGACGCTCTTCGGCGAGGTATCGAACTTCGCGAGCGACAGGTGCGACGAGATCCCCTTCGCCGTCTCCCAGGCCTGCATCAACTTGCCGTGATAATCGAGCCGGGTGACGAGCACGAATGCGGGGGGATGGTCTTCCCTGGCGAGATCGAAATCATCGAACGGGATGACCGAGAAGCCGCGCCGGGTCACCATGTCCGAGAGCTGCAAATCATCGAGAACGAAGGCGAGCTCGCGGTTCTTCAGTCGCTCGAAATACTCCAAGACGTCCATCGTCCGGCTTCTCCGCGACGCCTGAGTGACCGCAACGCTGGCCTCGGCGCCGAAGTGGCTCACACAGGATACCCAGTAGAGAGAGGCTCAAACAACGAAGGGGGCAGTACGCACCAGGCCGAAGCTCGGCGCGTACGCCCTCTTCGTCACAACATCACCAGTAGATGTTGCCCTTCTTGCTGCGGTCGCCGGCCGAGATCTGCTTGATGGTCTTCTTCATGGTCATTCTCCTTGGGTTATTCGCCCCAATGAATGCCCTTGATGCGTGGACACGAAAGCGTCCCGCATTTCCGGACGTCATTCGGACCACGGCACCGTACCCTGTGTCTGGAATTCCTGTCCAAGTAATTGTATGAGCCGGTGCTGTGTGTTCTCACGCGACATGTGTGAACAATTCCTCTCGCCGTGAAAGAGGCGTTCGGCCTTGCGCCGCTGCGATGCGATGATGGTTCGAACCCTCCAGCGCTTCGCGCTGACCCTCCTCTACTTCACCCTGCTCGTCCCCTGCGCGCTCGTCGTCCGGGTGCTGGGGCGCGCGCCGCTCCGCATCCACCCGGAGGCGACGGGGGGCTCTTACTGGCTCCCGAGCAGAAGGAGGTCCTGATGCGAATCCTCGGCCTCTCCGCGTACTACCACGACGCTGCCGCTGCCTTGCTCTCCGACGGAGATCTCGTGACCACCGTCACCGAGGAGATCTTCACCCGCAAGAAGCACGACGCGAGCTTCCCCGCGCGGGCCGTCGCCTACTGCCTCGAACAGGGCGGCATCACGGCGCGCGACCTCGATCACGTCGTCTTCTACGAGGACACGCGCCTCAAATTCGACCGCCTCCTCGCCTCGATCGTCTCGACGGCGCCCCGCAGCCTCCCGCAGTTCGTGCGCGCCATCCCGCAATGGCTCGGTGACAAGCTGTGGACCGAGCGGAACATCCGCCGCGACCTCGGGTACGACGGCAAGCTGCACGTCGTCGAGCACCACGCCTCGCACGCGGCGAGCGCCTTTCTCTGCTCCCCCTTCGAGGAGGCCGCCATTCTCACCGTCGACGGCGTCGGTGAATGGGCCACGGCCACCATGGGCGTGGGCCGTGGCCCGTCCATTTCAATCCAGCGCGAGATCCGGTTCCCGCATTCACTTGGCCTCCTGTACAGCGCCTTCACCCATTACCTCGGGTTCAAGGTGAACAGCGCCGAATACAAGGTCATGGGCCTGGCCCCTTATGGCGAGCCCACCTTCGACGCGCAGTTCCGCGAGATCATCGACGTGGCCGAGGACGGGAGCTTCCGCCTCGACATGAAGTATTTCAGATACCACTACGCGCTCGACATGACCCACCCGCGCCTCCACGCCCTCTTCGGGGGCCCCCCGCGGCGTGACGACGAGCCGCTCACCCAGCGCCACAAGGACATCGCTGCGAGCCTCCAGCGGGTCGTCGACACCGTCATGGTGCGCCTCGCGCGCGCGCTCCACCGCGAGACCGGGCTGACGAAACTCTGCCTGGCAGGCGGCGTCGCGCTCAATTGCGTGGCCAATGGCCACATCCTCCGCGAGACCCCCATGAAGGAGCTGTTCATCCAGCCCGCGGCCTCGGACGCTGGCGGAGCCCTCGGCGCCGCGCTGTACGCGCAGCATGCCCTCCTCGGGCAACCCCGCTCGTTCACCTTCCGCAACCCCTTCCTGGGCCCCTCCTACACCGACGAGGAGATCGAGACCTACCTCCGCTCCGTCGGCGCGACCTACGAGAAGCTCTCGCGCGAAGACCTGCTCGAAACCACCGCGAAGCTCATCGAGGAACAGCACGTGATCGGCTGGTTCCAGGGCAAGATGGAGTGGGGCCCCCGCGCCCTCGGTGCCCGCAGCATCCTGGGCGACGCCCGCAGCGCCTCGATGCGCGACACCATCAACCTCAAGATCAAGTTCCGCGAGGGCTTCCGCCCCTTCGCGCCCACCGTCCTCGCCGAGCACGTCAGCGCGTGGTTCGAGCTCGACTGCGAGAGCCCCTACATGCTCCTCGTCGCCCAGGTCCGCCCCTCCCACCGGACCATCCCCGCCGTCACCCACGTCGACGGCTCCGCGCGCGTCCAGAGCATCGAGCGGTCCATGAACCCCCTCTATTACGACCTCGTGGAGACGTTCCACCGCCGCACCGGGACGCCGATCATCATCAACACCTCGTTCAACGTCCGCGGCGAGCCGATCGTCATGAGCCCTCAGCACGCCCACGAGTGCTTCATGCGCACCGACATGGACGATCTGATCCTCGGCTCCTTCTGGCTGAAGAAGAGCGCCCAGAAGGCACTCCCGCACATCGTGCGGGGCGATGGCGCCTTCGCGCCGGATTGACGACGCGGAGAGCAACGGCACATGGCAGAGGAAGTCGCCGAGATCATCCTGCCAGCGAGCACCTGGATCCTGTTCTTCGACGCGTCTTGTTCAATCAACAGCCCAGCGTTCTGGTCGACGAATGATGCAGTCGACAGAATATGGCGGCTCAAAATCGCTCACGAGCTCGTCTTGTTACAGGTCGTTCTCGAGGGGTACTTCAAGGTTCGGTGCATCCTGCGGAGTTCCGCGCCTGCGTTCGAGATGGTGAATGCGGATGTCAGCGAACTGGTCAGCATCGTTCTTCCGAGCGGACGGTTGGTGGCTTGCACGACGGATGAGCCGACATTGAACAGGCACGTCCTGACGGTGCCTCCTGGCAGGTATCGAGTACTGCGGGAGTGGTCTGTCCATGAGGAGTCGAAGCATTACGATGTGGAGAGCGCCGAGGCCTACCCGGCGGACGAAGGACCGGATGGAATCATCACGTTGTGGCCCGAGAGATGAAACTCCCGTGGGCAGCGCCATGTTCTCTCCCGCAGCGCTTCCCACGAGCGTTCTGCCGACGCGCTGCATTCGCTTTCACCTTGCAGCGAAGCGCACTGCCTTCGACGGGTCCAGCCAGCATGACGGCATGGACCAATGAGATCGGACGTCTGATCGCTGCTGGACCTCTCGGCGCTGTCTGAGGGTCATGCGTGCATCCCTCCGCCATCGGTGGGAAGAAGGGATCCATGCTGACCAAGAGGAAGCTCGGAACCCAGGGCCTCGAAGTCTCTGCCATCGGCCTCGGCTGCATGGGGATGAGCCAGTCGTACGGTGCGGCCGACGAGCAGGAGTCGATCGCCACCCTCCACCGCGCCCTCGAGCTGGGCGTCACCTTCCTGGACACGGCCGAGGTCTACGGACCCTTCGTCAACGAAGAGCTGCTCGGCCGCGCGCTCGTGGGCAAGCGCGACCAGGTCGTGCTCGCGACCAAGTTCGGCTTTCGCATCGAGGGCGGCAAGATGGCGGGGCTCGACAGCCGACCCGCGCACATCCGCGAGGTCGCCGAGGCCTCGCTGCGCCGCTTGAACACCGATCACATCGACCTCTTCTACCAGCACCGCGTCGACCCGAACGTCGCCATGGAGGACGTCGCTGGCGCGGTCGGTGAGCTGGTGCGCGAGGGCAAGGTGCGCTTCTTCGGCCTCTCGGAGGCGGGGGAGCGCAACCTCCGCCGCGCGCACGCCGCGTTCCCCGTCTCGGCGCTCCAGAGCGAGTACTCCCTCTGGGAGCGCAACCTGGAGTCCGCGATCCTCCCGGCGCTCCGGGCGCTGGGCATCGGCCTCGTGCCCTTCAGCCCCCTCGGGCGTGGCTTCCTGACGGGCCACGTGAAGCGCGCCGAGGAGTACCCCGAGGGCGACTTCCGGCGCGGTGACCCCAGGTTCCAGGGTGCGAACTACGACGCCAACGTCCGGGCCGCGCAGGTCGTGCGGGATCTCGCGGCGCAAAAGGGCGGCACGCCGGGGCAGATCGCGCTCGCGTGGCTGCTCCACAAGGGGGACGACGTCGTGCCCATCCCGGGCACCAAGCGACGCAGCTACCTGGAAGAGAACGTCGGTGCGGCCAGGCTGCGCCTGTCGGCCGAGGAGATGCAGAAGCTCGACGAAGCGCTGCGCCCCGAGGCCATCGCCGGGCCCCGCTACAACGAGAAGCTGATGGCGACGATCGACCGTTGACGCCAGGGAAGGCCGCCGGCCAGGACCTCGGGCCATGTCCCGCCTCCAGAGGCGCGGGACGCCCGAGCGTGGCCGAGGGACGCAGGAGCCACGCCCTCCCCGGCATCGAGACCCGCGCGCCGCCGACGCACCCAGTTTCGCGCCGAGAGCCCACCCGTCAGCCGCCGACGCACCCAGTTTCGCCGCGCGACCCCGGGGCTCACGCCGACGTACCCAGTTTCGCTGGAAACCGAGGACGTCGGCCGCCGACGCACCCAGTTTCGCGCCGAAACCGTCCCCGTGAGGGGTCGCCGACGGGGGCAGTTTCGCGCCAGCACCGCGAACGTCGGCCGCCGACGCACCCAGTTTCGCGACGAGATTCCAGTCGCAATGGATGACGTGGCAGTTCACCACCCGAAACTGCCCCCGTCGGCCCGACGAAGGCGATGGCGCTGCGAAACTGCCACCGTCGGCCGCTGACCACCGCGGTATCGCGGTGACGCTGCCGGTCGCATCCCGTGGGCAGGGTCGGTTCCGTGGCGAAACTGCCAGCGTCGGCGGATGAGGAGGACAGTTCAGGCTGGGCCTCGGCCGCTTCATGAGGCGCGTCGCATGGCGCTCGTCACCGCGCTCGAGCTCTGACCCAGCGCGTCGCGTGACGTGCGCGTCATGCAGCGTGGTGTGAATCCTCGCGCAGCGTCGAAGTCTCGCGTCGAAGCGCCCCTCGAATGCGCGACGAGAGCGGTCTGCCCCACAACGGGTCCACAAGAACGTCTCGACCTCCCTCCCTGAAATTCCTTATCCTTCCGCCGATGTCCGTCCCTGTACGGACGCGCGCCCGCGGCTCGGGACGGTCGTGCTCACGGCTGGCTCGGTGAGTGGCTCGGCGTGCTGGAAAGGGTTCGATGCTCAGGATCTCCAAGGCACAAGTCGAGGCCTTCAAGCCCATCGCGCTCGCGGACTTCGAGACCCAGATGGTGGCGCACTCCGAGCGCTTCTCGCCGACGCTCTCGTCGGTGCTCGGAAAGGACCAGCTCCGCGTCGTGGTGCGCTCGGCGGTCGAGGTGGCGTCGCGTTACGGCTTCACCTTCACCGGGCCGGTGCGGTTGTTCATCGAGCTGGGCTTCCTGTTCGGCAGCGGCTTCCACGCCGACCCGCAGTACCCGTGGGCGCACGAGTTCCTCGCCGATCCCGATCCGCAGACCCAGATGCCGCGCGCTCAGGAGCTGCACGCGCGCTCGGTCGAGGCGATGGACCGCATCAACGGGCCCGGGGATCTCTACCTCGACGCAGCCTTCGAGCGGATCCGCGCGTTCGGAGAGGACATTCCCATGGTCCGGCCGGTGGAGGTTCCCACCGTCGCGCTCTCGGCGATGTGCGAGGTCCACCCGGAGAAGGCCGCGTTCGTGGGCGAGCCGGCGCTGCGCGCGCTGATCGAGGCCGGCGAGGTCGAGGCGAAGGAGCGCGGCATCTACGAGGGCCGGGACATCGTGTTGCTGCTCACGCTGATGTTCGCCTTCGGGCGAGGGTGCACCGACGATCCACTCTACCCCTGGATCTCGCGCACGCTGAGCAACGAGCGCATCCCGGATCCTGCGCGTCGTGTGCGGCAGCTTCACCGCAAGGCGCTGACCTGGGTGCGCGCAGTGCTGGAGAACAAGCGGAGGGCATCATGAGCGGCAGCAACACACCGACCAACCCGGGCGTGGCCAGCGGCGGCTCCCCGATCGTTTTGCCCGATCAGGTTCCCCTGCCGGTGCCGCGGCCCGTCCGCGAGGGCGAGCAGACGCCGACCAGCCCGAACGCGGGCGACGAGGCGACCTCCGAGGTCGACTCCACGGTCGCCGCGTGCCCGAACGGATGCCCGCGCTGCTGCGCGAAGATCACCACCCAGCAGGTGAAGGACATGTGGCCCTCGGCGGCGTCGGAGCGCATCGAGGGGACGAAGGACGCCTTCAACGAGTTCTTCGAGAAGTTCGAGATCAACACCTGCCTGCGCAAGGCGCACTTCTTCGCCCAGGTGATGAAGGAGGTCGGCCCGAAAATCCGGCTGGTCGAGAGCCTCGATTACACACCGGCCGCCCTGAAGTCGACCTTCAGCTACTACCGCAACAACCCCGACATGGCCGACCTGCACGGCCGGGTGCCACCCGATCAGGCCGCGGACCAGGAAGCCATCGGCAACCACGCCTACGGGAGCAACAGCCAGCTCGGCAACGACAGCATCGAGTCGGGCAACGGCTACAAGTACCGCGGGCGTGGCTACATCCAGGTGACGGGGAAGTACAACTACGAGCAGGCGCAGAAGCACATCGACAGCGAGTACCCTGGATCGGGCGTCGACATCGTGACCAACCCGGAGACGCTGGGCGAGTACCGCACCGGGATGATCGCCTCCATGGCCTACTGGAAGGCCAAGAAGATCAACCTGAAGGCCGACATGGGCTCGACCGGCGACGACGTCGACCGGGTGACGGAGATCGTCAACAAGCACACGAAGACGTACGCCGACCGGCGCAAGAACTTCGAGGACACCACGAAGGTGGTCTTCAAGGTGGCCGAGTGCCCGAACCATCCGTGAGGGCGAGCGCGCGGTGTGAGGGCACGTCGAGCCATGACGTCGAAGCGCGCGAGACCGGAGCGCGAGGCGTCGAGATGCGCCACGTAGCGCCGCTTCGTGGCGCGACGTGAGGCGGTAGAGCGCGAGAGGAAGCGACGCGAGAGAAGGGGGGGACGGGACACGGGGGGCTGCACGTAGCGAACCGAGGGAATCAACGTATGAGTGGCAGCCGAACTCCGACCTCTCCTTCCGCTGGCGTGGGCGCCTCCACGCCGATCAGCACGCCCGCGCAGGTGCCGCTCCCGACGCCCAGGCCCGACCTGGCCGTGCCTCAGCTCCCGGACAGCGTCCCGCTCCCCAGGCCTCGCCCGGACCTGCCTTCTGCCGCAGCGCCCGGCGCTGGCGCCGGCGATCCCGTGGCCAGCGCGCCCGGGGCAGGGGCGGCTGGCGCAGGCGATGGCGCGGCGGCGGCGACGGGAGATGGCGCTGGCGCGCAAGCGCCCACCAGCCCGGCCGCGGGCGCGGATGCAGAGGCGCCGGCCGACTCGCCGGTGAACTCGTGCCCCCTCGGGTGCCCGCGCTGCAAGGCGAAGATCACCAAGGAGCAGATGAAGGAGATCTTCACCAGCGCCGCGGACGACAAGCTGCAGGGCATCACCGACGCCTTCAACGAGGCCTTCGAGAAGTTCGAGATCAACACCTGCCTGCGCAAGTCGCACTTCTTCGCGCAGATCCGCGAGGAGGTGGGGCCCTCGATCACGACGCTCGCGGAGAACATGAACTACTCCGTCGAGGGGCTGAAGAGCACGTTCAAGTACTTCCGCGACAACCCGAACGAGGCCGCGCTCTACGGGCGGTCGCCCGGCAAGCCCGCCGACCAGCAGGCCATCGCGAACCGCGCCTACGCGAACCGGATCGGCAACGGCAACATCGCCAGCGGCGACGGCTGGCAGTTCCGCGGCAAGGGCTACATCCAGCTCACCGGGCGCAGCAACTACCAGAACGTGCAGACCGAGATCGACAGCAAGTACCCCGGCTCGGGCATCGACATCATGCAGAACGAGGGCGACATCCTGACGGTGCGCGGCGGGATGATCTCGGCGATGGCCTACTGGACGATGAACAACCTGAACATCAAGGCGGACATGGGCGCGCGCGACGAGGACGTGAACCGCATCACGGCCGTGGTCAACTTCCACACGAAGTCGTACGCAGACCGGCGGACGCACTTCAAGCAGACGCGGAAGACGTTCAAGCTGTCGCAGTGCCCGAACTTCGAGGGGCATGGTGAGTCGCTGCTGGAGCGGCTGAAGGACTGAGGCACCGCCCGGGGGGGCTGCGAGTCTCGGTGAGCCGGTCGGGATGCCTTGGTGAGCGGTCGCGATGGTTCGGTGATCGGTCGCGATGCCTCGCTGGACTTCATGAGCGGCCACGATCGGGTCGTTGGGGCATCAACCTAGACAACTGCAGCGGAGGTGGCGCCAACTCCGTTGACCCCTCTTCCAGCGACGGTGTGCGTGGGTCTGATGCCTGGGGCAGCAAAGAGCGGGATCCGGGCGCCGTAGAGGCGCGAAAGGGCGTCTGCGGGGCGAGGCACGCGGATTGCTGAAGGGGGAGGTTCGAGCTTGCGCGTGCCGCTCGTTCTGGGTCGCGCTGAGGTCGTGTGGGACGGGCTGGAGACGACGGGAGAGCTGCGTGGTCGCCGGGAAGCTGCGCTGCGTGGTCGCCGGGAAACTGCGTGAAGGAAGGAGCGATCGATGCGGGGTCGAGGATGGATGCGCTTCACAGGGCTCGCAGCGATCGCGTGGGCAGCGGCAGCGTGCGGTTCGACGGTGAGCACCGAGCCGAAGCCGCCGGTCGTCGAGGAGGAGGAAGAGCCTCCGCCGCTTCCACCCGGGATGTGCCGTGATGGCCGCCCCGCTGCGCCGGTGATCGAGGAGGGATGCGCAGAGGAACCCCTTCCGGAGGAGGATGGCTCCACGTGCGTCAGGACGATCTATTCGCTGGGGCTCGGCGATGAGCACACCTGCGCGATGGTGTCGGGAGGGCGGGTGAAATGCTGGGGCGCGGGTGAGGCGCTCGGGCTCGGTGACGTCGAGGACCGGGGCGATGAGCCAGGAGAGATGGGCGGCTGTCTCCCGACGGTGGATCTGGGCAGTGATCTGCCCGTCACCCGTCTCACGGCGGGAGCGAAGCACTCCTGCGCGCTGCTCGAAGACGGCACGGTGCGGTGCTGGGGCAACAACGAGCGCGGTGAGCTCGGGCTCGGGGACCGCGCGAGCCGCGGGCGCGCTCCGCTCGAGATGGGAAAGAACCTGCGCGCTGTGGATCTGGGGACGGATGCCGTGGTCCTTGGGGTGAGGGCGGGGCGTGCGCATACCTGCGCCGTGCTGCGTGATTCCTTGCTCAAATGCTGGGGCGAGAATGGCCAGGGTCAGCTCGGGCTCGGCGACCGGAGGGACCGCGGAGGCGAGCCGGGCGACATGGGAGACAACCTGCCCACGGTGGACCTGGGGCAAGGCGAGCGACTCGTCGGGCTGGCGGTGGGCGGGGACCACACCTGCGTGTGGATGGTGAGCGGCCGGCTCAAGTGCTGGGGCGCAAACGGCGCGGGTCAGCTCGGGCTCGGCGATGACACGAACCGCGGGGAGAAGGGCTGGCAGATGGGCGATTCCTTGCCCGCGGTGAACCTGGGGACGGACGAGAGGATCACCCTCGTGGCGACGGGCCTGTACCACACCTGCGCGCTGTTCGAAGGCGGCTCGGTGAAGTGCTGGGGTGGGGACCACGCGGGCGCCCTCGGGGTCTCGGGGACCCACGGGGACAGACCCGAGAGCATGGGCGACAACCTGCCGGTGGTGAACCTGGGGGCCGGGAAAAAGGCGGTCTCCATCGCTGCTGGCGATCACCGCACCTGTGCGCTGCTGGACGATGGATCGGTGAAGTGCTGGGGCGCCAACTACGACGGGGAGCTCGGGCTCGGAGACCGGAAGGATCGAGGCTACGAGCCCGAAGACATGGGCGATGGCTTGCCCGCCGTGGACCTCGGGACCGGCGCGGTGGCCACGGGGATCAGGATGCGCGGGAAGCACACCTGCGTGTGGCTTCGCGGGGGGGACCTGAAATGCTGGGGTGTCAACACCCGCGGACAGCTCGGGCTCGGCCACGCCGCGCCTCGCGGCACAGCCAAGAGGCGCATGGGGGATGCGCTCCCCGCCGTGGAGCTGTGAGCGGGCCCTGCCCGGCGGGGGTGACGGCGCCCTCGCAGAGGTCGGTGATGGCTGTGGTGGATGGTGGTGCTCGCGGGAGGACAGCGATGCGTCTACTGAACGGTGTGCTCGTCGTGGTGCTCGCAGGGGTGGTGACGGTTGCGGCAGGCTGCGGAGAAGACCGCGACGTCTGTGATTCGTCGTGTGACGCCGTGATCGACGTCTCCCTGGGGGGATCGCACTCCTGCGCCATCCTGGAAGGAGGCAGGTTGAAGTGCTGGGGGGCCGTCCAGGATGGCCAGGAAGGGTTCACAGACACGGACCTCCTCGGCGACGAGCCCGGAGAGATGGGAGACAGCTTGCCCGTGGTGGATCTCGGCCGGGACCGGGAGGTGGTCGCCGTCGCTGCCGGGGGGGGGCACACGTGCGCGTTGCTGCGGGGTGGGGACGTCAAATGCTGGGGTGACAACCGATTCGGTCAGCTCGGGCTCGGGGACTCGCGGAGCCGCGGAGACGGGCCCGGAGAGATGGGCAACCGGCTCCCCGTGGTGGATCTGGGCCGCGGGAAGACGGCGGTGGCTCTCGTGGCGGGGTGGGCTCACACGTGCGCGCTGCTCAGCGAGGGGACGGTCAAGTGCTGGGGCGAGAATCGGTTCGGTCAGCTCGGGCTCGGTGATGTCGAGCATCGCGGCGACGACGCGGACGATATGGGAGACGCCCTGCCCGAGGTGGATCTGGGAGCGGGCGCGGAGGTGGTCTCTCTGGCAGCAGGAAGCGCGCATACGTGCGCATTGCTGCGCGGAGGGGAGGTCAAGTGCTGGGGCTACAATGGCTACTACCAGCTCGGAATTGGTGACTACGGCGACCGCGGGGGCGCTGAAGGAGAGATGGGCAATCGCCTGCCGAGGGTGGACCTGGGAACGGGTCAGGTGGCGGTCGCTCTCGCGGCCGGGCAAGACCATACGTGCGCGCTGCTGCGCGAAGGGAAGCTCAAATGCTGGGGGACCAACGATGCTCGCCAGCTAGGGTTCGAAGACTCTATGTATGCGGGCGGATCGGCAAAGACCATGGGCGACAACCTGCCCGTGGTGGAAGTCGGCGCTGGGGAGGTGATCGCCCGTGTCGTCGCGGGGTCGTACCACACGTGCGCGCAGATGGTGAGCGGCGTCGTCCGGTGCTGGGGGAGCAACGGTGCCGGTCAGCTCGGGCTCGGCCGAGAGGACCATCAACTGGCATTCATGGACGAGGAGGGGGCGCGCTTGCCGCCAGTGAATCTGGGCGAGGGAGCGCGAGCCGTGTGGATCCGTTCGGGCAGTGACCATGTCTGCGCCGGTCTGCACGACGGGTCTTTCAAGTGCTGGGGAAACAATGGCTCGGGTCAGCTCGGGCTCGGTGACATGAATTCGCGCGGCCTGCTCCCGGAAGACATGGGAGACAGGCTCCCGACCGTGCAGGTGGGCGCCGGGCGGAAGTAGCGAGCGCGCTGCTGGCTGGCGAGTGGGGGCCGGCCTCGGAGCTGGGCTTCCCGCTGTGCCAGGGTGAGCGGCCATGGCGGGCGAGATTGGCAACGTGGTTGGCCGAGGTCGAGGCGGGTGAATGAGGCGCGCAGGCTCCGGGCGCTGCGGTCGGGCGTTGAGAGCACCCATCAAAACCTGCCGTCGGGGCTGTGCGCGCGTGCCTTCGCAGCGGCATGCAACTTGCCGAGGTGTCTCGCCGAGGTGGGCCATGACCGCGATGGTCGGTGGCGTCCGCAGGAGGGGAACGATGCGTCGGATGAACGATGTTCTCATCGTGGTGCTCGGAGGGATGGCGGTGCTCGGAGCAGGGTGCGGCGAGAGCCGCGACGTCTGCGATGGGTCGTGCGACGCTGTGGTCGACGTGGTCGACGTCTCCCTGGGAGGGTTTCATTCCTGCGCCATCCTGAACGGGGGCAGGCTGAAATGCTGGGGTGACAACTTCGTGGGCCAGCTCGGGCTCGGGGACAGAGAGTTCCGTGGGGACGAGCCAGGAGAGATGGGCGGCCGCTTGCCCCTGGTGGATCTCGGCATCACGGGGGAGGTCGTCGCCGTCGCGGCGGGGGCGGCTCACACGTGCGCGTTGCTGCGCGAGGGGACCGTCAAGTGCTGGGGCAGCAATCGGCACGGTCAGCTCGGACTCGGCGACACGGCGTCTCGAGGGGACGAGCCAGGAGAGATGGGCGACCGCCTGCCTGTGGTGGATCTGGGTCGCGGAAAGAAGGCGATCGCCATCGCTGCGGGGATAGCGCACACGTGCGCGCTGCTGAGCGAGGGGACCGTCAAATGCTGGGGCGACAACCGGCACGGTCAGCTCGGGCTCGGCGACGTCGAGGAGCGCGGCGACGAGGCGGGCGAGATGGGCGACGAGCTGCCCGAGGTGTCTCTGGGAGCGGGGGCGACGGTGCTCTCCGTGGTCACGGGTGGCGAGCACACGTGCGCCCTGCTGCAGGGGGGAGCGGTCAAATGCTGGGGCAAAAATGACTACAACCAGCTCGGATTCGATACCTTCTACAACCGCGGGGACCAGGTGGCAGAGATGGGCGGCTACCTGCCCCGGGTGAACCTGGGGACGGGTCAGGTGGCGGTCGCCCTCGCGGCCGGGAACGACCACACCTGCGCGCAGCTGCGCGAAGGAACGCTCAAGTGCTGGGGAACCAACTCCAGTGGCCAGCTCGGGTTCGGAGGCTACTCGGGTATCGGCAGCAGGGAGGAGACCATGGGCGACATCCTGCCCCTGGTGGAGGTCAGACCTGGAGAGGCGATCGTCAGCGTCGTCGCGGGGGCGTATCACACGTGCGCGCTGCTGACCTCCGGCGTCGTCCAGTGCTGGGGAGCGAACTTCTACGGTCAGGTCGGCGTCGGCAGGGAAGACGAGCGTCTGCACTTCACGGGCGCCGAGGGGGATCGCTTGCCCGCGGTGAATCTGGGTGAGAATGCGCAGGGGGTGTGGGTTCGCGTGGGTACCACCCACACCTGCGCGGGTCTCCAGGACGGGACCTTCAAATGCTGGGGAGCCAATGCCGGTGGTCAGCTCGGAATGGGTGATGAGCGGGATCGCGGCCACCTCCCGGAGGACATGGGCGAGGGGCTCCCAGCCGTGAAGGTGGTGTCCGAGGGCAGGTAGCGAGCGCCCTGCAGGCCGGTGAGCGCGGGTCGACCTCGGGAACGGCGGTGCTCTGGTGAGCGAGAGTGGGGTGGGGCTTTTGCATGGTGGATGGAGGGATCGATGCGCTGTCGAATGCGTGTGTCATTCGTCCTGGTGGCCTTGCTCGGAGCGACCGCGGCAGGCTGTGGTCAGGTCAACGAGCGCAGCCAAGCGTCGCCGGATGCCCTGTGCGCCGATGGCCCTTCTGCCGTCGATGAGGGCGGCGAGACCTGCGCGCCGGCCGATGCCCTCGCGGGGACCTGCGTGCCGGTGTGCGGGGTGCGCGATGTCGGGGTCGGGACAGGGTACTCCTGCGCCGTCCTGCACGATGGGCGGGTGAAATGCTGGGGGTACAACGACGTGGGGACGCTCGGGCTCGGCTCTCGCGCGGTCGTGGGGGACGAGCCGGGCGAGATGGGCGGCGGGCTGGCTGCGGTCGATCTGGGGATGGGGAACTCGGCGACGGCGATCGCCGCGGGCTACCTGCACGTCTGCGCGCTGCTCGACAGTGGCGCCGTCAAATGCTGGGGGCAGAACCACGCCGGGACGCTCGGGCTGGGCGACGAGAGGAACCGAGGTGAGCTTCCAGGGCAGATGGGAGACGCCTTGCCGCCCGTGGATCTCGGCCGAGGCAAGGTGGCGGTCGCCCTCGCCGCCGCGGCGTTCTCCACGTGCGCGGTGCTGTCCGACGGGACCGTCAAATGCTGGGGGGCAGGTCCCCTGGGCATCCCCTTGCTGGACGACAACTGGCACCGCGGGGACGAGCCGGGCGAGATGGGCGATCACTTGCCGACGGTGGATCTGGGCGAGGGCAGGGCGGTGGTCTCCCTCGTCGCTGGCTACGGCCATTACTGCGCGCTGCTGAGCAACAGCACGGTGAAGTGCTGGGGTTACAATGACCACGGCCAGCTCGGGCAAGGCGACACGGCATCACGGGGCGCCGGCGAGCGTGAGATGGGTTCGTGGTTGCTGCCGGTGCGTCTCGGCACGGGGAAGACGGCGATGTCGATTGCTGCAGGAGGGGCGCATACGTGCGCCGTGCTGAACGATGGCGCCGTGAAATGCTGGGGCAACAACTGGAGCGGCCAGCTCGGGCTGGTTGACGAAGCGTCACGCGGGGATGAAGCCGGCGAGATGGGCGATGACCTGCCCGAGGTGGATCTGGGACCGGGAAAGACGGCGGTGGCCATCGTCGCAGGTGAACGTCACACCTGCGCGCTGCTGAGCGACGGCGCCGTGACCTGCTGGGGTTACAACGAGTCGGGGGTGCTCGGGCGGGGGAGGGACTACAGCGTGTCCTACGGAGCGGCTCCCGGCGAGATGGGCGAGGGGTTGCGGCGGGTGGAGCTGGGCGCGGGGGAGGAGGTCACGCTGCTCCGGACGGGCTGGGAGCACACCTGCGCTCGTCTCGGCAGAGGCAACATCAAGTGCTGGGGGGGCAACTACTCGGGTGAACTCGGCCTCGGCGACACGCGCCCTCGCGGGGTCTACCGGAGCGACATGGGCGACGATCTTCCCGCGGTGAAGCTCTACTCGGAGCGCTGGTAGCAGCCTCCCTGCGGAAGGGGTCTCGCCGTGAGCGCCAGGTGTTCTGGCTGCAGGGGAGATGTATTCCGCGAATGCAGGGGGGTTGCGTGATGGGGTGCAGACGGCTGGGCGTGACGGTGAGGAGGGCTCGATGCGTTGCTGGACGCGGCTGTTCTTCGTGGGGTTCGTGGGCGTCGCGGGGCTGCTCGCGGTGGGATGCGGTGCTGCCGAGGAGGAGGGCGGCGAGACCCAAGAGGTGGACGAGTGCTCTCCGGCGTGTGCCAAGGCGGTCGACGTAGCGGCCGGGTGGAGCCACACCTGCGCGGTGCTGGACGATGGCCGGGTGAAGTGCTGGGGGGACAACTGGGTGGGCCAGCTCGGGATCGGTGACACGCGGACCCGTGGTGAGGGGCCGGGGCAGATGGGCACGCGGCTGCCAGCCGCGGAGCTGGGGACGGGGAGCGCGGCGGTGGCCGTGGCTGCCGGGGCCTGGCACTCGTGCGCATTGCTCCACGGTGGGAGTGTGAAGTGCTGGGGCTTCAATGAATACGGCCAGCTCGGGGTCGGCGATTACCGGAACCGAGGGAACGACCCCGGTGAGATGGGGGATGCGCTGCCCGCCGTGGATCTGGGCGCAGGCAAGACGGCCACCGCGATCGTCGCAGGGGCGTGGCATTCGTGCGCGCTGCTTCACGACGGGGGCGTGAAATGCTGGGGGGACAACCAGAGCGGTCAGCTCGGGCTCGGCGATGTCGAGGCGCGAGGCGACGACGCGGGAGAGATGGGGGACGGCTTGCCTGCGGTGGATCTGGGGGCAGGGCAAGCGGCGGTGGCCATCGCGGCGGGCGAGGCCCATACGTGCGCGCTGCTGGGTGACGGAGGCGTGAAGTGCTGGGGTGACAACAGGAGCGGTCGGCTCGGGCTCGGCGATGTCGAGGCGCGGGGCGACGACGCGGGAGAGATGGGAGACAGTTTGCCTGCGGTGGATCTGGGGGCAGGGCAAGCGGCGGTGGCCATCGCGGCGGGCGAGGCCCATACGTGCGCGTTGCTGGGCGACCAGTCCGTGAAATGCTGGGGGTACAGCCGCTACGGCCGTCTCGGGACAGGCAAGGACGACCGGGGGGTCGAGCCGGAACAGATGGGCGATGAGCTGCCCCGGGTGGACATGGGGGGGAGCAAGAAGTCCATGGGACTGTCCGTGGGGTGGGCTCACTCGTGCGTGCTGATGAAGGAAGGCGGGATCAAGTGCTGGGGTCACAACGGGAGCGGCCAGCTCGGGATCGGAGACGAGGTGGACCACGGCGAGGCGCGGTGGGGGATGAGCGACAGCTTGCCCTTCGTGAACGTGGGAGCGGGGGAGGTCCCCGTACTCGTCCGCGCCGGTAGCTCTCACACCTGCGCTTTGCTCGGTGAGGGGAGGCTCAAGTGCTGGGGGGAGAACATGAGCGGGCAGCTGGGGCTGGGGGACACGGTGCCGCGGGGCGTCACCGCGGAGGACATGGGCGACGCCCTGCCGGCCGTGAAGCTGTGATGGGTGTGTGAGGGCTCTGGAATTCGACGCGCTCCGCCATTCGGCGTGATGGCGCGGTGCGCGTGCCCCCACCCATCGACAGCACCGCGGCGGGCCTCTCCGGCCGCGGGAAGGCTGCTGGAGGATGAGGCATGAGGCGTCAGAAGGGTCAGGGGGCTGGGCGCGTGGCGAGGGTCGTGGGGTTCGCGGGGCTCGCCGTCTTCCTGGCTGGCTGTGGCGCGATCGTGATCCGGGATCTCGGCCCCGAGGACGAGGCCCCGTCAGATGGGTGCGGTGAGGGCTCCACGCGGGACGAGGGCTGCGAGGTGCCGGAAGCCGCGCGCGCGCTCGATGTGACTCCCGGGTATGCGCACACCTGTGCGTTGCTCGTCGATGGGGCGGTCAAGTGCTGGGGCGAAGGGAGTGCAGGTCAGCTCGGGCTCGGGGACGCTGTCCCTCGCGGTGACGATCCTGGCGAGATGGGCGACGACCTGCCCGCGGTGAGCCTGGGGACGGGCGAGACGGTGGAGGCGCTCGCTGCGGGGTCCTTCCATCACTGTGCGTTGCTGAGAGGCGGCCGTGTCAAATGCTGGGGGGGCAATGCGTCGGGTTCACTCGGCCTGGGCGATGGGGAGGGCCGAGGGCTTGATGTCGGGTCGATGGGGGAGAACCTGCCGACGGTCGATCTGGGCACGGGCGTCACGGCAGTGGCCCTCGTCGCGGGAGGAGAGACGAACTGCGCGCTGCTGCCCGATCGGACCCTCAAGTGCTGGGGCGACAACGGTTACGGTCAGCTCGGGCTTGGCGACGTGACGCCCCGTGGGAACCTGCCGGGGACGATGGGGGACGACTTGCCCGCTGTGGATCTCGGGGTCGACGGCGCAGGGACGGCGGTCTTCATGGGGGCCGCGCATGTTTGCGCGCTGCTGACGAGGGGAGCCGTGAAATGCTGGGGCGCCAACGGTCACGGTCAGCTCGGGCTCGGGGACGCCGACCATCGCGGCGACGCTCCTGGCGAGATGGGCGACGCGCTGCCCGACGTGGACCTGGGCGCGGGCAACCTGGTCGCGGCGCTGGCCCTTGGGCGCATGCACAGCTGCGCCTTGCTGAAGGATGGCTCCGTGAAGTGCTGGGGCGACAACGAGCGCGGGCAGCTCGGGCTCGGGGACACGGAGCTCCGCGGTGACGCGCCGGGCGAGATGGGCGACGCGCTGCCAAGGGTGGATCTGGGGTCGGGGAAGCGAGCGGTCGCGATCACGGCAGGTGATCTGCACACCTGTGCGTTGTTGGACGACGGTTCGCTCAAGTGCTGGGGTGATAGCTATTGGGGTCAGCTCGGACTCGGTGACAGGGAAGCCCGCGGTGACGAGCCTGGCGAGATGGGTGACGCGCTGCCCGGGGTGAACCTGGGCACGGGTGAGGCCGCTGTGCTCGTGCGCGCAGGGAGCCATCACACGTGCGTGCGACTGAGCGGGGGTCACATCAAGTGCTGGGGGTACAACGATGGGCGGCTGGGGCTCGGCGACATCGCAGACCGGGGGATGACGCCGGAGACCATGGGGGATGGTCTGCCGATCGTGGCGCTGTAGTCTGGCAGGGTCCCTGTGAAGGGGCGTCCCGCTGGTGTCGCGTGACCGAGCGGGTCAAGGAGCGCTGCGCGCCAGGATGAGCGCCACGTCATCGACGCGCTCTCCCGGGCGCAGCCTGACGCCGTCGATGAGCTTCTCGGCAGCGCTCGCGAGATGTGGGGACAGCGTCCGCGCCTGAATCACAGGTGCTCGCGCTCCTGGTTTCCGAAACCATGAGCGCGAGCGCCCATTCCGTGGCGTGACGTCGGGGGTCGGTGTCGTAGGGGGCGAGCGGTGTCAGGGACGGGGTTCGAGGAGCCAGCCCAGGCCGCCAGCGATCAGGTACGAGGCGACGAACTCGGTGCGTTCGACGCGGACGCCTTGCTTCGTCAGCGCGCGCCCCACCTCGTCGAGCGTGCTGCTGTCGTGGATGGCCTGCGACGCCACGACCTGGTCGGTGGCGACGTTGTCGTAGAAGTAGCCGTCGCAGTGCTTCTCGATGAGCGACTCCAGCTTCTCGATGAGGCCGAAGAGCTTCTTGCCTTCGGTCGCCGAGCAGACGCCCTTCTCGGGGATGCGCTCGAAGAGGTCGCCCGTGGGCGTTCGTGTCTCTCCTTCGGGCTGAAGGAAGAGCATCAAGGGCATGGTGGAGCAGGCGGGAGAGAGGGCGTCGATGACCTTCCGATTCTGGTGACGGAAGCCCGGAAGTTCCTCCAGGGAGAAGAGCCACACCTTGGTGTTCGTCGGTTCGCCTGCCGATGGCGATGCGACCTTGTTCGAGGTGGTGGCTTTCGGTGGGGTCGGGGACTTCTGGGGGCTCGCAGCGCGGGGGGCGGCGGACTTCGCAGGCGAGGCTTTCGTTACTTTTGCCGATCCTGGCGGAGTGGCTTTCGAGACGGGCGCTGCTTTCCGCGATGTGCCTTTCGCTGCGGAAGTCGTCTTCGAGGACGTGGTCTTCGAGGCGGCCTCTCGCGGCGTCGCTTTGGCCGCAGCAGCCGGCTTCGAGGCTTCCGTCTTCGGAGCGGTCTTCGAGGTGGTCTTTCGCGGCGTTGCCTTGGTCGCAACGACCGACTTCGAAGGGGGGGCTTTCGAGGCGGGCTTCCGAGGCGTTGCCTTGGTCTCAGCGGCCTGGCTCGAGGCAGGGGCCTTCGAGGCGGGCTTCTGAGGTGCGGACTTGGTCACAGGCGTCGACTTCGAGGCGGGCTTTCGAGGTGCGGGCTTGACCGCAGGCGTCGACTTCGAGGCGGGCTTTCGAGGCGCGGGCTTGACCGCAGGCGTCGATTTCGAGGCGGTGCTCTTCGACGCGGTCTTCTTGGAGGTCGGAGCGGGGGATGCCGGGACTTCCTCCGTGGCATCCTGCTCCGCCGCTTCCTCCTCGGCCTGCTGGGCGTCGAGGAGGGCAGCCTCCGGCTTCTTGCCGGTCAAGGTGCCTCGAAGGGCCGGCGCGAGCTGCTGGGCCACCGAGAGAAGCCGGCCGGTGGCGCGCCGGAGGACCTGATCGAGCGGGCCGAAGTGCAGGTCGGCATGGTCGCGGAGGGCGAGCGTGCCGTCGTCGAGCGCGAAGTCGAGGCAGCCGAAGGAGAGGCCGTCGTTGACGAGGGCGCAGAGCTTCAGCACGGCGGACTGTCGGGCCGGCGTGACGGCGTCCCGAGCGACCAGCATGCACGTGGCGATCGTGGTGTCGGTGTCGTAGCTCCAGATGAGCTTCTCGTACGTGGGATCGGTCGCGATCAAGGCGCCCGAGGCGACGGTGAAGTCGTTGATCTCGCCGAAGGATTCGAAGGGCCAGGAGAGCTCGTTCGCGATCTGCTCGGTCTCGGCGAGAAAGGTGGCAGCGTCCGGAGGGGTGGGGGCCTTGGCCGCCGCGCGTTTGGATTGCTTCATGAAATCGGGCGCAGCTTCGCACATCCCGGCGAGGTGCGGCAGAGACATCCGTCGTTGGATCGTGCGACGGTTCAGTGGGGATCGCGCAGGCGGAAGCGCTGGATCTTGCCGGTGGCGGTCTTGGGTAGCTCCGCGAGGAAGACGATCTCGCGCGGGTACTTGTGGGGCGCGAGGCGGCCTTTGACGAAGGCCTGGAGCGCCACGACGAGGTGGTCGCCAGGGGCGTGGCCTTCGCGGAGGACGATGAAGGCGCAGGTCTTCATGAGGCCGTTGCTCTCCAGCTTGCCGACGACGGCGGCCTCGAGGACGCACTCGTGCTGCTGGAGGACGAGTTCGACCTCGACGGGGGCGACGTACTGGCCGCTCACCTTGAGCATGTCGTCGCTGCGGCCGGCGTAGACGTAGTGGCCGCTGGGGAGGCGCTGGTACTTGTCGCCGGTCTTCACCCAGTCACCGAGGAAGGTGGCCCGGGTCCGGTCGCGGTTGCGCCAGTAGAGGAGCGCAGCGCTGGGGCCTTTGACGTAGAGGTCGCCGATCTCGCCGTCAGGGATCGGGGCGCCGGCTTCGTCGCGGAGGGAGACCTCGTAGCCAGGGACCGGGGTGCCGGTGGTGCCGTAGACGACCTCTCCAGGGCGGTTGGAGAGGAAGATGTGGAGCATCTCGGTGGAGCCGAGGCCGTCGAGGATCTCGGCGCCGAAGTGGGCGGTGAACTGCTCGCCGACCTGCTGGGGGAGGGCCTCGCCGGCGGAGGTACACACGCGGAGGGCGACGTCGGCGCGCGGCGGGAGGGCAGGGGAAGCGAGCATGGCGAGGAAGAGGGTGGGGACGCCGCAGAAGAGGGTGGGCCTGTGGCGGGTGAGGCGAGCGAAGACGGCGTCGCAGGTGGGGCGCTCGGCCATGAGGACGGTGGTGGCGCCGACGCTGAGGGGGAAGGTGAGGGCGTTGCCGAGGCCGTACGCGAAGAAGAGCTTGGCGGCGGAGAAGACGACGTCGGTCTCGCGGATGCCGAGGATGGGCTTCGCGTAGAGCTCCGCGGTCCAGTAGAGGTTGCCGTGGGTGTGGACGGTGCCCTTGGGGCGGCCGGTGGAGCCGGAGGAGTAGAGCCAGAAGGCGATGTCGTCGACGTGGGTGTCGGCGGGCGCCTCGGCGGGAGGTTCGTGGAGCAGGGGGGTGAGGTCGAGGTCACCCGGAGCGAGGGGCGCTGGCTGGGAGACGAGGAGGGGGAGAGGGGCGCCCGTGGCGGTGATGGCGGCGCGAAGCTTGTCGACGAGGGGGCCTGACGTGACGACGAGCTTCGCGCTGCTGTGCGTGAACATGTAGGCGTAGTCGTCGGCGCCGAGCAGGGTGTTGACGAGGACCGGGACGACACCGGCGTGGAGGGCGCCGAGGAAGACGACCGGGAGGTCCACGGTGTCGAGCATGGCCACGAGGATGCGCTCCTCGCGGTGGAGGCCGAGGCGGAGGAGAGAGGCGGCGAAGGCGCGGACGCGGCGCTCCAGCTCGGCGTACGTGAGGGCGCCGAGGTCATCGATGTAGGCGACCTTGGCGCCGCGCGCCTGGTTGAGGGTGAGGAGGTGAGCGGCGAAGTTGAACTGCTCGGGCGGTGCCTTGGCGGCTGCATCCATGGCTTCCTCGGAGAGGCGACGGTCCAGGTGGGCGTCGCGCTGGTCAGGGGTCAGGAGCGACGAAGCGGCGTTCGTTTCGGGTCCGCGGGCGCAGCGAGCTGCGTCGATCCAGGGAGTAGCACGCGGTCGGGTTGCCGAGCCTGGATTGTGGTTGCACGATGCGGAGGCGGCGCGGCTACCCTCGGGTAGGCAGCTGACGTGGCTGTGGTTCATCGAGCCGAACGCGCGTGCCCTCGAGGTGCATCACCTCGGACCGCGGAAGCGCTGGGAAGTGGAGATGGTGGTGCAGGATGTCACCACGGTGTGCGCGCCGCCCTTCGATGCGGTCGAGCTGGATCTGACGGCGCTGTGGGAAGGCCTGGCCGATGAGGAGGCCGGGAGGGGCTGACGCGGTCGCGTCGCGCTGGCGCTACTTCGCTGCGGCCTTGGGGAGGAGATCCAGGGCGCCGGAGGGGGCCTGGATGGCGGCGCGGCGGTGGTAGAAGTTGAGGGCGCGGAGGCCACCGAGCTCTTCGCCGCCACCAGCACGGCCGGGGCCGCCGTGGAGGGACTGGGGCATGACGTTGCCGTGGCCGGTCTGGGTCTTGGCGACCGCAGGGCTGACGGCGTGGACGCGGCCGTGCGTGTCGGCGAGGGCGACGGCGAAGTGGGCGAGCTGGCCTTCGTCGTCGCTGAAGACGGAGGCGACGAGGGAGCCGCCGCCGCGGCGGGCGAGGTCGATGGCGTGGGCTTCGTCGCGGTAGGCGATGAGGGTGGCGACGGGGCCGAAGACCTCGACGTCGTGAACGGCGGACGCTTCGCCGTCACGGAGGCCGAGGAGGTGAGGGGCGACGCAGGCGCTGACCTCGGGATCGGCGTCGACGAGCGGGGTGGCGCTGCCGTCGAAGAGGAGTTCGGTCTCGCGGCGGAGGGCGTCGATGCCGGCCTTGACGCTGGTGTGCTGGTCGCGGCTGACCAGGGAGCCCATGCGGACGGTCTCGTTGCGGGGGTTGCCGACGGTGATCTTGGCGAGCTTGGCGCGGAGAGCCTCGGCGGCGGCGTCGAAGTGGGCGGCGGGGACGAAGGCGCGGCGGATGGCGGTGCACTTCTGGCCGGACTTGATGGTCATCTCGCGGGCGACCTCGCTGATGAAGCCGTCGAAGGCGCCAGAGCCAGGGCTGGCGTCGAGGCCGAGGAGGGCGGAGTTGAGGCTGTCAGCCTCGATGTTGAGGCGGGCTGCGCGCGAGACGAAGGCCGGGTGGGCGCGGAGCTTGGCGGCGGTGTCGGCGGAGCCGGTGAAGGAGACGACGTCGAAGGCCTGGACGCGGTCGAGGAGGCCGGCGGCGCTGCCGCAGACGACGGAGAGGGCGCCCTCGGGGAGCACGCCGGCCGCGATGACGTCGGCGACCATGCGCTGGGTGAGCCAGGCGGTGGCCGTGGCAGGCTTGATGATCACCGGGACGCCCGAGAGGAGGGCGGGGGCGGCCTTCTCCCAGAGGCCCCAGGCGGGGAAGTTGAAGGCGTTGATGAAGAGGGCGAGGCCGCGCGTCGGGGTCAGGATGTGCTGGGCGCGGAAGGAGCCGTCCTTGCTGAGGGAGGTGACGTCACCGTCGAGCAGGACCTTGGCGTCGCCGAGGGAGGCGCCGAGCTTGGCGTAGTAGGAGAGGGTGAAGATGGCGCCCTCGATGTCCATGCCCGAGTCGGCCTTGGTGGTGCCGCTGTTGGCGATGGAGATGGCGTAGTAGTCGTCGCGCTTGGCCTGGAGGGCCTTGGCGACGTCGCCGAGGAGGGCGGCGCGCTCGGCATAGGTGCGGTCGCGCAGGGCGGTGCCGCCTTTCGTGCGGGCGAAGTCGAACGCCTTGTCGAGGTCGAGACCCTCGCTGGAGACGCGGGCCAGCTCTTCACCGGTCACGGGGTCGCGGAGCGGCGTGCCGTCGCCGCGGCCGGCGATCCACTCGCCGCCGACGTAGTTCTTCAGGATCTCGCTCATGTTCGTGGCTCGCTGTGCGTGGGTTGTGCGGTGCTCGGCCTGGTCGGCTCAGCATGGGTGCCAAGGCTCTTGTGGGTCAAGCACTTTGGTGCATACACTTCGACCGAGGCGACGTTGACATGAAGCATCATGCGTCAAAGCTGGCGCGACGAGGGCCGCCTCCAGACGAGGAGCGTCATCCCTTCCTGGCGGCGCTCGGAAGTCGGGTGCGGCTGTTGCGAGCACGTCGAGGGCTGACGCGGAAGGCGCTGGCGAAGGAAGCCGATGTGTCCGAGCGGCATCTGGCGAACCTGGAGACGGGGCTGGGGAACGCGTCGGTGCTGGTGCTGAAGCAGGTGGCCGATGCACTCGGATGCACGCTCGCCGACCTCATGAGCGACGAGGCCGTGTCGTCGGCGGAGGGCGCGCTGATCCGGGAGATCTTGCAGGGGCGCGACGAGGCGGCGCTGAAGCGGGCGCGGATCGCGTTGACGCGGCTGTTCGAGGGGAACGGTGCTGGACCGGATCGCACCGGGCGGCTGGCGCTGATCGGTCTGCGGGGCGCGGGTAAATCGACTTTGGGGCGGATGCTCGCGAGCGAGCTGGGGATGCCGTTCGTGGAGCTGGCGCGCGAGATCGAGAAGCTCGCGGGGTGCCCGCCGTCGGAGATTCACGGACTCTACGGGGCGAGCGCGTACCGACGCTATGAGCTGCGGGCGCTGGAGATGACGCTGGAGGGGCACAAACGGGCGGTGATCGCGCTGCCGGGGGGGATCGTGTCGGCGTCGGGTACGTTCAACCTGCTGCTCGCTCGCTGCTTCACGGTGTGGCTCCAGGCGACCCCGGAAGATCACATGAAGCGGGTGGTCGCGCAGGGGGACGTCCGGCCGATGGAGGGCAATGGGGAGGCGATGGACGATCTGAGGGCAATCCTCGCCAGCCGGGCCGACTTCTATGCGAAGGCCGATCTCTCCTTCAACACCAGCGGGAAGTCGCTCGGGGACACTTTCCTGGGTCTCCGGGATGCACTCGCGGTCCGCCTCGGCGATGGCAACATGCAGGATAGTGCTTGACCGGCTGGGGGTCGGGCAGTAGCGTGCATGGACAAATGCCGGAATCGTCCCCGGCCGAGGAGTCGTGATGTCCGCTGATGCCCGCGTCGACTACCGCACCGAGCCTTCGCAGTACAAGCACTGGAAGCTGTCGTTCGATGGCCCGGTCGCCACCCTCGGCATGGATGTGGTCGAGGATGGAGGCCTCCGCGAGGGCTACAAGCTGAAGCTGAACTCGTACGACCTCGGCGTGGACATCGAGCTGCACGACGCGATCCAGCGGATCCGCTTCGAGCACCCCGAGGTGAAGACGGTGGTGCTCACCAGCATGAAGGACCGGGTGTTTTGCTCGGGCGCGAACATCTTCATGCTGGGGACGTCGACCCACGCCTGGAAGGTGAACTTCTGCAAGTTCACGAACGAGACGCGCAACGGGCTGGAGGACTCGAGCCGTCACTCGGGGCTGAAGTTCCTGGCAGCGGTGAACGGGGCCTGCGCCGGTGGTGGCTATGAGCTGGCGCTGGCGTGCGACGAGATCTACCTGATCGATGATCGGTCGTCGGCGGTGTCGCTGCCGGAAGTGCCGCTGCTGGGCGTTCTGCCGGGGACCGGCGGGCTCACGCGGGTCACGGACAAGCGCAAGGTGCGGCACGATCGGGCCGACATCTTCTGCACGACCGTGGAGGGGATCCGCGGGGAGCGGGCGAAGCAGTGGCGGCTCGTGGACGAGATCGCGAAGCCGGCGCAATTCAAAGATGTGGTGCGCGCCCGGGCGGCGGAGCTGGCGACGTCGAGCGATCGGCCCGAAGGCGTGAAGGGGGTGGCGCTGCCGCGGCTGGAGCGGACGGAGAGCGAGGAGGGGCTCGGCTACCGCTACGTGCAGGTGAGCTTCGACAGGGCGCGGAGGACGGCGACGTTCGTGGTGAAGGCGCCCGAGGTGGCTCCGGCGGTGGAGATCGCCGACATCGAGGCGGCCGGTGCAGCATGGTGGCCGCTCGCGGTGGCCAGGGAGCTGGACGACGCGATCCTGACGCTGCGCACGAACGAGCTGGATCTGGGGACCTGGATCCTGAAGACGGAGGGCGAGGCGGCGCACGTGCTGGCGGCGGATGCTGCGTTGCTGCGGCACAAGGACCACTGGTTCGTGCGGGAGACGCTGGGGCTCCTGCGGCGGACGCTGGCGCGGCTGGACGTGTCGTCGAGGACGCTGTTCGCGCTGATCGAGGCGGGGTCGTGCTTCGCCGGGACGCTGGCCGAGCTGTCGTTCGCGGCCGACCGGACGTACATGTCGGCGGGCGGCGAGGGAGAGCCGAGGATCACGCTGTCGGCGCTGAACTTCGGAGCGCTGCCGATGGTGAACGGTCAGTCGCGGCTCGGTCGTCGGTTCTGCGAGGACGAGGCGGAGCTGAAGGCGGCGAAAGAGGCGACGGGGAAGGCGCTGACCCCTGCCGAGGCCGACGCGCTCGGGCTGGTGACGGCGGCGCCGGACGAGCTGGATTGGGCCGACGAGATCCGGATCGCGCTGGAGGAGCGGGCAGCGATGTCGCCCGATGCGCTCACCGGCATGGAGGCGAACCTGCGGTTCGCGGGGGCCGAGACGATGGAGACGCGCATCTTCGGGCGGCTCTCGGCCTGGCAGAACTGGATCTTCATCCGTCCGAATGCGGTCGGTGAGAAGGGGGCTCTCAAGGTGTACGGGAAAGGCGGGAAGGCGCAGTTCGATCCGACGCGGGTGTAGCCCCACCCGACGCGAGCGGTCCTTCACAGCAGCCAGGAGTCAGCCATGACCTCGATCGACTACAGCGAAAAGATTCCGAACAACGTCAATCTCGCCGGAGACCGGACGCTGCAGCGCGCGCTGGAGCAATGGCAGCCGAACTTCATCTCCTGGTGGAAGGACATGGGGCCGGAAGGCTCGCAGTCCTTCGACGTGTACCTGCGCACGGCGGTGAGCGTGGATCCGAGCGGGTGGGCGCACTTCGACTACGTGAAGATGCCCGAGTACCGCTGGGGAATCTTCCTCACGCCCGCCCAGCAGGATCGGACGATCCAGTTCGGGGAGCACAAGGGGCAGCCGGCGTGGCAAGAGGTGCCGGGCGAGCACCGCGCGAACCTGCGGCGGATCATCGTGACGCAAGGGGACACGGAGCCGGCGTCGGTGGAGCAGCAGCGGCACCTGGGGCTGACGGCGCCGTCGCTCTACGATCTGCGGAACCTGTTCCAGGTGAACGTGGAGGAGGGTCGGCACCTCTGGGCGATGGTCTACCTGCTCCAGCGCTACTTCGGGCGTGATGGCCGCGAGGAGGCCGAAGCTCTTCTCGAGCGGCGCTCGGGTGATGAGGACAACCCGCGCATCCTCGGTGCGTTCAACGAGCGGACGCCGGACTGGCTGTCGTTCTTCATGTTCACCTACTTCACGGACCGCGACGGGAAGTTCCAGCTCAGTGCGCTCACGGAGTCGGGCTTCGATCCGCTCGCGCGGACGACGAAGTTCATGTTGACGGAGGAGGCTCACCACATGTTCGTGGGTGAGTCGGGGGTGTCCCGGGTCATCCAGCGGACGTGCGCGGTGATGAACCAGCTCAAGACGGACGATCCGAAGACGCTGCGTGCAGCAGGGGTGATCGATCTGGAGACGATCCAGCGATACCTCAACTTCCACTACGCGGTGACGCTGGATCTGTTCGGCGCTGATCAGTCGTCGAACGCGGCGATGTTCTACAGCGCCGGCCTGAAGGGGCGGTTCGAGGAGGGCAAGCGCTCCGACGATCACCAGCTCAACGGCCAGAGCTACAAGATTCTGGGGATCGAGGGCGGGAAGCTGATCGAGCGCGAGGTGCCCATGCTGAACGCGCTGAACGAGGTACTCCGCGACGACTACATCAAGGATTCGGTCGGCGGCGTGGGACGCTGGAACAAGGTGATCGAGAAGGCGGGGCTGCCGTTCCGGCTCTCCGTGCCGCACAAGGCATTCCACCGTCAGATCGGGACCTTCGCGGGGAACCGGGTGTCGCCGGATGGGCGGCTGGTGAGCGAGGAAGAGTGGCAGAAGAACCAGTCGAACTGGCTACCCACCGCCGAGGACCGGGCGTTCGTGGCGTCGCTCATGGGCCGTGTCGCCGAGTCGGGCAAGTTCGCCAACTGGATCGCGCCGCCGCCCATGGGTATCAACAAGCAGCCCATCGATTTCGAGTACGTGCGATTCAACTGAGGTCGCAGAAGACAGGTCTCCGCGCGACGCAGGGGATCAGAGGAGCGAGGGGATGAGCGTTCACCTCGAGGTCATCAAGCAGCATCTCATCGATCCGGAGATCTGCATCCGCTGCAACACCTGCGAGGAGACCTGCCCGATCGGAGCGATCTCGCACGACGGAAACAACTACGTCGTCGACGCGTCGATCTGCAACCTGTGCATGGCGTGCGTCTCGCCATGCCCGACGGGTGCGATCGACAACTGGCGGAACGTCGCCAAGACGGAGGCGTACAGCGTCGAGGAACAGTTCACCTGGGACGAGCTGCCCAAGCAGACGACGCTCGCGGTCTCGGCTGAGTCGGCAGAAGCCGCGGCAAACGTGGAAGAGGGGGAAGGGGAGGCTGAGGGCATCGAGGTCGACACGGTGCTCGGCTCCACGCTGCCTCCCTGGTCGGCGGCGCGTCCCTACGTGAACCTCTACACGCACAAGGCGCCGATCTCGGCGACGGTGGTGGGGAATTACCGCTTGACCGCGGAGACGTCGGAGAGCGACGTGCACCACATCGTGCTCGACTTCGGGCAGATGCCCTTCCCCGTGCTGGAAGGGCAGTCCATCGCCATCCTGCCTCCAGGCTCGACGCCGGACGGGCGGGTACACCACGCGCGGCAGTACTCCATCGCGAGTGCGCGCGATGGAGAGCGACGGGGTTACAACAACCTGTCGTTGACCGTGAAGCGCGTGACCACCGATGCGAAAGGAGAGGCGAGGAGCGGCGTCTGCTCGAACTACCTGTGCGACCTGAAGAAGGGCGACTCGGTTCAGGTCATCGGTCCGTTCGGGAGCAGCTTCCTGATGCCGAACCACCCGAACTCTCACCTCCTGATGATCTGTACCGGGACGGGCTCGGCGCCGATGCGGGCGATGACGGAGTACCGGAGGCGCCGTCGTCTGAAGGGAGCGACCGGAAAGCTGATGCTGTTCTTCGGTGCCAGGACGCGGGAGGAGCTGCCTTATTTCGGGCCGCTGATGAACCTGCCGAAGGATTTCATCGACGTGAACCTGGCGTACTCGCGAACGCCAGGGCAGCCGAAGCGTTACGTGCAGGACCTGATGCGTGAACGCGCAGAAGACGTGGCGGCGATGCTGCGGGACGACAGCACGTACATCTACGTATGCGGTTTGAAGGGGATGGAAGAGGGCGTGCTCCAGGCGCTTGCGGACATCGCCAACCAGAGCGGTCAGCCCTGGGAGCCGCTCTGGAAGAAGCTGAAGCAGTTCGGGCGGCTGCACCTCGAGACGTACTGACCTCCAGGTCGAGGCACGCTGCGGAGGGGGCGTTCCTGGTCGACGGCGAAAGCGCGGCGACCTACGGTCTCTCCGCGATGAACAGCGAGAAGTTCAAGGTAACGGCGCGCTCGCGAACGTGGGCGCAAGACAGCCGGGTGGCGCTGTCGTCCCTGCCTGGCGTGGTGGGACGCAGGCTGGGCTGGATGGCCTGCGTGGCATGGATGGTGTCCAGCCTGGGTTGTGCCTCGGAAGACGATGGCTCCTCTCAGGGGAATGGCGGTAGTGGCGCGACCGGAGGACAAGGCGGCGCTGGAGGGCAGGGAGGTACAGGAGGGCAGGGGGGTGGATCGGACGAGCGGATCCGCCTGCGGGTGCCGCTCTATCCCTACATCCCCGACGCCGCCGGTGATCGCTTCGAGGCCATGGTTCGGCGGATGAAGCGTGAGTTCGAGACGCTCCACCCCGAGGTGGAGCTCGAGCTGAATCCGCCATGCTTCCAGGATGATCCGTACGACCCGGCAGCGCTGGCGCGGGGGATGTCCGGCGAGAACGAGGCATGCTCGTTCGATCTGGTCGAGATCGACACGAGCCTGCTCGGAGAACTGGTGGACACGGGGGCAGTGACTCCTTGGTCTGCACTTCCGTCGAGGAACTGGCATCCGGCTGCGATCGAGGCGTCGACGTACCAGGGCGCGCTGTACGGGGTGCCGCACTGGATGTGCAGCCACTTCGTCTTCTCGAGGAGCGCGGCCGTGGCGAACGCCAGCTCCGTCTCCGAGCTGGTCTCGGCACTCGCCGATCTCCAGACGCCAGAGCCCGACATGGCAGGGAATCTGCTGGGGAGCTGGAACTTGCCGGCGCTCTACCTCGATGCCTGGGCCGATACGAACGGGGCCGGTGGGGTCGCCTCTGCGATCTCGGCCACGGCACTCGACCCCCAGGCAATCTCCGGCCTGAAGATGTTCTCGGAGACGTGCGAGAGCGGAGGGCTCAACCCTTGCCTCGATGGGACCTTCGACGCGGAGGACGTGATCGATCCGGCGATGGCGAAGTTCTCGGCCGGTCAAGTGGACGCGGCGTTCGGCTTCTCGGAGCGCCTGTTCCCCATCCTGAAGGCATTGCCGGTCGGCGCCGACCCGGCCGAGATCGAGATCTCGTCCGCACCGCTCGGGCACGGGAGCCACCCGCTGGTATTCACGGACAGCTTCATGCTGAGCGCGCGCTGCACGGGAGCCTGCGCCGATGCGGCCGCAGCGTTCGTGGCGTACATGAGCGAAGCGACCACCTTCGAGTGGGTGCTCTCCAGCGAGGATGCGCCAGCGCAGGGTCGGGTTCCCCGCTACCTCATGCCCGCCGCGCTGGAGGCTTACGCGACGCCGAAGCTCAGCCAGGATCGCTTCTACATGACGATCGAGTCGCTGATGCAGGACGGTGTGAACTACCCGAACAGCGGGCTCTATCCCGTCAAGAACGCGATGCGAGACAACCTGCTCGATGCCCTGACGTCACCCTAGGTTCATCGATGCCCATCGGGGCCACCGGGGAGCGTGAAATAGAAGATCGCCCCCTCGCCTGGCGCCGACTCGGCCCGCATGTGGCCCCCATGCCGCTCGACGATCTTCTTGCAGAGAGAGAGGCCGATGCCGGTGCCAGGGTACTCGTCCGGGGTGTGCAGACGCTGGAACAGCGCGAAGATGCGATCCGCATAGCGCGGGTTGAAGCCGATCCCGTTGTCACGAACCGAGAAGAGCCAGTCGCCTTCCTCGGTTCGTGAGGCGTCGATGTGAACGCGGGGTGGCGCTTCTCCTCGGTACTTCACGGCATTCCCGATGAGGTTCTGGAACAGCTGGACGATCTGACGTGGGTCGGCCGTGAGCGTGGGCAGGTGAGCGCGGGTGACCGTGACGCCGCTCTCGGAGATGGCTGCCTGCAGGTTGTCGAGCGCTTCGTCGAGGAGCGCGTTGACGTCGACGGGGTGACGGGCCGCGGGGGCGCTGCCGAGGCGCGAGAGTTCGAGCAGCCCCTGGACGAGCGCCTGCATGCGGCTGGTGCCAGCGGTGATGAAGCGCAAGAAATCGTCGGCGTCGGCGTCGAGTCGTCCCTGATAACGCCGCGCGAGGAGCTGGGCGTAGCTCATCACGGTGCGTAGTGGCTCCTGGAGGTCGTGCGAGGCCGCCCTCGCGAACTGCTCCAGCTCGGCGTTGGATCGGGCAAGCTCCGTAGCTTTCATCGCGAGCTGAAGCTCGGCCAGTTTGCGTTCCGCGATCTCGCGCTGGAGCTGCTCGTTCATGCGCAGCAGCTCGGCGGTGCGCTCGTCGATGCGCTGAGCCAGGGTGCGCGCCAGGGCGACCTCGTGCTCTTTCTCGGCCCGGAGCAGCTCCTCGCGGACGCGCGCGGCTTCGGCCGCGAGGCGGCTCTCCTGCTCGTTGGTCTTGGCGCGCGCGAAATCCTCGAACGCTGAGAGCAGGAACCCGAGGATTTGCTGCTTGTCGGAGCTCACACGGAAGTGCTGGCCGCGAAAGAGCATGTCGTCGGGCCCCACACGGCGTGCGCGGATCGCACGCTCGGCCAGGGTCTGGTGGATACGCCCGGCGAGGTGGCGGACGTCACAGGGCTTGGTGACGTAGTTGTCCGCACCACTTTCGAGGCCTTGGAGGATGTCGGTGACGTCGTTGAGCGAGGTGAGGAGCAAGACGGGGACGTCGCTGAGGACCGGATCCGATTTGATGGCGCGACACAGGTCGTAGCCGGAGAGACCGGGCATGATGATGTCGCTCAGCACCAGGTCGAAATGCTCCTCACGGAGCCGCGCCAGGGCAGACTCGGCGTCGGGCGTG
Source organism: Chondromyces crocatus (assembly GCF_001189295.1). Classification (NCBI taxonomy): domain Bacteria; kingdom Pseudomonadati; phylum Myxococcota; order Polyangiales; family Polyangiaceae; genus Chondromyces; species Chondromyces crocatus. The sequence continues at coordinate 3,411,045 of NZ_CP012159.1, forward strand.
CGCGTGATGTCGAAGCCTTCCTGGGAGAGGGTGATCTCGATCTCTGCAGCCTGGGTCGGGCTGTCTTCCACGATGAGCACGCGCGGCATGAGGTCTTCTCGGTGCCTCCTGACGTCGGAATGGGTCCAGTGCAGGCGGTGTGCGAGCACCGTGAGTCAAGGTGGGGTTCGACGCCCTGCAGGCGTTCTGTAGACGTTGGATGATCGAAGATCGATCGGGGACGTGCATGAGGTGTCGTCGGGAAGCTTCAGGAGATGCCTTGCTGATCCGGCGCATGTCCCTGATCTCCATCAGGACATGCGTGAAGGGGGGACCGGGGAGCGCGCCGCTGGTGCTCCCCGCTGCGCGAGCGCATGAGGAAATTCTGCCGGTGCACTGGTGCGCCCGTCCGGCAGTCCCATGATCCGGAGAAGAGTAGAGCAGCGGTATGAGCCACGGGGAGCGGCACTTCGACATCCTCCTGATCGACGATAGCCCGAGCGACGCGCGGCTGGTGCGCGAGGCGCTGGAAGGCCGGGCTGCGCGATGCAGGCTCAGCGTCGCGGCGAACGGTGTGGAGGGAGTGGCCTTCCTGAGGAGGGAGGGCAAATACGTCACTGCGCCCCGGCCGGATCTCATCTTGCTCGATCTGAACCTCCCCATGAAGAACGGCGCGGAGGTGCTGCAGGAGATCAAGGCCGATGAGGCCCTGATGCACATCCCCGTCGTGGTGCTGTCCAGCTCTGCCTCCCAGGAGGATGTTCAGAGGGCATATGGCTTGCACGCAAACTGCTACGTAACCAAGCCTGGCGACCTCGACTGCTTCATTCAGGTCATACGTACGATCGAGGACTTCTGGCTCACGACGGTGCAGCTCTCGAACGATTGAACGATATGGACGGTCCTGTCATCAATGTCCTGCTCGTGGAGGACAACCCTGCGGATGCCCGCTTGCTGCGCGAGATGGTGGCGGAAGCGGTGGCGTCGGATCTCGTGGTGACCCACGTGGATCGGGTTGCGCTCGCGCTGAAGGCCATCGGAGAGCAGTGCTTCGATGTGGTCCTGCTGGATCTGTCCTTGCCAGACAGCTTCGGGTTCGAGGGCTTCGTCAAGATTCATACGGCCGCGCCGACGCTACCGCTGGTGATCCTGTCCAATCTGGATGATGAGGCGCTGGCGCTGCGGGCAGTACAGGAGGGCGCCCAGGATTACCTGCCCAAGGGGCGAATCAAGGGACCCGCGCTGGTCCGTGCAGTTCGTTACGCAGTGGAGCGTGGGCGGCGTGAGGCAGCTCAGCTGGCGAGCGTGGTCGCGCAGGCAGGGGTCACACCCGTGTCGGCCGTGGTGCCTTCGAGCGGCGGCAGGTTGGTGCCGGCGGGGGGCGCTGTCGGGCAAGCGCAGACCGTGCGCGCGACGCCACGGCCCCATGCGGACAACCTGCCGACGGGCACGCGGATCGGCAACTACTCCATCACGGGGCGCATCGGCCGGGGTGGCATGGGTGTGGTCTACGAGGCCGAGAACACGATTCTGCGCCGCAAGGTGGCGATCAAGGTGATGCCGGATGCGCTCGCCAAGGATCCCGATGCCCTTCGACGCTTCCAGCGCGAGGCGCGGGCGGCCGCGCAGATCGATCACCCCAACGTGGTCGGGATCTATGACATCGGCGAGTGGGAAGGAGCGTACTTCATCGCGATGCCGCTCGTCCGTGGCGGGAGCGTGCAAGCGCTGCTCTCTGCGGGAGGTCCGCTTCACTGGCGCCAGGCGACGGAGGTCGCTGCCGATGTCTGCCGGGGGCTCGCGGCGGCTCATGCGGCGGGGGTGGTGCATCGGGACATCAAGCCCGACAACATCCTCATCGGCACCGACGGTGTCGTCCGCATCGTCGACTTCGGTCTGGCGCAGGCCGTGGCATCCAACGACTCGCTGTCTTCGTCCAGTGACGGACAGGGCATCGTTGCGGGCACGCTGCACTACATGAGCCCGGAGCAGTGCCAGGGCCAGCGTGTCGGGCCCGCCAGCGACATCTATTCACTCGGTGCCGCCTACCACGCGATGCTCGTCGGCAAGCCGCCCTACGAGGGAGACAGCAAGCGTATCTTGTGGGGGCACTGCTTCTGCTCCCCGCCGCATGCCCACTCCTTGAACGCGACCGTCCCCGAGGTCTGCACGGAGATCATCCGCAGAGCGATGGCTCGTGAGCCCATGTCCCGCTTCGAGAGCGTGGAGCGCATGCTCGGCGATCTGGAGCGGGCGCTCTTCGAGGAGTCACCCGTGAACGTGGCCTCCTGAGCCGCGACGTCCAGTTCCGGCGACAGGTGAGACGGCTGTCTGGCTGGCGGGAGTAGAAATTAATGTTGTCTGCTTCACGAAGCCATTCATGGGCTGTCGAACGCGCCGGTGTCGTCTGTTTTGAATGATAGAAATTGGTCTGTTGGCGTAAGGATGGCGCGACATGGCCACGAAGAAGACGCCGAAGGGGGATGCTCCGCAGAGCAGTGAGGTTCAGGCGATGCCGCCCGGAATGGGCATGCCGCCTGGCATGATGCCTGGAGGGATGGCGCCCGGGATGATGCCGGGAATGACCCCTGGAATGATGCCTGGGGGGATGGCGCCCGGGATGATGCCGGGAATGACCCCTGGAATGATGCCTGGGGGGATGGCGCCCGGGATGATGCCGGGGATGGCCCCTGGAATGATGCCCGGGATGATGCCCGGGATGGGGATGCCCATGGGAGGGAATCCCATGATGGCCATGATGCAGATGATGCAGATGATGATGGGGGGCGGGATGGTCGCGCCTTCCGTCGATCCCGCTGCCGTTCCCTTTGCGGGCGCCTCGGCGGCCGCCGACGCAGGGGCAGGGCTCGACGCGGACATCATCCGGCCAGCGCTCATCGTCGATCGCATCAAGACCCAGGAGGCCGTGAAGCTGGGCTCGGTGCTGGACGTGCTCTGCTTGACGGAGGACGGGAAGAACGCGCTCGGCGGTGTCCCCAAGGGGTGTACGATCGCGCTCGCGGGGCCTCCCGGGAAGGGGAAGACACGGTCGGCGCTGTCAGGGATGGCGCGCGTCGCGCGGGAAGGTCACAAGGTCGCGTTCGTCATCGCGGAAGAAGGGTTCCACGACGAGGCAGGATCGGGGCGTGACGATCTCTGCTCGCGGATGACCAAGATCGGCATGGCTGCAACGCAGCTCGATGAGGAGACGTTCGCCAAGGAGGTCCTGGAGAACGTGTTCGTTCTGGAGAGCCAGTACCACAAGGGGCAAAGCTGGGACGATTTCGTCGGGAAGTACCGCTATCTGGTGGAGAAAGAGAACATCCGCTTCGTGGTGATCGACTCGCTGAACATGCTCGATCCCACGAAGAATCGGACGGCGGACAACCTCTCGGCGCTGAAGACGTACAACCACGCGAAGGGGATCACCTGCATCTGCATCGGTCAGATCAGGGACACGGGCCTGCCGGTGGGCGGAGAGGCGCTCCAGCACACCGCGGACGTGGTGCTCCTGATCGAGGAGATGAGCCTCGGTTCGAAGGAGCAAGCGGAGCAGTGGGGCGGGAAGTACCGGGAGAAGATCGACGTGATCAGCGCGGTGAAGAGCGTGACCACGCCCATCTTTCCCTTCCCGATCCGGATCGGGCGCGCGTCGGGGACCGGGTTGATGAGCGTGCACCCGGCCCAGCCTGCCGATTACGCCGTGCTACCGGCGCGGTGAGACGGTGAAGATCGTCCAGTCCGACGACGTCCGGGGATGGTTCACCCGGACGGCCCCCCTGTCCGAGCTGCTGCGCTCCATCGGGGAGCGGCAGCTCGAAGGCAGCTACATCGAGCGGGTGGTGGGGATGCCACTCCACCTGCGCTTCCTGGTGGAGAGGCTGTCGCGTGAGCGGCTCGCCCAGGGCAAGAGCCCGGACGTCCCCGCCGCGGCGCTGGATTCGATCCCGTTCCACGCGCTCTGCACCGGCTTCTTCTTGCCGCTCAGCGTGATGGCGCCCGAGCGCGCGGTGCAACTCTTCGGGCTGCGCGTCCCGCCGCCACCCGACACGGCGGGAAGGGAAGCGCTGCTGGGGAAGCTGCTGGGCAAGAACCTCGGGCTGAGCGCGGAGCAGAAGATCGCCTGCATCCTGGGAGACCCCTTCATGGGGCGCCCGAGCACGTTCCGCCGCGACAGCCTGGTGCGTTTGCTGATGAGTGTGCAGCTCATCGGCTGGCGCGAGGTGCTCGATCAGCTTTCGGCTGTGGGTGATGTGGCGGTGCTGTTCGCTGCATCGCGACCGAACCCGATAGGGCAGCCCCCCTTGACGGCGGCCGAGGTGCTGGAGGTGCTGCGCCTCCTGCCCGACGAGCGGCGCAACGCAAAGTTCGAGATCTTGCGGGCGCTGTTCGGGCGGTGCGGGAAGGTCGAGGCGTACTTCCTGGCGAAGCTGCTGCTCCGGAAGGCAGGCTTCGGGTTCGACTACCAGGGGCCACTCATCGCGCGGATGCTGGGCGGCGCCTACGGTGCCTCCGAGGAGCTGGTGTCCCACGCCATGGCATTGACCGACGCCTTCCATGTCGCGCGCGTGCTCTCGCAAGAGGGAGCGGCAGGCCTGAAAAAGATCCAGCTCCAGCCACTGGTCCCCGTGCGTCCGGCGCTCGCGAGCGGCTCGACCGACGAGCTCAAGAAGTTCCCGGTGTGGGTGGAGCGCAAGTACGACGGCATACGCCTCATGCTGCACAAGTCGACGGACGCTCGTGGCTCGATGCTCTGCGGCGCGTACACGCGCAACCGTGGGGACTGGCTGGAACTCGTCCCCGGGCTCGACATGACGATCAAGAGCTTGCCCGCCCAGAACGCGATCGTGGATGGCGAACTTCACGGCACGGTGATCGATCTGGCGGGACCGCGGCCGGCCACCGTGTACGAGGTCTACGCTGCCTTGCAGGGCGAGCGGGCGACGCCGGTGAGCCTGAAGTACGCGGCGTTCGACGTGATCTACCTGAACGGCCGGGACCTGACGGGCCTGCCGCTCTCGGAGCGCAGAACGTGGCTGTCGATGCTGGTGACGCCTGTCTCCGGGATGCCCTTGCCCGTACCTGTGGGCATGGCCGACGGACAGCTTGCGACGACCCGCGACGACGTGAGCCGGCTCTACCACCACTTCCGGGCGCAGCGGTACGAGGGGATCGTGGTCAAGGATCTGGAGGGCCGCTACCGCCTCGCCGAGCGCGACCCGAGCTGGCTCAAGCGAAAGCCCGAGATCACGCTGGATCTGGTGCTGATCGGCGCGCTGCCAGCCGTGACCACCAAGGAGCGCGTGGGGGCCTTCGGCTCCTATGTGATCGCTGCCCGTGGCGCCGAGGGCTTCGAGGACGTCGGTGATGTGGCCGGGGTCGACCGGGAGCGAGACGCAGAGATCCAGGGAGAGATCCTGCGCGAAGGGCTCCTCACGGGGCGACGCATCGAGCGCAAGAGCGCCTCGGGGGCGCGGGCCGGATACGAGCTGCGGCCTCACATCGTGGTGACCGTGAAGTTCGAGGGAATCGCGCGTGACTCGGAGGGGCGCTTGACCCTCCGGGATCCGAAGATCGCGATGCTGCGAGCGGACAAACCCGCTTCGGAGGCGGACAGTGTGAAGGCCCTCGAAGAGGTGTACCTGAGGCAGCGGGTCGGGTAGGCGCGTCTGCTCTACATCGACAGACCGAGGGAGAGCTTGGCCATCTGGGCGATGACCGTGGCGTCACTCGCGACGGAGGTGAGCAGCGGCGTGAGCGCCGTCTCCAGGGGAGTGACGTCCGGGTAGTCGAGGATGCGCGCCATGCTGTGCGCCGCCTCGCAGGTGAGCTCTTGCTCGGTGGCGAGGGCGACGGATGCGGCCGCTCCGATCCGGCCCTCGGCGGCAGGGAACGCTGCCTGGCAGAGCGCCTCGAGGACCTCCTGCGCGAGGTTCGGGAGCAGGCCGACCTCGGCCAGCGCGGTGCGCGTCAGGAGAGCAGCGAGTGTGGCTGCCTCGGCGCGCAGTGCATCCATCACCAGCGAGCCGAGGGCGCCTTGCCAGCGCGTGACTTCCTGGGCGCGGCTCGCCTCGAACTCTCCGGCTGGCGCCTCGGAGACGGGGAGGAGCTGAGCGAGCAGCTCGGTCGTGGCCTCGTCGAGTGGCACCTGTCGGATCGTGAGCAGGTCGTGCGTGCGCAGAAATCCGAGGAGCAACCGCGTCGTCGCGTCGCGCAGCAGCGGGGAGAGAGACGCTCCGATCTCCGTGGTCGTGGCCCCTTTCGGTGGGACGACGGAGGCGGTCACGGCGCGCATGCTGCTCGAGACCGAGCGCCTGCGCTGCGAGACCGAGGCGGGGCCCGAGCGGAGGCCGACCGACGAGGGAGGACCAGGGATGCTACCTGGTTGCTGGGGGCCGAAAGGCGGGATGCCGCTGGAAGGGATGCCGCTGGAAGGGATGCCGCTGGAGGGGATTCCGCTGGAGGGGACGACGCTGGGCGATACGTTGCTCGGCGGGATGACGCTGGGCGACAAATTGCTCGGAGGGATGACGCTGGGTGAGAGCGCGCTTGGCGGGATGACGCTGGGCGAGAGCGCGCTCGGTGGATAGGAGACACTTGGCGGAGCGTAGGTCGCGCTCGGTGGATAGGGGGTGACGCCGCTCGGGGGAGGTGCCGTCGCCGGCAGGCGAATGTCGCCCGCTGCGCCTGGTGGAGGCAGGGTGGAGGCGCGGCGTCGAACGTTGGTGCTCAGGTCTCCAACGACATGGAGCGCTGCCAGGTCCATGTTCCGGATCGGGGGCAAGCCGATGGGGAGCCGCATGGTCAACGTGGCGACGATGCTCTGCTCGTTGCCGAGCAGATCCTCGTGACCGGGCACCTCGTGGAAGAGGAGTTCCGCCAGGTGAGCGCAGCGATCTGCGGCCTCGTCCGCGGCGGCTTGTGTCAAGGCATCTCGAAAATGGACGGTCAGCTTGGCGCGGACCCGACGGTTGTCGCGGGTCTGTGCCGTGACGACGCGCGAGGCGCTCTCCACCTCGGCGAGGTCCCGCCCGAACGGCCAGAATCCCATGCCGACCATTGTGGCGCGAACAGGGGGTCGCGCGCGAGATTCTAGCTCGCTCGTCCTCCGGAGAGGGACGTCGTGTTCATGAACCTGACGTCCGTCCAGGCCGGGTGTCTGGCAATCGGTGGCGCAACCTACCAGCGAGGAGGGGGGATGCGCGCAAGCTCCTCCGCCACCTTGCTGGCGTCTCGCGGACGACCCTCTGGATCCTTCGACAGCATCCGGTCGAGCAGATCGCTGAGCGCCTGAGGAAGGGTCGGATCGATCGAGCGGGCAGGGGGAACTTCCTGGCTGACCACCGCCAGCAACTTCGTCACCACATCATCTCCGAGGAACGCTTCACGGCCCGTCACGCACCGGAAGATCACACATCCCAGAGAGAACACATCAGCACGGGCATCGATCGACGTCTTCCCGCGCGCTTGCTCGGGCGCCATGTAGCCTGGCGTGCCGATCATGTCCCCTGGTGTGGTGAGCTGATTGCCGTCGAGCGTCGGCCGAGAGACCCCGAAATCGAGCAGCTTGATCTGCTCGACGTCGCCACCAGGGAGGAACAGGTTGGTCGGCTTGAGATCCCGGTGAATGATCCCGTGAGCATGCGCAACGCCGAGGGTGGCGGCGACGCGCAGCCCGAGCGCGAGGCTCTCGGCGAGGGTGAGCGGCGGCTCGCGCCCGAGGCGTTTGGCGAGGCTCTCGCCTTCCAGCCATTCGGTCGCGAGGAAAGTGTTGCCGGCTTCGTCGGTCCCATGGGCCACGTAGGCGACCACGCCCGGATGGTTGAGTGCTGAGAGGATGCGGGCCTCGCGTTCGAAACGCGCCTCGTCGCGCTCTGGCCCCTCGCGCAGGAGCTTCAGTGCGACGTGACGCCCCGTGACCCGGTCGAGCGCGACATGGATGTCGCCGCTCGCGCCCGAAGCCGCTCGACGCTCCAGCTCGAAGCGCCCTGCGATGACCTCACGCGCTCGCACGGAGTTTCGCGGGCTGCTCGTCGGGGACACCGCGGACCGAGGACCCGCGCTCGAAGGGATGGGCGTCTGCGCGCTCGGTGATACGCCTGCAGATGGAAGCGTGCTGGCGGTCGACGGCATCCGTGGCCCTGGACTGGCGACTGTGGGGGCCAGGGCCATGAGCGGGGGAGGCGGTGCAGGAGGCTCCCTGGCAGGGCCCTGAGCCACCCCTGTCTGCGCAGCGCGGTTGGCGCGGAAGAGTTCGTTGACGAAGGCGAGGACGTCGTCCCGGTGGTGACGGACCCAGAATTCGTGCTGAAACACAGCTTTCACCGTGAGATCGGGACCGATGACGAAGGTGGCCCGACGCGCCACGCGAAGAATGGGTCGCAGCACGCCCCACGCTTTGCAGACATGGCGGTCCGGGTCGGGGACGAGCGGGAAAGGGACCCGCATCTTGCCTGCGAATTTGCACTGCGTGGGCATGCTGTCGGTGCTGATGCCGACGAGCTTCGCCCCGGCGAGCATCAGCTCGAGGTAGTTCTCGCGGAAAAGGGTGGTCTCTGCGTTGCAGTTGGGGGTGAAGGCCTTCGGATAGAAGAAGACCACCGTGCAGAGCCCCCCCTGCGCCGAGAGCACGAAGCGCTGACCGTCACTCGCGAGGGCGTCGATATCCGGAGCGCGCTCACCGACCTGGAGCATGTCTCGCCACTCTGCCGCAACTCGGTTCCGGCGTCGACAAGCTCAGCCATCAATCCCGAGGCGCTTGAGTCGATAATACAGCGTCGTCCTCTGCACACCCAGGTAACGGGCCACCTCCGCCTTGTTCCCGTTGCAGCGTGCCATGGCGGTGAGCAGCTCCTGACGCTCGTACTCTTCGAGGGAGGCGCTCAGGTTGGAGGCGGGGCCCCCCTTTCCGGAGATGCTCGATGGAGGCGGGACCGAAGCGGATACTGGCGATGCGGTGTCGGTCTCGACCAGAGGCGAAGGCGCGAGCAGGGGTGGGCGAGGGGTGTACGCGAGATGCTCGGGCTGGATCACGTCACCACGCGAAAGGATGGCGGCACGCTCGATGACGTTTTCCAGCTCCCGCGCGTTGCCTGGCCACGCATACGCCTTGAGCTTGGCGATGGCCTCTTCCGAGAGCGAGGTCGCTGCTCGGGCGTTTCGCCGCGCATACTTCCGGAGAAAATGCTCGGCCAGCATGGGGATGTCCCCGGGTCGCTCACGGAGAGGTGGGAGCCGGATGGGAAAGACGCTGAGGCGCGTCACCAGCTCCGGGAGCACCTCGCCTCGACCCCACGTCTCGGAGAAACTCGTCGTCACCGCGAGGACCACCCGCACATCGACGCGGAGCGTGTCCGTGGCGCCAATCCGCTCCAGCTGACCGTCGCTGAGGAACCGGAGGAGCCGCGCCTGGAGCGATGAGGTCAGCGGCCAGGGCTCGTCCAGGTAGATGGTCCCCCCGTGGGCCAGCTCGAGCCGTCCAGCCCGATCCCCGAAGGCCCCCTCGAATGCGCCACGACGCCAGCCGAACAGCTCCCGCTCCAGCGCCTCACCGCGGAAGGCAGCACAGGTCACCCGCACGAAGGGCTGCTCTTCGCGCGAAGAGCCCACGTGAATGGCGCGAGCGACCACGTCTTTCTCGCTGCCCTGCTCCCCCTCGATGAGTACGTGCGTCGACGTGCTCGCGACTTCCGCGATGCTGGTCGTGACCTGCTGGAGGGCCCGGCTGTCACCGACCAGCTCCCCGAAGTCGATCGGGTCACGCTGCTCGCGCTCGAGATACCCTCGGTAGAGCGCGAGCTGCTCGCGCAGCCGGCGGTTCTCTCGCTTCGTGGAGAAGACCTGGATCCCTTGCCGGATGATGGCGGTGAGCTCCTTGGAGTTCCAGGGCTTCTGGATGTACCGATCCACCGCGCCCGAGTTCACCGCGTCGACGAGCACCTGGATGTCCGCGTAGGCCGTGAGCAGGATGCCGAAGGCGTCCGGCCGCCGCTGTTTCGCTCGCTCGAGAAAGTCGATGCCCGCCATGCCCGGCATGCGCTGGTCGCTGAGGATCACCGCCGGATCGATCCGGTCGAGCATCTCCAGGGCTTCCACCCCTCCGCGCGCGTAGTTGAGCCGGAACGAGCGCCGGAAAGTGAACCGAAATGCGTCGAGGTTGTCCTGTTCATCGTCGACGACGAGGACGTCGAAGCTGCTCAAATCGAGATCGAGCATAGGCGGTTCCCCCCGTAGCCCTACTACACTTGGCGCCGGGCGGGGTGATGCGCCGGCCTGTGTCAAGACCCACGCGGACATCCCCTGAAGGAGAAGGTTCCTCGGAGGCATCCTCACCCCGCCAAAGGCCGTGCGAGACAGCGCGTCTTGTCAGCGCCGGGGTCGATTTCTACGCCGGTCCAGAAATCCGCGGTAAGCTCCGCACCTGCCTGGGAGGTGGGCGGGGCTCGGTGAGCTCCACCGCAAAGGAAACGGGGATCATGCTCGAGGACGTCATCAAGGATCTGCGCGGCGCGAACGAAAAAGCCATCGAGGCGCTCCGCCGCGATCTATCGAAAGTACGGACGGGGCGCGCCCACGCCGGCATGCTCGACAGCATCCGGGTGGACTATTACGGCGTGCCGACACCACTCACCCAGATGGCGACCGTTGCCGTCCCGGAGCCTCGCCTGATCACCGTCAAGCCCTGGGAAAAAGGCCAGACCAAGTTCGTGGAGAAGGCCATCCGGGAGGGCGATCTCGGGTTGAACCCTCAGGTCGACGGCGAGTTCATCCGCATCCCCATCCCGGCGCTGACGGAAGAGCGGCGCAAGGAGATGGTCAAGCTCACCAAGCGCAACGGTGAGGAGTGCAAGGTCGCCGTTCGCAAGAACCGCCGTGACGCGAACGAGATGATCGACACGCTCGACAAGGACGGTGAGGTGAGCGGCGACGAGGCAGAGCGCGCCAGAAAAAAGGTGGAAGAGGTGATCGCCGAGTCCATCAAGCAGGTGGACGCCATCATCGCCTCCAAGGAAAAGGAGATCCTGGAGGTGTGAACGGCCGTGCTGCATGCTTCAGTTCCTGGGGCAACCCCCCACGGAAGCTGATGGCAGCGGCCTGACACATATCCGGACACATGAAACGAAACGTCGTCCCGACCCTCCGACCCGGAGACATCCCGAGGAATCACGAGGTGCTACGTGCTGTCGCTTCAGGGCTGACCGACGTCGGCCTCCAGCGGGATCACAACGAGGACAGCTATGCCGTGCTGTCCGAGTATGATCTCTTCATCGTTGCCGATGGCATGGGAGGACATCGCGCTGGAGACGTTGCCAGCCGGATGGCCACCGAGTCGATCGCCGACTTCTTCCGGACCACCGCCCGCGAGGACGCGACCTGGCCCTTCCACTTCGACACGAGCCTGTCTGAAGAGGAAAACCGGCTGGTCGCGGGGATCCGGGTCGCAAACCGGCAGATCTTCGAGCGGAGCCTGCGCTCACGCGACTGCGCTGGCATGGGGACGACGGTCGTCGGCGCGCTCTTCTCTCGAAAGAAGAACCGCCTCTACGTCGGGCATGTCGGAGACAGCCGCGCGTACCGCGTACGCGGTGGACTGATCGAGCAGCTCACCAGGGATCACTCCCTGTTCAACGACTACATCGCCGCCATGCCCGACCTCACCGAGGAGCAACGGGCCGAGCTGCCCCGCAACGTCATCACCCGCGCGCTGGGCATGCAGGACAATGTGGTCGTCGACCTGATGAGCGACGATCCCCAGATCGGTGACGTCTTCCTGCTTTGCTCGGACGGGCTGAGCGGCATGCTCGCGGACGAGCAGATCCTCGAAACGGTCCAGTCGACAGGAGACGTGTCCGAGATCTGTCGCCGGCTCGTCACGCGCGCGAACGAGCATGGAGGTGACGACAACATCACCGTCCTGGCGATTCGCTTCCAGGAAGAGGGTGCCCTTCCGGATCCTCTGGATGCTCCCACGGAGCCCGAGGGCGTCGCGATTCATGCCTCGGACTTGCAGGCGGCAAGCGAACAGGTCACGCCCACGGCGCCCATCGCCGCCCCGACGCGACAGTCTCCCCCCGACGAGTCCTGAGTCCCCCCCAGCGCTGACCGACCAGGCCGCTGCGCTCGACGCTCGAGAGCGCAGCGCTCGCGGTCTGTCGCGCTCAGCGCGTCACTCTTCCTCTCCCAGATCGCAGTTCTCGAAGAGCACGTAGCTCTCTCCGAGCGCGCAGACGCTGCCCTGAAGGTGGTTCATCTTCGGGCACGAGAACACGAGCCAGGCCTTGCCACCGCTGACGCGCTGGTCGTCGGGACGCTCGTCCGGGAACCAGAAGTCGCACGGCTCATCGGCGTCCGAGTTGACGCTGCCTGCCTGGAGTTCCTTGGAACGGAAGGTGACGCTGCCCTTCGCCGGGGCGGCGCGCGATGCGCTCGAAGAGAGCGACGAGACGGTGACGGCGAGAATGTTCAGATCCTGCTGGATGCGCCCCTTGACCAGGTAGGTGCCCGAGCCGGAGACGGTGCATTCCACCGAGGCGCCATTCTGTCCGTCGGAGATTTTTTCCCCCGGATCCGTCGCGGTGGGTGAGCCGACCTGCGCCCGGTGCGTGTTGAGCTGACACTCCGCGGGCGGGCTATCGAGCCACTGGACGTCGAAGCCCCCCCTGGGCGTCGGCGGAGGCGGATCACTGCACCCGTAGGCGAAGAGCGAGGCGATTCCGAAGACGGGGATGAGAGCGATGCGGGGCAAGCTCATGACGCGCTCCAAGATGCCAAGGGCGGCACAGACACGCCGCCTCCAGCTTGTAGCGCACTCGGGTCTGGCCGAGCAAACCCTACCGGGTGGCGCGGGCGAGAGCCTGCTCGATATCGCCCCACAGATCGGCCTCGGCCTCCAGCCCGACCGAGAGCCGAACCAGCCCATCGGAGATACCCAGCGCCGAGCGTGACGCTTCGGGCACCGACGCGTGGGTCATGATCGCCGGGTGCTCTGCGAGCGACTCCACGCCCCCCAGGCTCTCGGCGCAGGAGAAGATCTGAAGTCCCTCCAGGAAGGCCGTCGCTGCCGGCAATCCCCCGCGCAGGACGAGGGAAATCATCGCGCCAGGCCCCTTCATCTGACGGTCGATCAGCGCCCGATCGGGGTGGGACGCGAGCCCCGGATAGTAAACGCGCTCCACGGCGGGGTGCTGCTCCAGGCGTGTCGCGATCGTCGTGGCCGTCGCGCACTGCGCCCGCACCCGAACGCCCAGCGTCTTCAGCCCCCGGAGCACCAGGTAGCAATCGAAGGGGCTGGGGACGGCACCAAGGGCGTTCTGCAAGAACGCGAGCCGCTCGGCCAGCGCCCCGTCCGAGGTGATCAGGGCGCCGCCGACCACATCGGAGTGGCCGTTCAAGTACTTGGTGGTCGAATGCAGCACCACGTGGGCCCCGAGCTCCAGAGGCCGCTGCAGCACGGGTGTCGCGAACGTGTTGTCCACGACCAGGGTCACCCCTCGCTCCCGCGCGATGGTGGCGAGCGCTGCGACATCGAACACCTTGAGCATCGGGTTGGTGGGCGTCTCGAGGCAGATCATCCGCGTCGCCGGCGTGATGGCGGCCCGCACGCGATCGAGATCGTGCAAATCGAGGAAGGACGAGCCGATGCCCATCGGCCGCATGACCTTGTCCAGGAGGCGGAACGTCCCGCCATAGAGATCGTCACCCGCGAGGACGTGGTCACCTGGTCGGAGCGTATGCAGAAGCACCGCCGTGGCAGAGCTGCCGCTCGAAAACGCCAGCCCGTGCTTGCCGCCCTCGATGGTCGCGAGGCAGTCCTCCAGCGCCTTCCGGGTCGGGTTTCCACTGCGTGAGTATTCGAATCCCTTGTGCTGGCCGGGCCGCTCCTGGGCGAAGGTGCTGGCGAGCACGATGGGCGTCATCACGGCGCCGCTGGTCGGATCCGGAGGCTGGCCAGCGTGAACGGCGAGGGTGTCGAGAGAGAGTCCTTGATAGCTCCGGTCCGGCTTCATCGCGGCCACCTTATCACCGCTCGTTCCCTTCGTCGTCCAGCGCGTCGAGCAGCGCACGAGCGCATGGCCGCTCATCGGGATCGCGGGCGAGCGCTCGCAAGAGAACGTCGCGTGCGCCCGCTGCCAGCGTGGTGTCGTCTTTGAGCGGATCGAGCAGGAGACCGTGCTCCCCGATCTCTGCCAGCGCGGCTGCCTCCTCGCGCGCCCGCGTGAGCGCTTCACCTGTCGTGAACCAGGCCAGTGCGGCGGCGAGCGAGTACAGATCGGCGGCCTGGGTGGGCGCCGACTCTCCCCTCGCCACCTCGGGCGCCACGAAGGGGAGCGTGCCTCGGTCGTCCGTCGCGAGATCGGCGGGCATCCCCTCGAACCGCGCTGCGCCGAGATCGACGAAACGCACGTCACCGATGGGACCCAGCAGCACGTGATCCGGCGTGATGTCTCCATGGATCAGCCCGAGCGGGCCACCCCCATCGACCCTGCACAGCGCCTGGATTTCCGCGAGGACCTCGAGCGCCGTGCGCACCACGTGGTTCACCAGCGCGCGCGGCGGACGCCTGCCTCGCGCCTGCCAGCCCTCCAGGACGGAGCGGATCGACACGCCGGGCTGGCGCGTCTGGAGGATGAAAGGGCCGTGCCCATCGGAGCCGACCCGGGTGAGCTCCGGGAGCGCCGGGTGCCTCACCAGCGAGAGGACCCTGGCTTCCCTCACGAGCGCCGCTCTGCCTGCGGGCTCCCGCAGCGCGCGCGAGTTCAGCCGCTTGCAGACGAGGAGGCGCCCGCCGTGCTGGACCAGGGCGACGTCGAATACGCTCCCAGCACCCAGGTGCTCGAACAGCGCGGTGCCTTCCGGCGCGGGATACATGATTGCAGGCTGCTCCTCGGCGGGCGTGTCGATGGCGATGACGGGCCGCCAGGATAGCGAAGACCGCGCCTCCGAGCATCGCCCGTCCGGAGCGCGACCCGCACCACCCGCGGCCGTGGCACGATGCTCGAGGCAGGGCCTGCTCGCCCTGGCTGGGATGGCGTGACCCGACGCGCCCCGAATGCGCTCGATCCACCCCGCCCCGGTCAATCGAAGCGTGTCAGGCGTCCATGTCATGAGTTCATTGAATTCACATTCGCCTGGAGGCGCAGGATCGTGGCCAAAGAAGCGCTTCGCTCAGGAATCCGTTTCATTGCAACGAATCGACGAACGGCCCTCCTGGACTTGCTGTGTTCTTGACCTTATCATTGGCTTTAGGGGCCGGAGATCGTGGCGGTGATGCACGACCGAAGACGGAGGCGTGCGCCCACGTCGATAGACCATCACGGTCTCGTGGCAGCTGAAGAAGGAGACCGAAAGAATGAGCCAGGTATGGAAGTTCATCTACAAAACCACGATTGCGCCATTCTTCATACTGACGACGGTGGGATGCATCTCTGATTCGCCGGACGCGGACGGCGCGGACGAGCGAGAGCTCGACGGTCTACTCGCCGAGGCCCGGCACGATGACGCGCCCACGAGGGCCAAGCTGCGCATCCCCCTCACCGATCTCGGCCTCATCAAGGGGACCTACATCGTCCGGCTGGCGGAGAACGCCGTCCAGCAGGACGACCCGGGGAAGGTCATGGTGGCAGAGCGGCGCCGCCGGCTCGCCGAGGGCATGGTCGCCCGGGTGGGGCTCCCCAAAGCGGCGCTCCGCCACGTCTACGAGAGCGCACTGAACGGCTTCGCCGCCGACATGACCGAGGCCGAGGCGCTTCAGCTCGCCGACGATCCCGCCGTGGAGTTCGTGGAGCAGGACCAGGTGATGCAGACGACCCTCGCCTGGGGCATCGATCGCATCGACCAGCGCAGCCTGCCGCTCGATGACGTCTACACACCCGGCCACGCCGACGGCCGCGACGTCCATACCTACGTCATCGATACCGGCATCCGCGCGACCCACAATGAGCTGGCCGGTCGAGTCGGCCCTGGCCGCGATCTCGTGGACGGCGACGACACCCCGGTCGATTGCCACGGCCACGGCACCCACGTCGCAGCCTCCCTCGCCGGCAAGACCCACGGCGTCGCGCCCGGGGCCACCATTCACGGCGTGCGGGTCCTCAACTGCAATGGCTCGGGCTCGAACGCCGACGTCATCGCCGGCATCGATTGGGTCCGCCTCAATCACGTGAAGCCCGCGGTGGCGAACCTCAGCCTCGGCGGCGGCGTCTCGCAAGCCCTCGACGACGCCGTGGCGAGCGCGATCAGCGCTGGCGTCACCTTCGCCATCTCCGCTGGCAATGACAACAAGAGTGCGTGCGACTCCTCCCCGGCGAGGACGCCTTCCGCAATCACGGTGGGCTCAACCACCAACACGGACGGGCGCTCCTCGTTCAGCAATCTCGGGCAATGTCTGGACATCTTCGCGCCGGGCACCAACATCGTGTCGGCCTGGTACACCAGCAACACGGCGACGAAGACGCTCAGTGGCACCTCGATGGCCAGCCCCCACGTGGCCGGTGCCGCAGCGCGCTATCTCTCCAGCCATCCGAGCGCCTCGCCTCAGGAGGTCCGGGACGCCCTCGTCCAGGCCGCCACGGTCGACAAGATCACGGGAGCTGGGACCGGCTCGCCCAACCGGTTGCTCTATGTGGGGATCGAGACAGCCGGACCTCCGCCGTCCCCGTCCCCGTCCCCGTCCGGTAGCCTGCGGAGTGGCGTCCCCCTGACCGGCCTGAGCGCTCCCGTGGGCGCCTGGATACACCATACCTTCCCGGTACCCGCCGGCGCAGCGCGTGTCCGATTTCAGATGTCCGGAGGTGTGGGTGACGCCGATCTCTACGTGAAGCGCGGGGCCCAGCCCACGGTCACGAGCTACGATTGCCGACCGTACTTGCTCGGCAATGTGGAAACTTGCACCTCGAACAATCCGGCCGAGGGGATGTATCACGTCTCTATCAGGGCCTACGGCGCCTTTTCCGGCGTATCGCTCGCCGCCAATCTCGAATAATCCCGCTTCTTCGTCGGGAAACCGAGGAACGGGCCAGCGCGCAATGCCAGGCCCCTGCTGACGGTCTCTTTTTCGTGCCTCCCGCGCGATGACTCGCGTCGAGCGTCACGGGACCGAGCGGCCGAACGACAACCTTTCGGTTCGCCGCCACCTCTCCAGCTTTTCACATCGAAGTTTTTCGGTCGTCATGGCCCGATGACCCCATCGCTCGATCCCTCGGCGAGCTGGTCTGGCCGGAGATTGCCGCAAAACGCCATTGAGCCGAACTGCATGACAGTTTTCCTCGATCCGTGCTGTGCGATCGCAAATTTGAAGGAGACAGTCCGGATTCGTCACTTGGTATCTTTATCGATCTATCAATCCTCGAACAGATCAAGTAAATCGCTATCCCGCAACCTCGCACCACGGCGCTTCGCGCGTGGATGGCGCTGGTGCATCGGCTGAGCGTGCGGAAGGAGTCGCGTGCATGATCCCTGTGGGTACGAAGAAGAACAGCGGACTTGTCCTCGGGATTGCCTTGGCTTTTGGCGGCCTGTCCATGACAGGTGTCGGCTGTGTCGCCGACAGCGTTGACGAGGGAGATGGGGTCGACGAGGTCGGCACCAATCTGATGTCCTTCGAAGAGTTCGAAGCGAGCGTATACCGGGAGAAAGATTCCGGTGTTTACATCGTCAATGGCGACGAGCCGATCGCGGACATCAAGCTGCTCCGGGAGTACTGGGAGAGCCACGTTCGTGAAGGGGCACTGATCGTCCACAGGCGGGGCAGCGCCGACGCGAAGTGGAACGACACGCAGAAGGTGAACATCACCTATTGCGTGAGCACGACCTTCAACAACAACCACAACACCGTCGTGCAGGCCATGGCCTCGGCGGCGGCGGCGTGGGAAGCGGTCGCGAACGTCAAGTTCGTCTACCTCAGCAACCTGAACAGCAACTGCACCGCGTCCCAGTCGGGCGTCGTGTTCGACGTTCGACCCGTCAATGCCGGCGGTCAGTACCTCGCTCGCGCCTTCTTCCCCGGCGACTCGCGCTCGGTCAGCAACGTGCTCATCGACAGCTCTTCCTTCTCCACCAGCCCTCCGCTCACCCTGACGGGCATTCTCCGGCACGAGCTCGGCCACGTGCTCGGCTTCCGGCACGAGCACACCCGCCTCTCCTCGACGGGCTGCTACGAAGATTCGAACTGGCGCGAGCTCACGACCTATGACGCTGCGTCCGTCATGCACTACCCGCAGTGCAATGGTACGGGTGACTGGTCGCTGACGCTCACCCAGCGGGATGCTCAGGGGGCGGCACTGCTCTACGGCCAGCCCGGCAGCGGCGGCTCTGGCGGCAGCGGTGGCTCCGGCGGCAGCGGTGGCTCCGGCGGCAGCGGCGGCTCCGGCGGCAGCGGTGGCTCCGGCGGCAGCGGTGGCTCCACGACGCAGAACGTGTCCGGCAGCGTGTCGACCAACCAGTTCGTGCAGGTGGGCTCCTTCGACGTGACTGCGGGGACGACGTTCTCCGCGGTGATGACGGGCACGGGCGATCCCGACCTGTACGTGCGCTTCGATGCGGCGCCCACCCTCAGCGCCTACAATTGCCGTCCCTACGCGGCCGGCGCTTCGGAGACCTGCACGCTGACCGTTCCCTCGGGGACGACGAAGGCGTTCATCGGGGTGAATGGATACACCTCTGGCACGTTCAACATCGCCGCCACCTACACGCCTCCCGCGAGTGGCGGCGGCACGGTGCGGAACGTCTCGGTGAGTGGCTCCGTCGCGGCGGGCGCCAACGCGCATCACGGTCCCTACGCCGTGATCCCCGGGACGCCGTTCACGGCTGCCATGACGGGCAGCGGCGATCCCGACCTCTACGTGCAGTTCGGCGCCCAGCCGAGCCTCAGCTCCTACGCCTGCCGCCCGTACCTCTCGGGTGCTTCCGAGAGCTGCAACCTGACCGTTCCCGCGGGGCAGACCCAGGCGTACGTCATGGTGAACGGCTACACCTCGGGGTCCTACTCCGTCGCGCTGACCCACACCTCGCCGTGACACCAGCGGCTTCGGCCGCTCCCGCTCTCGCCCATCTCTCGTAGCGCGAGCGGCTCCGGCCGCTCCCTCCCTCCCTTCACGGCGCTGTCTGCATGATCTCCGCTGCGAGTCCACCTCGCAGCGGCCAGTGCGGCGCTCTCCGTCCCTCCCTCGAACCCCTCACGCCGCTGGCAACCACCCCCCGCTGTGGCGAGCTGCCATCCGGGATGGCCTGTGCTCGAATGGCCATCGTGAAGTCTCCGCCCGAACAGCCAGAGCCCTGCCCGCTCTGCCAGCGGCCGAACCATCACCCATCGGACCACCACCTCGTGCCCAAGTCACGTGGGGGGCGGGTCACCGAGACCCTCTGTGCCGACTGTCACCGCGGGATTCACGCCACCTTCACGAACAAGGAACTCGAGAGCACCTACAACACGGCCGAGGCGCTGCTCTCGCACGAGGGATTCCGCAAGATGGTCGAGTTCATCGCCAAGCAGGACCCTGGCGGCAAGGTGCGAATGCGGGTAACGAAGGCCCGCGGTACACGCCGGCGCAGCGGCTGACGAGCTGGCCCACCCCGCCTGGCGCGCACCGAGCCCACGAGGGAGGCACCATGGCCGCGACCATCGATCACATCACCATCAACGTGCGCGACCGCGCTGCATCCACGAAGTTCTACGAAAAGGTCCTGGCGGTGCTCGGGATCAAGCTCCACCTCGTGCACGGCGCCTTCGCGGGCTTCGGTCGCGGCAAGCCGGAGTTCTGGATTGCCGAGGGCCCTGGGGCCTTCCAGACGGCAGAGCACCTCGCGACCATCACGCCCGTCCACGTGTGCTTCAGCGCCGAGACCTGCGAAGAGGTGGATGCCTTCTACCGTGCCGCCCTCGAAGCCGGCGGCAAAGACAACGGCGCCCCTGGAATCCGCGCGCAGTATCACCCTGGCTACTACGGCGCGTTCATCCTGGATCCCGACGGTCACAACATCGAGGCCGTCTGTCATTTCGGCTGAGGCGCTCCCGGTCGCAGCAACGAGACACCCAGACCGTCTGTCATTTCGGCTGAGGCGCTCCAGGCCGCAGTCCCGAGCTGGAGGGCATCGTGAGCGCTCCACGCCTCGGAGAGCCGACCGAGGAGCCCTCGCCGGGCCGGAGAGAGGTCGACCGACGATAAAGCACGGCAGCTTGCTTGCTCAGCGCTCCCGTGCCCGCGCTCACAGTCGCCCAACTGCCCCGCAGGGCAGGTCGTCGCACCGCGCGCGTGAGAACGTCGCACCGCCGCGGCGCATCACGTCGCTGGTCTCACCGGTTCATCCCTGTGAGCGTTCTCGTTGCGCCTGGCACTACGTACAGTGCACCGAGATGTTCGATCCGACCTGCCGAGACAGGCTTCGCGTGCGACTTGTTACCGAATCAAAGAAGATTAGGGTGAGTAACGGGACTCGAACCCGCGACAACTGGAGCCACAATCCAGTGCTCTACCACCTGAGCTATACCCACCGAGTGTTGCCTTTGGGGCGACGGGGCGGAGAGCATACTCAGAACGCCTCGGAGTGCAATCCCGTTGATCGCATCTGGACGACATCCTCGAGCACCCTGCCTGGATGAGGTGAAGCTCACAGGATCGAGCGACCCCCGTCTCCTCGTTGCTCCAGCCCCTGCAACTCCACGAGCCGTCCGGAAAAGACACCACAGAACGACTTCTGGCAATGCAGCCGCTAGCGACAAGCGTCGAGTGGCACCCCAGGGCAGCCAGTGGCGCCTCAGGGCAGCCAGTGGCGCCTCGGGGCAGCGCAGGATGCCAGGGCGGTGGTCCCAGAGCAGCGTCGGGATACCGGGCGGGAGTGGCGCCTCGGGGCAGCGCAGGATGCCAGGGCGGTGTCCCAGGGCCGCGCAGGATACCGGGGGGGAGCGGTGTCCCAGGGCCGCGCAGGATGCCAGGCGAGAGCGGTGTGTCAGGTCTGAGCCGAGTCGGTGGGGGAGGGGAGTGAATCCCCTCTCGCTGGCAGGGAAGGGCGCGAAGGCGCCGCGACAGGGAGGGGGAGCGTTCTGGCGAGCATCCTGGCGAGGGAGTGCCAGGCACTCTGGCGTGCGAGGGGAGAGCTTTCCCTCGGGAGCCGTCAGAGGTTCGGCCAGTGTCGCTGCGCGTGGCGCCGCGCCCGATCGATCTCCGACTGATGCCGTGGCGACACGGGCCCGTGCAGCTCCACGTCCTCGCTCTCGTCGCGCCCGGCGCCATCTCCGTCGCCGCCGGCCACCTCGGGCGCGTCTGCGGTGAGCGCGCGCAGCGTCGCCGCGACCGACGTCTCCAGCGCGGTCAAGCTGTACCCGCCCTCCAGGATCAGCCCGAGGCGCCCCTCTGCGCTGGTCCGGGCGGCCGCGCGGAGCTTCTTCGTCATCGACCCGTACCCCGAGGCCGTCACCCGCATGGAGGCCAGCGGATCCCGCTCATGTGCGTCGTACCCGGCCGACACCAGGATCAGCTCCGGTGCATATTCCGCCAGCACGGGCAGCACGATCTGATCGAACGCGGCGCAGTACACCGCGTCGTTGGCGCCTTCCGACAGCGGCACGTTCACCGTGTAGCCGCGGCCCTCGCCCTCGCCCACCTCCGTCGTCATCCCGGTGCCCGGGTAGAACGGCCACTGGTGCAGGGAGATGAACAGGACCCGTGGATCCTGCCAGAAGATGTCCTGGGTCCCGTTGCCGTGGTGCACGTCCCAGTCGACGATGGCCACGCGCTGGAGGCCCCGTTGCAGCGCCCCGTAGGCCGCGATGGCCACGTTGTCCAGCAGGCAGAACCCCATCCCCACCCGCCGCGTGGCGTGGTGTCCCGGCGGACGCAGGAGCGCGAACCCGACGCTGGGCGAGCTGGCACCTGCTGCACTGGGCGATGGCTGATCGAGCAGCGCGTCCACCAGCGACAGCGCACCTCCAGCGGCCCGGCGCGACGCGGAGAGCGACACCGGGGACAGGTAGGTGTCCGCGTCGAGCATCGTCCACTGACCCTCCAGCTCCTGCAGCGTCTTCAGGTAGGCTGGCTCGTGCGCGCGCAAGATCTCCTCGTCCGTCGCGTCCCGGGGCGTGAGCATCAGGGGGCGTAGCCCCTCGTCCACGCAGCGTTCGACGGCCCGACGCGCGGCCGCGAGGCGTTCGGGGCGCTCGGGGTGGTGACCGCGCGCCTGATGCTCGTCGAACAGCGGGTCGTCCACCATGTGCACGGCGCCGTGGGGCGACGGCACGCGCGCGCTGCGGGGCTCGGAGAACGCCCGCGTCGCCTCTTCAGGGTGCTCGGCAGTGTCGGACGAAGCGGAGCTCAAAGGCTCACCGGATCCATCCTTCTCGCGTAGCGCCGACGGAGGTTCCTGGCAACGCCGGAGACATGTCCCCTCCGCACGATCGTCGACGCGCGCTCCACGCGACTTTTCCCGCGGAGCCGCCCTCGACATGCTGACAGCCATCCCTGGACTGGCCCGAACGGGCGTGACGACTCTGGCATCGACGGCTGGCCCTCCACGGCTGCCCCGGACCCGGACCCGGCCATGGAAAGCGCGCTCGCGGTACGGGGTCCTGGTGTGCGCTTGTGACCCCCGGCACCGAACTCCGCGTGCGGTCGATGGCCTCGGCGTGCGCCGCCCTGCCCTCGACAAACGATGGAGCACCGAAGGACGGCTCACCAACGATCCCGGACGCCACGCGCGCCACGGTTCGTGATCCAACCATCGTCGCCGCCCTCGTGGCCTTTGCGGCTTTCACGGCTCTCGTGGCCTTCACGGCCTTTCCGCGCCGGCCGTACGGTGCTCATCCGACGCCCCGACCGACGACGCGGAGGAGCGCCTTTCTTGCCGCCCCCCCATGGGCCTTGCTAGCTACTGGGACGGAGCGGTCCATCATGCGAACGGCGCTCACCGCAGCTCTCCTGGGTCTCCTCGCGCTGGGCGCCACCGCCTCCGGATGTGCCGAGCAGCGCGCTGCGGGTCCTCCGCCGGCCCAGAGCACCGCCAACGTACCCATGACGGCTCCCTCCGCGGGACCGCAGGGCACGCCGCCTCTGCTCGCCGCTGCCGTGGCCCTCACGCCTCCTGCCTCCCGCGCACCGACCCCTTCCTGGGTCGACGCCATGCGCCTCGACCGCTTCGCGGAGGCCGCCGAGCAGCTCGACACGCTCCCCGAAGCCGATCGCGCGCGTCCCGAAGTCCGCTACGCCCGCGCTCGCGTCGCCCTCGCGCTCGACGACCCCGAGCTGGCCGTCTCCCTGCTCCACGCCCTCGAGGCCGAACTGCCCTTGCTCGCCGCGGACATCGCCCGCCACCGCGCCGAGGCCGCATTCGAAGCAGGCCCTCACGCCGAGGCCGCGGCGTACTTCGCCAGCTCGAAATCTCCTCGCGACCTCCCCCGCGCCGCCGAGGCCTACGCCCGCGCTGGCGACATCCCCCAGGCGCTCGCCTTCGCCAACCGTGCCGTCGCCGCGGCCCAGCGCAGCAAGAACAAGAACGACGAAGCCGTCGCCCGCCTCGCGCGTGCCCATGTCTTCCGCCTGGCCGCCGCGCCGCGCCCCCAGAAGCCGCGCGGCACCGGCCCGATCCTCACCGCGCCCGCCGCAGCGCGCGTCACCCGGACCGTCCCGCGCATCGAGCCCCTCCCTTCCAGCCCCGTCGGAGCCATGGCCTCCGCGGGAGCCGCGACGTCGGCTGAAGCGACCTCAACGTCGGCGGGAGCGACCGCTGGCTCGGCGCCCACCGCGGCCCCCTGGGCCCCCTGGGCGCCCACCGCGGCCACCCCTCGACCCCCCAGACCCCATGCCGCCACGGCCAAGCTGCCTGCGCCCCCTGCGGCTCTCGCCGATCTCCGCTGGATCGCACGCAGCGCTCCCACGACGCCCTCGGGCCAGGAAGCCCGCGAGACCCTCGCCCTCCTCGGCACGCCCCTCACCCCTGCCGAGCGGCTCGACATCGCCGACGCCCTGCTCGCCGGCGGCCGCCCTGCCGAAGCCGTCGTCGAGCTGACCAAGCTCGGCCCCTCGGCCACCCTGACCCGACCCGATCTCCAGCACCGCCGCGCCACCGCCCTCTACCGGGCCCGCGACAATGCCGCCGCCGCTCGGGCTTTCCTCGAAGCCGCCGCCTCCCCGACCCCGCGCCAGCCCGAGCAGCTCTACTACGCCGCCCGCTCCTTCCTCCGGCAGGATCAGAAGAACGACGCCATCACGCGCCTCCGCGAGGTCGTTGCCAAGTTCCCCCGCACCTCCTGGGCCGACGACGCCAGCTACCTCCTCGGCCAGATCTACCTCCAGACCGGCCGCTACGCCGAAGCCGCCAAGCAGTACACCCAGTTCCTCGGCCGTGCCCCGCGCAGCAACCGCCGCCACGACGCCGAGCACGACCTCGCCCTCGCCCTCATCTCCTCCGGCGATCCTGCTGGCGCCCGCACACGCCTCGCGACCCTTGCCAAGAACGCCCGCCGCGTCGACGACACCGCGCGCCTCAAGGAACTCGAAGGCCTCGCTGCCCTTCGCGCCGGCGATCGCGCGGGCGCCATCCAGCTCTGGAGCGACGTCATGCGCTCCTACCCCCTCTCCTGGGGCGCCCTCACCGCGCGCGCCCGCCTCGTTGCCGCGGGGGCCGAGCCTCCTCCGCTCCTCGCCCCGCCGACCACGACCCCGCCTGCGCCCCTCGCCATCCAGCTCCCGCCCACCGCGGCCCTCCTCACGTCCGTGGGCCTCGACGCCGACGCCGAGCGCTGGGTCGCCGACAACGAGCGCACCGTCTCCGCCCCGTACGGCGCCCGCTCCGGCGAAGCCCTCTGCTCCCTCTACGGCGAGCTCACCCGCGCCAAGCGCCGCTACCGTGTCGGCGTCAACGCCGTCGCTTACGACACCCTGAAGCGCGCCCCCTCCGACGCCGAGCGCTGGGCCTGGGAGTGCCTCTACCCCCAGCCGTACCTCCCCATCGTCAACACCCTCGAAGACGAGCAAGGCGTCCCCCGCGCCTTGATCTACGCCCTCATGCGCCAGGAAAGCGCCTTCGATCCCGTCGTCGTCTCCCCGGTCAGCGCCGTCGGCCTCATGCAGCTCATGCCCACCACCGCCGCCCGCGCAGCCAGCGAGATGGAGCTGCCCTTCGAGCCCAGGAGCCTCGAGCGCCCCGAGATCAACCTCCGCCTCGGCACCTATTACATCGCCAAGCTCCTGCGCATGTTCGACGGCAGCCTCCCCCTTGCCGCCGCCGCGTACAACGCCGGCCCGCAGGCCGTCGCGAGCTGGCTCGCCGACGGCGTCGAGCAGGACACCGACCTCTGGGTCGCTCGCATCCCCTTCGGCGAGACCCGCCATTACGTCAGCCGCGTCCTTGCCAACCTCGCCCGCTACCAGTGGCTCGCTGGCGGCGACGCCGCCGTCCCCCTCGCCCCGCTCACCATCCCCACCGGCATCCGCGCCCCTTCCGACGCCTACTGACCGCCGGGCGCCCCTGCGGGCTGGCCGTGCGCCGTGGACATGGTCGCTCGCCAGGACGCCGGAGCCCGGACTTGCGCCCTCGCCCTCACGCGTACAACGTGGAGCGCAGTGGCCAGGGTTGGAAATCGCCGCCTCGCCCTCCGCGACCGCACCTTGCGCGTCCACGCCTACCGTGACGCCCGCCTCTTCGGCGCGGTCGCCGCCTGGTCATTCTTCGCCTTCGCCCTGCTGACGACGGTGAGCATCGGCTTCCCGATCGTCCGCCACCTGCCCCTCTTCACCTCGCTCCTCGCCCTCTCGATCATCCTGCTCACCGGCTTCGCCATCGCGGCGGCGCTGATCTGGATCGGGGCCGCCTGGGGCGCCGCCAGCCACCGCGCCTCCATCCGCATCAGCGACGCCCTCTACGCCGAGCGCGGCGGGCGCCGCCTGGAGATCCCCGTTGCTGCCATCCAGCGCGCCCACCTGCGCCGCCGCAACCGCATCCTCACCCTCGTCACCGACCTCGGCACCACCCTCTCCATCTCCATCCGCGGCCGCAACGAGGCCCTTCACCTCCTCGACACCGTCGCCCGCGCCGGTGCGACCGCCTCCTGGCGCGCCCGCGTTTACCTCCCCGCACCACCCCGCGCTCGGGAGATCCTCTCCCTGGCTTACGGCGCCGCCGTGGTGCTCCTCGTCGACCTGCTTCCTGGCACCACGACCTCCTTCGCTACGGCTTGCGGCGCCCTCTTCGGCGTGACCACCTGGTTCATCGCCCAGCTCACGGGCTTTCCGAGGCGCCGCGCCGACCTCCTCGTCGGCCGCGACGGCCTCGCCTTCCGCCGACATGGCCGCGAGCGCTTCATCGCCTTTGCCCGCATCCAGCGCGCCGAACCCACCGAGCGCGGCGTCCGCCTCGTCCTCTCCAGCGGAGAGCACGTCGAGTTCGACCTCACCCCCCCGGCCCTCCGTCGCGCCGCCGAGAGCCTCACCAGCGCCCTCTGCGCGCGTCGATGCGCCCACCTCCTCCACCTCATCGAGGAGCCCCGCGCGCTGTCCGAGACCTCCCCCGTCGCCGACGAGCTGCTCGCTCGTCGTGGCCGCCCCTTGCCCGACTGGCAAGCTGCCCTCCGCGGCCTCGTCACCGACGAAGGGGCTACCTACCGCACCGTCACCCTCGCCCCCGAGCGTGCCCTCCAGGTCCTCGAAGATGGCCGCGCTCCCCTCGAACTGCGCATCGGCGCCGCCATGGCCCTCGCCCCCACCCGCGAGCGCAACACCTCGCGTCGGCTCCGCCTGGCCATCGCCACGAGTGCCAGCGAGGAGGTCCGCACCGCCCTCGAAGAGGCCGCCGAAGGAGAACTCCAGGAAGCCACCCTCGCTCGCGCGCGCATGGCCGTCGGAGATGGGTGAGGTAGGCCACCTGCGACCCACCTCGGAAAGGGGTGAGGTAGGCCACCTGCGACCCACCTCGGAAAGGGGTGAGATAGGCCACCTGCGACCCACCTCGGAAAGGGGTGAGATCGGCCACCTGCCTCCCCGCCTCCGGCTCCGGACGGATTTCCGGTGCCTGGTCCACGCCGACCTCCACGAGGCCGTGAACTGCCGGATCCCCTCGCAATCCGGCGTGATCAGGTCGCCGGTCGCGCGTTCGCTACCTTGTTGAAACGTAAACAAGGTCGCGGCACGGCGTCCGCGACCTTGTTGAAACGTAAACAGGGTCGCGGCACGGCGTCCGGGAGGTCGGCGTAACGTGATCAAGGTCGCGGCACGGCGTCCGCGACCTCGTTGAAACGTAAACAGGCTCGCGGCACGGCGGCGGGGAGGTCGGCGTAACGTGATCAAGGTCGCGGCACGGCGTCCGCGACCTCGTTGAAACGTAAACAGGGTCGCGGCACAGCGGCGGGGCGGTCGGCGTAATGAAAATGTGCTTGAACTAGGGCGTGTCCCTAAATTCGCAGCCAGCAGAGAACGCAGGCCAGCGTCACTATCGCGGCGTAGTTGCGAACCGTCTTCTCGTACCTTGTTGCGAGTCGGCGCGCCCCCTTGAGTAGGTTGAACGTACACTCGACGGCAGCACGCTCCTTGTAGAGGTGCTGATCGTGGGGGATCTGTGGCTTGCGGTTGACCTTGGATGGGATGACCGCGATGGCCCCCAGGGCGTCCAGCTGGGCTCGAATGTCGTTGGTGTCGTAGGCCTTGTCCGCGAGGAGACAGCGGGGCGCACTGCGCGCGATGAGTTCAGGAGCCGCGATGATGTCGTGACGTTGACCTTCGGTAATGATGAAGTCCAGCGGTAGACCCAAGGCATCGACGGTCAAATGCACCTTCGTTGACAGACCTCCGCGAGAGCGCCCAATGCACTGACCCTGGCTCCCCCTTTTGCCCCCGCCGCGTGCTGATGGGCGCGAACGATCGTCGAGTCGATGCTGATCCACTCGTCGTCGATGTCTGTCTGCAGCACCTTGAACAACCGTTGCCACTTGCCGGTTTTGGACCAGCGGTCGAAGCGGTTGAACACGGTTTGCCAGGGACCGAATTCCGTTGGCAGGTCCCGCCACGGGGCCCCCGTGCGGAGGATCCAAAGAACGGCATCCACGAAGAGACGGTCGTCGAGTGCGGGTCGCCCTCTACCCCGCTCACTCGCCAAGAAGCTCTCGATGCGTAACCACTGCTGATCGTTGAGTTGCCGTCGAACTGCCATCGTGGCCTTGCCTCAGCACACTCAGGGCAGGTGGGCCAAGTTTTTGACGATGGGGAAATTTAGGGACAGGCCCTAACCGAACAGGGGGCGCCGGGGTTGGAGTTTCATGACGGTGCAAGGCCCACCTCGTCCCAAAGGGAGGCGTACAGCGTCCACCATGCGTTGCGTCAGGGGATGGAGAACGCCTGGGAACGGTTGACCGGTCCTCCGGCGAAAGCGGGGACCTTCTGGGCTCGAAAGATCGCGGTGATACAGGATGCGGTCGAGGTGGCGGCGAATGGGGCTCCTGTCACCACGGCGAAGCCAACCGTACCGTTGGGGGCGAACGTGACCTGCACCGTGCCACTTCCACGCGGTCCGTCCGCCGTCGCACAGCTCTTCGCATGTGTCGCTGCCTCGAGGAGGACTCGACGCGCGAACAGATCATGAAATGGCCGCGCTGCCATGGGATCGCCTGAAGGCTCTCCGCTCGAGCCCTTCGCGGGCGTGTCGGAGTCGGTGGAGTTTGCCACCTCTTGGACTTTTGCGGCTCGTTTTGCTGGTGTTTCGTCAGCGTTGCCGCTCGGTGCTTCGAGAACGCTTGCTGTCGTCTTTGCAGCATCGAGCCGCTTGCCGTTCGAATCCGACTGGGATTCCTGGCTTCGCTGTGGCGGCGTGGGGAGCGACTCCTGGAGAGGAGCGTCGGTGGGGCGCGCCTCGGCGGCACCGCCGATGCGTGAGGAGGGGGATCGACCAGGATCTGCGCGAACACCGTGCCCAGTTTGTCGCCCGAAAAAGGCAGTTCTCCGGTGAGGGAGCGGTACAGAATGACCCCCAGCGACCAGAGATCGCTTCGATGGTCGATGTTCTTGTCGCCGCGCACTTGCTCCGGACTCATGTAGTAGGGTGAACCCAGGAGTTCCCCGGTGAGCGTCAAGCCTGTGATCTCCTGCTGTCTGATCTCCTTGGCGATGCCGAAGTCGAGGATCTTGGCGATTTCGTACTCCTCCTCGAATGCCAAGAAGATGTTGCTCGGCTTGAGATCGCGGTGAACCAGACCTGCTTCGTGGGCTCGACGCAAGGCCTTGGCCACATGAGTGAAGATGCGAGCGGCGTTCTGGACCGACAGGCTCTGCTCACGCTGGAGGCGCTCACCGAGGTCCTCACCTTGCAGTAGCTCCATCACGAGATAGGGCGTGCTTCCCTCGATGCCGTAATCACCCACGTGGACCACATGGGGGGTCTGGAGGTTGGCCGCAATGCGCGCCTCTCGCTCGAACCGGGCGACGAAGGCCGGCTGGGCAGCGAACTCGGGGGCCATGAACTTGATGGCGACGGGGGAGCCCAGCGTGAGATGTCGGGCTACCCAGACCGAACCCATTCCGCCACGGGAGAGCGGACGCTCTCGTTGGTACTTCCCCCGATGAGGGCTCCGGAGCCGATCTGCATCGCTGGCACGTAAAGAGATGAGCCTGGAACTGTCGGCGACGGTACATGACGAGCGCGTTCGACGCCAAAATGTAAACCACCATGCGTGCTGTGGCTCGCCAGGGCGTTTGAAGTTTCGGGCAGTTGCGCGGGGGCGTCGGGGTACGCGGGGCGTCAGGAGAGGAGCGGGTCGAGCCCAGAGGCGGCTACCCGGGGGCGCTCCTCGGGTCTTCAGGGGCGGGAGTGGCTGGCTACGGGAGCGAGAACAGCTGGTAGCGCCTCACCGGGGCGCCGTTGAAGCGGGGAATGGTGAGCGCGCGGAACTTGGCTTCGATGCAGCGACCGATCTCGGTGTGCGCGAAGGGGGGGCCCATCACGATGGCTTCGTTGACGGTGCCGTTGGGGGTGAACTGTACCTGGAGGCGGCCTCCACCTTTCTCGCTGGTCTGGGTGGCGCAGCTCCTGGCCTGGAGGGCGGCCTGGTCGAGCTGTCGCTGGGCCATGCTCTCGGGGAAGGGTGGCCCCTCCGTGAAGGATGCGGCCTCGGCGTCGACCTCGGACGAGGGGCCCGGTGGCTCGATGCCGATCCGCTCTTTGCTGGAGGAAGTCCGGAGAGACGGGTCCCGGGCCTGGGAAGAAGGTGCGGAGGGCGCTGGGGTCACGTCGGCTCGGGCTCGCCGGTGGAGGGGGGTGCCCGTCGGCCTGGGCGTGTCGTAGGGGGTCTTCGGGGGGAGCGACCGCGGGGGAGGGTGATTGGTCGTCGGTGCGGGCTCGCTGGGATCGTGCGGAGGGGGCGGCATCGCTCGCGGTGGATCCTCCAGCGGGGCTGGCAGTTCCAGGTGGTGTGGGGCCGAGCCTTGCGGAGGCTCGTGGTGACCCACGCCCGACGTCGGCTTGGTCATGGCCCAGCCGGCCAGGATGGTCCCGGCGATGGCGACGACGATGGCCACGGGCGCGATCCACGTGGACGCTGAGGTGTAGGGCAGCACCGCCAGCTCCTCCGAGGGAGGCATCGAGCGCTTGGTGACCGTCGAGGGAGCCGTCGTGTGGAGGTGCTGGTCGGAGCTGCCATCGGCATACGTCTCGTGCTGGGTCGAGAGTTCGCGGCGGGTTTGCTTCATCGTCGGGATCGCGTCGGCGCACGTGCGCGAGGGGGGGGGAGGCGCCTGCGCGTGCCAGTCGACGCCCGAGCGCCGGCCAGGGACGCTGCCTGCGATGAGCGTGACTTGCTCCTCGACGAGCTGGAGCCGCCGCTCGATGAGCGAGGTGATGGGCGGCTGGAGATCGGCGACGCGGTACAGCTCCTCCAGCATGTCGCTCACGGACTGGAAGCGCTTCGTCCGGTCGCGCTCCAGGCACCGCTGGAAGAAGCCGTCGATCGCCTCTGGCAGGTGAGGCGCGGCGCTGGTCGCGCGAGGGACGGGATCGACGAGGATCCTCGACAAGATCGAGCCGAAGTCGTCCCCCGCGAACGGTAGCTCGCCCGTGAGGACCCGGAAGAGGATGATGCCGAGGGACCACAGATCGCTGCGGTGATCGATGTCCTTGTCCCCGCGCACCTGCTCGGGGCTCATGTAATAGGGCGATCCGAGCAGCTCTCCGGTCCGCGTCAGCTCCCACTCGGCGATCTCTCCGCGTCGCCGGCGCTCACCGTCCTTCCGGCCTCGCCGGCGGCGCGTCTCCTTGGCGATGCCGAAGTCGAGCACCTTGACCACCTCTTCGTCCTCCACGGTGGTCAGGAAGATGTTGCCGGGCTTGAGGTCGCGGTGGACGAGGCCTGCCTCGTGCGCCTTGCGCAGCGCCTTGGCCACCTGGGCGAGGATGCGCAGCGCCTCGTGCAGCGGGATGCGACGAACCCGCTCGAGGCGCGCCGCGAGATCCTCCCCCTGGAGCAGCTCCATGACGATGTAGGGATTGCCTCGCTCGATGCCGTAGTCTCCGACGTGGACGACGTGAGGCGTCCGGAGGTTGGCGGCGATTCTCGCTTCGCGTTCGAAACGACCCACGAACGTCGGTAACGCAGCGTATTCGGCGGCCATGAATTTGATCGCGACGGGAGAGCCGAGCGCCACGTGCCGCCCCGCCCAGACCGAGCCCATTCCGCCGCGCGAGAGCGGACGTTCGATCCGGTATTTGCCCCCGACGATGGTCCCTGAAGCAATGTTCATGTCGATGCTCGTGAGAAGTGATTTTGGGAGCTATCGGCGGTTGTTTCGCGCCGCACGCGCTTCACTCCCCGATCTGTCCTGGGCCGCCGTGATTTTCGTCACGACGGTGGGACGATGCCATGCCGGCGGTTCGCAATCGGTGACTCCATTGGCACACATCGACGCGGACGAGACGAAAAGCTCGGCGTCACGACGTCCTCGGGGGGAGCTGAGCGCATGCTGGATCATCGGGTTCCAGCGTGCAACCCGACGGCTCCTGCGCTCTCATGGGTCAGACCTCTCGGATCGAAGCCGTGATCCGAGCGCGCACGCGTGCGCGTGGTGCTTCGCGTGGCAGGTCGGTGGATCAGTAGCAGCAGGCGACGGGGCGGGCGACGTTGCACAGGTTCGTCGAGAAGCCCGTGCGTGTCGCGGTCAGGCCCGAGGAATTGTAGGTGTACTGGCCTGACTGGTAGGTGTTCGACGTCCAGTTGGCGCAGTTCGAGGAGTCGCTTCGTCCTGCCATCCGGCCTCCATCCATGCTGCCGAGGCCGCTGATCGTGTACACGGTGTTGTTCGCAAAATACGACGAGCTGTCCAGCCATGCGCCTTCTGCGGGGGGCAGGGTGGTCGGCGTGGCGCGCGCATACTCTGCGGCGTGGCACATGTGGCTTCCGGTGAACTCGTTCGCGCAGCGGGCGTGCATGGACTCGCGGCCTCCCGCTTCCCCGACGGTCGACGCGCTGCTGAATCCGGCGAACGCTTCACGGTAGGGCGTCGCGCAGCAGGCCAGCGGTCGGGCCGCATTGCAGAGCCCCGTCTGCGGGCCGCCCACGGACACCGTCATGCCCGAGGCGTTGTAGGTGTACTGGCCCGACTGGTAGGTGTTCGACGTCCAGTTGGCGCAGTTCGCGGAGTCATTGGAGCTGCTGTTTCGGCCGCTCCGTGGGCCAGTCAGTGTGCTCAGCGAGTAAACGGTCCCGCTCGATACGCTGATGGCCCCGCTGCTGTCGACCCAGGCGCCCGAGGCGGGGACGGGTGATGCCGCGCCGGCTCCGTAGTACTCCGCGACATGGCAGAAGTGGCTGCCGACGTACTGCGCCGAGCAGATCGCGTGCATCTGCTCCCGGCTTCCCACCGCGCCCTCCATCTGGGTCGAGGTGAAGCCCACGAAGAGCGCCGCTTCCTCACCGTAGAGAGTTCCAGGCGGCCCGGGCTGCCCCGGAGCTCCTTGTGGCCCTGGCGCGCCAGCGCCCGCAGGTCCTGTCGGTCCCGCAGGGCCCATGGGGCCGGCTGGACCCGCCACGCCGGCAGGCCCCTGCGCACCCACCGTGCCAGCCGGCCCTTGCGCGCCCGTCGCTCCGCTCGGTCCTGCAGGCCCTTGCGCACCCGTCGCTCCCGCGGGCCCTTGCGCGCCCGTCGCTCCGGCCGGTCCCGCCGGCCCTTGCGGACCAGCGGCGCCCTGCGGTCCCGCCGGTCCCATGGGGCCCATGCTGCCCGGAGCTCCTGCCTGACCCGTCGGCCCCACTGGCCCGGCAGGGCCCGGCTCCCCTTGCGGCCCCGTGCTGCCGTCGGCTCCTTGCGCGCCGGCTGGACCTGCCTCGCCCGGCGTTCCCTGCGCCCCTTCAGGTCCCGCAGGGCCCGTGGCCCCCGCGACTCCAGGCGGGCCGGGGACGCCTGCGAGACACCGATCGGTGCAGGTCTCTCCGGCACACTGCGCGCAATCGGCAACGAACTGGAAGCATTTGTTCGACAGGCAGACCGCGCCCGCCCCTGAACACTCGGCGTCTTTGACGCACTCGGCATCGGCGGGGAGGTCGTCGGAGGAGCACGCCGGGAGCGAGGCAGAGAGCGCAAGGAGCCCGGCAAGCAGAACGGAAGCTCGCATTGGCGAGCATATACATCGAGCCGGACGGCGCGTCGCACCTCCATTCACGTCACGTGGAGGGTGACGATCCCTGTGGGTTTTCGTGTTTCGGTACCTGCCTCGTGACACCGTTGGCGCCACCCCCCCCACGAGACAGATGACGCCGCGCTCGCGAGCGAGAGATGGCTGGCGTGGCGTCAGGTGGGGGTCACCGCGTCCGGGCTTCAGTACAGCGCGTCCTGGAAGCGCCACCGCTCGGAGATCCACGCCTTCAGGTAGGCGACCTCCTCCTCGTAGGTGGTGAAGTTGTTCCGCCACGCCCAGCCGCCGTAGGTCTGGTACGCCTGACCCCACTTCTGCTCGTCGCGCCGCGCGCTCGTGTCGATCCGGGCGATGTAGCCGTCGACCAGCGCTTGCACCGCGCTCTCCGAGTAGACGCCGTGCAGCACCTCGGCGTAGCGCGCCTTCAAAGGGCCTGCAATCGAGGGCTCCTCCAGGAACCGGTCGAACAGCCGGTTCATGTTCCGGTACTCGATCACCTCCGACGCGCCCGTGCGCTCCGACTGCCAGGTCTGGCCGAAGCTCTCGTTGAAGTCCCAGGGCATGAAGCGGAACACGCCATTCGAGCGGGGATCGCGGTAATGGTAGCTGTTCTTGCCAGCGGAATCGCTGCCCTTGATGAACGTGACGAAGATCCACCAGTTCTCGTAGTCGCGCCGGTCGATGCGCGACCCGATCTGCGACCGGAACGTCGCCGCGTCGGAGGTCGCCACGAACTGCACCAGCTCCTCCAGGTCGGAGAACGCGCCCGGCTCGCCCTCTTCGGGGAAGCCTTCCTTTTTCTCGTAGCCGGCGTGCAGCGCGCCCTTCGGGCCACCGCCGCTCGCCCGCGTGTCGAAGTTCGCGTCGTGGTTGATCGCCTTGTAGAGGTTCCCGTCGTCCCAGAAGCCGTGCTGCTCCATCAGGTCCTTGTCGACGTGATCTCCGACGGTGTAGAGCCCCCAGTACTCGCCCTCGATGTAGACCACGGCGCTGTACGTCTGGATCTGCACGTGGCCTGGATCGAGGCGGTTCCAGAGATCGTAGGCCAGCCGCTGGCGCACGTACGAGTTGTCGTCGAAGGGGGTGGTGAGCACGATCTTGCGCTTGTTGGTGAAGCCATCGGCCTCGTCGGGCTCCTGGAACCGGTCCTGCTTCGAGAACTTCAGCGTGTAGCTGTTCTTCGGGTAGCCGAGCGACGAGGCGCCGCGCAGCTTGGCTTCGGCCGTGTAGGTATGGCCGCGGTAGATGAACGTGTTGGCGACGTACTCGTCGGTCACCGGGCGCTGCTGCAGGAAGAGCACGGGAAGGCCGTACTCCTCGGTGTACCGGGTGGGATCCACCACGGGCACGTTCGACGGGTGGTCCCAGGCGTCGGCGACGCCGATCTTCACCTGCGCGGTCTCCGACGTCTCTGCGACGTGGATCTCGACCTCGTAGACCGCGGCCTGGTCGAACCCGGGCGAGAAGGCGACCTCGCGTTTCGTGGCGTCGTAGGTCGCGCCCTCGGGCAAGGAGGTGACCTCGAAGGCGTCGTCGGGCAGCACCATGTCCGTCGCGCAGCCGACCTGGAAGATGACCGTCTCCCCTTCGAGCAACCAGTGGGGACCGCCTCCCGAGGGCTGACAGAGGGCCGCCGGTTCGGGCTCCGTGGTGGTGGTGCTGTTCGTCTTGCCGTCGGTGGGGTCACCTGAATCGTCGGAGCACCCGAGCGCGGGCAGCGCTCCGAGGACCAGGGCGATCGTCGCGAGAGGCAAGCGGGGGTGTCGCATGCCGGGGACTATACCGCAGGGGCCGTGAGGCTCGTCCTGTGAGCAGGATCGAGGTCGCTTCACGGCCCTCTGCGGGCGCGCTCGTGGTGGTGGGCTACGGCGGCATGACCTGGAAGACCAGCGTCGGTGCCCGCTTGCGGTGGATGGCGGAGGCGACCTCGGAGCGCAGGTATCCTGCGACCCGCTCGAGACGCTCTTTCACCTCGTCGAGCGGAGCTCCCCGTGGCGCCTGGACGATCACCGCGAGGCGGCTCCCGTCCGGGGCCGGCTCCACCGCGGCCACCCAGACCTCCAGCAAGATGCTGTCATTCAGCGTGGCGAGGGCCTCACTCAAGGCTTCATGCGCCTGGCGGCAGAGCTGCCGTTCCTTGCGCTCCGCCTTGCTCGCCACCATCCCCGTGAAGGGATCGTCTCCCATGATGGGAGCCGCTTCGTCGCGGCTCCTCGAACGACCTCTGCTCATGACCTGCTCCCGAGAGCGCGGCGGCACGATCCCCGTCTCACCGGAGAATGCGCGCGCCGCCGCATCGAACGACGACACGAAACGCCCAGGGTTCTCGGGGTGAGCCTCGCTGTGACCGCTCAGCGCGCGTCGAGGACGCTGCCGGGGAGCATGGCGAGGCTCGTCTTGGCAACAGGGTGCATGGCGGGCCTCCTCGCGGACGAGGATGCCTCAGCAGGTGAGGACTCGCAAGCCCGCCCTGGGGCTGCGAGCTTGCGCGGGGGGAGACTGCGAGCCCGCGCGGCTCGACAGAGCGCTCGTCAGTTCAGCGTCAGGACGACCGGCGGGGCGCCAGTACACGTGGGGCCGCAATCCGGGCCGTTGGGCTGCGAGGTGGTGTAGGTCGGGGTGTAGGCGCCTTCCCCGAGGAGGGTCTCGTCGGCGTAGACCTTCACGGAGATCCGAGCCGGCGGCGACGACGGGGTGGTCTGCGGGAACTCGATCCCGGAGAGCTTGTGCTCCGAAGCGGGCAGGGCGCAGCCGCTCAGGCCCAGGATGAAGCCGGGGGTCGAGGTGCACGCCGGGGCCTCGCTACAGCCCGAAAAGGGCAACGTCGTCGTGCAGTCGACGGTCGCTCCGTCGGTCTCGACGGAGACACGGTAGGTGCCCGCCGGCCAGGCGCCGTTGCGCGCGAACTCGACGGAGAACGCTCCGCCACAGCCGATCTGGGTGCAAGCACCGCTGGGTTCACCGGACGACGAGGTCGTGACGATGCACGCGGCGCCCGTGAGCGCGAGCGCGAGGGCGACGCCGGTCGACAGGTACTGGCGCAGGGTCGGGCGTCGGAGATCGGTCTTCATGGGGGCTCGGCTCCTCAACGTTGAAGTCAACTTCGGGTGTCGAGCACGAGCTTACCGCGGACGCGCCCCGCTTTGCTGATCTCGAGCGCCTGGACGACCTCATCGAGCGGGAAGACGCCAGCGAGCGTCAACCGGAGCTTCCCGCTGTCGAACAGGCCGCCGATCTCGCGGAGCTGGGCGCTGTCGGAGCGGGACACGAGGTGGATCCCCCGCGCGCCCACCGCCGCGGCGCGCGCTGGATCCGGGGGGCTGATCGCGGAGACGAGCAGGCCTCCGGGCTTCAGCACGTCCCAGGACCGCTCCAGCGTGTCCCCCCCGACCAGGTCGAGCACCAGATCGACCTCGGCGACGAGGTTCTCGAACCGCTCGGTCCGGTAGTCGATCACCCGCGATGCGCCGAGACCGAGCACGTAGGCCTCGTTCCCGGCCGAGGTGACGCCGATGACCTCGGCCCCTGCGATTCGCGCCATCTGCACGGCGAAGCTGCCGACCCCGCCCGCGGCGGCGTGGACCAGGACGCGCTGCCCGGGTGTGAGCTTCCCCAGCTCGTGGACCGCCTGGAAGGCCGTCAACGCCGCTGCCGCGGACGCGCCTGCTTCGAGGTGCGACAGACTCCGGGGCTTGGGCGCGAGGAACCTGGCGGGCACGGCGATGCGCGTCGCATACCCGCCCGTCAGGCCGATCAAGCCGAAGACGGTGTCGCCGAGGGCGAGGTCCTCGACGCCTTCCCCGAGCGCGGCGACCGTGCCGCAGACCTCCACGCCCGGGGTCAGCGGGAACCGATCTCCGAGCAGGTCTTTCAGATACCCCTCGACGATCTTCCAGTCGATCGGGTTGACGCCCGCCGCGGCGACATCGAGGAGGACCTCTCCAGCTCCCGCGACGGGATCGGGGGCGTCCTCGACGCGCACGCGCTGCAGAACATCATAGGAATGGACCCTCGCGGCTCTCGTGCTCACCGGTACTCCTTGATTCATCCGGCTTTGCCGGAGGACAGTGGTCCCTCCGGGGGGGAGAACGGCGGTAACGACCATTACCCACCCGTACGCGCTGCTGCCGGCATGCGCCGAAGCGGCCCCCAGCAAAGCGCACCATGGACCCGATGAGAAGGGTGGGCGCTGGCCGACCTGATTTTACCGGAGGCCTCTATTTGAGAGACTGGCCCTGGAACGAGACGTCGGTGAGGTCGAGCGCACAGACGCCCCTGCCGAGGCGCTCTCTGCCAAGGCTTTCTCTGTCGCGGCGCGGGATGCGTACCGAGCCGATGTCATCCGTCCGAATGGGCGCATTGCTCGTGGCCTATGGCGTCGACGATCCGGGGGTGGCGAATGCAGCGCCGGTCGGGTTCGTGAGGGTGAAGAGATTGCCAGCGACTCGACGGGAACAGGGCGGTGGAGGTGACATCCGGACGAAATGTGTGAGAGCGGGAGGAGGGGACGGTGGCATCCCGACGAGGAACCGTGCCATCGCCTCGTCGCGCCGACGTCGTGTCGGAT
Organism: Chondromyces crocatus; assembly: GCF_001189295.1. NCBI lineage: Bacteria > Pseudomonadati > Myxococcota > Polyangiales > Polyangiaceae > Chondromyces > Chondromyces crocatus. The sequence continues at coordinate 3,449,182 of NZ_CP012159.1, forward strand.
GGACCACCAGCGCATCGAAAAAAACCAGGATGCGAGCCTGCGAAGGGATCTACCCAGCGGCGTCGCACTGCGCCTAGGATGCGCGACATTGCGCCGGCTCCGGGGGGACCGGTGCTGCGCCGACGAGGGGCTCGATAGGCTTATGAGTGGACTCCCGAAGAGCATGAAGTGGATCGCGACGATGGCCACGGGCTTCATCGTCGCCGCGGCAGCTTGCGCGACCGGAACCGATCTCGCGCCGGGGAGCCCCGACCCGTCGCTCTGCGACATCATCTGCGATTGTGTCGAGTGCAACGACGACCAGGCGGCGTGCCTCAAGGAGTGGACTGCGCTCGAGAACCGCGCTGTCGGCGTCCGCTGCGACGACCTGTATGACGCATACGTCGCCTGCTACAAGCGGGATGCGGTCTGCAACAACGAGCAGATGCGCGTGCCGCCGAGCTGTCTCTCCGCGAGCGGCGCGCTGAACCAGTGTCTCACCGAGTCCACGCCCGTGTGCACGACGACGAACAACGGCGTGTGCGACGAGCCCGAGGGCACGGGGACGTGCGCCGAGGGCACCGACGTCGTCGATTGTGGTGGTGGCCCCGTGTGCGCGACGACGAACAACGGGGTGTGCGACGAGCCCGAGGGCACCGGGACGTGCGCGGAGGGCACCGACGTCGTCGATTGTGCCGCGGCCGGGAACTGCCCCTACGTGAACGACACGGTGTGCGACGAGCCCGAGGGCACCGGGGCCTGCCCCGAGGGAAGCGACTTTGCCGATTGCAACTGTCCCTACCAGAACGATGGCGAATGCGACGAGCCCGAGGGCACCGGGGCCTGCCCCGAGGGGAGCGATCCGTTCGACTGTTGATGACCTGAGCCCACCAGGAGCGGCGTCCCGTCAGCGGCGTCGGAGCGGATGAGTCTTCCCCGCCAGCAACCGGAGCCCACGGATTTCGAGACGATCACCGCGGCGCTCCGCGCATGCCGCATCTGCCGTGACGCGCCCGAGAACCTGCCGGGACTCCCCCACGAGCCGCGCCCCATCGTCCACGGGCAGTCCTCGGCGCGCCTCTGCATCGCGAGCCAGGCGCCCGGGATCCTGGCCCACACCAGCGGAAAGTCCTTCGACGATCCCTCCGGGGTGCGTTTGCGCGCCTGGCTGGGCATCGACGAGACCGTCTTCTACGACGGGCGCCGCGTCGCCATCGTGCCGATGGGCTCGTGTTTCCCGGGGAACGACGCGAAGGGGGGGGATCTGCCGCCGCGGCTGGAGTGTGCCCCACGCTGGAGGACGTCCCTCTTCGCGGCCCTCCCTCACCTGGAGCTGATCCTGGTCATCGGCCAGTACGCCCAGGCCTGGCACCTCGGCGAGGACTTCGATGGACTCACCAGCACCGTCAAGCGCTGGGAGGCGATCCTTTCGAGCGAGCGCTTCCCGCGCGTCTTGCCGCTGCCCCACCCCTCGTGGCGCAACAACGCCTGGCTGAAGAAGAACCCCTGGTTCGAGGCCGAGCTCTTGCCGGTGCTGCGCCAGCAGGTGGCGGCCATGCTCGCATTCCCGGCGGAAGCGTCACCCGCTCCCTGAGATCACGCCGTCAGACCTTCAAAGCGCGGTGGCGGCCCAGGTGTAGCCCTGGTCGGGCTTGAACGTGACCTCGATCTTGCCGAAGGCGACGTCCACCTGCCGGGGCTCCGGCGACGACTTCCGCGAGGCGGCGCAGACGTGCCGGTAGTTGCCGGTGACGAGGATGAGGCCCGTGCCACAGTCGACGACGACCTCGGTCTTCATTTTCGAGGAGAGGTCCAGGGTCAGCTCGGCGGCGAGGTTGCGCGCGGTGTAGATCCGCTTCGGGCTGAGGATCTTCCAGTCAGTCTCGGTGCGTCCCAGCACGAGGTCGATCGACGCGCTGCCCGGGATGTCGAGCGCGCAGGTCACCTCGGCGGTGGTCGGCTGGAACGGGGGGCAGCGGACGGCGCTGATCGGGAAGGTGGGGAAGAGCGAGCGCACCCAGACGCCGAGCGCCTCGTGGTCGGCCAGGGGAGGCGCCTCGACCGAGGCGGGGAGCGGGGGCCCGCCGATCTGCGTGAGCGGGCCTTCGTCCCGGCCCGAGAACGCGCCAGCACCCCGGGCGACGTGCAGGCCGCCGAGGATGACGAGCATCAGCGCGATGCCGATGCGCAAAGGGCGGCGCTTCGGCGCGAAGGTGCGGAAGAGCAGGACGCCGGCGATGGCGCAAGCGAGCGCGATCCCCCCGCCGATCAAGGCCACACTGTCGGTCTCCTCGACCGTGGTGGACTCGAAGGTGCGCCCCTCGATGGTGCTGACCACGGTCTTCTCGCGGCGGCTGGGGACGCGCACGATCGCCGGGAGCACCGCGGCCATCACCCCGACGACGTCGACCGCGTGCCAGGTGGGGCGCGCCTCCGGGGTCTCTTCCGGGGGCGTGGGCGCTGTCGCCTGCTTCGAGGGCCTGGGAGCTTCCGGCTTCACCGGCGCAGAGCTACCAACGCGCCGTGAGTAGAGCAATGGGGGATGCGGTAGCGTGCACCCCGACGGAAGGAGCGAGTCCTGATGGGTGACGAGAGAGTCCGCGCCGAAACGAGCGTCCCGCGAACCTATGGCTCCTTCGCCGAGCGCTTCTCGGCCCTGGCGCCGACGAAGCCCCACAACGGTCTCTACGAGCGCCCGGCGACGCTGGATCTCCTGGGGCCGGTCGAGGGACAGCGGGTCCTCGACGCCGCCTGCGGCCCGGGGATCTGCAGCGAGATCCTGGCGCGGCAGGGGGCGACGGTGCACGGCTTCGACGTGACCCCCGAGATGATCGCGCTGGCCAGGGCGCGGTGTGCCGGGCTCCCGGTCGAGCTGACCGAGGGGGACATGAGCGCGCCGCTGCACTGGCTGGAGGACGGCGCCTTCGACAAGATCCTGTGCTCGCTGGCGCTCGATTACCTGGAGGTGCTGACGCCGACGCTGCGCGAGTTCTTCCGGGTGACTCGACCCGGCGGCACGCTGACCTTCTCCATGGGCCACCCCATGGGCGACTGGAACCACCCGGAGATCCGCGGCGAGGGCGCCTACCACGAGCGGCGGCACTTCGGCCTGCACTGGTCGGGCTTTGGGGAGCCCAGGCCCTTCGTGGAGAGCTACCGGCGGCCGCTCGCGGAGATCCTGAATGCGCTCGTCGACCCGGGCTGGATCCTCGATCGCGTCGTCGAACCGCTCCCCTTGCCCGAGATGAAGGCCGTCGCCCCGCGACTCTACGAGGAGCTGTCCCTGGCGCCGGTGTTCCTCTGCATCCGAGCGCGGAAGCCGGGCGAGCCTTCGACGCCGTGAGCGGCGAGGCTCACGGGCGCTGGCTTCGAGAGCACGGCGCCCCGCCCAGCTTCACCTCGAGGAGACCGCTGTCTTGGTTCACTCCAGCCCGCGGAACCAGGTCACGGCGCGCGGCATCGCCTGGAGCCACGAGTTCACGTGGTCGAGGTTGTTCAGCGTCTCCAGGGTCACGCTGCCCCCCTTGCCGTTCAGCTTGGCGACGGAGGTCTGCGCGTCGGTGTAGCTCACCTCCTCGTCGCTGGGGCTGTGGTAGCTGCGGATCGGCGCGGTGGGGCGCCAGTCGTCGACCTGGTTCTGGCGCAGGGTCTTGCGGAGGGCGTGCTGCGCGTCGCCCAGCACGGCGTCGTGGAACGTCGGTTCGAGCGTCTCCTTCGCCGTCGGCCCCAGCGCGTCGAGCACGTCGTCGAAGTAGTGCTCCATGTCGAACAGGCCGGTCACGGTGGAGGCGTACTCGGGCCGGAACGCTTCCGAGGGGTCCTGGTAGATGTTGTAGATCGCGTCGTAGGCGACCAGCAGGTACGACACGTAGAGAGGCAGCGTGGCCGTCTCCTCGTTCGCCAGCGACGACAGGAAGAACCGCTCCACGTCGAAGACCCCACCCGCCGTGGCCGTGCCCTTGACCCGCTCTTTCCCGCTGTCCTGAAGCTCCTGGTGGGCGGCGAGCGCCGCGTGACCCCCCTGGGAGAAGCCGAACAGGAACAGGGCGCTGCTGCGCTCGTCTTGCAGATCGGTGAGCACTGCGTCCGTCGCGGTCAGCAGATCCACGGCGGAGCTGGCCTCGGAGGGGGCGTGGAAATACCGGTGCGGGGAGAGGGGAGAACCGCCGAGGCCGAGGTAGTCGGGAGCGACGTAGATGAAGCCGCTGCCTGCGAAGATCGCCGTGGAGACGGGCCCGTCGAAGCTCTCTTCCAGGCTCGGGTTCGAGGGCGCGTCGTAGTTCGAGACGGAGGTGCCGTGGAGGTAGAGCGCCACCGGCTTCGCCCCGCTCGTGCGCGGGATGGAGACCATGCCCGTCGCCGCCGTCATCTTGCGGCTGCGACGCTCTCCCGTGAGCGGATCGGCGAGCGCCGCGTCGACGGTGCAGTACGTCACCCGGTAGCTGTCGATGCCGTACTGGATCTCGGCCGCGACCGGCTCGGTCACGTAGCCGATCTGGGTGTAGATCGTGATGTAGTCGTCGAAGTAAGCCTGCGTGTCTTCCGCGGTGGCTCGCTCGTCCACCTTCTCGTAGGTGAGCACGCGGCCTCGCTCCCCGGCGCGACAGGGCGAGGCATCGTCGTCGACCTCGGGCTCCTCGCCGTCGGGGGTGGTGGGACCTCCCGGCGGGGTGGGCGTGTGGTCGCCGCCATCCCCGGTGGAACCCCCGCACGAGGCGCTGCCAGCGCAGAGGACCAGCGAGGTGAGGCCGACCAGGAAGGAAAGGGAGCGCGTCTTCATGTGTCTGGCCGCCTACCGTAGACGGGAACGGGTCCGCACGAGAGAAAAGTGTTCGGAGGACCCCAAACGAAGTGCGGCGCTGTGGGGCCGCGGAGGAGGTGCGCTTCCCGCGCTCGCCACGGGGCGGCCTCTTCGCAATGCTGCGGTGAGCGGCGCGGGGTGGTGATTTCGAGGGGATGGGAGCCCATTCCCCGTCGATTCGCGTGAGAGTCGAATCCACGGGCGAGGGCGCTGGTTCAGGCGAGGAGCGCGCGCTGGGGCGACGAGGATGCCGGTGAGGTCGCGAGGGGGGGCGTCTCAGCGCGCGGTGAGGCGCCGTCGTCGCTGCGCTCCACGCAGGCCGAGGGCGCCGAGCAGAAGCCAGGCGGCTCCCAGGCGGCTGTCGTCGGAGGCGCCTGCCGCGGTGCACGAGCAGCCGCCGTCGTCGCCGCTCACGCCTCCACCTGCGCCGGAGGAGGTGGTGGTGGCGGAGGCGCTTGAGGAGACGACAGTGTCGCCGCTGCTGCCGCCATGGCCAGCTTCGCCCTGACCTCCAGCGCCGCCGCTGCCTGGCTCGGAGCCACCAGCGCCGCCAGCTCCACCCACGCCGCCAGCGCCGCCGGACTCGCCTGTACCACCAGCGCCTCCGGTCCCGGCAGCACCCCCCATGCCGCCGATCCCACCGCTGCCGCCCGTGCCGCCTGCGCCCGCGCCACCGCTGCCGCCCGCGCCACCGCTGCCGCCAGCGCCACCGCTGCCGCCAGCGCCGCCCGTCCCGGCACCTCCCGTGCCGCCAGCGCCGCCTTGACCCGGGTCGAGCACGCAGGTCCCGGCCAGGCACTGGCCGCCAGGACAGCTCGTGCCGTCCGGCAGGCTCGGGTTGGAGCACATGCCTGTGCCCGCATCGCAGCTCCCCGCCATGTGGCAAGCGTTCGCGGGCGTGCAGGTGAGGGGATCCGTTCCGACGCAGACCCCTGCCTGACACGCATCGGTCTGCGTGCAGGCATTGCCGTCGTCGCAGGCGTTGCCGGTGAGCAGCGCACACGTCCCGCTGGTGACGGCGCCTGCGGCGATGGAGCAAGCGTCGCATGGCCCGGCATTGCACGCGGTGTCGCAGCAGACGCCGTCGACGCAGTGGCCGGAGGCACACTGGGCTGCCGTCGTGCAGGCGTCACCGAGATCGTTCGTCAGCACGAACGCATAGGCCGAGCCCGAGTTCGAGCCTCGAGGCGAGTCCCAGTGGCAGCCCACCACCACGGCATCGCCCGCGATGGAGATGGCGTTTCCGAAGCGACGATCTGCCGCCGCGTCGCTGGCCGACATCTTGGCCTTCTGGGTCCAGCTCCCCGCGGTTCGGGTGAAGACGTAGGCCGAGCCCGTGTTCGGACCGTGATCGCGATCGTTCGTCGCCCCCGCGACGATCGTGTCGCCCTCGATGTCGACCGACTCGCCGAAGAGGTCGTTGACGTCGCCGTCGGCCGCCTCCAGCTTGCCTTGCTGAGCCCAGCTCGCGCCGGTGCGCGTGAAAGCGTACACCGCGCCCGTGTTCAGCATCCCGGGCCGGTCGGCGTAGAGGGCGCCCACGGCGGCGGTATCACCGGAGAGGGCGAGGGCGCGGCCGAAGAAGTCGCTCTGGGCACCGCCTGTGGGGAGCAGCTTGGCTTGCTGGGCCCACGTCGCTCCGGAGCGCACGAACACGTAGGCCGACCCGGAAGCCGACCCTTGCGCATCGTCCTGGGGCGACCCGACGAGCACGGTGTCGCCTTCCACTGCGATCGCCATGCCGAACTTGTGCCCGGCCGCGCCGTCGGCCGCGAGCAGCTTGGCTTGCTGGGTCCAGGCCCCTCCGGAGCGGGTGAAGACGTAAGCCGAACCCGAGTTCGTGCCCAGGTCGCGATCCCCTTCGGCGCCCACCGCGATGGTGTCGCCGGAGATGCTGACGGCCGTCCCGAAGAAGTCGTTCGCGGCCCTGTCGGAGGCGACGAGCTTGGCCTGCTGGGTCCACGTCGCTCCAGCGCGCACGAACACGTAGGCCGCGCCCGTGTCGACGAAGCCTGCGTCGTGGTAGACGACCCCCACGACGATCGTGTCCCCGTCGATCGCCACGGCCCGACCGAACGTGTCCCCGGCCGCGAGATCGCTCGGCACGAGCTTGGCCTGCTGGGCCCACGTCGCTCCGGAACGCACGAACACGTACGCCGCGCCATCGTCGGTGACGCTCGAGACGTGGCCAGGAGAGCCGAGCACCACCGTGTCGCCCGAGAGCGCCGTGGCATGGCCGAAGTTGTCGTAGTCCGCGCCGTCAGGCGGAAGCAGCTTTGCCTGCTGGGTCGTCGTGAGGTGCGCGGGGGCCACGGCGACCTGCTCCCGCTCGTCGAGGCTGTCGGGGATGCCACAGGCGCTGCTCACGCACAGCGTGATCGAGGTGAGGCAGAGGAGCCATCGAAAGTAAGGCGTCTTCATCGGTATGCTTCGAGAACCCGGTGCGAGTGGAAAGCGCGCAGGAGAGCAGGGGGGATGCATCGGAGCAAGGTGGTCGCCGCATCCCCGGTGCCGACCCATGGGGATGAGGGATGGGGATGGGCGAAGGAGGGCGTGGCTCAGCGTGCGCCGGCGTCGCAGCGCACCGTGAGGCGCCGTCGTCGCTGTGCCCCTCGCAGCCCGAGGGCTCCGAGCAACAGCCAGGCAGCGCCCATCCGGCTGTCGTCGGTGGCACCTGTTGTGGAGCACGAGCAGCCCCCGTCGTCACCGCTCACGCCGCCACCTGCACCAGAGGAGGTGGTGGTCACGGAGGCGCTGGAGGTGGCGCCCGCGTCACCGCCGCTGCCGCCATGGCCCGCCTCGCCCTGACCACCTGCGCCACCGCTGCCCGGCTCGGAGCCGCCAGCGCCACCGGCACCTCCCGCGCCGCCAGCACCCCCGGTGCCCGGCTCGGACCCGCCAGCGCCGCCCGTCCCTGGCTCGGAGCCGCCCGCGCCCCCGGCACCAGCGCCGCCCGCGCCCCCTTGCCCCGAGTCGAGCACGCAGGTCCCGGCCATGCACATCCCACCGGGGCAGGCCGTCCCATCGGGCAGCGCCGGGTTGGAGCACATCCCCGTCGAGGCGTTGCAGGTCCCGGCCGCATGGCACGCGCTCATCGGCATGCACGTGACGGGATTCGCACCCGTGCACACCCCCACCTGACACGTGTCGACCTGCGTGCAGGCATCACCGTCGTTGCAGGGGGGGCCCGTCAGCAGCGCACACGTCCCGTCGACGGCGGCGCCGGCAGCGACGGAGCACGCATCGCACGCCCCCGCGCCACACGCCGAGTCGCAGCAGACCCCGTCGACGCAGTGACCGGAGCCGCACCGGGCCGCCGTCGTGCAAGGATCCCCCAGCGAACCCACCAGCCGGAAGGCGTGCGCGGAGCCCGACGAGCTGCCCAAATCGTCGTCTCCGTAGGCCCCCACCAGCACGCTCTCCCCCGACAGTGCGACGGAGAGGCCGAAGAAGTCGTTCGTCGCCCCGTCACTGGCGAGCAGCTTGGCTTGCTGCGTCCAGCTCGACCCGGAACGGGTGAAGACGTACGCCGAGCCCGAGTTCGAGCCCCGGTCGTCGTCGTAATGGGCTCCGACGACGAGCGTCTCGCCCTCCAGCGCGACCGAGGCCCCGAAGAAGTCGCTCTGAGCACCGTCGCTGGCCAGGATCTTCGCTTGCTGCGTCCAGTTCGACCCCGCCCGTGTGAACAGGTAGACCGACCCAGCGCCCGTCCCGTTCTCGTTGGCGTCGAACTGGCTCCCCACGGCGACCGTGCTCCCGTTCAGGGCGAGGGACGTCCCGAAGTAATCTCCCGTGGCCGCGTCGCTGGCCAGGAGCTTGGCCTGCTGCGTCCAGTTCGAACCCGTCCGGGTGAACACATACGCCGAACCCGAGCTCGTCCCGTGATCGTCGTCTTCGGACGCCCCCACGACCACCGTGTCTCCCGCCAGGGTGATCGCGCTGCCGAAGCCGTCGCCTGCTGCGCCATCGCTCGCCAGGAGCTTCGCTTGCTGGGTCCAGCTCGTGCCCGTGCGCGTGAAGACGTACGCCGAGCCCGACTGCGCCCCGTTGTCATCGTCTCCGGCCGCGGTCAGGGCGATGGTGTCTCCGGAGACGGCCACGAAGCGGCCCAGAAAATCGTTCTCCGCCCGGTCGCTGGCGACGAGCTTCGCCTGGAGCGACCAGGTGCTGCCCGACCGCACGAAGACATGGGCCGAGCCCTCGTCGTCCACATCCTCGTCGTCATCGGGCGCGCCGATGACGATCGTGTTGCCATCGATCGCCACCGACGTCCCGAAGAAGTCCTCGACCTCGCCGTCGCTGGCGACGAGCTTCGCCTGCTGTGTCCACGTCCCGCCAGAAGACCGCACGAAGACATAGGCCGCGCCCTCGTGCGCCACGCTGCTGGTGTGCACGAAGGCTCCGATCACCGCCGTGTCGCCCGACATCGCCACCGTGAAGCCGAAGCTGTCGCCTGCTGCGCCGTCACCGGCCAGCAGCTTGGCCTGGTGCGTGGCGACCAGCGCGTCGAGCGAGTTCCCGGGGACCGCGGCGGCCTCGGCCACCTGCACCGCGGCGCTCTCCGTCTCCACGATCGCGCTGCGCTTCTCGTCCAGCCCCCAGCGCTCGTCCACCCCGCAGGCCCCGGCCAGCAGCGCTCCGAGCCCGAGCCCAGCGAGCATCCACCCCCTCGACCGCCGCCCGGGCTGGCGCCCGCCCGGTCTCCCAGCGCCCTGACGAAACGCTCCGTTCAGGGACGAGACCGTACAAGCCTTCACGCGCATCGCGACCTTCTCCTTCGATCGATGACGAGCCGCCGATGACGATCGGCAATCCTCGGACGAGCCGTAGACCTCGCACGAGCTGCCACCCGGCGGAGCAGCAGACCTCGGTCGCGCGCGTCTTTACTACGATGTGAGGGATCGTTCAGCGCCGAAACGTCGCCCTCTCCCGATCCGCTGACGACCAGCGCGCTGATGTCGTGCCGGACACGTGGCTCACCGCCATCGCGCAGCGCCCGGAGTGCGCTGTCAGCAGCCCCTGCTCAGCGCCTGGGGCCCTCGAGCAGCGACCGGAGCGCGTCCGTCACGTCCCCCTGCTGCGAAGGGGAAAGGTCGAGGAAATCGAGCGCGACGGGCAAGTGATCGTGCGTGAACAGCTGCACGTTCCAGCCGAAGCTCGCGAACTCCATCGCGATCATGCCCTTCATCATCCCGTGCGTGTAGGTCCCATCGCCGACGAACGCCATCTTGTGCGTCCCTGGACCGATCGCCTTCAGCACCGGCGCCAGATGTTGCCGCTCCGTCGGTCCAGGCATCTCGCCCCGGCTCGCCAGCAGCACCCGACCACGCCTGCTGTGCTGAAGGGCGCTCTGGACGCGCGCCACGTGGGAAGCCCACACGGCTTCCGAGGCTGGCCGTCGAAACACGAAGACCACGACCCCCGCCGTCACGCTCATCGCCAGGTTCTCGTCTGCTGTCACAGCACGGACTTTACCATGCGGCGCGTCCTCTCACGCCTCGGCGCGCGGCTCCCCGTGTCGAGCCTCAGGGCTCCACCTTCACGCACCCCTTGTTCGGCTTGAACTCGCACGGCGCGAGCGCGCGCAGCATGTCGATCAGAGCCTCCTCGCGTTCCGGGTGCGCCTTCATCCACGCCCCGATGAATATCGCTGGCTTTCGCGTCGGCACCTCCACCAGCGCAGCCAGCGCCTCCTTCTCCCCCTCGGATCTGGCGAGCCCGAGACCACGCCCGCGTGACACCAGCCCCCGGTAGCCTTGCGGACCCACGCGCACCTCGACCGGCGGATCCCAGGTCGTGTCCTTGATGCGCAAGATCGCGGACAGCTCCGCCACCGCCCGGAGATCGAGCGCGAAGGGAGCGCCCGCCTTCATCGGCGCGACATTGTAAAGTGCGCTGGCGGATCTGTCGATCGGGTTCTTCGGCCGCGCGATGTCGAACTCATCGTAGACATTCTCGGTGACCCACCCCTCGGGGATCCCGATCAACAACCCCCCGGCTCCCCGCACCGTGTCCTTCGTCCGCGTCCCAGGCAGCCGCGTCGGCCCGAAGAACCTCGCCACGTCCTCCATCGTCCCAGCGCCTCCAGGTCCGGCCGAGTCGCTCGGCGCGACCGAAGCCCCGGGTGCTGCCGAAGACGCGCCCACCGCCGCTGACGACGCGCCCACCGCCGCTGACGACGCGCCCGCCGACACACCCGACGTTGACGGCGCGACACCGACCGACGCACCTGGCGCATCGTGCGACGACGTCGGATTGCACGCTGCGAGCAACAGCAGGAGGAGCGAAGCGACCCGGCGGTGCGGCATCCACCCATGGTACGTCGGTCCTGGCAGCCAGGAAGCTGCCCCGTGCGCCAGGCCTCCTCGGACCGACGCCATCCGCGGCCCACGCCCTTTCGTGTCCGCGGCCCACGCTCCTTCGTGATCGAAGCCCCCTGCGCGAACACGCGGGCTGCCCATTCCTCCCCACCTTGGCTAGCATCGCCCTCATGCTCCGCCCTCCCGCCTGCGCCCCTTCGCGCGCCCCCCTCGGCCCGGCCACCTCGCTCCTCGCGGCCAGCGCCTTCCTCCTCGCCGCGCAGGCAGGCCTCCCTGGCTGCTCCGGCGACGACCCGAACCCCGCCGCTGCGACCTCCAGCAGCGCCACCAGCGCGGGTGGTGCAGGCGGCGCCGGCGGCACTGCGGGCGGCGAGCCGGGCGTCGGCGGCTCCCTCGTCGGCCCTGGCGGCGCTGGCGGTGGCGGCGCCCCGGCCTGCCAGGACACCCTCTCCACCCCCGCTGGCCCCGAGGCCGTCCTCGACCCTGCCGTCGCCGACCTCTACACCGTCTACGACCTCGGCCCGGTCCCGGGCATGCCCCCGACCCACCTCGGCGGCTGCGTCATCAAGCACGACGACCCCAACACCCTGCTCATCGCCGGCGATTCCGAGAACGCGAACGGCGCCATCTACGCCATCGGCGTCCGGCGCGGCCCGTGCGGCAACATCATCGGCTTCGAGGGCACCGCCACCCAGGTCGTCAGCACCCCGTACGTCGACGCCAACCTCGTCTACGGCCCCAGCAACGTCCTGTTCTACCCCTCGTACCCCGTCAACCAGATCGCCCAGCTCCTCCCTGGCGCCACCCAGCCGTCCCACATCATCGAGGGCGCGGCCATTGGCATCATCTATGGCGGCAGCGTCTCCGGCTTCGGCTTCGTCCCCCCGGGCCTGACCGGCGCAGGTCAGCCGCGCGCGCTCACCTGGAGCAATGGCGACTGGTATCGCCTGAGCATGGCCAGCAATGGCCAGACCTTCGCGCTCTCGAACGCCGTCCGCGGCCCGAAGCTCGCCAACGGTCCTGGCGGCTTCGCCTACATCCCCGCGGGCTCCCCCGGCTTCGACGTGCCCAGCCTCATCGTCGCCGAGTGGAGTACGAACACCGTCGCCACCTACGACGTCGACGCCCAGGGCGACCCCGTCGTGGAGAGCCGGAAGGACTTTTTCACCGAGTTCCCTCGTCCCTGGGGCGCTTATTTCGAACCCGCCACCGGCGACTTCCTCTTCCTGACCTGGGGCGCTGGCACCGATCGCGTCTACATCGTCCAGGGGTTCGCGCCGCCGCCTCCGCCTCCTCCGCCGCCTCAATGAGCAGGCTTGGCACGGGCCACGGACATCCGAAGTCGATGCTCGGCGTCGAGCGCGAAGCTCGGATGTTCGCTCGCTCCCTCATCTGAGCGCATGCGCGAACGCTCGTCTCCGTCCTCTGCTCTCGACGCCGATTCACGTCGAGGGGACACGATGCGCAACGATGCCACTCCATGACAGGCGCGTCATGTCATGCGCCCTGTAGATGACCTGCGCGTTCCATACGCATGACGCGCATCAGGGTCACCCCAGGTGTCGCGGCCAATGCGGCCAGCACGGCCATCGGGCGCGTCACGGCCTCCGTGGCCTGCTCACACCGGCTCCACCCGTACATCCACCTCGAGCGTCTCGCCTCCACCGCCCACGTAAATCGTCCCCGAGGTCGGCGTCGCATCCACGTAATTGCGCCCCACTGCCACCCGCACGTGCTGCGTCTGCGTCACGATCCCGTTCGTCGGATCGAACCCCTTCCAGCCCACCTCGGGCAAGTACACCTGCAGCCAGGCGTGCGATTCCTCCCCTTGCCGCTGGTTCTCGTGCTTCGGCCCCGTGTAGATGTACCCGCACACGTACCGCGCTGGCACCCCGAGCAGCCGCGCCAGGCAGATGAACAGGTTCGTGAAGTCCTGACACACCCCCCGCCGGTGCGCGTACACGTCGAATGCCGTCGTCGCGAGCGTCGTCGTCCCCTGCGCGTACTGATACTCGCGGTGAATCGTGCTGTTCAGATCGAGCAGCGTGTCCAGCAGATCGTAATCGTTCCGCTCCACGAAGGTCATCGCATAGCTCACCAGCTCCGCGAGCTGGGTCTCCGGCAGCTCCGGCGGCAGCAGGTAGGGCTGCAAGATCTGCCGCTGCCACGGCATCCACACCAGCGGAATGGCCGACCGCGCGTGCAGCGGCTTGAAGCTCAGCGGGTCCACGTCACGCAGCTCCACGAGCGAGCGCCCCTCCAGGACCATCTCCTCGTACGGCGCCTCCACCAGCATCCGCCGCACCCGATTCCCGAACACGTCATCGTATTCGCGCTGCTGCCCGTCCACCGAGACGCTGAGCCGGTGTTCCAGCAGCGACTGCAACCGATCGTGGACGGGCGTCAGCCGGAACAGGTGCGTGCTCCGCTCCACCGGCGTCGTGTAGCGGTACACCGTGCGGTGAACCACCTCGAACCGCTGCAGCTCCGCCGTCGTCGGGCGCGACACCGTCTTGCGCGAGCTGACGTGGGGCCGCACCGACCCCAGGTCCCTGGAGGCGCCGACCTCCGCCATGACCGCGCCTTGCCGCACCCGGATCAGGTCTCCTGGCGGGATCCGCTTCCACTCCCCCCGGAACCCCGGCGGCATCCGGAGCTTCTCCGACGACACGATCACCCCCTTGCGCGCCGGCACCCCGCGGCCGCTCAGATCCAGACCGAGCTGGTCGTCACCGAACGCCAGGTGATCGTACGGCGGCAGCACCTCCAGCATGTACGCCTCGCCCTCGCCCCGCCGGTCCGCGTACACCACGAGATCCTGCCCGTCCGTCAGCACCGAGGTGAGCCCGCCGTAGTCGTTCATCGACGCGAACCACTCCCGCAGCACCGCCGGGTCGATCTCGCCGAGGCTGCGCACCCCTTGCTCCACCATCCAGTTCATCAGCTTGCAGAAGATGAACTCCGTGTCCGTCGATCCCACCGGCTCGAACAGCGTCTTTTCCTCGCGAACGAGCCGGTCCCTGAAGCTGCCCGAGTGCGCGAACAGCCAGTCCCGCCCAGCCCAGCTCCGCGAGAACGGCTGCGTGTTCGCATCGTTCACGCTCCCCCACGTCGCCGCGCGGATGTGCAGCACGAACAGCGACGACTCCAGGTGCTCCCACGCCTTCACCAGCTCGCTGCGGATGCTCCCTTGCGGCGGCGCGGGCTCCTTGAGCACCGTCGCGCTCCGCTCGCTCCCCGCGTAATAGCCGATGCCCCACCCGTCCGGCGGCTTGTGACCCGGCCGCAGACACACGAGATCGACCGACGGGGCGAGCGTTCCTTCGAAGGACAGCGCGAGCAGGTTGGGCATCGGGCGAAGGCTCCTCCCCGGACCCTAACCCAGCCCGCAGCCTTTGTCCCGACGCGAGCGTCCGGGGAGAACAGGTGCGCTACCTCGCCCCATCCGGCTCTTCCTCCGGCAAATGCGGACGTACGTGAGCGAGCACGGCCAGAGAGGAAGCACCGAACGCTCGGACATTCGCCTGCGCCATGGTGAGGCTCTCCCGGTTCGCACCGCCCTCGAACGTGGGATCTTCGCGCTGGATCATGTCGTCTTCCCAGAAGCACACCGGGCAGATCTCATGCGACCCTGGTGTCTCCGTGAGCGTGATGAACTGACAGCAAGGGCAGGCGTGTCGGGGCTTCACGATGGCCTCACCAGCGCGCGTGATGGGTCGGCGTCGTTCACGTCGACCCTCGCGCCGAGCACGGAAAACCGCCGCCAGCTCGGGCGGCAAGGCGCTGAACAGGACGCACGTGTCAGGCAGGACGAGCGGACGCGCCGCCGCGAACTTCCATCCCAGCGGGGGGGCATCATGGGGCGGCCAGTGCAGCATCCGCGACATCGGCGCAGCAGCGAAACCCCAGGTGATAGTTCAGGTGACTGGTCTCGCTCATCACGCGCGTCCCGTGCCAGTCCGGTGCGCGCCAGCGGCAGTCATCCTCGTGCGCGTTCACCGTGGCGAACACGAACCAGCTCCCCTTCATCTCCGTCATCCCGTCCCCACCCGCGGCGCCCAGCTCCTCGGGCCGCAGCGGGAAGCTCATGTGCTCCGCCACGTTCCCGTGCAGATCGAACGCCCCGAAGGGGCTACCGCACGCGGGGAACGCGCCTGCCGGGTACGTGTTCGACCCGCACTTGTCGTAACCACCGCCCGGACATCCCGGCGTCCGCACGCTCCCCGTCGCGCACCGCGGGTGGTCCTTCTCGGGCCCGTAGCTCCACACCCGCGTGCGCGTCACGTTGTGCTGGTGCTTCGCCTCGGGCCGCGGCCGGCCCCACGTGTATTCCTTCTCCACCGGCCGCAGCGCCCCCGCGCACGCTCCCTCCCACTCGTGCGCGTCGCAGAGCCGCTTGCCCACGGCCTTGCAGAGCAGCGCGGCCTCGCGCGCTCGTACGTGCACCACCGGGTACTCGCAAGGCAGCCCGGGGAACTCGAACTGATCGACGCACACCCGCGCATCCCGCGCCGCCTGTCCCGCCTCCGGATTGAACACCGGCACGCGGTGCGGACCTCCGCAGCGGGGCTCGTCGACGTCCACCACCCCTGCCGCCGCCCGCCGCTCCCGGCACGTCGAGCGCGCCATCGGATGCTGCGTGATCTCCGGGTTCCCCTGCCCGAGCACCGGCGAAGCCGCAAAGATCGCCTCGACCGCGGCCATCTGCGCCTCGTCGAGCCGCAGCCCTCGCCGCATGCGGGCGAAGAGGCGTGTGCGTTGCGTCGAGAGCGTCTCCGGGATCCAGTCCTCCTGCTCGGCGACGGGCGACGAAGGGGGCGCGTCGGTCGCTGCTGAGGCCCCCGTGCCGCCGGGCGCATCGGTCGTCGCGGCCGAGCTTTCGTCTCCTGGGCCGTCCGCCGTTGGGCCATCCGGTTCTGGGCCGTCCACCGTCAGGCCATCCGTCTCCCGGAGGGAGAGCGTCCCCGATGGCGCGTCCGTCGCCGCGATCGTCGTCGACGTCGAGAAGGGACGCACGGTCGCTCCAGGCCAGAGCTGGAAAGCCCCCCAGCCCAGCGCGATGCCTGCGGGCAGGGCGACGGTGAGCGTCAGACCCACGCGGAGCCAGGACGGGTCGTTGTGGCTGTCCTTGGGGGCCGCAGGGCTCATCGCGAGCGGGGGCATCGAGTCGTCGGCGCCGGCCGGCTGTTGCCTGGAGGTGGTGGCGCGCGACGAGGTGCGCATGGTGAAGCACGCCGAGCGTACTGCGCAGCCGGTGACCTACCCAAGAAAGTCGCCACCGGGCTCCATCGCCAGAGCGACCCTGAACACCGAGGCTCCCGAGCGTGTGCTCGACCTCGTGCCGGAGCGCCCCCTCGCGGCACCTTCGCCCGTGTGTGCTAGGCCCCGTCGATGACCTCGCCCGCGTCGCCATCCTCACCCGCCGCGCCTGGTCCTGTCTCGCCTGGGCCCGAGGACGCGCCGCTGTCGAAGCCTGAGGACGCGCCGCTGTCGAAGGGTGCGGGGATGGTCCTCCTCGGCATCGCTCTGGTCGCGATGGTGGCCTGGCGAGCGCCTCACGCCCCCGATCTGCCACCGAGCATCGCCGCCGAGGCCCATGGCGCTGCGGTCGCTGGCGTGGGCGCCAGCGTGCTCCTCGCGGTCGCCGCGCTGGGCTGGATGCGGGGTCGTGCCTGGGCGCCTCTCCTCGTGATTCCTTGCGGGCTGCTGTTCTTTTCCCTCGCCATCCTGCTGGTCGCGGGCGGCGCGGGCGTGACGGCGACGGGAGGGATCGTGCCTGCGCAGCCCTTGCTCGTCGGCGTCACGGCGCTCGGGCTGCCGCTCGCGATGACGGCGTTTGCCCAGGCGGCACCAGCACTCTCACGGCGGCGGGTGGATCGCCGCGTGGCCTTGGCGCTCACGGTGGTGCTGGTGATCGCTGCGGGGCTGCTCTGGTTCATCTGGGGGCAGGTGACCGTGGACCTCTTGCGCACGGGTCGGAGCGCGCACCCGTACCACCAGGCCGGCGCCCACGGCCTGCTCTGGACTGCGGCCCTCGTGGACGCAGGCTTCTCGAGCGGGACGTACCTGGCCGGAGCGTGGCTGCTCGTGCGAGGGGGACGCGCAGCGGTGCCGGCCGGGTTCGTGGCGCTGGCGTACCTGGCGCAGCACTTCGCGCAAGCCGTGGTGATCGAGGCGGACCGCTGGGTGACCGGGCAGCCGTGGTCGATGGCGCTGCTGGGCGTGTCGGTGGTGTTCCTGGCGCTGGGCAGCGGAGGAGCGACCGTCCTGGCGCGCGGTGAGATCGGCCGCCGCTGACGAGCGGCGCCCCACCATGGGTTCGGTAGGTCGAGCGGGATGCCTGGACGGAGGCATGGGCCACTCCCTCGCCCCGCGCTCACGAGGGGTTCTCGGAGGCGAGCAGGGCGGCGGAAATGGGTGACGCAACGTTTCCGAGGGGTTCGCGGGTGTCCGGACGAGGGTGAAGCTTCGTTGCTGCACGCTCCGCGGAACTTCCGGCGCGTGTGCAGCAACGTTTCCGACACCCCCGCGGAACTTCCGGCGAGGGTGCAGCAACGTTTCCGACACCCCTGCGGGACTTCCGGCGCGTGTGCAGCAACGTTTCCGACACCCCCGCGGAACTTCCGGCGCGTGCGCAGCAACATTGCTGCACGTGTGCGGAGCTTCCGGCGAGGGTGCAGCAACGGTGCTGCGCCTTCTTCGGTCGTCCTCCCGCCTCTCGGGCGGCGGTGAGTCGCTCCTGGTTCCGTTGTGGCTGTAGCGGATGCGACGGTCCGGGAGGGGCGTTTCGCGTCAGGCGCCCCGGCGGGCGGCGCGGAGGCGCGCGGGCTCCTTGGGCTTCGCGATGCGCGCCATCGTCTTTGCCGTGAACTCGCGGGGGAGGAACCGGGGGGACAGCGAGGCGACGTAGTTGGCGGTGCCCTGGATGACGGTGGCGCGGCCGGCAAGGAAGGCAGCGAGGCCGACCTCCACCACGTCCTCGGGGCGCGCTCGCTTGTCGGCGCCACCGACGGCGCCTGCGCGCTCGAAGAAGGGGGTGTCCGTCGCGCCCGGGCACAGGGTGAGGACGCGGACGCCGCGAGGGCGGTACTCGGCCCAGAGCGCTTCGCCGAAGGAGAGGACGAAGGCCTTCGTCGCGCCGTAGACCGCCATGTACGGGCAGGGCATGAAGGACGCCATGGAGGCGACCTGGATGACGCCGCCCTGGCGCCGCTCGATGGTCGGGAGGAAGAGGTAGGTCAGCTCCATGAGCGCGCCGACGTTGAGGTCGATCTGCTCGCGCTGCGTGGTCAGGGGGATGTCGTCGAAGGCAGCGTTGATGCCGAAGCCGGCGTTGTTGATGAGGACGTCGACGTCGAGCCCCTTCGCGGTGACGGCGTCGAAGACGCGCTTCGCGGCGCCGGCCGTGGTGAGGTCCTGGGGGATCACGTGGGCGTTGCCCAGCTCGGTGGCGAGCGCTTCGAGCTTCGCCTCGCTGCGCGCGACGAGGATCAGGGTGGCTCCGCGGCGTGAGAGCTCACGGGCGAAGGCTTCGCCGATGCCCATGGAGGCACCTGTGAGCAGCACGGTCTTCCCGGCGAAATCGAAGGTGTTCATGCGCCGAACATGCGCCCGGTGGTGATGACCGGCAACGGACAGGGGTGGTAATCTGGTTTCCACGAATGCAAAACGAACCCTCACCGCCCTGGGACGATCTGCGTGTGCTCCTCGCGCTGCACCGGCACCGCAGCTTCCTCGCGGCGGGGAAGGCGCTGGGGGTGTCGACGTCGACGGCGGCGCGGCGGATCGCGGCGCTGGAGGCGGCGCTGGGGCGGCCGCTGGTGCACCGGAGCAGTGGAGGGACGTTCGTCGAGCCGGACGCGCTGGAGCTGGTGGCGCTCGCGGAGCAGATCGAGCTGGGGCTGCGGGCGATCCGGCGTGACGAGGGGGAGGAGGCGCTCTCCGGGACGGTGCGGGTGTCGACGGGAGAAGGGGCGGTGCGGGGGGTGACGAAGTGCCTCTGCGAGCTGCGGCGGCTGCACCCGGGGCTGCACCTGGAGATCCTGTCGGAGTCGCGGCTCGTCGATCTGGCGCGGCGCGAGGCGGACATCGGGCTGCGCTCGGGGAGGACGTCGTCGCCGGTGGTGGTGCAGCGCGCGGT
The DNA here is from genome assembly GCF_001189295.1 of Chondromyces crocatus. NCBI lineage: Bacteria > Pseudomonadati > Myxococcota > Polyangiales > Polyangiaceae > Chondromyces > Chondromyces crocatus. The sequence goes on from NZ_CP012159.1 coordinate 3,468,422, forward strand.
CGGGCAGTCGCACTTCGGGCTGTACGCGGCGCCGAGCTACATCGAGCGGCGGCTGCGCGGGGGGCGGTTGAAGACGACGGACTTCGAGCGGCACGACTTCGTGGGCGACGAGCGGATGCTGGCGAAGGCGCCGAAGATCGCGTGGCTGGTGAAGCACGGGGCGAAGCGGTTCGTGGTGCGGTCGAACTCGGACTTCGGGGTCCTGGAGGCCGCCGTGCAAGGGCAGGGGATCGTGCTCCTGTCCGACCTCACGGGGCGCGCGACGCCCGGCCTGGTGCGGCTGGAGGTCGACGCCGAGCTGCCGTCGGTGCCGGTGTTCCTCGCCTACCACCGCGAGCTGCGGAACGTGCCACGGGTGCGGCTGGTGCTGAATGCGCTGGACAGGACGCTGCGGGAGGCGCTGCGATAGGTGGTGCATGCAGCGCTGCAATGGGGGGTATGGGAGACGCTGTGATGAATGTGGCGCTGCGAGTCGCGCCGCGGTAGGTCAGGCTTGTTTTACCACGGCGAGCATCTCGTCCAGCATGGCGCGGAAGCGTGGACATCGCGCATGGGCCGTGTCGGGGGAAAGAGCCGCGAAGAGGTTCATGCCGTCGATCACCTTCTTGTAGCCTCTACGTAGCTTCTCTCGATACAGCCGCTCCAGAAGCTTTGCTGGCGGCTCATCGAAATTCACGGTTTCAGGTTGCGCGCATCGCCCCGGGAGGGCATTGGCGACGGCTGGGGGAAGGATCGAGGGATCTGAGAGGAGCCACGCTTCTGTCTCGTGGGCGGCGAAATGCTGTCGGAATCTCGGATGATCGACACGCTTTTCGAAGTGGGCTTTCCCCCAGTCGTAGCGTTCGTCTGCGGTCGCGAGTCCTCTGGGATAGATGGTCGGTCCGTAGAGATCGAGCAGCCCGAGCCCCAGGACCACATCGGCTGCCTTTTTACCCGACAGATTCAGCTCGACCTTTCTCTCGATCTCGCGATCGTACTCGGCCCATCCTTCGAAACGGACGACCTTGAACCCGATGGGTCTTGGCAGGCGAGGATCGAGCCACTTCTTGAAGAATGCAGGTAAGGCCTTTTCGGTGGTTCCCTCGACGAAGAGCACGACCTTCATGCCATTCCCTCGAGTTCTCCAGAGCGCTGTAGCGCACCGAGGCTGTATTCATTCAACCATCGGCGTAGTTCTTCGTCGTCCACGATCGAGAGATGGGTTGCGCCATCTTCCCAGCGGGTCACCGTGATTGTTGGGGGGGTCTCCGTGAACGCATCGAGGAGCTGAGGTGAGTGCGTCGTGAAAATGACCTGGGTTCGTTCCGCCGCTTCCGTGGCCAGCTCTGCCAGAACCGGCATCATGCTCGGGTGCAGGCCAGCTTCGGGTTCGTCGATCGCGACGAGCGCACCCGGGGTAGGGCTGCTCAGGATGGTGCAGAGGAGCAGGAAGCGGAGGGTTCCATCCGAGAGGTTCGCCGCAGATTGCTCGGTGCGAAGAGAGCGCCATCGTATGCGGAGCTGGACACGCTGATCGGAGGCAGGGGGAAAGACGAGTTCCTCATAATCGCTACCGAATGCGGCCTTCATGGCCTCGTCGAGCCTCTGCTTGAAATCGCGGCTCCCTGTATAGAGCGTGTGCAGCACGGGGATCAGGTTCTGACCATCGGGAGCGACCCGCTGTTCCATTCTGGTGACGGCTGGCTGACGGAGGGGGGCCTCCTGGTCCACCCGTACGTCGTGATAGATGGACCATCCCGAGAGTGCTGTACTGAAATCGATGACCAGAGGGTTCCCGAAAGGACCCGAGATCAACGACAAAAGAGTCTGGTCATCAGGCACGCTTCCCTCGTGGGCGACGAGGCTCCTCTCCTGGAAGTCGAAGGTGACCGCATGTCCCGGCCTGCGTTCGAGGAATTTCTTCGGTGCAGGTTTCTGGCCGAGATCCTTGAGATGGAAGTTGCCCAGAAGCTCATGCTCGACACGATAAGCGCTGGTCGTTCCGAGCTGGCGCAGCGTGAGTTCGTAGGTCAGCGCCTCTGCTATCGGCTCTCGACCGACACCGACAGGGTCTGTCTTCAGTGACCATTGAATCTCATGAGCCTGACTGTCCCAGAGCAGGGGTGAGATCCCTCCCATGCGAAGAACCTCGCCGGAGAGTTCCCCTTGCGCAGCCTTCCGCATGAGCATGATCGCACGGAGAAGATTCGACTTCCCCGATGCGTTGGGGCCGATGATGACATTGAGCGCGCCCGGTTCCCATGTGATCTCGCGCAGGGATCGGAAACCCTTGATGCTCAGCTTCTGAATACCCATGGTTTACGAATTTGGTCCGATATCCGCAGAGATGTGGAGCGATGCAAGCGTATCGGCGTGTCGGATAGAATACAAGTTCGAAGTGGTCCAGTCGCGCTGCGTCACTGGCCTCAATAATCGTCGAATTGCGCCACGTCGGTCACGTAATCGTCGTTCGGGCAAACGACGACCAGCACCAGGGAGCGGGGGCGGCCTTCGAGCATGGGGAGGAGGGAGACGATCCGCTCCCCGCCTTTCACTTCGCGCTCGCCCGGGGAGACGAGCAGGGCGCGCGGGCCGTCGAGCAGGATGAGCGAGGCGCGGCAGGCTCCGGCCTCGGGGGGCAGGTCGGCCGTACACTGGTCGCCCAGGCAGGTGAGCGGGAGCGGGTGGGGCTGGCGGGCGCGGGTGGTGTCGATCTGGAGGTCGGCGATGAGCGCGCCGTCGTGGGGTTCCAGGGTGAAGTCGCGGCCAGGGGTCAGCACCAAGGGGCGCTGGCCAGGGACGTAGACGAAGAGGGGGATGGTGGTCGTGGCAACGCTGATGGCGCCGTACCAGGCCTTGAACTCGCCCGTGAGGGGGTCGACGACGAAGGCGTCGCGGGCGCCGTCGAGGGGGAGCACCAGCGCGCCCGCCACGCCCTGAGGTGCGATGAGCTTGCCCTGGATGCGTGCGGAGGGGTGTCGGTCGCAGGCGGTGAGACCCAGGGCGAGAACGAGCGCGATGAGGGACGACGTGAGGCGTCGCGTCGAGGGGCGGCAAGACGACTTCGGGGGCTCGCTGGACCTGCGTGGTGCTAGGGTCCGGCCCGTCGTGCAGGGGTCTCGCGGTGCGTCGTACGTCGTGGGGAGCTGTCGCGTCATCGTATCAATCGCTTGGATCGCTTGGGATTATGAGGAGGCTTTCGATGTCCGGGGAGTGGGACTTCTACTTTTGCACCATCGAGGAGCGGCCGGCGTCGGTGATGGTGGATCTGGAAGCGGCGACACGTGCGCCCGATCCGGCGCGTGGTTGGTTGCTCTCGGTGCAGGTGCCGATGCGGACGCCGCGGCCGGACGGGCTCTCCTCGGCGGACGAGGCGACGGATCTGCGGGTGCTGGAGGAGCAGATCGACGCGGAGCTGTCGGCGGTGTGCGGGGCCGAGCAAGTCGGTCGGCTGACGTGGGATGGGCAGCGGGAGATCTTCTACTACGCGCGCTCCGAGGAGGGCGTGGAAGAGGCGCTCCGGCGCGCGGTGGCGGCGGTGCCCGGCTACGAAGGGCTCGCGTGGCGCGCGGAGGAGGATGCCGCGTGGAGTCATTACCGGGAGTTTCTGCACCCGGGGCCGGACGAGATGCAATGGATCAAGGACCGCCGGGTGGTGGATGAGCTGCGGTCGCACGGGGATCAGCTCGATCTGCCGCGGCCGGTGGATCACTACGCGTTCTTCCAGCAGAAGGCGTCGCGGGATGCGTTCCTGGCCGCGGCGGCGGAGCAGGGGTTCGTCGGGAGGCCGGCAGGCGCGGAGGCGGAGGGGGCGCCGGCCGAAGGCGGTGAGGGAGAGGCGGGGGCGTCGCAGGATGGGCGGTTCGGGGCGCACCTGGTGCGGCCTGATCCGGTGGAGATGGGGCACATCCACGATGTGACCTGCGCGCTGAGCGTGCTCGCCGAGTCGCACGGGGGGCGGTACGACGGCTGGGGGTGTCCAGTGCGACGGGCGGTGGGTCACGGGTGAGGGGGGCGCGGGTCACGGGTGGAGCTTGGTGACGAAGAGCGTCGGGTGAGGGCCGGCGTTGAGGAGCTGGGGGCCCAGGTCGAGGGTGCCGCGGGCTTGTCCGGCGAGGAGGATGGCATCCGAGGCGTCGGTGGTGATCGCGGTGCCAGCCTGGGGTGAGCCGTTGCCGAGGTGACGGCTCCAGAGGAGGCGCCCCTCGGGATCGAGCTTGGCGACGAGCAAGTCGGGTCCAGGCTGCGTGGCGTGGAGGGGAGGGTCGTCGAGGTCGGCGCTGCCAGCGAAGTGGCCGGCGAGGAGCACGTTGCCGTGGCGGTCGGAGGCGATGGCGTTGCCCTGGGAGGTCGTGCTGCCGAAGGCGCGGCTCCAGAGGGGCTGACCCGTTGGACTGAGCTTGGCAACGAAGCCGCTGGTCGTGCCGCCGTGGAGCAGGGTGTCGCCCTGGTGGAGGGCGTCGGTGAAGGTGCCGGTGAGCAAGGGGTGGCCAATGGGATCGAGGGCGATGCCGAGGCCGACCTGGTGCTGGGTGTCACCGGGGTGGCCGAAGGAGACGCCCCAGCGCGGGGTGCCGCTCTGCGGGTCGAGGGCGAGGGCGAGGACGTCGGCGCTGTTGCCGGTCGAGATGACGCTGTCACCGAACGGGAAGGCGCCGGTGGCGCCGCCGGTGACGAGGAGCGATGCGCCGAGGGCGAGGTCGGTGCCCTCCTGGTGATGGAGGGTGCCGAACCGCTTGAACCAACCGGGCTCGCCGTCCGCGCTCCAGCTGGCGACGAAGAGGTCACGGCCGCCGGCGCTGGTGAAGACGGTGCCGCCGAAGTCGATCTTCCCGGCCATGGCGCCGGTGACGAGGACGTCTCCCTGGGCGCCGACGGTGAGGCCGAACGCGCGCTGCTCGTCGGCGTCGCCGTAGTCGTGCGCCCAGAGGAGCTTGCCCTGCGGGTCGAGCTTGGCGACGAAGAGGTCGACGTCGGAGGCGCTGGTGGACACGAGGGAGACGGGGGGCGCGCCCTGGCCTGGTGAAGGGAAGGTGAGGGTGTGCTCGAAGTCGCCGGCGATGTAGATGTCGCCGTGCGCGTCGATGGAGACGGCGCGCACGATCTGGGAGCGGGCGGGGCCGATGGGGAGGACCCAGCGGACGGTGCCGTCGGGATCGATCTTGATGACGGCGGCGTCGAGGTCGCCCTGGTTCTGGTAGGTGGTGCCAGCGAGGGTGAAGGCGCCCCGGAAGCTCGCGACGACCACGGTGTTGCCGTCGGCGTCGGTGGCGATCGCGTGCGCGGTCTGGGGGCCGTCGCCGCCAGCGCGGAGGGCCCAGACGACGTCACCGCCGCACAAGGCACCGTTGCAGTCTTCGTCGTCGATGTTGGTGGTGCAGACCTCGGGCGCGGGGAGCGTCTGGCCGTCGCAGGCGTCGCTCCAGGTGAGGGTGAGGGGGTCGCAGGTGCTGGTGCCGTCGTGGCACATGCCAACGCCGCGGGTGGCGGGGTCGCCGGTGTAGCAAGCGCGGACCTCTCCCGGCGCGCAGACGCAGTCGCGGTCGCGCTCGCCTCCCTCGCCGTCGCAGTCCTCGTCGTCGGGGGTGCTGCAGCGCTCCGGTGCTGGGCGCACCTCGCCGAGGCAAGGGCCGTAACCGGCGCCTCGAGCGTCACAGGTGCGCTGGCCGCCGCGGCAGACGCCGACGCCTTCGGTGCCCGCGGGGCCGGTGTAGCAAGGCGCGGTCGCACCCGGAATGCAGGTGGTCGGGGGGAGGCTCTCCGCGGTCGGCTCACTGTCCGCGCTGGAGTCGCCCTCGGTGGGCAAGACGCACCCTGCGCTCAGGGCGGCGCTCGCCGTCCACGCCAGGGTGGCGATCCCGGCCCACGCCAGGGCGAGCCTCCGCAGCGAGACCCTCGTCATCCAGGTCCGTACCATGCGCTCTCCCCCCCGTGCCGATGCCTCGCGTCGTCGCGGTCGATGCGCGTCGGGTCGGCCTGCGTGTGCACACCGGGGGGGAGCGCTGCTGTGATGCCTGCTGAGCTGGGAGGGTTGCTGAGGTGGCCGGGGCGACGCGGTGTCAGCGCGTCACGTTCGTTCGGTGCAAAGAGGGAGCTGCTGCGTCAGGCGCGGGTCCGGGTCGCGTCGTCGTCCTCGGTGGCGGCGGCGCTGCGGTGCGACGGGGTGTCTGCCGTGGCGGTGGCGCCCGCGTCGGCGACGTCGCTGTTCACGCTCTCGTCGCGCGTGGCGGTCGCCGTCTCGGCCGCGTGGGCGCGCGCCCCGGACTTGTCGTTCTCGCTGCCTCGGTCGCTGGATGCGGTCTTGTTGCTCACGCCCTTGTCCGCAGCAGCTTTGTCCTCGGCGCTCTTGTCCGCAGCATTCCTGTCCGAGGCGCCGCTCTTCTCCGTGGACTTGTCGGCCGTTGCGGGTTTGTCCGTGGTGTCCTTGGTCGAGACCTTGTCCGTGGCCGCGTCCTTGCTGGCGCCTTTCTTCTTCGCTCCCTTGTCCGAGGCGTTCCGGTCGGCGTCCTTGGTCTTGCCGCCGTCGGTGTGCGTCTCGATGGGCCGGCGGGCGGCGTGCTCGAGCTGGCCCGCGGAGCCGAGCAAGGCGCGGCGGATCTGATCCATCTCGCCCTGGAGCTTCTCGTAGGCCTTCCGCCGTGACTCGGCGGCCTGCTCGCGAGCGCGGGTCTGGGCGGCGGAGGCTTCGAGCTCGTCGAGGAGGCGCTCGACGTCGATGGAGAGGGCCTTGATCTCCTTCTGCAGGTCCTGCTTCGTGGCTTCCCAGCTCGCTTCGCGGACGCCCAGCTCGGCGCGGTGCATGGAGGCGGCGCGGGAGAGGGCCTCGGTCTTCTGCTTCTCGGCGTGCTCGGCGGCGGTGTCCAGCTCGACGCGAAGGGCGTCGAGCTGCTTGCCGTGGGCGACCTCGAGGCTGGCGAGGACGGCCTCGTGCTCGGCGTGGACGCGCTGCACCTCGCCGTGGTGGCGATCCTGGATCTCGCGCTCGCGCAGGATGATGCGCTCCTTGAGCTTGCGGGCGGTGTCCTCGTCGGCGCGGGTGCGATCCTGTTCGCGCGCGCGCAGCTCGCGGTTCATGCCCTCGCGGGCGCGGACGAGGGCTTGCTCGTGCTCGGCGCGGGCGAGGTCGAGGTTGTGGGTGTGCATGGCCAGGAGCTCGGCCCGCAAGGACTCGCGGGACTGGTCGGCCTTCACCTGGGCCTCGGCGTCGGCGGCGCGGGCGGCGTCGGCGAGCCTGCGGGTGTGATCGTCGCGCTCGCGGCCCAGTGCCTCCTGGTGGGCGGCTTCCTGCGCGGTGAGCGCCTTCTGGTAGGCCGCGCGGGCTTCGTCGAGGCCCTGCGTCCGGGACTCGGCCTCGGCCGTCATCTCGGCGGCCTGCGCGCGGCGGAGGTTCTCGATCTCGCGCTGGTGCGCCTCCTCCATGAAGGTGATTTCCTGGGCGTGCGCTTGCTCGGCGCGGCGCAGCTCCGCGGTGTGCTCGTCCTTGAGCTGCTCGAGGTCCTGCTGCGCTTGCGCGACGCGCTTGGCGGCGAGTTCGTCGGTGTCGCGGGTGCGCTCTTCGAGCTTCTTCTGAAGGGCGGCGAGTTCCTCGGAAACGGCGCGGTTCTGGGCGTGGTAGCGCTCCTCGGCGGCGGCGAGGCTTGCGGCGCGGACCTCTTCCTCCTGGAGGAGGGCGGCGAGGTAGCCCTCCTCGCGCTTCGTCAGCTCTTGCTGGTGCTTCTCGGCGAGGGAGGAGAGGGCGGTGCGCTGGTTCTCGTCGGCGCGCCGCAAGGCGGTGCGGTGGACCTCGTCGAGGCGACGCAGCTCGGCGCGGTGCTCCTCGTCGCGCGCGGCGGCGAGGGCGATGGCGGCGCTCTGGTCGGCCTGGCGCTCTTCTTCGAGGACGCGCACGCGAGCGTCACGCTCGTCGAGCATGCGCAGCAGCGCGGCGTTGCGGGTCTGGGCTTCCTCGCTGGCGGTGGTGGAGCGCGTGAGTTCGCGGGCCTGCTCGGCCGCGCGGTGCCGGAGCTGCTCCTCGTGTGCGGCGGTGACCGAGCGGAGCGCGTCGGCGTGGCGTGTCTCGGCCTTCTCGAGCGCCTGCTTCAGGGCGTCGAGTTCGAGCTTGTACGAGGCGTCGATGCGCGTGATCTCGGCCTGGTGATCCTCGGTGAGCCGGGCGAGTTCCTTGCGGTGGGTCTCGTCGCGGCCTTGCAGTTCGAGGCGCAGCGCATCTTCCTGCTTGTGGCGCAGCTGGCGCTCGGCTTCGGCGGCGGTGCGCCTGGCCTCCTCGCCGCGCTCTTCGGAGCGGGCGAGTTCGTCGTAGAGGGCGCGGACCTTCTCGGCATGCGCGGCGTCGGCGGTGCCCAGCTCGGCCTCGTAGGAGGTGGTCAGCTCGGCGATCTGCTTGCGATGATCCTCTTCGAGGCGCTGGATGTGCTCGCGTGGGCCGACGTCGGCGCCGGCCAGCTCTTGCCGGAGGGTGATGAGCTGCGCCTGGATCTTCTCGACCTGGGCCTCGGCCTTGGCGGTGCGGGTGCGGGCTTCCTCGGCGCGCTTGAGCGAGAGGTCCTTTTCGGCCTTGAGGGAGGCGGCCTGGGAGCGCAGCTCGCCCTTCTGGCGGTCGGACTCGTGGAGCTTGTCGTTGAACTCGGCGTTGCGGCGCCGGTAGTCGAGTGCGTCCTGGCGGGCATCGGCGAGCTCTCTCTCGCGGCGGGCCAGGTCGTCTCGGAGGCGAGTGATCTCCTGATCCTTGCGGGCGAGCGTGGCGTCGCTGGTGGGCCGCGCTGCAGCGTCGGGGGGCTGCGGGCGCGTGGAGGGACGCAAGAGCGCCGAGGTGGTGGCCGAGGGAGACAGGGGCGCGGAGCCTGTCGCAGAGGCCGAGACGAGCGGCGCGGAGCCTGTCGCAGAGGCCGAGACGAGCGGCGCGGAGCCTGTCGCAGAGGCCGAGACGAGCGGCGCGGAGCCTGTGGCGGCGGGGGGGCGAGCGCTCGGTTGCGAGGGGGAAGGTGGAGGGGTCGAGGGAGACGCCGCGGGACGGATGGGCTGCTGGACGACGACGGTTCCTCGGCGACCGCGGGCGTTGGTGAGGGACGCCGACTGGGTGGCGTTGCCGGTGAGGGGCGCCGACTGGGTGCCGCTGCCCGCAGGTGATGCGGAAGGGGCGGCGGAGGTCGACGCGAGAGGCGCGGAGCTGGTCGCGGAAGGCGAGACGAGCGGCGCGGAGCTGGTCGCAGAGGCCGAGACGAGCGGCGCGGAGCTGGTCGCAGAGGCCGAGACGAGCGGCGCGGAACCCGTCGCGGAAGGCGAGACGAGCGGCGCAGATTGAGTGGCGCTGGCCGTGAGGGGCGCGGACCGTGTCGTGGCGGCGGAGCGGTTCACCGGCGGTGGAGGCGGCGTCGAGGGGGACGCGAACTTGGGTGACGGGAGCGGTGGCGGCACCGACGAGAAGCCGGGTGGTGGTGACGAGGTGAAGGCTGCAGGCGGTGCTGCCGCTGCTGCTGCTGCGGAGGGGGGCGGTCGCTGGGCGACCAGGGTGCCGCGACGCCCGGTGGCCTGAGGCGCAGCTGTTCCTTCGAGCGGTGGTGGGGGAGGGAGGTTGGAGACGCGCACGGGAGGCGCTTCGTCGAGCGACTCTGGAGGGACGACGGCGCCTGGGAGCGCATTCGTCGCTGCTGCTGCGGCCGCGCGTCGCGACACGCCGGGCCTGGAGGCTCGGGAGCGTCGTGTGTGCTCGCGGCTGGGGTTCTGCGGCGGGGCAGGCGGCCGGGGTGCGGCCTCCTCCACGTCGTCGGTCACATCGGCCGTCGTCTCCGGATCTTGGACGTCCACCACACGGGCAGGCTATCGGAAGCGTGGGGCTCGCTGGAAGTGGTAGAGGTCTACGCTGGTGATGTATTGGCGCCTCCTTCGCTCCTCGAAGGTCCTGTTCGCCTTTTTTGAAGCGCATCGGCGGGAGGGAGCGCGTCGGCTTGGTGCCACTTTCGGCTCGGTGCAGCTTCCGGCTTGGTGCCTCTCGCGTGCGTCGGTGGGCCTGGGGGCTTGCGCGCGTGGGCGGGCCTGGGGGCTCGCGTCAGGGCGTGGTGGGCGTGGGTGTGGGGAGTTCTGCGGCGGGAGCCTCCACGCGAGGGAGAGCGCCGGTGGACGCGGGGTCCTGCGCTTGAGGGCGGGCCGCTTCGCGTGGGACACTCGACGCATGAGCCACCGCCGTCTGCTGTCTTCCGTGGTCGCGATGCCGCTGATCCTGTTGCTCGTCGCCAGCTGTGGCGCTGAAGGGGACGACGGCGGGGATGGCGCTCCCGGGAGCGACGAGGAGCCAACGGAGCTCGCTGGCATCACCAAGGCCCACAACGATGCGCGCGCCGCGGTGGATCCTCCGGCCGAGACGCCGCTCGAGCCGCTCGTGTGGTCGAGGGAGGTGTCCGCGGCCGCCCAGGCGCACGCGGAGAAGTGCGTCTGGGAGCACAGCGGTGGTCCCTATGGCGAGAACATCTTCGCAGCTTCCGAGCGGGCGAGTGGCATGTCGGCGGAGCGGGTGGTGGGCTCGTGGGTCTCCGAGGCGGAGAACTATGATTACGAGTCGGACTCGTGTTCGGGGGTCTGCGGCCATTATACGCAGGTGGTGTGGGCTGCTTCGGAGCGGCTCGGGTGTGCGATGGCGAAATGTACCGAGGGGTCGCCGGTCGGGAGCGGTGCGTGGCAGTTCTGGGTCTGCAACTACGATCCGCCCGGGAACTTTCGCGGGCGAAAGCCGTACTGACGCGCCAGCGCAGGCGTGCCGCGCTCGTGCAGGGAAAGGCGTAGCTGCGTCGCGCTAGCGCGGGGGGGCGCAGGTGGACACGCCGGCACCGACGATGACGGCAGGGATCTCGGCGAAATCGGAGGTCGATCCGTCGGCGGGGTTGTAGCGGGTGACGCGGGTCGCGTTGGGGCCGATGGACGTGAAGGTGTAGAAGTCGCCGCCCCAGAAGGCGAAGGCGAGGGAGCCGCTGGAGGCGCCCGCAGACAGGGGGACGCTCGACAGAATGGTGGCGGTCTGTTTGTCGATCTCGACGACGTGGCCGCCCGTGCCATTGGAGTTGATGAAGTAGCCGTACAGGTGCCCGTCGCCCGTGCCCGTCATCTCGATGGCGTTGCCAGGGTTCTGGGAGAAGGGGCCGATGGGGGTGAGCTCGAAGGTCTGGGTGTCGATGGTGGCGAGGCCCCGGGAAGGCGCCTGGAAGCTGATCTCGGCGACGTAGAGCGATTCTTCGGGGCCGGCCCCGTCGGTGGCGAAGCCCATGCCGAAGAGGGTGAAGCCGTGCTGGCCGGAGAGGAAGGGGGTGGTCTCGCACGAGGCGTCGAAGATGCTGGCGCGGAAGAGCTGGCCGTTGTTGTAGACGACGTAGGCGGTGCCCTGACGGTCGACGCCCATGGAGAAGGGGCTGGCGCCGCCTGCCGGGCAGTTGAGCGTGCCGCGGAGGATCAGGCTGCGGTCTTCAGGGTTGAAGCTGTAGAGGCTTCTGTTGTCGGCGACGAGGTAGATGTAGGTGACGCCCGTGTCGCGGCAGTCGACCACGTCGGCGTCGATGCCAGCGTCTTTCCCGGCATCGGTGTCGGCGTCAGCGTCCGGTCCGGCATCGGCGATGGGACCCGTTCCACCGCCGCCGCTGGAGGGGTCGTCGAACTCGTCGATGAGCAAGGAGGAACGCGCTCCACACGCGGCCGCGATCGCTGTCACCAGCATCGCGAGGCTCCATCGGAGAGGTCTGGAGAGGCGCATGGGCGGGGAAGATGCTCGTCCAGAATGTGGGACAAAGCAACCTGGAGAACCGGGCTGCGGGGCACCCCCGCCGCGTGCGTGGGGGAGTCACCTGGCGCTGTCGGGGCGGATCGAGGGCTCGGCGGGTGTCGACGCTGTCATCAGGGCGGTGGTCCGCATGAGTTCTCTGGCTGCGAGTGGGTCGAGCTTGCGGGTGTGTCTGTGAATCGTGCGGACGCCAGCGATCTGAGTTGTCGATGCACCTGCGAAGCATTCCCAGTCAGGTCTCGAGAATACGTGTCGAGACGAATTCTTTGCGATTGGGTTGGCGTGAGAGAGGTTGGACGAATGATGCTCGAACACCGCCTCGTGCATGAAGGTGCGCTGCAACAGGGGCTCTATGCCGTTGTTCTGAAATGATGTTCATGGCTCGATCATTCTATCGAGTGGCCGTGAAGCTGGCAGCGATGACTGTTTGTGTCGGCCGCTCGCGACCCGGCGATTCACATCAGGACATTTCATGGATTCGAATCGGCCATGGAGACGTCTGAGCGGCAGAAATCGATGCGCCGTACCTTGGCTGGCCTCATCGAGACCAGCGACGCCGGGACGGAGACAGGGAATCGACGAATTGGACACGGTAGAAGTCGATGCGCTGCAATGCTATCTGGGTGCAGGTATTGGGTGACGCTTCATTGGGGATCGACGTGCTCGGTGGCGTCGCCATTGCGTCGCAGGAGCAAGGCCAGGCCCCACACGAAAAGCACGAGCATCCCTGCGAGGGCGGTGCTGAGGGTGGGGCGGGTGTCGAGAAGTGGAATGCGGGGGAGAGGGATGAGGGGCAAGGGGAGGTGGTCGGCTCGTTCGAGGGCGCTTGCTCCGAGGGCGGTGAAAGCGAGGGCGCCGAGGAGGGTCAGTCCAGCGCGAAGATGCGCTTGCGAGGGCGAGCTCGGCCGGGTCGTCGCACGCCCGAGGAGGTGGGCGATGAGGAGCACGGTGATGGTCGCGACGAGGGTCCCCGAGGTGATGGCTCCGAGTGCGCCGTCAGCGGCGAGGAGGGGGAGTGTGCCCGTGGCGAGGGTGCTGAAGGACCAGGTGGCGATGCCGAGGCAGGAGGCAACGAGGAGGAGGGGGGGAAGAGGTGCCTTGGTCTGCTCCTGTTCGGTGCGGGGGTCTGCGTGAAGACGGGTCTCACGGGAGGTGAGGAGCTGGAGGCTCGCGGTCGTGGTGAGGGCTGCGGTGAGGAGCGCGGAGAGGCCGAGGACGCCGAGGAGATGGTGCTGGAGAGCCCGGGTTGCCCAGCTCGCGGCGGCGCCGCCGAGGAGGGTGAGAAGGAGCAGGAGGTGAGCGCGTCGGGGGCGATGCGTGGCGCCGAGCAAGGCGGCGGCGCCGAGGGCTGCGCCGATCCCGTTGCGGAGGGTGATGGACGCGGCGGTGAGCGCCTGGTCGCGTGGTGAAGGGGGGGCGGTGGCGGCGAGGCTGACATCGGCGTAGGTGGCCTCGCGGAGCAGGGCGCTCAGCGCGGACTCCAGGGCGTCAGGGTCGGCATCCTGGTCGAGGGCTGTGCGTGCGCCGAGGAGGCGATCGTCGAGGCGGGTGGGGTCGATGCCGCGCGCGCGCAGGGGGGCAGGCGCGGCGGTGAGCGCGAGGCTGGCAGCCGTGGCGAGAGGGGCGCGGGCGGCGGAGCGATCGCCTGCGCGGGTCGCGGTGAGGGCGCGGGTGATGTGGGCGCGGGCGCGGGTGAGCGGGCGCATGGTGCCGGCGGGATCGAGGGGAGCGCGCTGGCGGAGGGCGGCGAGGGCGGCTGGGCGGTCGGCCTCGGGGACGCCGCGGGCGGCGAGGTCGTGGCGGAGGTCGTCGTCGGAGCGGAGGGCGAGCTCGATGAAGGTGTAGCTGGGCAGGGGAGCTTCAGAGGGCCTGGTGGCGGCGTGGCGGAGGCCGATGAGGTGGAAGCCGAGGCTCCAGCGTTCCTCTTCGGTGAAGAAGGGGAAGGGAGCCATCGCCGTGCCGGGGACGCCGAAGCGGGTGGTCGTGACGGCGCGGAGCGGGCTCATGCCGTCGACGATCTCGGGGTCGTGGAAGTCCGTCGGGCGCGGGATGAGTGTCTCGGCGCGGGGGGTATCGGCGCGTCCGGTGTCGCCGTGGCAGGTGGCGCAGTGGGTGGCGAACAGGGTGGCGGCGAGGGCGGGATCGGGGGGGACGAGGGGGGCATCGGCGAGGTGGAAGGTGGCCTCGACGTCGCGGGCGACGAGGGTGGCCGCTTCCGCGACGTCGGGCTGAGGGGCGCGCGCTTCGATCTTCTCGCGGAGTGCTGCGATGCCAGGGGGGATGCCTGCGCCTTCCTTCGAGCCGCCTGTGGTGAGGTGGGCGGCGATCTTCGCAGCGTCGGTGAGCAGGTCGAGCTGCTCGTCGTACTCGAGCTGGCTGATGATGGTCCCGTCGCGCACGGCCGCGCCGTAGTCGGCCCCGACGTAGGTCAACATGTGCACGAGGCGCTGGGCCTGGATCTCGGGGGGCTCTCCTTCCTCGGCGCGCGCGGTGGCCGGTGGGGTGGCGAGCCAGAGAGCCGCGGCGGTCATCGCGACGGTGAGTGCAGCGCGACGCGCGCAGTGCTGATCCACGCCGAGAGGATAGCGGTGTGGGAAGCGGTCGCCCATGGTTGCCATGCGCGGAGCCGCGCACGGGGGGCGGCGGGTCGGGTGCGCTGTGGCCGTATCGGTGGGTCGAGGGGCAAGCAAAGACGGTGAGGGCCTGGAGAGCATGCGCAGCAGATCGGTCGGACGCTCGGACGGAGCGGCGTGCTGCAGAGCACCACACCTCCTGGCCGGTGTCGCGATGCCGGTGCTCTGCGCGGGAGAGCAGGGTGGCGACGGCAGGTGGATGGTTTCCTCGCTGCTCCCGGGGAGCGCGCGCGCTACACCAGGCCCATGCCCGAGCCGATCCATGATCCATACGCTGGTGGTCGGCGGGGGGAGCTGGGGGCGGGTCCACTCGTGTTCGGGGCCGATGCTGGGCCTGGAAGGGTTGGGATGAACCGTTCGTCTCCTGGACTGCTTCGTGGTGGGGTCATCGCGCTCGTCGCTGCGGTGCTCGGCGCAGGTGCGGCCATCACGGGATCGATGCTGCTCGCCTCCAGTGCCGAGCCAGCCCCCATCGTCCGCCCGACGCCGTCGATCGTCACGGCGATCCGTGACCTGGCGAGGCTGGAGACGGCGGAGGTGCATGTGGAGAAGGTCGTCGATCTGAGCGACCGACAGAGCCGCCTGTTCGGTCTGATCGAGGTGCGCGATGCGCTGCTGCTCGTCGCAGCGGGGCAGGCGACGCTCGGTGTGGATCTCTCCAGGGTCGGCGAGGGCGACATCTCTCTGGATCCCGAGACGGGCGTCGCGCAGCTCGTGCTGCCCGAGCCCGAGGTGTTCTCGGCGCGCCTCGACGAGAAGAACACGTACGTCTACACGCGCTCGACCGATCTCCTCGCTCGTCGGAACGAGCAGCTCGAGAGTCGCGCGCGGCAGGAGGCCGTTCGGGCCATCGAGAAGGCTGCGATCGACGGGGATGCGCTCGTGAGAGCGCGGGCGCAGGCCGAGCGGCAGCTCACGACGCTGGCAACGCAGCTCGGAGCGAAGCGGGTCGAGATCCGCTGGCGCAAGGTGCCAGCGGTCTCTCCGCGGTGAGGGTCAGCGGTAGGTGAAGCGCAGCTCGTGATCGCAGATGCGGATGAGGTCGCCCTCGATCAGCACCTTGCGGGAGATGCGCGCGCCGTTCTGCTCGATGCCGTTGGTCGAGCCGAGATCGACGACGTAGTACTGGCCGCCCGAGAACTCGACCATGGCGTGCTGGCGCGAGATGTTGGGGTCCTTGATGGTCAGGTCCACGGCCTGCTTTCCGCGCCCGATGATGAAGCGGTCCTTGTTCACCTGCATGCGCTGGCCGCCGTAGAGCACGTACAGAGGAGGTGAGGGGACCTGGGCGCCGCCGGGCAAGGGAGGCGAACTCGATGGTGCAGGTGCAGGGGGCGCCATGGTCGGCTCGCGCTGCAGTGCGCTGCTGGGCATGGGAGGTGGGGGCAGGCCGCCACCAGCAGGCGGTGTACCGTAGGGCGCGCTGCCCACCGCGGAGGGGGGCGGGGTCATCGCGCCCGGGGCTCCCGCCATGGAGGGATAGCGTGGCTGAGCCGAGAATGCGGACGAGGGGGGAGGAGGGCCCATCTGCACGTTGGTGGCGGTGGGCCGCTCCATGGGCCGCGCCTGGGGCGCATAGGGCGTCATGGTGGGTTTGTCCGCAGGGGGCGGGGTCGTTCGTGGTGGCGCCATGCCGGTAGGCCCGCCCGGAGGGATCATGGGAGGCGGGGTCGGTTGTGCGCCGGCGCGGATGGGGGGCGGGGTCGGTGTGGCCGCCATCGGGGGAGGCGGCGTGTGGAGCCTCGGCGGGGTCGGTTGCCGGGCGATCTGGCCCGGCCCGGGCACGGCGCTGGGCTGCATCGTGGGCGACATCTGAGGCTGCAGCGGCGGCTGCGCGTGCGGAGGCTCCGGCTGCATCGTCGGAGGTGGCTGCAGGGGCGGCGGCGTCGGGGTCGCGATCTGCCCCGCGTGCCCGGGCGAGAACTCCGCCGCTGGCTCGTCCCGGATGTGCATGACGACCTGGAGTCGCTGGCCACGCTGCCGCACGTACTGCTTCACGGCCTCGTTGAGGAGGTAGTCCACCGAGCACTCCAGCTCGCCTGACATCTGCTCGATGGCTTCCCAGAGGATGTCTCGGCACTGGAACGAGCGAGGCCTCTTGGCCTGGAGATCGGTCATGAGTGCACCGCCTTCTGCGCGAGCGCCGCTCGGAGGAGGGCTCGAGGGCCATGGAGGGGGCGCGGGACTGTGCGTGCCATACGTCTTCCTATTATCCCCGGTGTTCGACGGCAGGGCACGAATTGTGAGCCTCGTCGGCGGCGGCGCCACCCCGTCGGCCGCTCGGATGCCTCTCTTGCGGGGGAAGGTCACGCGATGGCCCCTGCTCGACGCGCCGACGCTCGGACCGCGCGGGGAACCGAGGAGACGAGCGTCCGGAGGTATGCGGGAGCGACGACGTGCGCGGAGCGTGGGAAAGGCGTCGAGCGGGATCACCCATGCGGAGCGAGAACATCGTGCATGGAAAGGCGCTCGTTGGCAGCCTCGACCTGCTCCGCGTCGATCTCGAACCCCAGGAACGTGCACCCCAGCCGGCGCGCGACGACGCCCGTCGTGCCCGAACCAGCAAACGGATCGAGCACGAGCGTGTCGGGCCCGCTGGCCTCCGAAGCCTCGATGCAGCGCCGTGGCAGCTCTTCGGGAAACCGTGAGCGGTGAACGCGTCCCTCGACGCGCTCGTTCGCGAACTCCCACACGCTCCCGACCGGCGGCACACGCCGGAAGGCATGCTGCTCGCTGCGTGCGAGCAGATAGAGCGCTTCGTGCTGTCGGTGGGGCCTGCGGCAGCGACCTTCGGGCAGCGGGTTTCGCTTGCGCCAGATCACCTCGCCGCGGAGGAGCCATCCTTCATCGCAGAGCGCCAGCACGAGCCGATAGGGGAGCCCGAGGAGGTTGCCGTACTGCAACCAGGGGTCTCCTCCGAGAAACGCGCGTCGTCGGTATCTGGGTTTCGTGTACGCCGCGTTGTGCGGCGATAAGCCCTGGCGAAGATGACCGAGGGTGCTGTAGCTCCGGTCCTCGTGCCGCCAGTTGACCGGTGTGTTGTAGGCGTCTCCTAAATTGAGCCACAGCAGCCCTTTTGGCTTCAGCTTGCAACGGAGCGTCCTGAACACTCGCGTGAGGGTCGCCAGATAGGCGCGCGGGTCGGCTTCTTCGCCGATTCCTTCCGAGATCCGTTGCCCCCAGTAGGGCGGACTGGTGACAATGAGATCTACCGAGCCGTCGGGAAGCTTCTCGAGAAGCATCTGACAGTCGCCGTGCACCACCCGGTTCTTCGGGTAGGGACCGATGTCACCAGCCTCCGGACTTCTGCCCTCGCCGCGGAGCTCAATCGCCACCAATGGGCGACGTAATACAAGAGTGAAGAGGACAGAAGGAAATTCCTTACGATGCTACTGGAAGGCGCGATAGGTAACTCATCCCTTGCTGTACGGCTGGTCCAAGGTTTGCTCCGGATACGCGCCTGGAGGCGGCGAGAAGCCCTGCGGGGCCGTCTCCGCAGGTTTCGTGGGGCAGTGTAGGTCGCCAGGCGACCAGCAAAAGCAGGGGGAGGAGTTAGGCAAACAAGGGGAAGACGAGGGCACTGAAGCTCGGCCCTGTGGCGGAACTGGCAGACGCGGTGGATTTAAAATCTACTGCCCGGGAGGGCGTTCCGGTTCGATTCCGGACGGGGCTACCTAGGGCCTGTCCCTAAATTTCCCCATCGTCAAAAACTTGGCCCACCTGCCCTGAGTGTGCTGAGGCAAGGCCACGATGGCAGTTCGACGGCAACTCAACGATCAGCAGTGGTTACGCATCGAGAGCTTCTTGGCGAGTGAGCGGGGTAGAGGGCGACCCGCACTCGACGACCGTCTCTTCGTGGATGCCGTTCTTTGGATCCTCCGCACGGGGGCCCCGTGGCGGGACCTGCCAACGGAATTCGGTCCCTGGCAAACCGTGTTCAACCGCTTCGACCGCTGGTCCAAAACCGGCAAGTGGCAACGGTTGTTCAAGGTGCTGCAGACAGACATCGACGACGAGTGGATCAGCATCGACTCGACGATCGTTCGCGCCCATCAGCACGCGGCGGGGGCAAAAGGGGGAGCCAGGGTCAGTGCATTGGGCGCTCTCGCGGAGGTCTGTCAACGAAGGTGCATTTGACCGTCGATGCCTTGGGTCTACCGCTGGACTTCATCATTACCGAAGGTCAACGTCACGACATCATCGCGGCTCCTGAACTCATCGCGCGCAGTGCGCCCCGCTGTCTCCTCGCGGACAAGGCCTACGACACCAACGACATTCGAGCCCAGCTGGACGCCCTGGGGGCCATCGCGGTCATCCCATCCAAGGTCAACCGCAAGCCACAGATCCCCCACGATCAGCACCTCTACAAGGAGCGTGCTGCCGTCGAGTGTACGTTCAACCTACTCAAGGGGGCGCGCCGACTCGCAACAAGGTACGAGAAGACGGTTCGCAACTACGCCGCGATAGTGACGCTGGCCTGCGTTCTCTGCTGGCTGCGAATTTAGGGACACGCCCTAGTCGAGCGATAACGAGGGGTTCGTGCAGGAGACGTGCGGTCGGCGCGCGCGCTCCTGCTGTGGGGGGCGCTGCCGCGAGCCTGTTTCAGGTGGAGGCAGTCGTGGCGTTGCACGGAATGGTGGGGGGCCGAAAGTGGCCAAGCATGGCCGGCCATTGGCCGGCCATTGGCCGGCCTCGACGTGGTCATCGGCCAGCCGTTCCATGACGGCTGGCCGTGTGCACGCGCCGGCCACCAGGGCAATGAGCTGATGGATGGCGGGGGATGTGGGAGGTGGACGGTCCCGACCCGAGCGCCAGCGTTCTGCCACGCCAGCCGGCCAGCGGGTCGCTCGCGCGGATGAGGCGCTCTCTGTTACGGTCGCCAGCATGACCCACGTGGGGGATGGTGAGATGGCTCCTGCTGGTCCAGAAGGTACGCACGAACCGCTC
Organism: Chondromyces crocatus; assembly: GCF_001189295.1. Lineage (NCBI taxonomy): Bacteria > Pseudomonadati > Myxococcota > Polyangiales > Polyangiaceae > Chondromyces > Chondromyces crocatus. The sequence goes on from NZ_CP012159.1 coordinate 3,487,742, forward strand.
CGCTTTCAGCGGGAGCCACGGCGATGCTTCGAGGGCGACGCGCTGGAAGAGCGGAGGAACAGCCTGGCAGCCTTGTCGGGCGGCGACGAGGAAGACGAAATGGTGTCGCCGTGGCGGGTGCGCGAGGCCTCCTGGCGACGGCGCAAGGATGTGGGCGTGGCCAACCTCTCGCCTGAAGAGCGAGAGGCGGCTGGCGTCCTGTCCTCGATCGTCGGTGCGGCGCTGCTGGTCTCGAGGGCGGGCGAAGCAGGGATGGCGTCTCCGCTGTCGGCTGCCCTGGATGCGCTGGACATGGCTGCTGGGAGCCTCGTTGCCAGAGACGTGCTCGAAGCCGGTCTCTCCGAGTGGCTCGAGGCCCTGGAGCGTGAGGGGACGCGCGCTTGTCTGGGCCAGGTCGGCGAGGTGCTCGCTGGACATGACGCGCGCTACGAAGCCTTCCAGGTGGCCGCTGGCGTCGCGCTCGTCGATGGCGATCTCTCGCGCGACGAGGCGGCTGGCCTCGGGCAGCTGGCGACGGCGCTCGGGCTCTCCACGGGCGAGGCCGAGCAGCTCTTCGAAGGCGTGAACGAGTGGATGGGGTGAGCCGAAGCGCTCGGTGAGGAGCGGTTCAGCCTGCTCTGCCAGCGACCTCCACCGGCTGCACGCCCAGCGCCTGCGCTTCCTCGATCTCGCTCGTTTCTACGGGCGACACCTGGGCCCCGGGGCGGGCCAGCGCGCGCACCGAGGCGGGCTCGACGCCCTCTCGGTCGACCCCCGTGATCAGCCGCGCTCCGCGCTTGAACGTGATGTACTGCCACATCCACTCGAACATCACGATGAAGCGGTTGCGGAAGCCGATCAGGAACAGGACGTGGACGCCCATCCACGCCAGCCACGCCAGCATGCCGCTGAGCTTCAAGCGACCGACTTGTGCGATCGCGCGGGAGCGCCCGATCGTCGCCATCGTCCCCTTGTCGCGGTAGGCGAACTCGCCCCGCGGGCGCTTTCGTTGATCCGCGAGGATGGTGCGCGCGACGAAGTGCCCTTGCTGGATGGCAGCCGGGGAGAGGCCCGGGACTGCGACGCCGTTCTTGTCGATCTGCGCGGCCATGTCGCCGATGGCGAAGGCCTCAGGGTAGCCTTTCAACGAACAGTCCGGCTGCACCTTCACCCGGCCGAGCCGATCGAGCTCCACGCCGAGCGTGGTCGCGAGGGGTGTACCACGCACGCCAGCGGCCCAGAGGACGGTCGCGGCTGGCAAGGTGGTGCCATCCTCGAAGGACACGCCGTGCACGTCGATGCCTTTGACGCGCGTGTTGTGGAGGATCTCCACACCGAGGGACGTGAGCTGCTTCTCCGCCTTCTGGGACAGCGGCTCCGGGAATGCCGTCAGCGTGCGCTGGCCGGCCTCGATCAGCACGACGCGGGTCGCGTCGGCCTCCGCCACACGGAAGTCGCGCTTCAGGATGAAGCTCGACAGCTCGGAGAAGGCGCCCGCCATCTCCACCCCCGTCGCTCCACCCCCGATGACCACGAACGTCAGCAGCCGTCGGCGGACGACCGGGTCTTGCTCCCGCTCTGCGGCTTCGAACGCGCGCAGCACGCGCTCCCGCACCGAGATGGCATCGACCAGGTTCTTCAGGCCAGGCGCGTCGCGCGCCCAGGCATCGTTGCCGAGGTAGTTGGTCCGCGCCCCCACCGCGAGGATGAGGTAGTCGTACGTGAGATCACCGCGGTCGAGCTGCACCTTGCGTTGCGCCAGGTCGACCCGCACGACCTCGGCCATGAGCACCTTCACGTTGCGGTAACGAGAGAGCACGCCCCGGATGGGCACGGCGATGTCCGCGGGGGACAGGCTCGCCGTCGCGACCTGGTAGAGCAGCGGCTGGAACAGATGGTGGTTGGTCCGATCCACCAGCGTGACGTCGACGTTCGCCTTGCCGAGCGCCTTGGCCGCGTTCAGCCCTCCGAATCCCCCGCCGACGATCACCACGTGGGGTCTCTTGCCTGCGTCAGGCATCGCGCCTCCTCCCGGATGCTGCCACTGCTGTGTCCAACACGCCGCGGACGCTGCCTCTCAGCCGACCTGCCCACTCGGGCTGCGCGGCGTTTCACCGAAACGCGGACTTCGTACCACTGCCTGGAAGGGTGGTCGAAGGAATCACCTTGCCGATGATGCTCCTCCACCCGAGGGTAGGGCCGTCGTCTTCAATGGATCCCCGGGGCCGACGCTTTCCCAGAAGAGCGAGCGTGGGCCGCCAACGGTTTCTGGGGGCGACAAAGAACTCCGTCCAGGACTGGACAAGTCGTATCGGTTTCCTGTATAGGCGCCGGCCGAATGGACCTTGATATCGATTGCTTGCGTGAAGCCCGTGTCGAGAACGTGGAGCGGCTGGGTCGGGCGCTTGGGCTGAGGCTCCCCGACAAGAAGAGGTACGACCGCCGCGCCTATGTGCGTGAGCTGGTGAAGACCGTGATGCAGGGCCTGCGGCGCGACAGCCGCAGCAAATATTACGACTGAGGCGCCATGGAACAGGCTCCCGGCGCTGGTCGGGAGCCGGGTCAGCGTGGCGTGGATTTGCGTCGGGCCGGTGTGGCAGGTGCTGCCACCCGGCACCGCGCCGCCTGAACGAGCGGCGCTGCAGGCGCCAGCGGATCGACCAGCCCTCCCGCATCGGCCAGCGCCTCGTCGAGGCGAGCCCAGGCCTCTGCCGCGGCAGCACTTCCTCGCTGCGGTGAGCGCGAGAGTTCGAGCACCTGGCTCAGCCTCTGACCCACCCGCGCGACCCGCGTCAGCTCCACTCTGGCAGCCCCTCGAGCGCGAGCGGCCGCATAGACGGCGCGGACCAGCCCCAGAAGATCGCGCACCGCATCCAGCGGCAAGGTGCCTTCCGAGGCTTCTCCGGGGGCGGGAGTGGGTGGAGGGAGCGGCTCGCTCACCGCAGCGAACCCGTCACCGCTTCCACCTCACGCAGCAGCTCTCCACTGCGGATGAGCGCCGTGACGGTGGCGATGTCCTGGTAGAGCGGCCTGTCCGACTCGAGCTTCGGCACCACCCGTCGCACGGTGGCGTGGGCTGCTGCCACGGCGGCGCTCGGGCGCAAGGGGCGGCGCAGATCGATGCCTTGCGCGGCGCCGAGGAGTTCGATGGCGATCGACGCGCGGACGTTCTCGACCACCTGGGAGAGCTTGCGCGCGGAGATGCTGCCCATGCTCACGTGATCCTCGCGGTTCGCGCTGGTCGGGATCGAGTCCACGGACGCCGGATGACAGAGCACCTTGTTCTCGCTCACCAGCGCCGCGCTGGCGACCTGAGCGATCATGAACCCGGAGTTCAGCCCGCTCTGCGGCGCGAGGAACGGAGGCAACCCGCACGAGAGCGACGGGTTCACGAGCTGCTCGACGCGGCGCTCGCTGATGTTGGCCAGCTCGGCCACCGCAATGGCGGCGAGATCGAGCGCGAGGGCCACGGGTTGCCCGTGGAAATTCCCTCCGGAGAGCAGCTCGGGCGCGTCTGACGTCAGGAACACCGTGGGGTTGTCCGTCACGCTGTTCACCTCGCGGGTGAGCACCTCGGCCGCCCAGGAGAGCGCGTCGCGCGAAGCCCCGTGGACCTGCGGCATGCACCGGAGCGAGTAAGCGTCCTGCACCCGGGCGCAGCCGGCGTGGGACGTCATGATCTCGCTCTCCGTGAGCAGTGCGCGCAGGTTACGGGCCACGGTGGCCTGCCCCGGATGGGGGCGCACGTGCATCAGCCGCTCGTCGAAGGGGCGACGCGAGCCCATCAGCGCCTCCAGGCTCATCGCCCCGGCGACGTCGGCCAGCGCGCACAGATCGGCCGCTTCACTCACGGCCAGCGCCCCGAGCGCCGTCATGTACTGGGTCCCGTTGATCAGCGCGAGCCCCTCCTTCGCCACCAGTTCGACGGGCGTGAGCCCCGCGCGCGCGAGCGCCTCCGACGCCTGAAGAAGGGTCCCCTCGTGCCTCGCCTCGCCCTCCCCGATCAGGGTGAGCGCCAGGTGCGCGAGTGGCGCGAGATCGCCCGAAGCGCCCACGGAGCCTTGCGCAGGGATGCGTGGGCAGACTCCCCGCTCCAGCAGTCCGACGAGGGCATCGAGCACCTGAGGCCGGACGCCGGAGTAGCCGAGCGCGATGACCTGCGCCCGCAGAAGGATCATCGCGCGGACGTCGGCATCCCCCAGGTCCGGGCCCACCCCCGAAGCGTGGCTGCGCACCAGGTTGCGCTGGAGGACGGCGATGTCGCTCGCGGCGATGCGCGTCTCGGCCAGCGCGCCGAAGCCAGTGTTCACCCCGTAAACGGCGGGGGCACCATCCCCGGCCTCCAGGATGTCGTCGATGGCTCGCCGCGAAGCCATCGTTCGGGCGCGAGCCTCGGGACACACGGAGACTGGTCGACGCCGCCGCGCGACGTCTTCGAGATCGAGAAGGGAGAGGGGACGGCCGAGGAGGACGGGGGCGAGGGTGTTGGGAGACGACACGGGGAGGCTATCTAGCCCAGAGCCCCGCAAGTTCGTACCCCGTTGCCACCCAGGACGAGGTGGCGCGCCTCCAGCGAGGAAGCGCACATCGCCCCGGATGAGATCCGGGACGGCTGTGATCAGGGGAGGCGGCCGACCGCGATGGGGCGTGCCGACATGTCGTAGTAGACGGAGTGCGGAGAGAGGCTCCAGGTGTGTCCCGCGAACTCACCCGAGTCATCTGCGTAGAAACGCATGACGCCTCGGCCTGCGCCAGGGACCCAGCTCCCGTTGCTCTTCAGCCTGCTGTCGCCGTCACCATGGCCCTTCTCCGTGGAGTCGATGATCCCCACGGCGAACTGCCTCGTCCCCGGGATGATGGGCGCGATCGGTGTGGTCAGCTCGATGGGCTCGTGCTCGACGATGGACACGTGTCCGCTGACACCGCCGACCCCCGGATAATAGATGGCGATAATGTCTCCTTGCTCGAGTTCGTCGAGATACTGAATACGGTTGAAGCCGTTCTCGTCGACGATGGTGTCGTGGTACTTCAGAGCATTCGGGCTCGTGCTCCCGGTCCAGTACCAGATCTGTGCAGCACTGATTCCATACGCCTGCTGGAGCAGGGCGGTCAGGAAGTTACTGCAAAGGGTACGATTCTCGTACTGAGCAGATCCGTTGATCCCTGGCCATTTGATGAAAAATGGTGCCGACCCGTAGGCGTTGTTTGGAGGCGCCACGTTGTCGACCAGCTCCAGGGCCCAGTCCATGAATACGGGCTGCGCGGATGCTCGTGTCGTGGACAGCGAGAGCGCGCAGACCAGAGCCAGAGAAAAACACACCTTCGCGAAGCAGCGAGCATGATTCGTCATTGTCTTCCTCGATGCAGTTGGTTCGTCGGGATGACATTCGTCGTACCAAGCCCTCGCTGCGGATGAATTGCGGAGCTGGCGGTATTGCACATTTCAAGAAGCCAGAGCCTCCGGTCCAATTCAAGAAAATTCGCCGCGGCTCATTCGATGGGTGCAGATTGAGTGGGCGCGTGTCGGCGTCATGCGCTCCTCATTGCCATTCCGCACACGAGGTGTTCTTTTGGCGGAGAGCGCGGTTTTGAGCGCGTACATCCGTCCCAGCGCGTTCGACCTCCAGGCTGAGAAGGGCGAGGATTGGGCCGCTGGTCACACTGGTTGGAATTGTTTGCTGTAGCTGCTGGTCAGAGAATGGTGGCTGGTGTTTGATTGGTCCCGCCAGGATCGGTCCCCCTCGCGACGAGGCTCCACTTCCTGGCCGGCCTGCTCTATGAGGGGCCGTCAACCCTTCTGGAGACCTCCATGCGGTACTTCGTGACCCTGCCCTCTGGCCGAGAACTTCCTGTGGATGTGACGCACCTGCCTGGTGGAGGGATCCAGGCCGCGCTGGAGGGAAGGACGCTCGATGTGGACGCGCTCGGCAGCGGTTCCTCGACCCACCTCCTGATGGAGGGGCGCGGCGTCGAGCTCTGGCTGGAGGGGACGGGCCCCCAGGTGGGAGCCGTGGCGAACGGTCGCCGGTTCTACGCGCAGGTGGAGAGCGAGCGCTCTCGCGATGCCCTCGGCGCCTCGAAGGGGCAGGGCCAGGGCGGCGGCCTGCTCAAGACCCCGATGCCCGGGCGTGTCCTCAAGGTGCTCGTCCAGGAAGGAGAGACCATCCGCGCCGGCCAGCCGCTCGTCGTCGTCGAGGCCATGAAGATGGAGAACGAGCTCGGGGCCGAGCGTGACGGCGTGGTGAAGGCCATCTTCGTCTCCCCGGGGGCGACGGTCGAGGGAGGCGCGAAGCTCCTGGAGGTGGAGTGATGGCCGGTCGCATCGGGCTCGCCCACCTGCCCACGCCCCTCCAGCGCTCCCCACGGCTCGCCGAAGCGCTCGGTGTCGACCTCTACATCAAGCGAGACGACATGACGGGCGGCGCCGAGGCGGGCAACAAGATCCGCAAGCTCGAGTTCCTGCTCGCTGCCGCGCTTTCCGAGGGGGCCGACACGCTGATCACGTGTGGCGGGATCCAGTCCAACCACGCGCGCGCCACCGCCTTGCTCGGCGCTTCCCTCGGACTGCGCTCGGTACTCGTCCTGCGCGCCGCCGACCCTGCTGCAGGAGCACCTCTCGCCGGCAACGTGCTCCTCGACCGCATGGCGGGCGCCGAGATCCGGCTCATCACGATGGAGCAGTACCAGGAGCGCGCCGCGATCCTCGTCGCCGTCGCGGAAGAGATCCGGGCTGCTGGCGGCAAGCCCTACATCATCCCCGAGGGGGGCTCGAACGGTCTGGGCGCGCTCGGCTATGTGCGCGCGATGGAGGAAGTGCGGCGGCAGCTCGATCTCGGCCTGGCGGGTGGCAAGCCCTTCGACGTGATCGTCCATGCGTGTGGCTCCGGAGGGACGGCCGCCGGCCTCGCCCTCGGCGCCTCGCGCTACGAGATCGCGCCCGAGGTCCGGACGATGATCGTCTGTAACGACGCGCCCACCTTCGAGCGCACCATCACCGGCATCATCGACGAGGCCCGCGCGCTGGAACCCTCCCTCGGCGCGCCTGCCGCGCTGCGGGTGGACGAGCGCTCCAGAGGCCCAGCCTATGCCGTGGCGTCGCCGGAGCAGCGCTGCAGGATCGTGGAGGCTGCGCGCCTCGGCGGGCTCGTGCTCGATCCCGTGTACACCGGGAAGGCCTTTGCCGGCCTGTGGGACATGGCGCAGCAGGGGGAGCTCACCGGCAAGCGGGTGCTGTTCCTCCACACCGGGGGCCTCCCCGGGTTGCTGGTGCAGGCCGACTCCTTCTCCGACGCGCTGACCGCGGCGTCTGTCGGCTGATTTGACCGCAGCGTGATATTGCGACTCCGCTGACCCCCGGGATACCGTTCAAGATGTGCCGGTCGTGGCGACCAGGCGCTCACCCAGGGGGCACCATGCCGAGGTCCCAGCATCACACCACAGACGTCCTCATCATCGGCGGTGGCCTGACGGGCCTCACCGCCGCCGCAGAGCTCTTCCAGAACAAGACGAAGTTCGCGCTCCTCGAAGCGCACCCCGAGCGCCTCGGTGGGCGCGTGAACACCTTCGGTCGCGACGCCAGTGGCCCTGGCTCCAAGGTGTACCCCTTCGACGCGGGCGCGCAGTACATCGGTGAGACGCAGACCGAGATCTGGCGTCTCGTCCAGGAGCACCTGCCGCATGCCCTCGTGGATGGCTATGCCGCACGGCAGGCGTGGCCCGACAAGATCACCGTGCTGAGTGGCAAGCGCCACGTGAACCACCGCGACCGCTGGCTCTTCGGCATTGGCGGCATCCCTCCGCAGATGGACGTGTGGACCGTCATCGCGGTCATGCTCCTCATCCAGGAGATCGAGACCATCGAGCAGGCCGTCAACGTCGCCGAGCCCTGGGCATCGGCCCCGGAGATCCTCGCCCTGGACCAGATCACGCTGGAGGCGTGGTTCTCTCGCCCCTGGATCCCCTCGGACGCCAAGCAGCTCGTGACGATCTCCGTCCAGGCCCTCCTCTCTGCAGAGGCCAGCGAGGTCTCGGCGCTGTACTTCTTCTGGTACTGCGCCTGCTCCGGCGGCTTCTTGCACATGATCAACGATGGCGAGGGCGGCCCGCAGCAGTACTACCTCTCGACGGGGCTCAATACCTTGCTCGAGCGGATCGCGAAGCCGTTCCGCGATCGCATCCACCTGGGCTCTCCGGTGGAGCGCATCACCCAGGTGAACCCCTCGAAAGGTGCCCGCCACGTCGAGGTCACGCTCCAGGACGGGACCGTCTGGAAGGCCGGCAAGGTCATTGTTGCCATGTCTCCCTCCACCGCAGGGCGCATCGCCTACGATCCGCCGCTGGACGAGGGCCGCCGCCGTCTCTTGCAGGTGAAGATGGGGCGCACCATCAAGTGTCGCGTCTTCTACGACACCCCCTGGTGGCGAGACAGCAACGGCCGCAACTTCAGCGGCTACGCCGGCGCGGCGGACAGCCCCGTCATGTGGGTCATGGACGACTCGCCCACCGGTCCTTGCAACAAGGGCGTCCATGCCCTCATGACGTTCACCGTCGGGCAACAAGCGGATCGACTGGGCGCCTTCCCCTCGAAGGAAGCGATCACGCGCCACGTCACCGAGGCGCTCTCCTTCCTCTTCAACGACCCCCGCGCGCTCTCCACCTCACCGCACTTCATCGAACTCTCCGCGACCTCCTGGACGCCTGCTGAGAGCTGGGTCGGTGGTGGCCCCAATTTGCTCCTCGAGCCGGGCATGCTCTCCGGCACGACCAACCTGGGGCGCTTCCTCAACGAGCCCTGGGGTGGCCTCGTGTACTTCGCCTCTGCCGAGACCGCGCGCAAGCTCGCGCCCACCACCGCGCCGATCTACACGCCGCCGAGCCGGCCGGATCAGCCTGGCGTGTACTCCGACCATCGCCAGGGGCTCGGTTACCTCGACGGCGCCGTGATCTCTGGCCGCTACGTCGCCGCTCAGGTCCTCGGGACCGCTCCCCGACCCGCACCGTCGCCTCGACCTTCGCCGCTCGGGATGTCTCCGCTGCTCGATCCGGCCCCCCTCACCCCCGATCAGGTGAAGAGCGTGCTCACGATCTTCGCAGAGCTGCTCCACGACGCCACGCGCATCGACGTCGCGGCCTGGGAAGCGTCGAAGGACCCCTGGAACCGAGATCCCGCGGCCCTGCAAGCGTGGCTCGTCCAGGCCCTCATCGAAGCCCTCGTGAGGAGCGGTGTGCTCGCACCGCCACCCGAACCGCCCACACCCGCATGGATGGCCGAGATGACCCAGGCCGCCGCCTCGCTCGTCGGTTCGGGCCATGGCTTCGCGAAGCAGGACCTGAGCACCGTGCCCCCGGCTCAGAAGAAGAAGCTCCGGAGCATCCAGGAGCTGACGCGGATCGTCGACGCGCAGATGGTCCTCCTCTCGGCGCAGCCCTTCAGCGCCACCGCGCCTCCCCAGGCCATCCGCATCGCCCGCTCCGCCTCGCGCTCGGGCGTGCCGAGACCGCGCCGCTTCACCTCGATCCCGCGCATCCTCCGCCGTTCCTGAGGGCATCGCCGCTCGTCGTGGCGGCTTTTTGCGCGGACATTCCGGGCCAAGCGCTCGCCAAAGAACCCATCCGGATCCATCCTTCAGAGACCTCCCGGACTCTTCCAGGAAACAAGAAAGTTCCTGTCTCAGTACTTCCCTACACTTTCGTGCATGCCGTGTGCTTGTAGGGACACTCCTGTCAGGGATATCTTTTCGTCCTGAGGCTTTACGGCGTCATTGGTGATGCTGGAGCGTGCAGCTTGGATGAGGTGACCCCGTTCCCCAGCGACCCCCGCTCCTCCAGCGAGGGTGCGGGTGCGCGGCAGCGTGCCCCCGAACGCACGCTGCCTTCCCCTGGTCAGCCGCGGCCCGAGGCGACCCTCCAGGCGGTCCGTCCTCCGTCGTCTCCCGACGCGCCCACGCAGACCCGCGCTCCGACCCTCGCGCCCGCAGAAGAGCAACCCAACGCCCGCTCTCGATCCAGCCGTTCTGCCCGTCGCTTTCAGCCGCAGGAGAAGCTCGGCAGGTTCTGCATCGTCTCCAAGCTCGGCGAGGGAGGGATGGGGGTCGTCTACAAGGCCCTCGATCTGGAGCGGAACCACACCGTCGCCCTGAAGACGCTCCACCGGATCAGTCCAGACAGCGTCTCGCGCCTCAAGAACGAATTCCGCGCCGCCGTCGACATCGCCCACCGGAACCTCGTCCTGCTCGACGAGCTGTTCGTGCACGACGACATCGTGTTCTTCAGCATGGAGCTGATCGACGGGGTGAGCTTCCTCGAACATGTGCGGGACGAAGCCGCCGTCCGCGTCGCGCACACTGCCTCGATGAGCTCACGCCACCTGGGCGACGCCGCGCAGCTCACCACCACCCACGCCCTCCCTTCCGAGCCGCCTCCCCGCTCTGGCGCCCTCCCATCACAGGCCGCGCACCTGCTCCGCTCCGTGATCCCGCTCGTCCGCATCGAGCGGCTCCGCGCCGCCCTCCGCCAGCTCGCGGCGGGCGTGAACGCGCTCCACGCAGCGAACCAGGTCCATCGCGATCTCAAGCCGGGCAACGTCCTCGTCACCCCTGCCGGCCGGGTGGTGATCCTCGACTTCAGCCTCGCCGCGAGCCTGTCCTCCACCAGCGCCGGAAAGCAGGACGACACCGCAGGGACGCCAGCGTTCATGGCGCCCGAGCAGGTCCGCGGCTTGCCCGCGACCCCGGCCACCGACTGGTACGCCGTCGGCGTGATGCTCTACCAGGCGCTCACGGGACGCCTCCCTTACGAAGGATCCGTCGACCAGATCATCAAGGCCAAGCGCAAGGAAAACCCCCCGCGCCCTCCCTCGGCGCTCGCCAGCGGCGTCCCCTCCGATCTCGACCTCCTCACCATCGAACTCCTCCAGTTCGACCCGCTCTTGCGCCCTTCGGGCGTCGACGTCGAGGCCCGCCTCCTCGGCCCCCAGGATCGCGACGCTGCGGCCATCAGCTCCAGAGCCCCAGCATCCAGCCGCATCTCCAACCCACCCAGCTCCATCCCCATCTCGGCGAGCCCCTCGTCTCAGGCGCCCATCAGCGCCGGATCCATCACCGCCACGTCACCCTCCAGCGCGCGCCCCTCCGCCACCTCGCGTCGCTTCTCCTCTCCCTTCATCGGCCGCGAGACCCACCTCGCTGCGCTCGACGCGGCCTACCGCGCCATCCTCGAAGGCAGCTCCGCCACCGTCTATCTCCACGGCCGCTCAGGCATGGGGAAGAGCGCCCTCGTGCGCCACTTCCTCGGCGACCTGCGCCAGCGTGGTGACGCACTCGTCCTCGAAGGCCGCTGCTACGAGCGCGAGAACGTCCCTTACAAAGCCTTCGACAGCCTGGTGGACGCCATCGCTGGCCACCTCCAGCGCTTGCGCCTCGAGCAGCTCGCCCTGCTCCTGCCTGAAGGCGCCATCGAACTGGCGCGCCTCTTCCCGGTGCTCCATTCCATCGAGACCATCGGCGCCGCGCCCCCCGAGCCCGCCACCGATCTCGATCCCGTCGAGCTCCGGCGTCGCGCCTTCCGCGCCCTCAAGCGCCTCCTCCGGCGCATGGGGCGCGCGCGACCCCTGATCCTCTGGATCGACGACCTGCAGTGGGGTGATCGCGACAGCGCACACCTGCTCGCCGAACTCCTCGCTCCGCCGGACGCACCGGCGGTGCTCTTTCTCGGCACCTACCGGACCGAAGAAGAAGGGACCAGCACCTTCCTGCGCGAGCTGTTCCAGGCCGAAGCCCCCTCCCTGGACGCCCTCATCCTCGAAGTCGGCGCGCTCGAACTCACCGACGCCTCGCGCCTCGCGCGCTCCTTGCTCGGCGAAGACAACCCGGAGCCCAGCGTCCGCGCTGGCCAGATCGCTCAGGAGTCCGAGGGCAGCCCCCTCTTCGTCGAGGAGCTGGTCCGCTACACCCTGGAAGGCGGTGCCGCGCGCCGCGCCGCGCTCGACTTCTCCTCCGCCGAGGAAGGCCCTCCGGCGAGCGACCCACCCGAGAGCGCCGTCTCGCTGGAGGCGCTGATCACCGCCCGCATCGCCGACCTCTCCGAAGGCGCCCGCCAGCTGCTCGAAGTGATCGCCCTCGCTGGCCGCCCCATCCCTCAGGGCATCGCGACCAACGCGCTCGGCGCTGGCCCCGCCGTTCGTGGCGACCTCGCCGTCCTCCGATCCAGCCGCCTCGTGCGGACCCGCGGCTCCCGTGACCGTGATGGCGTCGAGGCCTACCACGACCGCATCCGCGCTGCCGTCCTCGCCGCCCAGACGGCTGCTGCCCGCGCCTCCACCCACCTCCTGCTCGCCAGAGCCCTGGAGGTCTCGGAGGACAGCGAGGCCGCCGAACCCGAGCACCTCGCCCTCCACTTCCAGGGAGGTGGCGAGTTCGCCAAGGCCGCCACGTACGCCGAGAGCGCCGCCGATCGTGCTGCCTCCGCCCTCGCCTTCGATCGCGCCGCTGGCTTCTACCAGCTCGCCGTCGAGTGCAAAGCAGCCCTCGGCGTCCCCACGATCGACCTCGCCTCCCTGCAGACCCGTCGCGCCGACGCCCTGGCGAACGCTGGACGCTGCGCCGAAGCCGCGCCCATCTACCTCGCAGCATCCGAAGGCCTCCCGTCCCTCGAAGCGATCCGCCTGCACGGCCGCGCTGCCGAACAGCTCCTCGGCAGCGGTCGCATCGGCGAGGGCGTCGACATCCTCGCCCCCGCCCTCCGCAAGATCGGCCTCACCTACCCATCGACCCCGGGCCGCGCCTTGCTCCTCGTCGTCGGCCGCATGCTCCGCATCTCCGTCCGAGGCCGCCGCTTCCGTGAGCGCGCCGAGGACACCCTCTCCCCCGAAGAGCGCCTGCGTCTCGACCTCTGCTGGTGGGCGACCAAGGGCCTCCTCTCGTTCGACTCCATCCGGGCCGCCTCCTTCCTGCTCAAGTACGTCCTCCTCGCCCTCCAGTCCGGCGAGCGACGCCACATCGCCCGCGCCCTCGTCTTCTTCGGCATGATCACCGTCTACGAGGGCACCCGCCGCGGCATCCGCAAGGGCGGCCTCCTCATGTCCGAGGCCGAGCACATCGCCGCGGGCTTCGAGAGCCCTTACCTCACGGGCCTCTTCCACGGCTGCAGAGGCATCGCCGCGATCAGCGCCGCCGACTTCCGCCTCGGCCTCGAGCACCTCGCCGCCGGTGCCGAGGTCCTCAAGAACCACTGCAACGGCGTGCGCTGGGAGGTCGGCACCTGCACCACCGGATCGAGCAGCGCCTTGCTCTGGCTCGGTGAGATCCATGATCTACGCCGTGTCGCGCATGCCGGCCTTCGCGACGCCGAGCAGATCGGCGACCTCTTCGGCATCGTCGAACTCGACCTCTACTGCGCCGTCGTCGACCTCGCGGAGGGCGACACCGAGACCGCCCGCACCCGCTCCAGCGCCGCCATCGCCCGCTGGTACGCCCACGCCTTCACCTACCAGCACCTCTTCGCCCTCAAGATCGAGCTCTGGTGTGACCTCCACGAAGGCCACCCCCACGACGCCCGCCGCCGTCTCGAAGAGGCTTGGAGCACCGTCCAGGCCTCCAAGATCCTGCGCGTCCGCCTCTTCGCCCTCGACGTCCATTTCCTCCGGGGCACCATCGCCCTCGCTTGCGCCGCAGAGGAACTCGCCGCAGGGCGCCCGGCGCACCGCCACCTCCGCGCCGCCGACCGCGACGCCACCTTCCTCACCCGCCTCGACTTCGGCCGCTGTGGCGCCCTGGGCGACCTCCTCGCCGCGGGCGTCCTCGCCCTCTCCGGTGACACCTCCGCCGCCATCTCGCGCCTCGACCTCGCCATCGACGGCCTCAGCGTCGCTGGCCTCTCCTTGCACGCCGCGTGTGCGCGGCGACGCAAGGGCACCTTGCTCGGCAGCGACGCCGGCCGTGCCCTCATCGACGACGCCGAAGCCCAGCTCCATGACGCCGGCATCGCCGACCCCGCCGCCTGGTGTCGCCTCTACGCCCCTGGCTGACCCGATCGCTGCGCCACGATCCGCGCGAACGAGCGGCTCCTCAGCTCCTCCAGGCTCAGCGTCGAACCGCGCACCGCCTCTTCCTCCGTCAGTGCCCCCGCCGCCACCCCACGCAGGAAGAACCCGAGCAACCCTTGCCCGGTCGCCGCATCGTCGAACACCGCCCCCACCCGCGTCGCCTGCGCCGCCCGATCCAGGAAGTTACGCAGCCGCTGCGACGCCACCGCGAGCCCCTCCAGGTAGAACGCGTACACCGCCCCGTAGCGCGCAGGCAGCTGCGCCGGGTGCAGATCCCACCCTTGCCCGATCCCTCGCTCCAGCGCCCGCCGCACGTGCCCCGCGTGGAGCCGCCACGCCCCGACCACCGCGCGCCGGTTCTCCTCCCGCTCCGCCTCGCCGAGCGCCCCCTGCGCCCCCCGGTGCACCTCCACCGGCAGCACGTTCGTCGGCCCATCCGACAGCCGGATCCCCGTCCCTGCCACCGCCACCTGCAGCAGCCCCCGCGCCACATCGCAGGCCGGGTGCGACAGCCGCTGCTGCGATGCCGGGATTCCCAAGCTCGCCGTGTAGTCGTACGGCCCGAAGTGCACTGCCACGCACCGCCCTCGCCCTGCGGAGCACAGCCGCCGAACTGCCATCGACCCATCCGGAGCCACCACCGCCGACGGCGTCTCCACCATGATCTCCACCCACACCGCACCGCGAGCGAGCCCCAGCGCCCCCTCCAGCGCCTCCAGCGCCTCCACCAGCGCGGCCACCTGCTCTGGCGCCTCCACCTTCGGCAACGTCACCACGAACCCCTCGGGCAGCGATCCCCCTGAAGCGGCCACCAGCGACGACAGAAAGAGATCCAGCGTCCGCAAGCTCCGCCCGCACAGCTCCGGCGTCAGCGCCTTCACCCGGATTCCCAGCATTCCCGGCAGACTCCCCAGCGCGAGACCCCGCGCCACCTCGCGCGCTGCCTGCACCGCGTGCCCATCCTCCTCCTCGTCCGGCCGCACCCCGTAGCCATCCTCGAAGTCGATCCGCAGATCCTCCACCGGCTCCCGTCGCAGCTTCGCCACGACCCGCTCGTACACCGCCGCGTGAAGCCCTGACGCCGCCCCTCCCGAAGAACCAGCCGCAGCTCCATCACCAGTATCCCTCGCAGCTCCCGCAGCCCCCGACGACCCCCCTGGCAGATCCAGCGCCGCGGCGAACGCGCTCGCGTCGGGCGCGAACACCTCCAGCGCGCGCAGCGCCAGGTCCCCCAGCTTCCGTGCGGTCTCTGCCCGGAAGAGGTGCGCACCCCCGTACACGGTATGAACCGGCTCCCGGGCCGGACCGAGCGCGCTCGAGGCGACGGTGCCCGCGCCAAGCCCAGCGGATTCCAGCCGGGCGCGCATCGCGGTGATCAGATCGGCAGACAGCGTGGGCATCGACCACTTCCTCGCATTCACGCGGTGCATCATCCAGAAAAGACCGCGCCTGGGCAGCCAGCAAACGCGGACCTGGGTGGACGCGTCAAGCGCGTCAAAGCTGCCTGCCGGTTGCCCCCGCCTGGCGCTGGATGTTATCGCTACACGCTGAGGGAGACCGGATGGCACCGAAAACGACGATGCGACGCAGAGACTTTCTTCGAGCAACCCTGGTGACTGCGGGGGCCATCCTGGCGCCTTCCGCTTGTGGCGGTGACGACGACGCGACCTCCCCGGAGTGTCCTCTCTCGGAGGCGAGCGAGGCCTTTTTCCCCCAGTCCGTCGCCTCGGGCGATCCGCGCCCCGATAGCGTGATCCTCTGGACGCGCCTCGCGGATGCCGCCGTGAGCGGCGATCTCCCCATCAGCTTCCAGGTCGCGCTCGACGAGGCATTCACCCAGGTGATTGCACTCACCACCGAGAGCAACCGCCGCAGCGTCGCCGACGACGCCGCCGGCGTGAGCCTCGCCTCCCTGACGGCCGAGGAGCGCTACGGCCATTGCGTGAAGGTCAAGATCACGGGCCTCTCGCCGGCCACGACCTATTACTACCGCTTCTATTACAAGTCGGGCGACACCTGCTATGCGTCGCGCATCGGTCGGACCAAGACCGCCCCGGCCCCCGACGCCGACGTCCCCGTCCGGTTCGGGTACATCTCCTGCCAGGACTACATCGGCCGTTATTACAACTCCCACCGCATCATGGCCCGCGAAGACCTCGATTTCTTCGTCGTCCTTGGTGATTACATCTACGAGACCACGGGCGACCCCAGCTTCCAGTCGCCCAGCGACACCCGCAAGGTCACCTTCACCGACGAGAGCGGCGCCATCAGCCTCGAAGGCGCGGATGGCTCGACCTTCTTCGCCGCGCGCACCCTCGGCAACTACCGCGAGCTGTACCGCACCTACCGCGGCGACCCCGCCCTCCAGCGCCTCCACGAGCTGTTCCCTGTCCTCCCCATCTGGGACGACCACGAATACTCGGACGACTGCTTCGGCGCCACCGCCACCTATTTCGACGGCGCCAAGGACGAGCATGACATCCCGCGCCGCAAGGCGGCCAACCAGGCCTGGTTCGAATTCATGCCCGTCGATTACATGGCGGGTGACGATTACGAATACAACTCCGACGCCGAGTACCTCCAGGACATCACCATCTATCGTGATTTCCGCTTCGGCAAGAACGTCCACCTCGTGCTCACCGACCTGCGCTCGTACCGGGACGACCACCTCATCCCGGAAGAGGCCTTCCCGGGCGCCGTCGCGGCCACCGAGGAGGCGCTCGACACGAACCTCGGCAACATCCCCACCGTGGCGAAGCCCTATGTCGAGATCGACTCCTACCAGGGGGGGATCTACAAAGAGAGGCTCATCGCTGCCGCGCCTGCCGTCGGTTACGACCCTGCCGTCATCACGGGCGACATCAGCGTCGCCTACATCAACCGCATCGTCGAGATGCTCAACGAGTCCAGCGGCCCGGGTGACCAGACCGACCTCATCGACCCCGAGGCCCCTGGCTTGAAGCTCGGGATCTCCTACTTCGACCTCGGCAAGTTCGGCCTCAACTCCTCCATTGGCTCTCGCTACCTCGTCGACAAGAACGCCTTCGACGCCCTCAGCCAGACCGAGTGGAACGCCAGCGGTGGCGAGAACGAGAGGGTCATGGGCAGCGAACAGGAAGAGTGGTTCCTGAAGACCGTCGAGTCGTCCGACAGCACCTGGAAGGTCTGGGCGAACGAGTATTGCCTCGCCCAGCTCGCCATCAACCTCGTGGGCCAGCCCGTCCCTGCGGACTTCCAGCGCGAGTTCTACCTCATGCTCGACGGCTGGGATGGCTTCCCCAACCGCCGCAGCGCCATCCTCGGTCGCATCGGCGCCAAGGAGAACGTCGTCGCCATCACGGGCGACATCCACGCCTTCTACGCCGGCCGCCCGACGGCCATCAGCGATGGCAGCCGCCAGGTCATCGAGATCGTCGGCTCCTCCGCCTCCTCGAAGACCTTCAAGGAGGAGCTGGAGTCTCAGGTCAAGGCCGACCCCATCCTGAGCCAGATCCCGGAAGCCGCCTTCCTCGCGAGCCTCATCGACAGCTTCCTCACCAACCCCACCACGAACCCCAACCCCACCCTCGCCTACGCCAACAGCGGCGAGCACGGCTTCTGCGTCGCCGAGGCCAGCAGCGACGAGTTCATGGTCACCATGCACCAGATGCCCATCTCGGTGATCCACGACGACTACGCCGACCGTGAAGACGAACTGGCGGGCCTCTTCAAGAAGATGCAGTTCAAGACGATGGCCAAGACCAAGGAGCTCTTCCAGTTCGACGAAGCCACCTCGGCCTGGCTCCGCTGGGATCAAGCCACCCGCACCTGGGAGTGAGCCCTCGAGGCGGGCATCTCCCGCCTCCTCGTCTCCATCCCGTCTCGGCCCCTCGGCCTGCCGCTCCCGCTCAGTCCCCCATCATCACCAGCGTCCCATCCCGGCACGCCACCAGCATCCGGTGCTTCCCCGCGGGCAGCACCGCCACCGGCGTCGCGCACACCCGCTCCGTCGCCAGCGCCACCGACCCATCCGGCTGCACCACCCCCGCCCGACCTGCCGAGCGCACGAACCCCACCCGCCCCTCGGCATCCACCACCACCGGCGGACTCGGCTTCCCTTCCACCGCCCCCAGGAACGACGACAGCCCCGCTCCCGCATCCGCCGCAATCGAAGGCGGCGGCCTGTCGATCGCCACCCGCAGCGGCTCCCCCCCGGCTGCATCGACTCCCAGCAGCAGCCCCACCGCCGTCCCCGTGATCGCCACCCCACCGGCCCCCACCGCGGGCGGCGCATCGAACGCCCCCACCCCCGTCGCCCCACTCGCCCGCGTGCTCGTCGCCCCCGTCCGCAGGTCCAGCCCCACGAGCCGCCGCCCATCCACCACCGCCAGCAACGTCCGCGCATCGGCCAGCGCCGCCCCCCGTCGTGGCGCCCCCCCGAACGACCCCAGACGCCGCGGCGCCCCTGGCCGCCGCCACACCAGCACCTCCCCGGGCTCCGTCGTCACCAGCGCCCCCTCCGGCCCGGCCAGCACCGCCCCCACCGCTCGCTCCTGAAGCTCTGCCCGCCCCCGCACCGCCCCGCTCGCCGACAGCTCCACCAGCGACCGCCCCGCCGCGATCACCACCCCCCCATCCTCCAGCGCCAGCGGCGTCACGTCCGCGTCGCGCCCTCGCACCCCGAGCTGCGTCGTGAACCGCACCGCCCCTTGCGGCGACAGCCCCCACGCCACCCCGGCCGACGTCACCAGCAAGAGCGTCCCATCGCTGGTCAACGTCGCTGGCGCCAGCGGCGCGTTCGACCCGATGCGCACCCGCCACAGCTCCCGACCCTCCGGTCCCAGCTTCACCACCTCCGGCACCGTCAACGTCGCCACCACATTCCCATCGGCATCGATCAACGGCGACGCATCCATCCCCCCGCTGATGTGACGACGCCACAGCTCCTTCGGCGCGACCGGCAGCGCACTCCACGTCGACCCCGTCCGTCGCGCATCCAGCCGATCGCTCGCCGCGAACCCCCGCGGAGCCCCCACCACCACCGTCGCAGGCCGGCTCGTGCTCACGTCCTCCGCGAGCGCCATCGTCGCCAGCGCCGGCAGCGTCAGCGCCCCCAGCACCATCGCCGCGCGCCGCTTCGACAGCGCTCGCGGCGCCTTCTCACGCGAAAACCCAGCACCCATCGACCGAAAGCGCAGCCCCATCACCGCGAGCTTCGCATGGATTTCCGGCCTCGGGTAAGGTCACACCATGTCGCCGCAGCAGAAGATGCTCCTCGGGATCGGCACCGGCGCCGCTGCCGGACTCGCCGCCAACGCCCTCGCCGCCGGCGCGCCGTGGCTCACCTGGGTGATCGACCACATCACCTTCCCGGTCGGCCAGATCTTCCTCCGCCTGCTCTTCATGCTCGTCATCCCGATGCTCTTCTCGGCGCTCGTGATGGGCATCAGCGAGCTCGACCTCCGCCACCTCGGCCGCCTCGGCGCCCGCTCCTTCGGCTACACGATCGTCATCTCCACCGTCGCCGTCCTCATCGGCCTCGGCCTCGTCAACTTCATCCGCCCTGGCGCTGGCCTCCCCGAGTCCTTGCGCGCCATGGCCCAGGGCTCCGTCGTCGAGGCCGCCGCAGCGCCAGCGGACACCTCGCCCGTCGCCCTCATCATCGCCATGTTCCCCGACAACCCCATCAAGGCCGCGGCCTCGGGGGACATGCTCGCCGTCATCGTCTTCTCCCTCTTCTTCGGCGTCGGCCTCTCCCTCGCCCGCACCCCCGCGACCGCGCACCTCCGCGAGAGCATCCAGGGCCTCTACGACGTCGTCACCCGCCTCCTCGACGCCGTCATCGCCCTCGCCCCCATCGGCGTCGCCGCCCTCCTGTTCACCATGACCTCGCGCATGGGCGTCGCCATCCTCGTGCAGCTCTCTGCCTACGTCGGCACCGTCCTGCTCGGCCTCGGCCTGCACATGTTCGGCGTCTACTCCCTCTCCGTCCGCTTCTTCGGCGGCATGTCCCCCATCGCCTTCTTCCGCGGCTCTCGCACCGCCATCCTCACCGCCTTCTCCACCTCGTCTTCCAGCGCCACCCTCCCCACCGCCCTCCGCGTCGCCGAAGAAGACCTCGGCCTCCCGCCCCACGTCTCCCGCTTCGTCCTCACCGCCGGCGCGGCCATGAACCAGAACGGCACCGCCCTCTTCGAAGGCGTCACCGTCCTCTTCCTCGCCCAGCTCTACGGCGTCGACCTCGCCCTCGGCCAGCAAGCCATCGTCATGGTCATCTGCGTGCTCGGCGGCATCGGCACCGCCGGCATGCCTGGCGGCTCCTTGCCCGTCGTCGCCATGATCCTGGGCATGTTCGGCATCCCCCCCGAGGGCCTCGGCCTCATCCTCGGCGTCGACCGCTTCCTCGACATGTGCCGCACCACCCTCAACGTCACCGGCGACCTCGCCGCCGCCGTCTACGTCTCCCGCGGCGAACCGCACGACCCCGGCGACCACGACGGGCAAGGCGGCGCTGGCGGTGCGGGCGGCGAAGGCGCGACTGCAGGGCAGGGGATCACCGAAGGACTCGCCGGCGAAGGCGTCTAGCCCGCCCTCACCCCAGCACCTCCACCTCGATCCGACCCAGCCCGAACGTCGCGTGCTTCCCCACGTGCAGCAGCTCCCCGAGCCGCAGCATCGGCAGGAACCGCCCCAGCTCCCCCTGGTAGACCGCCTCCCCCACGAACCCCTCCAGCGGGTGCGTCTGCCCCGTCCGCGTCGACCGCCGCGCCTGTCCGTACCACGTCACCGCCTGGTGAATCATCGCCACCGCGTCGGCCGCCGCGGCCATCGCCCGCGGATCCTCGTCCACCTCTCGCTCCCCGAACACCGTCGCCAGCGCTCCCAGCCGCGCCCGCAGTCTGCGCATCAACGCCCCGAACCGCGGCTCGCGCACCACCTCCCCCCCTTCCTTCAGCCATGTCGGCGACACGTACCGCACCCGCACCACCCGCGCCGTCTCATCCCCGGGTCGAACCAGCTCCCGCGCCCGCACCCCGGGCGCCACGGCCGACAGCCGCCCCCCCACCGGGTCCAGCGCCGTCCCGCAAGGCAACCCCCGCCCATCGAGCGCCTCCACCGACACCAGCGACATCCGCGTGCGCCGCGCGCCCAGCCCCGCGTCGCCCATCCCTCGCAGCGTCGCCAGCAGCAGCGGCGCCTCCGCGTGTGCCCGCCCCACCACATGGGCGTCCAGCACCAGCGACGCCGCCCCCTCCCTCCTGTCCACCCCAGCGGACACCGACCCGAGCCCCTTGGACTCCCTGCCCACACTCCTGGCCCCCGACCTGACCGCCTCGTGCCTGACAGGGCCACCCTCTGACCTTCCCTCACCTCCTTGACGCGATGAACCCGGTCCCGCCCGCCTCGCGCCCTGCCTCCCCGACCCCTCCTCGGCGGATGCCACGTTTGGCCTCACGCGGGTCGAACCTGGCCCGAACGACCCTCGACTGGCCACGATCGACCCACCCCCGGCTGGCCTGATCACGAAAGGCCGGGGCGGATCTTGGAGCCGCCCGACCGCTGGCACCTCGCGCTGTGCCCCCGGATCGAACAGCGCCGGGTATGCGCACGTCTCCCGCAGAGGACAGCCCGTGCAAGCCAGCGAGACGTCATGACAGACCATCCGACGCAGCGTCAGCCCAAACGCTCCGCGCAGCACGACCCCGAGCTGCTCCTCGGGCACATCGAGCGTGCCGCGCACTTGGAACGCAGCGCGATAGCGGTGGACGACCAGCGGATCGAAGGCGATGGCGGAGGCAACCTGCATCATGTCACGTGCTCCTGCGACGTGCGGGCCAGGTGCAGACCTACCAGCCTTCCGACACCCTGGCGCAGTTTGTGCGAACGCCTCATCACGTGAGCCACGGAGGCGACGAACCGCTCGGGTCCCGACACCGCCCAATCTGCTGCTTCGATTCCAGAACGAGAGGAAAGACAGCCGCCAGAACGATGCATTGTGAAGTCGACGATGAAATTCTCGCGATAATGAGCATTGTCTCGTCGAAGGAGGGTTTCGTGCAGAAGGAAGCGCTGTGAAGCGGGTCATGACTCCCTCATCTCGAACATCTCGAATCGCCCGTTCGCCGCAAAGCGCCATGGGGCCAGGCATGGCCATTGCCATTCCACGGGGCGAGATGATGCTGCAAAACTTGGCCGTCCTGCTTTGCTCCCGAGATCCTGCATCAGGGTCTCCACCCGGAGAAGGGGGGCCGGAGTGAGAGGCGAGATGAAACCGTTACATTGGACCGGGCACGCTCTCATCGACGTCGGCATCGCGGGTCTGTGCGCCTTTGCCGGTCGTGAGCGCCCCGAAGACCTCACGGACGACGACCTCGACGCCGCCACGGACCTCATGGCGTCCGAGTATTACAGCGGGAGATTGGCCACGTTCCTCACGTGCGTCTTCATGAACGCCTCGTTCGTGCAGCCGAAAGAGACTCCCGCGAAGCGCGAAGCCTTCATTCGACAGTACCTTCGCGCGCACAGAGCGGCGCCTGACCCCCGCGTCTCCGGCCTCGCGTGCGTCTTTTCGGGTCGAGCTGCCACGGTGCCGCTCGTCCGCACCCATTTCCCGCTCTTCTCGGGGGAAGACGTCCTCAACTTCCGACCGGAGGGCCAGACATTTCTCCCGGCCGCTGGACCCTTCGTCGTCGCGCTCTTCTTCTTGCCGCTCGCCAGCCGACGCTCGGAAGGGCGCTTGCTGGCCGTCCATGCCGACGACCCTGCGCTCACCATCCGCTTCGCGGCCCAGTACCTCGAGGACAACCGCCGCCTGTTGACGCTCGCCCTGCCCACCGAACGCGCCCTTGTCCATGCGGGATACGACCGCGAACAGCCCATGTGGGATGCGACCAAGAAGCAGTACAAATTCGCGGACGCGAAAGGGCCGCGCTCCCTCGTCGTGCACGACCTGAGCAAGCTCGCACAGGCCGTGAGTTCGGGGTTTCGCCGTGACCGACCGCCCACGGGACTCAGCGCTTACCTGCTGTCGAACTCCGGCCAAGGGCCGTCCCTCGACATCGTTCACATCCCCTCGGCCGCGGTGGGCTTCATCGTCAAGGCCGCCGGGGCCAGCACCGCCTCGGCCTGGAAGGCCCTCACCGAACGCTATCTCTCCGTGCGATCGACCGACGACACCGGGGAGACGAACTCCTCGCGGGCTCGCGGAAAGAAGACCCCATCGATACCAGGCCGGGCTGGCTGGACGCGAAACCTCGCCTTCGAGGACCTGTGCGCCATCTTCGATGCTGGCTTCACTGACCACCGCGCGGCCGCCTTCTGGCTTCGCCGCCACGTGCTTGGTCAACTCCAGACCCGCGAGAGCAACGAGGCCTCGACCGACGCCAGCACGTCGCGACCCCACGCCGATCTCCACGGCATTCGCTACGACAAGGATGCGCGCAGCCGTTCCTGGGCGCTTGCGGAACTTTTTTTGAAGGAAATCATGGGTATGAAGAAGGAGCGCCTCGAGATCATTCGTGCCTTCGCCGACAAACTCGCCGACCGCATCCAGACGAAGAACGAGGTCTCCCTCCGGCGGGCCGTCTTCTTCGAGGATGCGTGGGGCTTGCGACGCCGGCTCGTCATCGAACAACGCAAGAGCTACGAGGAGAAAGGGCCGCTCCTCTTCGGCCTCGATGAATTCGCCGCGGTATGGCTATCGACGGAGAACGACGATCGACTCGTCCGCGATCTCATCGCCATCCGCGTCATCGAGCGACTGCATGATCTCGGCGTCGACGCCGAAGCGGTCCTGTCCACCGAGCCGAACGACGGCGAGTCGTCCAGCACCGAGGAGTTCGCATCATGAGCCACGTCACGGGTTCCCTGATCATCGACGCGCCCGCCAGCGCCCTCAACAACGCCGGCAAGGACGAAGAGGCGCGAACGGACAACGCCGTCGCCGTCAAATTCATCCGCGCCCCCGAGGGCCGCTATCCCTACGTCAGCGCGCAGGCGGTCAGGTACTGGCTCCGCACCCAGCTCGCTGCCAGCCCGGGATGGTCAGCCTCTCCCGTCTTTCGCGAGACCAAGGTCGCCTATACCGACGCCGAGCCCACCCTCTACGACGAGGACGACCTCTTCGGCTACATGCGCGCGACCTCCAAGTCCACCGACGAGAAGAAGGCCGCCAAGCGCGCAGAGATCGCGGCCCGCTCCACCCCCGTCGACCCCGAGGTCGGCGAGGTCACCCGCATCTCGCCCCTGCGCATCGGCACGCTCGTCGCCATCACCCCCACCGCCCGCCTCCCTCGCGACTTCGGCACCATGGCCCGCGCCGAAGGCGACCCCGTCCCGCACGAGCACCAGTTCTACCGCGCCCACCTCAAGGCACCCTTCGCGCTCGACCTCACGGCGGCGGGCACCTTCTTCGTCTCCCAGCGCGTCGGCTACAAGAACCTCGACAAGAACCGCATCGACAGCGCGAAGAAAGCTGGCGCCACCGCCCTCCAGGTCCGCGGTTTCTCGGCGCATCGCCTCCCGCTTCCCCTCCGTCGTCGCCGCGTCGCTCAGGTCTTTCGCACCCTCGGCCGCCTCGAAGGCGGCGCCAAGCAGACCCTGCACCTCACCGACACCGCACCGGCTGCGCTGATCCTCGCCGTCACCAGGAGCGGCAACCAGCCCTTTCAGCGCGTGTTCAGCCCTGATCCCCTGGGGGAGCGCACCACCTTCCGCGCCGATGTCCTCGAAGAAGCCCTCCGCGTCTACCGCGACGACTTCCTCTCCGGCGTGTACATCGGCTGGTCTCGAGGCTTCCTCGACAGCGAGCGCCAGAAGCTCGACACCTTCCTCGCCAGCGCCGCGTCCCACCATGGCATCGCCCTCCATGTCGGCCACCCCCGCGAGATGGCCGACGCCTTCGCGGCTGCCCTGGAGAGCGACGCGGCTGCCCCCTGGTTCGACTGATGCGCCTCGCCCGCGTCACCCTGCACGCCCCCGTGGCGTCCTTCCGCCACCCCTTCTTCGTCACCGGACGCCAGCCCACCTTCGACATCCCGCCGCCTTCGACCCTGCACGGCCTCTGCGCGGCGGCGGCGGGCACCTTCCCTGATCCCACCACCTTTCTCTTCGGCGTCCACTTCACCTACCGCGCCCGCGCCCAGGACCTCGAACACCAGCACCTCGCCAGCGCCCTCCCTCCTGGCACACGCATCACCGTCCCCACCCCGACCGGCTCTCAGCGCGCGACGACCGAAATCTCCGTGCAGCCCGTCCTCCGAGACTTCCTTTTCGACACCACCCTCACCCTCTACGTCGCGCCCGACCTCGCCTCTGCCTTCCATGCGCCCGTCTACCCCCTCGTCCTCGGACGCTCCCAGGACCTCGCCGAGGTCCTCGCCATCGACCTCGTCACCCTCGAACGTGCTGACCGCCTGCGCCTCGACCACACCCTTCTTCCCTTTGCCCTTCGCCCTGCCGTTCGCTTCGGCACCACCGTCCTCCTCACCCGCCACATCACCGAAGCGCCCGAGCGAAAGGCCACCTTCAGCCAGTACATCGTCCTCCACGAGCCCGTCTTCCTCGGCCCCGACGCGAACCCCGAGCGACGCCTCCTGCACGTCGACGGCCTCTCGCTCGACGACCTCTGGACCGACCCTGCTCACCTCGACGACGACGGCTTCGCCCGTGGCGTCTGGATCCACCACCTCCAGCCCCCGACGCCGCCCACCCCGTGAAAGACCCCCTCGCGCACGTCTGGGCCAAGAGCGTGCCCCCGAGCGCCCCCAGCGCAGGCACCTCATCACCCCGGCCCAACCTGCGCCGCGGTGAGCCCCTCAAAGGCCACACCGAGAACCTCCTCACCCGCCTCGCCGCGTGGCGCGACCGCTTCCCGGACCTCCCCCGCTTCACCGACCGCGCGGACCTCTGGGATCTTGCCGCCTGGTCTTGCCTCCTCCACGACGTCGGCAAGATCGCCCGCGCCTTCCAGCGCATGCTCCAGGGCGGCGCGCGCTTCCATCACCGCCACGAAGTCCTCTCGCTCGTCGCCGTCGGCTGGCTCGACCTTCCCGACGCCGACCGCGCGCTCATCGCAGCCGCCGTCGCCACCCACCACCGCGACGTCACCGCCATCTTCGCGCTGTACCCAGGTCCCACGTCGCCCGACCTCGCCGACCTCCTCTCCGAGCTCGACCCCGACGACGAACCCCGCCTTCGCAGCTGGCTCACCCCGGGCGCCGGCGGCCCCGACCCCACCCGCTGCGGCTTCGCCGCGCTCCCGCCCCTGCGCCCCCTCAGCCCCTTCGACGCCATCGACGCCTCCCTGAGCGCCCTCCAGCAGCTCGCGGACGACATCGCCCTCCGTGACGCCACCAGCCCCACCTCCCTCACCGTCCGCGCCCTTCGCGGCCTCGTCCAGCTCGCCGACCACGCCGCCTCGGCCCACCAGCACTTCGGCCGCGCCCCCACCCTCGACAGCCCCGCCGCCTTGCTCGCGCAGCTTCAGCGCTCCGCCCGGACGACGCCACGTCCCGCCGGAGCGTCACCCTCTCCCGGGTCACCGTCCGAGCCTCCGAGCCCCGCAGCCGCGCTGCCCGAGCCCCCGACCCCCCCCTCCACGCCCCCGGAAGCCTCCCTCACCGACCAGCCCACCTTCGACCTCCACCCCCACCAGCGCACCGCCGCCGCCACCCTGGGCCACGCCCACCTCATCGCCCCCACGGGCAGCGGCAAGACCGAAGCCGCCCTCCTCTGGGCCACCGCGCAGCGCCAGGCCCTCGCCCCTGCGGCGCCGCCCATCTTCTACGTCCTCCCCTACCGCGCCAGCCTCAACGCCATGCATACCCGCATCCACGAGCGGGTCGGCGTCGACCGCGACGCCGTCGTCCTCCAGCACGCCACCGCCACCGCTGCCCTCTACGGCTACCTCCTCGAACACAAGGGCTACACCCCCGACCACGCCGCCCGCGTTGCCGCCCGCGAGCGCGACCTCGGCCGCCTCATGACCGCCCCCGTCCGGGTCCTCAGCCCCTACCAGCTCCTCCGCGGCTGCTTCAGCCTCCGCGGCCACGAAGCCCTCCTCACCGACGCTGCTGGCGGCCTCTTCCTCCTCGACGAGCTCCACGCCTACGCCCTCGACCGCCTCGCCTTCCTCCTCGCTGCCCTCCAGCACCTCGCGTGCGACCTCGGCGCCCGCCTCTTCGCCATGAGCGCCACCTTCCCGCGCGTCCTCCGCGACGCCCTCGACGACCTCCTCTCCACCCCTGCGTGCGCCGCCCCCTTCCGCTCCATCGTCGCCGCCCCCGAGACCTTCGACGCCTTCCGACGCCACCACCTCCACCTCGACGACCGCGACCTCGCCGACGATGCCACCCTCGACACCATCGCGCGCACCGTCACCGCAGGACAGGCCGTCCTCGTCGTCGCCACCACCGTCCGGCGTGCCCAGACCCTCTACACCCGCCTCCGCGACCGCCTCGACCCTGGTGCCTCCGACCCCGACCGCGTCACCTTGCTCCACAGCCGCTTCACGGCCCGCGACCGCGCCACCAAAGAACGTGCCCTCGCCGCCCGCCTCGGCACCCGGACCCGCGCCAAGGACACGCCGGGCCTCGTCGTCGTCGGCACCCAGGTCGTCGAGGTCAGCCTCGACGTCGACTTCGACCGCCTCCACACCGACCCTGCTCCCATCGAAGCCCTCGTCCAGCGCTTCGGCCGCATCAACCGAGGCCGCCGCCACCGCCATTGCGATGTCGTCGTCCATCGCCCGAGCCCCCCTTCGAGCCAGTTCGTTTACGAACCCCGGCTCGTCGACCGCGCCCTCGACATCCTCGGCCCGCACAGTGGAGAGCCCATCGACGAACGCCACGTCCAGACCTGGGTCGACGCCGCCTACGCGCCCGACGCCGACCGATGGCGCAAGGAACTCGACCAGCGCATCCGCGACGCCCGGCGCGATGTCCTCCGCGTCAACCGCCCCCTCGACAGCCATGAGGAGCTACGCGCAAGCTTCGACGCCTTCTTCGACGGCGCCGAGGTCATCCCCGAAGCCCTCCGCGCCGAGCACCAGCGCCTCCTCGTCGAGCGCCCCCTCGAAGCGGCCACCCTCGCCGTACCCATCCACCCGGGCACTTACCATTCCCTCTCGCGCAAGGGCCTCCTGCGCACCCAGGACCGCGTCACGTACGCCCGCGTCCCCTACGACGCCACCTCCGGCCTCGACCTCGGCGCATCATGAACTCCATCCACCGTCTTCGACCTGAACCCGAACCCAGGAGGACCGAGCACCGACTCTCGACCTGAACCATTGCGTCGACGTGGCGATTTCTCTCGCGAGAATCGCCCTCGATCTTTGACATTCTCACGAAGTGAGTGGCCATCTCCGACCGGGCTGCGCTGCAATCGGCTGCATTGCAGTGCCACGAATGGCCATTTGCTTCCTTGAAACGAAATCAGTTGTCCCTCGGCCTTGCCCCGAGTGAGGGTGAGGCCGAGGGGTGACGCTTCATGGCACGCACCGTATTGGTCGAAGGGTATGGTGTCTCCGTCGGCAAGCGCAGCGAGCGCCTCGTCGTCCGTCGACGACCGCCGCGCGAAGACGCCACGGGAAACACCGAGGGCGCAGCGAACGTCCCACCGCCGCTGGCCTCTCCGCCGACGGCCTCACTGCTGCCAGCCTCACCGCTGCCGGCCGCTCGCAGGACGCCTGCCACGACCAGGCCCACCGAAGAAGAGATCCCCTTCTTCCAGATCGGCGAGATCGTCTTGCCTGCCCGCGGCGTCAGCGTGAGCGTCGAAATGCTCGCCGAGGCTGCCGAGCGTGGCATCAGCGTCTCCTTCCTCGCCAGCTCCGGCAAACCCTACGCCTTGCTCACCTCGCCGATGCTGACCGCCACCGTCAGCACCCGACGCGAACAGCTCCGCGCCCTCGACGACGCCCGTGGCGCCGAGGTGTGCCGCCGCATCGTTGCTGGCAAGATCCGCAACCAGGCCGGCCTTCTCACCTACTTCGCCCGCTCCCTCGCCGAAGCGCCCGCGGATGCCCAGGGACCCACCTCCTCGCAGCCCAGCTCGCTGACGGACGTCCAGGGACCCACCTCCTCGCAGCCCAGCCTGCTGACGGACGCCCAGGGACCCACCTTCTCGCAGCCCGGCGCGCCCGCCACCACGCGCCTCGACCGCATCCACCGCGCGGCGGCCTCCCTCCGGGAAGCCCGTCGCGAAGCCATGCGCGTACAGGGCGCCTCGGCGGCGGCCGTGCGCGACACCCTCATGGGCCTCGAAGGCGCCGCTGCTCGCGTCTACTGGGAGGGCGTCGCGGCCTTGTGTGAAGGCCACATCCGCTTCGAAGGCCGCCGACGCGAAGGCGACATCGGCCCCCTGAACGCCCTCCTCAACTACGGCTACGGCATCCTGTACGCGCGCGTCTGGGCCGTCGCATTGCACGCGGGCCTCGACCTCTTCGCGGGCTTCCTCCACACCGACCGCCCGGGCAAACCCTCCCTCGTCCTCGATCTCGTCGAAGAGCTGCGCGCCCCCATCGTCGACCGCGCCGTCCTCGCCTACGTCCGCCTCGGCCGCCGTGTTCGCTTCGACGGCAACTGGCTCGACGACGCCACCCGTCGCGCCCTGGGCGCGGTCGTCCTCGAGCGCCTCGAGACCCCGGTCCCTTACGCTGGCCGCAAGCTTCGCCTCAGCTCCGTGATCCAGGCGCAAGCGCGTTCACTCGCCATGTTCCTCCGGCGGGAGAGCCGTTACCGCCCCTTCACCATGTACTGGTGAGCCGTGGTCGACCGCATGGAGAACCCCGTGAACGACCGCCCCCGGAAGCCCTGGAAAGCCGAGCGCCCCGGCGCTGCCCTCGGCCGCAGCGAGCCAGGACCGGCGCACCTCCTCGCCATCTTCGACGTCTCCGACGACCGCGCCCGGCGCAAGCTCACCGAGCTGTGCAAGGACTACGGCCTCACCCGCTTCCAGTGGAGCGCCTTCGAAGGCCAGCTCACCCGCAACCGCCGCGAAGAGCTCTTCGACCGCGGCAAGCGCCTCCTCGACGACGCCGTGGGCGGCGGCCGCTTCTTCATCGTCGGCATCGGCGCACGCGAGCAAGCCGAGTCGCTTCGCCTCGACACCCCCGGGCGCCCGGCACCTGCACCGAAGGAGGGCCCATGATCTCCCTCCGCGTCAGCGAGCTGCGCCAGTACAGCTTCTGCCCGCGCGTGGTGTGGTATCGGCAGGTGCTTGGCCAGCCAGGTCGCGAGACCGGAAAGATGGCGCAAGGCCGGGACGCGGAAGCCGCCCTCCAGAAGCTCGAAGTGCGCCGTCGCCTCCATCGCTACGGCCTCGAAGAGGCCAGCCGTCGCTTCGATGTCCCGTTGCAGAGCGAGGTCCATGGCCTGCACGGGATCTGCGATCTGGTCCTCGAACTGCCAGGGGCGAGTCCGGAGGCGCCGCGGCGCGCCTACCCGGTCGAGGTGAAGACCACGCGCGGGGGCGTGGGGCGTCATCACGTGGTGCAGCTCGCGGCGTACGCCTTGATGCTGGAGGCGAGCGGGGTTTCGCCTGTGGAGCGGGGCTATGTGCTGCTGTTGCCTGCCGATCGTGTGGTCGAGGTGCCGCTCGGTGAGCGGGAGCGAGCGCTGGTGCTTCGGACGGCCGAGGCCATTCGGACGATGATCAGCTGCCAGCGGTTTCCGAGGGCGACGCGCTACGAGAGCTTCTGCCCCGATTGCGAGTTCGTGAACTTCTGCGGCGATGTGCTGTGAGTCGGGGGGCGGGGAGGGGGGAGCTTCGGTGCGGGGATGGGGAAGGTCAGGGGAGGGAGCCGAAAGGTCCAGGCAAGGCTCGTTCCCACCGGGGCGAGGTCGAGGAGAGGGGGGGTGGAGGGGGAGGAAGGGGAGGGAGATGGAGCCGTGGGTGGAACGGGGTGGTGGGGTGGTGGGAGAGTAAGTGGTGGGATTTACGTCGCAAATGGGGATGGGAAGGGGGTGGATGGCGAGGAGGTGGCGTTGAAGGGGGAAGGACGATCGGTGATCGTGGAAGGACGATCGGTGATCGTGGAAGGACGATCGGTGATCGTGGAAGGACGATCGGTGATCGTGGAAGGACGATCGGTGATCGTGGAAGGACGATCGGTGATCGTGGAAGGACGATCGTCGATCGATGGAAGGACGAACGGTGATTGCGGAAGGACGAACGGTGATCGTGGAAGGACGATCGTCGATCGATGGAAGGACGAACGGTGATCGTGGAAGAACGATCGTCGATTGCGGAAGAACGATCGTCGATTGCGGAAGGACGATCGGTGATCGTGGAAGGACGATTGTCGATCGATGGAAGGACGATCGTTGATCGCGGAAGAACGATCGTCGATCGATGGAAGGACGATCAGTGATCGTGGAAGGGCGATCGTCGATCGATGGAAGGACGATCAGTGATCGTGGAAGGACGATCGTTGATCGCGGAAGAACGATCGTCGATCGATGGAAGGACGAACGGTGATCGTGGAAGGACGATCGTCGATCGATGGAAGGACGATCGTTGATGCGGATACGACAGCGTTGGTTGGGAAATGACAGTCGTCGAGTGTGGAAGGACGATTGTCGATGGCCAAAGGATGGCCGTACTCTGGAGGAGACGAGGCGTACTTGGACGACGAACGCTCGTACGTCGGCGGAAACGAACCGTCGAGTGACGAACAAGTGTCCGCCGATGCTGTTCGTCTGCTGGGGAGCGTTCGCCACGCGAGCGCCAATGCGCTTTGCTGAACAGAAACTATCGTTCGCTGGTGAGAGTGTCGCCGTTGCTTGGGGCCGATCAACGTGCGTGTGCCAGGGAATGAGCTTCGTGCGTCGGCAAATCTGACGCCTCATCGACAACCAAGATCGTGTCGTTGAAAATCAACCTACGCGCGATCGAGCGTCTGCCACCGTCGGCGTGAACGTGTCGAACAACGCGACACCAGCCAAGAACTGTCCAGCGCTGAGTGACCCGGCCTGCCCAGAAGCGAGTCCGAAACGCGCGTGATGCCCTGGCGTGCCCAGAAGACGCCGTCGAGTCACGGAAAGACGCGCCAAAGCACGACGTTACCTCCTTCTCTTCCGAGGGAACGGGCTCCTGGCACCTGCTTCTCGTGAGGCGCTCCGCGTGGGACCGACCTCAGCACTTTCTCTGAAGGAGGAGAGAGGCCGATGCGTTCATCGAGGCCAACGTCGCCCTCCTTCTAGAGAGAGGCTCCTTTCCGTTGGCCCCTCCCCGTCCAGCATCCTATCCCAACGAGACCCGAATGGGTCTTATGCTCTCACCGTAACTGAGACCCAGCCTGGTAGCGGTCAAGGCATCCCCAGGCTCTCAGCCCTGTACAGCCGGCCCGGCTTCTGAC
Organism: Chondromyces crocatus; assembly: GCF_001189295.1. Classification (NCBI taxonomy): domain Bacteria; kingdom Pseudomonadati; phylum Myxococcota; order Polyangiales; family Polyangiaceae; genus Chondromyces; species Chondromyces crocatus. The sequence continues at coordinate 3,520,099 of NZ_CP012159.1, forward strand.
AAAATTCTGAGAACCTAAGGGGGTTTTGAGCAGGTTTGAGGTTCTCAGAAAAACAGGGCCCGCCAGCCGGCCATGACGGACGTGATTTCAAGTACTTAGCGGAGCACTTGCAGCCGACTCCCCGCAGACGAGGGGATTGAAACTGAAAAACCGTTTCCGGAAGGGTGGAATCGGTGTCTCCTTGCAGCCGACTCCCCGCAGACGAGGGGATTGAAACGGATCCCGAGCGACTGGAGGAAGACGTCGGTGTCCCACTTGCAGCCGACTCCCCGCAGACGAGGGGATTGAAACCCACAGGTTGTACGACGTGTACAAGGGACGGGTCGAGTGCTTGCAGCCGACTCCCCGCAGACGAGGGGATTGAAACGAGTAGTCCTCCGCCGCATGGAACCCGTTGGCTTCACGCTTGCAGCCGACTCCCCGCAGACGAGGGGATTGAAACAACTCTGCGTATACAGCCTCGCACACTCGCTGCATCCTTGCAGCCGACTCCCCGCAGACGAGGGGATTGAAACATCAGATAATGCTGCTGGCCAACGTGACCGCGATAGCCTTGCAGCCGACTCCCCGCAGACGAGGGGATTGAAACCAGTCGATCGGATCGTTCGATGACGAGGGCGACGACTTGCAGCCGACTCCCCGCAGACGAGGGGATTGAAACGGCGGCAGGCGGATATTTCGCGCTCCTGGAGCCAGGCTCTTGCAGCCGACTCCCCGCAGACGAGGGGATTGAAACGAGACGGAGCTTGCCCGGGCGACGGCGCGGCGTCTCACTTGCAGCCGACTCCCCGCAGACGAGGGGATTGAAACAGGGCATGGAGGCTGGCGTCGAGGCAGGGAGCGGCGGCGTCTTGCAGCCGACTCCCCGCAGACGAGGGGATTGAAACCCGACGAGCACAGGGAGGTGGCGGGCACGCTATTGGGTCTTGCAGCCGACTCCCCGCAGACGAGGGGATTGAAACCTGTTCGACCTGCGTCCACAGCGAGCCAGTCGTTGACCTTGCAGCCGACTCCCCGCAGACGAGGGGATTGAAACTGGCCCTCGCGTCCTGTGGAGCCGGCGCGGCCCGTACCCTTGCAGCCGACTCCCCGCAGACGAGGGGATTGAAACAGCGCGACCGTCACCGCGCTGTCTTCTAGCAGCTCGGCTTGCAGCCGACTCCCCGCAGACGAGGGGATTGAAACTACCTTATGCGCTTCGCACACTTTAATAGCTCCGGCTAGCTTGCAGCCGACTCCCCGCAGACGAGGGGATTGAAACGCAGCCGTAGCCGCTCTCCAGGCGAGCGATTGCCAGGACTTGTAGCCGACTCCCCGCAGACGAGGGGATTGAAACGGCAAGTAACCCTCGCGTCAGATCCGGCCCTCGCGACGACTTGCAGCCGACTCCCCGCAGACGAGGGGATTGAAACACCAGATCAAGTCGTAGATCGCCCCACCCGGGGCGAGCTTGCAGCCGACTCCCCGCAGACGAGGGGATTGAAACGCCGAGCTTCAGTCGGTCTCGAGCCGCACCACCCGACCACTTGCAGCCGACTCCCCGCAGACGAGGGGATTGAAACACCACGAGCGGGGCCGTCTTCATCACCCTCCCCACGACTTGCAGCCGACTCCCCGCAGACGAGGGGATTGAAACTCGATGGCATCCACATCCATCGGAGGGGCATCATCCGCTTGCAGCCGACTCCCCGCAGACGAGGGGATTGAAACGCCATCACGAAGCCTCTGCTTTCGCACCTGAGAAAGCTTGCAGCCGACTCCCCGCAGACGAGGGGATTGAACATGAATTTCAGGCGTCCTTGTGTCCTGCAGAGCGGTGGCAAGGCCTGAAACTAGGCACTTTGGGAACGGCTGAGCTGCTCACAAAAATGCAATGTTGGGCGAAAGTGCGTCGATTGGTGATGTAATCGTATGAGGCTTCGCTTCATGCGTCCCGACGATTGATGATGTCATCGGGACGTCTGAAATTGGGGTTGAAACGCTCGAAGTGCTCCGTGGCGTCGGCGTCGTCGAGTGTAAACTTGCAGCCGACTCCCCGCAGACGAGGGGATTGAAACTTGGCAGCGTCCTCCGCCGGGCCAGACACCCCGTCTTCCTTGCAGCCGACTCCCCGCAGACGAGGGGATTGAACGTCGACTTAGGTGACAGCAGGCGCTACCGCTCGCTATCGCTGTCGCTTGAAATCGACGTTCAATCCCAGCCCAGTTCGCGAGCATGAGAGCAGAGGTCCGTCAGTTCGAGCCGGGAACCTGTACGCCTCAGGGCGGGGAGTTCGTGGGGGGCTTCGAGCCGACCCAGACCACCACGTTTTGCTGTGAGTCCGGCTTGTGAGGTTCGAGCTGCGCTCGCGGTGATGGCATCATCACCTGGATATCCTCACGAGGGATGCGCGTCTGTCCTGTGAAGCCTGGCCAGCGTGCGCAGTTTGGACTGAGCAACGCGGCCCTCAGCCAGCGACCGTTGCCCTGTGGCGCTCTCGGGGCGACGGAGGGGGGTCACGGGATCTTGATGGTGCCGAGGTCCCAGGTGTCGCCTGCCGTGAGCGTGTTGCAGCAGGGACGACGGCTCTTCTCGCTGGCGGTGATGATCCAGGAGGATGGGGCGAACGCCCGCTTCCCGTCGCGCTCGTAGGCGAAGAAGCTGTAGGTGTCCCGGGGGACCTGGTTCAGGGTGAAGGCGCCAGCGGCGTCGGTCATAGCGTAGAGAGGGCCGCTGGCTCGGCCGCACTGGGTGTCGCCATGGGCGGAGTCCGTGCAGAGCTCGACCTTGGCGTGGGCGAGGGGCTGCCCGTCGACGAGGACGGTGCCTCTGGCGGAGCCGAGGATGGGGGCCGGTGGGCTCGCCGGAAGGGGGGGGCCCTGGCGGTGGACGGCGATGCGGGTGGCGCGACCGGGCAGGGTGCCGGCGGGCCAGTGCTGGAGGGGTTTGCCGTCGAGGGAGACGATGTGGAGGCCGGTCACGGCGCCGAGCCACAGTCGGTCGGCGTCGTCGATGGCGATGGCGTTCACGCGGGTCGGTTCGACGGGGATGTCGAGCTTTCGTACGGCGCCGGTGGCGTCGATGAGGTGCAGGCCCGTGCGCATCGCCAGGGGGAGGTGGCCCTTGGAAGAGACCTGCCCGAAGGTGAATACCTCGGGATGGGCGCCCAGGGAGAGGGCGCGCCAGAGGCCGGTGGGGTCACGCCGGTAAACGGCGGTGGGGGTGACGAGGTAGAGTTCGCCGCCTGGTCCCGCGGCGAGGCCTTTGAGGGCCTCGTTGGGGCCGACGAGGCGTTTCAGGGCGTCGTCCTTCGTCCAGGCGTGGCCGTCACGTCGGTACAGGTCATTGCCCGCGATGAGGAAGATCGCGCCGTCGTTCGGGATGGCCATGGCGCGTGGTCTCTCGGGGGTCGCGATGGTCGAGATGGCGTCGCCATCGAGCAGGGTCACGTCGGTGCTGGTCACCATCCAGACCTTGCCGTCGGGGGCCAGCGCGACGTCGTCGAAGCGCTTGGGGAGCTCCGTGACGCGGCCGTCTCGTACCCGGCGGGACTCGGAGCCGTTCGTGTAGAGCGTGCCGTCGGGGGTGAGGACCATCGCCGTGATGTACCCGGTGAGGTCTGCGGGTTCGCTCACCGCGCCACGCTCGATGACGGTGATCCCTCCTGCGGTCGCAATGTACGCCGCTATCGTGGTCTCATCGCTCTTTTGGGAAGACGGATTCGCCGTGCAGGTCGGGTTGCAAGCGGTCATCGCGAGTGTGAAGAGGACCATCCAGGCAGGTCGGCGCATGAGGAGGACGATGCCTGCGTTGCGCTGGGGTCGCAAGCTGCTGAGCGCTCTCGAACCCGTCGATCCCGCGGGTCAGAGGATGGATGCGGGCGTGGAGGCGTCCGAGGCTGTCGCCGTGTTCCGGTCTCCACGCATCTGCAGAATCACATCGGCTCGTGTGAAATGAGCGGAACGACCGATGCGCCCTCGTGCAGCTCACCGGGTAGCGCCTCGCGCGTCGAGCACCGTGGAGGGAACCGCGGGGTGGTTGACATGAGCACGCTGGAAGGATTCACTGTGTCCCAGGAAACGCCATGGCATGCGGAACCATTCGAGAAGTCGACGGAGACATTGCCGAGCGGGAATCCTGCTGGAGCTCCAGGGGCATCCGCCGAGCCATCGCCTGCACCAGAGAGATGGCTCTCTGACCATTACACCGGCCGATCTCACCTGAGTCGGTCGGCGCTCGCCCACGCCCCTTCGTCGACTTCGCGCTGCTTTCGCCGCCCGCCGGAGGTTCTTTTGACGGCGGTGGGCGGCGGATCCTGACCCGCGCTGCTCCACCTCCCCGGGAGATCGTCGCTCATGCTCATCCGCAGAGAACAGGTGGCCGTTTTCGACGAGGTCTCTCCCGACGTGTTCGAGGACGACATGGCGGCGCACGCGAAGCGGTTTTTTCCGCGTCACCATCGCCTTCTGGGCGAGCCCACCCTCCGACGGGTCGCCTCCCTCGGGGCCGCCCGCGCCGCGCGGCACGGGTTCGTCCGGAGGCGTGACGCCTGCTTATTCTTCAACCTCATGCTCCGCCTCGGGAGCAGCTTCGACGTGGACGTCCAGCTCCCCTGGGTGGCGGACGCGCTGAGCGACCCGGACCCGCGGACGCCCTCTGCCCGCGCCGACAGGCTCGTCGCCCGCGCCATGGCGTACCTCCAGCACGTCCGCGGTCCGGGGGGGGCCTATGTGGCACGGGCGCGCGTCCAGGTGCTCGATGGGCTCCCCGACCTGCTTCGCAACCCTCCCCCGGCAGGGCCGGCCCTCGAAGCCTTCACGCGCTCCTGGCTCCGCGACCTCTATCCGAGAAAATACGCGCTCGCTGGTGACCCGGCCATGCATGCCCTGGTGGCCCTCGGTCGCGCTGCGGCGGCCTCTTACGGCCTCACGACGGGGCATGGAGGGGCGCTCGTCACCCTCCTCGCCTTCGTCCACGGGAGTGGCTTCGCCGACGACCCGCAGGCCTCGTGGGCCACCTCCATCCTTGCGGACGACAGCCGGAGCGAAGCTCACCGCGTCGCCCACCTCCACGAGGCAGCCCTCGGCTTTCTGGATGCCTGGATGACCTAGCGGCGGCTTTCCGCGTGCGCACTGGAGACCTTGCCATGGCTGGAACGGATACGGACACCGACCTCGACACCGCGACGGACACGGACGCCAACCCCGACGCCGCCAACCGAGCCGCCAGCGATTACGAGGCGACGAATGGCTGCCCCTGCGATTACACCGTGGAGGTCAAGGTCGTCACCCGCGCGGGCGAGATCCCCATCCAAGGGGCGCAAGTGAAGCTCGACGGTGCCCTGCTCGGCAACACCAACGCCGAAGGGGAGGCCGGGAGCAGCGGGCAGCGTGAGGAGCACAGCGTGCAGATCGAGGCCGCCTACGTGAACGCGGCCGAGAACCTCAAGCGCGAGACCTTCCAGCTTCGCATCGACGGCATCGATGCGCTGGCTGGCAGCTATAACCTGGGGGAGAGCAGCAACGTCATCCTGAAGATCCGGGACGTGCTGGGCACGGGGACCGCAGCGCTGTCCGGAGATGCCGATTTCGAGGACCGTTATCCGACCGAGCCCGATTCCGTCACCTTTGATGCTGCGACGCGGCGCTTCACCGTGCTGGTCAAGATGGCCACCCTCTCGCTCTCCGTGCCCTACCGCAACCAGAACGATGGCAGCGAGACGCTCGTGGGGGTGAACGCCACCTTCAGTGGGGACTTGCTGTGCATGCCCACCTCGACCCAGATGCTCTTCTCGTACTGGGGGGTGCAGAACGCGGAGGGCGACAGCATCGATCGGAATGCCGTGATGCAAGGCACCTACGACGCCTCGTCCAACAAGACCACAGTGTTTCCCACGCCCTGGCAGCGGTGGGATGAGCTGCGCGCCTGGTCGCGCACCGTGGTGAGCGATCCTCTCTCGGTCGGTGCTTCGGTCCCGAACGGCCGCGACAATGCCAATGTGCCGAGCGCCACGGCCAACGGCATGCGCGACCGTCTTGTGCTCGGCGAGCCATTCATCGTGAGCATCGAGGGGGGCCACATCATGTGCATCCGCGGTGCTGTGGTGGACCACGCCGACGAGGTGCAGTGGCTCATCTCCAACGATCCTTATGGCAATCTGAATGGCGTCGACTCGGTCTACGGTGGGGTCGACATCGGTGAGTCCGTCGGAGCCGGCGGGGTCAACGATCCCGGCGATGTCTCGGCGGTGCAGGATGTCCTCCGCTCTCTGGGCCATTACAATGGGCCGGTCCATGGTGAGGTCGACGATGCAACCATTGCAGCCATCCGTAGCTTCCAGAACGGCGGCGACGGGCGCGTCGATCCCGGGGGCGGCACGGAGCGCAGGCTCAATCAGACGCTCGGCGGGCGCGATAATCCCTGGTATAGCCGCGACGAGAACGAGATCAACACGGCCAGTGGTGACGGCTCGGCGCGCGGAAAACACGTCTACTACAACGGTGAGACCGAGAGTAAACCCAGACGTCTGCGCCTCAACGCCAGCAGCAGGCTGATGATCTTGAACCGCAGCCCATCGCTCACCCGGGAGGAGGTCGCCACCCGGCTCACCGAGGGGGTCGTGCCGCGCGAATGAGGGCGACGCTCACCTCGGACATCGAGCGCGGCAGCCTCGCACCAGCAACGCCTGCTCCAGCCGCCGCTTGACGGCGCCTTGCTGGCCTCGACGTCGCGCTGTTGCTACCGGGGCCGGGTTGTGAGTCGTGCGTCGCCCTCCAGCAGTCGCCTGAGTTCTTCAAACCTGTCCACGAATCCCGGATAGAAAGAAGGATAGTGGAACGCCGACGGACCTCTCTTTTTTACCGCGGAAAGTGCTCGCGCCGCCGCCTGTGCCAAGCTCTGGAACTGCCCAGCATCCAGCCCTGAGAGATCGCAGTAACCCAGCGCAACCCCGGTTCGTGAATTCAACAGAAGCTGCGCCAGCTCTCGTCGCGAAGGTTCGAGTTCCTCCGCGATGTACGCGAGAACATTATCGTAAACCCACCCTGCGACGATCCAGTCCGCATTGTCCCCGAGGACGATGACTCCCGACATCTGGGCTCCTCTACCGGGCAATCATAAGCGTCGGCTCGATCCTGTCGCCATTTTTCTGAAGGGCCTTGCTTCCGTGTTCCCGTGCGCGATCCAGGCCAGAGGGCAGCCGGAGCTTCCTTGAAGTCGGGAAGGTGACCCCGGTCATCGCGTGGTGGTAACCGCAAGGCTTCGCTGGTGAAAGAGTGGTTCAGCCCAGAGCGTGCCCGGTTGCGGTTCGATGCGCATCCAGCAGGTGACGGGACGCTCTTGTCGCGTGCTGGCTCAGGGCCGCGTGAGCGCGCCGGCCACGATCAGGAGGCCGAAGAAGACCGCGTTGAACCTGGGCTGCCAGTACTCCATGAAGAGGACGGCGACCGCGAGCCAACCGACGGTGGCGATCAGGGACAGGAGCACGACAGGCAGCTCGCTCAACACGTCCCGTGCGCGGAATGTGAGCCAGAGGCCGAGCAGACCAAACACGGTCTGGCCGAGCGCGAAGGCCGAGTGAACGCCGTAGTAGAGGGTCGTCTCGGTGCCGGGGACGTGCTTGCCGCGCAGGTGCTGAGACACGACGTCGATGACGAAGTGCATCACGCCCGTGAGGGTCAGCCAGCCGTAGGCCGCGTGGAGGAGGTATTTGTGCATGTCGTTCTCGTGCGCAACTATTCGAAGGTGACGCTCGTGAGCTGCTCGGATACGCGCCACAAGCGTTCGGCGGCGGCGCGGTCCTGGGCCTGAGGTGGGACCTTGGCGAGGGCCGGAGAGCCGCGCATTTCGTTCATCTTGTCGGGTCCGTAGTAGGCACCGGCTCGCGCCTCGGGGGAGGTCGCGGCAAAGAGCGTGGGGAGCGCTCCTTGCGACGCGGGCTGGAAGAGGAACCACAAGAAGGTCCGCGCCATGCCGGCGCCGCTCCATCGGCCAGGCGCGTTGTGGAGAAGGTCGGTGCGGGAGATGCCGGGATGGGCGGCGATGCTGGTGACGCCCCATCGGTTTGCCTCGCTGCGTCGGTGCAGCTCGATGGCGAACATCAAGCAGGCGAGCTTCGACTGGCTGTAAGCCCGCATCGTCTGGTAGCCCCGCTGGGCCTGCAGGTCGTCGAAGTCGAGGGCGCCGTCTCGCGCGGCGACGCTCGACAGGGTGACGACGCGCGCGCTCTGGCCATTGCGCAGGAGAGGCAGGAGGTGCGCCGTCAGCGCGAAGTGGCCGAGATGGTTGGTGCCGAGCTGTAGCTCGAAGCCATCCGAGGTCTCCTGCCGGTTCGGTGGCGTCATCACGGCGGCGTTGTTGATCAGGAGGTCGAGGCTCTTTCGCTGCGCTTTCAGCCGGGTAGCGAAGTCGATGATCGATGCGAGGCTGGCGAGATCGACCTGCTCGAACCGGACGTTCGCGGCCGGGATGGCCGCCTGGACCTTCGCGACGGCGTCCGCGCCCTTCTGCTGGTTGCGGCCCGCGATGATGACTTCACCGCCTGCCCGCGCGAGTTCGAGGGCATCTTCGAGGCCGAGGCCTCCGGTGCCGGTGATGACGGCCGAGCGGCCCTTCTGGGAAGGCATGGAGGACGTCGTCCACTTGGTCATGCTGAGAGATGTAACGACGGGCTCGAACAGCGTAAAGAACGGGAGTTCTGACACGCTGTCTGGTAAATCGAGACAATGAGCCTCGACCTCGACGCCCTCAAGGTCTTCGTCCGGGTAGCAGAGTTGCGGAGCTTCACCCAGGCCGCTCAGCAGCTCGGGATGCCCAAGGCACGCGCATCGTCGCACGTGCAGAAGCTCGAAGCCGAACTTGGAACGGAGCTTCTCCAGCGCTCGACCCGGGTCGTGCGCGCCACACCCGAGGGGGAGCAGCTCTTGAAGCGAGCGCCGGGTCTCCTCGCGGAGGCCGAGGAGATTGCGACGCTCTTTCGTGCGGGGCGCGCGCTGCGTGGGCGGGTCCGCGTGGAGCTTCCGGTCCGGGTCGCGTGTGAGTACGTCATTCCTCGGCTGCCCGAGCTGCTCGCGCGTCATCCGCAGCTCCAGGTGGAGATCTGCGCGAGCGACAGGATCGTGGCGGCGCTGCGTGAGGGGCGTGATCTCGTGCTGCGCGTGGGGCCGGTCGGCGAGCCGGGGCTCGTGGGGCGCCGTATCGGCGAGGTGCCGATGATGAACTGCGTGAGCCCCTCGTACCTGCGTCAGCACGGGATGCCGCGCACGCTGGAGGACCTGCGCGAGCACCTGATCGTCCACTACGCCACCGACGCGGTCCCGAGCTTCGAGTATTTCGACGGAAAGGCGTACACGGAGCTGCCGATGCGCAGCGCGGTGACCGTGGACAACATCGAGGCGTATGTGGCGGCATGCGTCGCGGGGCTCGGCATCGTGCAGGTGCCCCGCGCAGAGCAGGAGCAGCTCGCGAACAAGCTGGTGGAGGTTCTGCCAGAGTTCACGGCGCGGCCCGTGCCCATTTCGCTGCTGCACACGCATGGGCGCGCCGTGCCGCGTCGGGTGCGCGCCGTGATGACATGGCTGCTCGAGGTGCTTCAGCCGATGGTCGGTGAGTTCGTGACGTCTCCGTGAGGGGCCCGGGGGGGTTGCAGTGATTGCATCGGTCCAGACAGGATGGCTGGAGTGTCATGACATGAAGTCGAAGAGAATTGTCTATGTCGGTCCCGGCCTGTCCGGGCGAACGACATCCATCTTGTCGTTGTTCAACCAATCGGGTCAGGACGAACGACGGTACTTCGACCTTTACGACGAGGGATGCCCGCTGACCCTGCCCTCTGGTGAGACCATCATTCCGCGCGTCTCGGGTGGTCGACCGACCCTGTACCGTGGTGCCGACGGCCGCCCTCGTGCGAATCGGATGGGGCTGGATCTCGAGTGGTTGTGCGAAGCCGATGGGATCGTGTTCGTCATCGATTCGCAGCGGTTGCGGCAGGAGGCCAATGTTTTCGAGTTCGATCTCCTCAAGCAGGATCTGCTGTATCAAGGGCAAGACGTGGAGAAGAAGCCCCCGATCTTCCAGGTCAACAAACGGGATCTGACGATGTGTGACCTCATGTCGCTGGACGAACTCCGCAGCGCATTTCCAACGCAACACGATGTCCTCGTCGAGAGTAAAGCCAGGGAAGGGGTCGGGACGATGGAGGCCGTCCTCGCGCTCCTCCAGAGGATGCGTGGCGCATGAGAGGTCGAGGGGGCGAGGCGGCGCTCGTGACGAATCGGTAATGACCTGGGGCGTTCCGGACCACGACCTCGAAGCGGTGGACGGGCGACGCGCGGCTCAGGCGAGCTGGCGGATCACCCGCGCGGGGACCCCTGCCACGAGGCTGTTCGGCGGGACGTCATGGGTCACCACGGCGCCTGCTGCGACGACGGCGTTCTCGCCAAGGGTGACGCCGGCCAGGATCGTCGCCGCCGTCGAGATCCACACATTCGTTTCAATCACGATGGGCTTCGCGACGACGCGGGTGCGCCGCGCTGCGGGGTCCACTGGATGGCTCGATGTGGAGAGATTCACTTTGGGACCGATCATCACGTCGTCTGCGATGTCGATGCTGCCGATGTCCATGAGGTGGCAGCACTGATTGATGAAGACCCTCTTTCCGACGCGGATGTTGACGCCATGATCTGTGTAAAATGGGGGAATGAGCGAGAAGGTCGGGTCGACCTCTCTCCCGGTCAATTCGCTGAACAATCGGCGGATTTCATCGGCGTCGTCGAAGGTCAGCTGGTTCATCTGCGCGGTCATGCGCATGGCGCGGCGGATGTTGGTGAACATGACCTCGGATTCGCGCGATCCGATCTCGATGATCTGGGGGGTACGATCGAGGGTGCGATGCATCGGGTGAGCCTCTCTCCGCTCGCCGCACGAGGGGGCGACGGTCGTATGCCGGTCGCCATCGACGTCGCGCTCCGCGGCGAGGTCGACGGACACGACGGACCATGCCGGAGCGGCTCCTGCCGATCAAACAACTGGGGTTATCAGCTCGACAACGGCCCGTTGTAGCGCAATGCGCGTGCCGCTCGGGTCCGTGTGCTCCCCCACGCTTGCCGGTGCTGGGAGCGAGCTGTTACGTTCGCATCGCGCTGACATCACGAAGGTAAGCCCAGGTGGATCTCGATGCTGTGCGTACGTTCGTTGCCGTCGTCGAGGCGGGGCAGTTCCATGCGGCAGCGGCGACCCTGGCGGTGACGCAGCAGGCTGTCTCCAAGCGCATCGCCACGCTGGAGACGACGCTGGGGGTGCGGCTGTTCGCTCGCACGCCACGAGGGACGCAGCTCACCCGGGAGGGGCACGTGTTCCTGCCGCACGCGCGGGAGCTGCTCGCGGCAGAGGCGCGGGCCTTGAACTCGGTGCGCCTCGATCGCCGCCCGCTGCGGGTCGATGTGCTCAGCTCGCGGATCGGTCCGGCGCACGTGATGCGGGAGTTTCACGGCGCGCATCCCGAGATTGGCATCAGCGTCGTCACCCACCTGTTCGATGTCGAGTCTGCGCTGGCTGCCTTGCGGTCGGGCGCGATCGACGCCACGTTTCGGGCGGTGACGAGGCCTGAGGAGCAGCTCGGGGGCGACATCGCGGCGATCCGTGTGCTCGACGATCCGGTGGAGCTGCTCACGGGTCACGCGCACGAGCTGGCCGGGGCCGCGTCGGTGACGCCCGCGGCGCTCGCGGCGCACGAGGTCTGGATGCCCAGCAACGTGCCGGGGGCGGAGTGGTCGTCCTACTACGAAGCGCTTTCCGCGCGCTTTGGCCTCACGATCGACACCGTCGGGCCGAACTTCGGGATCGAGGCGCTCCTCGAGGCGATCGCGGGCTCGTCGACGCTCGCGACCTTCGTGGGGGAACACATCCGGCTCGTGTGGCCCTCGGAGTACGACCTGCGCCGCATTCCGGTGCGTGATCCGATGCTGGTCTATCCCCATTCCATGCTCTTTCGGATCGACGATCCGCACCCTGGTCTCGCGATGCTCCGCCGGTATCTCCGATCCAGAAAGGAGCACTATCGGCGCCCTCGGGCGTGGACGCCGAGCTGGGCGGTTCATTGAACGGATTCTGATCGGGGAACGAGCCGTCGCGCGTGTGGGCGGCGTTGTCCCGTGAGGCGTTTGCGCGGTGGGCGATGCCGCGCGTGGGGTGCGGGCGCTGGGCTCAGGGGATCTCGATGGTACCGAGGTCCCAGGTGGCGTCCGTCGTGAGGGTGTCGCAGCAGGCTCGGCCTCGCTTCGCAGCGGCGGTGGCGATCCATCGCGACGGGGCGAACTCCTGCTTGCCGTCACGCTCGTAGGTGAAGAAGGCGTAGCGGTCGCGGGGGACCTGGCTCAGGGTGAACGCGCCAGCGGCGTCGGTGGTGGCGACGAGGGGGGCGCCGGCGCGGCCGCACAGGTCGTCGCCGTAGGCTCCATCGGTGCAGAGCTCGACCTTGGCGTGGGCGAGGGGTTTTCCGCCGAGGAGGACGGTGCCCGTGACCGAGCCGAGGACGGGAGCAGGGGGGGTCTCCGGGAGTATGGGGCCTTCTCGGTGGATGGCGATGCGCTCGGCGCGACCAGGGAGGGAGCCGGCGGGCCAGTGCTGGAGTGGCTTGCCGTCGGCGGAGAGGATGTGGAGGCCGCTCACGGCGCCGAGCCAGAGTCGGTCGGCGTCGTCGATGGCGATGGCGCTGACGCTCGCTGGTGAGAGGGGGACGTCGAGCTGTCGTACGGTGCCGTTTTCGTCGACGAGGTGCAGGCCGGTGCGCGTCGTCAGGGGGAAGAGGCCCTTCGACGAGACCTGCCCGTAGGTGAGCATCTGGGCGCCGATGGGGAGGGGGTGCCAGCTGCCGGTGGTGTCACGCCGGAGGATGCCGTCGAAGGCGATGACGTAGAGTTCGCCGCTGGGACCGGCGAGAAGGTCCTTGAGGGGCCTGCCAGGGCCGAGGACGCGGGCCAGGGCGTCGTCCTTGGTCCAGGTCTGGCCATCGAGTCGGTAGAGGTCGTGGGCCCCGATGACGAAGACCTCGCCGCTCCTCGGGATGGCGATGGCGCGCGCTCTCTCGGGGGTCGGGATCTTGGACACCGTGTCGCGGTGGAGGAGGGTCACGGTCGAGCCGGTCGCCAGCCAGACCTTGCCGTCCGGGGCCAGCGCGACGCCGTCCCACAGCTCGGGGAGTGTCGTCACGCGGCCGTTTCGCAGGCGGAGGGGGTCGTAGGCGCCCAGGTAGAGGGTGCCGTCGGACGTGAGGGCCATGCCCGTCAGGACGCTGGCGAGGTCGGCGGGTTCGTTGACCGTGCCGTGTTCGAGGACGGTGACCCCTCGGGTCGTGGCGATGTAGGCAGCGCCCGCGGTCGTGTCCCCACCCCGGGAGGAGGATCCGGGCGTGCAGGTCGGGTCGCAAGCCGCGGTCGTGAGGGTGGTGGCCACCATCCAGGCACGGAGACGCATGCGGGCGACGATGCATGGTTCTCGCTGGCCTCGCAAGCGAGGGGGGTCGCGCAGGTCGCCGGGACGATGGCGTGGAACGAGCACGCGCAGGAGCGCTTGCGGCCCGGTCGCGGTGTGCGCAAGGGGAAGGGGTGCAAGCGCATCTCATCTTCTTCGTGCAGGATCAGGCGGCCAGCGGAGCCTTCTACGCGCAGGTGCTCGGGCGCGCGCCGCGGCTCGACGTGCCTGGGATGACCGAGTTTCAGCTCGGTGAGGGTGCGGTGCTCGGGTTGATGCCGGAGCGCTCGATCGCGCGGCTGCTCGGTCCGCCGATCGAGCCCGCGCAGGTGCGGGGGCCGGGGCGCGCGGAGCTGTACCTGCTGGTCGATGCGCCGGGGTCGTACCACGCGCGCGCGCTGGCGTGCGGGGCCCGGGAGCTGAGCCCGCTGTCGCTGCGGTCGTGGGGGCATGAGGTGGCGTACAGCCTCGATGTGGATGGGCACGTGCTGGCGTTCGCGCGGGCTGCGGAGGGCGGCGAGCCTGCGTGAGGGGTAGCGTCTGACGGTCGATCTACAGGGCGGCGATGTCGACCGTCTTGAGCTGGTTTGCGCCGGTCAGCCAGGCCATGAGCTGGCGCGAGAGGGGCGAGCGAGCCAGGCGGAGGATTGCCGCGCGCAGGATGCGCTGCGCTTCTCCCGACGGCGTGAAGAAGGCCCTCGACATCAGCGCATCTGCCTGCAAGCGCGTGATGTACGGGCGTAGCTTTGCCTCCCAGGTGGCGAGCGCGCGCTCCACGTCGTCCGGGTACTGCTCCAGCAGGTGGCCCAGGAGTTCGCTCCCTGCCATCCCGGTCGAGGCGCCCATCCCCGAGTACAGCGTCAAGCTCCACGCGGCGTCGCCGACCAGCACGATCCGACCCTGGTGCCAGCGATCCATGCGCACCTGGTCGACCGAGTCGAACAGGGACTCCTCCGCGGCGGCGAACTCGTCGAGGAGCTGGTTCAGCACGGGTCCTGGCGCCTCCGGTCCGTACGCCCTGCGCAGGGACTCGATGGGCGCGCGGCGGAACTGCGCGTCGGTGTCGGTCACGCGGTAGGAGAACAGGACGGCGGGGTTGTGGTTCGCGAATGGGAACACCCACGCTGACCTCCCCGCCTCGGCCATGACCAGCCCGTCGTGCGGTACGTACCCCGTGACGGGTCGGCTCATGACACACGCCCCGACCATGTAATTCAGCGGGTAGAGGAAGTCCTCGTGCGGACCGAAGACGAGCTTGCGGACGGTGGATCGCATGCCGTCGGCGCCCACCAGGAGGTCGAAGTGCTCGGTCACGGTGGCGCCGGTCGGGGTGTGGAGCATCGTGACCTCGACGCCGTGATCCCGCAGCTCCATGCCCAGGGGCACCGTCGAGAAGCGGATCTCCACCTCCTCGGGCAGCGCGTCGAACAAGGCGTTCTCGACGTCGCCCCGCAGCAGCACGCGCGGCCCGCCGGGGAGGTCGGCGAAGCTCAGGCCATGGCCGCGACGATCGGCCCGGTCGACTTCGTAGGTCACGCCGCGGGGGTGCTGGCGGCTGCTCATGGCGTCGAGCAGCCCGAGCCGCTCGGCGGATGCCTGGCCCGTGCCGAAGAGGGCGATGAAGTAGCCGCCTTTGCGGCGCGCTGGTGCCCGCTCGACGATCACCGGCTGCCAGCCGATGCGATGCAGCCGCACGGCCGTGGCGAGGCCACTGATCCCGAGCCCGACGATCAAGACGCGGCGCCCGTTCCCTGCTGATCGCGCTGTCATACCGTGAACGTAGCGAGCCGCGGCCAGCGTGACAGAGCGCGGGTTGGGGCGGAAATCGGCCTGGATTGGGGTCGGCTGGAGAGCCCGTCACACGTCCTCGTGGCGGCGGCGTGCGCGGAAGGCCCGCGGGGTCATGCCATAGGTGCGCCGGACGGTGCGGATGAAGTGGGTGACGTCGGCGTAGCCCACCTGGTCCGCGATGCTCTCGATGCTCGCGTCCGTCTCCAGCAAGCGGCGTCGGGCCTCGGCCATGCGGTGGACGCGGAGCCAGTCCCCGACCGTCAGCCCGGTCTCGCGGCGCATGATGTTGGCCAGGTGCGAAGGCGTGCGACCCATCGCCGCGGCGACGTCTTGCAGCGAGAGGGGTTCCAGGCAGTGTGCCTCGATGAAGGTGAGGGCATCCTGTGCGAGCCCGCTGAGCAGGATCGGCGCCATGGACGCGTTCTCCTGCATCTCGCGCATGAACTCCGTGGTCAGGAGGGTGAACAAGGCGAGCGCGGCATTCTCCGCGCCCCAGTGGCGTTCTCGCAGCTCGGCCTCCAGCTCGGCCACCGTGCGCTCGATGCGTTGCCGTCGGGGCTGCGCGGGTCGCAGCCGGAGGAGGCCCCGCAGGAAGAGGCTGCGCACCGGCACGTCCTTTCCGACGGCCCGGCGTGGTGGTGGCCCTGGCAGCCGACCCGAAGAGGTCAGCAGCGTCGGGTCGAAGGCGACCATCCACCCTCGCAGATCGCTGACATCGAGGGGCTGGTGTTCCACGCCGGCAGGGACGACGTGGATGTCCCCGGCGTCGAGCTCGACTTCCTCGAGGTGGCGTCCTCGTCCCCGCCCTGCCGTCAGCACGAAGACCATGACGAAGGTCGAGATCAGCGGCCCGGGCAGCCGAGGGGCCGGTCGCGCCGGGATGAGCGTGACCCGCAGGGGCAGACCTCCAGTCCCGAGATCATCCAGCGTGATGATCCGGGGAGGGGGGCGCTGCGGCATGCGAGGCATGTCGTCGAGCATCGCATGGACCGGGGGGGCCGGACTTTCGTGTCGTCTGCGGCGTGCATTTGCGGTCACGGGTTGTCGACGGTGTGCGCAGCGGTCTAGGGTCGCGGGAAGCAGGGGCTCCAGACCGGAGAAGAGAACATGTCGGTTGCTGCCGAAGATCTCGCGAAGCCCGTCCTCGTTGGCCGTTCGAGTTCGCACTTCACGCGCGTCACGCGGGTCTTCGCCTCGGAGACAGGGGTGGAGCATGCGTTCCAGGTGGTGCGCGATCTGATGTCGCTCGATCCAGAGGACTACGGCGGTAACCCCGCGCTCAAGCTGCCGTCGCTCCGGACGGCCCGCGGTGTGTGGTTCGGGGCGCTCAACATCTGCCGTGAGCTTTCGCGGATGTCGCGCGTCGGGCCGCAGGTCGTCTGGCCGGAGCAGCTCGTCGAGCCGTTGCTCGCGAACGCGCAGGAGCTGGTCGCACAAGCGATGACGACCGAGGTGACGCTGATCCTGTCGAGGCTGGCAGGGCGAGGTGAGGGCAACTCCCACCAGGTCAAGATGGAGAAGAGCCTGACCCATACGCTGTCGTGGCTGGACGACAACGTGGAGGGCGTCCTCGCGGCGCTTCCTCGGGAGCGGGGGCTCAGTTACCTGGAGGTGACGATGTTCTGCCTCATCAGCCACCTCGAATTCCGGGATGTCGTGCCGATTGCCGTCTACGGTCGACTGAATGCGTTCTGTCGAGCGTTCGCGTCGCGACCCTCCATTCAGCAAACAGCGTATCGCTTCGATAGCTGAGCGCGCTTGCGGCAATCTCGTGGCCGGGGTGTCGCTGCTCGATCCGAGGAAAGTGGGGCAAGACGTCGACGGCAACGAGGGGTGGCTGGATGCCTGGCGATGGAAGGGCCCACGTTCGCTGGGCGGCCCAGGCGTGCATGGCGCGCTGTGCCATGGCAGGGCGAAGAGGGCATCGGCGCGTCGGTGGGATCCGGCGAGACTTGCACCGTTGAGCGGCGTCCGGGCTTCCAGTTATCCTGGAAGGCGCAATGAGCTATGTCGTTCAGCCTGGGGACACGCTCGGCGCCATCGCGGGTCGACATGGCACCACGGTGGCGTCTCTCTTGCGGGACAACCCTTCCATCTCCGATCCCAACAGGATCTTGCCCGGTCAGCGCCTCGCGGTTCCTGCGAGAGCGTCGGCGCCGGTGCGCGCTGCGCAGTCTGCCACGACGTACACGGTCCGGCCTGGTGACACGCTCAGCAAGATCGCCTCCGACAACGGGACGACCGTTGGCCAGATCATGTCGGCCAATCCGCAGATCTCGAACCCGAACAGGCTCTCCGTCGGACAGAACATCCGGGTGCCTTCTGCGCGTGGCGGAGGGAACTCGGGTGGGCGTGCCGGAGGGAGCTCGGGTGGGCGTGCCGGGGGAGGGGGAGCGTCGGGCGGGAGCGGGGGGGGTGGGAGTGGCACGAGCGTCACCGCGCCCCAGCCCTCGGCGACGCGGCCGCAAGGGACGGAGGCGGCGCCCCGCGCGGATGCGCCGATCACGTCACCGAGCGGCACCTGGGTGTTGCCCACCCAGGGGCAGGGGCTGAAGCTCGTTCTTGCCGATTTCTCGAACGCGGCCCGTGAGCTCGCCTGCGAGACGGCGGCAGTGCGCGCGGTCGCGGAGGTGGAGTCGGGGGGGCGAAGCGGTTTCGACGATCAGAAGCGACCGAAGATCCTCTTCGAGGTGCACAAATTTCGGAAGCACACGGGGCAGCGCTACGATCAGAGCCACCCCCACCTGTCGGCGCCTTACAAAAGCCCGCGGCGGAGGGAGAGCTACCGGAAGAATCAGTGGCAGGTGATCCGGGAGGCCTTCGCACTCGCTCCGGAGGCTGCGGTGAAGAGCGCCTCGTGGGGCATGTTCCAGGTGCTGGGAGAGAACCACGCGATGTGCGGATGGCGCAGTGTCCGCAGCTTCGTGGAGGACATGTACATCTCCGAGGCGCAGCACATGCGCGCGTTCATCGGGTTCTGCCGGAGCCGGGGGCTTCTTCGTCACCTCAAGACGAAGAACTGGGCGGCTTTCGCCGAGGGGTACAATGGCCCCGATTACGCGAGCAACAACTACCATACGAAGATGGCGGACGCTTACCGGCGGTACAGCCGCTGAGGCGCGGACCGGGCGTGCGCCGCTGGTGAAGCGAGGCGCACCTGTCCGGGGGATTTGGTAGGCTCGTGTCCAATGGACGTCGTCTCGACTGGTCCCGTTCGTGTCGCCTCCCGGCGCTGGCCTTCGGTACACGGCACGTGGAGCCTCGCGGTTGCGTGCAAGGTGACGTACGCCCTGCTGCCAGGGGTGTCTCCGCTTGCTTCCGAGCAGGAGGGACTCAACGAGGATGACAACCACTGGGACGACGACCCGGTGCGCAGCGTGTACATGCCGGGCGATCTGGTGCCCTACAAGCCCTGCGCGGATGTCGTGCTGGTGGGTCAAGGGTTCGCGCCGAACCGGACACCCGTGGCGTCGTTCATGGTGCGGATGAGGGTCGGGGAGGTCGACAAGTCGATCGAGGTGTTCGGAGAGCGGAGCTGGTCGCCCGAGGGGGCACTGGTAGAAGGGGCGCAGGTCGTGCGGGCGTCGCTTCGCTACGAGCGCGCAGCCGGTGGGCCTGGAACGTGGAATCCGGTCGGGGTTCGCGCCGACGGGCCGCCCGATCCCTATGGTCGGATCCTGCTGCCGAGCCTGCAGCTTCCGGGACAGTCCGTCGGGCGACGGGGTGAGCCGCTGGCGCCCGTGGGGTACGGGCCGATTGCGCCGAGCTGGCCGACGCGTGCCGAGAGGATCCGGGCGCATTACGGGAGCTGGGATCCGGGGCGCTGGTTCGAGCGGCCGCTGCCCGAGGGGTTCGACGCGAGCTTCTTCAATGTCGCGCCCGGTGATCAGCAAGTGCGTGAGCTGCGGGACGACGAGCGGATCGTGCTCGAGAACCTCCATGTGGAGCACGCGCAGCTCTCGACGCAGCTCCCTGGCGTGAGGCCCCGCGCGATGGCCGAGCGAGCCGCGGGCAGGCGTGAGGAGATCGCGCTGGTGGCCGATACGCTGTGGATCGATACGGAGCGCTGTGTGTGCTCCATGGTCTGGAGGGGGCGAATCAGCCTCGCGCATCCTCAGGAGGCTGGGCGAATCACGGTGGGGTTGGAGGAACCGCGTGGCACCGGGCAGCGAGGGAAGCAGGGCGATGCGGAAGGGAGCGGGCCGGCAGCGCCCGTGAGCCAGTCGTTCAATCAGGCACATACCGTTCTCGGGGGCGGCGACCTCCCTCCGCTGGTCATGCCCTTCGTGCGGCAGGGGGCGGGTGACGCAGGACCGACCAAGGAGAAGGGACATCGGCCATTCCCCTCGTCGGCCATGGGTCAGACGCAAGCTCCACCTTTTGCACCCCTTGCAGGGAACGGGGGCCTGGGGGGCCTGCCATTCTCCGCGCAAGCTGCCAGCCCCGAGGCGCCGCCTGCCACGCCGCGGCCGTCGCTCGTCTACGGTCAGATGTTCGAGAGCAGCGGGGCATCTGCGCTGATGGGGAAGCCTTCGGGCGCGACGCCCTGGCCACAGGCTGCCGTGGCGCCTGCTGTCGTCATCCCGCCGGCCATCGCCGTACCAGAGCCGCCGGTTGCGCGGGTATCGTTCGGGCAGCGAGCGGTCTCGGAGAACATGGCACCCTCGCCTCCTGCGGTGTCGTCCGCGGCCTCCGCGTCCGACGTCGCGGCCATGGCGGCTACCTACGGCTCCCAGGCAGCCCTGGAGGTGGCCTCGACGAGTCCGACGAGCTCAGGGAGCCCGGTGAGTGCGCCCCGGAGAGAGCCGAGGGCGCCAGGAGCAGGGCATTACGTCGATCTGCTGTGGTTCGATGTGACAGCGCCGCGTCGGTTGCGCGCGCAGGCGAGCTTTGCGTCCGAGGTACGTGAGCCCGTTGGTCAGGGGTCCTGGTTGTCGCTGGACGACGAACTCGAGCCGCAGCAGGACCGGGATCGGCGTGACGTGCTGCGCGTGCTCGGTCGGGTGCCGTCGGCAGATGCGGAGGGCATCATGCGGGCGATGATCGAAGCGATCGACGAGGAGGGGGCCATGGCCCCGCCGCTGGTGGTGGTCGCGGGGGAACTCCAGCTCTTCTTTCACGAGGTGGACGTGCTCAAGGCGACGATCGCGGTGCTCTCGCCGCTCGCTGGTGCGGACAAGCGGTTGAGCGAAGTGCTCGACGCGGCGAACGAGCTGGTGGCCTCGGACTGGAGGTGCACCATCTACGCTGCAGAGAGCATGACGGGACGGCTGCGCGAGGCGCTTGCTCCATCCAACCGATCCATCCTCGCGAATGTGGATCGCATCCTGCTCGAACAGCGCCGCTACCAGAAGCGCACGCTGCTTGGAGAGAAGCGGATACGTGCTGCCCTGGCGGTCGAGGGCTCGCAGACACCGATCCCGTGCTACCTGCCCGAGCCGCTGGAGGCGAAGCTGCCGCTGTTTCAGAGGTTCCGTGCCGTGCTCATCGCTGAGGCACGTGGGCAGCAGGACGAGTACGAGACGAACCCGCTGGCCCTCATCGCGCTGGCGCTCGGGCGGCTCATCAACATGCCGGGGCGACGCTAGCGGCCGCTCCGGGGAGGTCCGCTCGCATTCACGGGAGAGCCGAGCGTTCCGGCGCGTTCATCGAGGGTAGGGCATCGTTCGTCGCGTCAGCGTCTGCTGATTGATGAAAGAGATCGTGTCGACCTGGTCACGATAGTAGTGGTCGGTGAACTCACCGAGGATGACGTCGATGATCAAGGCCACAGCGAGTTCGTCATGGATGTCATCCGTGAGGTTTTCGTACTCGCAGACCAGCTCGCGGCCACGACGTTCGAGCACGGGGAGCTTGATCACGTCGATGGACAGGGGCGCTGCACCAGCCGGTTCAAGGCGGGAGATCACGTGGTAGCCGGGCGGCGGTAGCTCGGCGAAGGCTCCTTCATAGGTCGTCGGATTCATCGCCTCTTGTACCTCCCGCTGCTCGGATCGAAGTAGTAGTTTCCAGGGTTCTGCTGGGCATACGGCGGTGGTCTACCACCCGCTGCCGCGCGCTCCGCGATGGTCTGGCCACCCTGAGGGACGGGTCTGGGGGCCGTGGGGGCTGTGGGCGCCGCGGCTGTCGGTGCTCTGGGAGGCGTAGGCGCGCTCGGGGGAGTCGGTGCTCTGGGAGGCGTAGGCGCGCTCGGGGGAGTCGCCGCTCTGGTAGGGCTGCTTGCCCCTGCGGCACCCATACTCGCCCTGTTCTGGCGGTAGGTTCGACGCATGCCGTAAACTTCGTAACCTGTCCGGCCCCACGCGATGGTTTGGGTGATGGCCGAGTCTTCTCCGAATCGGTCGTCCGCCCATCCTTGGAGTTCAAAGAGCGCATAATCGCCAGCGGCGAAGGCGAAATCCTTGAGCGGCCCCCTGATGCTGGCGCCTTTCGTGAAAAGAACGCGGAGTCCACCGAAGCCGGAGAGGAGACCGAAATACACGCCGGCCTTGTCGACATCCTCCATCAAGTCTTCGAGCCACTCCGGGACTTCGGGCTGTGGCTCGATCAGCGTCATCTGGGGTCCGCCGATGCCGACGGTCGCGCTGCCTCTGATGATCTTGCCGCCGCATGAAGTCTCGTCTTTCACACGAGCAGCATTGAGCTGCTCGATGTAGACGGTCTCGCTGCCCATGGCGACCTGCGCTCCGGCGTGCGCGCTGTTGAGGGTCCCGTAGGTCATGCCCACGATGGTGCCGACAACGGGCCCAAGCAGCACGGCGCCGAGCAACGCCCAGCCGAATTTCGTGGCCGGTGGGTCGCCGCAGGCGAGCTTGTCGAGAGCACGGGCGGCAGGCGGGAGGCCTTCGCCGATGAAAACGGAGCGGGCGCCTTCACCTATGACGCCCGATTCCGCACCTGGCAGATGTTTGAGTAGCTTTCCCAGGCTGAAGCCTGCTGCTGCACCTGTACACACGGCCGAGAGCGCTCCGAAGACTGCAGCGACCAGCAGGATCCCGGTGCCCGCCGTCGCGATGATCGTCGCGGCGACAATGGCACCGACGACGAGGCCGACGGCGATGCCGGCGAGCGCGCCCAGAAGCTCGTGGCTGTGCTCGATCGGGTCTCCGACACGCGCGGCACTCGGGGTGGCCATGGCGATCCTCCTTTTCCTTGCGCCTCAGGACATCTCGTCAGCGGTCGGTCTGAAAACGGGCGGTGGCGAGGAGCTGTTCGAGCGTCTTCGAGCATGCCTCGTCGACGCGTTTCAGGCTGGCAGCAGTGATGGTGATGAACCGCCCCCGGGCGGCGAGGATGACCTGATGCTGGAACATCTCCGCCTTGCCATCGCGGAAGGTCGAGCAAACTTCGAGCGCCCGCGCCCCGGCGACGGTGCGCTCACCCCTGCGCTGAATCTCGAACCAGGGCAAACGCTGCGAGAGGTCCTTCACCTGCTGATCGACGAAGCTGTCGAGGGAGCGACCGTTTTGCTCATTGCGGGAGATGAGCACCTTGAATTCGTCCTGTGTGGGCTCGGGCCCGAGGACGTTCAAGGAGCGATCGAACCAGCCGCTCGGGAGCGAGATGCTCGCCTCGTCGATGATGTAATCGCTCATTGCTTCCGGAATTTGATGTTGGAGAGGATCTGCTCGAGGTAAGCGTCGCACTGCGTCGCGAGTTTGATGATGCTCGACGCGGTGAAGGTCAAAACCTCGCCGTAGTAGGCAACATAGACTTGGTGCTGGTACATGGTGCCCCCCTGCACAGGCCACTGCATGCGCGCTTCGCGCCCGCGAAGAGGCCCCACCATGCGCTCCCGCTGCCCGAGGACACGGAGCTTGCCGAGCTTCTTTGCGATCTCCCTGAGCCGCTGAAGCACGAAGGGCCCGAACTCCTCGCCCTTGAGCGAGTCGCGGGTGATCACGATATTGAAGGGGATACGCTCGCCGGCCGAGCTGACGAAGATGTTCATGGACTTGTCGGCCCACTCGTCCGGCATGTCGAAGATCAGCTCATCGGTATGGTACGTGCGCACGTCTCACCTCATCCCAGGGGAATGACCACCGCATCCGGGTTCCTGGCAATGACTCCCGGCGAGCCGGTCGCCACGACGAGCTGGTTGTCAGCACCAAGGCGCCCGAGCGCCGTGACGAAGGCTCCGACGTCCGGCTCAGGGAGGTGCAGCTCCGGCGTGTCGATGAGGACGAGAGAGCCCTGAATCCCAGCGCGCAGGAAGGTCACCGCGAAGATCAGCGCCTGCTTTTCGCTGTCCGAAAGCTCGTCCGGACCCACGATGCCGCCGCGCCCGTCAGCGAAGCGAGGAACCAGCGCCTGTGGCGTCCGCTCGATGCCAGCGAGGGTGCGGGTGCGACACAAGCTGGCGAAGGCCTCCTCCAGTCGCTCCATACCGCGCTGACCGCTCACGTCGTGCAGTCCCAGGTTCACCTCCACGACGTACCGGAGGAGGAGCGCATATTTGGCGTCGTCCCGCGTGAGCCGCGCGAAGCGTTCGGTGCCAGGGACGCCAATCGTGGACATGCTGGGCACCCCGCCACGAGGGATCCGGCGACTTGCGTGGAAGTACTCCACCTTGCTGACGCTCGGAGCGGCGTCGTACTCGCCAAGCAGGCCCACGAGAGCAGGCTCGTGATCGATCGAGGAGAAAATGCTCGAGGAGAGGATCGACTCACTCGACAGGTCGGTGCTTCCCGCGCCTGTTCGCATGCGCTCGTCGGCCGACAGTTGCCAGTCGATACGCACCTTCGCGGCGGCCTCGCCGCTGCGAACGACGGAACCTGTCGAGCGCTTCAATCCGTACGGGCCGATGTCCTCTTTGGAGGCGATGATCGCCTCCAGCAGGCTCGTCTTGCCACTCCCTGGAGGTCCGGTGATGATGACGAGGTCGCCGGGGACGCCGGTGCGATCGGCCGTGAAATCGAACGTCTTGTCGGGCAAGCCACGAAAACCGTTCGTGGTGATTCGCTTGATCTTCATTGCGTGTGCGCGCCTAGCTCTGGCCTTCGTCCGGGTTGATGTCGACGCGGGGGGACTGGATGATGATGCCGTCAGGCCCGATATCGATCGTCGACCTGTCGCCCACCTTCAGGATGATGCGCGCATCGCTCTCGATGAACGTGACGTCCTTCGATTTGTGGTAGGCGAATCCCTCGACCGCTTGCTGAATGACGTTCTTGGTAATGGAGTGGGTCTGGTTCTCGAGAACGGCGACGAGCCGGTCCTTGCCGACCACCTGGGTCTGGAAGCCCGTGACCACTTCGAGATCGTCATTCAGAACGAACGTCTTGCGGTCGTGGCGAATCGTGGTGGTGGCGTCGTTCTTGACCAGCGTGTTCATGTCCCGCTCTGCCTGCACGCGGACGAGCTCCTTGCCCGCCGAGTCCTCGAACATCAGCTCGTTGTAGCCCCCCGTGTTGCCCGTGGAGTTGCTCTTCCAGCCGCTCTGGGTCTTGTTGGCGGGTAGCTTGTACGGCACCTTCTGGAGGTTCGTGAACACGCGCCCCACGATGACGGGACGGTCGGGATCGCCGCCGAGGAAATCGACGATGACCTCCTGCCCGACGCGGGGGATGTTCATGCCGCCGAAGCCGGCTCCGCCCCAGGGCTGGCTCACGTGAATCCAGCAGGAGCTGCTGTCATTCATCTGGCTCTCGCGGTCCCAGTGGAAGTGGACCCGCACCCGCCCGAACTCGTCGACGTGGATCTCTTCTCCAGCCGGTCCTACCACGGTGGCGCTCTCGACACCGATCACCTTCGGCCGAGGCGTCACGAGGGCCGGCCGGTAGGGGGTCCTGGTCCGCCGTGCTTCGCAATGATGGGTCCATTCTCCGTTCGGGGTCCCGGAGAGGGTCGACTCCGCGACGAGGAGCATCTGACCCGGCTCGAGATCAGCGCGTGGATGGTCCAGAAAGCTCGTCACGACCCCCGGCGCGAGGTCGTGGGCATTCGTCTCGAAGGAGACGATGCTGCCGCTGCCCTGCTTGGCCTCCAGGCGCTTCTGGGCGATCTTGGCGCCCTCGCCCTCGTCGGTCCGGGTCTTCCCCTTGTCGTCTGCAGATGCCGTGTCCTCGCCCCGGTCCGCGTTGAACAGGAAGGCGCCAGGCGTGTAGTGGAACCGCTCGAGCTTGTCCTCGATGCTCACGCGAGAGGCGGCGGCGCTGGCGCCGAGTTTGTAGGCCGATGGGCGTCGGTAGTCGTGGTCCCGCAGCGTGTAGCGGCCTGGCCTCACCTTCTGGCCGACGCGCACATGGGTGACGTGCTCGTGGTCGGCGACCATGGGGTTGTCGCGGAACGCGATGGGGGGGCGTGCCTCGGCCACGTGGGGGGCGTCGGAGAGCACCAGGCGCGTCTCGTCGCCCATCTGCGCAAAGTAGAAGGTGATGCCGGCGTCTTCGAGCATCCGGCACATGAAGGCGTAGTCCGACTCGGCATACTGGACGCGGTACTTGCGCTTCTTGTAGGCCCCCTTGTCGATCTTGAGCTCCGGCTCGATCTCCCACTCCGCGAGGAGTTCGAGCACGATGTCTGGCTCCGAGATCTGCTGGAACATCCGGTAGTTGCGGCGCTGGGTCAGGTACCAGAGGTCGGGAACGATGTTCAGCCGGTAGGTGGAGGCTCCCTCTTCCTCGACGGCGATCTGCGAGAATTCGTTGCAGATGCCCGTCCAGGTCCGCTGGTGCGTCCCCTCGATGCCGCTGAAGAGCATGAACCGAGCGGGTTGACCCAGGATGGCGTCGAAATCCACGCTCGGGTTCTCGCAGAGCGCCGTGAGGGTGACGTCGAAGAGCGACGACATCTTCTCGTGGACGGTGAACTCTCGGATGTCGAGGATGTCGCCCGAGGCAACGTTGACCGCGAGATTGTAGCTGCTCATGCTGCTGGCTCCGGTGGCGAAGGGAGGCGTGAGTCGGACGCCGTCGGAGCAGACTGTATCCCAGACCGAGAAGGCGCCGGTAGACATCGCCGCGGGCCGCGTCGCGGAATTGATGCTGTCTTCCCTGCGCAGAGATGATGGAGCCGGAAGGATGCGCTGGGGAGGTGATGATGCGCTGCGCGATGGGCGTCGGTCGTGATGTCGGACGCTGGTGGTACGCTTCGCGAGAGGTGTCGAGGAAGACGTCTCGGCGATGGCTGCTCACCAGCGCCGTCTCGACGACCGCATCCTTCAGGGAGCGAGGCGCATCGTTCGCTGCCGGGTCCCCCGGAGGGGGCGTGCGAGCGTCGACTGGCTCAGGTGAGGTCGGCGGCGGTGATCGTGAGGGTGCCGCTCCTCTGATGCTGGCGGTGAGTCCCGGGATGTCCCAGGACCTCCATCAACCGATCGTACCCGGCGATTTCACCGCCCCAGAAATCGAGTTCTCCGAAGATGTGGACCTTGGACAGGTCGGCTCCGTGCTGGCGCAAGATCTCTTGCACTCTGTCGGCGTCAGCCGGTCCGAAAATGTCCGTCTCACCGAAGATCGAGAGATGGATGCCCAGCAGCTTCGTGCCGACCGGGCAGACGATGATCATGCACGAGGTCACGGCCGTCGTTTTGATGGTTCTGGCAATGCCGTATTCGCGTTCGGCAATGTCGCTGGTGACTTCTTTGATGGTACCGTATGCCATGGTGTTCTGGGGCACAGTGATGCGCCGCGCGGTGGCCTGTGTCAACCCTCGGGATGGCCGAGGGATGCCGGAGTCGAGCCGTTCAGCGGAGAAGCTCGTCGAACGGTTGCTCGCGAGCGCGCAGGAGGTGGTCGCCCAAGCGATGGCGACCGAGGTCGGGCTGGGTCCCCGGAGCTGGTGATGCTCTGCCTCGTCATCCACCCGATGTGCGGATGACGCGCTGATTGCCGTCTAAATTCGTCTGAGCGCCTTCCGTGGAGCGTTCACGTCGAGCCCCCCGTTCAGGAAGCGGAAAACCACTTTGAGGACGCTGCGGACGCGATGAGGGCCAGGGAGGTGGACGGTCGTCCCGAGGGCTCCATCGATGAATGCATGCCAGTCCGAAGCAGCCCATCAGGCTCGTACAGCAGGGTGGATGCGCGCGCGAAGATTGCATCGCGGCCCGAACAACGCGGACGAAATGACGACGATGAATTGAACGGCCTGTTCATTGCGTTCCTTGACACTGCTGCTTTCGGGGACTTCATGAAAGACACAGACGGGGACGCCTCTCCCGCGGGCGAGGCGCTGGCTCGTCCATGTCACCGCGATGCCACCACGGGGAGATTTCGACAATGGCGGGATACATCGTCTCTGGTCACGGTGGGAGGTACACCCAGCCTGGGCAGGTCACCGTTCCTGCAGGGTTCTCGGTGGTCTTCTTCGAGGAAGACAACCGCATTCTTTACAACGAGGATGCATGGCCCATTTACAACCACCTGCTCTCGGGTGACGAGGGCTGGGTCCAGAGTCGGGTCAAGCACACGTACCAGGCAGGGGATACGCTGAATGATTACGCCTGCTGGAAGTATCCAGAACTCACGCGGAACTCGGGCATCTTCAAGGTCGGCGCGTTCAGCTCCAGCAACCCGGCCATCAGCCTGGATGGATACAATTACTCCAGCCCCCTCATGCTGTCAGAGCTCTTCACGCAGCTTTCCGGCAGTCCTGGCACCATTTACTGGGTGGCCTGTACCGAGGCGTCATGAACAGGCGCCCCGTCCTTTCGGGTGACGGGTCTCCACGGGCGCATGCCTGACGGAAGCCGAGTCCTCGCGTACCGACACCGCCGACCATCACCGCGGCCGTGAATCCGTAATCATCTGTTGCCGAATGCTGTCCTTGTCGACGTCGCTCTGACCAGGTAGTTCAAGCGCGGTCATGACGGGCGTGAGACATGGCAGCCCGTGGCGAAAGGACTGGTCCGAGCCGCTGAAGCCGCCTATGTCTCATCCACGCTTTCACGGCCCACACCGCCGGTCATGACGCGGTGCGGTATGCGGGCCCCGGGGTGATGTCGAAGGGCGTGCGGGTCGTTTCCTGGACTGGGCGAGCCGCCGGTTGATGGCTTCAACGACGTGGGAGACGAACGATGACGAGAAGGATGCGAAAGGAGCGGGCGTGGGGCTGGGCGCTGGCTGCCTCGGCGTGTGCGTTGCTCGCGGCCTGTCAGCCGGTGGTGAGCGGGGGGGGCGGCGTCGACGCCGACAGCGACCCGGTGGCGTCGGCGCCGTCGGGCTGGACGCGTGCTTGTTTCGAGACCTTCGACGCTTCCTCGTGCGACGGCGCCCGCTACGTCTCGTACAACGCCACGTACCAGAAGTACGTCGGCGTCGTTCTCTGCGCCGAGGACCGCTACAAGCTCTACCTCGGGGAGTCCGAGGGGGGCGTCTTCTACCAGATCGGGGACTACGCGGGTCACGGCCAGGACCACTGCGAGCTGGTCAATCCGACGTTCACCCTCCCTGACGAAGATGACATCCAGAGCGGCGGCTGCGTGGACTGTGCCACGTCGGCCGATTCGAGCTGGTATGCGAACCCCGTCGGGACGCAGGGGTACTCCCGCGGCGTCTTCGGTGAGGGGTTCACGTTCGAGCCGCTGTGGCCCGAGTACAACCTGTACACGGTGGACTGGCTCTCGTGCGGGGTGAGCTTCCCGGCTGCTGGCGACACCTGCGGTGGGTCGCAGCCGCCTTCACCTGGCGTGGACTGGACGCCCGCCAGCTTCGTCGACACCGGCGTGAG
This sequence comes from Chondromyces crocatus, assembly GCF_001189295.1. NCBI lineage: Bacteria > Pseudomonadati > Myxococcota > Polyangiales > Polyangiaceae > Chondromyces > Chondromyces crocatus. The sequence goes on from NZ_CP012159.1 coordinate 3,549,004, forward strand.
CACGCCCTGCACCGGTGAGCGCTACGTGCGCTTCGACCAGGGGTACGGCTTGTACGTCGGCGTCGCCCTCTGCTCGCCCACCCGGTACAAGATCTTCCTGGGGGAGGCGCTGGATGGGGTGTTCCACCAGATCGGCGACTACGCAGGACACGGGCAGGATCACTGCGAGCTGGTGAACCCGGGCTTCACCATCCCGAACGAGGACGACATCCGGAGTGGCGGGTGCATGGACTGCGCGACGTCGGTCGAGGCGGGGTCGTTGTACGAGAACCCCGCGGGTTCCGAGGGGTGGTCGCGCGCCACCTTTGGCGGGAGCTTCACTTTCGAGCCGGTGTGGCCGGAATACAACCTGTATACCGTCGCCTGGTACGAGTGCGGCGTCGCCATCCCCTGAGCGTCGCCTCCTTCCTGAGGGCCGGCGCGCCTTGTCTCCCCCCCTCGGCCGGCCCTGGCGCTCGGTGGGAGACTGGAACAGGATGGCGTGATGATCACCCTCTACACGTTCACCACCCCCAACGGACGCAAGGTCTCGATCCTGCTCGAAGAGCTGGGCCTCCCCTATGAGACCAAGGTGATCGACATCTCCAAGGGAGAGCAGTTCGATCCAGCATTCCTGGCCGTCTCGCCCAACAACAAGATCCCCGCTCTCGTCGACGACGACGGCGACGGTGGGAAGGTGGCCCTGTTCGAGAGTGGCGCGATCCTGACCTACCTGGCCGAGAAGACGGGCCGCTTCCTGCCTGCATCCGGTCCCGCGCGCTACGAGACGCTGGCGTGGTTGCACTGGCAGATCGGCGGCCTGGGGCCGATGTTCGGGCAGCTCGGATTCTTCGGCGTCTTCTCGAAGGAGAAGATTCCGACCGCGATCAAGCGCTACAGCGAGGAAGCCGATCGCCTCCTCGGGGTCATGGAGCGGCGACTCGCCAGCAACACGTACCTTGCGGGAGACGACTATTCGATCGCCGACATCGCGGTCTATCCCTGGGCGGCGAATGCCAGCACCTTCCTGGGAGAGTTCCTGGGCGAAAGCGTCGCTGCGAAGCCTGCCGTTCGTCGCTGGCTGGAGAACGTGGGGTCACGTCCCGCCGTGCAGCGCGGGATGGCCGTCCCGAAGGTTTGAGTCAGGAACGCGCCGGCGCGATCGCACGCCTCGCAGGTGGCTGTGTGGGGCGCTCGTGGGGTCTGGAGAGGGTCTCCACGGACGCCGCGGCAATACGGTAGCAATCGCTCAGAAATTGGATGTAGATCCTCAGCGCTTCGGCACCAGCGTCGGCGTAGGTGCTGGCATGTTCCGGCGCGTGGGTGATGGCCTCCTCCAGCATCTTCTCGTTGAGCCGGGTGTGGCCCAGGTCGACGACGACGTGCTCGGCGATGAACGTGAGTCGCTCGGCGACCTCGGCACCGAGCACCCGCTGGACTTGCCCCAGCAGCCGGGGCCCGAAATGAACGGCCACGTGACCGAGCTCGCGCTCGATGGAGATCTGACCGGCCGGGTGCGGGCCCTCGATGACCTCGTCGTGGAGCGTGCGGTAAGCCTTCATCGAGTCCAGAGGGGCCTGAGCCATCAGCGTGTTGGCTTCGAGGGGAGGGGTATGCCGGGTGTTCCAGTGCTCCACGAGCGCGCGCGCATCGTCGATGGTCATCTGGTCGTGCCCGACCTCGCTCTTGGCGTGGGTGATGAGGGACTTGCCCAGGTGGGCGAGGCCTTGCTCGATGCAGCGCTCGCCCGTGCGACGAATCCATCCGTCGACCGGCTCGGTCATGTAGGGAGAGCGCGCCATCCACTCGATCAGGAAGCGCTCCAGCACGGAGGGAAGAACGGCTGGATCTAGGAGTTTGACGATGTCGGGGTGCGTGTCCAGGAGGTGACGGGCGGCGCGCGTGTGGGGTTCGTAGTGGGTTTGCAGGAGACTCATCGGATCTGTTCCTCGGGCTGGGTATCGATGACGTGATGAAGGGGGGGCGAGGGAATGGGCGACCGTGGACGGCCGACCGACTGCTCATCGATGTGCTCCAGGAACTCCGGGAGGATCGACGAGGCGATGATCCAGAGAAAAGGCTGGGTCGACGGGGCATCGTGCAGCCGGGCAGCGCGCACCGAGCTGCCGTCGTCTTCGCAGAGGTACACGAACGTGCTGCGCCCCCGGCGCGCGAACCAGCGGCGCGCCTCGTCGAGCAAAGGCACGAACGCCTCCCGACCGCCCGGCATCAGCGAGAACAGCCGTGCCGAGTCCAGCAGCCGGAAGAGGTTCGCCCCCGGGGAAGCCAGCTCGACCACCAGCGCGGCGAGGGGCACACCTTCCCGTCGCGCCACGAAGCACTGGCGCTCCCGGGTGAGTCCGGCGCTGTGCCAGAGCGCCGAGGTTCCCTTCATGTCCAGCCGCTCTGGCATGAAGTCGAGGGCCTCCACGAAGGGGCGCGGACGCACGCGCGCAATCTCCTGAGCGATCCGATCCAGCTCGTGGCGTGAGGCCGGGAGGAGTGTCAGCCCCTCACCGGGGCTACCGCTCGGCTCGTCGCACTGCGCCTCCATCAGCCGCACGGGCATCATGAGCACCTCTCCCTCGTGGCGGGAGGCGTTCCTCTGGGCGAACTGCACGTGCGTCCGCTGCACCCAGGGCACGGTCGCTTCGCCATAGCAGAGTACCCAGCGTTGCCCCGGGTCGGCCTGGATGTCCTCCAGGGCGCGCCGGTAGGTGTCGCGCAGGATCTGGCCCTGCAGCAGGCGCACCTCGCTCGGCGTGCCAGGGCGCCGTCCGAGCTGGTGCATCAACCAGGCCCGCTCGTAGATCTTGAGCGTCGACACCGACGCCTCCAGCCCACGCGCGGACGGCCACACCGTGTGGCTGGACAGGTGATCCATCGTCGCGGTCCGGCGCCCCAGTGCGAGGAAGCTCTGACGCTGCGCCTCGAACTGCGCGCTCGTCTTGTTGGCGAGGTTCAGGTACCCCGAGATCGCATACAGGTCCCAGAGCGACTCGAGGTGGCTCTCTCTCGTGCGCGTCGTCGGAACGAGCGCGCGTCCGACCACCTCGCGCCATCGCGCCCCCTCGGCCGCCGAGCGCATCTGTACCTTCACGCCGCACAGGCGCCGGCCGTCCTCGCGCCCCGCGGAGACATGGCGCACCTCGCCTTCCAGGGCGACGCTGTGGCCCTGCTCCAGGCGCACCGTGAGCGCCAGAGACATGCCCGTGAAGAGCCGCTCGGTCGCCTCTACACGCAGCGAGAGTCCCCCATGCGACACATCGACGACCTCGGCCTCGCCCAGAGCCGGGCCCTCCACCCGGGTGCTCTGAAAGCGGGCGCGAAGGCCACGAGGGGCCTGCGCCCGACGGTAGGTCCGCTGGCGGGTCCGCACCAGCCGCCCCGGAGCCTCCGTGACCAGCCACGCCCGCTCCACCGCGCGCGTGTCGATCCGCAGGTGATAAACCGAGTCGTAGCCCATGAGCGAGATCTCGTACGGCGGCTCGCCCCAGCAGGCCTCGGAATCGGCGAGACGGAAGCCCCAGAGCCCTCCCTCGTCCACGCGCTCCAGCGCCACCCGCACCCGGCGCTCTCCTCGGTGCAGAATCCCGTGCGGATTCAGCAGCGAGAGCGCCGTCAAGATGGCCGTCGTCCGCTCCGACCCATCGATCTCCTCCCACACAGGCGGGGCACCGGCTCTCGGCCTGCTCGTCTCACCACCCGGATTGCCGTCGCGCACCATGATGGCGCGCCCTTCAGCAACTGCCGGACCAGCCTTGCGGATGCACGACTTCCGCGCCAGATCTCCGCTCAGGACCCCTCCTGGACCTTCGTGGACAGGAGGGGTCTCGTGCAGCTCGTGCAGTGTCAGCGCGCCTTGCGCAAGGCTGGCGCATCGACCCCGGGTGGTGGGTCAGTGGAGTGAGCCGAGCACTTCGGGGTTGAACGAGCGCAGCGTATCGAGGTGTCGCTCCCGTACGGCCACCGGCCACGAGGGGTTGACCAGGAGCGAGCGCCCGATGGCCACGAGGTCGAACTCCCCGCGCTCCAGCCGCTCGAGGAGGGGGTCGAGACCCGTGCTGGTCGCTCCGCCCTCGCGGAACGAGCTCTGGAGGTCGACATCGAGGGTCACGGATCCGACGGTGATCGTGGGCTTGCCGATCAGCTTCTTCGTCCATCCTGCGAGGTTGAGATCGCTGCCTGGCATCTCCGGCTCCCAGAACCTGCGTGTGGAGCAATGGAACAGGTCGACGCCGGCGTCGGCGAGCGGAGCGAGGAACCTCTCCAGCTCCTGGGGCGTGCGCGCGATCTTCGCGCCATAGTCCTGCTGCTTCCACTGCGAGAACCGGAAGCAGATGGGAAAATCGGGGCCCACCCGCCGCCGGATCTCCTGCAACGTCTCGACGGCGAACCGGGTACGCGCCACGAGATCTCCGCCATACCTGTCCGACCGCTGGTTGGTGACCTCCCAGAAGAACTGATCGAACAGATAACCGTGCGCTCCATGCAGCTCGACGCCATCGAAACCCAGGTGTTTCGCCGTCGCAGCCGCCTCGGCGAACGCCTCGATCACCGCGTCGATCTCCTTCTGGGTCATGGGCTCGCCCACCTTCTCGCCGGGCTTGCCGATGCCCGAAGGGCCGAGCGGGAACTCCGCCGGACCGGGCTGCTCCAGGCAGAGCCCCACGTGCCAGAGCTGGGGAAAGATGTGTCCTCCCGCGGCGTGCACCTCGGCGACGACATGGCTCCAGCCAGCAAGTGCGTCCTCGCCATGGAAGCGCGGCACACGCGCGCTGTTCGATGCCGAGGGGTGAGGCACCCAGGTGCCCTCGGTGATGATCAGACCCACCCCACCTTCCGCCCGGCGTCTGTAATACGCCGCGACATCCGGACCGGGAACGCCGCCAGGGGAGAAGGCGCGGGTCATCGGCGCCATCACGATGCGGTTCGGGAGCTGGAGGGCCTTCACAGAGAAAGGACTGAACAGCGCTTCAGGGGACCTGTTGGCGCTGGCGGCAAGGTCTTTCGGGGGAACCATTCCGCGGACCATACCAGCGGAAACCATCGCGACGCCCGGAACCTGTCCGTCGGGCCCGAGGCCAGGCTGGGAGGAGAGGGCTCCCTTCGAAGACGGTCCATCGCCTGCGCACCGGCTCGCTTGCCGACGGTCGAGGCGCCGACCCCGAAGTGGAGTGACGACCTGTCGGGAAATGGAGGCGACCGCGCTGCGCCACGCCAGCGCGTCGACGCTGCGCTCCTCGTCGTTTCCTGGGCAGGTGGCGCTGCTCAATACGTGGGCGTCACAGGTGTTGTTATGGACGATGCGTTGCAGTGCGCGAGTGCTCCTCGGGTCCTTGATGTCGCAAGGCTCTCGGCCTCTCCGTTGAACGCCGCCTGGTAACCCGTCATGGCAGGCGTTTCCGCTTCGCGCAGCTGGGGTGAGGAGAGGCTGCCGACGTGCGCGACGTTCATGACAGCGAAACCGTTTCCTCCCCGGGAGCCGAACGATGGTTTTCACTTTCGTGTCGGCAAAACCCTCGGGGCGCAGGAATGCATGATGCGTCGACGATTTGATTCGAGCGTCTTGACGCTTCTCTCACATCCCCAATACTCGTGAATTCGGGGGGGGCATGACGCACGGGGAGGGGAGCGCGCGGCTCCGGCCTGGGGAGCGGTTCCTTCGGTTCCACATCCTGCATGTGCTGGGTGAGGGCGGTCTGGGCGTCGTGTATGCGGCGCTCGATGGCACGAAGCGATGCGCCCTCAAGCTGGTCAAGGCTGCCTGGATCGACGACGAGGGGCAACGTCGCCGGCTGGTGCGCGAAGGTGCCCTGCTGGAGCTCATCCGGCACCCCAACATGGTCGAGGTGCACGAGACGGGCATCACCCGGGAGGGGATCGCCTGGATGCGCATGGAGCTGCTGGAGGGGGCGACGCTCCGCCAGGTGCTCCGACGCCATCGTCGGCTCTCTCCCGCCGTCGCCTTCACGTGGCTGCGGCAGGCATGCCACGGCGTCTACCAGTGTCACGCCATGGGGGTCATTCACCGCGACCTGAAGCCCGAGAACCTCTTCATCACCCGCGATGGAACGGTGAAGGTCCTCGACCTAGGGATCGCGAAGCTCTACGGGAACCCGGACACCCTGGATCAGCAAACCCACGGCACGCCCTTGTACATGGCGCCCGAGCAGATCCGCGCCGAGCCAGCGTCGTTCGCCACCGATGTCTACGCCCTTGCGCTGATGGCATACGAGATCTTCGCCGGGCATCACCCCTTCAAGCCGCCCACGCATGAATACGAGGTTCATGCCGTCTACGCGCGCCAGCTCCTGGAGACGCCGCCCTCGCTGGTGACGTGTGGCGCTCCGGTGGAGCTCGCCGCCGTGATTCGAGACGCGCTCCACAAGGAGCCTGCCCGGCGGCCCTGTGACGCCTTGGTCCTCGCCGAGCGCTTGAACCACGCTCTCAGGGCGAGCGCCTCGCTGTGGCCCGAGCTGAGCCAGCCGCCCGGACTGGAGGACCTGCGCACCCTCATCGTGGCGACGACCGGCGGAGGGATGGCCTCCGCAGGCGAGAACGGGCGTGCGTCTGGCGAGAGAGGGCCGTCCCCCGGTGCGGAGCGGCGAGGCTGCGAGACCGAGCGTTTACCGGACGCGTTCCGGGATCCGAGCTGTATCGAGGCCGTCGATGGCCGTCACATCACCCTGTCCCCCTTTGCCGTGACACCGCCGGCATTGCGACTTGCCCGTCACGAAACCAGCCGGTGCTCATCCACAGGGCCGGTGATTTCGCCCGCTTCTCGTTGCAACGAGGTCAGGCCCGAAGCGACGAGACATGTCAGATTTTCCGAGTGGATCGCGGGGTGGTGGGGCCCCGACGAGCCTTGCCCGGCGGGGCGGCGGGGGCGCGTGCCCCTGCCGTGTGAATCAGAGCTGGACGCCAGCCAGCCAGCCTCCCAGCGGCTCGTACAGCCCGCTCGCGCGGGGACACCCACCACAGAGCTCCTCGCCATTGCCTCCGCGGGGGCTGCCGCCGTGATCGTCTTGAGCGCGCTGGGGGTCGGTGTATCCGTGCTGGTCGATCACGAAACGGTGGTGGCAGCGTCGCCGGTCGTTCGAAGGGACTGGTCCCGGGAAGGCCCCACGACCCCACTCCCTGCCATGGACTTCCAGATGCCGCTGTCGCAGAGCAAACTCTCCGCGGCTTCGACGCCATCGGTCCAACCGACGTCATCTTCTCCGCCGTCAGAAAGCCTCACGTACGTCGAGCCCGAGCTGCGCTTGGACTTCACCTCCACCCCGACGACGCACACCCCAGCTCAATTCGTCATTCAATCGCAAGCCGATCGGACGACCATACGCACCACGGCGTCGACGGCGCCGTCCACGAGAAAGGAACATACGCCTCTCCCCTCCTCTCTCCGTGCAGCTTCTGCGCAAAACGCCAAGGATTCACGAAGGAGCAAGGTGCCATGGAAGGGAAGCCGCGGTGCGTCGGCACTCCCGCAGCCGCAGCGAACGCCACATCGTTTGACCCCGAGATCTCCTTCTGCGCCCTCGGCTGAATCATCTCCAGCGACGCCCGAAACGCGTTCAGGCCCGATGACAACGACAACGAAGAGTCCACACACCCTGGTTCCGCCACGACCTTTTGAATAGATTTCGATTCAATTGCTCGTCTTGCGGCGACCCTGCTTGATGCGTGCGGCTCGGCTTTCAAGGCAGACTCCCTCGAATGGATCAGCGAGATTCAAGCCCTCCTCGGTTCGTGCGCCCCGGGGACGATCCCCGCCTCGACGCCTTGCTCGCCGAACTGAAGGCGGGTGGGGAAGGGGAAGACCCTTTGTTCGTGGACTATCGACGGCTCCGTGGTGGTGTCGCTCGGCGCGGGGCGAATGGCCATCGTGCAGAGCGAGCACCCCGACCGCCCCGATCGAAGCGCTGGCTCGCGCTGGCGGCTCTGCTGATGTTCGCGCCCCTCACCCCGCTCGCGCTCGGTGTCCTCCTCGAATCCATGCGAGGGTTACAGGGCGCTGCGCGGATGCCCACCGCGTTTGCGCTTGCGTTCCCCACGTCCCTGGAGGCGCAATGGGCGGCGAACCCGATGCCAGGCTCGGACACGCGTGCGCCTGCCCGCGAAGCTCCAGCCCTCGAAACCTCAGAGGAGGCCGCCTCCTCCACGGGAGAGGACTTCCGAGGGCTGCGTGAGGACACCCCGGTCCCGGCCGTGCTCCTCCGACGAACTCCACTGGCGAGAACATCGGATCCGGCGATGCCACCGCGCTCGTCGACGCCGATCTCAGCCCCTTCCTCTGTACTGGCCCCTTCCATCGCCTCCCCCGTGGCGGAGAGCGCCCCCGAGTTCTTCCTCCGTCGTCGAAAGTGATCCCCATGCGATTGAGCGTGACGACACTGATTCACCTTCTGGTCCTCCTCGGTTCGAGTCCCCAGGCCACCGCCCAGAAGCCCAGGCAGGCGGCGCAGAGGGCCCAGGATGAAGCGCCGACTTCCCGGAAAGAGGCACCGACCGCCAGAGACGTCTCGAAGGCCTCGCTGCTCTCTCCCGGACGCCTGGCGGATGCCAAGGTGCAGCGCCTCTTCGATCGTGCGGTGACGGCGTTCGACGAAGGCGAATTCGTCACGGCGCGTGATTGCCTGCGCGAGGCGTGGTCTGTGAACCGCGAAAAAGGATACGACATCGCGGCCAATCTCGGAATCGTCTTCCTGAAGCTCGACGAGCCCGTGCAGGCGGCCCGCTTCTTGAGCATCGCCCTCGCGGAGCGCCCCGTCTCGACCGAACCCGAGATCATCGCAGAGCTGGAGGCGAGGCTGAGAGACGCCAGACGGCTCGTCGCGGGGCTGAAGGTCGAGGCGGCGCCAACCTGGACCGGGATGACCATCAACGGCCGGACGTATGCGGCGCCGACGCTCACCCGGGACGAGGTGTTCGCGGAGGCGGGCAAGGTCCAGATCGTGGCGCAGGCCCCGGACCATGTGCCATTACATCATGAATTCATCCTCGCACCCGGGCAGCGCGCCGAGCTGGTCGTCCGATTGCACCGACGGCCGCCTCCTCTGTGGCCGGTGTTGGCGGGAGGTGGCGTGGCGCTGGCTGGCCTCGCCCTCGGAGGGGGCCTGTTCCTGGCCAGCAGGGGGGAAGGGACCGACGCAGAGCGCCTCCGGGACCGTCTCCTCGGTGCAGAGGAGAGCTGCGTGTTCGGCGCTGAGAACTACGCCTCGGCCTGCGCGTCACTCGACGAGACGGCGCGGCGTGCCGACACCCTGCACAACGCTGGCGTCGCGCTGCTCGTGACGGGCGGAGTCGCTGCCGTCGGGACTGGAGTCTGGGCCCTCTACCGTGAGCTGGCGCGAAGAGAGCGCTCGGCGTGGCCGGCGGTGGAGATCAGCCCCGGCGTGAGCTCGGGGGCTGTGACCGTTCATGTCGAGGGGGCGTTCTGACGTTTGCGGAGAGGAGCCATGTCCGCCCGATGTTGTGCGGATCTGTAGGAGGAAACAGGCGCTGGTCAGGTGCGGGCAGGATTGAACGGGGTTGCTCATTCCTGGTTGGCGTAGGGATCATCTTTGCTGGTTGTGGATGACGGGCTAGCGCCTCGGCATTCGAAGATGAGGCTTTTTTTCGTGTTTTCATCATCTGTCCGTGTCGTTTCGAGCTGTAGGTCCCAGAAGGGGGCCATCCCAAGATCCTGGAACGAGTCTTCAACCCCATGTTCTCGGCCGCTTTTGAGCCCAGGATGACAGCGGAGGCGTTTCGGGATGGGAGCTGCAGACCACCAGGGAACGTGCATGGCATTACGCGGAGGGGGTCATGTCGATGCGAGGAGAGGGACGCGTTCTCATCATGAAAGCCGTCGGGTTGATGCTGATCCACGGCATGGGATGTGGAACCTATTGGGACGCGACCTATTCTCCGACGACTGATCCGTCGATCGCCAAAGGAGCTGGCCCGGATCTCGGAGAAGAACCTCCACCCGGATGCACGCCGAGTGCAGCGGGTGGAGACGTCGTGGACACCGGCGACGCGGCAGAGAATGCGGACACGGGTCAGCGAGGAATGATCCCTGCTCGTTGCGGCGTCTTCGTTTCTGCGAGCCTGGGCAAGGACGAGCATCCCGGCACCCCTGACCAACCACGCCAGACCCTGACGAGTGCCGTTGATAAAGCCATCGCGGATCAGGTGTACCGCGTTTATGCGTGCGCCGAAGACTTCGAGACCCTGGAGAGCGTGATGCTACCTCCGGGGGTCACGCTGTTTGGCGGACTCGACTGCATGCAAGGCTGGAGGTGGGTCGGCGACGCGACGCGGACGCGCCTTGCCGGCAAGAGCGGGACCATTCCGCTCCAGCTGGGGCAGGGGCCCTCGGAAGGAGAGGCGCCACCGCTGGGGACGAGGATGGAGGATGTCGATGTGGTGACCGGGGCCGCGTCCGGGGACGAGCTGGGGCTCTCCTCCATCGCCGCCTTGGGCCTCGGGGGAACGATCACGCTGCGACGGTGCTCGCTCGAGGCCGGTCCCGGAACGGATGGGCGCTCAGGGGAGCCCTACGACGACGCCGCGCCCATGGGGCCAGATGGAATGGCCGGGGGTGCCGCTTGCTCCGCGGCCGTGGTGCTCGGTGGGGAGGCTGCCGTCAACACGTGCGGCACGCAGGAGGATGAGAATGACGATTCACTGAGCGGAACTGGTGGTGTCGGCCAGGCCATGGTGGGAACCAATGGCTCGTCCGGAGAGCCCGAGAGCACGCCCAATGCCGGGACCGGGTCGGGCTCCAGCTCGATGTGTCGCGCGGGCATGCCCGGGGATGGCGGCGCCGACGGAGCACCAGGGGCCAGTGGTGCCGATCTCGGCACGCTCAGCGCAGCAGGGTTCGAGGGAGCCTCCGGGCGTGATGGGGGACGGGGCAGGCCGGGGCAGGGAGGTGGCGGAGGTGGCGCTTCGAGAGGCGGCACGATCGGGAACACCTGTCCTTCCTCGGCCTCGGCTGGAGGCGCCAGCGGAGGTTCCGGCGGCGCGGGCGGCTGTGGAGGCCGCGGGGGCCGCGGAGGTCAGGCTGGAGGGGCCAGCATCGCGCTGATCAGCCTCGGAGCCACCTTCCACTTCGACGACGTCACGCTCAAGGCGAGCCGAGGTGGGAACGGCGGCTTCGGTGCAGAGGGGCAGCGCGGCGGCCCTGGCGGCTCCGGCGGCCCTGGCGGCTCGAAAGGCACCACCTCGCTCCTGGCGGGCTGCGAAGGCGGTCAGGGAGGGCTCGGGGGCCGAGGGGGGCCCGGTGGAGGAGGGCGCGGCGGGCACTCCATCGGCATGGCGCACACGGGTGACGCACCGAAGAGCGAAGGCCTCCGGATCGACGTCGGAGAGCCTGGCCTCGGTGGTCCCGGGATCGGCCAGAGCATGGGCATCGATGGTCTCCGCGCCGAGATGCAAGCATTTCCTTCGTTCTGACGGGAGTGACGGGAAGTCGGCCCGCCGGAGTGCGTCCGAGAGCACCCAGGGAGCGGCGACAGGCACCTCGCGCGGGATGAAATCTCGGACGCGCACGTCGACGGGGATGCATCAGAGAGGCCTGTAGATGACCCGCCCATCGGCTTCGCCCTGAAACGTGGCGGCGTCGCCGTCCTGGGACACGATGAAGGCGATCCGGTCGGGGTGTTCGGCCACGAACGAGACGGCGGCGTGGTGACGGGTCCCCCGGGCGTTCAGAGGCCACCGCTCGTCACAGCGTCCATCGGGTCTCGCAAGATAGACGTCCGAGACCTGCTTCGACGCCCGGAGCTTCGCGCCGAAGGCGAGCACCTCGAGGCCATGGCTCATGATCACCGCGCCATCGACCGTCGTCAGACGTGCGATCTGATCGAGGGCCCGGTCGACCCGAGCGGCCGCCTCGGAGGCGCGCGACAGGGCAGAGGTCGAGGCCCGAGCGCCTTCGGCCCGCGCTTCCACAGGGGACGCCCCCGCATTCTTCGAGCGGCTACTGACGTACAGCGCGATCATGTCGCGTATCCAGGCGCCCAGAGCGAGCTTGGGCACGAGGCGCATCGGTTCGGCGTCGACCTGTCGATTCTCCGAGTCCACATCGATGTCCTCGCCTGGCCCGAGGATGGCGATCAGACCGCCGTGCCGGAGGTCGAGCATCTCGGACACGATGCGCATCAGGATGTCGTTGATGGGATGCAGGAAGGGTGGAGCATGCTGAACGGCCAGCCGACGCTCGATGGTCTCGATCTGAACCCGGTGGCGAGACATTGCGGAGCGCACGGTGCCGCGTTCGTAGCGAGCGACCTCCCATTCGCCTCGGCGAACCACGAGCACCCCGGGCTTGGGGGCGGAGATGCGCACCAGGGGATCGACTTCCAGCAGGCGCCGACTGTGCGCGGTCGCGATCCCGGCAATCATGAGCCTGTCGCGCTGCGGTACCACGGCAAGAAAGGCGTGCGGCCAGTGGCAAGCGGATGCCAGCCTGGGGACGTGCGCCACGTCGAAGGGCAAAGGCACGGCGAGCCGCGTCATGTCCCAGACCGGGCGGGCTGACTCGAAGGCGTCGAGGTCTTCCGCGAAGACGATGCTGGAAGGGTGCACTTTGCCCTCTTCCGACGCCATGGAAGCGAAGAACATCGTCTCGACCAGCCGGGAGAGGATGGAGCGGGAGGGACTCGGGCCGCGGGAGAGCGCACCGGTCTCCCTCGTGTCGCCTGCTTGCTGGTCACTTCGAGCGCGCCGCTCCTCTTCCTGGAAGAAGGCTTCCGCCAGGTCGAGGGGGTACGTCAGCGCCATCTCCTCGATGGTAGCATTCCGCTGCGGCCTGTCGGCTCTCGCGGCCGGAGGCGGATCCGCGGAGAGGCCCGGCCCCCCTCGGTCCACGGCCTGCGCGGCCTCCGAAAAAAAAGTGGCCGGTTCCGCGACCCCCCACCGTCTTCCAGAGCGGTGGGAAGGCCATGAATGACCAGCATCGACGACGACACCATCCACGACGCCTACGTCCGCTTGTTTCCGCTCCTCGTGAGCAAGTGCTCCCGCATGCTCGCCGATCCGGAGGAGGCGCGAGACGTCGCCCAGGAGACGTTCACCCGCATCTGGGCGGAGCGCGTCAACCTGCGCGACCCCCGTGCCCTCACGGCCTGGCTCTACCGGACCAGCACGCATCTCGCCGTGGACCGCTACCGCGACCCCTGGCGCAAAGAGCGCTCCGACCTGCCGGACTGGGAGCACCTCCGCACGGACGCGGCCGACCCGGAAGTGCGCACCCACTGGCGCCGCTTGCTCACCCATCTCCGGAGCACCATCCCCAGACGCGAGCTGGAGGTCGCCATCCTGAGCCGCCTCGACGGCCTCACCCACGTGGAGATCGCCGAGATCACGGGGGATGGCGAGCGCACCGTCCGGCGGCTCCTGGCCCAGTTCGAGGAGCGCGTGCAGCGCTTCCAGCAGCGGAGTGAACGATGAACCACCCCGACCAGCACCCCTCGTTCCTCGAACTCGACCGCCTCGCGCTCGACGCCGCCACCTCTCCGGAGACCCAGGCCCACGTCGCCGCGTGCCCGACCTGCCAGCGCCACCTCGCCTCCCGCGAGAGCGCGCCCCTCGCCGACTTGCCTGCGCTCCAGCAGCGCGCGCGCGCCGCCGCCGCCGCCCGTGATCTCACCGGTCCTCGCCGCATCGTTCAGCTCCCCGCAGTACGCCGTCTGCTCTGGGCGGGCCCCTCCCTCGCCGCGGCCGCCGCCGTGATCCTCTTCGTCCTGTTCCGACCCCAGGTGCACGTCGACGTGCCTCACGACCCGGCGACGTCCGGCGAGTTCACCACCATCAAGGGGAGCGCCTCCGCCCTGCTCCACATCAAGCGCGGCGAGCACCTCTTCGTCTGGGATGGCCTGGCTCCAGTCCAGCCGGGCGACAAGCTCCGCCTCGAGGTCGCGGCCGACGGCTTCACGCACGTCACCGTCCTCGCCGCGCCCCCTCCCAGCGCCCCTGGCGCTCCTCCAGCGCCCTTCGCATCCAGTGTCCCCCAGGCACCCGCCCCCGTCGTGCTCTACAGCGCAGCCATCGACCCCGAGCGCCCCGTCGCGCTCCCCAAGGCGTGGGAAGTCGACGACAGCCCCGGCCCCGAGTCCCTCGTGGTCGTGCTCTCCGCCGCGCCCCTCGACCCGACCCTCGCCCTCGATGCCCTGCGCACCCCGCGTGATGGCGTCTGGATCCAACGCTTCGACCTCTCCAAGCTCCCCCGACAGGAGGGCACCCCGTGAACACGCTCCGCTCTTTCATCCTCTCGCTTGCTCTGGTCACGACCTTCCTGATCACCCTGCTCTGCGCTGGCCCCCGTCACGCCGCTGCTGCCGAGCCTCGCCGCGCGGCCGTCATCGTCGGCGCCAACGGTGCTGCACCGGGCCGGAAACCCCTCCGCTTCGCCCATGACGACGCCCGCGCCGTCGCCCGCGTCCTCACCCAGCTCGGTGGCTTCCACGCAGGCGACGTGCAGATCCTCACCGACCCCGAACCTCGCGGCGTCCTCGACGCCCTCGACCGCGAACTCCAGCGCGCCGCCACCCGCCCGGCGGAGCCCTTGCTCCTCTTTTTCTACTACTCCGGCCATGCCGACGCCCACGCCCTCTACCCCAACGGCAAGCCCCTCCTCCTGACCGAGCTGCGCGCGCGCCTCGACAGCAAGACCGCCCAGGTGCGCATCGGCCTCATCGACGCCTGCCGTGGCGGCGGCTGGACGGGCACCAAGGGCCTCACCGAGACCGAGCCCTTCGAGATCGACCTCCCGGGCCTCGTCACCAACGAAGGCTCGGCCCTCGTCGCTTCCAGCTCTGGCCTCGAAGACGCCCACGAGTCCGAGCTGCTCCGCGGCTCCTTCTTCACCCACCACTGGAACGCCGGCCTGCGCGGCGCCGCCGATCGCAACGGCGATGGCCGCGTCACCCTCGCCGAGGCCTTCGACTACGCCAAGGTCCTCACCATCCGCGACACCGCGGTCCACACCAGCGTCCCGCAGCACCCCAGCTTCAAGTTCAACCTCAGCGGCCGCCAGGACCTCCCCCTCTCCACCCTCTCGCACAGCAAGACCGTCGTCGAGCTGGAGCAGCGCCAGGGCCCCCTCGAAGTCATCCACCTCGACTCCGGCCTCACCGTCCTCGAAGTCCAGCCCGGCGAAAAAGCCCTCAAGCTCGCCGTCCCTCCGGGCCGCTACCTCGTGCGCCGCAGGGAGGAAGGCAAGGCCTGGGTCCGGGAGATCCGCGTCACCCCGGGCGCCATCACCCGCGTCTCCGAGGACCACCTGGAGCTCGCCGTCGCCCCCTTGCTCGCCTCGAAGAACGCCGAGCCCCGACCCGTCACCCGCAGCACCCTCCCTGGCCGCACCTGGGAGATCCAGGCCGCGTTCGGCGTCAACCACTCGTCCTTCGATCGCCCTGGCTTCTCCTCCTCGACCGGGACCGACTCCACCTTCGTTCTGCCCTTGCAAGGCGCGTGGGGCATCACCGATCGCTTGCAGTGGATCCTCCCCACCGCTGCCTTCGCCTACCGCGTCGGCGATCACGGCGGCTTCGAGTGGATCCCCTGGGGCGGCCTCCTCTCCTGGTCCCTCTTCCACACCGATCACACGGTCTTCGCGGGTCGCCTCGGCCTGGGCTCCGACTTCCGCTTCTGGCTCACGCCCCGCAGCAGCCTCGACCTCGGGCTCGGCGTCTCCTCTCGGTTCATCACGAGCGATCGTGTCGTCATGTGCACCGAGGGCGAGTGCCCACCCCTGGGGAGCGACGCCGCCTCCTCCTTCGGCGTCGTGCGCAACCGCATGGCGCTGGGCTACTCCACCACCATCGCCGACGTGGTGACCCTCGGCATCGCGGCAGGCGTGTCGCACAACCTCCTGGTCGGCGGCGACACGCCGCAAGGCGCAGCCGAGCACGACGTCGAGCTGTCGGTGGGCTCGGTGCTCATGCGTGGCCTGAGGCCCCAGCCCCTCGTCCGCGTGCACCTCGGTGACGTGTTTTCGATCGACGGCTACGCCTCCGCGGGCTACCGCTTCGGTACCTCGTCGCGCACGGAGAGCTACATGCTCGGCGCCACCTGGACCTGGTGAGCCGCGCCGGCCGGTGAACCGTCACGGCGGGTCACCGGCCATGGCAGGTCAGCCACTACGGCGAGATCGCGATCCCGCCGCCCTGATCCTCGGACCCGAACCAGCCGGCGACCTGCTTCGGCGCCGTCCACCCCCGGGTGACGTTCCCCGCGTCGCTCAGCCGGTAGCCGATCCGGTAGTACCCGTGATTCTCGCCGCCAGGGTTGTCGATGTGGAAGACCAGGAGGTCGAGCCGACCATCGCGGTCGACGTCTCCGAGGGCCACGCCACCGCCCTGGTCCTCGGCGCCGAACCACCCTGGCACCTGCTTCGGACTCGACCAGCTCTTGGCATTGCCGCTCTTATCGAGGTTCCACCCGATGCGGTAATGGCCGTGGTTTTCGCCCGCAGGGTTGTCGATGTGGAAAACGACAAGATCGGGGCGGTCATTGCGATCGAGATCGGCGATGGCGAGCCCCGCGCCCTGCGTCTCGGCCCCGAACCAGCCCGGGATCGGCTTCACGTTGGACCAGCTCGCCACCGTCCCGGCGCCATCGACATCCCAGCCGACCCGGTAATAACCGTGGTTCTCGCCGACGGGGTTGTCGATGTGCAAGACCACGAGATCGGGGCGCCCGCTGCCGTTCACATCGACGGCGGCGATGCCCGCGCCCTGGTCCTCCGAGCCGAACCAGCCCGGAATGGCCTTGGGCTCCGACCAGCCCCAGGTCGCCATGCCTTCCGCGTCGATGCCCCAGCCGACGCGGTAGTAGCCGTGGTTCTCGCCGACGGGGTTGTCGATGTGGAGCACGAGGAGATCGCGCATCCGGTCGCCGTCGATGTCGGCGATGGCGACGTCACCCCCCTGGTCCTGCGAACCGAACCAGAAGGGGACCTCTTGCACCGGGGTCCAGCTCCGCGCGTCGCCACGCGCCTGGAGATCACGACCTACGCGGAAGTAGCCGTGGTTTTCACCGGCGGGGTTGTCGAGATGAAAGACGAACAGATCCATGGCGCCCGCGCGGCCGCTGAGCAGCAGCGTGGAGACTCCCGCTGCGATGGCGAGCGCGGAATCACGCCAGATCCGATGTTTCCAGGACCGATGGGGAAGCATGGTCCCTCCTCTCCGGACGGCTCGCGCCAGAGGCGCAACCCTCCGGGATGATCGTGGTGCCGGGCCTTCGTCACGCCAAGGCCCGCAGGGACTCAGACCACAGGGGTGTCTGCGGTCTCCGGCGCCGTCCCGGCGGACTTCACCTGACGGGTGATGCGGGGGAGGAGGGCGACCGCGGAGCCCACGGCCGTGCTGACCACGTACCAGGTCATCGCTGCGGGCACGCCCATCTGAAAGAACAGCACACCCGCCGTGCAGGCCGCACCAGGACCGAACGACAGCGCAAGCCCCGCGCGCTGGCTGCGCTCGTGCGCGCGGCCCAGCTCGAACAGATCGTCGAGCCGCTTCAGCGTCCCATCGACCAGCGTCACCTGCGCGCTGTCCACCGCGGCCGCCGAGGCACCGCGCATCGAGACCGAGAGCGTGGCCTTCCTGAGGGCGATCGCGTCGTTGATCCCGTCACCGACGAAGCACACCGAGCGCCCCTCGGCCTGGAGTTCCTCGATGATCCGCGCTTTGTCTTCGGGCCGGGTCTCGGCGTAGTAGTGCTCGATGCCCAGCGACTCGGCGAGCGCCCGGGTCGGCGACACGTGATCGCCCGAGAGGATGCGCACCGAGAGCCCTCGCTCGCGCATGCGCGCGATCTGCTCCTTCGCCTCGGGCCGGATGGCCGGGCAGAGTTCGAGCAGACCGATCAGGCGCCCCCCCGACGCTACGTGGACGAAGGAGTTTCCCATCGCCTCGCCCTTGGGGAGCAGATCCTGGATGTGCTCCGGCAGGGTCACCCCCTGGTTGCGCATGAACCGCTCGCTGCCCACCAGGACGGTCTCGTCCCCCAGGTGTGCCTTCACCCCGTGGCCTAGCTCGTAGTGAACGTCGTTGATGGGCGAGAGCGGGATCCCACGCTCCTCCGCCGCGTGCAGGATGGCCTTGGCGATGGGGTGACTCTGCCGCTGCTCGCAGGAGGCCGAGAGCCGCAAGAGCTCTCCCTCGGACACGTCGCCGAGGGCGTGGATCTCGCCGAGCTTGAAATCGCCCAGCGTGAGCGTGCCGGTCTTGTCGAAGACCACCGTGTCCACGCGCGGGATCAGCTCGAGCGAGCGGCCATCCTTGATGATGACCCCGTCCTGCGCCGCGCCCTCGGTGTAGTTCAGCATCATCCAGGGCGAGGCCAGCCGGTACACCACCGAGAAGTTCGAGGTGACCACCCCCTCCAGCCCCGTGAGACCGCGCAGGCCCAGCCCCAGCAAACCGAGGCCGAACGTGGGGAGCACCGTGGCGTCCGAGATCGACTCGCTGCGCGTCGTCAGCGAGTCCTCGAAGGTGGTGGTGCTGTTGATCACGCTCTCGATCTGCGACGCGGCCGTCGCGGCGCCCGTCTTCTCGACCCGGATCTTGACGCGACCGCGGACGATGAACGTGCTCGCCAGGACCTCGTCGCCGACCCCCTTCTCCGCGAGCTGCGCCTCGCCCGTCAGGAACCGCTGATCGACGGCGGCGGTCCCCTCGACGATCTTTCCATCGACGGCGACCAGCTCCCCTGCGCCCACGACCAGGATGTCGTGCAGCCGCACCTCCATCAGCGGGACGAGGACCTCGACGTCGTCCTTGACCAGCCACACCGCGGTCGGCTGCTCCTTGAAGACCTTCACGATCTTGTTGCGCAGCCGGTTCTTCGTCTGGATGCGCAGCTTCAGCCCGCCGAAATAGATGCACTCCGCGAGGGAGTTCAGGACGAACATCTTGGCGACGATGCCGATGACGATGGCGCCGAGGTCCATGACCTCGATGGGCAGCTTTCGCTCCTTGGCGACGCGCGCCGCGATGATCCCGCCCAGCCCGATGAGGTTGTACCCCACGCAGCCGAGGCTGACGATCGTCGCCGGTGGATACACGAACGTGCCTCCCACGGCGCAGGCGAGCCCTGCCACCGAGATGGCGAACCGCTGGTCGACCTCGCGCTCGGTGATGATCTCCTCGCCAGGGCTCGGCACCTCGTCGGAGGCCTCGTCCCCGGATGCCGTCACGTCCGCTTCTGGACCCTCGGAGGCCCCCTCGGCCTTCGCGGCTTCCCGGGACGTGGTCCAGTGCTCGTAGAGTTTCGCGCCTACGCTGACGACGCCACCGAGGATCAAGGCGCTCAAGATCATGGAGTGCGGCCGGAGTCTACGTACGCCGTGCGAAGAGGGTCAAGGCATCCACCTCGATGCGGTGATCGTGGTGTGCGCGTGCCCGACATGCTCCGCGGACATGAAGCGTCCCCGTTGCTCGACCTTACGGATGTCGTTATGGTCGGCGACGCTTGCCGACGGGACAGACCGATCGAGCTTGGGAGGTACGCTCTACATGATGCTGGACCCTGGCCGTCTCTCGACGCTGCGACGACTCGCTCGCGTGACGGGGACGTCATTCGAGGAAATGAGCGAGGTCGCGCGCCAGCGTCCGTTCGATCTCACCTCGTTTCTCCTCCTCCGCGCGGAAGAGGGGACCTATGCGCTCGCCGCCTTGAGGCAGTTCGTGCCCGACGCCCGCGAGCTGACCGCGAGCCAGGAGAGCGGTCCGACCCGCGCATCCGACGCGCCCCAGGGGACTTCGGGCATCCGGGTGAAGGGAAACCGTGCCGAGCTGAGCCTCACGAACGCGCGCCTCGCGACCCCGCGGATCGTTCGTCGGTCCGCGGGTGGAGATGCCGAGGGGACGGTGTCGGGTGAGCACCTCGATCGCCTGCTGCGCGCTCTGGCCGATCAGCCCCGCGTGCAGGACGTCGTCCTCACGGGAGGCGATCCCCTGGCGCTGCCGAACGAGACGTTGATCCCCTGGCTCGAACGGCTCGTGGCCATCCCCCATGTCCGCGCCGTACGGATCGACAGCCATGCCCTGAGCGCCGACCCGGACCGCATCGACGACGAGCTGCTCGCCTTCCTGCAGCGCCACCCCGTCTTCTGGTACGACGCCCACTTCAACCACCCGGACGATCTCGATCACCCCCTGGTCCTCGCGAAGCTACGCCAGCTCGTCCGGGCCGGCGTGCCGGTGACGAGCCAGACCGTCCTGCTCGGCGGCGTGAACGACGACGCGGCGACGATGACCCGCCTGATGGAGCTGGGTTACTTCAACAAGGTGCATCCCCGAGGCCTCGTCGTCCTCGGCGCGGACGACGTCCCCGCGCACCTCGCCGTCTCCGAAGACAAGGTCATGGACATCGCCCGCGCGCTGGAGGCCCTCCCGCGCCCCGCGCAGCCGCTCCTCGTCCACGAGGGCGACGACGCCAGCGATCGCCGTGAGGTCATCGAGCCGGCGCCCGTCAGCCGGATCATCGTCGTGCATGCGCCCCCCTCGGACCCGAGCGGCGCGCTGGCCAGGGAGCCCTCGTCCCCCGTCGTCAACTCCTGGAACGAGTGGGATCCGCTCGAAGAGGTCATCGTCGGCCGCGTGGACGACGCCTGCTTCCCCGCCTGGCCCACCGTCAACGAGGTCACCGTGCCCCGCGAAGAGTGGGAGCCCGCGGTGCGCGCCATGTCCGGGGAGCTGGGGCGCCCGTACCACGCCGAGGCGGTCCGCCGCGCGAACCTCGCCCTCGACCGTCTCGTCCACACCCTCGAGAGCGAAGGCGTCATCGTCCGCAGGCCGGATCGCGTCGACTACAAGCGCCCCTTCTCGACGCCCGACTGGTCGGTGACCACCGGCTTCTGCGGAGCCAACCCGCGCGACGTCGCCCTCGTCGTCGGCGACGAGATCATCGAGGCGCCCATGCCCGATCGATCCCGCTACTACGAGATGTGGGCCTACCGCACGCTCCTCAAGGAGTACTCGCGGAAGGGCGCTCGCTGGACGGCCGCACCCCGCCCCCAGCTCACCGACGAGCAGTTCGACAAGGACTACCGCCTGCCCCAGGAAGGGGAGCCCATGCGGTACGTGCTCACCGAGTTCGAGCCCACCTTCGACGCCGCGGAGTTCGCGCGATGCGGTCGCGATCTGTTCGTGCAGCGCAGCCACGTGACGAACGACTTCGGCATCGCCTGGCTCCAGCGCCACCTCGGCGACGGCTTCCGCATCCACGTCATCGAGTCCCGCGACCCCTACGCGATCCACCTCGACTCGTCCTTCGTCCCGCTGGCCGCTGGCAGGGCGCTCGTGAACCCCAAGTACCTCGACCTCGACAAGCTGCCCCCCCTCCTCAAGAAGTGGGACCTGCTCGTCGCGCCGCCGGGGATCCCCACCCCCCTCGACACGCGCTGCCTCCTGAGCGGCTGGATCCACCTCAACGTCCTGTCGCTCGACGGCGAGCGCATCCTCGTCGAGCAGCGGCAAGAGCCCTTGATCCGCGCCCTCCAGGGCTGGGGCTTCAAGCCCATCCCCGTCGACTTCGAGGACTTCTTCCCCTTCGTCGGCGCCTTCCACTGCGCCACGCTCGACGTCCGCCGCCGCGGCACCCTCCAGTCCTACTTCTGAGCGACCTCGGGGGCTCCGGCCTCCGGCACGCCCATCACCTCGCGATCGCGGGGAGGGACTGCCCCTGCGACGTGCGAGCGACGACGAAATCGCTCCGCCACGGCGCACTTTTCTCCATCGCGGCGGTGGCGAGCCCGCCGAAGCGAGGCAGCCCGACGAGCACGCGCATCCCGCCGAACACCGTGTGCTGCAGAGGGGGCGTGACGCGGTCATCGGTGGTCGGAAAGACGGCGCCAGGGGCGATGGCGCGCGCGTCCGCAGCGCCTTCTCGAAGACGCAGCGCATGTCCCTCGACGAGGAGTTCACCCCGGAGGCATGGCGGTGGCATGGCGTCGCCGAGTTCGAACTGCTGGCTCGTCTGGGCGACCATCTCGGAGAGCTGGATCAGCTTGATGTCCTCCTCCTGCTCGCAGGGTGCTGGTGCGGCCGGCGTGACGCTCTCGTCGCCTCGCTCGCCAGCGAGAACGTAGGAGCCAGCCGCCTCGCCCCGCGCGATCCTGTAGCGCGCCCCTTCGTGCGCCACGACGTCGAGGGCATCACCGCGACCGACCCAGAGACGCACGGCCGCGCACGTTCCGATGAGGTAGACCGTGTGTCGACCTTGCGGGGGCAGGGTGTGCGGTGTCTGGCGGTAGCGCTCGGGGATCGACTGGAGATCGCCTCCGGCCAGCGCCGCGGCGACCACCCAGGGCGCGTTGCTCGCGTCGATCGCGCTGCAATTGAGCTCGCGCTGCGAGACGCGCGCGCGCACCTCGACGCTTTCCGAGGTGGCGTTGTCGATCTCCAGCCCGAAGTACGGCGGAGGCGTGGGGGTGATCGGAAGGCACTGGCCACCGCCGGTCGTCCGGGTGTCGCTCGGGCACGGGAACGGACAGCCTGCGAGGAAGAGCGCGCACCCCAGGAGACCGACGCGCAGCATGCAGGGAGAACGCATGGTCGGCGTCGAGCTTACACGTCCCATCGAGGAGACGCGCTGGTGCCGCGGGAGCACGTGGGCACGCCCGAGAGAAGTTGCGGGGGAGGTGGGGGGCTCGTGGAGGAAGGCGGAGGGGAGAGTGCGTGAGGCGGAGGCGGGGGCGCGGGCGGCGCGGGCGGCTGCGCGAGGCGGAAGAAGTGCGGCGCGCGGGGGAGGGGGCGAGGTGAGGTGGGATCGAGGGGCAGGTCGCGGAGAAGACGCAGCTCGCGGAGAAGCCGGGGAGCTGAGGTCGGAGCGGGTTGTTGCTCGCGAGGGAGGGGAGGAGATGAGGTGAGATCGGGCTGCTGCTCGCGAGGGAGGGGAGGAGATGAGGTGAGATCGGGCTGCTGCTCGCGAGGGAGGGGAGCGGATGAGGTGAGATCGGGCTGCTGCTCGCGAGGGAGGGGAGCGGATGAGGTGAGATCGGGCTGCTGCTCGCGAGGGAGGGGAGCGGATGAGGTGAGATCGGGCTGCTGCTCGCGAGGGAGGGGAGCGGATGAGGTGAGATCGGGCTGCTGCTCGCGAGGGAGGGGAGCGGATGAGGTGAGATCAGGCTGCCGCTCGCGAGGGAGGGGAGGAGATGAGGTGAGATCGGGCTGTCACCGGCGGGGAGGGAGAGTGTCTGAGGTGAGATTTCTCGCTCACCAGCGGGAGGGGGGAAGAGATGAGGTCAGATTTCGTTCTCCCTGACGGGGGGCGGGAAAATCCGAAGTGAGATTTTGTTCTTCCTCGCGAGGGAGGACAAAATCTGATTTCGCACTGTAAGCATTCTCCCATTTGGGCAGCGACGGATTGCAGTGATGCGACAAGGTGGCTCGTCGTGGGGGCCTGACCTCTCCGCCGTCTCGTCGCGTGGGCTTCGCTCGGGCTGCGCGTTTCGAGCGGCGCGGCGCTGGCATGCCTCGACGCCGCGGCGTGACGGATGACCGGCGTGCGCAGGTCGAGATCAGTGCCCCGCGTCCACCTTCACGTCCGCCGCGGGGCGTCCCAGCAGCAGCACCAGCGGCAGGGTGCAGACGATGACCACCGCCGTCAGCACGAAGGTGTCCCCGTAGGACATCACCGCGCTCTGCAAGCTCACCGACCGATCCAGCAGCGACAGCGCCTGCTGCTGGGCGCTCACCGGGTCCGAGCCGCGCGCGACGAGGCCCGCGGCCGTCGCCGTGAGGCGCGCCTGCACCGCTGGATCCGTGACGCTCAGGTGCTCCACGAGCACCGACCGATGGAATGCCTGCCGGTGGATGAGCAGCGTGTTCAGGAGCGCGATGCCGATGCTGCCCCCGAGCTGCCGCGTCAGGCTGAAGAAGCCGGTCGCCGCGGCGATGTCCTGCTTCGGGATCGGTCCCAGCGCCGCCATGCTCAGCGGGAGCATCATCAGCGCCGTCCCGATCGAGCGCACGATGAGCGGCATCATCAGGTCGTCCTGGGACGTCTGCGGGCTCGAGCGCGCCAGCCAGAGCACGGATCCCGTCAGCACGAGCGCCCCGATCACCAGGAGGATCTGCGGTGGGTAGCGCCGGGTGAGCCGTGCGGCGAGGGGCATCATCAGCGCCGACGTGAGCGCCCCGGGCAAGAGCAACAGGCCCGTCTGCTGCGACGTGAAGCCCATCACCTGCGCGGCGAACAGCGGCAGCGAGAACAGCGCGCCGTAGAGCGCCATCCCCATCACCACCGACAGCACGCTCCCGGCCCAGAGGGACCGGTACCGGAGCACCCGCAGGTCGACCACCGGGTTGTCGGACTTCAGCACCCGCACGACGAACACCGCGAGGCCGACCACTGCGCACACCGAGAGCGCCACGATGAACTGCGAGTCGAACCAGTCGTGCGTGTTGCCCTCTTCGAGCAGGGTCTGCATCGAGCCCAGCCCCACCGCGAGCAGCGCGATCGCCAGCCAGTCGACGGACCCGCGCGCCCCTTTCGGTGGGTCTCGCGGCAGCGCCATGCTCACCATCGCCACCGCCAACACGCCGAGGGGCAAGTTGACGAAGAAGATCCAGCGCCACCCGATGTTCGTGACGATGTACCCGCCCAGGGTCGGCCCGATCGTCGGCCCGGCGATCACGATGGCGGAGAAGAAGCCCTGGGCCATCGCCTGCTCCTCCTTCGGGAAGGTCTCGAAGAGGATCGACTGCGCCTTGGCCAGGAGCCCGCCTCCCGTCAGGCCTTGCAGCACCCGGGCGACGATCAGCGTCGGCAGGGTCGTCGCCATGCCGCACAGCACCGACGCCAGCGTGAAGCCCACCAGCGAGAACAGGAAGTACCGCTTCTTGCCGAAGCGGTGCCCCAGCCACGCCGACAGGGGCAGGATGATGACGTTGGCGATGCCGTAGCTGGTGATGACCCAGCTCATCTGCTCGATCGACACCCCCAGCGAGACGGCCATCTCGGTGAGCGCGACGTTGACGATGGAGCTGTCGATCAGCTCCAGCAGCGCGCCGAGCGACACCGCGATGGCGATGACCCACTTGCTCGCCACCTTCGCCGCTGGCTGCGCCGGGTCGGAAAGTGGCACCTCCAGGGGGGGTGCCGCCGCACTCATCGCGCCCTCCGCCGTTCGTCCGTCAGCCTCTCGCTCATGGGCGTCACCCGGGGGTCACAGACGGGTGTCGACCTCGATCTCGGCGCTCATCCCGGGCCGCAGTGCGACCCCTGGCGGCACCTCCGTGAGGCGCACCCGCACGGGCAACCGCTGCACCACCTTGGTGAAGTTGCCGCTCGCGTTGTCGGGCGGAAGCAGCGCGAACTTCGCGCCCGTCGCCGCCGAGAAGCTCTCCAGCTCTCCCTTGAGGGGCGCTCCTGGGTAGGCGTCGACGCGCACCATGACCGGCTGACCCGTGTGCATGTGCGCGAGCTGCGTCTCCTTGAAGTTCGCCGTCACCCACACCTGCCGCGTGGGCACGAGCTGCCCCACGGGGGCGCCCGCCGAGAGCGTCTGCCCCACGACGATGTTCTTCTTCGAGACCACCCCATCCTGCGGCGCGCGGATCGTGGTGTACGACAGGTCCAGCGCGGCCAGGTCCCGCGCCGCCTGCGCCGTCGCCACCTGCGCCCGCGCCGCCCGCGCCCGCGCTTGCGCTTGCTGCACCACCACGTCGACCTCCCGCGCCTGCACCGCGCGCGCGGAGGCTTCTTGCACGCGGCTGCTCGCCGCCACCGCCGTCGACCGCAGCCCGCTCAGCGCTGCTTGCGCCTGGGTCAGCGCCGCCGACGCGCTGTCGAAGGTCGTGTTCACCCGGTCCAGCTCCGCCTGCGAGATCGCCCCGCCCTCGAACAGCCGCACGGTGCGCTCCTTCTCGCTCGTCGCCTGCTGGAGCGCCGCCTGCGCTGCCGTCACCCGGGCTTGCCCCTCCGCGATCTGATCCTTCGACGAGAGCGCGCCCGCGCGTGACGCTTGCAGCGACGCCTCCGTCACCGACCGGTTCCCGAGCGCCGTGATCTCCGCGACCTGCGCGTCGGCCTCGGCCGCCTCGGCGCTGGCGATCGCCACCTTCAGGTTCGCCTCGGCCTGCGCGAGCCGCGCCTTGCTCGGGGCGTCGTCCAGCTCGGCGAGCACCTCGCCGGTCTTCACCTCCTGGTTCTCCTCGAAGCTCACCTTCACGACCACGCCCCCGACGCGCGGGGCCACCGCCAGAAGCTCCGCGTCGATCTGCGCGTTGTCCGTAAATTCGAGGCCACGGTGCGTCACCCACCAGCCGACCCCTGCGAGCACGGTGATCGCGCCCGTGACGCCGAGCAGCAGCGCGCGCCGGGGGGCCAGGGGGGAGGTGGCATCAGGGAGGGCGAGCGTGCTGCTCATGATCTGGGCTCCAATTCAGGCAACTCTAAGTTGCCATAGTAGGTCCGCGGGGATGAAAGGCAACAATTGGTTGCCTTTGGTTTGTTCTGGCTGGACAAGAACAAGCTCTTTCCGTTGAGGTGGGACGCACGCACGCCGCCATGTCGACCCCCGAAGAACGCCGACCGCGCCGCCGCACCGAAGGCGTCCGCCCCCGGGGGCGGAGCGCGCGCGTGGTCGAGACGGTGCTGCTCGCGACCGCGGAGGAGATCGGCCGGGTCGGTTACGCAGCGCTGCGGATCGAGGACGTGGCCGAGCGCGCCGGGGTGAACAAGACCACCATCTACCGTCGCTGGCCGACGAAGCCGGCGCTGGTGGCCGCCACCCTCGGCCATTTCACCGAGCCCGAGGAGCCCCTGGAGTCCGGCTCGTTCCGCGAGGAGCTGCTGAGCGCCGTCCGCAGCTCGTGCCATCTGTGGGGCTCCGCGCTCGGCAAGGGGCTGGGGCGGATGATCCAGGACGAGCGCGCGCTCCCCGAGGTCGACGCCATCGTCCGCACGTTGCGCGACGAGTACCGGGCCAGGCGCCGGGCGATCATCGCGCGCGCCGTCGCCCGCGGTGAGGTCCCCGAAGGGAGCGACGCCGAGCTGCTCATCGACGTCACCTTTGCCCCGGTGTCTTCGCGGATGCTCCGGAGCGGGGAGCCCGTCGACGATGCCTACCTGGTGAGGCTCGTGGACTTCGTGGTCGCCGGCGCGCGCGCAGGAAACGCCGTGCCGCGCACCAGGGGCTGAAGGGGAGCGGGAGCTGGGCGTCGGGGAGGGATGGTCGCTTCGTCGAGCTTACGTAGACGCCTTCGCGCGCTGGCTGAAGCGCGCTGGCTGAAGAAGGAGGTCTATCGATGCGTGCCCGACGGGACCCTCACCTCGTCTCGCTTCTTTCGCTTTGGCTGGCACGGTGACACGATGATTCAGGAGGTGATGACGCCAGCGGTGATGCGCATTGAGCGATGTTATCACTTCGACTGCGCCGACGAGCCCGGGGCGCACCGTGAAATCCAGTGGTAGGCATGTCCTCGGAGAGGTCACGAGGACGGTCTGGGGCGACGCTTCGATGCGTGAGAGAGCCGAGGCGTCGCCCCCGGGGTGGTGAGTGCGAACGCTGTGAAGGCCGTGGCGATGGGCCACGCCGCGGCAGGATGGAGGCCCGGGTGGAGAGGGGAGTGAGCGGAGAGAGCCAGACCCGAGAGCTGCAGGCGTTGCGCGTCTGGTACGCGGATGAGCGCGCCCAAGCGTGTGTCGTGTATGGGTCCGTGGAGGCCGACAAGGGGGCTGTCATCGAGCATTTCCTGCGCGAGACGGGGGCTCCCGGCGTGCAGCAGGTCATGGTGCGGGTGGGCCGGGTTCAGGGGGCCCCCTTCGAGCAAGACGTCCTCGCGGCGATCGCGGCAGCGCTGTGGCCCGAGGAAGCTCCTTTCATGGAGGACCTCTTCGGGCTGCGTGAGCGGTTGCTGAATCACCTCGCCAACCGCGATCAGGAGAACGACGATGCTCCTCTCCTGCTGTCGCTGGTCGATCTCGACGCCTGCCTCGACTGGCCCGAGGCCGCGAGGGCCTCCGTGGTGGCCTCGCTGGGGCCTGCGGTGCGCGTCGTCGTCGCCATCACCGGGGAGCGCGATGCGGGGGAAGCGTGGTCACGACGGCTCGGGTTGGGTGCCGAGGACGTGACCTTGGTCGGCGTGGATGCGGAGACGTGGAGGGCGTTCGATCTGGGGTCTCTGAGGCTCGTCGCAGCGTCGCTCATGGCGTGGTGTAGCGTGCAGCGAGAGACGGAGATCGTGGGGTTGCTCTCGTTGGTCTCGCGGGCGCTGGCTCCCCTCGAACTCGTGGATGTGGCCTCCGTGCTGGGTCGGAGCGAGGCCGAGGTGCGGGCGTTGATCGAGGCGCATCGAGACAGCTTGTCGATGCTCGTCACCTGGGAGGGAGAAGCGCTGCGCGCCATCCGGTTCACGCATGAGGCGTTCTGCACGGTGTGGGAGGAGGCGCGCGACACCATCGAGGAGGCGGTGGACCCTCTGGACGCGATGAGGGATGCGGCGGCGTTTCACCATGCCGATCCCTTCGCCGAGGCCGCCAGACGCTTCGTCCTTTCGCGCATCGCGCGCAGCGACGAAGAGAGCGACGGAGGGACCTACCTGCGTCGCTTCGCTGGCGATCATTGGCGGCTGTCGATGGGGCAATCGGCAGAGTTCGCGACGCCAGAGGGCCTCGCGGCGCTGAGCGATCCGAGGTGGGCCTGGCCGTCGACCCGGTCGGATCTCGCGGCACGAAGGGCGGAGCTTCGGCGGGCGCGTGGCCTGATCGCTGAGCCGTCTCGGTTTCTGGCGCCCTCTGGAGGGGTGGTGGCCGCCATGGTCCGACTCGTGGAGACCGGGATCGCGCAAGGGGTGCTGGGGACGCTCCACGAACAGTGGACTCCCGGGGAACGACGACCGTGCTCGGAGGCGCTGGAAGGGGCCGACTGCGCGCTGGCCATGGCGCTGCTGGCCCTCGCGGTACACGCGCACCCGCATGATCCGGGCGAGACCATGAAGCTGGGGTCGCAAAGCGCCGTCGCGTCGTCTCCGGGTGGCGTGGCGAGGCCGCTTCGGCACGAACTCATCGCGCAGGCGCTTGCGCTCGCGGTCCGGGGTGGCGCCGGATGGCAGGCGCCACAGGCGCTGCTTCTCGTGGCGCGCGCGGCGTCCGAGGTCGATGCCTCCGAGGCCGCCGAGTTCGCGCGGCGAGCCCTCGCCTTGGTGGATACGCGAGGAGAAGCACTGAGCTTTTCCGACTGGCTCGCTGCGGTCGACCTCGTGCCCGTTGCCGAGGCCGAGCCCCTCGTGGAGAAGACGCTCGCCGAGCTTCGGTCGCGCGCGAATCCTGGGCGGTGGCTCGCTCGCCTCGGAAGCGCGGAGGGACTCTCCACGGCGCTCGCGTCGAGGCTCTTTCGGCTGGCGATGGACCTGCCACCTGCATCCCGCGCGAACGCGCTGGCGCCTCTCCTGGGGAGGCTGCCGGCCGAAGCGCGAGAGCGCGCGCTGTCCGTCATGTTCGAGGCTTTCTTCGAGGGGGAAGATGCGGGGGACGAGGGGGAGGCGGGAGGGGAAGGGGAGTTCGACGGCGAAGGGGAGGCGGGAGGCGAGGAGGCTGCGCTGGAGGATGGGGGAGATGCTGGTGAGCTGCTCGACCACGGTGCGTGTACCGAGGCGCTGGCTCCTTTTCTGAACCTGGCGCAGGTCGTGCGGCTGCGCGGGGAGGCGATGGGAGGGATGGGGGAGCCTCTCGCGCGACGCTTTGCCGAGCTGGGTGAGACAGGCGATGAGCTCGAGACCATCGACACGCTGTGCGGAGGCGGCGTCGATGGTGCGCGCGCGCTGCTGAGGGCGGCGTCGACCCCGGGGGGGCGCGCGTTGGTTTCTGCAGCGCAGGGGGCCGTGGCGGCGCTCACCCCTGCCTGGGTCGCGGCGTCGCTCGTGCGGGATCAGGCGGAGGCTGCCCTCCAGGTGCTCGGCCTGGATCAGGCTGTCGCGCTCGCCGAGCGAGGAGGAGACGAGGCGTCGCTCTTCGGTCGGATCACGGCGCTGGTCGCGCTCTGTCGGGTGGCGTCCGAGGCGCTCCGTCCTGGGCTCGCCACGCGTGTGGTCGCGGCGTACAGGGACGATCCCGGCAGCGAAGGGCTGGAGAGCGTGATGCGCTGTGCGCCGTGGATGGCGCTGGAGGATGCGGCGTGGCTGCTGTCCGTGAGCCTTGGCGACGCGGCAGGGGCGGCGACGCTGGTCTCCACGCTGAGCGGCTGGGGAGGCGTGGAGATGCTCGCGCCGGTGGTCGCGAGGCTTGGTGGAGACGAGGCGGTCGACGCGGTGGCAGCCGCTGCACAGCGGCAGACGGAGTGCTGGGCGGAGATGGCGCGGGTACGGCTGGAGGGGGACGGAAGCACGCCGCTGGAGTCGCGTACTTCTGCGGTGTGAAGGAGAGGGCTGACCGTGGCCGATGCCGCGACGGCCTGTGAGCGTCTGCTCCTACGCGCGCATGGAGATCGGGTGTAGAGACCGTCCCTCATGGGAACCGTGTGGCTTCATGGTGCGAGCGGGTTCGGCGTCGTCTCGGTGGAACTCGGGGGCAAGCCGCTCGTGGCCGGACGGAGCGGCGACCTGCGGCTCACCGAGGACATGATCGAGAAGAAGCATGCGCGGTTCGTGCTTCGGGACGGGAAGGTCTTCGTGACGCCCATGGGGCGCGGGGACGTGAGCGTCGGGGTGGAGCGGATCTCGGGCGAGAAGGAGGTGGCGCCAGGGGACCTGGTCCTTCTGTCGACGCATGCCGTGATCTTCGTCGCCGCTGACGTGGACCCGACGCCCTCGAAGAAGGCGCGTGATGCGCTCCGCGATCTCTCGCGTTCCGAGCGCGATCGGCTCCTCGTGCGGCTCCTGGAGCTTCCCGCGCCGAAGCTCGTGGCGCTGGTGGTGAGCGATGTTCTCTTGCTCCCGGCGCGTCGGGCGCATGCCGTCGCATCGACCTTGAAGACCGTGCTCGACCGGCTGGCCGAGCGCGCCGACCGGCCGCCGGAGGACAGCATGTCGGCGCTCCGCTCGCTGCTCCGGACCGAGAAGCCAGCGTCGGCGGTGCTGGCCGACGAGGAGGCGCTGGCGCGGCGACGGGCGGCTGAGGCAGCAGCACCTCCTCCGCCACCCATCGACGAGGACGCGGATCCCGAGCTTTCGGCAGGGACGGGGACGCCGACGCGGGCGTGGAATGTGGTGCCCGCCGACGGGGACGTAGGGCACGGCTTCTCGTTCGGGGTGCCGCCCATCCCGGTGGCACAGTGGCCACGGTCGCGTCGCGATGGCGTGCCGATGGTGCACCTCGGCACGCTGCTGGTGCCGGCCGAGTACCGGGTGGGTGGTGAGGGGAAGGTCGCGATCGCCCTCTTCCAGGCCGACGATCACACGCGGCGAGAGGTCGAAGGAGCGCCGCGTCACGAGGGGGATGCGTGGGTGATGGAAGACGAGATCGGTGGCGGTTACGCGCTGATCTGGCTCGACGCGCCGACGTTCGCGCAGGGGCAAGGCCGCGAGGTTCCCGCGGGGGTGCAGACGAAACCACCGCAGTACCTGCGTCTCCGGGCGCGCATCGGCGATCCCAGCGTCGGCGCGGTGATCCCCGACTGGGATGCCGCCGAGGACGATGCCATCATCCCCGGCTCCGACGCCTGGGAAAAGCTGGACCTCGCGCGGTACTCGTTCCAGCGGAGCAAGGCGCTCGTCCACTTCGGTGGGACGTCGATGGCCTGTGACAACTTCGCCCATGGCCTCGGGCCGGTGTACGTCGGCGTGGAGCACGCCTTCGGGGGCGCCAATTTCGGTGGGGGCAATGCGGTGATCGATCTGGTGCGCAAGGAAACCGTCTTCGGGCAGTAATCCTCGGAGAAAGGCGCACGGGGCGAGGACTCGGGTCATCACCTGATGCGTGCGTGGTGAGGACTGCGGACCTCACCCGGGGGGAACATCGCGAGGGGACGGCTGGCCATGCCCCTCGCGCGTGCTGGCCATGCCCCTCACGCGTGAAGACCGTCGCGACGGAGGTCTCCGTCCATCGAACGGCAGCCACCGAGGGCGCCGATCCTCCGGGGTGACCAGGAGCATCAGACACCCGAAAGTCTTCGAGAATCAGGAGCGGAAGTGTGCGCCATGGGTGGCCTGTGGTGTGCATCGAGCGCGCGCATGCACTCCCTGGATCGAGGGCGAGCAACCGTTTTGCGCATGAACACCTCCCGGGAGGAAACACCTCTCGGGGGAGTGAAAGGAGTCACGGGCATGAGGATGGGTTCGGGGCGGTTCAGGGTGGTCTGTGCCTCGGTGGAGGAACACCACCGCATGCATGCCCTTCGTCTGGCGAGCAGCTTCGAGCGTGCCCTCTCGACGAGGTCCTTCCGTCTGCCCTTCGACATGGTCAGGGCCGCAGCGATCTTCAGCGAGCTGCCGGACGCGGAGCTGGTCTTCGGCGGCGGGAGGAGCTCGGGCCATGGCGCGCTGCCGGTCTCCAGCTCCGTCGCGGCGCAGATCGCGGACGTGGCGAACTTCCTGGATGACGCGGCGGCCCCGCTCCTGCCGACCTTGCGCGCGGCCATCGAAGCGGCGATCGCGCAGGTCTTCACCGGGCTCGACGCGCAGAAGGAGGCACCCTGGCTGACGCTGAGTGAGGAAGAGGGCGTGACGCGCTACCGTTACAACCTCTTCTTCGCGGCAGCCCACCCGTCGATTGGGGGACCCGCCTTGCGCGCCTTCCCCCTTTCCCTCTGCGTGCAGGTCGACAAGCCGGTCGCCGAGGTCCTCTCCTTCGTGCCGACCACCGAGGCCGTCTTCCGGCTGACCTACGGCGCGCTGGTCTTCGAGCAGCGTCTCCCGAGCGCCTGAAGTCGCCTCAGATCCCGCTCCCTTCGAGCGAGATCGTCTCGTCTTCGTGCAGGGTCGAGCTGGCCGCGTCGCTCGGCAGGTCCTGGATCAACTCCAGCAGGTTCCCGTCGGGATCGCGCAGGTGCGCGATGCGCAGCCCCCAGTCGGGCATGTCCCTCGGCGCACCCAGGAGCGCCACGCCCCGCTGGCCGAGCGCGACGGCGAGCGCGTCCACGTCCTCGATCCGCAGGATGAGCACGAAGCGATCCTGACCTTCGCCTTCGCGAGGCAGCTTGGCCGTGCCCACCGTGCTCGCCATCAGCTCGCGGCGGAACAGCCCGATCGTTCCGCCGTCGGGCAGGTCGAAGCTCGCGTAGGGGCCGGAGGCGTCACCCCAGGTCAGGGTGAGACCGAGCGCTTCCCGGTAGAACTGGAACATCTCTTCGAAACGCACGACCAGAAGGCGGACGTTGTCGAGCTTCATCCGGTGGGTCTCCTCATGTTCATGGGGGATGGGTCGTCAGAGCCGGCGGCTTCAGGTCGAGGCGGGATCCTCGACGCGGCCGACGAACAGGATCATGCCGGAGCGCACGTCGCGGATGAAGAACAGGAAGGGGTGATCCGCGTGGAAATCGACGATCGGCTCCGGCCTCGGGGCGGCGCTGCGGACGCCCATGATGACGCCCGTCGCGGCGGCGGCCTCGGTCCCTTGCTCGTCGACCTTCACGAACGCCTTGTGAAGGACCTGGGTGATCAGGAGCCGGTTGCTCGGGTTCGTGGGGTTGGCGATGCCGGTGAAGTCCGCGCGTCGCTCGTCGAAGGCGTCGGGCATGCCCAGCGTGGAGAGCGGGTTGCGGAGCGCATAGACGCTCGGGGACAGCTCGAACTGCGGGAGGGCGACGTTGACCTTCGCCCGGGAAGCGGCCTGGATCCAGGAGGACAGCTTGTCGGCCGTGAGCTGCTTCTCGACGGCGGGGAGTCCTTTCTTGTCGTCGGGCAAGACGAGCGTCATCGAGAGTTCGTCGCCCTTGTAGGGCAGCTCGAGCACGCGCAGTCCGTCGACCGCGGCGTACTTGAAGTGGCTGGTGAGGTTCATGGTCGGGACGTCCTTCGCGGCGCCCTTGCTTCCATGGAAAGGGGCAGGCCGGGTGGAGGCCTTGGGGAAGGGGGTCACCCAGCTGCCGAGGAAGTAGATGGCGTTCACCAGGACGAGGCGGGTGCTGGTGTCGAGCACGCCGCTCGGGATCAGGTTCTTGATCCGATCCTGGGTCTCCTTCTCGACCCAGCCGTTGATGCGGGCGCGCGCCGTCTCGGGGGCCTTCGCCGAGCTGGCGAAGTCCGTCGGCTCCAGCGGGGCGCTGAAGGAGGTGGCGGTCTTCTTCAGGAAGGCGTCCTCGAAGGTGAAGGTCTTTTCCCCGAAGAGGCGGTTGGCGACGCGCAGCGTGTAGGCCGTGCGGGAGGCGTCGTTCCACACCGAGAGCTGCTTGCCGGCGGCCTCGAAGACGGCGTCTTGCCCGCCGGTGAGGTGCAGGACCTTGGCCATCTGAGATGCGGTCTCGCCCTTGGCTCCACCCCAGGTCATGGTCAGGGCGAGGGTGATGCTCGCGGGCGAGAAGGCGAGGTTCCCTTCCTTGGTGCGGAGCTGGGCGTAGAGATCGGTCGCGAAGGCGTTGCTGCTGGCGGCGAGGTCCATGCTCTCTCCCTCGGTGGGCGGGCTGGGGCGGGGCGCGGCGGACGGCGAGTCGCCCTCGGTGGTAGCCCCCGTGGGCGCGCTCTGGGTCGCGCTGGGCGCGGTCGGGGTGGTCGTCGTGTCGGTGGTCGACGAGGTGGTTCCGCTCGGTCCGCACGCCACGGCGAGCAGGGGCAAGAGGCAAAGAGCAAAGCGCATGGGTCGACTCCTCTCGGTCGTCCGGCGGATGGGGCTCGCCGGGCGTCGTTGATGCGCGGCAGGGTAACCGATGGGCGGCGTCGGAGCGATGGGCTCCATGAGGCGAGGCGCGCGTCCGTGGAGGCCGGACTCAGGCCACCTGCGCCGGTCCAGGCTGGGCGCGACGCTGGCCTTCCCAGGGAGAGACCTTGAGGAGCTTCCAGCCGCGTGCGCGGGTGACCTCGTCGAGTTCACCGCGCGAGGCGAGGCGGAGAGCGCGTGCGAGATCCTCGATGCGATCGAAGCGATCGGCTGACTTCTTGGCGAGGCCGATGGCGAGCACCAGCTCGACGTCGCTGGGGAGCTGCACGAACTGCGACGGTGCGGTCGGTTGCGCGAACATCACCTTGTAAGCGATCTGTGCGGCGTCGTCGCCTTCGAAGGGGGCGCTGCCGGTGAGCGAGCGGTAGGCGATGGCGGTGGCGGCGTAGAGATCCGTGCGGTGATCCACCTCGCCAGCGAGCTGCTCGGCGGCCATGTACGAAGGCGTGCCGAGGATCTGGCCCTGGGTGAGGGTGCTGGTGGTGCCGAGCGCCTTGGCCACGCCGAAGTCGAGCACCTTCCACAGTGACGGGCCCGCAGGGCGCCCACGCTGGGTCGGCGCCTGGCGTGCGAGGACGATGTTCCCCGGCTTGAGATCGCGGTGGACGATGCCAGCCTCGCGCATGACGGCGAGGGCCTTGGCGAGCTGCTCGACGAGATCGACGACCTCGCCGAGGGGGAGTGGACCGCGGCGGCGGAGGTGCCAGCCGAGGTCGTTGCCATCGAGCAGCTCCATGACCAGGAACGGCGCGCCGTCCGGAGCGCGGCCCAGGTCGATGACGTCGACGATGTGCGGCGTGCGTACGGCCGCGGCGATCTCGGCTTCCTGCAGGAAGCGGCGGACCTGCTCCTCGTCGTCGAGGAGGCCGAGGTGCATGATCTTGATGGCCACCTGGCGAGCGGTGATCACGTCCTCGGCGCGGTACACCTCGCCCATGCCACCGCGGCCGAGCAGCTCGCCGAGGCGGTAGCCGCCGAGGACCTGGCCGGTGCGACGGCCCTCGCCGGCCTGGAGGGCCCGATCGAGTTCGCGACGCGCTTCCGCGAGCTGGGCGTCGCGCTGGCGGATCTGCATCGCGGCGCGCTGCGCCTGGTGGACGGCGTTCTCCAGCGCCGCGCGGTTGCGCTGGGCCATGAACAGCGTGATGGCGAAGAAGACCTGCGACATGCCGACCTGGAACCACTGGACGGCTGGCGGCACACCGGCGACCGAGAAGAGGGCGATGTCGGGGAGCAGCCCCGAGGCGATGCCCGCGGAGAAGAAGAAGTAGAGGATCGCGATGGTGGCGTAGGCGGCGATGCTGGAGCTTCGGTTCCCGCTGGTGGAGAAGAAATGGATGCCGAGGATGAGCACCATGCTCCCGGCGCAGAAGATGCCGATGAAGTACAGGATCGCGGTGCCGACGAGACAGCACCCGGCGGCGAGGAGCGTGACGCGGGGCCCGGTGTAGCGTGCGGGATCCTTGGCCAGGTGACGGCCGATGGCCGTGAGGATGACGCACACGACGAGGACGACGCCGGCCATGATGCGGGCGTCGCCAGGGAACGGGAGGAGCGGGACGCAGAGCAGGTTCGCGGCCGCGAGGAGCAGGGCGGAGGGAAAGAAAATACGGGCACGCGCGACCTCTTCTCGGTGCAGCACGTCGCCAATCGACAGCGAAGGCAACCCGCTCTCGGGGGTGAGGGATGCCTGCAAGGTCGCGGGGGTCTTTCCACCAGAGTCCATCGGATCGCGGCGAGCGTAGCCAGACCTGGCGCGGATCGGGCCAGCTTTCCGGCGTTGACGCGGTGCGTTCTCGATGCCGTGCTGGCGTGGTCCGGGGCTTTACATCGGGCGAAGCACCCCGTAGGTCGGTGATCCGACCGACGAACCAAGGAGAAGTCGCATGGAGTACCGCACGCTCGGCAGGAGTGGCGTCAAGGTCTCGACGCTGTGTCTCGGGGCGATGACCTTCGGCGAAGCCGACGAGAAGAGCATGATGCACGGCATCTCGTGCGACGAGGACACGTCGCACCGGATCATGAGCCGCGCCCTCGAGCTGGGGATCAACTTCATCGATACCGCCGACATCTACGGACAGGACGGCCTGTCAGAGCGGGTCGTCGGAAGCTGGCTCGCGAAGGGGCAGCACCGGGACCAGGTGGTGCTGGCCACGAAGTTCAGGTTCCGGATGTCCGAGGGGCCGAATGGCTCCGGGGCGTCCCGCTACCGGATCATGCGCGCCGTGGAGGCGAGCTTGCGCAGGCTCCAGACCGATCGCATCGACCTCTACCAGATCCACATGCAGGACATCGACACGCCGGAGGACGAGATCCTGCGCGCGCTGGACGACCTGATCACCCAGGGCAAGGTGCTGTACCTGGGGGCCAGCAACTACACGGCCTACCGGCTCGTGGACAGCCTGTGGACCAGCAAGAGCGAGGGGCGAGCGCGCTTCGTGAGCCTCCAGATGCAGTACAGCCTGCTCGTGCGCGAGCTGGAGCGGGAGCACATCCCCCTGTGTCAGAAGTTCGGCCTCGGCGTGCTGCCGTGGTCCCCGCTCGCGGGAGGCTTTCTGACCGGCAAGTACGACAAGGATCAGCCGCCTCCGGCTGGTACCCGGCTCGAGAAGTGGAAGGAGCGGCTGTCGAGGTACGACTCACCCAGGAACTGGCGG
This sequence comes from Chondromyces crocatus, assembly GCF_001189295.1. NCBI lineage: Bacteria > Pseudomonadati > Myxococcota > Polyangiales > Polyangiaceae > Chondromyces > Chondromyces crocatus. The sequence goes on from NZ_CP012159.1 coordinate 3,586,398, forward strand.
ATCATCGATGCGGTGCGCGCACTGGCGACGGAGCGGGGGTCGACGCCGACGGCGGTGTCGCTGGCGTGGCTCGTCCAGAAGCCCACCGTGAGCTCGGCGATCTTCGGTGCGCGCAGCCTCGATCAGCTCGAGCAGTGCGCGGCGGCGGCCAAGGTGACGCTGTCGGACGAGGACATGAAGCGCCTGGACGAGGCGAGCGCGTTCGACCTGGGCTACCCCTACGACTTCATGGGACACATCCAGAAGCGCTGGTGAACGCCTGGAAGCGCGGATGAACGTCTGGAAGCGCCGATGAACGCCGGGCGGACCGAGCTGACCCGTCCGCAGCGTGCGACATCGAGGCGCTCTGGAATCTCCGGTCTTTACCAGCCCCTGCGAGGGTGACATACTCGCGTCGTGGAGCAGGGGCGACCCGGCTCCACGGACCCGTAGATCAGGGTACTGGAGCGCCAGCGTTTCCTCACGGAACGCGTTTTGTTGCAATCGCAACTTCCCCGCAGCACAGGGGACGAGCTCGCCTGACGGGATCCTGGGCGCCTTCGCGGAACGCGGAGGATGCCCCGTCTTGTCGCTGCACGGCTGCGCAGGCTAGATTGAGCGTCCGGCCTTGGATGTTCTGTCGGGTCGCGACGCAGGAGGCGCAGCGTGAGGCTCACGTCACAGGACTACTGGAAGCGACACTGGCAGGACTACGGTGACGATCTCAGCGAGGGCTGTGAGCTCTACGACGACGTCGCGCCCTTCCTCCCTCCCGGTGAGGGGCGCAGCTTCCTGGAGATCGGCTGCGCTCCTGGGCGAATCCTCGCAGATTTCTGCGGCCGCCTCGGGTTCACCGCGTACGGCCTGGACTACACCGCCGATCCCGAGGTGATCGAGAACAACCTGCGCAAGCGCGGGCTCGACGTCGGCAAGATCCACAAGGCGGACTTCTTCACGTGGGAGAGCGAGGAGCGCTTCGACGTGGTCGCCTCGTTCGGGTTCATCGAGCACTTCGAGGACGCCGACCGTGTGGTCGATCGGCACTTCGAGCTGTGCAAGCCGGGCGGCACGGTGGTGATCGGGATGCCGAACTTCGGAGGCGCGCAGCGGGCGCTGCACTGGCTCCTCGATCGGAAGAACCTCCTGCGGCACAACACGAAGATCATGAACCTGCCCTTCCTCGAGTCCGCGGCGGCCAGGAACGGCGCGGAGCTCGTGCAGGCCCGCTACACGGGCGGCCATTTCCACTTCTGGGTGGAGGACGACGCGCCGGTCCTGGCGCAGAAGGCCGTCCGCCGGCTGACGGGGCCGCTGCGCTTCGTGGCGAACCGGGTGGTCCCTGGCGAAAGCAACCCGTGGTTCTCGCCTTTCCTCTTCGCCATCTACCGGGTGCCGGGGGCCGAAGTGAAGGCCGCCGCCGCCGCGTGACGACACGATGGTGAGTTCCTCGGATGCACGTGGCGTGAGTCCCTCGCAAAGTGAGGCCCAGGGTCCCCCCGACGTCGTCGACCAGGACGCCGATCGTCGCTTTCGGGAGCGCGCCCTCGCGCTCGGCTGGAACCCCGACGACGTCTTCGTCGGTGGCTACGTGTCCTGGGAGTGGGAGCGCAGCCGGCACGCCTTCCAGGCGATCTTCGGATCCGTCCGGAGGTTGCGGGTGCTGGAGCTGGGTTGCCATCTCGGGGCGACGGGCATCGTGCTCGCGTCGCTCGGCGCGGAGGTGACTGGCGTCGACATCAGCGAGAAATACGTCGAGCTGGCCCAGCTCAACGCGGCGAGGCACGGCCTCGGGGACCGGGTGCGGGTGATGCATCTGCCCGACACGACGCGCATGCCCTTCGAGTCGGGCTCGTTCGACGTGATCTCCTGCAACAGCGTGCTGGAGTACGTGCCGCCGGAGATCCTCGGCGCGGTGCAGCGCGAGATCGATCGCGTCCTCGCCCCGGGTGGGTACGTGGTGGTGCTCGGCACGAGCAACCGCCTGTGGCCGAAGGAGTCCCACTCCGCTCGCTGGGGCGTGAGCTACGTGCCGCAGCGGCTCCAGCAAGCCTTGCTCGGGTTTCGCGTCGAGAGCGTGTCGCCGTTCAGGTTGCGCGCGGGGTTCGCCGGCTACCGCGATCTGGGGCTGCGGGACGGTGGAAAGCTGCTGATGGATCTGAAGACGCGGATGGGCGTCAGCGGCAAGCGGAGGCAGGTGCTCTCGGCCGCGAACCGGCTGCTCTTGCCTCTGGGGGCCCACGTGGGCTTCATCTCCCCGACCATCACGATGATCCTGCAGAAACCTTAGGGGTTCTATGAGCGACAGGACGCGGGTCTACATCACGGTCGACGTGGAGTGCGCCGAGGAGCGGATGGGCGAGGGGCGGGTCAAGCCGCCGATCGGCTACGACGTCCGGGTGTGGGGCCGCCTGGTGAACCAGCGGGAGCCGCTGGGCATCGAGCGGATCATGCGGGAGCTGGAGGCCTGCGGGCTGCGCGGCACGTTCTACATGGAGGCCCTGGGCGCTCGCTATTTCGGCGTCTCGAAGCTGCGCGAGATCTGCACCGCGCTCCGGAGCCGCGGGCACGACGTGCAGCTCCACATGCACCCCGTGCAGCGGGTGGCCGATTTCATGAGCCGTGGCGAGTCCAGAGCGCCGGACGACATCGCCGCATACACGGAAGCAGAGCAGGTCGCGCTGCTGATGGAGGGCCGCTCCTTGCTCGCGGAGGCCGGCGTGCCCGAGTCCGAGATCGTGTCGTACCGGGCCGGGAATTTCGGCGCGAGCAACGCGATCTGGGGGGCGATGAAGCAAGCCGGGATCGCCCTGAGCAGCAACTACAACCCCTGCTACTTCTCCAAGAACTGCCGCATGCGCCTGAACGAACCCGCGCTCGGCCTGTTCCGCTCTCCGGAGTCGGGCGTGTGGGAGCTACCCATCACCAACTTCACCGAGCTGCGTGGTGGCTACAGGCACCTGCAGATCAGCGCCGTCTCCGTCGGGGAGACCATCAAGTGCTTGCGGCGCTACCGGGCGCTCGGCGTGCGCGAGGTGACGCTGGTGACGCACTCGTTCGAGTTCTTCTTCCTGGACGAGCCCGAGCGCCGACGGGGACGGCCGAACCAGATCAACCTGGAGCGGCTGCGCGGTCTGTGCCGCTACCTGCAGCAGCACGCCGACGAGTTCGAGGTGGACACGGTCGGTGCGCTCGGGCAGCGGCTTTTGCGGGGAGAGGAGACGGCTCGGCCGGTGCGCGGTGCTTATCCGCGACTGGGGCCGCTCCCGTATGCCCGCCGCCTCGCCGAGCAAGCCCTGAAGCGGGTCGCGCAGCGCGTTTCGTTCAAGTAGGGGCGCAGGCCCGCCAGGCGGCACGCTCGTGACACCTCCGGACGGCGCGGGGCTTGCCCTTCCGGCCTGGATGATGAGCAGCGTGAAAGCAGGCACGCTCGTGGTGGTGGCCCTGGCACTCGCTGCCTGTGCGGGGGCATCGCAGCGCGGGCGAGCGCCAGCGGGGCCAGAGAGCACGGAGATGTGGGAGAGTCAGGTGCTCGACGAAGGGCCGAGGGAAGTCCCCCGGCGCCTTGCGCCACCTGGGCGAGCGACCCCAGGGGCGAACCTGGACGGCTGGTTGAACACGATGCCCGGGGGCGTGTCGCCCGCATTGCCCGATGACATGCCCGGTGCCTTCGAGGGTCTGCCGCCAGGTGGGAGCGGTGCAGCGCCGGGGACGAGATCGGTGCCCCCGTCCCAGTGGGAAGGGCCGGACGCGCAGCGACCCCATGACCCGCTGCTGCGGCGATGACGGTAGACCCGTACGGGGTGCGAACGAAACGCGAGGCGCGGCCACGGCATGAGCGACTAGACTGCGCCGGATGAGCTGGATCGACGCGCTCCTCCTCGGAATCCTGGAGGGGCTGACGGAGTTTTTGCCTGTCTCGTCGACGGGACACCTGATCCTGCTCGGGTCGTGGCTCGGACACGAGGACGAGGCCGCGAAGACCCTCGAGGTGGTGATCCAGCTCGGGGCGGTGATGGCGGTGGTGGTGTACTACCGCAACCGGCTGCTGGACCTCGGGCGCGGTGTGCTGGCGCGGGATCCGGCCAGCTTGCGGTTCGTGATGGCGCTGGGCATCGCGTTCATGCCCGCTGCGGGCCTCGGCTACCTGCTCCACAAGAAGATCAAGGCGCTGCTGTTCGGGCCGATGCCGGTGGCGGTGGCCTTGATCGTCGGTGGCGTCGTGATGATCGCGATGGAGCGGCTCCAGCGAAAGCGCGGGCAGGAAGGGCTGACGCGCCTGCAGGACGTCACCCCCAAGCGCGCACTGATCATCGGCATCGCGCAAGCGTTCGCGCTGTGGCCGGGGGCGTCGCGGTCGATGTCGAGCATCCTGGGGGGGCAGCTCGTCGGCCTGAGCACGGCGGCGGCGGCGGAGTTCTCGTTCCTGCTCGCGATCCCCACGCTGGGTGCGGCGACGGTCTTCGACCTCGTGAAGAACGGGCAGACGTTGCTCGATGCGCCAGGGGGGATGCTGAACCTCGGCGTGGGGCTCGTGGTCTCCTTCATCGTGGCGTTGCTGGTCATCTCGGGCTTCCTCCGTTACCTGAAACGGTTCGGTCTCACGCCGTTCGGGTGGTACCGGATCGCGCTCGGCGTCCTGGTGCTCGCGCTCGCATCCCGGTAGGCAGCGCCGGCGGCTGCGGTAAGCTCGCAGGCGCCATGTTCCGTCGAACATTCCCCCCCCTCGTGTTCCTGAGCAGCGTGGTGGCCGGGTGCTCGGGCGCGCCGGCGACCACGGTCCACGCGCCCGCGCGGAAGGTGACGGAGGCGCCGAGCGCTCCTGTGGAGACGGCGATGCCTGCCCGCTGGGTGGTGTCGGGAGGAGCGACGCTGGTGGGGCCCAGCGTGGAAGGCGGGACGCTGGTGCTGCTGGGGGGGCGCCGTGGCGTCGTGTCGGCCGATGGAGCGCTGCGGACCTCGAAGGAGGTCGACCCGGAGCCGCTGGAGGAGGTGCTCGAGGTGCCCGCCGTCGAGCCCTCGGGCAAGCCGCGCGTCGTGCTGCGGGGGGCCCATGGCATCTACCGCCTCGATGAGCCCCTGGGGCCGCTGGTCCCGCTGGCCCACGCCGAGAGCGTGGTGCAGCGGCTCGGTTCGGCGCCTGGCAGGGTCATGGTGTTCCTCGTGGGGCCCGCGAGGCCACAGAGCATCGACGTGGAGACGGGGAAGCCGAACCCGCTCGCGAACCTGCCCTTGCCCCCCCTCAGCGCGCTGAGGTTCCTGGATGCGAAGGTGGGGGCTGCGCTCTTCGAAGTCTCGGGCCTGGCGGTGACCAGCGATGGGGGAGCGACCTGGCGGCTCCCGTCGGGTGGGGAGCGGAGAGCCGCGCTGCGGATGCGTGGTCTACGCGTCCGGGGTGGGGAGCTGCGCGCTTACATCGATGAGCACGGCTCGGCAGAGAAGGCGATCGACGCGGCGACCGGGCGGCTCTCGGCGATCGAAGCCCAGCCTGCTGCCGCAGCGTCCGAGCCGGCCTTGCTGCGCTGGGTGCGCCGGACAGGGCGTGATCCGCTGGAGGCCGCCGTGGTGAGCGGGGTCGCGGCCGCGACCGGGACCGCCGTCGTGGCCAGCCACGGGCTCGCAGCGCGGGTCGACCTCGTGACGGGGAACGTGCTGGAGCTTGCTTCGATCTCGCAGGTGGAAGAGCCCGAGACATGCGGTGTGGGGGGCACGGCGCGAGCCGCCTGGGTGGCGTGCGCCATGGATGACAAGTCCACCCGCGATGTCTACGAGCCCTTCGGGGTGGTGCGGATCCCTCTCGGCGAGGAGCGGCTCGTGGTGGAGCCGCCCACCCTCGTGCTCGATGGAGCGCAGCCGCTGCGCACCTCTCCCAGCGGCGGCGTGATGCTGGTCGGGCCTTGCAAGGACGGGGCGGAAGGAAACGTCTGTGTCCGGCAGCCGAACGGGAAGTGGCTCACGCTGATCGCCTCCGGCGACCCTTACGGCAGTGGCGCTGGTGCTTTGCTGGGAGGTCGCGTGGCGCAACTCGGAGGCCTCTGGCGTGGCGACGAGATGCCGCCCTTGCAGTCGGACAAGGCCCTTGATGGGAAGGGTGGCGACGAGGAGGAGGGAGCGTCGGACACCTGGGTCGGACCGTTCATGACGGCGACGGGACCCGATGGCCATGTCGTGCGCGTGGGCTCTCTCGGATGGGGGAGCGAGATCACCGGCGGTGGAGAGGAGGTGGACGAACTGCAGTTGCTGAGCCCGATCGAGGAGGGAGAGGATCACGCCCTGTCGTTCGTGCTCAAGAACGGTGGGTCGATCTGGTCTGTGGTGCAGCCGTCGGGCGAGGGGCCCTACGTGCTCACCGCGCTCACCGACACGAAGCACGCCTCGATCCGTCAAGGCCATGGCCTCGCGCTGGGAGAGAATGGAGAGGTGCAAGGCTCGCTCGACGGCGGGCGGAGCTGGGTCCACATCGCGGCGCCGGCGGCCGTGCGAAGCGCGATCGGCCAGATGGATTTCCATCATGCCGCGGACTCGGAGGAGACGCTCTCGGTGGGGACGGTGGGCATGAAGATCGACACCCACCTCCGGCTTGGCTGGGGGCCTGCCGGCGGCGGGATCGCGCTGGCCGCTGCAGCACGCTCGGGCTCAGGAGTTCCCGACGCGACCCCGGCGAGCGAGGCGCCAGCGACCCCGGCGGGAGCAGGGACGCTCCTTTCCCGCCCCGTGCGCGAGCGCGCTGCACCCGAGCGCATCCTCGGCTGCGCTTCTCGTGGCCCCGCGCAAGGGCTCGCCGTGCTGGGGTCACCCCTGCAGCTGAGTGAGCTGCTCAGCCGTCGCACCAAGCGGCCTCCCACCGCGGCAGACGAGAGGCAGAGCACCGCCACCCAGGGACGCTGGGGCGTGCTGGATGCCATGGGCCTCCTCGAAGCGCGGCGTCCGAGCGCCCCGGCGAATGCTGCGCTCACCTGGACCCTGCACTGGCTCGATCCGAGCGAGGTGGGGAGCAAGCTGCGCTCGTGGACGGGCAAGGCGCCGCCTGGCGTGACCCAGAACGCGACTCTCTCCGCGGTAGCCGCATCCGGAGATCGCGCCCTGTTTTCCATCCGCGCAGGGCACGACAACCTGCTCGTCCGGGTGAAATCGGCTGGTGGTATCGAGGTCGCGAAGGTGCCGTGGAACCTGCTCCCCACGGGTGACGTCGTCTTCGGCACGGAGAAGGGAGAGACGATCGCGTGGGAGCGTGAAGCCCAGGTCCTGGCGTGGAGGAGCGGGGAGCCGCCGCGCGTCCTGGCCCCTGCTGCCCTGTTCACCGGGCGCACGACGCTCGGGCAGCCGACGGCGCGAGGTGTTCCGCTGCTCCTCTACAGTGTCGAGCAGCCAATTCTCCGGATGCTCTCGCTCGACGTGCCTGGCGCGAATGCGCCCGACGCGCTTTCCAACCCGACGGTGGCCGCGCTCCCGCTCGACGGCTGGACGCCCTCGCTCGACCTCCACGAGCGCCTCGGAACGCTCCCCGCATGCGGCGCCCGCCCACAAGGCGTGCACTTCCGCATCGGCCGCTCGCGTGGCGAGGGACTGGTCGACGGGTCACGCAGGGACATCCGGACGGCCCTCTACGACGTCTGGGTCCACGAACGGGAGGCCTGCGTGAGCCACGTGGTGGCCCTGCTGGATCCTCAGCCTGGGTCCCCACCTCCCCAGCTGGCGACATCTTCAGCGCCTCCCGCGGGTCCGATTCGCTTCGTGCGGATGGACCTGGTCGGCAAGCGCGCCGACGGGGGTGACCGCGGGGCAGCGAGCACGCTCCAGCGGTTGACGTGCACCCTGGAACCACGTCCCTGAGGCGGCTCCGCTCCAGCGCCGTGAGCACGGCGCCCCACCTCGGCCCGGGTCATCGTATGAGCCTCCAGCGCATGAGCCTCCTTCGCTTCCCTCCTCCTCGCGCTCGCGCCCAGCTCCTGGCCCCGGTCGTCATGGCCGTCGCCGCAGGAACTGCGTGCAACACCGGCGTGAACACCCGCGGAACCTCCTCCGTCTCCCCGCCCGCCCAGCCCTCCGTCACTCGTGTCGGACCTCCCCGCCCGGCGTCCTCCACGTCGCCCGCGCCCGCACTCCCCGTGGCGCCCGAAGAGCCTGCCGTGCCCCTCGGGCCTGCGCGCAAGGTGAGCGTCGATGGCTCGACCGCCTGCGCAGTGCTCACCAGCGGCCGGGTGGCGTGCTGGGGGGCGCTTCAGACTGGCCCGAGCGACGTCGTCTTGACGGGAACCCCGCGCCTCGTGAAGGGGCTCGAAGAGGTGGTCGACGTGATCGTCGGCGACCTGAGCTGCGCCCGAACGACGAGCGGACCCGTGAAGTGCTGGGCCTTCGGCGAGCAAGCCCGTCCCCTCGCCGGCACCGAGGACGCGCGCGACGTGGCGCGGACCTCCGCTGGCGTGTGCGTGGTGCTGTCCAGCGGCGCGGTCCGTTGCTTCGACATGCAAGGGCGAGGCACGGACCTGCCCGCGCTCTCCCGCGTGGTCGCGCTGAGCGACACCTCCCTGGGTCGAACCTGCGCCGCCCTGGAGGACGGCCGCGTCGCCTGCATTTCTCAGGACGACGACAGCATCGGTGTCCGCCTGTCGCAGAAGCCCACCTTGCTGCCCGGCATTCGCAACGCCATCGATGTGGTCAACATGAACCAGTGGCGGGTGTGCGCGATCACCCGGCAGGGCACCGTCCAGTGCGTCGCGTCTCCGGTCGCTGCCTGGACCGGGCCCAGCGCGGCGCAGCAGCTCTTCGAAGCGCACGCCCTCGGCCCTTGCTACCGGCAACATCAACGTGTCGGCTGCCTCTCGGCGGGCGGAGCGCGCGCGCGCGACCTCGACCTCGGGGGCGCCGCCGTCGACCTCTCGTGCAGCTCGTCCACATGCTGCGCCGTGCTGGAGCGAGGCGAGGTGAGCTGCTTCGGATCGAACGAGAGCGGCCAGCTCGGCGACGGGAACGACGTGAACCGCCCGGACCCAGCGCCTGTCCCCCGAGCCCAGGGGCTACGCAAGGTGCTCGCTGGGCACCAGGAGACGATGGCGCTCACCCACGACGGCCGCCTCCTCGCCTGGGGGCAAAGGCAGCCCATCCACACGCCACGGACCTTCGAGACCAAGGTGCGCGACCTCCGGCACGCCCTCCACTGGCTCGTCCGGACCGAGGCCGAAGCGCTCTGGCTCGGGACGCCCATCCGGGGCGAGTGGCTCTGGTGGAAGGCCCCCGCCCATGGAAAGACCGTGCGCGACGTGAGCATCGACGTGCACGACACCGTGTGCATTGCGAGCGACGACGGCCGGGTCCACTGCGCCTTCGGCACCGACGAGGACGCGCCTCGCGCTGGCAAATGGCTCCCGATGGCCGGCTTCACCGACATCGTCGCGCTCGACGCCCACGGGAGCACCACCTGCGGACGCCGGAAGAGCGGCGAACTCGTCTGCTTCACCGACACACGCTTCGAGGGGGACGTCGCCCTCCCGCACCACGAGCCCAGGCCCGTCGGTCACGTCGTGAAGTCCCTGTCCCCTGTCCGCGCCATGTCGCTCCCGATCGTCCAGCACACCGACGGCCAGGTGTCGGAGCTCGGCTACCCGGACCAGCAGCACCTCACTGGCATGCCGCGGCCCGAACTCCAGGGCTTCGAGAACATCGCCGCCGGGGATGACATGAGCTGCGGGCTGAGAGCCGGACAGGCGTTTTGCTCGGGAGGCCACAACGCCGAGGGACAGCTCGGCCGCGGTCACCTGGGCCGTCCGAAGACCCCCGTCGACCGGGTGGCCAGTGACGTCGCGCTCTCGGGCTTCAGCGTGGGGTTCAACCACGTGTGCGCCCTCGATCCTGCTGGCCAGGCATGGTGCTGGGGAAACGACGCCCTCGGGCAGCTCGGCCGAGGTCGGCGCGTGGTGAGCAGCGCGCCGCAGCGGGTGGTCCTCCTCGGTCCTTGAGGCGTATCGCGCCGCATGGGCATCAGCTCCCGGAGGTCATGCCGGCTTGACGTAGCCCTCGGGGATCCAGTGCTGACGACCATCCCGCATCGTGACGAGGTAGCTCCCTGAGCCGAGCTGCGCGACCGTCCCCGGGTAGTGCTTGCCATCGGACCAGACGACGAGGACCGCGCTGCCGATCCGGGGTGCCGTTCGAGTGAATGAGTCGAACGCCGTTCCCAGCTCCTTGAAGCCCGAGACCAGCGCGTTCCCGACCGACTGCACGGCCTGGCCAGCCTTCTGCTCGAAGGACTGGGGAGCTTGCGGCGTCGGGGGAGCCTGTGGCGTCTGGGGAGCCTGTGGCGACGAGGGAGAGGCGAAGGGGATCGCACCAGGAGGCGGTGATGCGTACGCGCCAGCCATGGGCGCCCGTCCAGGTGGAGCCAGGTGCGAGGCCGATGCTCCAGGCGAAGCCGGTGCGACGGGTGACGTTGGTGCGACGGGTGACGTTGGTGCGACGGGTGACGTTGGTGCGACGGGTGACGTTGGTGCGATGGGTGACGCCGGTGTGATGGGCGAGACCGGCGTGAGCGGTGACCCTGATGTGACCGGCGAAGCGGGGATGACGGGGGAGGCGGACACGACGGGTGGACCGGATGCTTCTGGCGAAGCCAGCGCGACCGGGGGAGCTGGCGTGGCGGGTGGACCCGACGCGTCCGGCGAACCTGATGTGACGGGAGAGGCGGACACGAACGGCGCTCCGGAAGGCGCAGGCGATGGGGTCGCGGTGGAGGGCTTCTGGAGGGGGGCGCTCCGCGGGGCTCCGCCCGAAGCGAGCCGAGCCGCCTCTTGCTCCATCATGGCCAGGAAGGGAGCCACCAGCGCGGGCTCCTGTACGAGCCGCGAGTTCCAGTGGAATGCCATCTGAGACCATCGCAGCGCATCGATCCCGACCCGGAGCAACGTGACCGTCAGCCCTGACGCCATCGCCTCTCCGCAGACGGCTGCGTAGTCATCGAGGCCGATCTGCGGCGCCGGGCCGCGCCTGTTCGAGAGCGCCGCGTGGTACGCAGGCTGGTACCGCAAGGCCACCGCGCCATTCAGGGAGAGGTCCCTCAGCCGGCTCGTCCAGCCCGAGCGTGCCGCGTCCCAGTCTGCGCGCGCGATGCCGCGCGGCGCGAGGGCCTGGGCTACCCGCTCGGGATCATGAGGAGCGTCAGTGATCTCTGCACAAATCTCGGCGTACTGCTCGATGGAGAGGCCAGCGATGGGAGCGAGCGGATCCATGATGCCAAGCCAAGCCGGGCTTCGCGCGAAGGTCAAGCGACGCACGCGATGACGTGACCCGTCGCGCCTCGTGCCTGCGACGCGATCTTCGTATCCGGCATGAGCGATACACCTCTACGACCCTGTAGAGGTGCGTGGGCGACGAGCCGAGCCAGCGTGAGACGAGCGTCGTATCTGGCATGAGCGATACACCTCTACCGACCCTGTAGAGGAGCGTGGACGACGAACCGAGCCAGCGTGAGACGAGCGTCGTATCCGGCATGAGCGATACACCTCTACGGACGCTGATGAGCGTGGACGACGAGCGGATTCCACGCGAGATCATCGCCATGAGTCATGCATCCCAGATGACCTGTCCCGACCGCGACGAGTCCACCGGGTGCACGGTCCGCTGCAGCGCCGACGCTGGCTGGGCGCCTTGGCGAACGAACAGCGGGTGGTGGTAGAATAGGGAGCAGGATATGGCGAGCGAGCATAGGCACGGGGACCATGGCGAGGAAGGTGACGTCGCCGTCGAGCGTGAGCGCAAGGTCGAGCGCGCCAAGCGTTACCAGGTCGTCTTTCACAACGACGACTACACGACCAAATGGTTCGTGGTCGAAGTGCTCACGACCTTTTTCCACATGTCCGAGACCCACGCGACGGCGTTCATGCTCATCGTGCATCAGAATGGACGCGGTGTTGCCGGCGTCTACACCAAGGATATTGCCGAGACGAAGGCCGTTCAGGTGCTCGAGTACGCTCGCGAGTGTGGCATGCCGCTGCGCCTGACCGTGGAGCCCGACGACGAGTAGAACGCGCGCCAGCTGCACGGTACGCGCCCCTCGACTGCACCCACTCCGACGCGCCGCGCTTCCTGTGTCGCCCGTGCGGGCACGACGCTGGGCCGCTCCCGAGCCACGGACGAGTGTGTCGCCTCAGGTGTTGCGGTACTGCTCGTAGATGCCCAGAGCCCAGCGCCCGGCAGGGTGCTCTCGCCAGGCTTGCACCCGGGCGCGCAGCTCGGAAGGCAGCGCATCCACGGAGGGCAGGCGAGCCCCATAGCGCGATGGAAAGAGGACCGGCGCCGCCAAGCTGGCGAAGGTGAGATCCGCGGCGCTCAGCCGCGTGCCCACCAGGAAGGGCCTGCCGTCGAGGAGCCGCTCACCCACCCGTGCGAACGTCGTACCGATCTTGGTGAGCGAGCGCTCGGTGCTGGCTGGCGTGATGTCGAGGCTCTTGCGCAGCACCACGCGGAGCAGCGGCAACATCACGGTGAAACTGACGAGCTGCCAGGGCTGGGCGCCTGGCGACGCGAGCTTCATCAAGAGGCCCGTGTTGCGGAGCAGGTGAAAGTAGACCAACCGTCGCGTGTGCGGGCCGAGGTCCTTGTCGAGCTGAGCCTCGAAGGCCTCGATTTCCCGGCGCTCGGCCTCGGTGTCGCCGTAGAGGCCCCGTTCCGGTGTCGCCTTCCGGCTCGCCCACTGCATGATTGCTGTGGAGTCGGGGAAGACACCATCGTCCTCGATGAGCAGCGGCACCTGGCGCGTACCACCCGCGCGGAGCGACACGGGCGCATGGAACGGCGGGAGGTACGCCTCCTCCGTGAATGCAACGCCCGCATACTCCAGCGCCCAGCGCGCTTTCTCACAGTAATGACTGAAGGGGATGGTGATGAGGCGAGGCAGCGACATGGGCGCGCTGCCTTCGTATCACGCCCCACGTCAGCAGGGTAGCGGCGCGGCCTCGAGCGCTGGGGCCGCGACGCGCGCACCTGCGCTCGAATTCAGCTGATGAAGCTGTCCTGGTAGCCCCGATCCTCGACACCGGCGGCGGCTGGCGTGGGCGTCAGCGGTCGCAAGGTGTCCATCATCACGGCCAGCTCATCGGTGCGCGGCGCGCCCACGCTGGCCTCGTACGCCCCGGGGTGCGGCCCGTGCGGGATGCCCGTGGGATGGTACGAGATGCTCCCGGGACCGACGCCCCGGCGCGAGGTGAAGTTGCCCCGGCAATAGAAGAGCACCTCATCGCAATCCACGGACGAGTGCGGATAAGGACAGGGAATCGCTTCCGGGTGGAAGTCGACCACGCGCGGAACGAAGCTGCAGATCAGTGCACCCCGTGCGGCGAACGTCCCGTGCCAGTCGGGCGGCAGGTGCACCAGCCCTGCGCGCGGCTGGAAGTTGAGGATCGGGAACGCGAACGGATACACCGCGCCGTCCCAGCCGACCACGTCGAGCGGGGAGTGCGCGACGGTGAAGCCGTGGAAGGCGTTCCCTCGCTTCACGAGCATGTCGCGCAGCCCCTCGTCGAGCGGTCCGGTGAACGTCGGAAGCCGGAAATCACGGTGCGAGTACGGCGCGTCCATCCGGAGCTGCCCCGCCTCGTTGCGCCACTGGGTCGGGATGTGGACGCCTCCGAGCGCCTCGACCGTCAACCACACCTGGGGGCCCTCGTCCGGGATGGCCCGGTAGAAGAGACCCTTGGGAATCACCACGTAATCGTCCTGCTCGAACCGGAGATCCCCGAGCATGGTCCGGATCACCCCGCCGCCTTGAAAGACGAAGAACACCTCGTCGGCGTCGGCGTTGGCGTAATACAGCGGGTCGGCCTGGTCCGGACGGGCGATGCCGAGGACCACGTCTTCGTTGAAGAGCAGCGGCTCCCGCACGTCGATCTGCGGACCCGAGCGGGTCGGCACATCGAGGCTCCGGAAGTGTCGCTTGGCAAGAGGCGCCGGATCCGCCGCGCGAGGCAGGGTGAACCCGTGCTCGACTGGCGCGACCCGGTGCTCGTGCGGACGGCGCTCGTGGTAGGCGATCGTGTAGAGACCGTCGAACCCCTTGCGGGTCAGGCACTCCTCCCAGCGCAAGGCCCCGTCCTCACCCCGGAAGGCGATGTGGTGCTTGCGCGGAAGGGCCCCCCGGGCCACCCGCTCGATCACGCGACCTTGCCTTCGTTCTTCTGCTGCCGCTCGATGCTCTCGAACAGCGCCCGGAAATTCCCGCCGCCGAAGCCGCGGTCGCCCTTGCGCTGGATGATCTCGTAGAAGAACGGCCCCGCCGTCGGATCACCGTGGGTGCCGGCCGACTCCTTGAGGAAGATCTGGAGCAGGTACGAGTGCTTCGCGTCACCGTCCACGAGGATCTCCAGATCGCGCAGCAGGCTGATCTCCTCGTCGATGCTCTCGATGCCGAGCTGCTTCAGCCGGTTCGGCATCGCGTCGTAGTACGACCCGGGGGTCGGCATGAACTGCACGCCGCGCTCCCGCATCCCGCGCACCGCGCTGAGGATGTCGGTCACGGTGACGGCCGCGTGCTGCACGCCATCGCCGCGGTGCTCCTCGTTGAAGATGTTGATCTGCGAGCTCTTGAAGAACGGCCGGTACGGCTCGTTGTTCGCGAACTTCACCCCCGAGGCCGGATCCCACATCACGGCCGAGCGCAGCCCCGAGCCGTGATCCGAACCCTTGTTCACGTCCTCGGTGTGGAACTGGATCTCCCAGAACCGCTCCAGCCCGAGCACGTGCTCCATCCAGAGCAGCGCCGGCGACATGGTCTGGAAGTTCGTGGTGATGTGATCGAAGTCCTGGATGCCGAAGATGTTCCGGCCACCGCGCGGGATGTCGTAGTGCACCGCGCCGGGGAACAGCGGCCGGTAGCCGTCGCGCTGCACGAAGCGGAACGTCGTGTCGCCAAACGGCGAGGTGATGGAGAACGAGGCGAAGCGCCCCCCGCCCTCCTCGTGCCGGTAGATGTCGTCGATGGGCGTCCCACCACGGCCGTCGAGCAAGCGGAACGCCTTGTCGATGTCCTCCACCTCGAACACCAGCGTGCCCACCCCGTCCGGGTGCTTGCGCAGGTAGCGCGACGCTCGTCCGCCTTCACCGAGCGGCTGCGAGCAGAGCACCACACAGTTCCCCGCCTGGAAGGCGATCGACCGCTGCTTCGCGCTCGCCTCCAGATCGGGTGAGCTTGCGGCCACCTCGGCGAAGTCCATCTTCTCCGTGTAGAAGCTGCGCGTCCGCTCCAGATCCCGCACGTAGTAGTGCATGGACTCCAGACGCTTGATCCCGATCGACTCCACCTTGGCCATGGCGTGATTGCTCCTCTCCGGGCATCCCCGGCGTGTTTCTTTCTCTAGCGCGGTGGCGCTCCGGCGCCCAAGACGCGCTCCGTGCACGTTCACTGCTTCGGTGCGTCGGGCTGCCTGTCCGGATGCGCCGCCTGGAAGGCGGGGAGCAACATGCAGGCCTCCTCGATCCGCAGGAGCGTGGGGTACGGCGAGACATCCACCCCGAAGCGCCGCGAAGCGTAGAGCTGAGGCACGAGGCAGGCATCCGCCATGCTCACCTCGTCGCCGACGCAGTACCGCCCTGCCGTCTCCTCGGCCACCGCCTGGAAGGCCGCGAGCCCTCGCTCGATGTAGCGGTGCGAGAAGGTCTTGTCGTCGACCCCGAACGCCTCGCGGAGATGGAGCGACGTCCCCAGGTTCTGGAAGGGCTGGATCCCTGCGTTGATGATCTCCGCGAGCTGGCGCGTCCGAGCGCGCAGGTAGCGGTCCTCGGGGAGGAGCCGCGGCGTCGGGAACCGCTCGTCCAGGAACTCGATGATCGCCAGCGACTGCGCGAGGCGTAGCGGCGCACCACCGACCTCGATCTCCAGGACGGGCACCTGCCGCATCGGGTTCACCGCGCCGTAGGTGTCGAGGTGCTGCTCTCCCCCATCCCGGATGATGTTCACCGGGATGTACTCGTGCTCGATCCCCTTGTACGCGAGCGCGATCCGCACCCGCCACGTCGCCGAGCTTCGCCAGTATCCGTGGAGCTTCATGCCTTCACCACCTTCTGCTCGATCCGCCCGAACAGGCTGCGACCTGCTGCGTCGAGCATCTCGATTGCGATCGTGTCCCCCACCCGCATGAACGGCGTCGTGGGCTTGCCGTCGTCGAGCGTCTCGATCATCCGCCGCTCCGCCAGGCACGACACCCCGCGCGCCCTGTCGGCGTTGGACACCGTGCCGCTCCCGAGGATCGTGCCCGCCGTGTAGGACCGCGTCTTCGTGAGGTGAGCGATCAGGTCGAAGAACGAGAAGTGCATCTCCGGCCCGGCCTCGGGGTCACCTGCGAGTTCCCCGTTGTACGTCGAGCGCAGCCGCAGGTGGATCCGGCCGTCCTTGAAGACATCGCCCAGCTCGTCCGGGGTGATGGCGAACGGCGAGAACGCCGTCGCTGGCTTCGAGCAGAAGAACCCGAAGCCCTTGGCCAGCTC
Organism: Chondromyces crocatus; assembly: GCF_001189295.1. Lineage (NCBI taxonomy): Bacteria > Pseudomonadati > Myxococcota > Polyangiales > Polyangiaceae > Chondromyces > Chondromyces crocatus. Next base: position 3,602,844 of record NZ_CP012159.1, read on the forward strand.
GTTCGGGATCAGGTTGCGCAGGGTCACGTCGTTCGCGAGGCAGAGAAGGCGGATGTGGCGCTCTGCCTCCAAGGCCGTGGTGCCCATCGGCGTGTCGCCCAGGATGGCGCAGACCTCCGCCTCGAAGTCGAGCCCCCACTGCTCGTCGCGCAGCGGGATGTCGTCCGTCGGCCCGAGCAGAACACCCGAGCCACCCTGGTACACCAGCGGATCCGTGCGCAGCGTCTCCGGCGGCTCCGCCCCACGCGCCTTGCGCACGAGGACGATGTGGTTGATGTACGCCGACCCGTCGACCCACTCGTACGCCCGCGGCAAGGGCGCGTGCAGCTTGCTGACGTCCAGCGGCTGCGCCTGCACCGTGCCTTGCTTCAGCGCCTCCGAGAGCTTGCGCAGCGCCGGCTCGGCCCGCTCCCAGTCGTCCAGCGCTGCCTGGAGTGTCGGCCACGTGGCACCGGCTGGCGTGTACGCCTGCCCGTCCTCGTGGACCACGATCAGCGTCCCGTCTCGCCCTGGCCCGCGCAGCGTTCCCAGCTTCATGGTGTAACTCCACAGGGCCGGTAGCACGAGGGAGGAGCACCGTTCAACTCCAGTGTGCCCTCGCCAGGGTCGGGCCATGGCGCAGCGCGTCCAGGTTCGCTCACGGTGGAACCACCCGCGGCGGCTCACTGCGTCACGGTGAGGTAGACTCGACCCATGACGGCGCGTGGCCGCTCACGGTACCTCATGGGACTCGCGGGAGCTGCCCTGGCGTTCGTGGCACCCGCCCCAGCCAAGGGCGGCAGCCGGTTCGCCATCGAGCCACCCGACATCGTGATTTCGCGCGCTTATCGCTACGCTGCCATGGAGAGCGAGCACTGCCTCTCGCTGCTCGCGTTGCGCGACGTGCCCTTCGAGGTCGCCCCACCGACGAAGGGCGTGGACACCCCGGTTCGTCTGACCGGCCCGGTGCGCGGCGTGCACTTCGTCCCCGTGGAGGCGCAGGGCCCGCCCGAGAAGGACTTCCGCACCATTGCCGACTGCCGCCTCGCGCTGGCGCTGGACGACCTGGCCCTGGTGCTCTCGCCGCACCACGTGCAGCGCGCCGAGTACTTCTCGATGTACCGGCGCAAAGGCGTCGGCTTCGTCAAGCCAGGCAAGCGCCACCCGGGAGGCCGCGCCATCGACCTCGTGAACCTCGTCCTTGCGGATGGGACGACCTACTCGGTGCGCCGCGACTTCCACGGCACGCGCGGCGTCGGTACCTGCGGCGACAGGGCTGGCAAGCCGCGGCGTGACACGGAAGGCGCGCGCGTCTGGTGGTCCGTGATCTGCGAGCTGGACCGGCTCCGCTCGTTCAACCTGATCCTGTCGCCCAACCACGACTGGGCGCACCGCGATCACCTCCACATGGAGGTGCGCTCGGGCATCCGCTGGCAGCTGATCCAGTGAGCCTTGGAGGTCAGGCCGTGACTCTGGCCGCCTCGACGACGCATGCCTCGGTGCCTGGCGCTCGTGAGCCCGTGTCGCTTCAGCTTTCGTTCTCGCCAGGAGGCGCCGGTAGCTTTCCGTTCCACAGGATGGAGAGAGGCAGCTCGATGGCGTCGAAGGGCGCGGCGCGGACGACGGCCTCGCCCTTGACCAGCAGCTCGGCCTCCCAGCGCTTCCGAGGGCCCAGGTGGTGGACCTCCAAGGTGCGCTTGATGGGATCGATGAGCCAGACCCACGTCACGCCCTCGCGGGCATAGACGGGCAGCTTGTCGAAGCGATCGTCGGTCGCCGTGCTCGGCGAGAGGACCTCGCAGACCCAGTCCGGGGGGAGGGACGTGGCTGCCGTCTCCGGGAAATCCGGCATCCGCTCGCGGCGCCACCCGGCGAGATCCGGAACGAGCACATCGCTGTCGAGGCGGAGCTCGGGCTCGAACAGGAGCCACCAGCCGCCAGGGCCACCCACGCCAAGCTGGAATGGGGGTCCCAGCACCATCCCCAGCGTCGAGGATGCGAGCGCATGCGGCATGGCGGGTCGCGGCGACATGAAGAGGGTGCCCCCGATGATCTCTCCGACCAGGTGCGAAGGTACAGCCTCGAGATCGGCGTACGTGGCGACCTGCGGTCGTTTTTTCGCCGGCTCGCCCATCACCCTGTCCGTACTGCAGCGTTCACTGACGTCTGAGCATAGTTCAAAAGTGACCCATGCTCGGCTCCCTTCGACGTGGTGCGCCGTCGATCCTGACGTCGTCGGGCAGTCGAAGGAGAAGCGATGGTGCCCGCCTCCGCTGGAACAAGTGGTGTGATGACGACAGGTTAGCTAGTCGACCTGAGCCCGCAGCACCAGCTTCTGCGGTGCGCGGATGAAGAACGACGGCGTCCACGCCACATCGCGCTCGGCGCGCTTCAGGTTCTTCGTTCGTGACAGCAGCGCCTCCAGCATCACCCGGCCTTCCATGCGGGCCAGAGCGGCTCCCAGGCAGAAGTGGATGTCGAGCCCGAACGCGAGGTGCCCCTTCGTATCGCGGTGGATGTCGAAGCGATCGGGATCCGGGAACTGGCTCTCGTCGCGGTTGGCCGAGGCCAGCAACGGGAGGACGACGGTGCCGCGCGGGATGACGGCCCCCTCCAGCTCCACGTCCGTGGTGGCCTGCCGGAAGATGCAGTGGGCGGGCGGCTCGAAGCGCAGCGCCTCCTCGACCAGCGCCGGGATCAACGCCAGGTTCTCCTGCACCTCCGCGAGCTGTTCGGGGTGATCCGTCAGCGTCACGATGGTGTTGGCCACGAGGCTCGTCGTGGTCTCGTTGCCTCCGATGAGCAGCGCGGTCACCACGCTCAGCAGCTCCTCGGCCGAGAGTCGCTCACCGTCCACCTCGGCGTGCACGAGCTGAGAGAGCAGATCCCCCCGCGGCTCACGGCGCCGCTCCTCCATCCGCTCCCCGAAGTAGTGGTAGAACTCCTGCGTCGAGCGCTGCAGCTTCTCGGTCTCCAGGGCCGCGCCGATCGCCTGCGCGCCGGCGAAATCGTCGGCCCAGCGCCGGAAGTCGTCCCGACGCTCCGACCCGACGCCCAGCAGCTCGGCGATGACGATCATCGGCAGCGGGATGGCGAGCGCCGAGAGCAGCTCGAACTCGCTCTCTCCGTGGAGCGACGCCATCAGCTCGTCGGTGATCTTCCGGAGCCGTGGCTCGAATTCCGCGACCGTCCGCGGGCTCAGTGCGCGGACGATCAGCGCGCGCACCTTCCCGTGCCGAGGAGGATCCAGCTCCACGAGCATGGGGGGCATGATGTCGAGATCCTGCCGCTGCGCCGGGCGACTCGCCGTGTACCCGGAGTTCGAGAACCGCTTCGAGTCGTGCAGCACGCGCACCACGTCGTGGTAGCGGCTCACACCCAGGAACTGGTTCGGCTGGATCCGGCACAGCGGCGACGCGCGCCGCGCCCTCGCGTAGCTGGGATACGGATGACGGATGAACTCGGGGGAGGTGACGTCTAGCTCGGCGAACACGCGCGTCTCCATTCTTCCTCGTGCCGCCGGAGGCTCACGGGCATCGCTTGCCGACGGTGTCGCCTCGGAGATGTGCCCGAGGACCTCAGCGGCGCTGGAGAGTGACCCCTATCACGGTTCCGCCGCCTCGCTCGTCACGGAAAGGCCACGCCGGCGGGCGCAGACGAGCGCGTTCTCGGGTCGAGGGCCGACACCGGCTGTGGCATGTCGTCGCGTCGATGGCTCACGCGATCTGGGCGCACAGCACGAGCTTCTGCGGCGTTCGGAGGAAGAAGGACGGCGCCCACGCGACCTCGCGTTCGGGGCGTCTCAGGTTCTTCGCTCGTGACAGCAGCGCATCCAGCATCACCCTCGCCTCCAGGCGAGCGAGCGCAGACCCCGGGCAGAAGTGGATGTCGAGCCCGAACGCGACGTGCCCTTTCGTGTCGCGGTGGATGTCGAACCGGTCCGGATCCGGGAACTGGCGCTCGTCGCGGTTGGCCGAGGCGAGCATGGGAAGCACCATGGCTCCGCGGGGGATGGTCACGCCGTCCAGCTCCACGTCCGTGGTGGTCTGGCGGAAGACGATGTGTGCTGGACTCTCGAAGCGCAGCACCTCCTCGATGAACGCCGGGATCAGCGCCGGGTTCTCCTGCACCTCCGCGAGCTGATCGGGGTGATCCGTCAGCGTCACCAGCGCGTTGGCGATGAGGCTCGTGGTGGTCTCGTTGCCCCCGATGAGTAACGCCGTCACGACGCTCAGCAGCTCCTCGGCCGTGACCCGCTCGCCGTCCACCTCCGCGTGCACGAGCTGGGAAAGGAGATCCTCCCGCGGCTCCCGGCGCCGCTCTTCCAGCTGCGCGCTGAAGTAATGGCAGAACGCCTGCGTCGAGCGCTGTAGCTGCTCGCGTTTCAAGGTCGACCCGATCGCGTGTGCGGCGGCGAAGTCGTCGACCCAGCGTCGAAACTCGTCCCGGCGCTCCGTCCCCACCCCCAGCATCTCGACGATGACGATCATCGGCAGCGGGATGGCGAGCGTCGAGAGCAGCTCGAACTCGCTCGCACCATGGAGCGACTCCAGGAGCCCATCGGCGATCTTCCGGAGCCAGGGCTCGAACTCCGCGACGGACCGCGGGCTGAGCGCCCGGACGATCAGTCCGCGCAGTTTTCCGTGTCGAGGAGGGTCCAGCTCCACGAGGTTCGGAGGCATGATGTCGAGGTTCTGCTGCTGCGTCGCGCGACTGGCCGTGTACCCGGAGTTCGAGAACCGCTTCGAATCGTGCAGCACGCGCACCACGTCGTGGTAGCGGCTCACGCCCAGGAACTGATTCGGCAGGATCCGGCATAGCGATGCCGTGCGGCGTGCTCTCGCGTAACCGGGATACGGATGACGGATGAAGTCCGGGGTGGTGACGTCTAACTCGGCTGAATCGGCTGATCCGGTGGACATGCGCGTCTCCATTCTTCCTCGTGCCGCCGTTGGCTCACGGGTATCACTCGTGGTGAGATTGCCTCTGGAGACCATCCCGAGGACCTCGGGTGGCACAGGAGAACAAAACGTACCACGCGTCCCTCGCCGAGCGAGGTAGGTCGGGGGAGCCGTCGCGCTGGTGGATCTGACGCGCCCTTTTCTCCATCCCAGAACGGACCAGGACCGCCGCTGCGCGTCCGAGCTGCGCTTCCGTCGACCTGAGCGTGGAGAACCAGGGACTGCGGTGAGCGGATGAAGAAAGATGGCGCTCAGGCGACGTCTTTTTCCGCGCGCTGAATGTTCTTCAGGCGCCCCAGCCTTTCTTCAGGAGCACCCTGGCCTCCAGCCGTGCGAGTGCGGTGCCGATGCGTCTGCTCTTCATCCGATCTGGGCGCGCAGAACCAGCCTTCGTGGCGATCGGATCAAGAAGGAAGAGGACCACGCGACCTCGCGCTCGGCGCGTTTCAGGTTCTTCGTTCGTGACAGCAGCGCTTCCAGCATCACCCGGGCCTCCATGCGGGCGAGAGCGGCTCCCAGGCAGAAGTGGATGTTGAGCCCGAAGGCGAGGTGCCCCCTCGTGTCGCGGTGAATGTCGAAGCGCTCGGGATCGGGGAAGTGACTCGCGTCGCGGTTGGCCGAGGCCAGCAGCGGGAGAACGATGGTGTCACCGGGGATGACCATCTCCGCAACCTCCACGTCTCTGGTGGTCTGCCGGAAGAGGCAGTGCGCTGGAGGCTCGAAGCGCAGCACCTCCTCGATCAGCGCGGGGATGAGCGCCAGGTTCTCTTGCACCTCTGCGAGCTGCTCGGGGTGATCCGTCAGCGTCACCAGGGCATTGGCGACGAGGCTCGTCGTGGTCTCGTTACCCCCGACCAGCAACGAGGTCACCGCGCTCAACAGCTCCCTGGCGGAGAGCCGCTCCCCGTCCACCTCGGCATGTACGAGCAGGGAGAGCAGATCTCCCCGTGGCTCTCGGCGCCGCTCCTCCATCCTCTCACCGAAGTAATGGTAGAACTCCTGCGTCGAGCGCTGCAGCTGCTCGGTCTCCACGGTCGCGCCGATCGACAGCGCGTCGGCGAAGTCGTCGGACCAGCGCCGAAAGTCGTCTCGGCGCTCGGACCCGATGCCCAGCAGCTCGGCGATGACGAGTATCGGCAGCGGGACGGCGAGCGTCGAGAGCAGCTCGAACTCCTGCGCGCCGTGGAGCGTCGCCATCAGCTCGTCGGTGAGCTGTCGGAGCCTGGGCTCGAACTCCGCGACGATTCGCGGGCTGAATGCGTGAACGAGCAGCGCGCGTACCTTTCCGTGTCGTGGGGGATCCATCTCCAGGAGCATGGGGGGCATGGTGTCGAGGCCCTGCCGCTGCGCTGGACGGCTGGTCGTGTATGCGGAGTTCGAGAATCGCTTCGAGTCGTGCAACACCCGCACCACGTCGTGGTAGCGGCTGACGCCCAGAAACTGATTCGGCTGGATCCGGCATAACGGCGAGCTGCGCCGCACCCTGGCGTAGCCGGGATACGGATGACGGATGAATTCGGGGGAGGTGACATCCAGTTCGGCGAACATGCGCGGTTCCATTCTTCACTCGTGGAGCGGGGAGGCTTCGGGCATCGCTTGCTGACGGGCCATCTCTGGGGACGGTCCCGAGGAATTCAGCCGTGATGGAACGTGATTTCTATCACGAGTCCGTCGACCCACCCGTCACGGAAAGGGCACGCCGAGGGACCTGACGCGCGCACGTCGGGTCGAACATCGGCGGGAGCCGTCATGGACTGGGGATGCCCTTTCAATCGATCCGAGCGCGCAGCGGCAACGACTGCGGGGAGCGGATGAAGAAGGAGGGCGTCCAGGCAACGTCTTTTTCCGCGCGCTGGATGTTCTTCATCCGGCCCAGCATTTCTTCCAGAAGCACCCTGGCCTCCAGCCGTGCGAGTGCGGCGCCGATGCAGAAGTGGATGTCGATCCCGAAGGCGATCTGTCCCTTCGTGTCGCGGTGGATGTCGAAGCGATCGGGATCGGGGAAGCGGCTCTCGTCGTGGTTCGCCGAGGCCAGCAAGGGGAGGACGACGGCCCCTCGTGGGATGGTCACGCCGTCCAGGTCCACGTCCGTGGTGGTCTGCCGGAAGATGCACTGCGCGGGGCTCTCGAAGCGCAGGACCTCCTCGATCAAGGCGGGGATCAGCGCCGGGTTCTCCTGCACCTCGGCGAGCTGATCCGGGTTGTCGGTCAGCGCCACCATCGCGTTCCCGATGAGGCTCGTCGTGGTCTCGTTGCCGCCGATGAGCAGCGTGTTGGCGAAGCTGAGCACCTCCTCGGGCGTGAGCCGCGACCCGTCCACGTCGGCGAGGAGGAGCCGGGAGATCAGGTCGTCGCGCGGCTCCTTGCGCCGCTCCTCCAGCACCTGGCCGAAGTAGCCGTAGAACTCCTCGGTCGAGCGCCGCACCCGCTCCCGGTTGCCAGGCTCGACGAGCGCCAAGGTGCTGACGAAATCGTCGGACCACCGCTTGAAGTCGCCGCGGCGCTCCGGCCCGACGCCGAGCAGCTCGGCGATGACGATCATCGGCAGCGGGATGGTGATCGCCGACGTCAGCTCGAAGGTGCTCTGTCCACGGAGCCCGTCGATGAGCTCGCGCGAGAGCTCCCGGATCCTCGGCTCGAGCTGGGCGACGGTGCGCGGGGTGAACGCCTTGGTGACCAGCGCGCGCAGCTGTCCGTGCCGGGGCGGATCGACCTGCACGATCGACGGCGGCATGGTGCTGTTCTCCTGCATCTCCTTCGGGACGCTCGCGTTGTAGCCGGAGTTGGAGAACCGCTTCGAGTCGTGCAGCACGCGCACCACGTCGTGGTAGCGGCCCACGCTCAGGAGCTGGATCGGCTGGAGGCGGCACACGGGCGAAGCGCGCCGCATCTCCGTGAACAGGGCATATGGGTTACGGGCGACCTCGGGTGAGGTGATGTTGAAATCGGCGATCATGGGCTCTCCCTCTCTTCGTCGGGCCGACGGAGCGCATGTGCACCTCGTCCAGACGGAGCAGCCAGGTGGTGAGGGCTGCTGGTCGCGTCGGACGGGCTGGAGAGTGCAATGTGCCACGCACCCGTCCCCGCGTGCGCCAGCGAGAACCACGATTTCGCGCTCGGGTCGCGCCCGAGGCGCGGCAGGTCACCGTGGGTCGTGCCCGGTGTTCCGTTCACGCACCTCGGCTCACGCACCTCGGCTCACTCACTTTGGTGCTGGGCGCGACGGCTCAAGGCAGGGAGGAAGAGCGCGATGAGGCTTCCGAGCGCACACATCCCGGCCACGTAATGCGCGGGCGCCATCGGCGAGGCCTTCAGCAGCAAGGTGACGAGGAGCGGCGTGAGACCCCCGAAGAGGGCATAGGCCATGTTGTAGGAGAACGAGAGCCCGGAGAACCGGACCGGCGGCGGAAAGGCGCGCACCATGACCCCGGGGATCGCGCCGGTGACACCGACGCACAGCCCCGTCACGACATAGAGCAGGGGGAGGTGCTCCGGCGTCGCGCTCGCGCCGCGGTAGAGCAGGTAGGTCGCGCCGAGCTGCGCGAGCATGCCGATGCTCAGCACCCGGCTGGCGCCGAAGCGGTCGGAGAGCAGCCCGGCGCTCACACACCCGATGGTGAGGCTCAGGGTCGCCAGGCTGTTCGCTTCGAGGGCGGCGGTGGCGGGGATGCCGTACAGCTTCTGGAGCAACGTCGGCGTCATCAGGATGACGACCACGATGCCCGCGGTGAGCACGCAGGTGAGCAGCATGCTCACCGCCACCGAGAGGCCATGACCGCGGAGCGCCGCCTTGAGCGGCAGCTCCTTCACCAGCGCGCGGCGCTGACGCATCTCCTCGAACACCGGCGTCTCGGCGAGCCAGCGGCGCAGGAACACCGAGAAGAACCCGAGCACGCCGCCGATCAGGAACGGGATGCGCCAGCCGAACGCCAGCAACGCTTCCTGGTCGTAGGCCTTGTTGACGGCGGTGGCCATGAGCGATCCCAGCAAGATCCCGAAGGTGAGCCCAGCCGTGAGCGTCCCGCAGGCGAAGCCGATGCGCCGCTCCGGCACGTGCTCGGAGACGAACACCCACGCCCCGGGCACCTCGCCCCCCACCGCAGCTCCTTGCAGGATCCGCAGTCCGAGGAGGCACAGCGGTGCCGCGTAGCCGAGCGTTTCGTACGTGGGCAAGAGGCCGATGAGCAGCGTTGGCACCGCCATCAGGAACACGCTGAGCGTGAACATCCGCTTGCGGCCGGTGCGATCGCCGAAGTGGGCCATCACGATGCCGCCCAGAGGGCGCGCCAGGTAGCCTGCCGCGAATAGCCCGAAGGCCTGGAGCTGACGCAGCCAGTCCGGCGTGTCGGGCGGGAAGAAGAGCTGCCCGATGACCGACGTGAAGAAGACGAAGATGATGAAGTCGTAGAACTCGAGGGCGCCGCCGAGCGCCGCGAGCGCGAGCGTTCTGGCATCCTGCCGGGAGAGCGCGCGCGGCGCGGGAGGGGGCCCGAGATCACCTGTCGAAGCGGACATCGCCATGGATGGGGCCGGCACGTTAGCGCAACGGACGCAGCGCAGAAGTGGGGTGTTCAAGGGGCGCTGTATGACGCTTTGTGCCGTGAGGGAGCTTCGATCCGTTCGTGCGTCAGCGAGCAGCGGGCGTGTCCGCGAGCAGCGGGCGTGTCCGCGAGCAGCGGGCGTGTCCGCGAGCGGCAGGCATGTCCGCGAGCGGCAGGCATGTCCGCGAGCGGTGGGTGTGTCCGCGAGCAGCGGGAGCGTCAGGGCGCGACGGGCGTATCTGCGAACGGCGGGAGTAGCCGCGCGGGAAGGAGCATCTGGGGGTGGCGAGAGTGTCTGGAGGCAGCGAGAGCGTCTGGGGGCGGCGAGAGCGTCTGCAGGACGTTCAAAACGAGATGACGCGCGCGTCATATAAAATCGACGTTATATAACGAGTACGTTATGTTCTCCTTCTCGACGCACGATGGTCCGGAGGTGCGAGATCCGGAGAGGTCCGAATGCCAGTCCGTGCGTGATGAACTCACCTGACCTGCGCTTCGGGGAGCCGAGTCCCGACGATTCTCTGGACGCGAGGGCCCTGGTCGCTCCTGCTGCATCCGCCCATGCTGGACAAGCCATCACCTTCAGGGTGAACCAGGCGTCGGGAACTTTTTTTTCGTCGGGTCACCCTCGTGACGGGGTGATGGCTGCGAGCGATGGAGGTTGGTTCCCCTGCGATCCTGGCGACATCGGTCGTCACGGAGCCCCCGTCACGAGGAACGGGCTCGCTGGTGCCGGGGTGCAAGCTCGGGTCGCCTCGCACCGAGGGGGGGTCCCCGGCGCAGGAAGAAGGTGTGGAGGTCGACCGGAGGCGAAGGCGGGCCGGACGGGATCCGGGGAGGCGTTCACCTGCGTGTCGTCCGTGTCGAGCGAGGGGTTGTCGCTCGAAACATGGTGTCGTCGGCCGTTGATGCGACCATGTTTCGGGCGTGACCAGGCCTCGTCGGTCGTTGATGCGACCATGTTTCGGGTGGGACCAGGTGCCGTCGACCGTTGATGCGGCCTGTTCCGCCAGGCGTGCGGCGGTGGCGCTACCTCGACGGTCTCACGCCTGTCCGTGCAGCGTCACGCCTGGGTAAAGCATCACGGACGGATTTTTGTGGACGGGCGGTCGGTCGTGCGCGGTCGAGCGCCGGTTCCCCTTCTGGCCGCTCGTCGAGATCGTCGTCGCTCGTCGAGGTCGTGGTCACTCGTCGAGGCGATGACTGCGGGCTCACGTGCCCGGAGCTGCCGTGGTCAGTTTTCGAGGCAGACGCGCTGCCCGCCGCCTCCCTCAGGACAGCATCGGTAACCGCCTTGCCACTCTTCGCAATAATGGTTCAGCGGACATGTGTAGGTCCCGTCGTCGCACGGGCTGGGGGCCGGGCAGGCGGTCCAGGGATCTACTTGATATCCATCGGCGCACCAGCATTCAGCCGAGCCGAGAAGATTGACGCACTCGGCGTTGATGCCGCACGTGAGGGTCTCCAGGGCACACTCGTCGATGTCGCTGCAAGTGGAGGGTTCGCCACTGCACGTGTATCCGGACTCGACGGCGCATTCGATGGAACAGCCATCACCTGGCGTGACGTTGCTGTCGTCGCACGACTCCCCTGCATCGAGGATCCCGTCTCCGCAAACGGGCGCAGGTGTCTCTCCACCCGTGCCGCCGCTGCCTCCAGCAGCGCTGGTGCTTCCCCCCGCGTCTCCCGAGGTCGCTCCGCCCGTGGTGGTCACGGTCGAGCTGGAGGTTGCGCCGCCGCTGCCGTCGCTCCCCCCTGGTGGTGCAGTGGTCTCACCTTCCTCGTCACCCTCGCTGGTGGCAATCTCGAAATCGCTCAGTCCCGAGACGAGCGCGCAGCTCGCCACGTGCAGCACAGCCACCACGAGCCAGACAGTCGACGACGGCCTCATGCTGGCGGCATGGAGCGCGCGACCCAGCATGTCCTGTCAGGCGGGGCCGGGAGGTGCCGTCGGCCAACGCCTGGAGAGCGAGCGGGAAGGCGCTTCAGAACCAGTCGCTCTGCATGCGCGCGTACGAGTCTTCCCCGGAGCGACAGAGGGCCGCCCAGTGAGCGACCCGGCCCAGCTCGCCTTCGATCCAGTACTGCGCCGCGCAGCGCTTGCCCTGATAGAAGGCGAGGTCTTCGGGGTGGTGGTGGAGACCTGCTTCGGCGGCGGTGGCCATCCGGAGCCACAGCCAGCCGACGACCACGGTGGCCATCATCTCCAGGTAGTCGACGCTGTGCCGGAGCATGGCCTCCACGTCGCCACTCTGGCCAACGCCGAAGAGGTGCAGGGACACGTCGCGCAGCTCCGCTGCCGCTTGCTCCACGCGCGTGCACCAGGTGTCCGCGATGCCGGCACGCTTCGCGGCGGTGACGCTGCTGGCGATCTCTTCGAGGAGCGCCCGGAGCGCCGCGCCACCTTCGGCGGGGACCTTGCGGGCGAGGAGGTCGAGGCTCTGGATGCCGGTGGTGCCCTCGTGCAAGCTGTTCAGCTTCTGGTCGCGCAGCCAGGCCTCCGGGAGGTACTCGCTGGAGTAACCGTAGCCGCCGAGCACCTGCACGGCGAGCGCGTTCACCTCGAAGCCTCGCTCGGCCGGGAAGGTCTTGGCGAGGGGGGTGAGCAGATCGAGGAGCAGCCTGGCGCGTCGCCGCTCGTCGTCGGTCTCGGCGTACTCGGCGAGGTCGGCGTAGCGCGCGGTGACGGCGAGGAGGAGCAGCCCGGCCTCGACGATGGCCTTCTGCCGGAGGAGCATGCGGCGCACGTCCTCGTGGGCGATGATCGGGACCTGGGGAGAGCGCGGGTCCTTGTTCGTGAGGGGCCGTCCCTGCGGGCGATTGCGCGCGTAATCGAGGGCCTCGTGGTAAGCGACCGAGGCGGTGGCGACGGCGTTCATGCCGACCATGAGGCGCGCCTCGTTCATCATCTGGAACATGTAGTGGATGCCGCGGTTCGGCTCGCCGACGAGGTAGCCGTGGCAGTCGTCCTGCTCGCCGTAGTTCAAGGCCAGGCTGGGCAGGCCGCGCCAGCCGATCTTGTGGATGACGCCGGCGACGTGCACGTCGTTGGGGACCAGCGCTCCTGCTTCGGGTCGCAGGCGGGGGATGGCGAAGAGGCTGACGCCCTTGATGCCCGGTGGCGCGCCGTCGATGCGGGCGAGGGTGAGGTGGACGATGTTGTCGGCGATGTCGTGGTCGCCGCCGGAGATGAAGATCTTCGAGCCGCGGATGAGGTAATGGTCGCCCGCAGGGGTGGCGCGGCTCTGGACGTCGCTCAAGCTGCTGCCGGCCTGGGGCTCGGTGAGGGCCATGGTGCCGGTCCACGCGCCGCTGTACATGGGGGCCATGAAGCGCTCCTTGAGATCGTCGCTCCCGAACGACTCGAGGAGGCGGGCCGCGCCCGCGGTGAGGCCGAGGTAGCCGTAGGCACTGAGGTTCGCGGCCATGGGATAGGCGCTGGCCAGCGTCATGATCGTGAACGGGAGCTGCTGCCCGCCCACCTCGGCGGGGCGGGTGGCGTTGAGCAGCCCGAGCTCCACGAGGCGGGGGTAGAGGTCCTTCATCAGCGGGTGGACGCGGACCTTGCCGTCGACGAGGCGAGGGGCCACTTCGTCCATCGGCTTGTACGCGGGGTAGAGCACCTCCCGGGCGAGGCGGCGGGTCGCGGCGAGGAAGAGCTGCAGCGTGTCCGGTGTGTGATCGCGGAAGGCGGGGAGCGCGAGCAGCGCGCTCACGTCGAGCACCTCGAAGAGGATGAAATCGACCGTGCGATCGTCGACGAGCGGGTTGTGCGGCGGCATCGGCCCGAGGGAATTCCGGGCCGGTGGGGGCGTCAAGCGGGGGTCGGAGACGGGGCGCGGCTCAGGGGCACTGGCCGGCTTCGTAGTAGTTCGGGGCGGTGCGCCGGATCCAGGTGGACATCATCGTGTAGAGGCCGAGGTTCTGGTTCGAGCCGAGGGCGCACACGTAGCTGTTCCCGAGGCCGCAGCGGACGGCGCGTCCGGTGCCGACGTGGTTGTAGTTGGAGTCGTAGAAGGCCTCGCAGGTCGCGGGGGAGCCGCCCGAGCCGCCAGCACCGCCCGAGCCGCCAGCACCGCCCGAGCCGCCAGCACCGCCCGAGCCGCCAGAGCCCGAGGTGGCGCTGGAGGAACTCGACGTGGTGGCGCTGGTGGAGCTGCTGGAGCTGCTCGAGGTGGTGGCGCCGCTGCCCGAGCCGGCGTCGAGGCCGAAGAAGAGGCCGGCGTGGTAGGAAGAGCAGAGATCGACGTCGAGGATGAAGGCGCCAGCGCTTCCGCAACCGCCGGCGGGAGCGAAGCCAGGGTCGACGGCGGTTCCATGGCCCATGCCCTGGATCGAGATGGCTTCGACCAGGGTCACGCCAGCGGCGTTGCGGTACTCGGTGCGGGTGGCGTTGCCCACGGTCGAGGTGGCGTCGGCGACGGCGTCGATGCCGTGCACGTTGGTCCACTGATCGACGCTCTCCTGCAGGTTTCGCACGGCCACGGTGAAGTCGGAGGTGCCGTGCCAGATGGACACGCGGGGGCGGGGGCCGTTGTAGCCAGGGAAGCTCTGGCGGACGAGGTCACCCCAGGCGGCCGGTGTGCGATCCACGCCAGGGCTCATGCACGAGAAGGCGTCGAGCGAGGAGGTAGCGCAGCGGTGAGGCATGCCCGCCATGATCGCGCCGCCCGCGAAGACGTCGGGGTAGTTGGCGAGCAGCGAGCTGGCCATGGCGCCGCCCGCCGAGAGGCCGGTGACGAAGACGCGGGCGGGATCGACGCCATGCTGCGCGACCATGGTGGCGACCATCTGGCGCATCGAGAGCATCTCGCCCGCGTCGCGCCGGGTGTCGTTGGCGTCGTACCAGTTGAAGCAGCGCCCCTGGTGGTTCGCGGTCTGCTGCTCGGGGTAGACGACGTGGAATTTCCACTGGTCGGCGAGCTGGTTCCAGCCCGCCTTCACGTAGTCCTGCGCGGTCTGGTTGCAGCCATGCAAGGCGAGGACGAGCGCTGCGCCCGGGGCGACGCCGGCGGGGCTGTAGACGTTCATCCTGAGGTTGCCGGGGTTCGAGCCGAAGCTGGAGACGACCGTGAGGGCATCGTCGGCCTGTCCGACGTCATCGACGTCATCACCGACGGGAAAAGCGCACGCCGCGATGAGCGAGGCGCCGACGAGACCGAGACCGATGCGGGCAGAGCGCGGTAGCGTCACGAGCAGTCTCCTTTCGGTTTCCAGGCTCTCCCGTATCACAGACCTCCTCCGCGCAGCCGGGGAGACGCGCGCGGGCACACCGAGCATGTCGAGCGCGACGAACGCAGGCGGATGGTGAGGGTGGAGACGACCGCTGCGAGAGGTCGAGCGCCGTCGCTTGACGGGCTGTACGGATGTCCATGAACATGCCGCGCGATGCCGCGCGCGAGTCCGCTCCGGCCCCGTCCGAAGGCGGCCCAGATCAAGGAGCGGATCAGCCAGCTCCACGAGCTCGTCCGCGCAGGGACCGAGAACCGATCTGGCGTCTACCAGATGGCGGACGAGGACGGCCACGTGCTCTACGTCGGCAAGTCCAAGCGCGTGCGCTCCCGTCTCCTCGCCTACTTTCGCTGCGAGCCGCGAGAGAAGGGCGCCCGCATCCTGAAGGAGTCGAGCCAGGTCTCGTGGGAGTACCTCCCGAGCGAGTTCGCTGCGCTGCTCGCGGAGCTGCGGCTGATCAAGCGCTTCCGGCCCCGGTTCAATGTGGCGATGAAGCGCGATCTGCGCCGCTACGCCTTTCTGCAGCTCACCTCGGGCGCGGCGCCGAAGCTGCGCGTCGTGGGGGGATCGGCGCACGACACCGGGAGCTTCTACTACGGCCCGTTCACCAGCCGGAGCCGCATCCGCGACGCCGCCCGCGCGCTCTCGAACGCGCTGGGTCTGCGCGACTGTGCGGAGGATGTGCCGCTGGTGTTCAGCGATCAGCGGGAGCTGTTTCCGCTCGGTCGGAGGACGCCCGGGTGCCTGCGCTACGAGATCCGACGCTGCCTCGGGCCGTGCGTGGGCGGCTGCTCCCGGGCCGAGTACGGCGACCGGGTGGCGCTCACGCGCGCGTTCCTGGAAGGCCATAGCGAGGGGCCGATCGCGCGCTTCCGGGCCGAGATGCTCGAGCACAGCGCGCAGGCGGAGTACGAGCGGGCCGCCGCGCTGCGCGATCGGGTCCGGCAGCTGGAGATGCTGCGCGGGCAACTCGACAGGCTGCGCTTCGCGCTGGAGTCGCTGTCGTTTCTCTACACCGTGCCGGGCCACGAGGGCGAAGACCGGGTGTACCTCGTCCGTCGTGGCAGCGTCCGCGCAGAGCTGCCCGCGCCGCGCACGGAGGCGGACCACCAGGCCCTGAAGGCGCTGGGAGAGCGGGTTTATGGCACCTGGGAGCCGGACGCGGCGCCGGTGCCGCTGCACGAGGTGGAGGAGATCCTCCTGCTCTCCTCGTGGTTCCGGCGCCATCCCGGGGAGCTGGAGAAGACCACGCCGTTCGTACCGAGGTCGCCAGGTCGATCGCGTGCGCTCCCGCTGTGCACGGAAGGGGCGATGCCCGATGTGGGCACCCCTCTTGCGTAGGCGCTGAAGCACTGAACCGACGACACCAGACGACGATCACGGAGAGACGCGACCGTCGCCGCGGAGGCCCGAGCAGAGGGCCGATCCGAGGCCTCGGTGCCTTTCCACGGAGGAAGACCATGGCGACGATGATTGGCAGTGAAGCGACGCTGATCGAGCTTCTCAACGATCTCATCGAGCTCGATTTCGATGCCATCGAGGCCTACAAGGCCGCGATCAGCCGTGTGGACAACCTGAACGATCGAGCGCAGCTCGCGAGCTTCCTCGAGGACCATCAACGTCATGTCGACGACCTGTCCCCCTTCGTCCGCGAGCTGGGCGGCGAGCCCGCAAAGGAGGGGGACCTGAAGCAGGTGCTGACGAAGGGTAAGGTGGTGCTCGGTGGCCTCATCGGCGACCGCGTGGTGCTCGCGGCGATGAAGACGAACGAGGACGACACCAACACGGCCTACGAGCGCGCGCTCAAGCGCAACGACGTGCCGATGCGCATGCGCGTGGTGTTCGAGCGAAACCTCGCCGACGAGCGTCGGCACCGCGAGTGGCTGGTGAAGCGCATCGGCGAGGCGGAAGGCACCGTGCGCCTGTAGGCCGTGCTCCCCGGCTGAATCACGCACTTCGTCCAGGGGAGAAGGGTCGGCTCGACCGAGGCCGTCGAGACGTCCCGGGCCGTTCGAGCGGGCGTGACGGTCCGGTTCAGGCCCTCCGGCAGGCTCGGACCGAGCTTGTCGCGCGGCGGGGCGCGGTGACACCATGGCCACCATGATCGTTCGCCCTTCTCTCGCCCTCCTCCTCGCGCTGACGTCCCTCACGGTCGCGTGCAACGAGACCAGCACGCCGACGCCCGCTCCGAGCGCCACCACTGCTGCGCACAGCAGCCAGGGTGACGGCACCGTGACGCTGAAGGCAGGGGACCCTGCGCCCGACGTCACGCTCAAGCTCCATGACGGCAAGGAGGTGAAGCTGTCCAGCCTCGCGGGCAAGCAGGTGCTGGTCTACTTCTACCCGAAGGACGACACGCCCGGCTGCACGGTCCAGGCCGAGGGCCTCCGGGACGGGTGGACCGACATCCAGGCGGCTGGGCTGGAGGTGTTCGGGGTGTCGACGCAAGGGGCGGAGAGCCACACGGCGTTCATCGACAAGTACAAGCTGCCGTTCCCGCTCGTCGTGGACGAGGACGGCGCCATCGCGCGCGCGTTCGGCGTGCCGGTGCGTGGGGTGTTCGCGTCCCGGCAGTCGTTCCTCATCGGCAAGGACGGGAAGATCAAGTCGACGTGGCGTGAGGTGGATCCGAAGGAGCACGCGGCCACCGTGCTGGCCGCCGCGAAGAGCTGATCAAGCCACCGTCCGCGCGCAAGGCGTCCGCCGGGGCGCTGGTCTTCAGGCGCTGGCCGAGGTGTCCTGGCGAGGCGGGACGACGAGCACGTCGCAGCCGACCTCGCGCAGGACCTCGCCGGCGACGGTGCCCAGGAAGGCGTGCGCGATGCCGGCGTAGCCGCGGGTCCCGAGGACGAGGAGGTCGATGTTCGCCGTCTCGACGACCTTGGGGATGACGTCCCGCGGTGAGCCGTGGCGGATGTACGTCTTCCAGGGGACCTCGGTGGCCTCCGGGTCGTCCACCTGGTCGACGGCGGCGGCGAGGAGCTTCGCCACGCCCTGGATGGCCTGCTGCCGGCACTGGTTGCGGTAGCCTGCGCCCTCTTCCTCCGACAGGCTCGGGTAGATCAGGTTCTGGTAGGGCGCGTTGTAGGCGTGGACGACGGCCACGGGAGGGCAGGGGGAGGGGAGCGTCTGGAGCAACAGGGTGATGACGTCGCAGGCCGCCTGGTCGAGCTCCAGGGCGAGCGCGGGCTTCCGGTACGAGGCGCGCGGGGAGAGGCGGACGACGAGCACCGGGCGCTGCCCTTCACGGACGATCCGCTCCGCCGTCGAGCCGAGGAAGGCATCCCGGATGGAGCGGCCGCTGCCCCGTCCGACGACGATGAGGTCGGCCTCGACCTCGCGGGCATGGGCGGCGATCTCCGCCGCCGGGGAGCCGACCTTCACGACCGGCTCCACCACGGTGCCTTTCGGGAGCTGCTTGGCAAAGCGCTTGGCCGTGGCAGCGAGTGCCTTGCGGGCATCGCCCTCGGCGCGCTTGCTCGCGTCGGTGGGGAGCCATCGGGGGATCACGTGGACGAGCGTCACCCGGGCGCCGTCGGCGAGGGGCAGCATTGCAGCCCGGCCGAGCACCCGCTCCGCACTCGGGGTGAGATCGACGGGAATGAGCAGCGAGCGGAACATGAGCCGCATATACCACGGGGAGGTGGTCGAGCTACACCCGTGGGGCGGCGTGAGGCGTGGTCGATGAGGGATGAGGGAACTGGCGAGATCGAGGTGAGCGCTTGCGGCGATCGGCTGCATGCGCGGCGAGCACCCTCCCTGTGGTGCGTCGGACCTCCGGGACGACTCAATCGCTGTTCACGTATCCCCAGCAATACTGCGTGCGGTAGCCGAGTCTCATGGCCTGGCAGTGTTGTTCACTGCGAGCCAGACAGTTGGAGATGTCCTGAAAGTGCCCGACGACCTGCCAGGAATCGCCGGACCTGCTACAGCGTGCAACGCAATAGTTCCCGGCGCTGTGGCACCCAATTGCGTCGTAATTGTTGTCGATCATGATGGCCTCTTCCGACGTGGCCACGTCGTCGACCATTCCTGCCTCGTCCGCATCCTCCTGGAGGCCTGTCTCGGATCCATTCCGAGCGTCCGTCATGACGCCCTCTTCCTCGGGGGTGGCCATTGCGCATGCCGCAAGCACGCACGACAAACACCCAGCAGCCAGCGCCCGCAGGTACTTCTGTGCATTCATGATGGTCTCCATGGATCCATTGAAAACGCCATCCATTGGCGTATTTGTCGAATGGATTGGTTTTGTGGATAACCGTTCTGTTTGTGATTGTAAATCTAATCAGCGGCGCCTGGTCGATTTTTGTTTTGAATGTCGTCATCGGCTGAAGATGACGTGCGCATGGTGCATCTCCGCTGAACCATCGTGTGTGAAAGCCCGAGGCTGGCCACGATGAAAACGCACATCAGTCTGTGTTTGCGTGTGCAGGTGCTCCAGGGTGCGTAGGTTCGAGTATGCGGGTGGTGCCGAACGTCAGGTCGGTGCGTTGCGTCAGGGGAGATAGTCAAGGGCAGCGATGTTGCCCGTGAGGATGGACCAGGGGGCGTCCTGGAAGACGGTACGTAGATGCACGGTCTCGTTGCGGAGGGGCGTCAGTGTCTCGGCTTCCCGCGTCGACTTCGTGTAGGTCCCGTAAATACCGACGCCTGCCTGGAGCGAAATCTGGGGCAATCCCATGAAGCCGAAGTGAATCTCGCTGCCGATGCGGTCGCCCACCTCGACGAGGGACCCACTCCAGCTGAACAGAATCGTCTCTCCATCCGCGATCACTTTCATGTCGTCGACGCGCTCATGATCCAAGCGCTCGGAAAGCGAATCGGCGCGCGCCGTCGCAGGGTACGATGCAGGAGGAGGGGGGAGCGGTGAGGGGGAGCGGTCTGCCCCGGTGGGGCGGCAGGTGTGTCGGTGCGATGCACGGGCCTCACCAGCAATGGCGAAGTGGTTGCCTCCGTCGAGCTGGACGGCGCGGGAGGAAGCGCTGGCGAGGCAGGGTCGAGCGCAGGAGGGGTCGGCGGAACCGGTACTCCTGCCGGATCCGGCGTCGTAGCCGGAGGAGACGGGGGAGGCTGCGCATTCGCAGGGAAAACCCCGAGCGGCAGCATGACCCTTGGAAGGACGAGGCATTCCCAGCGCACGAGCAGCAACTCCTGATCATCGACTCTGTTGCCGATGGGTGGCTGTTCATTCAAGCGATCTTGGAAAAACCGGCGCTGGTGTCACGCCGCCGTGAATACGGGTGCAATGGTGGTTCGACGTGCGCCGGTTCCTTCGGGTGACGTGAATGTGAGGGGATACCGGTAGCCGCCGTCGGAGCGGAGATACCCGCCGTCAATGCGGATCCCCGCGGCCTCTCAGGCGCCGCCGGCAGGGCGCTGGATGCCGAGGCGCTTCATCCGGCTCTGCAAGGTGGTGGGAGGCAGGCCGAGGACCATCGCAGCGCCGCCCTCGCCGTAGATCCGCCCGCTCGTGGCGCGCAGGACTCGCTCGATGTGTCGGCGCTCGTTCTCGGCGAGGGAGACCAGGGGTTCGTCCTCGGTCGGTCGTCCTGGGCCGCCACGTTTTCGTCGTGTCTGGTTCGCCAGACCGAGATCGACGCGATCGATGAGGCTGGAGGTCGCGCGGATGGCGCCTCGCTCCAGCAGGTTCGACAGCTCGCGGATGTTCCCCGGGTAGTCGAGGCCTCGGAGGGCTTCCAGGGCGCTCTCCGACAGTGCGAGTTCGGAGCGGCAGACGCGGGGGGCGAGTTCGCGCAAGAGGGTCCGACAGAGCTGGGGCAGGTCTTCGAGGCGCTCGCGGAGGGGGACCAGGCGGAGCGGGAAGACGGAGAGGCGGTAATAGAGATCTTCCCGGAAGCGCTGCTCGGCGACGGCTCGTTCGAGGTCGACGTGGGTCGCGGCGACGACACGTACATTCACCTTCAGGCGGTGCTCGGCGCCCACGGGCTGGATCTCGCCTTCCTGCAGCGCGCGCAGGAGCTTACTCTGCACGTCGAGCGGCAGTTCGCCGATCTCGTCGAGGAAGAGCGTCCCGCCATCGGCGGCGCGGAACAGGCCAGGGCGGGAGCGCAGGGCACCGGTGAAAGCGCCCCGCTCGTGGCCGAACAGTTCGCTCTCCAGCGTGCCGGCGGGCAAGGCCGCGCAGTTGACCGGGATGAAGGGGCGGTGGCGGCGCTGGCTCTTCTCGTGGATGAAGCGGGCGATGCGCTCCTTACCGGTGCCCGTCTCGCCAATGAGGAGCACCGTCGAGCTGGTGCCAGCCACGAGGAGGGCCTGGCGTGCGAGTTCGCGCACCCGGGGGTTGTTGCTCTCGCCGAGCACGCCGGCCTCGCCAGTGATGGTCTCGAGGTGACGATCGAGCGCCGCGATGCGCTCCTCGCGGGCGAGGTTCATCCGCGCGAGCTGCTGGCCCTGGCGGACGCAGTGTACGGAGAGGGCGAGGAGCTTGCCGAAGACCTCGGCGAGATCGACGACGGCGCGCGGGTAGGAGACGCACTGGGTCCGGTCGAGCGACATGACGCCGAAGACGTCGGTGCCCGTCACGAGGGGGACGACCATGCAGGCGTGGCCGTGGGGGAAGTCCATCACGCCGTCGAAGGGGTCGCCGTCGCCGAAGGCGTGATCGTCTTCGGTGAAGACGTGGCTGCGGCGCTCTTCGATCGCGAGCCGGATGGAGGGGAAATCGTCGAGGCGGATGCGGTGCTCCCGGACCTCGGGGCGAGAGAGGGGGCCACTGGCCGCGCGCGCGCGGAGCTCGCCGTCCTCCAGCTCGAACACCACCGCCAGGTCGTACGGCGCGAGGCGACCCAGCCACTCCAGCCCCCGCAGCAGGAGTTCGTCGAGGGCGACGTCGGTCCCATCGGCGAGTCGCGCGAGATCCGCGAGTTCGTTGGCCCCCGCCGCGAGCCAGTGGTCGAGGGTCATCGGGGCCATGGTAACGCCGGAGCGCTGGCTGGGGCACCCCGAGCGGGAGGCGTGGGCAACGAAATGTCGGTGTGTGGCAACGACGTTTCGGTGAGCAACGTCCTGTCGGTGGGCGCACGGGCCGAGAGGAGGGCCCATCACGCGCGGATTGCAGGTTGGATGGCGCTGGCACGAGGAGTGGATGGGGTCGGTGGGCGTGACGAGGACCGAGCGAGGGCGCGCTGCATGGCGTGGCGGCGCAGCGCTGCGGGTGGACGGCGCGCATGGAGAGGAGGTCGTCGATGGGCGTGATGGATGGGGTGAGCGGTCGGCTCGGCCGGCGGGGTGGGTGGTCACGGGGCGGTGTGGTGATCGCCGCGGTGCTGCTGGGGGGATGCGGGGACGACGACGGGACGACGCCGCTCCAGGGCGGGCCCGATCTGGATCAGGAGCTGGCAGGGGTGCTGTCCACACAGGAGGTGCGCCCCGTGGTGCCGCCGGCGGCACAGGATCCTCGGCTCGTGGAGCTGGGGCGAAACCTGTTCTTCGAGAAGGAGATCAGCGGACGCCGCAACATCTCGTGCGGGACCTGTCATCACCCGCTGCTCGGCTCTGCGGATGGCCAGAGTCAGTCGCGAGGGCAGGGCGCGGTGGGGCTCGGTCCGGCGCGTCGGCATGTCGATGGGAGCATTTTTCTTCCGCGGAACACGCTGTCGGTCTGGAACCGAGGGGTCGCCGGCTGGGACACGATGTTCTGGGACGGGCGCCTCTCTGGCAACCTGACGGACGGCTACGTCTCGCCCGCAGGTGACGCGACGCCGCAGGATTTCTCCAGCGCGCTCGCTGCATTCTCGATCATCCCGGTGACGCCGGACGAAGAGATGCGCGGGTTCCCCGGGGAGCCCGACGTCTTCGGCAATCCGAACGAGATGGCCGACCTGACGAACGACGACTTCGCGCAGATCTGGCCTCTCGTGGTGGCGCGCGCGATGGGCGTGGAGAAATACCGGGCGGAGCTGCTGGCGCTGTTCCCGGGGACGGCGGAGGCGGACATCAGCATCGTTCACCTCGGCGAGGCGCTCGGGGCGTTCATGATCGATGCGTTCACCATGCTGGACACGCCGTTCGATCGATACCTCGCCGGGAACACCGACGCGCTGTCCGACGCGGCCAAGCGCGGCGCGCTCCTGTTCTATGGTCGCGCGAGCTGCTCGTCGTGCCACTCGGGGGCGCTGCAGACCGACTTCGGCTTCCACAACGTGGCCGCGCCGCAGGTGGGCACGGGCAAGGGGGACGAGGCGCCGTTCGATCACGGGCTGGGTCGCGTCACTGGCGTGCAGTCGGATCGGTTCAAGTTCCGCACGCCGTCGCTGCGCAACATCGAGCTGGAGGGGCCGTGGATGCACAACGGCGCCTACGCCAGCCTGGAGGACACGGTGCGCCATCACCTGGACCCGGTGGCGGCCCTGAGCGCCTATGACGACCGCCAGGTCGAGCCGGAGCTTCAGGGCACCTACCAGCAGAACAGCGAGGAGCTGCTCTCCACGCTCGCCCCGGAGCTCGCCGTGAAGGGCGACCCGCTCAAAGACGAGGAGGTGGCCGATCTGATGGCGTTCCTCTCGGCGCTGACCGACCCCCGGTCGTTGAACCTGATGCACCTGATTCCGGACAGCGTGCCGAGCGGTCTCCCCGTCGCCGATTGAGCCCTCGTTGACGGAGCGACGGAGAGGGAACTCGGTCGCTTCTACGGTGCGAGGGGCAGTTCGAGCACCCTCGTCGCCAGCCCGCCTTCTCCTTGCGCTCCGTCTCCCGCCCCGGTTCCGCCCATCCCTCCAGGGCCCGCGGCGCCGAAGGTCAGCGGGATCGACTCGTCCAGCGACAGGGGCGTCCCGCTGAACGCCACCGCGGCCGCGTGTCCACCGAGCCCGCCACCGCCTGGGCCGCCGTCTCCGCCTTTCCCCCCGACGCCACCCGCGCAGCCGGACCGCATCGGATTTACGGACGAGAAGCTGCCGCCAGCGCCTCCGACGCCTCCCGGGCCTCCGACCTGCCCGTCGCCCCCTTGACCGCCGAGGCCTCCATTCCCCGCCGTGATCTTGCTCTCCGTGAGCACCACCCGGGCGTCGAGGCTCACCAGCCCGAAGCTCGCACCACCCGGCCCACCCCCTTGGCCTGGCTTGCCACCGCAGCCGCCGGTCCCGCCGCTCCCACCCGCGCCATGCGCGCCTGGCAAGATCCCGCAGGCCCCACCGTACGCAGCGCCGCCGCCGCCGCCGCCCTGTCCAGGTCTCCCCACCGTTCCAGCCACGCCGGACGTCCCCACGAAGCCCAGCTCGGGCGACAGCGCACCCACCCCTGCCGCGGGCGCGCCGACGGTCCCTTCGAGCCCTGTGGAGCCATCGCCACCGAGGCCCCGGCCAGCCGTGCAGGTCCACGTCGTCTCGTTGGCCTGAGCGCCGGTGCCTCCAGGCCCGGCATCCCCCGTCTGACCGCTCTGCCCGCTCTGCCCCGAGTTCGCCAGGCCATCCCCACCCTTGCCGCCCAGCGAGGTGGCGCCATCGTCGCAGACCAGCTCCACGGGCGGCCCACCTGCGGTCGTCAGCACCAGGGTGCCGCTCACCGTCAGACAGGGCCGGGTCCCTGCCACCCCGGGGAGACCCGCCTGGGCCGTGGGAGGAGGATCGCCGGGCATGGCAGGGACGGCCCCGTGCTCGCCCGTGGCGCCGACGGCCCCATCCCCGGCCACCAGCTCACAGCGCACCAGCTCCGCGCTGGCTTGATGCGCCAGGACTGCGATCGACGACGCGCCTGGCGTCTCTCCGTTCGCCGCTTGCACGAGCACGTCCTCGATGCGGCTCGCTGCCTCGCCGGGCAGCAGGCGCATCGCCACGCGATCGGGCGGACCTGCGATGGTCGTCTTCCGCTGGTCCCCGACGAAGCCCCACTCCGCCTCGCAGTCGAGCCCCCCGTACAGCGTGATGCCCGGGGGCACCTCCACCGCCTCCTGGAACGGCTCGGCGCAGGCGTAGACGCGGCCCGTGCCCTTGTCGGGGTCGAGCGCGCGAGAGAACGCCTCCGCCAGCGACTTCACCGGCCCCGCCTTGATGCCCGCGTTGCCATCGTGCCCCTGACTGCTCGACGCCCACACCCCACAGTCGTTCGCTACCGGGATGGCGCTCTCGCTCGGGATACAGCCCCCGTACGTCGGCTTGTCGCCCCCCTCGCCGCCCGAGGATGAGTCCCCGTTGGGCGGCGGGGTCACCGTCCCCTCGGCGCAGCCGACGCCGAGACCAGCCGTCACCACGGCCGCGAGCGCCACCAGGCCGAGGACGGCCCCGCGCCCTTCCTCCCCGAGCCTGCCACCGAACTTCCGTCTGCTGATCGTCATGGGGGTCGCGCCTTTCCGAGCCGCGTACGGCAGCCCTACGATAGTTAATATTCCGGGCAGAAGCCGAAGATTGCCGGTTCCGCCCCTGCTCCAAGCACTGAAAGGGATGGGCAGGGGCCATTGCGTGAGACGTCGTACCCTCGACGAGGACGCCCGAGCGGACCGACCGGGTGGCGCTCAGACCCTCTGCCTGCCGCGTGCAGCTATCGACCCCGGCCAGAGCCTGCGGCAAGATGACCGCACATCCTAGAAAGGACCAAGTCGCATGCAGTCCGGACTCCCCCTGTTCCTCTCGGCGGACCTCGACGCCCCCTGCGCGTGCGGAGGCATGTCGTTCTTCGGGTTCTCGATCTCCTCCCTGATCTTCTTCGCCCTCGCGCTGTGGCTCGCCGCCAAGATCCTGCGCCGCCTCCGACGGAAGGGAAAGCCCCGCTCCCGCGAGCGCACCGAGCTGGATCAATGGGCGGATGAGGTGCTCACCCGCGAACTGCACCGCAAGCTGAGCGCCACCGGCCTCGAGCGCGACACCGTGCAGCGCGCCTTCGAGGGCACCCCTGAGCCCGACGCCGTCAGCGCCATCGAAGAAGCCGTGAAGTCCGTGCAGATGCGCTACGCCCGCACCCCGCGCGAAGAGTACGAAGCCCGCCTGGAGGTGAGCTTCGAAGACGGCACCACCGCGACCGCCACCCGCCTCCTCACCGCCGCCCAGCTCCCCCCCGACGTCTGGGAAGAGCTCGGCCGCACCGGCGGCTCCTACATCTTCCGCACCCTCCACTTCCCCTGGTCCGAACCCAACCGCTGGTCCTGACCCCCCATCCCTCGGGTCCACTCCCAACCGCTGGTCCTGACCCCCCCATCCCTCGGGCCCACTCCCAACCGCTGGTCCTGACCCCCCCCATCCCTCGGGCCCACTCCCAACCGCTGGTCCTGACCCCCCCACCATCCCCCGGGCCCCCTGCCAACCCAGGCGCCGAAGGGGGGAGCGTGGCTCCGGTGCCTGGGGGGCCCCATGCGCCCGGAGCGCCGGCCCCCAGTCTTCTCCAACCTCCCCCACCTCGTCTCCCCCCCCTTCAGCCCACCCCGAGCCTCCTACCAGGCGCGACTCGCATGGGGGGAACCAGGCACCGGAGCCACGCTCCCCCCTTCGGCGCCCCCCGGCAGAGAGACCCCTACGCCACCCAGACCGTCTTGATGTTCACGAACTCCCGGATCCCATACACCCCCAGCTCCCGCCCGTACCCCGACTGCTTGATCCCCCCGAACGGCACCCTCGGATCCGACGCCACCATCGCATTCACGAACACCGCCCCTGCCTCCACCTCGGCCACCAGGCGCGCCTTCTCCCCCGCATCGCGCGTCCACGCGCTCGCCCCCAGCCCGAAGTGTGTCGCGTTGGCCACCTCGATCGCCTCGTCCAGGCTCTTCACCCGCACCAGCGCCGCCACCGGACCGAACGTCTCCTCGGCCACCGCAGGCGCCTCGGCCGGCAGCTCCGAAAGCGCCGTCGGCGCGTAGAAGTAGCCTGGCCGATCCAGACGCTTCCCGCCGGTCAGCAGCTTTGCGCCCGCCTTCACCGACGCCTCCACCTGCGCCTCGATGTCGGCCCGCACCTGCGCCGTCGCCAGGGGCCCCACCTCGGTCTCCGGGTCCAGCGGATCGCCCACCTTGAGCCGCCCCATCACCTCGGCGAAGCGACGCTCGAACTCCGGCGCGATCGCCTCGTGCACGATGAACCGCTTCGCCGCGATGCACGACTGACCGTTGTTGATGATCCGCGCCTTCACCGCCGTGGTCACGGCGGCGTCCAGATCGGCGCTCGGCAGCACGATGAAGGGATCGCTGCCTCCGAGCTCCAGCACCGTCTTCTTGATCTGCTTGCCGGCCTCGGCGCCCACGCTGCGCCCGGCCCCTTCGCTCCCTGTCAACGTCGCTGCGGCCACCCGATCGTCGGCCAGCAGCCGGGGGACCACGCTGGCCCCGACGAGCAGCGTCTGGAAGGCGCCCTGCTCGAACCCGGCGCGATGGATCACGTCCTCGATGGCGAGCGCGCACTGCGGCACGTTGGAGGCGTGCTTCAGCAACCCGACGTTGCCAGCGGCCAGGGCAGGCGCCGCAAACCGGAACACCTGCCAGAAGGGGAAGTTCCACGGCATCACCGCCAGCACCGGGCCGATGGGCTGGAACAGCACGTAGCTCTCGCTCGCGCTCGTCTCGATGTGCTCGGGTGAAAGGAAGCGCTCGGCGTTCTCGCCGTAGTAGCGACAGACCCAGGCGCACTTCTCGGCCTCGGCGATCGCGGCCTTGATGGGCTTGCCCATCTCGATCGTCATCAACCGCCCGAGGGCCTCCTTCTCGGCTTCCAGCAGCTCACCCACCCGCAGCAGCAGCGCGGCCCGCTCCGCGACCGGGCGGCGGCGGAGGCGATGGTAGGCCTTCTGCGAAGCGGCGAGCTTCTCCTCGATGATGGCATCGGTGTGCGGTGCGAAGGTGCGGAGCGTCTCGCCGGTGGCGGGATTGACGGTCGCGATGGACACAGGGCCTCCTCGATGATGGCGTCGGTGGCGCGCGGCGAGGGCCGCGCGAGGAACGCGCACCCTACCACGCCACCCTTCACCCCGGACGCCCCACGCCGCCCTTCACCAGGAACGCCCCACGCCACCCTTCACCAGGAACGCCCGTGCCGCGCGGCATCACGGGACGCGGATGTCCACCTCGGCGAGCTGGGCCTCGGTGAGCTTCCACGACGCGGCGGCCACGTTGGCTTTCACCTGCTCGGGGCTGGTCGCGCCGGCGATGACGGAGGCCACCTTGGGCCGGGTGAGCAGCCAGGAGAAGGCCAGATCCAGCAGGCTGTGGTTGTGCAGCGCGACGAACAGGACGAGCGCCTCCACCCGGTCGAGGTTCTCGTCGGACAGGAGCTTCTTGAAGTAATCGCTCGACCCGAGGCGCGATCCTTCGGGCACCGGGTGCCCCTTGCGGTACTTGCCGGTGAGCAGGCCGCTGGCCAGCGGGAAGTACGGCAGGAAAGCCAGGTGGAGCTGCTTGCACGCGTCGAGCACCCCGTTGTGCTCGGGGTCGCGGTGGAGAAGGCTGTACTCGTTCTGGAGGCTCACGAAGCGCGCCCCGCCCGCCTTCTTCGAGGCAGCCTCGGCCGCGTGGAGCTGCTCGGCCGAGAAGTTCGAGCAGCCGATCTCGCGCACCTTGCCCGCCTTCACCAGCTCGTCGAGGGCGCCCAGCGTGTCCTCGATGGGGACCGATTCGTCGGGCGTGTGGAGCTGGTACAGGTCGATCCGGTCGGTGCCCAGGCGACGCAGGCTGTCTTCCACCGCGCGCCGGATGTACTCGGGCCGCGCACCTTTGCGCTGCTCGTCGACCTTCATGCCGAACTTGGTGGCGATGAGGACCTGATCGCGGCGCTTCCCGAGCGCCTTGCCGAGGTACTCCTCGCTCTTCGTGCCGCCGTAGATGTCGGCGGTGTCGAAGAAGTTGATGCCGGCGTCGATCGCCGCGTCGACCACCTTCGCCGTGGCCTCTGCGTCGATCTTCATGCCGAAGTTGTTGCAGCCGAGACCGACCACCGACACGTCGAGTGAACCGAGCTTCCGCGTCTCCATCTCGAACTCCTCTGGCGTTGTGCCTCCCGCGGTTCGTCTTTCCTGCCGCGGTCGGGTGCGCGAGCGTTCTACCGCGGAGCTGGCGAGTGCGGTTCCAGACTCGTTCGAGCCTGTCGAGCGCGGGGCAGATGCTGAGGACGCCGTCCGTCCAAAACAGCACGGTACAGGAGCGAGATCCCCGCGGCTCCCGTGGACCGAGCGGACGCTTGATCTCGCCTGGAGTACCTTCCGATGCCGCGCGTCGCGACTTCATTGCGTTCTCGTCATTGTGAAGCTCGAGGGCTGGTCATCGCTCGGCCCCGTCCTTAGGCGATCTGCGTATGAGACAGTACGAGCGAGCTGAGGCCATGCTGGCAGGAGAGCCCGCGCCGCTGCTCTACCCCGGGCGCCCCCCTGGGCAAGAGCATGTGGCGACGGGAGGCGCGCAGGAACTGGCCGTGAGGACCCGCGCCCTCGAGGCGATGATCGAGGCGGAGGTCCCTTTCCTCGTCGCCGGCACGTACGCGTTCTTCGTGTACACGGGCATCTACCGCGAGACCAAAGACCTGGATCTCTTCCTGCTGGAGCGCGATCTGCCGGCAGCCTTCTGCGCACTCGAGAAGGCAGGATTCCGCACGGTGGTGCACGACGCACGCTGGATCGGCAAGGGGTATCTCGGCGAGAGTTTCGTGGATCTGATCTTCTGCTCCAGCAACGAGCTGGCGGTGGTGGACGAGCTCTGGTTCCAGCATGCGCGCGAGGGATCGGTGCTGGGCTACCCCTGCCTGCTGGCGCCGCCGGAGGAGATGATCTTCTCGAAGGCCTTCATCGACGAGCGGGAGCGCTTCGATGGGGCCGACATCAATCACCTGATCTTCGCCTGCGGTCACCTGATGGACTGGGAGCGGATCCTCGCGCGCTTCGGTCCGCACTGGGAGGTGCTGTTCGCTCACCTCACGCTCTACCGGTTCGTCTACCCCGGCGCGCGGAGCCAGGTGCCCGACTGGGTGATGGATGAGCTGTGCCAGCGCACGCAGGAGGTGTCACGCTCGGGCAATGCCGGCGCAGATCTCTGTCGGGGGCACCTGATCAGCAACAAGCAGTACCGCCACGATTACGAGCTGCGCGGGATGAGCAGCGCAGAGCCCACGCCAGGGGTCCTGCCGCTGGAGTGGCGTTCGGGTGTGAGCGGGTCGGGGCCCTGCGTGGTGGCGACACCGGGCGTGGCTGCGGCAGGCATGGCTGCCGCAGACCTGGCCGCGGCAGACGCGGTGGCAGCAGCAGCAGCAGCGGCAGCGGCAGCAGCAGCAAACGCGAAGGACGTGGCGGTGGCAGCGGCAGCGAACGATGTGGCGGTGCCGGCAGGCGTGCCAGGCGCGAAGGAGGTTGCATGACGACGGATGCGAACGAGCAGCGGGTGGCGAGCCCGGTCACCGCGGTGACGCCCCAGACCGGCGGCGCCAGCGGCGGTGGAGCCCACGATGGCGGCGAAGGGGGAGAACGCGCCTCGGGAGGAGATGGCGAGGGGAAGGCGGTTCGGCGTTTTCGCCTCGCTGCGACCTCGGATCTGCACTGCCGTGGGGCGGAGCAGGTGACCCGCCTGCGGGATCTGTTCCGGGCCGTCAACGACGAGGCGGAAGGGCTCGTGATGTGTGGTGACCTCACCGATCGGGGCCTCATCGACGAGGCGAAGGCCCTGGCGGATGCGCTGAGCGGGCTGAAGGTGCCGTGCGCGGCGGTGCTGGGGAACCACGATCTGGATCACGGGGTGGGTCAGGAGATCATGCAGATCCTGCGGTCTGCCGGCATCCATGTGCTCGACGGCGACCACGTGGAGTTCAACGACGACGTGGGCGTCGCCGGGGTGAAGGGGTTCTGCGGTGGGTTCGGGAGCGCCATGCTGCAGGCCTTCGGCGAGGGACCGATCAAGGCGTTCGTGCAGGAGGCGGTGAGCGAGGAGCTGAAGCTCGAGGCCGCGCTGGCGCAGCTCGATACGGCGCGCAAGGTCGTGATCATGCACTACGCGCCGGTGCCGGACACGACGCTCGGAGAGAACCTGGAGATTCGCTCCTACCTCGGATCCAGCCGGCTGGCCGCGCCCGTGGACATGTACGGAGCCGACGTGGTGTTCCACGGGCACGCGCACCACGGGACCATGGAAGGCCGCACGGCCAAGGGCGTGCCGGTGTACAACGTGGCGTTCCCGCTGCTGAAGAAGAGCGTGGGGCAGGGGTTCTTCGTGGTCGACCTGTGAGCGGCCGCGGGAGGGGAGTCGCGCGGGGCGGTGATCGCGGTCGCGCGGCTCAGGTCTCGTCCGGGGAAGGGGCGAGTTCGATGTCCACCTGCAGGGGGATCGGCCCTCCGCATTCCTGGCTCGTGGCAGGGTTGAGGGTCTCGTCGTAGTCGACGAAGCCCTCGGCCGTGATCTCCACCTGGGTCGGGCCGTTCGTCCAGATCTGGCAGTGAAGCTCCCGCAGTGCGGTCGGCGCAGGCTCCTCGGGATCGACGTCGCAGACCACGTTGCCCTCGTCGAGGGACAGCCAGGTGGAGGGATCGTCGAGGTGGAACGCAGGCTCCTCGCCCACGCTCCACGTGACGCGGATGGTCGTGTCGGGCGGGACGGGGCCGTCTGCGGAACGGACGGTGATGGTGTACTGGGCTGCCAGCTCGGTCGGGCACCCGCCTTGACCTCCCTCGCCCTCGCCGCCAGCGCCGCCCGTGCCGTCGCCGTCATCGCAGGCGCCAGTCATCAGGCTGCAGAGGAGGGCCATGAAGCCCGAGAGGCTCGCCAGCAAGGGAAGATGAATCCGTCGAGACGACACGGCGCGCAGGATAGGCAGGAAGGGGGGGCAGATCCAGCGCCGGTCGCGGGCGCCTGCTCGATGATGTGCGGGCCGCCTGACAGATGAAGGGGGCCCGCGGTGGGCCCCGTGAGAGCGCTGTTACGGCTTGCGATGGAGGGGGCTGTTGGCGAAGCGGCGGGCGAGGACGTCGAGCGCGGCGGCGGTCTCGGCGGAGGCCTGCTTGCGCGCCGCCTCGATGAGGGCGGGGGTCGACGGATCATCGACCACGAGGATGGCCGTCGCGGCGGTGCGGCGGACCTCGCCATCACGGGTCACGAAGGCGTCGACCAGGGCCCTTGCGGCTTCCGCCCGGGTGGCCTTGCCTTCCCCGCTGGCGGCGATCACCGGGGTCTTCCAGGCCCAGGCCGAGCCGACATCGCCGAGCGCGCGCACCACGAGCCGCGCGGTCGTCTCGTCGCGGTGGGTCGGGAGGGCGGTGGCCAGCGTCTTCGCCACGGACAGGCGACGACACATCCCCATGCCGGCGAGGATCGCCGTCTGCTTGGGCCCTCGCGCCGTGGCGAGGCCGATGAGCTTCGTCGCGGCGGCGTCGGTCCCGAGCTTCCCGAGCGCGGCGGCGGCCTCGCGCATCACCTCGAAGTCCGTCATCGCTCCGTCGAGGACCGCGTTCAGCACGGGCGCTGCGCGGTCGTCCCGGAGCATGCCCGTCGCCTCGATCAAGCTCGTCCGCCAGGCGAGCCAGGCACTCTCGCTGAGCTTTCCCTGCTCGCCACCGTCGATCGCGAGCTGCTCGAGCATGGCGTGCAGCGCGCTGGGGCCGAGGCTCTTGAGCATCGGCGTGACCACCGCCATCCGTCCGCGCTTGGTCTCGTCCAGCTCCGGCAGCATCTGCCGGGCTTGTTCCACCGCCATGAAGGCATCCGGGTAGGCAGCCTTCGCCTTGGTGATGTCCGTCGTGAGCTGGGTGCGCTCTGCAGGAGAGAGCTGAGCGGTGCTGATCACCGCGCCGGCAGCCTGGGCCTCGACGGGCCAGCCCGCGGTAGCGAGTCCGAGCGTCAGCGCCAGCGCCGCGAACCATCCTTTCGTGCTCATTGTTCACCCTCCCACCAGTTGACCGCCGGGATCGCCCGGGTGGTATTCGTGCCGCAGTGCACCTCGCCAGCCATGCGGTGATACAGCGCCCAGTTGTCGATCCAGTGTACGGCGATTCCCAGCGGTGCAAAAGCCTCGCTCATCTGCTGCTTGAAGATGTCCTGGCCTCCAATCACCGGGCCGAATGGATCAGGCGCTGCGAAATCCGTGTCCGAGAGATAGATGCCGTTCACCATCCCCGGCACGTACGCGACGGCATAGCCCGACTCGGACTCCCAGACCGAGCCGATCCGGACGATGTCGTCCTCGGTGATGCCCGTCTCTTGCACGAGGACCTCGACCTGACTGTCGACCTCGGCGGCTGCCCACGCGCTGGTGTTCATGAGGTCGGGATCGTTCAGCACCGCGTTGATGGTGGTACGTGCGGAGCCCTTGGACGCGAACATCTCCGTGCTCCCGTACCCCGCGTCCCGCGCTTGCTGGAGCATCTGCACGCCGATTCCGCTGTCGGCGACGACCAGGGCCCAGCCACGTGCGGTCGGGGCCTTGACGAAGCTCGTGGTCTCGTCGACGTGACCGACGAGGAGCCACGAGGTGTCGAGGTACACGGGCGGCTGGTAGCCCTGCGCGACCAGCATGCGGTCGAAGCTCTGGTCGGGGTAGTACGACGCCGTCTTGCCGCGGAGGACGCGACCGACGGGGTAGCTGCGCCCCTCGTGGGTGAAGGGCGGGATCGTTTCGGTGTTCCCGAACGAGTTCAGCGAGTCCATCGAGTTCGCGTGGTTCGTGTCGTACTGCACCGCGCCGGCGACGTCCTTCCCGCGCAGTGTGGTGAAGACGATGCGGCCCGCCGAGCGCAGGCTCCCGCCGGTGTAGTTGGCCGAGCGGAAGTTCACGTGGATGACCTGCTTCTGCCCGCCAGGGCCTGGCATGGCCATGTAGCCCGTCTCGAAGAAGTCCTGCGTCCACTGGTCGTTGAGGGACATCTCCAGGGTCGGCTCCGGCACATTCGAGGCGTTCACGGCGGTCGCGAGACCCTGCCGGAACACCGTCGAGCCGTTGCCGGTCATCCGGGTGACGTAGACGCGCTCGGCCGGATCGAGATGATGGCGGAGCAGCACGGGGGCGACGCGCATCTTCAACGTGTCGGTTCCCCCCTCGACGGGCTCTCCGTTTCGCGTGCCTCCTTCGACGGTGAGGGTGAGCTCGGCGAAGCCGTCCCAGACCGTCAGATCGCGCACGATGTCCCTGCCCTCGATGGCGAGCTCGATCCCCGCCTGGAGCTCGGCAGCCGTGAGGGTGCCTTCCGGGGAGAGCGCGGTGAAGCTGTCTCCATCGGCCTTGAAGAGGCGGACCTTGCTCCTCGCCTGCTCGTTCAGGGTCACCGTGGCCGACGCGTCGGCCGGGGCGTCCGGCCACGGGGCGACGCGCAGCCTGGCGAGATCGAGCAGATCGTCGGGACCATTCACCACCTCGTCGGCGGCGTCATTGCAAGCCGCGAGCTGCGAATCGCTCACGCTCTGGCCCTTCGGACACGATCCCCGGTCGTCGTCGATGTTGGCGAGGAAGATCGCGCCACGCGCCGCGTCCCACGTGTCTTCATTCACGTCGTCGTCGGGATCGTTCAGATCGACGACGCCATCGCGGTTCACGTCGGCGCGGAGATCCACGATGGCCCTCGCGCTGCTGGCTCCACCGCTGCCACCGTCACCGCCGACGCCACCGGCTCCACCGACATCGCCGCCGCCCACGTTCGTCGCGCTGCTCGTCGTGGGAGGGCTCCCGCCAGTTCCACCCGAGCCGCCCGTGGCCTGGTTCGGGAAGAGGTCTTCCTGGTCTCCGCTGCACGCCGCAGCACCAGCCGTGAGAACGGCAGCGCCGAGCAAGAGCCATCGAGCTGTCACCATCCAGGGTCTGCTCCTCGACGGCCGGGAAGTCCGACCGCCGGAAGACCAGTACCACGGAGGCGTGATGGGCTTTAAGCGCGGCGAGAGGGCATCGCGTGTCGATGGGTAGCGGCACTACATCGTTCCAGCGGCAGCGGCTTGCGTCGAGAGGCACTGCCGCGACCGCTTCGTGCGTGCGCTCCAGGCGTCTGCGCGCCACGGCGTGCGGTCGAAGTGCCTGGATCATCGAGGCGCCGAAGGCTCACGGAAACGTGGGAGAGCCGCGCGAGCGCGCGCGCCGTGACGGCGTTTTCCATGACCGAGGCGAACGAGCGCGCGAGGCGATCGAGCGCAGGGGCGCGAGCTCCTGGCGACGGCTGCGACAGGGCTGCGCTGCGGCGTGACGGTGCCGGGTGCTGCGGCGTGACGGCGGCGGGCGCTGAGGCGGCGCGAAACGCGAGCTGGATGCGTCGCTGTACCTCGCCCTGCGCGCCGGCTAGCCTCCGGCCCGTGTCTCCCCCGTCTCCGCGCTTTGCCTACCACCCGGAGGGCCACGTGCTGGTCCTCGCCGATGGGAACGAGCTGTTCGTCCACGAGGGCAACGGGGACGCGCCGCGCTGGCACCACCGGGCCGCGACGGCGCTCGCCGCGGTGGGCGTGGCGGATGACGTGATCGTCTCCCTCTCCGTGGACGGGATGCTGTCCTGGTGGTCCCTCGACGGTGGCGAACCGCTCGCCGAGATCGCTCTTGGAGAGACGCCACGCGCCCTCGCCGTCGCCTCCAGCGGCACGTGCGCCGTGGCGCTGGCGAGCGGCGTCGTCATCGAGCCGCGGGACGGCGCCCGAGTCGCGCTGCCCGTGCCCGATGCGACGGCCCTCGCATGGTCGGCGCGCGGTGAGCGTCTGGCGGTCGGCAGCGAGGAGGGCCACCTGCACCTCTTCTGCCTCGCAGATGAAGCCCCCAAGGAAGAGACCAGAGCCATCCCCGGCTCTGTCGAGACGACCGAGCCCGCGGAGACGCGCGAGCCGGTGGAGAACAGCGAGGCCGCGGAGACGAGTAAGCCTGTCGAGACGACCGAGGCCGCCGGGACGACCGAGCCTGTCGAGACGACCGAGGTCGCCGGGACGACCGAGCCTGTCGAGACGCGGCGCCCCGAGGCCGTCGTGACGGACCTCCGCGCTCCCGTGCGTAGCCTGGCCTGGTGCTCCGCCGGCTTCTGGATCGCCGCCGTCGGCGATCGCCTCGTCACCGTCGACGCGGACGGAGGCCAGCCCATGACCCTCATGCGCATGACGGGTCGACGGCCCGACTGCGTGAGCTGCGCCGCGGCCGGGGACCTCCTGGGCGTGCGGCTCGACCGGCACACGGCGGTGGCGCTGGAGATCGCCTCGAAGAAGCTGGTCGCCGTCCTGAGCGTCCCCGATCGCGAGGTGATCGGCCTCGCCTTCGGGCCCGAGGCCTGGCTCGGCCTGGGCCTCGACCAGGGCGACGCCAACCGGATCGCGCTGCGGGCTCGGACGCTGCACAGGACGGAGCGCCACCCTGGCCGCGAAGGGACGAGCTGGCTGCTCGGGATCTCCTTCGACGCCACCGAGCTGCCGCGGCCCAGCCTGGGGGCGGACATCCTCGACCTCGCGGACGCCGCGGACGCCGTGGACGACGTCGGGACCACGGAGGACGCCGCGAGGACGGCGTGGGCGCTCGGTGTGACGGCGGCGCTCCTGGGCGTCATCCTCCTGCTCGCGAGCCGCTGACCCGCAGGACATCCCTTCCCAACGGCGACCCCTGCGGGCCATCATGATCGCTCAACCACGTACGCCGCGGCTCGACCTGACAGCGTGTCAAGTCCCATGAGAGCCCGCAGCGCAAGGAGGACGGCATGGCAGGAGCCCCGAGGTCGACCACCCACCCCGTCCCACACACTTGTCGCGAGCCCCTCGTTTCCTGGCTTTCGCGCTGTGCGTGGTGGATGGGATGCCTGGTCGCCGCGGCGTGCGTGTCGGCCCCCGAACCGGAAGATGCTGGTGCGCGCCCCGCTGCGGTGACGCCGAGTGCGCAAGCGCAGGCGGTCACCGACACGGCCCCTCCCGCCCTTCGCGCGGCCTACATCGCCGCCGTGCAGGCCGACGCGCCCGCCATCTACCACTTCCGCGACACGCCCCAGGGGCTCCGCGCCGACCCCACGGGCGCGGGCCTCGCCGTCACGCTCGCCGGCGCTGGCGTGCGGGTGCTCTCGCGCTCCCGCCGCTGGGAAGCCTCGTTCGCATCGCTCTCCCTCGGGTGTCCCGGCGCCACCGTGGAGGTCACGCCGACCCCACCCGTCCTCGCCGGCCGACGCGCCGAGTACCGACATGGCGACGTCGTGGAGTGGTACCAGCACGGTCCCCTCGGCCTGGAGCAGGGCTTCGACCTCGCCCGCCGCCCCGCCTGCAGCGCCGCGGGCGAGGGCCGCGTCGAACTCTCGATGACCCTCGGTGGCACCGTCCGTCCCGAGCTTGCCGACGAGCGGACCATCCGTCTACGCGACGCCGCGGGCCGCGAGGTCGGCCGCTACGCCGAGCTGTTCGTGCGTGACGCCGCGGGCCGCGAGATCCCGGCCTCCCTCGACGTCCGGGGAGATCGCATCCGCATCCTCGTCGACGACCGTGTCGCCACCTACCCCCTGGTGATCGACCCCCTCGTCTGGGAGGTCTCCGAGCAGCTCGCGACCTCCGGGGCGGGGGCGCTCGAGCAGCTCGGCACCTCCATCGTCCTCTCGGGCGACACCGCGCTCCTCGGCGCACCCGAGGCCACCGTGGGCACCGTACCGGGCGCTGGCGTCGTCTACGTCTTCGGGCGCGTCTCCGGCGCCTGGGTGGAACAGCAGAAGCTCCACGCCGCCTACACCCCCCCGGCGCTGCCCGTCGCCCGTCGCTTCGGCGCCTCCCTCGCCCTTTCGGGCGACACCGCCGTGATCGGCGCGCCGCACCACGCCGGCATCAACTCCTCGGGCCGCGCCTACGTCTTCACCCGCGCGGGCGGCACCTGGACCGAGCAGCAGGCCCTCGCCCCCCCCGCCGGGCTCCCCCACGACGAGTTCGGCAACGCCGTCGCGCTGGACGGCGACACCGCGCTCATCGGCGCGCAACGCGACGACGGTCACGGCACGGACGCCGGCGCCGTCTACGTCTTCTCGCGCACGGGCAGCCTGTGGTCCCAGGTCACCAAACTCTTCGCCCTCGACGCGGCCGCTGGCGACACCTTCGGCGCCGCGATCGCCTTCTCCGAGCAGCAAGCCCTCATCGGCGCTCCCCGCCATGGCACCCCTTTCGCCAGCGCCGGCGCCGTGTACGTCATGGATCGCGGCGGCGGCGTCTGGTTGCAGATCGACAAACTCACGGCCCCCAGCGTCAGCGTCCGCCAGTTCGGGCAGGCCATCGCCATGGACGGCGACACCGCCGTGATCGGTGCCCCTGGCGACCTGACCCTCGGCCCCGGTGTCGGCGCGGCCTACGTCTACACGCGCGCCGACGGCTTCTGGAACCAGTCCCAGCAGCTCTTGCCCTCCGGAGCCGCCCCCGAGGCCTTCGGCGCTGCCGTCGCCCTGCTCGGGGACCGCCTCGCCGTGGGCGCTCCCCTCGAAGGCCCCGCCGATGAAGGCGCCGCCTACTTCTTCGAGCGCAGCGGTGGCCTCTTCACCGAGACCGGCGAGCGCACCGCCCCCACCCCTGCCCAGCACTTCGGCGCCTTCATCGCCCTCGGCGTCGACTTCGCGCTCGCGGGCGCCCCCCACACCCTCGCGCAGCAGGGCGCCGTGTACGCCCTCCACCAGGTCGACCTGCTCGCCGACGGCCAGCCCTGCGCCGATGATGGCGCGTGCGTCTCCGGCCACTGCGTCGACGGCGTGTGCTGCGACCAGCCCTGCGGCGGCGACGGGAGCGCGTGCCAGGCCTGCAGCGCGAGCCGGGGCGCACAGGCGGATGGAACGTGTACCGTCCTGCCCTCCGGCACCCTCTGCCGCGACGCCGCGAGTGCGTGCGACCTCGCCGAGACCTGCGATGGTCTTTCTGGCGAGTGCCCCCCCGACGCGCTCGCCCTCGCGGGCACCTCCTGCCGCGCGTCCGTGGGACCCTGCGATGCCGAAGAGGTCTGCGACGGCGCGACGCTCGACTGCCCTCCCGATCTGAGCGCACCTGCCGGCACGACCTGCCGCTTCGCCGTGGGGCCATGCGACGCCGAGGAGAGCTGCGACGGCGTGACGCCCGATTGCCCCCCCGATCTGCTCGCCACCGCCGGCACCGAGTGCCGCGCGGCCACGGGCGCCTGCGACGTCGCCGAGGCCTGCGATGGCCTCTCCGGCGCGTGCCCCTCCGACACCTTCCTGAGCGCAGGGGTGGCTTGCCGCCCCCAGGTGGGCCCTTGCGACCGCGCCGAGGCGTGCAGCGGCACCAGCGCCGAGTGCCCCCCCGATGTCGTCCGCGGTGCGGGGACCTTGTGTCGCGCCGCGCTCGGCATGTGCGACCTCGCCGAGGTCTGCGACGGCGTGGGTGCGGCCTGTCCCACCGACGTTCTCGCCACCGACGGCACCGCCTGCCCTGGCGGCACCTGCGAAGCCGGGACCTGCAGCTCCGACGGCACCGGCGGCGCGGGCGGTGGCGTCGGCGGTGGCGACGGCGACGTCGACCCGTCGAGCGTCAGCGGCTGCGCCTGCCGCCTCGCGGAGGCGCCGGCACCCGCGACCTCGGCCGAGCGCGCCGCTCTCCCGGCCCTGGCGGCCCTGGCGATTGCCCTGCGCCGCAGCCGCCGTGCATCCCGCAGCAAGCCCGCTCGACGCGAACCCACCGCGCATTGATGGCGCGCCCGCCGCGGGCCGGGCCCTCCCGACATGACACCACCACGCATCGACCGAGCGCCCGGCGCAGGCCAGGGGACTTGCGCCCGTGGCCCCGGGGGCCTCGCGCCCGTGGCGTGGAG
The DNA here is from genome assembly GCF_001189295.1 of Chondromyces crocatus. Classification (NCBI taxonomy): domain Bacteria; kingdom Pseudomonadati; phylum Myxococcota; order Polyangiales; family Polyangiaceae; genus Chondromyces; species Chondromyces crocatus. The sequence goes on from NZ_CP012159.1 coordinate 3,642,177, forward strand.
GGAGCCCGAGGTGTCGAAGGAAAACCGAGGCATCGAAAGAAACCGAGGCGCCTCGAACGGCTGCGAGGCGCCTCGTCGACGTCGGGCCGGAGCGGTGTTTGCCGCGCCCGGCTCGAGCGCGCTGCTTCCGCGCAGCGCCTCGTCGCTCAGATCTCGTAGAGCATCTGTTCGAACACGATGATCTTGTGCGACTCGGGCAGCAGGATCACGAACAGGCTGTCCCAGTGGTCCCCGTTCGGGCCCGTCTGGTAAGTCCGGTAATACCGCTTCGCCTGCACCGACTCCGTGCCATTGGAGTAGGTATTCAGCAGCTCCGCGACGACGGGCCGGTAGATCGACGCCAGCGCCTGGTTCAGCCCTGCCGCGTCATACACATCGGGCTGGGGATCGTACTTGTACCGCCAGTAGTGCCCCTGCTTCAGCACCAGCTGCGCCGCGTGGTCCAGCGACGCCTGCCCCGTGTATTGCCACCCGAAATCGTACCGGGTCATGTCCGCGTCGGCCCCGTCCCGCCACACGCCCGCCAGCAGCGTCTCGATGTGCGGCGCGATGGCTTCCTCCACCCAGATGTTCGGCGCGTTGCTCGGCGCCGGCCCGACGTTCGCCGGCAGGCACGACCAGCCCACACAGCGCGGCTGCAACCGGAACTGCTTCCCGGCTCCTGCGTCCGCACCGACCACCGCCAGGTACTCCCCGCCGGCCTCCAGCGACGCCAGCTTGATCCGGCTCAGCTCCCCGTAGCCGTCGTCGTCATCGAGCGCGACCGGCGTCGTCCCGTAGCTCCCGCTCGCATCCTTCGGCCCGTACAGGAACAAGCTCGTGTCCAGCCCCCTCGAGCTCCCGAGCTGCGTCACCTCGACCTGGACCTGCGAATGCGCCGGAATCGTGACCGCGAACGAATAGAACTGCGGATTCGTCGTGAAATAGGTCTGCACTGCGCCTTCGAGCGCCAGCGGCCCGAGGTACGTCGTGCTGTCGAGGATGTTCCCGGACCCCGGAGCTGGCGGCGTCGTCAGCACGGCCTCCGTGCTCTCGCCCACCACCTCGAACGTCCCCTCGTCCTCCACGCCGGCACACCCACCCAGCACGGCCAGCGGCAGCGCGCACAGCAGCGCTCTCATCCACACCCGATCCTGACGCATCATCGCATCGACCCTTGCGCCAGAGAGGACGAATCACCGGGCACGATACCTCGGCTGCCGCTCTGGCCATCTGACGCCTGTCTCACCAGCCGCCCATCGATTCAAGCGAAATTTCGGTGACATCTCCTCGTCACGAGACATCCCCCCGATCACGCCGTGCAGCGAGGTTCACCCTGGAGCGGAATCGTGTCGCGAGACGCGAATGCGCATCGTGCTACGGTCCGTCGACGATGCTGGTCGAGTGCAAATTCTGCGGCGCACCCCTCGACGTGGGCGACACGGATTCCATGGTGAAATGCCGTTACTGCGACAAGACGAGCCAGGTGCGCTCGCTTCGCACGGTCATGCAGCAGACGCCCCAAGGCTGGGCTCCTCCACCCCGGTGGATGCCGCCGGCGCACCTCCACCATCCAGCGAGCCAGCCCCTCCAGTACCACGTCACCACCGTCTCCTCCTCCGCGCCACGCCTCCTCCTCCTCCTCCTGCCCGTGGTGATTACGATGGTTATCGCCATCAGCATCGGCGTCGCGCTCACCCGGAGTGGCCAGCTCGACATCCCTGGCCTGCGCACGGGCGTCGCCCCCGAGAAGCTCCTCGCCCTGACGATGCGCGAGACCCCGACCGAGCTCGCGCGCCTCCTCGACGCCAAGCCCGACGCGCACGGCTTCCTGCTCGTCCCCGTCGCCCACGACGCCGTCGCCTCCGTGACGTTCGGCTGGAAGAAGGCCAGCCCCGATCGCGTCGAGACCATCTCTCTCCACATGCGCAAACCCGAGCAGCACGACGCGGCCATCCGCAAGCAGCTCACCGAGATCTTCGGCCGCCGCTACGAGCCGCCCATGTTCCTGTGGGAGTACACCTCCATGCACTGGCTGCCGGAGGCCCAGGTGCTCAACATCAACGTGCCTGCCTCGCTGCCCATCTACGGTGACAACCCCTTCCGCGAGGAACAGCTCGCCGCCCTCTGGAGCGTCGCCAAGGTCCTCGCCTTCCAGCAGCGCACCCCGGTGGATCCTGCGCTCCTCCGCGACGCCCTCGGCACCGGCTACCCCCTCGCCACACTCGCCACCCTCGACCCGCAGACCAGCGTCGATCAGAGCGCTACCGCCATGAAGGCCCTCTTCAAGGGCACTTACCCCAAGCTCCACATCGACATGGACTACGCCGTCGCCCTCGCACACCCCCTGTACGGCGAGGCCATCGTGAGCTGGGACAACAAGCGCTCCGGCGTCTTGAAGCATGTCCGCCTGACCCCACCTCCGCGGAAGCAGAAGTTCCCCGATCCCTCCGTGCTCGTCGCCTGCGCCACCACGATGCTCGGCCCACCGCAGAACGTCTCCGAGGGCAACGCCCTCCGCGGCGACCAGAAGACCTACCGCTTCCGCGTCGCGAGCGGCGGCAGCGTCGACGTCTTCGAGGCCATGGTCACCGTCCAGCTCGCTCACGCCTCGAAGTCGCCCATGTCGACCGCCGATTTCCAGCGTCTCCTTCGCGGCTTCGACGCTTGCGGCAAGACGTCGGGCTGAGCACCCGGCCTCGCAGCGCGCCGTGGTAGCTTGCTCCCGTCATGCTGGTCGAATGCAGGTTCTGCGGTGCTCCTCTCGATGTCTCCGGCACCACGCCGCTCGTGAAGTGCCGTTACTGCGAGAAGACCAGCCAGCTCCGCTCCCTGCGCACGATGGTCCCCCGGACCCCTCCGAACTGGACGCCACCGCCGCAGTGGACGCCGCCTCCCCACCTGCACTTCCCGACCACCAAGCCGCTCGCATACCACCATGATTTCGTCCGGATGCAGTACGTCGTCGTGCTCGGCGTCATGCTCCTCGCCCTGGTGGTCGGCCTGCTGTCGTCCGGAGGCACCAGCAAGAAGCGCCCGCACAGGGGCGTGAAGCGCGAGACGATCCTCAGCACGCCGATGCGTGGCGGATGCGTCGTGGCCGAGGCGAGTACCCATGTTTCTCCGGATGCGAAGGGAGAGATTCATGTCGAGGTCGACGACGACCTCGTGCCACGGATGACGTTCCAGTGCTCCCCGGAGAAGGTCGAGCCCCTGCAGCGCATCTCGATCCACCTGCGCGACGCCCGGAAGCACGACGCGCGCATCCAGACGCGGCTCCGCGCACTCTTCGGACGCCGGTTCTTGCAGTCCTCGCTCTCGTGGGAAGGAGCGAGTGTGCAGTGGCTCCCCGAGCTGGGCTTGCTGACCGTCGATGTCAAACGGACGCTGGACGACGGCAGCGAGAACCCTCACCGCGTCCAGCAGATCGAAGCCCTCTGGGGGCTCGCCAAGGAGCTCGCGTTCCAGGCGCCCGCGACGCTCGATCCGCAGACCGTGCGCGATTACCTCGGCGGAGGCTACGCGCTGAGCGCCCTCGCCACGCTGGATCCGAAGACCCCGGTCGAGCGCAGCGTGAGCACCTTGAGTGCTCGTTTCCGCGGCCTCCACACGAGGACCCTCGGCGACCTCCACGGCTTCGTCGAGGAGGAGCAGCGGCTCGCCATCGACCACCCCTGGTTTGGACTGGCCACCTTGCGGTGGGATGGCCGTCCAGGCAGCCCCTTGAAGACCATCAGCTTGTTCCCTCCCACGCTCCTTCAGGGGGTGTACGTCCAGCGGGGCGCCATCGACTGCCTGACCCGCCTGCTCGGCCCACCGGAGGCACCCAGCAGCCGCAAGTCGTTCTCGGGTCAGGGAGCTGTCTTCACCTGGCCGGGCGAGGGAAACTACAGCGTGGCGGCGCTGGAGACGTCGTTGGTGATCGACGCGCGCGCAGCCTCCAGCGCCGGGTTCCAGCGCATCCTGAATGGCTTGAGCGCCTGCGGCCAGCCTGTGCGCTGAGCCCTACTTCGCCCACCCTCCAGCCCCTCGCGCCCACCCTCCAGCCCCTCGCGCCCACCTCGTCGCCAACGCCCAGCGCGGGATGCTCTCCCCGCGCAGAGCATTGACCGCTCGTGTCCGCGCCTGCACTGTGGAGATCCACGGACCGGGGGGCGCAGCGTGGAACAGCAAGCCGTTACCGATCGAATTCCTACGGAATTTCGCTACTGGGACAACCTCTCGACGCCGAAGGCGCAGCGGTTACGAGGCATCCTCGGCGCGCTCTTCGGGGTCGACCCCAAGCTCACCGACGAGACGGTGCGTACCTACGCCCGCTCGTACTACGACGCCGATCCCCTCGCCGAGTCCGTCGTCGACGAGGTGTACCTCCCGCGCGGCCAGGCCGCCGGCCGGCGCCTCTTCGACCAGGCCCTCGCCTGCGGTGTCGACGCCATCCCGGACGCGCCCCCCTCGCTCCGGCGCCTCTTCGAGGACCTGGAGACTCCACCCCCCTGGCTGGACGAGCAGCGCGTCGCGCTGGGCGCCCGCGTCTTCCGTCGCTATGGCACCCACCTCTACTCGTTCGCTGGCGCCATCACCCTCGAAGGCTACCGAGAGAGTTCGGTCGCCAAGCCGCTCGTGCTCACCGGCGCCTACACCGGCAGCTCCGCCAACCGCCGCTTCCTGGAGACCGCCGCCTTCTGGACCGACGTCTCCGAGCCTGGCGGCCTCGATCCTGGATGCCGCGGCCGCGAGACGGCCCTCCACGTGCGCATGATGCACGTCTTCGTCCGCAAGCGCCTCCTCGCCCATCCCCAGTGGCAGCTCGGGGCCTGGGGCGTCCCCATCAGCCACGGCGACGCCCTCCTGACCCTCCTCGGCGGCAGCTTCGTGCCCGGCTACGCCCTCAAGCTGCTCGGCTACCGCACCTCGCGCGAGGAGATCGAGGCGATGATGCACTTCTGGCGCTACGTCGGCCACCTCATGGGCGTGCAGCCCCGGTGGTTCCCCGAGACCGTCGAGCAGGCCTTGGGCCTGCTGTTCACCTCGATGATCAAGGGCGCCCAGCGCTCCGGGGACGACGGCGTGCTCCTCGCCCGCTCCTACCTCGCCTCGTACGCGCCCACCGCCGCCGACCGCTGGTTCACCGCCTGGAGAAAGCGCTGGGAGCACAAGCTCCAGCTCGGCTACGTCAGCTTCTTCCTCCCGCCCCCCAGCTACGCCCTCTACGGCCTCCCGCGCCCCGGCCTCTGGCGCTTCCACCCCTTGCTCCAGGCCCCCTTCGTCTTCGCCCGCGAGACTGCGCGCCAGCACCTCCCTCGCCTGGACGACTGGCTCGACGAGCGCGCGCGCCGCGAGACCCGCGACTGGGTCGACGCGCGCCTCGGCCCCCGCCGCGCCGAGTACCGCGCCGCCGAGCCAATCCGGCCGTGAGCCGAGCTGCTCCGGCCGGCGTTCGGTCGCGTGGCGGGACGATCAGCCGCCCAGCAGCACAGCGTCCGGGACCAGCATGCAGGTCCACCGCGCCTCACCGTGGAGGTGGCTCAGCATGCTCATTCCATCGGTCACCCGGCTCGGGACGACGAGGTGGACGTCGACGCTGGCGACGTCGCAGCTGTTCATCAGCTTGTGCAATGGCAGCGTCACCTGCTGCACCGTGTCGACGGCGGTCATCCCGCTCGTGAGCAGCGAGGGCAGGTGCGCATGGCCACGATAGAAGCGGAGCGTGTAGGGGACGGGTCTCGTGGGGTGCGCGGCGGTGAACCGGAGGGTCACCGTATCGCCCTGCTTGTCGTGGTAGCCCACGCAGCCGCAGTGGGTCTGCGCCGCCGTGCCATTGAGCAGCATCCCCTCGAACCCGGCGTCGCACCGCGCATTGTCGATGCGCAGGCGCCGCGAGGCCGCGGCGAATGCAACGCCACGCTCGTCGAACAGCTCGACGCGCAGCGTGGCCATTCCATTCGGCACCCGCGTCGAGTCGATCCTCGCGGCGAGGGACAGGCTCTGCCAGCCATCCTCCTCCCTGCGCAGGGCGTGGAGGTGCGACTGCCCGCCGACGCAGTGGACCGGGATGTCCGTCGCCACCCAGCTCGCGGTCGCGTCGCGCTTGAGCTCGGGGCTACCGTCGTGCCTCACCAGGGCCGCGCCCTCGGCGAGGGACACGCGGTAGTAATGGGCACCGGCCTGCCGCGCCCGGAGGTGATCGAGCGTGACGACCAGCGTGCCCCCGAAGGCGACGTTCTCGACCTTGAACGGAGCGCCCATCAGGTGCGACGTGTCCGCCTTTCCCTCGTGCTCTCCGCTCGGGACGACGCATTGAAATGGGACGAGCCCGATGCCGAAGCCAAAGTCGGCGGGGGGGGCGGTCTCGAGGCGGCCAATGCCCTCCTGGCTGGCGACGAACCACTGACCTGGTGTGAGTTCCTCGGCGCTCCAGGGGTCCTGGGTCGCGCCGTCCATGAGCACCTCGGCGTGAGGCTCGTCCCCGGTCAACCCGCTCACGCGGAGGAGCTGGTTCGCAGGGCTGCGCCGCGTGAGCAGGAGGCTCGCTCGACGCGGGTCTGCCCAGCGCAGGAAGCCCACGTCCCCCAGGCCTTCCAGGAGGACCGCGCGCCGGCCTCCCGTGATGCGCAGCAAGCGCCCGCCCTGGCCTTGCTCGGCGACATAGAAGGTCTCGCCGTCCGCCGCGACGAGCAGCCCGACCCCCTGCGCAATGCCTGCATGAATGCGGCTCGGCGAGCGCCGCTGGCGCGGATCGATCTGCCAGATGCCCGCGTCGTCCACCACGTAGAGCAGATCCCCGTGCGCGGCGATCTGGTGCGGGCTGCTCATGCCGTCGAAGAGCACGTGGGCACCTGGCGGGGCCTGCGCATCGAAAGGAATGTAGAGCAGCGCCCCGCTGTCGAGCGTCACCCCGTGGTGCCCGTCGTGCTGCGTCAGCGCGCGAGGACCAGGTAGCCCCGACAGGACATCCATCGGCTCGCGGTGGAGCTGATAGGTCACCCAGTCCGCCTTCGTGAGGCCGTCGACGAGATCCTTGTAGATCCGGACGATGGCGTGGTGCCCGAGGCGCACGGTCTTCACCGCGTAGTACCGCCCTCGCTCCGATTGCCCGTCCTCGGTGAGCGGCGCCGAGCTGTAGCTGCACGTCCGCAGCTTCTCCGGGTCGACGTGGGCGAGGTCGGGCGGTGGCTCCTCGAGTTCGCAGAGCAGCGCGCCGTTCAGCCGGGTGATGCTCCCACCCGCGCGGCGGAGGCTCGCGGACCCCTCGTCGAGCCGGAGGGTCGTGCCCACGGTGAACGCCGCGCCAGCGCCTTCGGAGACGATGGCGTGCGGAGGGACGAGGACCTTCTTGATCCTCCCCGCGCCAGCGCCGTCGGTTTGCAGGAAATAGAGATAGTCGTCGCTGGAAGCATGGAATGTCCCGCGCGCGCCCGATAACGGCGGCGCGAACTGCGTGTACGCCATGGTGGTCCCCCCCCGAGTCCGCTGAAGTCGACAGGCTCTCGATGCGCCGATGGTTCTGGATCCATGCCGCGAGCGCCTGGGGGCGCACACGACGGCGCTGTGCCGTCACGTCATGGCCACGATGCCTCCCCTCATCGTGAACGCTTCAGTGTAGGTCGTGCAGGCGGTTGCTCAATGTCGAGGGAATCGGAGTCGACCCGATTGTTCGGCCATCGAGGACGGTGGGGCAGGTGAGCTGGGTGAGGCCATGGTCTTCCTGGACCCGCCGCGGAGCCTGAAGGAGGCGAAACTGGGTGCGTCAGCGGCCGACGGTCGCGGTGCCGGAGCGAAACGAGGGGGGCGGCGGCCGACGACCGGGGTGCTGGAGCGAAACTGGGGCCGTCGGCGGGACAGGGGAAGTTTCGCTCGTCAACTGGGTCGGTCGGCGGGCGACGCCCCCAGTCTCGCTCCGGAACTGTCGGTCGCAACGGGGGACGACGCCCCCCGTGGAGAGGTGAAACTCCCCTCGTCGGGGGGTGATGGTCGGCGTTGTGTCGGGGAACTCACCCCGTCGGCGTCGCCCAGGGGAGTTTCCTGGCGAAACTGGGTGCGTCGGCGTTGCCAGGTCGGGTTGCACGGTGAAACTGGGTGCGTCGGCGGCCGTCGGGCGCAGGAGGAGAGGTGAAAACGCCATCGTCGACGGAATGTCAGTGGCCGTCTCCGAGCGAAACTCACGACGTCGGCGAGCGATGCACGCGTGCGAAGGGGCTGACCGCCAGCGGTTGGCACGCGGGGTGATGAACGGGGGCGGTTGGTACGGGAGTGAAAGACGGAGGGCTGCTGGCAGAGCGGTGGGTGAGCCGGTGGGTGAGTGTGCTGGTGTGAGTCGCTACCCGGGAGGTGGGGAGGAGGGGGACGAGCGGCTCGACCCGTCGCGCTGGGCGGTGGCGCGCTCGCGGTACTTGCCCGGGGGGATGCCGCACCAGCGCTTGAAGGCGCGGGTGAAGGTGCTCACGTCGGAGAAGCCGAGGAGGAAGGCGACGTCGGGGATCGCGATCTTGCCTTCGCGGAGGAGCTGCTCGGCGCTCTCGCGGCGGACCTCGTCGAGCAGGTCGCGGAAGCTCACGCCTTCGGCGGCGAGGTGGCGGCGGAGGCTGCGCTCGCTGGTACCGAGGCGGCGGGCGATGGTGTCCGTGGTGGGCTCGCCGGCGTTCATCTCCAGGGCGATGGCGTCGCGGACGCGATCGGGGAGGGCGGTCGCGGCGCGGGTCCGACGGCGCAGCTCTTCGGCGTGGTTCACGAAGAAGGCGGAGAGGGCGGCGTCGGCGCCGCGCGGGGTCTTGGCGAGGAGCGCGCGGTCGAACGAGAAGCTGTCCGTGGGGGCGCCGAACTCGATGGTGGTGCCGAAGAAGCGCTCGTGCGCGGAGACGTCCCGAGGGGCAGGGTGCCGGAAGGTGACCCGGGTGGGGGTGAGGCTGGGAGTGGACGACTCGCGAAAGCAGTGGAGGCAAGAGCAGAGGGAGAGCTCGGCGGCGAGGCGCTCTCCGAGGCTGAAGGTGGAGGCCGCCGTGGCGTGGATGGTGGCTTCGTTGGGGCCGCTGGGATCGTCGAGCTGCCAGCTCGCGTTGTCGGAGAGCAGCACGGCGTAGCGGGTGAGGCGTTCGAGGGCTTCACGGCCGCTCTTGCTGGTGGCGATGACGAAGCCCATCACGTGCAGTTCTTCGAGCCGCATCCCCTGCGCGACGTGGACGGGGAGGCCAGGGTCGTCGAACGTGCGCGCGAGGTAGGCGAGCAGATCGGCGTAGGCCTGGAGGGGAATGCGGCGCTCGATGGACTTGAGTTCGTCGGGCCGGAGGTGGACGCGCTCGCAGAGGACCCGTGGCTCGATGCCTCGCGCTGCGGCGTAGCGGACGAGCTTGCCGACGTGGATCGCCGACGTGGTGAGCGAGGGCCGGCGCACGCTCATGGTCGCGCCACGCTACCACGCACGGCCGGGAGGGACCTCGGGCGGAGCGAGGGAGCACGATGTCGACCCTCCGTAGATGCAGGAATCCGGGGACGCAGGAAAAGAGAAGGTCGCGCCCCGAGGTGCGCGGTGTGCGCAGGCCGCCGCTTATTTCGTGAGCACCGAGCCGTAGGAGATCGTGGCCTTGGCGGTCTGCGCCTTCACGGTCTCCCAGGGGACGGGGATCTGGTCGGCGCCGAGTTCCCAGCTCGTGACGAGGCCGGCCGACGTGACGGTGTTGGCCTCGCTCATCGCGGCGATGTGGGCGTCGGTGACGACGAAGGCCATCATGGACTCTTCGTCCTTCCAGACGCTGATGGTGCGTCCGTAGCCGCACGACTGGGAGAGGGCGAGCTGGTAGCCGATGAGGCCCGGCTGGTCGGCGAGCTGGTTGGTGAGCGGCGTCATCAGCCCGAAGAAGCGGTTCATCTGGTCGGCAGGGATCGAGACCAGGGTGCTGCTGGCGATGTAGCGCTCCTGCGGGGGCTCCGTGAAGCCGCCGTTCGTCGGGTCGTAGCCGGGGCCGGCGAAGGCACCGGGGAAGATCATGTCGCTGTCGTCGCACGGAAAGATGGCCGCGCCGGTGAGGTCGGGCTCGGGCTCGGGTTGCCCGCCGGTCGTCTTGCCCTGACCGTCGTCGCTGGAGCTGCAGGCAGTGAGGGCACAGAGGCCGAGCGAGAGGGCGACGAGCGGGAGTGCGTGGCGGATGGTGCGGTGCATGCGGGTCCTCGGGGGTGTTGGGTCTGCGGTGCGGAACATCGCGGCGATGCGATCAGTCGCGGCGCGAGACGATCCCGAAGAGCAGCTCGGGGAACGTGCGCTGGAGGCGGTTGGATCGAAAATCGGTGCGTCGGCCCATGCTGCGGAGCTTCACGGGCGTGCCGGTGGGATGGCCGGCGCCGAGGGAGACGATCCAGACGAGGTCGCCGTCGTCACGGCGGACGGCGTGGTAGACGTACGAGCCGGTGGTGATGCGCTCCTCGACGCGGCCGGTGCTCGGCGCGCCGTCGGCAGGGGTGCGCTCGAGGGCGCCGAGGGGATTGGCACCGTCAGGCGATGGGCTGCTCAGCGATGCCCGCGCTGGCGCGTCAGGCGATGGGCTGCTCAGCGATGCCCGCGCTGGCGCGTCAGGCGATGTGCCGTCCGGTGCGAGGGGCGCCTCGCGCGGTGCCGAGGGGGGCGTGGTGGCGCTGGGATCGGCGCTGGCGAAGGGGGTCGGCTGGAGGCTGACGAGCGCGGCGAGAGAGGCCGCGGCAGCAGCGAGCCCGAGCAGCAGTCGCTCGTGGCGCGGTGAGCGGGGTCGCTTCATACGCCGGGAAACCTAGGCCGTACGCGCGGCCTGAACCTTCACCGGAGCGGCCAAGCTCTTTGCAGTTCCGGCCACGCCGAGGGGGTCGATCGGTCGCCGTGTGCGGCGTGGGGCGCAGGGGGTGCGCTTGGGAGGGGTCGGGTCTTGGGGTAACCTGATTCTCATGGCCTCTCCTGCCCTCGCTCTGTCGATCGTCCTGGATCAGCGCGGTCTTCTCCCGGCGACGCCCGTGCAGGCACACCTCGTCGCAGAGCTGCGCGCGCTGGGGGGCGGGGTGGAGCGCGCGAGGCCGCCGCTGTCGGTGATCTTCGCGATCGACGTGTCGGGCTCGATGGTCGGGCCGCCGCTGGAGCACGCCGCGCGGTCGATCGAGCGGCTGGTGGAGCTGCTGGAGCCCACCGATCGGGTGGGGGTGGCGGCGTTCTCGGACGAGGCGAGCGAGGTCGTGCCGGTCGCGCGGCTCGACGCGGAGGCGAGGCGGTCGATCAGCGGGCAGGTGCACAAGCTCGAAGCGGGCGGCGGGACGAACGTGGAGGCGGGCCTGTCGCTGGCGCGGTCGATGATGCCGCCCCGAGGCGTCCACGAGCGGCAGCTCATCCTGTTGCTGAGCGATGGCGCCCCGAACCGGGGGAGGGTGGCCGTGGAGGAGCTGGCTGCGGTGACGCGCGGGTTCCGGCCCGAGGTGGTGGTCTCGACGCTCGGCTACGGGGCGCATCACCACGAGGACGTGCTGGCGCGGATCGCGGACGCGGGCGCGGGGCGCTACCACTTCATCGCGGATCCGGCGGTGTGCTCGGTCGAGCTGGCGCAGGCGCTCGGGGTGCAAGGGGACGTGGCCGCGGAGGCGATCGAGCTGTCGCTGTCGCCGGGAGAAGGGGTGGAGCTGTCGCGGTTCCACGGGAGCCGGGAGCTGCGGTTCGGGGCGAGTGGGGTGCGGGTCGCGGTGCCGGATCTGCTGCACGGGGGGAGGGCGGTGACGGTGGCCGAGCTGTCGCTCACGCCGCCGCGGGAGGCGGGGGTCTGGAAGCCGCTGCTGGCGACGGTGACGTTCCGGCGCGCAGGGGAGCGGGAGACGCAGACGATCGCGGCGACGCTGGAGGTGCCCGTGGGGGTGACGGTGACGGGGCCGAACCCGGAGGCGCGGGCCGAGGTGCTGATCGCGCAGGCGGACGAGGCGCGGGTCGAGGCGCGGCGTCAAGCGGACCGGGGTCAGTTCGAGGGAGCGGCGGCGGTGCTGCGGGGGATGATCGGCACCATCGAGGCGGAGCCGGGGCGGGGACGCGGGGATGGCTCTGCGCTCGACGAGGCGCTGGAGCAGCTCGTGGACGAGGCGGTGGCGATGGAGCGCAAGCCGAGCCGCGAGGCGTACTGCGCGTTCCGGAAGGCGCAGGTGCAGAGCCGGTCGCTGGCCGAGGGGGCCGAGTCGTACGCGTCGTCGCCGATGAGCGCGAGGATGGTGGAGAGCGTGGCCGGGGCGCTCCCCAGGGCGTCGCTGGTGGTGGTCGAGGGCGATGAGCCGGGCAAGCGGTTCCCCCTTTCGCAGCCGCGCAACACCATCGGTCGGACGCAGGCGGCGCAGGTGCGGATCGTCGACGTGAACGTGTCACGGATGCACGCGATGATCGTGGGGCAAGAGGGGAAGTTCTTCGTGTCCGATCTGGGGAGCACGAACGCGACGTGGCTGAACGGGGAGGTGCTGGAGAAGCCCGTGCCGCTCGGCCCTGGCGACGTGCTGCGGATCGGTGACGTGGAGCTGCGGTACGAGGAAGGCGCTCAGTCGTCCTTGTAGCGAGCGGCACGCTCGGACCAGTCGCCGTTCGCGCGCATCCACGAGCGCAGGCCGGCGGTGAGGCGGGCGAGGTGCGAGGCCACGGGCTCCTCGAAGGCCGTGAGGCTGCGTTCGAGGGAGAGGTAGGTGGCGAGCTCGGCGTCGTGCAGCGCGGCGGCGCGGTGGAGGGCGTCGTTCAGGGAGCAGCGCTGCTCGTGCTGGATGAGGATCACCAGGTTGTTCACGTCGCCGTGGCGGATCTCCTTGCCCAGGGAGAGGATGTCGTTGGAGTAACAGATGACCCGGTTGGCCGCGAGCTGAGTGGCCTGCACGAGGGGGTGCGCGTGGAGCCGCTCCGGCAGGTCGACCTGGTTGGTGAGGTAGATGAGGTCGAAGCAGGGGATGACGGCGCCGGTGAACGGGCGCATGGCCACGTACTCGGCAACGCAGGGGACGTTGTGTCGGCGGCGGTTCTCGCACTCCCAGCGGTTGGCCTCGAAGTAGGCGCTGACGTCACGGCAGAAGCGCTCGAGCAGCGGCGCGGAGGCGAGCTTCGCGAGGCGGACGAGGATGTCCTCCAGGGCGTGGACGAGCGGGACGTCGTCGGGCCGAGCGTGCGCTCCGCCGAGGATGCTGTCGAAGCGCGTGTGCAGGTGCGCCACCTGGGTGGTCTCGCGTCCGAGCAGGGTCTCGTCGAGCTGGTCGTCTGCGAGGAAGAGCCACGCGAGAAAGCAAGAGGCGAGATCGAGCTGCTCCTCGGAAGCCGTGGGATAGATGCGCCCACCGAACCACCCATACTCCTCGTGGCGTCGCTGTGCGGCCGGCTCGGTGGGCATGATGCCGACCCGGTGCGTCCAATCGATGGTGGCTCGATTGATCGGCTCAGCGAGCGGGTGGAGCGCAGGAGGGAAGGGATAGCTCAACAGGGGCCGGCCGTTGGTTTCCATGGGTTGACTGCATGAGCAGTTATCCCAGGTATTTCCCTCGAAAAGGCGAGATCTCGACGCCGCGAACGTCGTTGTTTCGACGAGATGTGTAGGCGCCAACCGAAACGGGTCGAGCCGCTGTCCTCGGCGGATGACAGTGTCACCCCAAAAGAGTGTTTGGCCCGTCCGCCCGCGGAAGGTAGACCATTCAACCGGTAGAGCGAACGATGCCGCACAACCTGGATCTCATCTTCACGCTGACGGGAGGGCTCACCGCCGCTCTGGTGCTGGGCTTCATCACCCACCGACTTCGGCTCTCGCCGATCGTGGGATACCTGCTCGCCGGGATCGCGGTGGGCCCCTTCACGCCGGGGTACGTGGCCCACGGTGGAATCGCCGAGCAGTTTGCGGAGCTGGGGGTGATCCTGCTCATGTTTGGCGTGGGGCTGCACTTCCACCTGAAGGAGCTCCTGGCCGTGCGTCGGGTGGCCCTCCCGGGTGCGATCGTGCAGAGCGCCGCAGCGACGGCACTCGGGGTGGTGGTGGCGCAGTTCGCTGGCTGGGGTACGGCGGCGGGTGTGGTGTTCGGTCTTGCCATCTCGGTGGCGAGCACCGTCGTCTTGCTGCGCGTGCTGGCGGACTACGACGTGCTCCACACGCCAGCCGGGCACGTGGCCGTCGGCTGGCTGGTCGTCGAGGATGTGTTCACCGTGCTCGTGCTGGTGATGCTGCCCGTCGTCACCGGCCCCGAGGCGAGCGGCGATCTGAAGGGGATCTTGCTCTCCGTGGGGGCGGCGATCCTGAAGATCGGCGTGCTCATGGCCTTCACGCTGATCGTGGGGCAGTGGGTGATCCCGCGTCTGCTCGGGTACGTGGCGAAGACGCGTTCGCGCGAGCTGTTCACGCTCACGGTGCTGGTGCTGGCGCTCGGCATCGCCGTCGGATCGGCGAAGCTGTTCGGCGCGTCGATGGCACTCGGTGCGTTCCTCGCGGGGATGGTGGTCGGCCAGTCGGCGCTCAGCTCCAGGGCGGCGTCGGAGGTGCTGCCGCTGCGTGACGCGTTCGCGGTGCTGTTCTTCGTGTCGGTCGGCATGCTGTTCAACCCGGCAGAGGTGGGGGCTCACCTCGGCCTCGTCGTTGGCACGCTGGCGGTGATCCTGATCGGCAAGCCGGTGGCCGCGTTCGTGGTGGTGGTGCTGCTCGGCTACCCCATGAAGAAGGCGGTCACGGTCGCCGTCGCGCTGGCGCAGATCGGTGAGTTCTCCTTCATCCTGGCCACGCTCGGTCGCAGCCTGGGCGTGCTGCCCGAGCAGGCGATGCCGGCGCTCGTGGTGGCGTCCGTGATCTCCATCACGCTGAACCCGATGATCTTCCGGTACGTCGAGCCGGTCTCGCGCTGGCTGGAGACACGCTGGGGGAACAAGCGGAAGGACGATGAGCCGATGGCCGACATCAAGCACGCAGACCCGGCGCACCGGGCGGTGGTCGTCGGCTACGGTCCGGTGGGCCGCACGCTGACCAAGCTGCTGCGCGAGAACGAGATCGATCCCACGGTGATCGAGCTGAACCACGAGACGGTCCACCGGCTGAACCAGGAGGGGATCCGTGCAGTCTACGGCGACGCGGCGCAGCCGGAGATCCTGGAGCGCGCTGGCATCAAGGAGGCGTCGAGCCTCGTGTTCGCCGCGTCGGGCTCACCGGCCGATGCGGTGATCCTGACGGCGCGCTCGATGAACCCGGACATCCAGGTGCTCGCGCGGACGGCGTTCCTGCGCGAGGTACAGGCGCTGAAGGATGCCGGGGCGTCGGTGGTCACCGTCGCGGAGGCGGAGGTGGCGCTGGCGATGACGGAGCACCTGCTCACCCAGCTCGGCGCGACGGTGGAGCAGCTCGATCGGGCGCGTGAGCGCGTGCGCACCGATCTGGGGTCGCTGGTGGGCGTGAAGGTCGGCGCCTGATCGCGGTCTGCGGTGAGGGGGGGCCACGCGCGTCGGGGGGCGCGCGGTGGGGGGACGCGCGGCGGGCAGGGGGAATGACCGGCTGAACGGGCGCTGCCCGGGGGGGCGACCCGGGGCGCAGCGGCAGCGCAGGCTGTGCCGGCTGCGAGCAGCTCCGCGCGGCGCGAGGCTTGCCTCAGCCGGTGGTCGATGAGGGTCGACCGCCGTCACGCCCGTTCTTTCGCCTCGC
Organism: Chondromyces crocatus; assembly: GCF_001189295.1. Lineage (NCBI taxonomy): Bacteria > Pseudomonadati > Myxococcota > Polyangiales > Polyangiaceae > Chondromyces > Chondromyces crocatus. The sequence continues at coordinate 3,657,779 of NZ_CP012159.1, forward strand.
GGGGGCGCAGGTCCGAGCCGCGCACCCGGAAGGCGCGGCGCGGCAAGAAGGCGCTGGCGCTGCCGCCTGTGCAGGTGCTGCCCGTGGCCTCGGCAGAGGAGGCCGGGCTCCGCTACGTGACCGACGCCATGTCCGGGCTCCGGCGGATGCGGGCAGGCCGGGGCTTCTACTACGTGGGGGTGAGCGGTCAGCCGGTGCGGGACAAGGCGGAGCTGGCCAGGATCCAGGCGCTGGGGATCCCGCCCGCATGGACCGATGTCTGGATCTGTCCCTTCAGGGACGGGCACCTCCAGGCGACGGGCCGCGATGCGCGGGGGCGCAAGCAGTACCGCTACCACGTGCGCTTCCGTGAGGTGCGGGACGAGACGAAGTACCACCGGCTGCTGTCGTTCGCGGCGGCGTTGCCGGGGATCCGGCGGCGGGTGGAGGAGGATCTGGCGCGGTCGGGGCTGTGCCGTGAGCGGGTGCTCGCGACGGTGGTGCGGTTGCTGGAGAAGACGCTGATCCGGGTGGGGAACGATGAGTACGCGCGGAGCAACGAGTCGTTCGGGTTGACGACGTTGCGGGACGAGCACGTGGAGGTGCAAGGGCCAGAGCTGCGGTTCTCGTTCCGGGGGAAGTCGGGGCGCGATCATGCGATCGGGGTGCGCGACGCGCGGCTGGCGAGGATCGTGAAGCGCTGCCAGGACCTGCCCGGGGAAGAGCTGTTCCAGTACGTCGACGAGGCTGGAGCCCAGCGCGTGATCCACTCGGGGGACGTGAACCAGTACCTGCGGGAGATCTCGGGGCAGGAGTTCACGGCGAAGGATTTCCGGACCTGGGCGGGGACGGTGCTGGCTGCTCAGGAGCTGTCCCGGGTGGGGCCAGCGTCGACGGTGGCGCAGAGCAAGCGGAACGTGGTGGCAGCGATCGACGCGGTGGCGGCGCGGCTGGGCAACACGCGGGCGGTGTGCAAGCGCTGCTATGTGCACCCGCTGCTGCTGGAGGTGTACGCGGAAGGAAAGCTGCCGGTGCCGTCGACGGGCGCCGCAACGGGGGAAGGGGCGGCGACGGCAGAGGTGCGTCGGGCGGTGATCGCAGTGGAGAACGCGCTGCCACCTCACGAGGTGTGGGTGGTGGAGCTGCTGGAGGCGCGGTTGCGTGCGGCGGCGGATGCGCCGTCGCTGGAGGCGCAGCTCGTGAAGAGTGTGCGGGTGACGCGGGTGAAGGCGACGCGAAGGGGGTCGGGGAGGTCGGTGGAGAAGGGGGAGGGAAGGGGACGGGCGTCGAAGGGGCAGGCGGTCGCGAAGTCGCGAGCGACGGCGAAGGGACGGGCGTCGACGAAAGGCGTCAGCGGAACGTCGCGAGGGACGCGACGGCCGTGAAGGCGAGCGCGGTGAGCGCTGCCAGGACGAGGACCCAGAGGGTCTGGTCGATGCCGCCGGTCGCGCCGAGGAGCCGGCGCTGATCCGCGAGGGGGAGGGGCTCGGAGAAGCCTCGCTCGCTGGCTTCCTGGAGGTGCGCAGTGAGGTGGCGTCGAGCGCGGCGCGCGAGGGCGAGCGTGAGAAGCGCTTCGGTGACGGCTGCCACCACGAGGATGAGCAGGCCGAGGCGTCGGGCGTGGGCGGCGCGCTGCTGTTCGTGGGCTTCGACGCGGGGCATGCCGTCCGCGAGCAGGGCGATGGGGGGCGCAGGAACGGCCGGGGTGGTCACGGGGATCGGCCAGGCGAGGGTGGCAGCGCCGCGCTCGTCGGGATCGCTGGCGACGACGATCCAGAGGGGGCTGGGCAAGGGGAAATCGATGGGGAGCTCGCCTTGAGGGAAACCGCCGCGGGCGGCGACGAGGGGGACGATGGCGCCAGCGTGGCGGCCGTGGGGGCCGAGGAAAGAGAGGTAGGCGTGGCGGCGAGGGGCCGGCGCGAGGATGCGGAGGCCTCGAGGGGGGTCGCCGAGGGGGATGAGCCAGAAGGCGCCAGGGACGACGGGGAGGGTGGCTTCCAAGGTGCCGGTGAGGGGCTCCTTGCGGGCGGTGATCGTGAGCTCGAACAGGGGGGCGTGGGGGTTGAGGCCGATGGTGGCGTCGCCGTTGCTGTCGGTGCTGGTGATCAGTGGGTCGACGGCGAGGGGGAAGACGGCGCCGGTGGCGCGGGCTTCGATGGGGATGTCAGGGAGGGGGCGCTGATCGGGGCCGAGGGCGCGGACGCGGAGCTGTGCGGGGAACGGGGCCGCGAGCGCGCCGTGAGCGAGGGTGAGTTCGAGGTGGATGTCGCCGCTCCGCTGGCCGGCGAAGGGAGGGGGAGGAGCAGGGAGCGCGGGGGGAGGAGAGAGGGGAAGCTCCGCGTCGAGGAGGATGCGTTCGTGCTGGGCGATGGTGACGTGGAGCGGGGAAGCGAGTCCGCGGGGCGCAGGGAGTGAGGCTTCGACGATGCCGTCCTGGTTCGTGGGGCCGGTCCAGGTGCCGAGGGAGGTGCCGGCGGCGCGCGCGGTCACGGTGAGGGGCAGGTCGGGTGCTGGCTCGTCGATGCCGAGGCGACGCTGGAGGGCGTGAAGGCGCAGGGCGAGGACTTCGCCTCCCGGGGAAGGGGAGCCCCAGGCGGTGATGCCCGTGACGACGCGGACGCGCCCGGGGCCGAGCATGACGGCCGCGGCGAGCGTGATGGAGATGGCAGGGAGGCCGATCATCACCAGGCGTCCAGCGGTGCCCATGCCGAGAGCATAGCCGGTGCTGGTCGATGCCTTTGCGTTCCGGCGCTGCCTCCGATAGGAAGCCGAGCATGGCAGCCGACAAGCCGACCAAGCGCAAGCGCAAGAGCCCCGGGACCGCCGCCGACGTCGGAGGGGCGTTCCTTCGGCAGCGCAGCGATCCTCGCAAGGAGCGGCGCTTCGAGAACTCGTCGTCGGTGGGGGCGGTGCTGACGATGGTCGGCGGTTCGCTCGCCGCGCTGGCGCTCGGCGCCGGGGTGTTCGGGCAGTGGTTCCGAGGTGATGGGACGACGCCTCATCCCTATGCGCTCCACCTGCTGGGGGCGGGTGTGGCGTTCGCCATCGCGATCTTGCTGTTCGGTCAGTGGGGTTCGCTGCCCGTCCGTGTCGGTGACGCTGGCGTGGCGGTGGAGCGCGGCACCGAGGTGGAGAGGCTGGGCTGGCACGATGTCCAGGGAGTTCTCCTCGGCGGTGGTGCGCTGACGTTCCGGGGGGCGGGCATGAGCATCGTCATCCCGCTGCGCTCTCAGCCGGAAGCAGCGGCGCGGGCGCTGGCCGAGGCGCGCACGCGCATCCCGGCGCGGGTGAAGGAGATCGACGAGAAGGCGCTACCGGCGCCCAGCGACGCAGCCGGTCAGGTGCTCTCCCTCGAGCCTCCGCAGATCGCAGGGCTGCGCTGCAAGTCGAGCGACAAACTGATCTCCTTCGAGCGGGACGCGCGCCTGTGCGGTCGCTGCGGAGAGCTTTACCACAAGGATGACGTGCCTCGGCGCTGTGTGACCTGCGACGCGCCGCTGCTCGGCTGAACGTTCCAGTCGTGGGGGTAGGGAGCTGAGGCGACGCGGGCGGGGGCGCGTGCCCCTGCCGCGGGACTCACAGATCGAAGCGATCGGCCTGCTCGCGCAGGAAGTTCACGTAGAACTCCGAAGGCTGGTGGGGCTGGAGCTCGCCAGACTCCACCGCCGCTTCGAGCGCCTTCTTGAGCTCCCCGATGCGGCGGGAGGGGGGAATGCAGAACGCGGACATGATCGCGTCGCCGATGCCGCCCGGGAGCGGAGGGATGACCGCGTCCTCGACGGCCAGCTTCTCCACGCGATCGGAAAGCTCGCTGATCTGCCGCAGGCCCCGGCGCTTCTTCTCGGGGCGCTTGGTGGTGATGTCGGCGCGGGAGAGATCGAGGAGGTCCTTGAGCAGGTCTCCCATCTCCTTGGTGAAGCGGCGGACGGCACTGTCGGTCCACGAGGCGTCGTACTGGCTCGCGCGCAGGTGGTGCAGGATGAGCAGCCGGACGGTGCTCTTGAGGGCTTCGTCGCGCGCGAAGAGGGGGAGGCGCCGGTCGATCCGGTCGAACATGCGCGCGCCGACCTCGGCGTGTCCGAAGAAGTGGACCTCGCCGTTTGGCGAGATGCTCCTGGTCTTGAGCTTGCCGATGTCGTGGAGCAGCGCGGCCCAGCGGACCTCGAGGCGAGGGACGGCCTGACGCACGACTTGCTTCGTGTGCTTCCAGACGTCCTTGTGGCGCCACTCCCCGTCACCGAAGCCGACCATGGCCTCGACCTCGGGGAGCATGGCGGCGAGGGCGCCGCACTCGAGGAGGGCGTCGAGGCCCGCCTCGGCGTCGGACGACATCATCACCCGGTCGAGCATCTTCCGGACGTCGGGGAGATAGAGCGTGGTCGCGGCCTTGAAATCGGCCGTGGACGCCCGGACGACCTGGTTCTCGGGCCCTCGCTCGGCGCGCACCGCCGCGTACTCGAGGGCTTCCATGGCCCGCGCGGGGCTTGCTTCGTTCTTGGGAAGGTCCTGCACTGCAGCCCTCGCGTCGCTCGCGGGTGGTGGTTCTTGCCCGAGGGAGACCGGCTGTTTAATCGTTCCCCAGCGGGAATCAACCCTGGTCCGCGCGGGCGAGCGGGGTGGGCCCGAGGCGCTGACCGACGCGGGGCCGAGGAGTTTGCGGGGCGGCGCGTCAGGCGGCGCGGAGCAAGCGGCTCACGTGCGCTTTCTCCCAGGCGATGGCCCGCTCGAAGTGGCGGAACATGCGCTCGCGGGCGAGGAACTCCGGGGGGTGCAAGATCCGCCGGCCGTGCTCCTGCCCGCAGGGGATCACGTGGTGCAGCATCTCGTGGTAGATGACGTACGACACGAAGTACCGCGGGACCCAGGGCCGATCGAGCGCCGGGTGGATGCGGATCAAGCGCTCCACGGCGGAGTAGCTCCCCAGCTTGATGGTGCGCCGCGGCTTCTGGGCTTTCCCTCGGCGACCCCACGTGATGAGGGCGTCCATGGTCCCGCCGAAGTAGGTGTGGTTGACCTTCTGGTAGAGCTGCAAGAGGTCGTGCGTCTTGCCCTGGGTGCGTACCGGCGTGCTCACCGGCCGACAGGCGCGGATGCGGTAGCCGTTCTGGTCGATGTACTGACCGACGACCAGCGACCCTTCCCGATCCTGATCGACGAGGTAGCGGACGAGTGCCTCCTGCACGGGGGCGGGGGCGTCCAGGAACATGTGGTGGACGCGCGCGCGGAGGACACCACCTTCTCGCGAGGACGAGAGCATCTCCCGGAAGTTGTCGGTGACCGAGAGGAGGACCGGGCAGCGGGTGGCCAGCTCGAGCCGCCGCGCCATCGCCTGCCGGGCCCCCTCGTGAACGAAAATTCGCGGATAGCCGGGCGGGAAGCGGATCTCGAACGGGAGCGCTCGAGGGTCGGGGAGCCGGATCGCAGCGGGTGAGACGCGGGGCGCAAGCGCCGTGCCTTTGCCGCCGCGCCGCGTCAGCCGGCCAGCGGAGGACTCGGACGTCGAACGAGCCCTGGTGCCACCCAGCCCCTGAGCAAGATAGGGGGGGTGAGCGAAGGGAAAGACCATCTGTCCCGTCATCCTCAGCCTCCGGATCGGGCGTATTCCCGGGGGGGATCCTTGTCAATGCGCGGGTCCAACGCCATGAAATGATTCAAAATTATTGCTGGCTGGGCCCGACGGCGCGCCGGGCCGAGGCGCCGCGGAGCGGAGACACGGAGTGGGCGGCGCCATTTCTGTATTTGTTGTCTGATTTCCGGCGGTTACCGATGGTTCTCGGTGTCCCGGAACGTCCGCGGGTCGATCATGTCGACCATCCGCCAGCGCGGTGCAGCTTCATGAGGTTCCAGGGCGACGACCATGGCGGTGCAGAAGCCGCCCGCGACGGTGGCCGGTGGCTTCTGGCCGTCACCCGGGGCGAGGCTGCGGAGGAGATGGTCGACGGTCGGCGCGTGTCCGACGAGCAGCGTGTCCACGCCAGTGCCGAGGGCCTCCGAGGCGAGGCGCAGCGTCTGCGGTAGGTCGGCATCGAGCGCCAGCTCTTCGCGAAGCTCGGGGCCGAGCTCGGAGGCGCCGACTCGCTCGGCCTCTTGAAGGACTCCAGCCATGATCTCGGCCGTCTCACGGGCGCGGCGGAGGGGGCTGGAGAGGATGCGCAGGGTGGACGTGCTTCCCCGCTGACCTTGCAGATGGAGGGCGACCGCCTGGACCCGGCCTTTGCCCTCGGCGGTCAGCGCCCGGTCGGCGTCACGGCCCGTCGCGGACCGATCCTCCGCCGGACCGTGGCGCATCACGTAGAGCCGCATGACCTAGTTGGCCTTGGGGGTCTGGCGCTTTCCCCCCTCGGCAGCAGGGGCCGCCGCTTCACGACCTTTCCCCTGGGGAGCCGGTGCGGCCGGTGCAGCATCGGCGCCGTTCCCGGGGCGACGGTGGATGCCATGCTTGGCCAGCACGAGCTGCTCGACCTTCTCCAGCATGGCCGGATGCTGCTCCAGGAAGGAGCGGGCGTTCTCTCGGCCCTGTCCGATGCGCTCTCCCTGGAACGAGTACCAGGAGCCGCTCTTCTCCACGATGCTCGCCTCGGTGGCCAGGTCGATGACGTCGCCGCTGTGGCTGATCCCGTGACCGTAGAGGATGTCGAACTCCACCTCCCGGAAGGGGGGGGCCATCTTGTTCTTCACCACCTTCACCTTGGTCCGGTTACCGACCACGGCCGGGTCCTTGCCGCCCGCCACGGCCTCCTTGATCTGGCCGACGCGGCGGATGTCGAGGCGCACCGAGGAGTAGAACTTGAGGGCGTTGCCGCCGGTCGTGGTCTCGGGGCTGCCGAACATGACGCCGATCTTCATGCGGATCTGGTTGATGAAGACCAGGAGGCACTGGGACCGGGAGACGGTGCCGGTGAGCTTGCGGAGCGCCTGGCTCATCAGGCGGGCCTGCAGGCCGACGTGGCTGTCGCCCATGTCGCCTTCGATCTCGGCCTTGGGAACGAGGGCGGCCACGGAGTCGACGATGATGACGTCGACGGCGTTGGACCGGACCAGCATGTCGGCGATCTCCAGCGCCTGCTCGCCGTAATCGGGCTGGGAGATGAGCAGCTCGTCCGTCTTCACCCCGAGCTTTTTCGCGTAGTTGACGTCGAGCGCGTGCTCGGCGTCGATGAAGGCTGCCGTGCCGCCGTTTTTCTGGATGTTGGCGATGGCGTGCAGGGTCAGGGTCGTCTTGCCGCTCGACTCCGGGCCGTAGATCTCCACGATGCGGCCGCGCGGGTAGCCGCCGATGCCGAGGGCGATGTCCAGGCTGAGCGAGCCCGAGGAGATGGCCGGCACCTCATCATGGAGGGATTGCCCCTCCTTGAGGCGCATGATGGCGCCCTTGCCGTATTCCTTCTCCACGCTCGCGATGGCGAGTTCCAGGGCGGCGTGCTTCTGCTTGCTGTTCTTTTCTTCCGACATGGGGACCTCGGGGCGGTGAGAGGGGGCGCGCGGTCAGCTGATGCGGGAACTGTTTACTGGCCGGCTGTTCAGGAAGCAAGATGCCCGCATCCAGGCTGAGACAGGGAATGACCGAGCGCCGGGCGTGATGAACGGGAAGGTGCGGACAGGGCGAAGAGGCCACGGGGTTCCTGGTGGAGCCCCCGGATGGGGAGGCTGCCCCACGTTGGACAGGGCGCCGGGAACCCTGGCACGGGGCTCAGAATAGACCGATCGAGAACTGGAAGGCGCCGAAGTCTTCCCAGGGCCGTCGGAGCAGGTTGATGCCGTAGTCGAGGGCGAGCGGGCCGATGGGGGTGCCGATGCGCAGGCCTGCGCCGGCGGCATAGCGCAAGGCGAAGAGGTCGAACTCGCGCGGGTCCGCCCAGACATTGCCGGTGTCGAGGAAGATGCCGCCCTGGAAGACGGAGCTGGAGCCCAGGGGGAACCGCAGCTCGGCCCGGGGGTTGAGGGCGAGATCGCCGCCGCGGATGAGCACGTTGTCGATGGTGGTCGGCTCGCCCTGGGCGTTGGGGGCGCCGGAGAGGATCCGGGCGGCCACGTCCTGGGGGACCATGGCATCCACGAGGAAGGCGCGCATCGAGTCGACGCCACCCATGAAGAAGAGGCGATCGGGGTACGTTTCGCTGCCCTTGGCGAGCTGGAGGTTGTAGCCGCCGGACATGCTGAGGGCGATGCTCACGCCCTTCAGCGGCAGCGGGATGTAGCCCGAGACCCGGCCTGCGAGGCGGAGGAAGTGGCTGATGGCCGCCTGGTCCTCGCTGTCGTCGGACGGGAAGGCGTTCACGTGCTCGACGCTACCGCTCATGAGCACGCCTTTGGTCGCGGCGAACGGGCTGTCGCGCCCGTCCCAGACCATGTTGAACTTCTGGGCGAGGGCCATGGTCTCACCCTGGGGGACCCGCAGCCGGCGGAGCGTGGCGTTGCGTGCCTCCTCGTTGAAGAGCTTCACGTCGTTCAGCTCGGCGCTCAGGCCGAACTGGCTGGTCAGCGTGCGGCGAGGCCGGAAGCTCAAGGTCGGGATGACGGCTTGCTTCGTCATGCCGAAGTCGCGCTGGTTGTCGCGGACGTCGATGGCATCGAACGACAGGCTGACCAGCGGTCCGAGGCCGATCTCGGGGAGGAGGACCGAGATGCTGTTGCGCCGCTCGAGCCGCTCCAGACCGCTCAGCGGGGCGTAGTTCGCGCGGACGCCGGGATCGATGATCATGAAGTCGAGCAGGGCGTTGAGCTGGATCCGCAGCGTGACGGCGATGGCGGCGCCGCCGATGTTGCGGTGGCCGTACTCCACGGCGAAGCGGATGCCTTCACCCGTCGAGAAGCCGATGCGCGGATCCAGGTACTGCGGGAGCTGCTCGGCGACCGTGATCAGCACCCGCTTCCTGCGCTGCGGGACGTCGGGGTCCTCGAGGGACACGGACACGCTGGAGAAGGGGCCCAGCGTGGCGATGCGCTCCTCGCTGGTGCGGACCTGCTTCTGGCCGAAGGGCTGCCCTTTCTTGAGGGCGAGGCGGCGGAGGATGAGCGCGTGGTTCGTGCGTACGGCGCCCTTGATCACGAAGCCGTCGACGATGACCTGGTCGCGCTCGGTGACGACGAAGCGCGCGCGGGCCCGCGTGCGGTCGGGCGAGGGCTCGACGACGGCACGGACCTCGGCGTAAGCGTACCCGCGCTCGCGGTAGGCATCGAGCATGCGCAGGCGGGCGGCGTCGAGATCGAGGGTGGAGAGCGGCTGCCCCAGGGCGAGGTCGGCCATGCGGGCGAGATCGCGCTCGGTGAAGGCGCGGTTGCCTTCGAAGGCGATGTCGTAGAGGGTCGTCTGCGGTCCAGGGTGGATGGGAATGCGCAGGGTGATCTCTGGCGCGCACTCGATCCCACGCACGGGATCGGGCCGGCACTGGAGCGCGTCGGGGACCGGGGGCTCCGGGAGGGGGAGGCCGTACTGATCGGTGCGGCACTGGGCCGCGACCGTGACCTTCGGGGGGTCGGGGATGCAGCGATCGGCGGGCGACTGCCGCGAGCAGGTGGCGCGGAGCGCGGTCACCGGGCCGACGATCGCGTTGAGGTATCCCTTCGCGTAGTAGAGATCCCGGATGTGGTTCAGCGCGCGATCGTAGGTCTCCCGGTCGTACGTCATCGCCGGGTTCAGATCGACGGGCTTGGCCCGGCCGCCGGCGCCCTGGGTCGGGCCGAAGATGCCGTCGATCGCCGTGACGTCGGGGAGGGTGATGAACTCTCCGCCGGGTAGATCTTCTTCGAGAAAGGTCTGGATCTCGCCCCCGACGTCATTGGGGCTGAGGTGCCCCGTCAAGCAGGGGAAGACCCGCTTGTTCACCCGCACCTGCTGGTGCTCGTGCACGAGGAACACGAGGTAGATGGTGGTGTCGCTCGTCCCTTTGCGCTCCTCGGCCCGGACCTCGGCGTCCAGGAAGCCCCGGCGCACGTAGAAAGAGCGGAGCCGCTCCACCAGCTCTGCGGGTTTGTGCTCCGTCTCTCCGTCCAGCTCCAGGGCCTCCTCCAGCGCGTCGGCGTCGAAGGCGCGGTTGCCCTCGAAGGCGGGGATGATCCTGGGACCCGGGGTGAGATAGACGTAGAGGTAGCTGTACGACCCCGCGTGCACCACCCGGTGCGCCACCTCGGCGCGGTGGAAACCGTTCTTCCGGAGCAGCTCCGTCATCTCCGTGTCGGCTTCGCTGAAGGCTGGCTCGTCGACGCGGTCGCCGGCGCCATAGCGATACCGGCGTTTGAGGGAGCCGAGCTCCCGGTCGGCAGCAGGATCGATGACGAACACGCGCTGCGCGATCGAGCGCGGGGGGCCGGCGTTGATGTCGATGGCGAGCACCACCCGCATCGGGTCGTCCGTGTCCGCAGCATCCACGGCCACCTGCGCCGTGGGGTAGCCGTGCTGGCCGTAGTAGACGCGGATGCGCTCGGCGATCTCGGACAGCATCGGCGCCGTGACCTCGCTGCCCTCGGCGATTCTGGCAGCGTCCAGGGTGGGGGCGACGCCCAGGGCAGCCCCCGTGATCTTCACCGTCGCGACGAGGCGACGCGGGAGCAGGTAGAGGCGGAGCTCGGCCTCCCCGTCCTCGAGGGGGACCACCTCGGCGGAGCCGCGGGCGAAGGTCCCCGTCGAGAGCAGCTCGCTCAAGGCGGTCCGCGCGGCCTCGGCGCTCAGGGGGTCGCCCAGCTCCACCGTGGTGACGGGCTCGACGCGCGGCCACCGACCTCCGACCGCCGTGACGCTGATCCTGCCGATCGGTTTTCCAGCGAGATCGCCGAGGGAGGGCGGCGGTTCGAGCGGTGGGGTGTCGGCGCCTTGCACGCGCTCTTCGGCCGCGAAAGCGGCAGCCTGTGCGGCGGTGCGTGGCTCGTCGCCGGATGTCCCCGGAAGAGGATCCACGGCGTGCGCCGGCTGGCCCGCGAGTGCGACCACGGCGAGCACGGCTGAGACGAGACCTACGCGCACGGCGGGCCGAGGGTGCCTGTCAGGGCACCATCGATGCAAGAGTCAGTGATCTCCGTCGACACGAGGAGTTCATGCTTCGAGGCCGTCTCGTCCGTGATGCGCCGTGGGGCACCGTGAGGACGGCGCGCGCGCTCACGTCGATCCGCCGACGCGGGGAGGTGCGCACGATCCGATGCCTCTGCATGGGACGGGAAGGACGGCGCGCGCGCGAACCGGTTCCGTGAAACCGGGAGCACGAGGCGGACAGCCAGGAGCCTGGGCCACAGGCATGGCCAGGCGTCCAAAAATGAAATTGACTTTCGATATCGACCAAGATAGCTAGCGCGGGTGCTCGCCAGCGAGAGCCTCGAGGCTCGGCTGATGGGCCGGCGCTGCCATTGCTGACGCTCTCCCGCCCTCCAGCGGGCCCGTCGGCATCTGCGTGCCGTCCGTGATTCGCGCCCGGCGCCAGCGTGCTGCGCGACGGCGGGTCGCAACGTGAAGTCGACGTCGACGTCGCCCATCCAGGGCGTCCGCCTGGACCACGGGAGCGGGGGCGCCGTCCAGCTCGTGGAGCGGGGCGGTGATCTGCGCTCCCCGCGGCTCCAGGGCCGCCGGGTGAGCGCTGGATACCCGAAGAAAAACGAGGATCTGTGCAGATGAAGTACGTGGGCCTGTTCTGTTCCTTCGCGCTCGGGCTCGGGATCGCTGCGGCCGCATGCGGCGATGACGGCTCGGAATCCCCGGGGACCACCACCACCACCACCACGGGGGAGGGAGGCTCCGGCGCCGCTCCGGGCTGCCCCACGGTGCTGGAAGCGCCGTGCGGGACCTGCATGGGAGACGCTTGCTGTGAAGACCTCACGGCCTGCGAGGACGACCCCGACTGCTGGGCCTGCGTGCACGCACAGGACAGCGACGCCTGCGAGCGCACCCCCGAGACGCACGACCGCGTCGACCGCTACCTCGTCTGCCGGGGCGGCGCCTGCCAGCAGGCGTGTATCGCCGGCGGCAACGGTGACTGCGAGGGCCGTCTCGACAACCTGTATCCCGCGGCCTGCGCGGAGTGCCTCCAGGCCTCGTGCTGCGACGAGATCGCGAACTGTGCCGCGAACGACGCCTGCTGGATCGACTGCTACACCATGCACGACACCGACGCGTGTCACGGCAACCAGGACGGCCACGCGCTCTACCACGCGCTCGGCGCCTGCTTCAACGCCACCGACTGCGCCTCGGCGTGCAGCGCGCCTCCGATCGCGCCCGCGTGCGACGCGCCGGTCGACTCGCCGTCGGCGGGCGTCTGCGTCCCGACGGGCGGCGCCTGCAACCCGGTGACGAACGAAGGCTGCCCCGACGACGGCAGCGCATGCGACATCAACCAGGGCGGGACCTTCCAGTGCTTCCCGCCCCCCAGCCCCAACGCGACCTGTGAGGCCTGCGGCTCGGCGGCTGGCTGGTGCGCGCCGGGGAACACCTGCGCGCCGGGCGGCAAGTGCGCTCGTTACTGCTGCGACGACGCGGATTGCGGCACGGGGACCTGCGACAAGGACGTGCTGGGGGTGGCCACCGTCGGCCTCTGCGTCGAGGCCAACTGAGCCATCCGTTCACGCCTTGCCGCGGAGCGCGAGCTGCTTTTTGCGCAGCGCGCGCGCGGCAGGCGCGAACAGGAGGCGAAGCAGCCAGCGCGGGCTGAGGGTGCCCAGGGAGATCAGCACCCACATCAGAAAGCCGGGCACCACGAGCGCTCGCCCGCGATCGAGGCTGCGGACGATCGCGCTCGCGCAGCGCTCCGCCGAGATCATCAACGGACCCGGCACATCCATCCCGGTGAAGTTTCCCACGGTGTCGTGGAACTCGGTCGCGACCGGGCCCGGGCAGACCTGCGTGACGCGCACCCCGGTCCCGGCCAGATCGAGCCGCAGACCCTCCGTGAAGGACGTGACGAAGTGCTTCGTCGCGATGTAGGCGGCCATGCCTGGACCGAACGTCAGCCCGAACCCCGAGCTGACGTTCACCACGCCGCCTCGCCCACGGGCCACCATCCCCGGGACGAGCCGGTGGGTCAGGTAGGTCAGCGCGGTGACGTTGAGGGCGATCATCCCCTCCGTCTTGTCCCAGCCCGCCAGATCGAAGGCGCCGATGTCCCCGTAGCCGGCGTTGTTGATCAGCACATCCACGTCGCCCACCTCGGCCTCGATGGCGGCGAGCAGCTCATCGGTCCGAGCGCGGTCGGTGACGTCGCAGCCGAAGACGACCACCTGGAGCCCCGGGGTCTTTCGGTTCAGCTCCTCGCGAAGCGCCTCCAGGCGCTCCTTGCGACGGGCGACGAGGATCAGGGTGCGCGCCCGCGGACCGAGCTGCAGCGCGAGCGCGCGGCCGATGCCGGAGGAAGCGCCAGTGATGAGGACGGCGCCTCGATCGATGGGCGAACTCACGGGACCAGGGTGCCGCCTGGAGCGGGGGAGGCGCAAGGGGCACGGCGGCAGGAGCGAGCGAGCCCGCTCCTTGCGTCGTCAGGGGACTTCGTGGGGACCGATGTCATAGATCCCTTGAGGTCGGGCGCCATCGATGAAGTCATGGGTCGGCGCGTCCTCGATCGTGCCGGCTCCGATGCAAGGCGAGCCCGCGGTGAGGCGGAACTCGGTGTCCACCTTGGGGTCTCCTTGCACATTGCCCGTGTACGCTGCCGGGAGGGCGCCGAGCATGGCGAAATTCACGGCCGAAGTCCCGTTCCAGCGCCTGTAGAGGTATTCGTTGCCTCCCGACTGGGGCATGAAGAAGAACAGGTTGTTCGTGAAACCCTTCGGGTTGGCCGTCTGATTCAGGACCGTCTCTTCATAGACGCCGTACCTGTACTGGTTGCGCCCACCGATCAGGGTGTTGTTGCGAATGATCGCATATTGAGCATTCGGGTTTCCTCCCGCGTAGGGCGAGCCGAGGACGATGGCCGCCGATTTCGCGCTGACGGAGGTGGAGCCATTGCCGGTTGCGTCGAGGTAGTTCGAATTGATGTGGATGTCCGGTGCGGGCACGTCGAGTTCCGGCAGGTAGATCGCCGCCGATTGATCGGCCGACGCGCCGAAGATCACGTTGTTCACGATCCGTGAGGCGGAGCTGTAGCTGGCGATCCCGCCGCACCAGTACGAGACGCTGAGGCAGACCGGAGGGGTGCCCATGTCGGTGTTGATGAGGTTGCTGTCGATGAGCACGTCACCGCGGGTGGTCATGCCATAAGAGACGCCATTCATGGCGGTCCCGGCCTGGATGCGGTTCTTGAATACCTTCGTGTCGGGGCGCGCGCCGGAGTCGATGATGCCGAAGGAGGATTGCCCCGACCCGCTCCGGATCTGGTTCTCTCCCACCTGCGCGGCGGCCTGGGACTCGATGAGCACGCCGATGGAGGCGTCGTTCTCGGAGTTTCCTGCCTCGATCACGTTGTCGTTGATGAGCGCTCCGAGCTGCTCCGAGGGCGAGCCGAGCACGTGAACCGCGATGGATCGCTTGGCGTTGTTGACGTTGCCGTTGATGTGACCGCCGATGATCCGGTTCCCCCTGAGGATCGGCGAGCCGCCATCCAGGGTGATGGTGACGCCCCCGGGGGCGTTCGCAGGGGCCCCATCCTGCGCCTGGATGGTGAACCCTTCGACCACGGTGCTTCGCGAGATCGTCGAGTTCGCGCGGACGCAGGTGAACGAGGTACACGCGATGACGCTGGGATGCGCCGCAGGGTTCCAGGTCCACGAGGTGGCGTCGTGGCCGCCCTTCAGGCTGATGTGCTGGGTCAGGAGGACATCCTCCTCGTACCGCCCTTCGGCGACGTAGACGAACGTGTTGGGGCCGATCTGTTGCGCGTGCTCGATGCCTTTCTTGAGCGTGCGGACTGGCCTCTCGGTCGTGCCGGGGTTCTTGTCGTCCCCGTCGGGAGACACGAACGTGCCGAGCCCTTTGCAGATGCTCTCCGGATCGGCTCCACCCTTGCAGTCGTTGTCGATCCCGTCGCCACAGATCTCGGTCGGACCCGGGATCAGCGGATTGCCATCGTCACAGTCGCCGTCGCACTCCGACAGACCATCGCCGTCGAGGTCGGCGTCGCTGCACGCCCCCTCTCCCCCGCCGCCGGTCGCTCCCGAGCCCCCGGTGTTCCACGAGCCGCCCTCTCCCCCGCTTCCCGAGGTGTCGGCGGTGAACATCGGCCCGCAACCCCCTGCCACCCACAGCGCGCCCCCCGCCGCACACCAGAGCCATGCCGCCAGTCCTGCACGCATCGGAAGCGCCCTCCATCGGAGGGGATCCTCGCACCGCTGAGGGCCCCCTCGGACCGATCACTCTACCAGAGAACGACGGATTCTTGCACGTTCCATGACCGCTCTGGACGCCTGAGCTAGGTTGATGCCTCGATTCCTGTCCAAGGAGCTTCTGTACCCATGCGCGCCTTCATTCCGACCCTCATCACCCTGTCGCTCGCCGCCTCTCCTGTGCTCGCCCAGGAGGCGTCAGAGCCTTCTCCCGCGGACGCCTCCGACACCCGTGCCTGGACGAAATCACAGAACAACCGAGCCGGGATCGAGCTCGACTTCTTCAACTCGTCGGTGGACAGGGGCACCTTCGGAGGGGGGTCGGTCAGCAGGACGGGCATCTCCATCACCCCAGTCCTCCAGTTCGAGCTGGTCGATGACGTGTACCTCGATGTCGAGCTGCCCATCGGGTACGGCTCGACGAGCTTCGGGAACCAGAGCGAAGGGAGTTTCCTCTTCGGAAATCCGACGCTCGGAGCACACTACGCGAAGGGGTTGAGTGACCGGCTCGCGTTCTTCGTGGGAGGCAGCGTCTCGATCCCGACCATCCACGATCCCGATTTCTCGACGCTGTTCGGCTCCCTGTTCAACGTGGCGCCCCTCCGCGCGAACTACGAAATCTACCGCTACGTGCCCGAGGCCATTGGCATTCGTGGCCGCGCCGGGGTGGAGGTGCGCATCCTCCCCTCGCTCATCTACCGCGGCGACATCAACCCGAACTTCTTCATCCCCACCGGTGGCGGAAACGCGGTGTTCCTCATCGATCAGGGGAACGAGATCGAGTACCGCCTCGACTCCGGCCTCGGCTTCGGCGGGCGCTTCCAGGCGACCTTCATCCTCACCGACACCAGCGACCATGTGCAGACCGCGCTCGAGCCCTTCGTGAGCTACGAGCCCCGGCCCTCTGGCCTCTACGCGCGCGCCGGCCTGCTCATGGCGCTCGACGAACAGCTCGGCTTCGCCTTCGACGAGGGGAAGATCCTCACGGGCCGCATGGCCGTGGGCTACAAGTGGTGAGCTGGGGGTTCACCCCTCCCCAGGGCGCGAGGACCCGCTAGAACCAGCGCCTGCTGCCGCCGAGGGCAGCGTCCTCGTGCCGCGTGGTCTCAGCACGCCGGTCCTTGTTCTTGCGCCCGACATACTGCCCGATGTGATCGAAATCCCGGCTCATCCCGAGCTCGGCCTTGGTGCGCGCGACGTGGATCGTCCCGTCGCGCACCTCGGTCACATCACTCCATGACACCAGGCAGTCCCTCGGAAAAAGAAAGCCCTTCTCGACCATGATGGACCCGGCTTGTGTGCCGATGACCTTGCCGAGCTTCTCACCATCCACGCTGCGGACCTCCATCCCCTCTTCAATGCATCCCTCGAACGGGCTCTGCATACGGACCTCCTCGGGGTAGCGCGTCGTCTCCTGGGTGAAGCGTCCAGGTGCCACGTGGACGGTCGATGCATCGAGCATGCCGATGCCGGGTGATCAGTTCCCGTCCGAGAGACCCCAGCCGAAGCCCATGCTCTCCAGGGCACCGAGCAGTTCATGCGTGCTGGCGTGCGCAGGGAGGAGCCGCTCCTCCAGCAACCCGAGCGCCTCGCGGCATGCTGCCTCGCCCTGCGCATCGACCGTGTGAAAGACCAGGCGGCTCAGGCCGGCGAGGCGGGCTGCCAGCATTTGCAGGCACGCCATCAGCACCTTGTTCCCCCCGAAGGCCCCAGTGCCCCAGTGCCCGGTGTGGATCGTCACCTGTGGCTCCGCGTGCCCGGTGGCGAGCTGGGACTCGAGGCGGGCTGCGGTGAAGCCGGTGAACGCCGTCTGCACCACGTCGGCGATCTGCTCGGCCGTGTACCGGCCGCTCGCCCCGGGGATGGCTTCCATCGCGATGAGGTTGCTCACGGTGGGTGGGTCGAGCGGGCGGGTCGCTTTCCGGATCACGTCCGCGGTGGCCCGAGCGAAGCGGTTGCCATAGAGGCCGTCCGGCAGGGCCGCCGGATGCAGCGTATCGATGGCGCAGCGCCGCTCGACGCCGCGGATCAGCACCGGCGTCGGCACCTTGTTTTCCCGTGTCCTCGCCTTCACGAAGGGGTCCGCAGAGACCTTGAGGGCCTCCCGCAGCGAGCCCAGCGCCGGATGCTCGGCGGTCTGGAGCTCGTCCTGCGCGAACAGCGGCCCACCGTAGCCGAAGAACAGGTTCACATCGGCGAAGTTGACGTACCAGGCCATCTGGGGCGCGGTCCCGCTGGCCGTCTCGGGCTCGTAGGTGAAGAACGAACGGTCCAGCACGAACTCCGGCGTGTGCGAAGGGAGCTGCGCCGGGACGGGCAGCGCCCACCAGCGAGAGACGACGAGCGTGCCCCCATGCTTCGTGCCGGGAGGGCACGCGATGTCGTGGATCACCTGCTTGTTCGGGTTGGCGAGCCGCGGCGGGTGCGAGGTGACCAGTTCATGGGCGTCGAACGAGACGCGGACGAGGAGTGACTCATCGTGGGGGGACATGATGGCGGAGCATGCCAGCGTGCGGATGCGGCCGCTACCTGCAGACTCCCCTGGAGATGCGCGTGTCGAGGGGAGATCTGCGTGGCGCCCGAGCGCAACCCTCTCCGTTCGCTAGCGTGCGAGGGCACCACCGATGGCGCCACCCATCACACCGAAGCCGACGGCGCCACCGCCGATGGAACCGGCACTACCGCCCATCGGACCCATCCCGCCACCGCGGCCGATCACCGAGTTCGCGGCGCCTGCAACGCTGCCCACGCCGGCGCTGCTGTTGGCTCCGATGGCGCCGACCGAGCCGAACCCCGGGATGCTCCCGCCGCCGAACGCAGCCCCGCCCGGGAACCCTGGAGGCTGCGCGACGCCAGGGATCTGCGGGTAGGCGAGGGAAGAAGTCCCCGGGCCGGGGGCGAACGTCGCGCCCGGTGTCTGCGGCAGCCCAGGAGCTGCCGAGGTGGGGGGTCGCATCCCGTAGCCGCCACTGTCACCGCCCACCCCGAAGAAGAAGCCGGCGGGGGCCTGGGCCACCTGAGCGGGTTCCATGGGCACGGGCTGCACCACCACCACGTGCGTGGACGCGGCTGGCGCGGTCTGCTCCGCGCGCTGCGGCTTCGGCTTCGGCCTCGGAGGGGCGCTCGAGAGCTGCACGCCGAGGAACCGGCGCTCGCCTGCGCGCATCACCTCCATCAGCACCGCCGTACCTGGCGCGAGCGACGTCAGGTAGTCCTCCAAGGCCTCCGCCTTGTCCACGGAGCGCCCGTCCACGGCGAGCACCGCGTCGCCTTTCTGGAGCAGCGCGGCCGACGGCCCCGACGAGAGCAGTGTCGCCACCCGCTCCCGCGCGTTTCCCTTCTTCTTCACGTCTTCCTTGTGGGGCTCCCGCTCACTCCTGCGCTCCTCGGCCTGCTGCTGCGGCGGCGCGGCGCGCAGAGGTCGCGGCTCATCCGCGAGCGCATCTCGGCCCGGTGTTTCCGCCTGGTGAGCGCTCGGGTCTTGCACCTGCCGATCATTCCCAGCCTGTGCAGGTACCTCGGCCGGCCGAGCCTTCTCCGCGGCCCAGGCCACGTTCTCATCCTGCCCGCGCCCAGCGTGGATCATCGCGATCGCGGCGGCGCCCGCGGCCACCATGCCGAGCGCCACATGCACGGTCTTCGCTCCAGTCATCATGGCTGCTCCTCCTGCTGGGCCTACAGGCAAGGATGTCGCCACCCTCCCACACGGCCTCACGCTCCAGCCGGTCCACCTGCCGCGCGCCGCGGATCACCTCGCCTCCCCGGACCACCCCGACTACCTTGGTGACGCCGTGCCCGTCCCTCCCTCGCTGCTCAACGACCTCACCGTCGTCGGTCCCCTGGGCTCTCTGGCCATCTCCCAGATCAAGCCCCGCAGCTCCTCGCTCGCGCTGCGCGCCATCCGCTGGCATGAAGGCCTCGAACGACTCGGCCTCGTCCTTCCCTTCTTCATGGTGCATGACGTGGGCCTCCTGTTCGCGGCACCCCGCGAGCAGCTCGAACTCGGCGCGCGCTGTCCCATCGAGCGCCTCCAGCGCCCGCACCTGGACCCTGGCCGTGGGATCTCCCTCCACGACATCGAGGGATACCGCGCCCTGCTCGACGAGATCGGCGAGAGCGAGGCCGCGCGCCGTGCCCCCCAGCTCAAGCTGAACGACGACCTCATCACCGTCGTCCTCTCCCGGGTCCTCGGCACCGTCGCCTCTCGGCTCACGGTCACCCCCGGCTACCGCAGCCGCATCCCTGTCGACGCCTCCCTGTTCGACGGCATCGAGTCCCAGCTCGCCGCGCTCTTCGAGACGTCGACGCTCCCTGCCGAGGTGCGCGTCTCCCGCGTCTTCGAGATCCAGACCCTCCGGGCCCTCGCCGATGCTCGCCTGTTCGTCCTCACCATGGCCGACGCGCTGGACATCGACACCCTCCGCCTCTTCGGCATGCTGGGTTCCGAGGCCAGCGCCGGCGCGCTCGCCCAGGTGGATCTCCTCGCTGCCCTCGAATCGCCGGAGGCCAACGACATCGTGAACTTCTCCCTCGAGATCCTGCCGAGCGTGCTGGAGACCAAGACGCGCCCTGCTGCGGGCACCTCGGCCGCGCATGGGTTCTCCGGGATCAACACCCGCGGCACCATCGACGGTCTCGTCCTCACGGAACTCGCATGGGACGACCTCGAACTGGCCCGCCGGATCGCCGACAACGAGGTCCTTTACTACGCGCGCGAGCAGAGCCGCGAAGAGCAGCGCCGCATCCACTACCTGCTGGTCGACGCCTCGGCGTCCATGCGCGGCGACCGCCAGACCTTCGCCCGTGGCATGGCCATCGCCACCGGGAAGAAGCTCCTGCTCGAAGGGGAAGACGTCGCCTTCCGCTTCTATGACGCGCGGCTCTACGAGATCCAGCGCGCGAAGTCGGGGCAGCTCCCCACGGCCCACATCCTCTCGTTCAAGGGCGAGCGAGGCCGCAATCCAGCGCGCGTCTTCGCCGAACTCGCCACCGATCTCGACATCGCTCGTCACCACGACCCCCGGACACCGGTCGTCCACCTCTTCACCCACGCCGCCCTCTACATCCCGCGCGAGATGGTCCAGGCCGTGCGCGCCCACGCCCACCTCTCGGCGGTGTTCATCCTCCCCTCGGGGGGGCAGCTCGACCTCGACTACCTCGACCTGCTCGACGCCCACTGGGTCGTCGATCACGCGACGATCGCTGGCGGAGGCGCTGCCCGGGCGACAGCGGCGCGCTCCATCCTCGGCGAGACCCATGGCGATGCCGCCACGGCGCCCGTGAGCCTCCGGAGCGTCGACGCCACGGCCCACCCCTCCAGCGCGCGCGACGACGAAGCGCGCCTCACCCGCTGAGCATGGACCCGAAGGCGTCGCCCGAGCGGGCGGGGGGCGGCACCCTGGGCGTCGCCCGCGTCGATGGAGCCTCGGCCGTCGTCTCCTCCCGCGCAGACGCCCCCCTCAAGCTCCTCGTCCCTCGGCCGCGTGGACCTGCGGCCTGGATCTACGCGGCGACGCTCGGCGGTGGGTTGCTCCCTGGCGACAGCATCGACCTCGACCTCGACCTCGCGCCGGCAGCCGCCGCGCTCGTCGCCACCCAGTCTTCCACCAAGATCTACCCCAGCGATGGGCGTCCCTCGGTGCAGACCCTCCGCGCTCGCCTCGCCGACGGCGCCTTCCTCGCGTGGCTTCCGGATCCTCTCTGCCCCTTCGCCGGCGCGATCTACCGCCAGCACCAGCGCATCGACCTGTCGCCCGGGGCCTCGCTCGCCCTCGTCGACGCCATCGTCTCCGGCCGAGCTGCGCGGGCCGAGCGCTGGCAGTTCACGTCCCTCCACTGCACCACCGAGATCTTCGTCGACGGGCGCCTCACGATCCGCGACGCGCTCCACCTCGAAGACGACGCCGACCTCTCCGTCGCGGACCGCATGGGCCGCTTCGACGCGCTCGCCACCGTGCTGCTGCTCGGGCCTGCCCTCGCCGAGGCGGCCGCGGGCCTGGTCGAGCGGTTCGCCGCCACCCCGCTGCGGGCCGAGCCGCGCCAGCTCGCGTCCCTCCACACGGCGGTCAATCCGGTCGCTGGCGGCGCGCTGCTCCGCATCGCCGGCGAGCGCATCGAGGAGGTGACCGCCGCCGTCCGCAGCGCGCTCCAGGTCCTCACGCCACTCCTCGGTGAGGACCCGTGGGCGCGGCGGTGGTGAGGCGCGTCTACGGCGCGGCGACGTGGCCCCGCGCCATCTCCACGAACGCGCGCAGCCCGGCCGACATCTGCCGACGGCTCGGGTAGTACAGGTACAGACCGGGGTACGGCGGACACCAGTCGTCGAGCACCCGCTCCAGCCGACCCTCGTTCAGCGACGGGGTGGCCATCGCCTCGAACACGGACGCCAGCCCGACCCCGTCGATCGCGGCGTGGATCATCAGCGTCTGGCTGCCCAGCGTGAGAGGGCCTTGCACGTCCACCGTCTGCTCCTTGCCGGCCTTCTCGAACTCCCAGGGGAACAGCGCGCCGCTCTGGAAGCGGTACCGGATGCAGGCGTGCGCTTTCAGATCGGAAGGGACCTTCGGCCTCCCTCGCTGAGCGAAATAGCTCGGCGAACCCACGATCGCCCAGCGTTGCTGGGGCCCGATCGGCACGGCGATCATGTCCTGCTGCACACTCTCCCCGAAGCGGATGCCGGCGTCGAAGCCTCCCGCGACCACGTCCACGAGGCCGTCTTCGCAGACGACCTCCAGCTGCATCTGGGGATGCGCTCGCAGAAAGCGGCCCATGATCGGGGTCAGCACCATCTCCGCCGCCAGGTGGGACGAGTTGATCCGCAGCGTCCCCACCGGCGTGTCGCGGAAAGCGTTCACCTCGTCGAGCGCGTCCCCGATCTCGCGGAACGACGTGCTCAACCGCCCGAGCAGCCGATCTCCCGCCTCGGTCGGTGAGACGCTCCGGCTGGTCCGGTGCAGCAAGCGGACGCCGAGGTTCTCCTCCAGCTCGCGCACCGCGTGGCTGAGCGCCGAAGGGGACACGCCCAGCTCCACGGCGGCCCGTCGAAAATTGCGGTGCGTCGCCACGGCCACGAAGGCGGAGAGGCGCGTGAAGTCCATCCGGGGGGGGGCCATGGGTGAATCCAGCTCAACGATCCGGTGAAGGGAAACCAGCTTATCGGAACGGCTCGGATCGATCACATTCCAGTCATCGAGCGCGGCGGCGAAGGCCCCCGCGGCACCCGCAACGAGCAGCGTTCCCGGTCAACCGGTGTCGCCCTCCCGCGGGCGCCGCTTCCGGGCGGCGGGCCTCCCGTCTGCCCTGCGCACGACGAGTCGACGAAACCCGAGCGAATGCACGAAGAACAGGAGAATCCCATGAAGATCTGGCTCATCACTGGCGCGTCCCGAGGTCTTGGTGCCGAGATCACCCGCGCTGCCCTGGACAAGGGGGACGCCGTCGTCGCCACGGCGCGCTCTCCTCGGGACATCACCGCGCGCTTCGGCGAGCACGAGCGCCTCTTCCCCGTCGCACTCGACGTCGCCGACGAGCGCCAGGCGCAGACGGCGATCCAGGCGGCGATCGAACGCTTCGGTCACATCGACGTCCTCGTCAACAACGCCGGTTTCGGCGTACTGGGCGCTGCCGAGGAGACGAGCGATGCCGAGACCAGGGCCGTCTTCGACACGAACGTCTTCGGGGTGCTGCGGGTCCTGCGGGCGGCGCTACCGCACTTCCGTGCCCGGCGCAGCGGACACATCATCAACATCTCGTCCATCGGCGGCTTCAGTGGAGCGGCGGGGTACGCCGTCTACGCTGCCACCAAGTTCGCGCTGGAGGGGCTGTCCGAGTCGCTGGCCGACGAGGTCGCTCCCCTGGGGATCCGCGTGACGATCGTCGAGCCGGGCTACTTCCGCACGGATTTCCTCTCGGGTGGGTCGCTGCGGCCGACGGCGCAGCAGATCGCGGACTATGCGGACACGGTCGGCAAGGTCCGGGTGATGTCCAGCGAACGGAATGGACGTCAGCCGGGTGACCCCGCGCTGGCCGCCCAGGCGGTGGTCACCATCGCCCACGCCGAGCAGCCCCCGCTGCGGCTGCCTCTGGGCCTCGACGCCATCGCGCGCAACCGCCAGAAGCTCGCCGACGTCGCGCGCGAGATGGACGTCTGGCAAGCGCTGGGCGAGTCGACCTGGTTCCCTGAGGACCGGCCGGCGTCCTGAGGCGGCGTCGAGGTCGGTCGAGCGCGAGCCCGATGCCCTGCACGTGACCACGTGACACGCTCGAAATACGCACGACACACAACGGTCCACGGGACGATACAAAGTCGTTATGTGTTCGATACACGCGGAGCGCGCCCGTCGTGCCTGGCATGTAGTGCCGAAAACAGCGGGAATTCGCGAGGAATTCTCCCCCTTGCCATCACACCGGGGGCGCGTGTGGTGCTAGGGTTCGGCATTGCGACCATCATTGCGGTCGCAGCCAGGGGCCATGCACCTCTCTCCGCGTGAGATCGACAAGCTGACCTTGCACAATGCGGGCTTTCTGGCGCAGAAGCGCCTCGCCCGCGGGGTGAGGCTCAACGTCCCGGAGAGCATCGCTCTCCTCTCCACCCAGATTCTGGAACTGATCCGCGATGGGAAGCGCGTCGCGGAGCTGATGGACCTCGGAAAGAGGATCCTCGGCCGCAACCAGGTGATGGAAGGCGTCCCCGAGATCGTCACGGAAGTGCAGATCGAGGGGACATTTCCGGACGGTACGAAGCTCGTCACGGTCCATCATCCCATCGCCGCCGAGCAGGGCGACCTCGCCCTCGCTCTTTACGGGAGCTTCCTCCCCGTCCCGGATCTCGCGCGTTTCCCCTCGCTCCCTCTTTCCAGAGAGCTGACTTCTCCCCCTGGCGCTTACCAGGTTCCCGAGGGGGACATCGTCCTCAACGAAGGGCGCAGCGTGGTGCAGCTCCGGGTGGCGAACCTCGCCGACCGGCCCATCCAGGTCGGGAGTCATTACCATTTCATCGAGGCGAACCCGTATCTCCGCTTCGACCGGGCCAGGGCTTACGGCCACCGCCTCGACATTCCGGCGGGCGCAGCGGTCCGGTTCGAGCCGGGAGAGGTGAAGACGGTCACGCTCGTCCCGATCGCGGGGGAGCGGGTGATCCGCGGCGGGAACAACCTCGCTCAGGGCCCCGTGTGCCCAGAGAACCTCGCGCGCGCCATGGAGCGCGTCCAGGCGCTCGGTTTCGCCCACGAACCGGAGGCCTGAGGTGAGCTTCCATGCGGACCTCGACGCCCGAACCCCGCTGACTCTTTCGCTTCACGGAAGCTCGAGAACCTGATGCCCCGTCACCTCTCCCGCCGCGCTTATGCAGAGATCTATGGCCCCACCACGGGAGACCGCGTTCGCCTCGGAGACACGGATTTGCTCATCGAAATCGAGCGAGATCACACCTCGTACGGAGACGAGTGCAAGTTCGGGGGCGGCAAGGTCCTGCGCGATGGCATGGGGCAGCGCGCGGGGGCGACGCAGGAGGAAGCGCTCGACTGCGTCCTGACCAACGCCGTCATCCTGGACTGGACGGGCATCTACAAGGCCGACATCGGCATCAAACACGGTCACATCGCGGCGATCGGCAAGGCCGGGAACCCGGATGTGATGGCCGGGGTCACACCCACGATGATCGTCGGGCCGACCACGGAAGTCATCGCCGCGGAGGGGATGATCGTCACGGCGGGGGGGGTCGACACCCATGTTCACTTCATCTGCCCGCAGCAGTGCGACGAGGCCATCGCGGCGGGGATCACCACGATGATCGGAGGGGGCACGGGGCCGGCCACGGGCACGAACGCGACGACGTGCACGCCAGGGGCGCACCACCTCCGGATGATGCTGGAGGCGACGGACGAGCTGCCCCTCAACTTCGGGTTCACGGGGAAGGGGAACGCATCGCTGCCGGAAGGCCTCGGAGAGCAGATCCTCGGGGGCGCGATCGGACTCAAGCTGCACGAGGACTGGGGGACGACGCCCGCGACCATCGACTGCTGTCTCACCGTGGCGGAGGCCCACGACGTTCAGGTCACGATCCACACGGACACGCTCAATGAGTCGGGCGCCGTCGAGCACTCGATTGCGGCGTTCAAAGGGCGGACGATTCACACCTACCACAGCGAAGGAGCAGGCGGAGGGCATGCACCGGACATCCTGCGGGTGTGCGGCGAGCGCAACGTCCTGCCTTCGTCGACGAACCCCACGCGACCCTTCACGGTGAACACCCTGGACGAGCACCTGGACATGCTCATGGTGTGTCATCACCTGGATCCGAGCATTCCCGAGGACGTGGCGTTCGCGGAGTCGCGCATCCGGGGAGAGACGATCGCGGCCGAGGACATCCTCCACGACCTGGGAGCGATCTCGATCATCTCCTCGGACTCGCAGGCGATGGGGCGCATCGGGGAGTCGATCACGCGGACCTGGCAGACGGCGGACAAGATGCGTCGGCAGCGCGGAGCACTCGCGGAAGATCGAGGGAGAAGTGACAACCACCGAGCGCGCCGCTACGTCGCGAAGTACACGATCAATCCGGCGATCGCTCACGGGGTCGGCCACGTGGTCGGATCGGTCGAGGTCGGCAAGCTGGCCGATCTCGTGCTGTGGCGGCCTGCACTGTTCGGCGCGAAGCCGGAGATGGTGATCAAAGGCGGCGTGATCGCATGGGCGCAGATGGGGGACCCCAATGCGTCCATCCCGACGCCTCAGCCGGTGATCATGCGGCCGATGTTCGGGCGGTACGGCCGGGCCCCTGGGCGCAACAGCCTCGCGTTCGTCAGCGGAGCCGCGCTCGATGCGGGCGTGGTGGCCACCTATGGGCTCACCAAGCGCCTCGAAGCCGTCCGTCGTTGCCGCGCGCTCACCAAGGAGGACATGCGGCTGAACGACGCGCTCCCGGCGATCACCGTCGACCCCGAGAGTTACCTGGTGACCGCGGACGGTGAGCGCCTCGCGTGTGCACCTGCGACCCGGCTACCGCTCGCGCAGCGGTACTTCCTGTTCTGATGGAGGGAGGAACTCGTGCGCCGATGAATGCTCTCCTGCTCCTGCTTCAGCTCTCGGACTCGGCCTTCCCCACGGGAGGGTTCGCGCACTCCAGCGGCCTGGAAGCGGCGGCGCAGCTCGGTGAAATCCAGGGGCATGGCGCATTGTTCCGCATCGTCCAGCACAGCCTCCACCAGACGACGCGGAGCGCGCTCCCCCTTCTCCTCCCGGCATACCGGGCGCCCAGCCGTTTGTTCGAGCTGGATCGTCTCTGCGAGGCCTCCACGACGTGCGCGGTCGCGAACCGCGCCAGCCGCGTGCAAGGGCGGGCATGGCTCGCCACCACGGCCTCGACGTTCGGCTCGACGGCGCTGTGGGAACTTCGCAAGGACCTGCGCGCCTCCGGGCAGCCAGGGCATCTCGCGCCCCTGTTCGGGGTCATCGCGCATCACCTCGATCTTGGTTCGGAGGATCCTGCACGACTCTTTCTCTTCCTTCATCTCCGGGGACTTCTATCGAGCGCGGTTCGCCTCGGTCTCATCGGGCCGCTGGAAGCGCAAGGCATCCAGGCCCGCTTCGGTCCACTGCTCGAGTCTCTCTGTGCGCGGGCTCGGTCCTTCACGGAGGACGATCTCGCGACGACCGCCCCCCTCCTCGATGTCTTCCAGAGTCATCACGACCGCCTCTATTCGCGGCTGTTTTCGAGCTGAATGGAGAATCACCATGCCTGACCGTTCCTGCATCGACGACCGCTTCATCTACCGCGATGACATCGAATGTCATGGCCCGGCGCGTTCGCATTCTCGATCGCATGCGCATGCGCATGTCCATTCACAGCGTCATCCCTTTCATGCACACGGTCACGGTCACACGCACGAGCCACTCGGGGGGCCTGGCGATTTTCACCACCGTGACCGCCCCCTCCGGCGTGACTACGAAGACCGGGCATTCACCGTCGGCATCGGTGGCCCTGTCGGCAGCGGCAAGACCGCGCTGGTCCTTGCGCTCTGTCGTGCCCTGCGTGACCGGATCGGGCTCTCGGTGGTGACGAACGACATCTTCACCCGGGAGGACAGCGAATTTCTTCTGCGCCACCAGGCGCTGCCCGCCGACAGGATCCGCGCAGTCGAAACGGGTGGCTGTCCGCACGCGGCCATCCGGGAGGACATCGCGTCCAACCTGCTGGCCCTCGAGGAGCTGTCCGAGCTGCACGGTCCCGAGATTCTGCTGATCGAATCGGGTGGGGACAACCTGGCAGCGAACTTCAGCCGAGAGCTGGCTGATTACATCATCTATGTGATCGACGTAGCCGGAGGGGACAAGGTGCCCCGCAAGGGTGGGCCCGGGATCACGCAGTCGGACCTCCTGGTCATCAACAAAACGGACCTCGCGACCGCCGTCGGCGCAGATCTCTCGGTGATGGACCGGGACGCGAAGGCGATCCGGGCCGATGGACCGATCGTGTTTGCTCAGGTGAAGAATGGGGTAGGGGTCGACCTGATCATCGATCACATCCTGCATGCCCATCAGCACGCACTCGGGATTGCGCATTGATGGTGAGATTGACGAACGCCCCTCCCGTCGCACCTCGCCTCAGCCCTCATCGGCGCCGACGTGCCGCGACCCCCTGAGCCCAGCCCGCCCCGCGCGACCCCGCCCACCTCTCCCCCGACCACCCCCTCGCCCCCCTCTCGACAATCCTGACAAGAGGCTGTCATCCCCTCCCCCTACGCTCCCTTCCCTCGAAAGGAGCTTCCCGTGCACCCCAGCCCTCGCCGCCCCCTCCACTGGTTCGACATCCCCACCCTCGACCTCCGCCGCGCCGCCCGCTTCTACGAAACCATCCTCGACCTCACCTTCGAGCGCCGCCCCCCCCGTGACCAGGCCCACGTCCTCTTCGCCTACCGCGACGGCGGCATCCGCGGCGCCCTCCTCCGCGTCGACCCCAACCGCCCCTCGACCCAGCCCACCCGCGTCTTCCTCGACACCCGCGGCAACCTCGACGGCGCCATCGCCCGCGTCCCCGACGCTGGCGGCAAGCTCCTCATGCCGAAGACCAGCCTCGGCCCTGACGGCTTCTTCGCCCTCATCCGCGACACCGAAGGCAACACCATCGGCCTCCACACCGCCCTCGCCTGACCCCCCCGCCTTCCGCCTCTTCCGCCCCCGCCCATCGAGCAACCGCAGCCCGAACACCTCCCCGATCGACCCCAGCCCCAGCGCCCGCCCCGCATTCCGCGCCGCGCGCCGCGCCTGCCGCACCAGCGTCACCACCATCCCCCCCAGCAGATACACCCGCTCCGTCTCCTCGGGCGTCCCCCCACCCGCAGGCCGCCGTTGCAACCCCTCCTCCAGCCCCTCCAGCGCCCCTTCCAGCGCCCCCAGCCCCTCGACCCCACCCCGACCCGCCGCCAGGCCCCCCACCCCTGGCACCTTCAGCGCCTCCAGCAGCAACCCCAGCTGCCCACACAGCGCCACCCCTTCCCCTTTCCCCTCCGGCAACCGCGACGTCATCGCCAGCGCCGTCTCCACCAACCGCTGCTCACCCCCCACCTCCCCCCGGTCCCGGAGCTCCACCAGCACCCCCAGCAACACCGCCCTCCCCACCTCCCGCCCCTCCCGCCCCTTCCGGAGCGCCCCCGCATAGACCCCCCGCTCCTGCCGCCTCACCCCCACCTCTCCCGTCCGCCTCACCGACGCCGAGACCAGCGCATCCCGCACCTCCGCGAGCCGCCCCCCATCCCCCCGACTGAACCCATACCCCTCCAGCGCCCCCTCGTGCCTCCCCAGCGCACCCAGCGTCTCATTCGCTTGCGCCAGCGTGACGTGAGCGCTGTAGCTCCTCCCCAGCCGAATGTAACGGGCCCTTGCCTGAGCCGAGAGGCTCGACGGATCGAACGGCATGACGAATCTCCTGACAGCACATGGCTTATCGGACGGCGCCCGTGGGCAGTTCACACCCCACCGACGTCATTCATCGACGTCCGACCCACCCCACATATTCTCGGCCCGCCCCCGATTTTCTCCGCCCCCGACCGTCCCCACCACCCCGACCCCCGCCAGCATCTCTGACCGCCTCTCCGAACTCCCTGCCCGTCCCTCCCGAATCCCTGAAGCTCTCGCCAAAATCCCTGAACGCTTCACCGAAGCCCCTGCCCATCTCTCCCAAGTTCCTGAACGCTTCACCGAAGCCCCTGCCCATCTCTCCCGAGTCCCTGCCCGTCTCTCCCGAATCCCTGAACCTCTCGCCAAAATCCCTGACCGCCTCTCCGAACTCCCTGCCCATCTCTCCCGAGTCTCTGCCCATCTCTCCGAAGCCCCTGCACCCCTCACCGAAGTCCCTGCGTCACTCTCCGGAGCCCCTGAGCCTCCCTCCCATCTCCCCTCAGACGGGATCCAGGCGACGGACGACGACCGACGGCTCGAGACGAATCCGTCGCGTCGAGGGATTCCCCGGACATCCTCATCACCGAAGCCCTCATCGACACCACGCAGAACGGCCCCAGTCCCGACGGCTGCGTCGTCGCCGACGCCATGCCCCGGTCATGGGCCCGCAATGCAAACGATTCCGTGGTGTGCCCGAGCCGCGTGAGCGATCGCGCCCGGGAGGAGGGGGCAAGCCCCGACGCCGACCAGCGCGCTCATCGCCTCGTCAGAGGATCAGCGGAACGCGGACCACCAGCTCCGCTTCCGACGCTGGGCGCGGGCGACGAGGAGGCCCAGGCCGAGGGCCACGACGCCACCCACGAGGGGAAGGGTCAGAGGGTGGTTGAGGGCTTTCTTGCCGAGCACGAGGGCTCTTCGGCCGGCTTCGGCCAGCTCTTCTTCGCGGCGTCCCAGCTCGGCGACGGCTTCGCCGAGACGTTCGCTGGAGGCTTCGGCCTGCTGTGTGGCAGCTTCTCGTCGGTCGTCCTGCTTGCTCATCGATGATCTCTCCTGATCCGGCGGGCGTTTTCGGCGAGGCGTTCTCGGATCCCACCGAGGGGATTGCTCGGCAGCATCACGGTGCCCACCGTGCCCGCGATGACCGCGAGCGACAGCAGGCCGAAGCCGAGCAGCATGGGGCGCGAGGGCTCTCTCTGGCGGGCGAAAGCCGCGGAGAGAAGCATCAACTGCATCCCGGAAGCCGCCGTCACGACCGCCGTGCCCAGCAGCAAGACGGCGGCCACGGACTGGGTGGCGGCGCGGGTCAGATCGTCGCGCGCGAGAGTCATCTCGGCGGACGCGAGATCGCGTGCGGCAGTCATGGCTTGCCCGAGCAGCTTCGTGGTCGGAGCTCTGTGATCCGATGGTCCCTGCATGATTCCCCCCGGTGATGGTGACCCCCGCGGAAGTGCATCGAACGTCGTCGTGCATCCACCAGGACGCCCGAAAGCTTACAGGAAACTCCCTGGGTTCGTGCGTCCGGATGCCGCCACGGGGCAGTTCTGGTCGGCAACGCTCGTTGGGATGGGGACGGAGCGAGGCGGGATGGCGACAGTGTGAGGCGGGATGGAGACGGCGTGGGACGAGATGGAGACGGCGTGGGACGAGATGGAGACGGCGTGGGACGGGATGGAGACCGCGTGAGGCGGGATGGGGACAGCGTGGCGTGTCGAGGGCAGGGGAAGGCGCGGCGTCGCGGGCGTGGGAAGGCGCGGCGTCGACGGAATGCAACGAGGACGGGGGCGGGGGCTTCTGACGCGGGCGGCATGGCTCGTGCCCGTTGCGGGCGGCATGGCTCGTGCCCACTCAGGGGGGCCCGACCCGGGCGTCGCACTTCGTGACGCTCGATGGGTCTTCACTCCCGGAAAGCGAGGGGCGCGATGTTGGTTCGAAGCTTGGCATTGGGCATGGTGGTGACGGTTGGGATGCTGGGGGCTTGTTCGTCGGAGGACGAGCGAGGCGACCAGGTGGACGAGGGCATCCCTGGCAACGGGGAGACGACGACACTGGAGGAGCCGGAGACGTGCGGGGGGATCGCGGGGCTGCCGTGTCCCGCCGGGCTCGTGTGCGTGGATGACCCGCGGGATGACTGCGATCCCCGGATGGGCGGCGCGGATTGCAGCGGGATCTGCGTGGATGATCCGGACTCGTCGACGCCGCCCAGCGGCGTGACGGCGGGGTGGTCGGTCTGTGGCAAGGCCATCTGTGGCCGCGGAACGGTGTGCTGCAATGCGAGCTGTAGCCTGTGCCTGCCGCCCGACATGATGTGTACCCAGCACGTCTGCGAAGAGACCGCGGTGATGTGCGGGAGCAGCGTGTGTGGTCGAGGGGAGTACTGCTGCAACGAGAGCTGCAGCATCTGTGCGCCGCTCGACGGGGCCTGCACCCAGCAGGTCTGTGATCCGGAGTGAGCGCGAGGCCTGTGGTCCAGCGTGATTTTGTGGCGAGGTGACCGCAGGATCGGAGCGAGGCGAACGGCGTCAGGTGCGAGAAACGGTTGACGCTCCTCTCTTGCTGGGGAGACTGCCGTGTCATGTCCTCCCGATCGCCGAGCGCGCTGGTCCGGGCCGCCTTCCATGTCGAGCACCAGTTCGAGTCGCTGAGCTACCGGCTGCGGAGCAAACTGAACCTGGCGCGGCCGCCGCGGATCCTGCCGTACCGAGGGTACGGCACGACGCGGGCGTGCGTGGTGAAGGGGCGGGTGCTGGAGGATCGCTACGAGCGGGCTGCGCTGAAACAGCGGACGCTGGTGGGGAGCGCAGTCGCTTCGTGGAAGCGGTTCGCGACGCTGGAGATTCCGCACGCGCGCGTGGAAGTCCGCTGGGGAGAGCGGACGTGGGAATGCGTGAGCGACGAAGAGGGATTCCTCGAGATCACGGTCGAGCCGCCCGATGGGATCACCCCAGGGTGGCACGAGGTGGAGCTGTCGCTGCTGTCCCCTGCGTCGACGAGCGCGGTGAAGGTGAAGGCGCCGGTCGTGGTGGCCGGTCGAGAAGCGGAGTTCGGGATCATCAGCGACATCGACGACACGGTCATCGTGACGGAGGTGACGAACCTGTTCAAACGGGCTTATGCCCTGTTTCTGACGGATCACCGGCTACGGCTCCCGTTCGAGGGCGTCGACGCGTTCTACGAGGCGCTGGCCCAAGGGCGGAGCGGGCAGGCGGGGAATCCGATCTTCTATGTGTCGTCGAGTCCGTGGAATCTCTACGAACACCTGGACGAGTACCTGGCCCTGCACCGGATTCCAGCCGGCCCGCTGCTTCTCCGCGACTGGGGCTTGAGCCGCACGGGAATCGCTCCAGGCGGAGGACATGGGCACAAGCTGGACAAGATCCGCAGCATCCTGCGGGCCATGGAGCCATTGCCCTTCCTCCTCATCGGAGACAGCGGGCAGGAAGATGCGGAGCATTATCGCTCGATCGTGCGGGAGTTCCCGGGCCGCATTCGCTGCGTCTACATCCGGAATGTTCGCCAGAAGCCGGGACGGGAACACGCGATCACGGCGATTGCGGAGGAGATCCGGCTCGCCGGGAGCGTGATGCTGGCGATGGATGACACGGTGACGGCAGCGGAACACGCGGCGCGGCACGGATGGATTCGCTGGCAAGAGGTGGCGGAGGTGGAAGCGCGCAAGGAGGAGGCCGAGGCGCTGGAGACCCCGGTGCTCGATCGGTTCGAGCAGGAGGCTTGAGCGGAGGAGGGGGGCGTGGCCGGCGGCGTCAGGGGGTCATGAGATGCCGTCCGGGGAGGTGAGGTCCAGGTAATCGGCGCGCCAGTAGGCGTAGAAGGTGTCGTCGAGCGCCTTCCAGCCGAGCGAGTCGCTCATCTCGGCGCCGTAGGTGGCCTGGAAGTGATTGCCCCAGTGGGGGCGGGTGCCGTCGGCGTCGATGAAGCCGTATTCGTCGGAGAGGGTCCAGGAGGCGAAGACGCGGCCGTTCTTCCGGTGCACATCCGGGTCGGCGGCGAGGGCGGCGATGGCGCGTCCGACGAACGCCGGGGTCTCGGAGGCGATGAAGTTAGGGTCTTTCTGGGCCCCGTCTCGCCAGGTGTCGGCGGTGACGCCGAAGTGGTCGAGCATCTCCTCGGAGCGCAGGAAGCCCGGGGTGACGGCGACCGACGTGATGTTCGTTGCGCGGAGTTCGCGGGCGTAGACGAAGGCGAGGCGGATGATGGCCGTCTTCACGAGGTCGTAGAAGATGTTGCCGCGGTAGGCGAAGGTGTCGCCGTCGGTGATCTCGACGAGCAGGGGGCGCGGGCTCTGCTTCAAGAGGGGAACGGCGTGCTTCGCCGTGATGAGGTGGGTGAAGATGGCGCGGTCGATCATGGTGCGGCCGGCTTCGATGGACTGCTCCCAGAAGGGCTTCGAGAAGTCCGTGAGGGCGTCGCCCCCCCAGACATCATTGACGAGGAGGTCGAGGCGGCCTCGTTCCTCGCGGATGCGCGCGAGGAGGGCTTCGACCTGGGGCTCCTGGCTGTGGTCCACCTGCACGGCGATGCCCTGGCCTCCGTTCGCGGTGACCAGCTCGGCAGTTTCTTCGATGGTCTCGGGGCGTTTGCCGGTGGCGGGGGCGCCGCGGACGCTGCGGCCGGTGCAATACACGGTGGCGCCCGCTTCACCGAGCATGGTGGCGATGCCGCGGCCGGCGCCCCGGGTGGCCCCGGCGACGAGGGCGATGGTGTTCTGAAGGGGTCGAGGAGGAGTGGGCTTCATGGTCGGGACCTCGCGAATTCGGGTTCGGAGGGGGGTGTAGCGAAGGAATGCTGACATCCTCTGTCAGGATGGTGGGACTACGGTCCGTTTCTGCGAGGTGGGCGGATGCGGGCGGACCGGTTGGTGAGCTTGATGATGCTGCTGCAGAGCCGGCGTCGGGCGACGGCGTGTGAGCTGGCGCGTGAACTCGAGGTGTCGGTGCGGACGATCTACCGGGACGTCGACGCCCTCTCGGCCTCCGGGGTGCCCGTCTGTGTGAGCCGTGGCCCGCACGGAGGGGTCTCGCTGCTGGCGGGGTGGCGGACGAGCTTGACGGGGTTGACGCGAGGCGAGGTGGAAGCGCTGGCCGGGGTAGGGCAGCCAGGAGCGCTGGTGGATCTGGGGCTGGAGGAAGCCCTGCAAAGCGGCCTGCGGAAGGTGGCCGCTGCGCTGCCGGCGGGCCAGCAGCCCGAGGCCGCGCGGGCCCGAGAGCGGCTGTTCGTGGATGGCTCGTCATGGTTCCAGGAGCGGGAGGAGGTGCCACATCTGGGGGTGCTGCGGGATGCCGTGTGGGAGGACCGGAAGGTGGCGCTGACGTACCGGGATTTCGAGGGCGCAGAGAGCGAGCGGGTGGTCGAGCCGCTGGGGTTGGTGATCAAGGTGGAGCGCTGGTACCTGGTGGCGGGGACCGAGAAGGGCGTGAGCGTCTTCCGCGGGGGGAGAGTGGCGGGGGCACGAGCGCTGGAGGAGCGGTTCGTGCGGCCAGCAGGGTTCGAGCTGGCAGGGTTCTGGAAGGGGTGGTGCGCGCGGTTCGCAGAGAAGCGGGCGACGTACGAGGTGACGGTGCGGGTGTGGGGGGAAGGGGAAGAGGCGCTGGGGGCGGCGCGCGGGGCAGGGGATCGGGAGAGGATCCAGGCGGCGGCGCGCGAGGCAGATGGCTCGAAGCTGGTGACGGTCGACTTCGAGCGCGAGGCGATCGCGGTGGCGCAGCTGGTGGAGCTGGCGGGGATGGGGGGCGGGGTGGAGGTGGTGGCGCCGGAGGGGCTGCGGCGGCGGCTGGGCGCGATGGGGGAGGCGCTGTGGGGGATGTATGGGGGGGCTGGGGCGGAGGGGAAGTGGGGGCGGGCGAGGGTCGGCAGGGCAGGGGAGGGGGAAGGGCGTGGGCTTGTGGGGGCCCTCGGGGAGGGGTAGGGAATCGAGAGGATCTGGCGGGAGTGCGGGATGGAATCTGAGCAGCTGGCGACCTCGTTCGAGAGCCTGGACGATCAAGGGAAGATCGCCGAGGTGTTCCGGCTTGCTGGGTTCGACGTGGAGCGTGGGGTCGGGACCGAGGAGGGGACTGTTGCGTGGTTCGCCGTGCCCACGTCAGGGTTCGTTCGACCGCGGACGCTGTTTCGAGCGCTGCCGTCGCCGCCGGATGCACTCGATGAGGCGCTTGATGCGCTCGAAGGTGCGCGAAAGGCGATGAATGCCGATCGGGCCATCGGGGTCGTGATGTCCGGGGAGCTGCCCGAGGGCTATGCGCCGGATCTCGATGGGAGTGCCTGCGGCATCTTTACATTTCGGGAGTGGTTTCTGACCATCTCCGGGATCACAGATGAGCTGAATGCGTTGATCCGGAACGTCGAACAGTCCAAAGAGGATACCTTCTACATTCCCAGGAGAGCGCGGCTCGAATCTGGCGAAGAGGTGGGGGTCGAGTCATTCATCGACGACTGGGTTCGAGCTGCGGATGGCTCCTCTCTGCGTCTGAACGGAGACAGGGATGCAGTCGCCTCGGTGCTCCGTCTTGCCTCGTATCGAGCCGCACGGAGGGTAGGCACGGAGAGAGCGCTCCTCGATGTGAATCGGGCGAGCTGGGGGCCACTCTCACAGCTCGCTGTAGCACTAGGACTTGTGATTCCAACCATTAATGGATTCGTAAACGAGCAAGTGGACATCAATACACGGTGTTTGATGGGTCATTATATCGTTAGGAGTACGAAGGATATCGTCACAGGTGAGCCAGTAGAGTTTCGTTTCGTCATCCCGGAAAACCTGGTCGAGTTGTTGCTCCTTGAGCCGCAACCAGAAGACTTGGCGGCGTGGTTCGACCAGCGTCTCGGCTCGTCGCCAGTTGTTCAGCGAGTGCGAGAGGCCCTTCGCTCCAGCCGTGACTTCACCGACCTTTCAGCGAAGCTCGCCCGTTTCCATGACTTCTTGCGAATCTTTTCAAGCCGAGCCGACGATGCCGAGGCTCTTCCCGTCGCTGACTGGATTGCATCGATGTCGCTGCGGTACTTCCGCTTGGTTGAACAGAGGCTCCCTCAAAGGGGAGATCGAGATGAGGTTCTCAAGAGTTTCGAGGAAGCTGCCATGCGCCAGTTCGCGCTTGGAGAAGTTCGCGAGGACGAGATCTCGTTCGACTGGCCATGGTCAAGCTATACAGAACGATTTTGTTTGAGTTTGCAAGGGTTCACCAATTCGATTGCGCGAGACTATTTTGTCGCCAAAAAAATTCTTCGCGAAGTCGAGCAAGGCAATGAAGGTCTGCTTCTTCGTCACCAGTTCCCGGCGATGACGCTTCGTTTCTTGAGCCGCATCGCACCGGACATTGCAGTCCGTCTGACCGGGAGTGCGCTCGGGAGAATGGAGCAGGCGATCCAGGATGAAGTCGAACGAAAGCTACACCTGACCTTCGCGCATATCCTGAACCGGCCTGTAGGGGCCATGCGTCAATACCTCGAAGAGATACGCCAGGAACTTTCGAAGACCCAGCTCGACACCTTGGCGCGCCCTCTGGAACGGCTGGAGGCAGAGATCACCCATCTCGCGGATCTGGCAGAGAAGACACGTCTCTGGCGCGACGAACCTACCGGGACCCGAGAGCCCGTCAGGCTGCGTCCACTCGGCGAAGAACTCCTCCGTCAACTCCAGCAGCAACAGCCGTCGGTGAAGATGGCACTGCACGTCACGGACGACCTCGTGGTCAGCGCGCTCCCGGAAGCGCTGCGCGAGGCGCTGTTCTGCCTGGTTCAAAACGCATTCCAGGCCGCAATCGCCAGCTCCGAGCGAACACCTCCCCACGTCTCCTTGCGCGGCCGTCCAGTGGGCGAAAACATTCGGATCGAGATCTGGGACAGCGGGGATGGCGTGAGCCCCGGCGATCGCGACCGCATCTTCGAGCCCTTGGTGACGACGAAGACGGGCGGAGCCGGCAAGCCGCGGGGTACAGGGCTTGGGCTTCCCATCGCGAGGCGCTACGTGGAGAGCATGGGCGGGCGCGTCGGGGTTGATTCTGAGCAGGACCAGACCTGCTTCTTCGTGGAACTCGTAGCCTGGAGAGCGGACGGATGAGCGACGGCACGTCGAAGCGGATCTTGCTGGTCGAGGACGACGACCAGAATGCAGAGGACTACACCGCCTGGCTGCAAGCCGCCGGGTACGTGGTCGAGCGCGCAGCGGCCGTCGACGACGGGCTCGCGCGGGCCGAGGCCTTCAAGCCCGATGTGGTGATGCTCGATCTCCAGCTCCCCTCCCACCCCGGTCGCGCGGACGCTGACGCGGCACACGGTCTTCGCGCGCTGGAAGGCCTGCTGAGAGACGACCCCTTTCGGCCCGTCGTCATCGCCACCGCCCACAGCAGGAACCGGGAGCTGATGCGTGAGGTGATGCAACGAAACCGAGGCGGGCAGTTCCTGTTCAAAGATGAACGGGATCTGAAGGGCGCCTTGCTGCGTGCCATCGCCGTGGCCCTGGCGAGCCCTGTCTACGTGGCGAGCCGCACCGTGCGTGCCTTCGAGGCGCTCGTCGAGCGCAACGAGCTGGAGGAAAGGTACCGCGAGTTTCTCAAGAAGAACTGGCGCATCATCCTCGGGCCTCGGTACCGGGAGTGCAAATCACCCCATGACGTGGGGCGCGGGGCGAAGGTGGATCTGCTGTTCGTGCGGCATGACGACTTTCCGGACCTCTGGGAGCTGAAGCGGCCGGATCAGCCCGTGCTCAAGGGCTATGGCGACCGTCTCCATCTGAGCGAAGAGTGCGCGCGCGCCGTGGGGCAGCTCATGGAATACATCGATCTCGCCGAAAAAGAACGCGCAGGGCCGAACAGCTACGAGGCGCGAAAAGGTCTACAGGTGCGGCTCGAACGACCGCGCGGCGTGGTTGTGATCGGGCGCCGCTCCGACGATCGGGAGCGCGATCATCTCGCACTCCAGAACAGCTTTCTGGCCGGCATCTCCATCCTGACCTACGACGACCTCCTCGACAGCGCGCGCGAAATCCTCACCTTCCTGCGCGACTACCGGAACGGCGACGCGGATCCCTGAGCGCTCCTCCCTCGTCAGCGGACGCCTGGCTGGCACGAGGCGCGTGGTCGTGTGTGACCCGGGCACCTTCATGTCTCTGACTGGCCTCCCTCAGACCTCTCCCGTCTGGAGCGGGATGTGCAGCGCACGTCGCTCCTCCCGCGCACTCTCCAGCGTTCAGGCTCGGCCACCACCACGCGAAAGCCTGCCCAGTTGCTTTCCATGCGCGAACGGATGGCCCTATCCTCACGTCCCATGAAGAGCGCGATCGTCCGGGCACTTCCGATGCTCGCCGTGGTGGTGGGAGGACTCCCATCGAGCACGGGCTGCGCCGCAGGGCGGGAGCCGGCCCCCGATCCGTCCTCCAGCGTCAGCGTGACGGGCGGAGGTGCCGGAGGCGCAGGCGGCGAAGGCGGCGCTGCGGGCGCAGGCGGTGAAGGCGGTGCTGGAACCGGCGGCGGCACCACCACCCCATGCCCCACGGCGCCCACCCAGGAGATCCTCGCCGCGGGCGTCCTCCCTGCCGACGCCGCCGTCTTCGAGCAACCCCCTGGCGCCACCTCCCCGTTCGTCTTCGACCCCCCCTCCGGCGTCGTCCTCCCCGCCAAGTGGCCCACGCCTCGCTTCCTCGTCCACACCGACACCCTCCCCAAGCTCGTCCGCCTCGAGCTTCGCGTCGGCACCCAGACGCTCGGCTACGTCGGACGCCCTGCCCCGAGCCCCCCGGCGCACGCCGACAGCGTCGTGCAGGGCGCCTGGTGGACCGTCAGCGTACCCGACGTCTTCTGGACCTCGGTCTCCTGCCAGGCAGGCAGCGGGGTCGTCGCCTGGCGCATCCTCCACGCCCTCGAAGGCATGCAGAACCCGAGCGGTGTGACGGAAGGCGCGATGCGCTTGATCACCGGCGCCGATCCCCCCGACCTCACCTACTGGCAGATCGAGGACGCGGTGGGCGCCACGCTCTCGATCGAGCGGCTCGCGGTGGGCAGCAACCCGAAGACCCTGATCGGGGGCAGCACGGGGTGCGTCGGGTGCCACGCGGTCTCCCCCGACGGAAGAGACGTCATCTACCAGCGCCCCGGGGGCAACAACAGCTTCCGCCTCGACGTCGTGCGTCCCCTCGCGTCGGGGACCATCACCTCGCCCACGCTCACGTCACTCGCCTCCACCGTGCTCGCGAATGCCCCCCTGGGCACGCCTTCGGTGTCGACGGGCGCGTGGGGGGACACGACCGGGCGATGGGTGACGGCGGTGTCGCTGTCGACGTTCCCGGCGCAGCAGGGGCGCCTCGCGCTGCTCCAGATCGACGCCAGCGCGGCGACGATGACGATCGGGCCCGAGGCCGTGCCGGGGAATGCGGCGTTCCGTGTGGCGTTGCCTCAGATGGCGCCGGACGCCAGCCGCATCGTCTATGTCGCCACGGATGGGATGCTCGAGGGCAGGGCGACGGGAGAGCCCGACAAGACGTTCGACCTCTGGCAGGTGCCGGTGACCCTCACGAAGGATGGTCCTCCCGTCTTCGGGACACCTGCGGCGCTCAACTTCGCGTCGAACACGCCGCACGGAGAGGTGTACCCCTCCTTCTCCAGCGACGGGCAGTTGCTCGCGTTCATGCGGGTCCCTCAGGGGCGCGGGGCATACGACGAAGAGACGGGCGAGATCTTCCTGATGCACGCCAGCGCGTCGCTTCCTCCCGTGCCTCTCTCGGCGAACCTCGGGCCGCAGGGGCCTGCGGTGTACAGCGGGCTCGGCTTGACGAACGCCTGGCCTCGCTTCGGACCGCAGACGGTGGATCGACCCGAAGGCCGCTACCACTTCCTGCTGTTCAGCAGCCGTCGTGGGTCGCCCACGCTCTGGGAGGCGCGCGTGGATGGGTCGGTCCCGCACGGGGGGCGACCGCTGCCCAGAATCTACATGGCCGCGGTGCTGGTGACGCCGGACCGGCAGATCGCGAGCTTCCCTGCGGCGCTGATGCCGGGGCAGCGGGTCGACGCGGGCGCGCACTCCGGCGACTTCACCAAGGTCACCGCGGTCCCGCCGCCATGAGGGGCACGGGAGGCGAGGTTGTCGCGACGAGGCGCCGCGCGATGGACTAGGCTGGGCGCCGTTGAGCCAGCATCTCCGCCCCCTCGCCGAGCTACGCGACGAAGCGCGGTCCGCGCTGGCCCGCGGTGAGCTCGGTCGCGCGCGGGAGGCACTCTGGGGCGCCCTCCAGCACACCATCGCCCGCGAGGAGGAGTACGTCGCGCTGACGGGGGAGATGCGCGAAGTGTTCAACCGGCTCGGCGATGTCCGCGCGGCCCTCACCGTCGCCTGGTACGCGGGCACGGAGAAGACCCAGGCGCCACTGCTGGAGCGGGCGCCTGCGATCGATCGGGCGCGCACACTGCTCGCATGGGCCGATCGCGAGACGGGGATGGAGCGGCAGCAGCAGCTCTATGCGCGCGCTGCGGACGAGTACGAGGCCGCCGGCCTCGTGGCGCAGGCGGCCATCGCGAGGGAGCGAGGTCACGATTTCGGTCGGGCACGCGCGCTCTGGTCACGCCTCTCTCAGCTCCTGTCGTCGTCGGGGTCCGACTTCTACGCAGCCGGCCTGGCGCGATTCAACCTGGCTCGCACCTCCCTGCGCACCGGCGACGCCGCAGCCGCGCGAGAGGCCGTCTTCGCGTCGGTGCATCTCCTCGAAGAGGCAGCGGATCGCTACGAGACCATCGGCCAGCGCGAGCGGGCGTTCGACTGTTACCAGGTGCTCATCGCCATCGGCCGGGAGAGCGGCGCGTTCGAGCACGTGCTCGAAGGCTACGTGAACGTGATCCGCATCCTGCGCGAGGATCACCTGCGCTACTACGCCCTCCAGTCCTACGAAGAGGCCGTCTCGGCGGCCGAGAAGCAGGGAGAAACCTCGGCGGCGGCGACGCTCTCGCGAGAGATGGCGGCCTACGCACGGAAAGAGGGGCTCCCGGCGGTGGCGAACTTCGCCATGCTCACCCAGGCGCGCCTCTGGCAAGAGGTGTCGGTGCTCGCGCTTCGGCGCGGGTCGCCGCCCGAGATTGCCGAGAATGCCTTGCTGGCCGCGGTCATCGCGCTCGGGGAGGCGGGGCAGTACCGGAAGGTGGGGGACGTGTACCGGGCGCTGTCCGAGCTACCGCTCGAGGCGTCGCGCCAGAAGCACTACGGCCGGGCGCGGGAGAGGTACGTGGACGCGCAAGATCTCTCCATCGATGCGGCGCCTTTGCCCGCGCATCTGCGCCACGAGATGGGCTTCCCCGAGGTCTGGCACGTGGATCTGGTGGAGTGGGAGCAGGCTGGCAGTGCGAGCCAGGCGGCGGGGGATGTCGTGCTCGATGCCTCGCAGTGGTCCGAGGTGACCCGTCGGCGCGCCATGCTCGCGCGGCTCACGGCGCTCGCGATCGAGGAGCAAGAGGCGAGGGGGGCCTTCCGGGAGGCGTCTGGGGGCTATGTGACGCTCGCGGAGCAGCTCTCGACGGTCGAGCTCTACACCATCCTCTCGCCCCTGGAGACCCTCTTCCGGCGGCCCGAAACGCACGTGCGCGTCGCGGTCGTGCGTGCGCTGTCCCGGTTTCTCTACAAGCGGACGTTCACCACGCTGCGTGAGGCGCTCGCCGATCGGGATCCGACGGTGGTCCACGAGGGGGCGAAGTCGATGGAGGAGCTGCGGTTCCCCCACGCCTTCGATCCGCTGGCCAGGATCTACCGTGAGGCGCAGAGCGCGCAGGTGCGTCAGAGCGCGGTGCGCGCCCTGTCGAAGATCGATACCTTCGAGGCGGCAGAGCTGCTGCTCGGGATCATCCGCCACGATGGCAGCGAGGAGCGGATGGCCGCGGTCGACGCGCTGCGTCGGGCGAGCGGGATGAAGTTCATCGATCTGGCGCGAGGGGCCATGCCAGGTCTTTCGGGGCCAGCGCAGGCAGCGGTGCGCGACATCCTGCAATCACGTGGCGTGAACGTTTGAAGCTGGACTTCACCCTGTCGTCATTTTGACCGAAACGTCTCACGGAAGGCGAGGAAAAGCCCGAGACGTACGGCCCTCCCCTCACCCTGCATTCCACGCCGTCCCCTACGGTCGCGTGTTCCGAAATGGCGTACACCTATCTCGACGGCGCGCTTGGGGGAGCGCCGCGGTGCCGAAACTGACGTGGGGGCAGTCGAGGTCGCTACGTGACGCCGTCCGAGCCCCCGGGGGTATGCTGCTCGACCTCGGTCGACTTCTCGGCTACCCCCGGCGGCTCGTTTTCTTTTGTGCGCTGGCGGTTCAGGACCACCGGCCGCGTCGGATCGCTCTTCAGCGGAGCGTGCTCTCGAGCGCGGTGACGATGTCGGTGTACTGGAACTTGTAGTCGAGCTCATGGGCTCGCCTGGGGATGACGTGCTGGCCGGTGGTGATGATCTCGGCCGCATCGCCCAGACCCAGGCGGACGACGGCTTCGGGGACGCGCAGCCAGGAGGGGCGTCCGAGGACCTGGCCGATGGCCTTGGCCAGGTCTTCGCCGTTGACGGGGTTGGGAGCGACGACGTTGAAGGGGCCGCTCACGGTCTCGTTCTCCATGGCGAGGAGCGTGAGACCGACGACGTCGTCGAGGTGAATCCAGGAGATCATCTGGCGGCCATCGCCGATGGGACCTCCGGCGAAGAGGCGGAAGGGGGTGATCATCTTCTCCAGGGCGCCGCCGCCCTCGCCGACGACGATGCCGATGCGGAGCTGCACGGAGCGGACCCCTTGTTGCTGTCCCACGAGCTGCGCGGCTTCTTCCCAGCGCACGACGACGTCGGCGAGGAAGCCCTCGCCCGCCGGGGCCTTCTCGTCGAGCTGCTTCTCGGGCGGCTGGGCGCCGTAGTAGCCGATGGCCGAGGCGCAGACGAAGGAGGAGGGCTTCTTCTTCGCCTTCCCGATCGCCTCTCCGAGCAAGCGCGTGGTCTCGACGCGGCTGCGGATGATGTCGCGCCGCGCTGCATCGTTCCAGCGCTTGGCGATGGGCTCACCAGCAAGGTGGATGAGGGCGTCGGTACCGTCGATCTCGTCGAGCCAGGAGCCAGCGTGATCCGGATCCCACTGGACGGCGCGCGTCCCGGGGAGCGCACGCTGCGCTCTGTCTGCGTCGCGCGAGAGCACGACGACCTCATCTCCTCGAGCGAGCAGCTCCTTGACGAGCCCTCGACCGATGAACCCCGTGCCGCCGGTGAGCAGGATCTTCTTCACGGCCGGCCTATCTATCACGCTTCGTCGGCCATGGGGGGGCTTCCGGCGGCGAGCGAGGAAGGGTAGGTGAACGCGCGATGAGCCTCGAGACGTTCAAGAAGCAGCCCCTCGGTGGCGTGGACCGCCGCTCCCTCGTCGGCGCCCTCTCCGAGCACGGCGCCTCGGCAGCCGCGGAGCTGCTCCGGTCGCACCGTGCGCGGATTCAGCCCGCAGGGACGAAGATCGCCTCCGATACGGCCGTGCTCCTGCTGGGGGGCTCGAACGGGATCACCCGGGCCGTCGCGCTGCACCTGCTCTTCGGAGAGAAGGCGGCGGTCTACGGGGTGCATCTGGACAGTGAAAAGATGCAGATCGGGCCGCACCACGTGAAGGCGCTGACCGAGGCGGCGGAGGCCGAGGGGCTGACGGCGCGGTTCTGGAACGCGGACGCCACCCGGCCGCAGACGGTGGAAGAGGTGGTGGGGGCGCTGAAGGAGCGCTACCGCGCGGTGCATCTGGTGAACGGGATCGCGGCCGGCGCGACCAAGCGCTACGCAGAGCACGGGCCGACGCTGGTGCGGGATCTCGACGTGGCCTTCGATCCGGTGCTGCAGGTTCCCGACTTTTCCAGGGCCGAGAGCATCCGGCGCCTCGGGATGGTGGAGGTCGAGGTGGCGACCGAGGCGGACATCGAGCGCACCAACAAATTCATGGGCACCTCGACCCTGCTCTGGGCCGAGCCGCTCGCCGCGGCAGGGTTGCTCGCGGCCGGGGAGAGCGTGGTGGCCTTCTGCGACTACGACTACCCGGACGACGATCCGGTGTACGCGATGGGTCCTCTCGCCGGGGCGAAGCTGCTCCAGCGAAAATCGATGCAGGAGATCAAGGAGCGGTTCGGGGTGCACGCGGTGCGGATCTGTTACCCGCCGGTGGCCACGACGGCGCTCGGGGCGATCCCTGGGGGGCTGCTGATGTACGGCCTGAGCGCGCAGATCTTGAAGGAGCGCGGCCAGCTCGAAGACGTGCTCGATCTGGCGCGCGGGACGATGGACCTCTGGAAGCCTGGCTTCGCGGGTGAAGAGCTGCGGCTCGACGAGGCCTACAAGGCGGCGCTTCCGGAGTTCAATGCGCGCAAGGACGAGCTCACGGCGGAGGACATCCCTGGGGCGCTCCACCTGCTGTTCGAGAGCGAGAGCGCTGCCAAGGGGTGACGGGCTGACGGACGTCGCGTCGGAGGGCGGCCGGTCGGGTCGCCTCCGATGCGGCTCACTCCGGGATCAGGCAGCTCGGACCCTTGCCATCGCCGGCGTTGTTGTCTTCGTGGCACTCGTTGTTGCCGCCTGTCGCTGGGTTCGAGGCGCAGTCGTAGCCCTCGTTGTCCGCACAGCCGCGAACATCCAGCTCCTGCACGTTGCTCGGGGCATTCGCCCACTCGCAGATCACCGCCTCACACTGGCCCGGTGAGAGAGGCTGCGTGGTGGCGACGGGCGCGTTCGCGCAGGTGATCTCGTTCCGGGTGAGGTTGTTGTAGAAGCGGACCTGTACGCCAGCGCCGACGACGAGCGCGCCGCGGTTGCAGACGTCGGCCACGAGGCTCAGGTACGCGGGGCAAGTCGCGGCGTTCAGCGTGAGGTCGAGGGTGATGTCGGGGGCAGCGAACCGATCGA
Organism: Chondromyces crocatus; assembly: GCF_001189295.1. Lineage (NCBI taxonomy): Bacteria > Pseudomonadati > Myxococcota > Polyangiales > Polyangiaceae > Chondromyces > Chondromyces crocatus. Next base: position 3,702,770 of record NZ_CP012159.1, read on the forward strand.
AGCTCGGGAGGTTCTGGCGGAAGTTGTTCATCACGCCGGCCACGGTGGCGTCGGTGGCGGCGAGCCAGTTCGGGGGCTCGTTCATGGGGATCGCGCCGAGCTCGCTCACGTTGGTCACGTGGTAGGCGTGCTGATTCCAGATGCGGCGCGTGGGGACCCAGGAGTCGGTCGGGTCTCCCCAGATCTGGATCCCGTCGGTTGCCGCCGGTGTGCTGCCGCTGGCGTTCTCCACGAAGATGATCTCGGCGTTGCCGTCGTTGTCGACGTCGACGACGATCGGCATCTCCAGGCGGGTGTGCGAGTTGTTCGGCACCTCGAGCAGCACGGTGCCGTCGACGCCGCTCATGACCCGGAAGAACCGTTCGTCGTTGTAGACGACCTCCGCCTTCCCATCGCCGTCGAAGTCGAAGACGCTCGATCCGGTGGAGCGTGAGCTGCAATCGTCGTTGCGCACCTTCCAGCGAATCCCTGGATCGGAACACTGTGGCGGCAGGGGCTCGGCGAGGCACTCCAGGTCGGCGACGACATAGTAATCTGCGCCGGCGACGCCAATCTCGGCGTCTCCATCCCCGTCGAAGTCGGCAATGGTCGGCGGCCCCCCCTCATTGAGGGTGCAGTTCACGCGGGGGATGTCGATCCGTACGGGCGCTCCGCCGACTTCCAGGGGGGTGCCGTCGTGGTTCAGGATGTAGATGACGCCTGCGCGCACGATGACGATCTCGCCGTAGTCGTCGTCGTCGAAGTTCCCCACGGCCGTGAAGCCGTCGCACGGATAGGCGTTCGGAGCGCCGCAGTTGGCCGAGCTGGAGGCGACGGGGAAGTCGTAAGTCCACAAGGGGGTGCCGTCGATGGCGTACATCGTGTTGCCGGCGAGCACGTTCAGGTTGCCGTCGAGGTCGGGGTCGCCGACGGTGCTCACGGGGCCGAGGAAGGCGTTGATGCCGACGCCGCCGGTTCCTTTCCATTTCAGCGAGCCATCCTCGCCGTTCAGGACCACGCGACCCTGGATGATCTCGGGCTTGCCATCGTGGTCGATGTCCGCGATCGACGGGGTGGTCCCGGCGAGATGATCCCGCATCGGGCGGGAGGGGTGCTCGGTGTTGATCCACTTCACCCGCCCCGTGCGCTCGAAGGCGATCGTCCCGCCATTGACGATGGTTCCGACGAGGTCGACCGAGCCGTCGCCGTCGATGTCGCCCGCAGCGAGCCCACCGGAGTTGTCGAGCCAGATGCCAGCGATCCCGGTGTCCGCCTGGATCTCGGTCGCGCCGACCGCGAAGTGCTCCGTCATGGTGCCGTCGGGGTTACACGCGCCCGACAGGACACGGAGCGCACCGTTCTGGTTGCAGCAGCCGTCCTCCTGCAAGCGATACGCGACGAACGCGATGTCGGGGATGTCGTTCGTGTCGACCTGACCGTCGCCGTTGTCGTCCGTCAGGTTCACGACGACCGGCGTCATCACCACATCGTCGCGCAGCGCGTAGGGACCATTGGCCGGAGGGGCATGCCAGGCACACTCGATCTGCGGGCTGAACTCGCCGGCCGGAGGGACGTAGATGCAGGCTTCCGCTTCACCTCCGCCCTCGCCGCCTGCGCCGCCACCGCTGCCGCCACTCCCTCCGTTGCCGCCCGCCGCGAGGCCTCCGACGCCGCCTCCGCCAGGTCCCGTCGAGGGGTTGCCCCCGGTGCTTTCGTCGTCGCTTCCACAGGAGCAACCTGCGGACGTCGACGCGACCGTCGCCACCATGAGCAAAGCAAGTGCAGGAAGGGTCGGCGTGCGCATCATGACGGATCAGGCTATCTGCGCAGACCTCGCCCTGTCGACGTCGACGGTCGGGTTTGGTCCGCGGGGAGGGGCCGTGGTAGGGCCGAGCGGGTGAAGGCCATCATCATCGGCGCAGGTCGCGGCAGCAGGCTCCGTCACCTCACGGACGAGATTCCCAAGACCCTGGTGCACGTACTGGGTCGGCCCATGCTCGACGCCATCCTGGAGGCGCTCGCTGCAGGCGGTTTCTCGCGCAAAGACGTGGTGTTCATCTGCGGCTACCGGAAGGAGGTGATCCAGGAGGCGTACCCCGATCTGACCTATGTCGAAAATCGGGACTGGGAGCGGAACAACATCCTGCTCTCTCTCCTCTGCGCCCGAGAGCACCTGGCCGAGGGCTTCGTGTCCACGTACGCCGACATCGTCTACCGGCCAGCCATCGTGGCCGATCTGGTGCGCTCACCGCACGATCTCACCCTGGCTTGCGATACCGACTGGCGCCGTCGCTACATCGGTCGGTCGGAACATCCGGAGACCGATGCCGAGAAGTTGCGGGTTGAAGGAGACCGGGTGGTGGAGATCTCCCGGCGCATCCCGTCGGAGCTGGCCACGGGGGAGTTCATTGGCGTGATGAAGGCCTCAGCAGCCGGAGCGGCGACGCTGACCAGGGCGTTCGACGAGGCGCAAGCGCGCTTCGCCGGGCGTGAGTTCCGGGAGGGGCGCTCGTTCGAGCGGGCTTACCTGCTGGACATGTTGCAGCACATGCTCGAAGGGGGGACGGCGATCCACAAGGTGGATACCCACGGGGGGTACATGGAGATCGACACGCTCCAGGATGCCGCCTCTGCCGAGCGATGGTGGCGCGGGGAGTGAGGTCTTCCCGTCACGGTGGGGCGCGGAGCACGGGCAGCTTCAGCCGCGCTGCCATGGGGGAGGGCTGCTCGGCCGTCGGGAGCAGCTCGGCCAGGGTGGCGCGGTCCAGCACGGCCATGAAGGCCTCCAGCGCCTCGCCGAGCAAGGCCTGGAGTCCGCAGGCGCCCGTGAGAATGCAGCCGCCGTAGGTCGGCTCTTTCTGGAAACACGCGACCAGGGCCATGTCCTCCTCGGTCCAGCGGATCACATCGCCGATCCGGATCTCGGTGGGAGAGCGGGCCAGGCGCAGGCCTCCACCGCGTCCCCGCAGCGTCTCGATGAACCCCCCCTGACCCAGGCGGTGCACGACCTTGACCATGTGGTTCTCGGAGACGCCGTATGCCTCCGCGATCTGGCGGATGGAGACGAGCGCGTCGGGCCGCATGCCCACATAGAGCAGGGCACGAAGCGCGTAGTCCGTATGGAGGGTGAGGCGCATGTGGAAAGGTATAAATCGATTGCATCTTTGAACCAGGGGTGACTATAAGATTCATGTTTGATGCACCTTTGAGGAGGATGCCATGTCCCGAACCCTCAGCGAGCACACCATCTCGGTGGTGAAGGCGACCGTCCCGGCTTTGCAGGCGCACGGCGTGACCATCACGCGGCGCATGTACGAGCGGATGTTCAAGAACGAGTCGATCCGCAATCTGTTCAACCAGTCGCACCACGGTGCGTCCGGCTCGCAGCCCCACGCGCTCGCCGCGGCGGTGCTCGCCTATGCACAGAACATCGACAACCTCGCGGTGCTGGCCCCGGCCATCGAGCGGATCGCGCAGAAGCACGCTGGGTTGAACATCCTGCCGGAGCATTATCCGTTCGTGGCAGAGGCGCTTCTGGCGGCCATCCAGGATGTGCTGGGTGATGCGGCCACGCCCGAGGTGATGGACGCGTGGGGCGCGGCCTACTGGTTCCTCGCCGAGGTGCTCATCGGGCGAGAGGCGCAGATCTACCGTGAGGCGGCGGAGGCGCGCGGAGGCTGGAACGGCTGGCGCGATTTCGTGGTCACCGAGCGGGTGCGCGAGAGCGACTGCATCACCTCGTTCACGCTGGTCCCGGCCGATGGGAAGCCCGTGCTCGAGCACCGGCCCGGTCAGTACCTGACCTTCTGGGTGGATCTCCCCGGGCGTTCCCCCCTGAAGCGGAACTACAGCATCTCGTCCGCGCCGAGCGATGCGTCGTACCGGATCACGGTGAAGCGAGAGCCGGAAGGCACGGTCTCGGGCTGGCTCCACGACGAGGTGAAGGTGGGGACGCGCTTGAAGGTGGCACCCCCGGCCGGAGAGTTCTTCTTGCCGGAGACGCCCGCGCGTCCGGTGGTGCTGCTCAGCGGGGGCGTGGGCCAGACGCCGTTGCTCAGCATGCTGGACACCCTGGCCGTACAGCATCCGGAGGTGCGCACGCATTTCGTGCATGGCGCGCTGAACGGCGCACTCCACGCGCTCGGGACGCATGTCCGGGGGGTGGCGCAGCAGTCGTCGGGGAACATCGCCGCGACGGTGTTCTACGAGAAGCCGCGCAACGAAGACCGCCACGGGGTGGACTACGACGAAGCGGGCCTGATCTCGCTCGACTGGCTCCAGGCGAACACGCCGCTGGGGGACGCGGACTACTATCTCTGCGGGCCGCGGCCGTTCCTGCGCGCCTTCGTGGGGGGGCTGGGCAAGCTCGGGGTGCCAGCCGCGCAGATCCACTACGAGTTCTTCGGACCTGCGGACGAGCTGCTGGCCTGAGCGCGGAGCCCGAGCACCGCGCCTCTTCTCGGTATCCGCAGCGATGGGCTGGAGGGGTCGATGAGGGCCGACGCCACGGCGCCGGCCCGCGCCGACTCAGAGCTCTCTGGCGCAGCGAAAGCCGATGCCGGGGGCAGAGGCCGTGGCGAGCTGGTGGAAGCGGAACGCGGGGTTCAGCCAGAGCGCGAAGCCTCCGTTGAAGCCGCCGCCACGGATCGCCTTCCGATCGCCGGCGGGAGCGCCCTTCGGGTTGACCTGCTCTTCGTCCTTGTAGACGGCGAACCAGTCGCCGGTCCATTCCCACACGTTGCCGACCATGTCGTTGAGGCCGAACTTGGTCTTGCCCTTGGGGAACGAGCCGACGGGCGCCGTGCCGGGGAAGCCATCATTGGCTTCGTACATGCGCTGGCTGGGCTTCGCGCCGCGCGCGGTCTCCCACTCCGTGCACTCGGTGCCGCAGGCGTTCATGAAGGTGTGATCGCCGACCTCGTTCCCCCACGGGAACTTCCGGCCGTCGGAGCCGCGCGCGGCGTACTCCCACTCGGCCTCGGTGGGGAGGCGCTTCTTCTGCACCTTGCAGTAGGCGTCCGCGAGGTCCCAGCTGACGCAGTTGATGGGGTGCTTGGTGAGCTCGGGCTTGCCGAAGGTGCAGTGCTCCGAGATCGTCTTGAGCAGCTTCTCGTGCTCCGCGTCGCTGACCGAGGGATCCTTGGGGAAGGAGATGGCTTCCGGGGGGCGCTTGCAGTCGCCGACGTCGGAGCAGGCCTGGTACTCGCCGGCCGTCACCTCGTTGATGTCGATGCAGAACGAGTCGATGGTGACCTTGTGCGCGGGTTGCCAGAGCTTGAAGGTCGGCTCGTCGGAGCCCATGAAGAAGCGGCCACCCGTGACGAGCGCCATCCCTTCGGGGCATCCCGGAGGAGCGGCCGCGCTCGTGGCCGCGCTGGCGCTCGCGCTGGGAGCGCCAGCGGCGACCGAGGCCGTGGGTGAGGTGTCGGCGGTGGTGGTCACCTCCGATCCGCCGCCGAGGATCTTCAGGGCGGCGAAGCCGCCAGCGGCGAGGATGACGGCGCCGAGGGCACCCAGAACGACGGGGGCCGCGGAGCGCTTGGTGGGGACGGCCGTCGAGGTGGAGGGCACGAACGAGCCGGAGTTCTCGGGCTGACGCGTGCCACCGACCACGGCCGGGCCCGACCCGGGGAGGCTGGAGGGAGGAGAGGCGCCCGCTCCGGCGTAGCCAGGCATCGAGGGGAGTGAGCTGCGTGATGGGATCCCCGAGGACACGAGCCCGCTGCTCGTGGCCGGGCTCCAGGTGCCAGCGTCGGGGAAGACGGCCTGGTGTAGGGCAGTCCAGAACTGCCCCATGGTCCTGAACCGCTCCTGAGGGGACACGGCGAGCGCCTGCAGGAGGACGGCCTCGACGGTGCTGCCGAGATCCAGCCCGAAGGCACGCGTGGTGGGTCGCCGGATGGGGTCACGGCTCTCCACGGCGAGCTGCATGTAGTCGTCGCCCTGGAGGGCGGACTTGCCGGTGAGGATCTCGACCAGGATCAGCGCCATGGCGAACACGTCGGTCCACGGTCCCGTCGCGCCGTGGGTACGGCTGAACTGCTCCGGGGCGCCGTAGTTCGGCGTGAACGCGGTGATGTCTTGCCCGGTGTGGGCCAGCGCGGCTGCGGCCGCGGCGTGCTCCGACATGACCTTGGCGATGCCGAAATCGAGGACCTTCACGTGGACGCCGATCCCGCGGGGGTCGCCGATCACGAAGATGTTCGCCGGCTTGATGTCACGGTGGGCGATGCCACGCGCATGGACCTGCTCCAGTGCGACCGCCGCCGGTTCGAGCAAGGCCATCGCCTCGTGCAAGCTGCGGTTCGGGGCGCCGCCCTGTGTCTCCTCCCAGAGCACTGCGTCGAGGGGCTTTCCTTCGAGCCACTCGAGGACCATGTACGGGAGCCACTGGCCGTCGGGGCTGGTGAAGGTACCGATGTCGCGGGCCTGCACGATCGCGGCGGAGCGGCTCGACAGCTCGGCCATGAGGCGCCCCTCCTGGATGAAGCCGTCGAGCAGCTTGTCGCGCTGGTCCGCGGGGGCGTTGGCCAGGATCTTGAAGCACTTCAGCGCGACGGGCTGTCGCCAGATGGTGTGCTCGGCCTTGTAGACGACGCTGAAGCCGCCCTCGCCCACCGCGTGGCTGATCAGATACTTCTCTGCGATGAGGGTGCCCGAGATGCCGAGCGGGTCGCGGGTGCGCTGGGAACTCATAAGCTCCTTCGAAGAGGGGACGGCATCTTAGCCAGGACGCGGCCCGAAGTGGACCTTCCTGAACGCTGGGGGGCGCTTCATGGAGCGCGAAGACCAGGAGGCGTCTCGCTTCGCGCGCGCGTTGCCCTGATTCTTCAGGTGTTTTCCAGCGGTGGGGCACAATGGGTCAGGCGACCCCTGCCGGGGTGCCGAGCGCGGGGGCTAGGGGGCAGGGGAGGGGCCCAGCAGCGCTCCACGCTCACTCAGGTCGGCGAGCAGGGTGGCCGTCCCCTCCAGGACGGGGCCGTCGAGGGGCTGACGCTCTGCGGTGCAGGCGGTGAGCACGGCGTCGCGCAGCGTGGCCCCGGCGAGCAGGTTCTCCAGGAGGGAGGCGGCCAGGGGGCTGAGCTCGAGGTAACGCGCCTCATGCTCGGCGTCGCGGTACACGAAGAGCGCCGTCGGCCGGCGCTCGGGCAGGTCGTCGGCGGTCTCGTCGTCGAGGAGAAGGTGGACGGCATGCTCGTAGCGGACCAGGGCGGCCGAGGCGTGGAACCGGACGCCGCGATCGAGCGAAAGGGGCGCGTCGGGAGGCGGTGCGGGCTGCGGTGCGTCCTGGGGGGAACGGTGTGGCTCGGCGGCGGCGCGCGTGGCGAATCCGATCAGCTCGTGTCGGGCGAGATCGGAGAGGTAGTCGGGGAGGTTCGGGTCGGCTGTCCAGCGCGGGGACGCCCACTGCGCGAACTCGAACGCGACGTCGCGCACGTAGGGAGAGCGCGGGAGCTCCTCGTCGAGGAAGCGATGCACGTGCGTGTCGAAGCTGGCGCCGAGGCGGGCCGCGGTGCGGGGCATCTCGATCGCGATCGCGGCCCTCAAGCGGCTCCTCACGAGGTTGCGGTAGACGAGCAGCCGCTCCTCGGGCACCGCGGCGAAGGCATCGAGATCCGGGCCGGAGACGCCCGCCGTGGAGAGGAAGGCCCTCGGATCGCGGGTGATGGTGTCGTCCTGAGGGGCTCCGACGAGGCGCTGCAGCGCCAGGAAAAGAGGCGCACCGGGATCGAGGCGCGGGGCGAGGTCGGGGAGGAGGCGAGGGGAGGGAGTGCGCAGGGGGGGCGCGACTGTTGCTTCGGCGAGGCCAGCTCGGTACGCGGTCTCGATCGCGGGAAGCTCCTGGAGCAGCTCGGCGAGGGGCGGGACGTGATGATCCCGTTCGAGCACGACGGGGACCGGGCCCGTGCGCGCCACGGCGCGGGTCAGGAGCTGGAGCACCGGATCGATGGGAGGAGCGCCATGGGTGTCGATGAGCAGGGGGCCGCGCTGCTCGTGACCGGCGACGTGCATCGCCACGACGCGCTCGGGCGGGAGCTTGTCGAGGAAGCGCGCCGGGTCGTAGCCGTGGTTGCGGGCATTGACGTAGACGTTGTTGACGTCGAGCAGGAGCCCGCAGTCGGCCCGCTCGAGCACCTCGACGAGGAAATCGGCCTCGTCGAGGGGAGCCTGGCCAGGCACGAGGTAGTAGGTGATGTTCTCGATGGCCATGCGGCGCCCGAGCCGGTCCTGGGCTTCGCGGATGCGAGCCGCCACGTGGGCGGCGGCGGCGCTGGTGCGAGGGAGGGGCAACAGCTCGTGCAGCGCTCGGCCCTCGACGCCCGAAAAGGACAGGTGATCGCTGTGGAAGGGGGCGTCGACCGAATCGAGGAGGCCCCGTAGCTCCCTGAGGAATGCGGGGTCGAACGGATCCAGGCCGCCGAGAGAGAGCGCAATGCCGTGGCTCAGCAGGGGGTAGCGCGCCTGGACGCGCTCCAGGGCGGCGGGGATGAAGCCGCCGCGGCGCATGATGTTCTCGGGGCAGATCTCGAAGAAAGGCAGCGGCGGCGCTGCTCCTGCGTCGAGCCCTTCGAGAAGATCGTCGAGGATTTCCCAGCGAAGGCCGAGGCCGACGCCTGTAGGGGATGCGGGAAAGCGCCCCGGGAGGGGGGCGGCGAGATCCGCAGGGCCAGGGGATGCGCCCTGAGCGGTCACCGTGATGCTCCGGCAGGCTGGGTCAGGCGCACGTCCCTGCGCCGCACGCTGCGGAGGCGTCCGGCTTCTTTGCCGCAGGCTTCTTCGCTGCGGGCTTGGGGGCGGGCTTCGCCGTGGCAGGCGTCGCGGGCGCTTGCGCCGTCTCGGCGGGCTTGGGGTCGACCGGAGCTGCCGCGGCGCCGGGCTCCGAAGGCGGTGCCGTGGCGGGGGTCTCGTCCGGCGTGACGTCGGCCGGCGTCGCCGGGTCCTCGGCGGCGGGGGTGGCGTCCTGGGCAGCGGGGACCTCGGTCGCGTTGACGGGGGTCTGAGAGCCCCCGCAGGCCGAGATCATGGCGCCCGCGCCGAGCGCGGTGAGGGTTTCGTAGATGCTCTTCTTGGACAACATCGTGCGCTCCTGGTGTGTCCCGGTTCTATGCCAGGACGTGTCCGGCGTCGAACGAGTTCGGCGCCGTCGTCCGGCCGGCTCCCGCTGGGGGCGGAGGCGCACATCACGCACCCGTGATGCACATATCTGCTGGCCTACGTCCTGCAGCGGGCCGTGCCGAACGCAGGGGGGGGCGGGGGTGCGAGCCAGGGGGACAACCCCGGCAGCCGCACCGTGACGGCCGAAGGGCGGCAGGGAACCTGCGCAGACGCCTGGCCGACGACGCTCGAGCTGGGCGGTGAGGCTCACGAGCGAGGTGTGGGGTGCGAACGCGCCTCGACCGCTCCCGTGCGGTGAGACTGAACAACGAGGAGAACAGAGGACCATGAACACGCTGGGATTCGTGTCGATGGGGTTCGCGGTGGTGGCGGTGGGTCTGACCTTCACCGGCGCTGCCAGCGCTCAGTCGAGCAGCTACGCCAGAGACTACCCCGATCTCAACGTCCGCAATGTCCCCCCGTCGGACAAGCCGTTGATCCGCAAGATCCCGCAGCCCGACTACTCCCTGGAGGGAGGGTTCGGCATCGTGGGCTACCTCGATGGGGCCGCCTCCATCGGACCCGCGTGGAACGTCCGGTTCACCGCCGCCTTCAACCAGCGCTTCGCCGGAGAGCTGAGTTACATGGGCTCATCGAGCAGCGTCGCTCAGACCGACAGCAGCCTGGTGATGACGGCGCTCGACGCCTCGGCGCGCTTCAACATCCTGCTCGCCGATCAAGCGTTCGTGCAACCGTTCGTCGCGGCGGGGCTGGGCTACGCGGGATTTGCTGGCGAAGGGGGCGACCCCTTCACGGTCACGGTGCCCGTGGCCGCAGGGGTGGAGCGGCTCCTGACCGAGCACGTGAAGGTGGGAGCGCGGTTCAACGTTCGGCCCACGTTCTTCGACGACATCGGGACCGGACCCGAGACACAGGGCGCCGACTCATGGCAGGTCGTCGGTCAGGTGGGCGGCGCGTTCTGACCTGAAGGTTTGGCCTCCCACGGCGGGAGAACACCAGCGACATTTCGGGCGCACGCTTGGCTCAGAAACGGCCGCGGACGCCCATCCAGCCTGGACCCGCGACGACGTTCACCGGCTCCTGGCTCGATTTGCCAGGGCGGAGGACGACCAGCGTGACACCTGCAGCCGCGGCGACGCCCGCGAGCACGAAGCTCACCGTGGAGACCGTCGCGAGCGTCATCCCCTTGTCCTTCGTCGCCCTCTCGGACTCCGGGCATCGCCCGCTGACGTCGCACGACTTCTCGAGGTCGCTGGCGACCCCGAACGACATGAGCCCCGTGACGGCCCCGACGCCGACGCCGACGCCTGCGACGCCGAACGCGATGGCGGCGGGCAGGAGAGAGCCCGAGCTGCGTGACCCGCTGCTCTGCGCATCGCCGGGAGCAGAAGGCGGCTCCGAGACGGGCGCGATGGGGGAGGTCGTCGGCGCTCCGGGCGATTCGCCGGGAGATGCCGGAGGGAGCGCCGCGATCTCCGTGCGCGCTTGCTGCTGGGCCTCGAAAAACTCGGCGGGCGCGTAGTTGGCGAGCTTCTCATCGATGATGCGCTGGAAGACGGCTCTCGCTTCCTGGTGATGGCCGAGCTGAACATGGCTCCGTGCGACCATCAGCAGGATCGTCGGCGCGTGGAAGTTGCGCTCGGCTTCCTCGAAGGCCTTCAGGGCCTCCTCGTATTTGCCTGCCTCGAAGTGACCAAACCCCTCGTTGGCGAGCGCGCGCGCCCGCTCACGATCACCGGCGACCGGGGCCGAGGCCGGACTTTGGGCCTTCGCGAGCCCCGGGGTCGACGCCGTCAGCGCGACCGCGCAGGCGAGAATCCATCGAACGTGCATGCAGCCACCCACCGGGCGGAAGCTACCAGAGACCGGACCGAAAAGGTGAGCCAGAGATCTCTCCGGGCCCTCACTCGGCGTTGGCATCGCTCGTCGCGGGTCGGGACGACCAGCGATCCGACCCGTGACGAGGCGCGGTCTCCGGCCGCTCACGAACCGATACCGCGGTGACGACCCCCTCCACGACCCGGTCCAGGATCTCGGGCCGGATGGGCTTGACGACATGCTCGTCGAAGCCGGCGTCGAAGGCGGCTTGTTGATCCTCGGGCCGGCCGTAGCCGGTGAGGGCCACCAGGTACAACCCGTCCTTCCCGCACGCGCGGCGCACGCGCCGAGCCACTTCGTAGCCGTTGACCTCGGGCAGCCCGATGTCGACGAGGGCCAGGTCGGGCTTCTGCTGGATGATGGCCTCGGCTCCCTCCGCACCGGTGCAGAAGGAGGTGACGGTGTGGCCGTCTTGCATCAGCAGCACCTCCAGCATCTCGCGGCCGTCGTCGCTGTCCTCGACGAGGATGATGGACAGCGGGCGGGACACGGATGGCGACGCGGACGGCGACGCGGCAGGGCGCAGCGTGCTGGCCACGAGCTGACCCTGCCAGAGAGGGAAGGAGGCCACGAACTCGCTGCCCCGCCCTGGGCCGTCGCTCGAGGCGGACACGCGCCCACCGTGGAGGCCGACGACCGCCTGCACCAGAGAGAGGCCGACGCCGATGCCCCCCGACGAGCGATCCAGCGTGGTCTCGCGCTGATAGAACAGCTCGAAAACCCGGTCGAAATCCTCCTTCGGGAGGCCCACCCCGGAGTCGCGCACGCGGATGACGGCCTGATTCCCCTCTCGCCGCACCGAGAGCCAGATGCGACCCCCGGCAGGGGTGAACTTGGCGGCGTTCGTGAGCATGTTGCTCTGCACCTGCTGCAGGCGGTGCAGATCGCCGCGTACGGCGACCGGGAGGGGCTCCAGGTCGACATGAAGCTGGAGCTTCTTGCTCTCGACCAGTGGCTGCACCGCCTGCAGCGCCGCCTCCGCCGCCTTCCGCAGGTCGAGGGGCTCCGCCCGGATCTCGATCTTCCCCAGGGTGATCCGGGTGATGTCGAGGAGATCGTCCAGGAGCCGCGCCATGTGCAGCGCCTGCCGCTTGGTCACGTCGAGCGCGGAGCGGGTCGCCGACGTGTCGAGCTCGCTGCGCTCGATGGTGTACGTGGCGTTGAGCACTGCTGCGAGCGGGTTGCGCAGCTCGTGGGAGAGCATGGCGAGGAAGTCGTCGCGCCGCTTGAGGGCCGTGCGATCGCGCTCCTCGGCGTCCTTGCGCACCGTGATGTCCTCGGCGATGCCTGCGATCGCGTAGACCTCACCGCTGGTATCGACGAGGGGGAAGCGCACCGTCAGGTAGGTGCGGACTGCGCCATCGTACTCGATCTGCTCCTCGACCCGGAGCACCTCGCGGGTGGAGGCGACCTGCTCGTCGCGTTCGCGCCGGAGGGACGCGAGCTTCGGGGGAAGGAGCCCCTCATCGGACTCGCCGATGAGCAAGTCCGCGCGCGCACCGAGCACCTCGGCCGCCACGCGGCTGACGATCTGGTAGTTGCCCCTGCGGTCCTTGACCCAGATGGAGAGCGGCGCGTGATCGAGGATGGCCCGCATCTGCTCCCCACGGAGGCGCGCCCGCTCCTCGCTCGTCCGCAGCTCGCGCTCGGCGTCCTTGAGGGCCGAGAGATCGACCAGCGTGAGCACCACCCCCTCGACCGTCTGGCGCGGCCGGTAGGGCAGAACGCGGAGCAGGTAGTGGCGCCCGCGGAGATCCTGCACCTCGCGCTCCACGCGCTCGGCTCCATGGAGCACGCCTTCCAGATCCCGCACGATGCCCTCGTGCCGTAGCTTGTGCGTGAAGCTGTCGATCCTCCGCCCGATGTCCTGCGGCAGCAGACTGAACGTCTCGGCGATCTTCGGCGTCAACCGACGGATGCACAGCTCCTTGTCGAGGAAGAGGATCTGCACCTCCGTGCTCTCCAGGAGGTGGTTCATGTCCGTGGTCAGCTCGGTGAGCTCGGCGATCTTGGCCTGATACTCCGCGTTGACGGTGTACAGCTCCTCGTTGACGCTCTGCAGCTCCTCGTTGGTGCTCTGCAGCTCCTCGTTCGAGGCGATCAGCTCCTCGTTCGTCGCTTGCAGCTCCTCGTTGCTGGTCTCCATCTCCTCGAGCGTGGCCTGCAGGTTCTCCTGCGTATGGCGTAGCTCGTGTTCCAGCGTCTCGATGCGCTCCTGCGTGAGCATGTTGACGGGCATCTCGTCTTGCCCTGGGCTCGCTGACTGCGTGGTCGCCGGCTCCAGGGTGACGAGCAGCTGCTGGTTGTCCTCGGCTCCACCGAGGGCCATCACCGAGACGCGCACGAGGCACGACCCGTCGGGGGTGCGCGCCGGGACCCGCTCGTAGAAGGCAGGTTCGTCTCCCTTGCCCGCGCGCTTGAGCGCCGAGGCGACGGCGAATTTCAGCTCCCCATCCAGCAGATCGAGGACGTTCAGGGACGGCCTTCCATCGTGGTAGGCGAGGAAGCGTCCTCCCCCGCCGAAGGAGTGCAGCAGCTCCCCGGTCGGTGTCACCAGCAGGCTGGGCGGCGTGAACCGCTCGAGGAGCGCGTGCTGCGCCTTGGTGATCGCCCTCTCCTGGATGCTCCGACGATCCAGCAAGCGTTCGCCGCGCTCGCGTCCTCCCTCCTGACCCCGCAGGTCCGGGGTGATGCGCAGCTCGCGCCGCTTGCGGTAGATCTTCCACCGCTGATCCAGGGGCAGAAACTCGTCGCTCAGCGGACCCGGAGTCTCGCTCGGCCCGAGCACCATCACGCCGCCTGCCTTGAGCCCGAACAGGAACAACGAGATGGCTTTGCGCTGCGCGGCCGGCTTGAAGTAAATGAGCAGGTTCCGGCAGCTCACGAAATCGATGCGTGTGAATGGTGCGTCACGCAGCACGTTATGGTGCGCGAACACGATGCTCGAGCGGAGCGCGGGCGAGACCTGGAACCGGTCTCCGTGGGAGGTGCGCGTGAAATAGCGATCGCGCAGCTCGATGGGCAAGCCTGCGAGGCTCTCTGCCGGGTAGATGCCGGCGCCAGCCACCTCCAGCGAGACCCGGTGCACGTCGGTCGCGAACACCTTCAACCGCACCCGCTGACCGGCCTTCCGGAAGGCCTCGTGCGCCAGCAGCGCAAGCGAATACGCCTCCTCGCCCGTGGCACAGGCGGCGCACCAGATGCGGAGATCTTCATCGGGGCCGAGACGCTCCAGTAGCTCGGGCAGCACATCGGTGCCGAACCGCATGAACGCATCGCGATCGCGGAAGAACCCCGTCACACCGATCAAGAGATCCTTGTAGAGCGAGGCCAGCTCCGCCGGGTCGTCCCGGAGCTGGCGCACGTAGTCTTCGGGGCTTTCCACCCGCGAGAGCAAGAGCCTGCGCTCGATGCGCCGACCCACGGTCGCCGCCTTGTAATGGGAGAAATCGATCCCCGACTCTCGCCGGAGTAGATCGAAAATGGGGCTCATGGCGTCGCCGGAGCCCGACAGTGCGACCAGATCGGCGAACTCGGCGCCGCTGCCCGGGGGGCGCTTTGCATAGCGGATCAGCGCGTCGCGCAGCTCCTCGGGGGACAGGATGAGGTCGACGATTCCCGTATCGATGGCGCTTCGGGGCATTCCATCGAACCTCGCCGTTTCCTCGCTCTGGACCAGCACCAGGCCCCCTGCCTCGTGAATGGCGCGGACCCCGCGGGAGCCGTCGCTCCCCGAACCCGACAGGATGACGGCGGCGGCGCGCGAGCCCATATCCTCGGCCAGCGAGCGAAAGAAACCATCAATCGGCAAGGAGAGGCCCTGATCGAGCACACGTTCGGTGAGCAGCAGGCACCCTCCGGAGATGATCATCTCCGTGCCTGGCGGCATCAGGTAAATGGTGTCGGTTCGCACCTCGATCCCGTTGGTCACGCGCACGCAATCCAGCTCGGTGCGACGCGCGAGCAGCTCGGCCATCACGCTGTCGAAGTCTGGAGACAGGTGCTGAACCACCACAAAAGCCAGGCCGCAGCCGGGACTCAGACCCTCGAACAGCCGTTCGAGGGCCTCGAGCCCACCCGCCGAAGCGCCGACGCCCACAACGAAGAACTCAGGTGTCGTCTCGTCCGAAGCGTGTCCTGGTCTCTCTCCCAGCATGGTCGACGGGTTCTCACTCATGTTGATCACATCCCCCTCCCCCCGGTCCGCTCTGGTTATAACATCAGGTGTCCATCCTGCTAAGCCCGCGTGACGGTGGCGTCGCGATCACGAAAACCTCGTCCGTTCGTGGGGATGCGCCTTACAAGCTGATTGAATCCGGTAAAACTTGCGCACGTCGATCCATAATCGATGCAAAGATCGGCAACCGAACTTGACCTTCGTCCTGCACGCCACCACGATGCCCCTGCATCCCCTGGATGACGATGGACGTGGTCACGTCCCCCTCCTACAATTTCATACGCCGATGAGCCTTCACAGCCTCGCCGCACAGGGTTTCTCCGCGGCAGCCGACGCCTACGAGCGTGGGCGCCCCGATTACCCTCCCCAGGCCATAGAGATCCTCACGGACGCGCTTCGTCTGCACGCCGGTCGGGTCCTGCTCGATCTCGGCGCCGGAACGGGCAAGATGACGCGCCTGCTCGTGTCTTCTGGCGTTCGACTGATCGCGGTCGAGCCTGTCGAAGAGATGCGACAGAAGCTCGCCGGCGCCACGCCCGGCCTGGAGATCCTCGATGGCGTTGCAGAAGCCATCCCTCTGCCGGATGCCTCGGTCGACGCCGTGATTGCCGCGCAGTCGTTCCACTGGTTCCACGCCGATCTGGCATTGCCCGAGATCCACCGTGTGCTGCGGCCCGAGGGGCGGGTGGCGCTGGTATGGAACATGCGGGACACCGGGGTGGCCTGGGTCGCTCGCCTGTCGGAGATCCTCGATCGGCACGGTCGAGAGGCGCCCCACTACCGTGGCTTTGCCTGGCGGGCAGACCTCTCCACGAGCCCCCTCTTCGAGCCGGTGGCCGAGCGGGAGGTCTCCCACACGCAAGAGCTCGACGCCGAAGGGCTCGCCGAGCGCGCCGCTTCGATCAGCTACATCGCGGCGCTCCCGACCGCCGAGCGGCTGGCCGTGCTCCGCGAGGTCCGCCAGCTCGCTGCCGAGCACCCGGACCTCCGCGGGCGACCGACCTTCGCCTTCCCTTATCGGACCGTGGTAGCCATCTATGCGTGCCGAACCATGAGGTGATCGTCGTCGGTGGTGGGCCAGCGGGCGTCACCGCGGCCCTCGCCTTCGCGCACCAGAAGCCAGCGCTCGCCGAGCGCATCGTCGTCCTCGAGCGAGACCACTACCCACGAGACAAGTACTGTGCGGGAGGTCTTGGCGGCCGCGCGGACAGGGCACTCGCCCGCCTCGGCGTCCACGTCGACGTGCCGAGCGTGGCCATCCGTGGCATGAGCGCCACCACCCTCGACGGCGAAGTCTCCGATCGAGCCGGGGTGATCGGCCGGGTGGTGCGACGGATCGAGTTCGATCACGCCCTCGCCCGCATCGCGCGAACCCGCGGCATCCAGGTCGTCGAAGGCGCGCGGGTCACCGCGCTGTCCTTCCATGACGAAGAGGTCGTCGCCGAGAGCACCAAGGGCGCTTTTCACGGTCGGGTGGTGATCGGCGCCGATGGCGTCGGGAGCATCGTCCGCCGCGCCCTCGGCTTGCCCTTCGGCCGCCTCCGTGCCCAGGCCGTGGAGGTCGACACCGAGCCGGTCGCCACGGATCGCCCCCGTGACATGCTCCACTTCGACCTCGATGATCACTCGTATGCCGGCTACGCCTGGGATTTCCCCACGCTCATCGATGGCGCGCCCATGGTCTGCCGTGGCGTGTACGTCCTTCACCCTGGAGCGCTTTCCAGGAGCGCATCGGACGAAGCCTTCGCAGGTGGCGATCCCGACGCCTTGCTGCGAGCCCACCTCCGCAAGCGCGGCCTCGACCCCGCGCGCTACAGGTTCAAGCGGTTCGCCGAGCGGGGCCTCGCGGCAGGCCTGACCATGGCGCGCCCTCGCGCCTTGCTCGTCGGTGAAGCCGCCGGAATCGATCCCCTCTTCGGGGAGGGCATCGCCCAGGCCATCGCGTACGGCGTGCTCGCGGGCGCTTACCTCGCCCCGCGTCTCGACGCAGGTGCGCTGGACTTCACCGACTGGGACCAGCACATCCAGCGCTCACGGCTCGGCGCCGATCTGCGGGTGCGGCGTCGCCTGGTCCGCCGCTTCTACGGCCGCGACCGCGTCCGGATCGAGCGAGGCGTCGCCGCCTCTCCCTCGCTGCTTCGGTTCGGCCTGCATCATTTCAGCGGCGACCGCATGCCGATGAACGAAGGCATGCGGGCCTTCGTGGCCGCCCTCTCTCTTTATGCGCGCCTCCGCCTCCCGGTGCCCTGAAGGCTGCCTCAGGGCATCGCAGCGCCCGCAGACACCGTCGACTCGGGGCGGCGCTGAGACCTGGGTTATCCAGGTGGATCCCAGGCGCACCACCACGCTCCCCCACCCATCGACCGTTCGAGACCAGTGCGACCCGTCCTGAGGCCTTCCGAGAGACGACAATGCAGGCTTTTTTTAGAAGCGCTGGATTCTTGCCTCGCCTCGCGTCATGCGCCCCGTGCGGCACGCGCCGTGCTAAACAAGAAGCTCAAACAACGACGCGAAAACCGAAACCACTCGCGCAAGTAAGTCGAAGGACGAGGGAAACGCCATGAAGAAGATCTTCACCATCGCCGCTCTGGTTGCTGCCACCGTTTCGGGCACCGCGCTCGCCGCCTCCGAGTACGAGTTCAAGGTCACGCCGCCTGCAGCTGCGAAGGCGAACTCGAAGGCAGAAGCCACCGTCTCGGTGACCGCCACCGGCGCGTGGAAGATCAACCAGGAGTACCCGGCGAAGCTCGTCCTCGACGAGACCAGCGGCCTGACCTTCGAGAAGGCGAAGCTCACGAAGGACGACAAGGGCAGCGTGAAGATCGACGACCACGCGGTCGAGTTCAAGATCGCGGTCACGCCCTCTGCCGCTGGCGCGAAGGAGATCAAGGGCAAGGTCAAGTTCGGCGTCTGCGACGCCGCGAAGACGCAGTGCCTCAGCAAGGAAGAGGCGGTCTCCATCAAGCTCGACGTGAAGTAACCTCTTCGCGAGCCGAAGAGCCTGCTGTGAGGGCGTGCCATGGGTGCGCCCTCTGCGTTTTGTGATCACCCGTCGTGTCACACTGCATTGTTTGAGCGACGCGTTGGGTTATTCTCGCGCCGCGATGACCCGCCGCCCTCTGAGCGTCCTTCGTATTCCGACGCTTCCTGCTGCTCCAGGGAAGAGCGGCTTCCACATCAAGGGGGTGGTCTACTCCGGCATCTTCGGGCGCCTCGCGCAGGAAACGGGCGCCCTGGAGCGGTTGCGGGAAGAACTCAACGACCAGACGCTCCTTGGGTTCTTCGACCAGCTCTTCCTCGCCTCGGGCTGGTACGACATCTTCCCCATCGTGCCTCTCTTCTCGGCCATGGCGAGGACGCGAGGCGTCTCCTTCGAGTCTGCGAGCATCGAGGGCACCCGCGCTCGGGCCACCGAGGACCTGAACTCCATCTACCGATCGTTCTACCGCGGTGCGACGCCAGCTCAGGTCGCGCTACGCCTTGCGCGTGGCTTCGGCAGGTACATCGACTTCGGCGACGCGACCTCCACCGAGAACGCGGACGGCACGGTGGAGATCGCCACCCACAAGCTGCCGACCTTCTTGCTGCCCTGGTACATGCCCTCGGCCGCCACGTTCTGCCGCATTGCCCTCGAGCTGGCCGGCGCCCGTGATGTGCGCACCTTCTGGCGAGCTCCCGAAGACGACGGCGAGCGAGGTGACATCTCCCTCGCCTCCATCCAGCTCTCTCTCTCCTGGCGCTGAGCGAACGAGCCTGCCAGAAGCTGAGCGAGCTCGCTGTGAAGCGAGAGCGTTCGAGCGTTGTTCGGGGGAGTCGGGAGCGCCGTTACGGCGGGGAGGGGGGCGCTGTTGAGGGCGCCTCCCTCGCGTCTTCGTGGGTCGTCGTCGAGCGGAGCCGAGCACGCCGCGAGCGACAGCTCACGGCCTTCTCGTGGGGACCTTGCTCAGGGGTTGCAGGGCGTGACGCGGCCGAAGGTGAAGGGGCGCGTCGCCTGATCGTAGTAGCTCGTGTGGCTGCCGTTCACGCGCCAGTTGTACGCGGTCGCCTCGCCGTTGGCGTTCGTGTACACGCGCATGTACGCCGTGCCGGGAGCAGCACCGGCCGCGTACGACGAGCAGCCGCGGCTGTCGTTGTAGTTCGTGCCGCCCACGCTCAGGCACCCGTGCGTGCTGCCCGTCTGGTCGGCGATCGGCACGATCCACTGCGTGTCGAGCGTGATGGGGTTCTGCTTGGAGGAGAGGACCTTCACGTCACCCACGACCACCACCGTGTGGCCGCCGTAGGCAGGCGCCACGGAAGACGAGTTGATCACCAGGATGTCGCCAGCCGCGATGTTGTCGGCGATCCCGTCGTTGTTCGCGTCCACCAGCGTGCTGGTCGCGGTGAAATACTGCCCATTGAGAATGTGCTCGTAATAGGTCGGCGAGCTCGGGCTGTAGTAATCCCACAGGTCGCGGACATCCGAGGTCTCGAGATCATAGGCAAACCGGAATGCCGCCGTGAAGAATGGTGCGCCATTGCCGGTCACAAGATTCTCGGTGACGATGTTGAGCGCGGAGGTAGCAATGTCACCGCACTGGGCACTGGCAGTCGCGGGGGCCAGGGAGACGACCGAAACGGCGGCGGCGACGGCGAGGCAACCAGAGAGCTTCAACATGGGGGGAACTCCTTCACGACGGACACGTTGGACATTGGATGGCTGGGCATTGCATCCCGCCTTTTTGGGTGCTGCTGCAGGAGACCTGCATCGTGCATAAAAGCGACGAAGGGCATGCTCGTCAAGTGAATCCACCGTGCAGAGCAAATCTGGTCGCAGGCTTGCTCCCTCCGTCGCAATGTCTGCGGTCTATGCGCACATCTGCGCCGAGTGGTCTATCGCCTCACACCCACATGGCCAGCTCGGGGCTCCACCGACGCCACACGAGTTCCTCCTCGCGTTCGAGGGCTGCCTCACCCGCCAGGATCCTCAGCCGGATGGTCTCGAGCCGCGCGGCGAGCCCCAGCTCGAGGCCCGTGTGGTCGGCGTCTAGGTCCTCTGGATCCAGGAGCCGCGCCGTCGTGTGCAGCGCGTCAGGACCTGCCTCCACGACGACGTAGCCGTTCCGCTGCGTCTTCGCGAGCGCCAGATGTGGGTTCGCCCCCACCTCGGGCGCTGTGAGCAGCGTCTCCGTCGCCATCGCCCCGGCCTGGTTCGAGGACACCTGGCCCTTCAAAAGAGGATGCTCGCCCACCTGCTTGGCAAGCCGTCCGTCGAGTGGTCTCGATGACACCGGGGGGCCGGCGAACTCCACGACCCTCCGGCCCTCGTCCCCCTCCACTGCGGGCAACGCCGCGAAGAAGGCGCCAGCGTCCCCCGAGAGCACGACCATCCCGTCGAGCCTCGCCAGCGCCTCCAGCAGGGCGCGGCGCCGGTTGGGGAAGCCATCCCACGTGTCGCCGCTCACGTAGAAGGCTCGTTGCAGTGGTGCAGGCACGTTCGCATGGGTCAGGTCGAGCACCTGCGGGGAGAAGGCATGCTCGCTCGCCCACACCTTCCACGTCGCCTCGGAGGTCTGGAGCGTCTTCAGGAACCAGAGCTCCTGCTCGGAGCCCATGATCTGCTCGCTGCGCCCCCGGGACTGCTCGTAGCGCTGCCTGGCATACGAGTCGAATGCCTCCTTGCGGAGCAGGTAGCGCGCGCCCATCGCCGAATACGGTGCCACCTTGCCGATATCGCCGAACGACACGCCCCACAGGGGAGACGCCGTCGCGTCGATCGGGGCGAGCCGCTTCGTGACGGGCAGCGTCGCATTGTGGACCGACAGCACCTCGTTGATGAAATCCACCGCGAGGTCCCCGTGAACCAGCACGGGATCGTAACCACACGTCGGCGCTGCAGCGATCAGTGCGGACTGGTAGATCCCCCCCTGGTACGTCTCCACGTCGACATACCGTGAAGCCCAGGCCGGGGGGTAGCTCGCGGCCTCCTTCTCCCTCAGCGCCGCGTCCGTGATCACCACCGCCCCTGGCAGGGCGTCCTCCGGCACCAGATGATCGCCCCGGTGGGTGCGAAGGTCGGTCAGGACCAGATGGACGTGACGTCCAAACACGAGGTCCCGGTGAATGCGGAGCTGGCCCGGGTAGGGCGCGTCCGGATCGTAGACGCTCTCCTCGTTCGGCGTGTCGACGGGCTGGTATTCGAACCAGGCGCGATTGGCTCTCTTCCTGCGGCGCACGTCGGTCTCGTCGGCGCGCTCGTCGAAGTAGGTCGACGTCGCCCCGTAGCTGTCCTCGGAGAACTCGTGGTCCCCCCAGATCATCACCATGGGAAAGCGCTCGTGGACCCGCTGGAGCGCGCGATCGGAGCGGTAGACGCGGTAGAGCTCGCGGTAGTTGTCCAGCGACGCCGCCGCGAGCACCTCGCGACCGTCCACCTCGACCGGCATGGCGCCCTCCTGGTCGGTGAACGTCACCTGCCGCGCCACACGGATCCCGCGCTCGGCGACCTCGTGAATGTAGCCGCCCAGGTGCACCACGAAATCGATCTCCTCCCGGGCGAGCAAGAGCAGCGCGTTGTAATGCCCTGCGCTGAAATCCTGTCCCGACAGGAAGGCAAAGCGCACAGGCACGTCTGCCCCGGGTGCAGGCGCCGTGCGTGTCCGCCCCGGTCTCGACGCGTACCGCCTCCCGTGATGATCGTGAATGAAACGATAATGGTATGTCGTGGCCGGCGAGAGCTGCTCGATCCGCACCTTCACGCAGTAATCATGTCGTGCCCGCGCCCAGACGGACGTGCTGACCACCAGGCTCTGAAAGTCCTCGCTGGTCGAGACCTCCAGGTGCAGCGGCACATCACGTCCCGCGTGCCTCGGGTTCTGGATGCGCGTCCAGAGGATCACGCTCTCGGGCCGCGGCTCCCCGGAGGCCACCGACTGAGGAAAGTACGTGGCGCCGTCCAGGACCTCAATCTCCGGAGGAGCAGCGCAACCTGGCGCCAGGAAGGCACCTGCCAGCACGGCCGTCGACCGCAGAAACTCTCGGCGCTGCATCTCGTCTCTCCCTCCGTTGCTCGCCCCGTCGTGTCGAGCGCTCACCGCGCGATCGACCGCGTGCTGTGCGTGCCACGCCCTGCGCCTGCCGTGGGCAGAGCGCCCTCTCGTCCGTCCTC
Organism: Chondromyces crocatus; assembly: GCF_001189295.1. Taxonomy (NCBI): domain Bacteria; kingdom Pseudomonadati; phylum Myxococcota; order Polyangiales; family Polyangiaceae; genus Chondromyces; species Chondromyces crocatus. The sequence continues at coordinate 3,725,068 of NZ_CP012159.1, forward strand.
GAACCCAGCCGACGCTGGCGCCCGGATTTGTGAGGTTCCTCTTCTGTGATGTCAGCCAGGTTGCCGAGGGCGCGTCACACACGCCGTGCCAGCGCGCCTGTCGCCCCCCTCGGGACGTGACGGCTCCGCGTTGGCAACCTCGCTCGACCTTTCCCGGGGAAAGCGCCGGACCTCGAGTCGACCCAGCGTGACCCCAGGGACGGCATCACCCGGTGTGGCGTAGCCTGAGCCCTATGCTCGCCATCGAGGCCCGCGGGCTTCGCAAGACCTACCGCCCCTGGTTCCGCCGTGGCGGACACGAAGCCCTCGTGGGGCTCGACCTGGTCCTCGAACAGGGGGCCGCCTTCGGCCTCATTGGCCCGAACGGCGCGGGCAAGACCACCTTCATCAAGGCCCTGCTCGGCATCCTTCGTCCCACCGAGGGCCTCGTGCGCGTCCTCGGCCAGTCTCCGGACGACCCCCACATGCGCGCCCGCATCGGCTACCTCCCCGAGCGCCTGCACCTCCCTGGCGCCCTCACCCCCCTTCGCTTCCTCCAGGGCGTCGCTCGCCTCAAAGGCCTCTCCGACGGCCCGCACGAAGCCCGAGAGGCCCTCGCCCGCGTCGGCCTCCAGCCCGACGCCACCCGACGCATCGGCGGCTTCTCCAAGGGCATGCGCCAGCGCCTCGGCCTCGCCGCCGCGCTGCTCGGCCGACCTCTCCTGCTCATCCTGGACGAACCCACCGACGGCGTCGATCCCGTCGGGCGCGTCGAGATTCGAAAGCTCCTCGCCGAAGAGCGCGCCCGCGGCGTCACCCTCTTCCTCAACTCCCACCTCCTCTCCGAGACCGAGCGCATCTGCGATCGCATCGGCGTCCTGGTCGCCGGCCGCCTCGTCCGCGAAGGCCCCCTCGACACCCTCTGTGGCCGTGAAAACCGCCACCGCGCCCGCTTCGCCCCTGGCCACGACCCTGACGCCCTCCTCGCCGCCGGCCTCACCCCTGCGAAGGACCCTGGCTGGTTCCTCGTCGACGCCCCCGACGCTGCCACCCTCAACGCCGTGCTCGATCGCGCCCGCCAGACCGGCGCCCTCCTCGTCGAGCTACGCCCCGACGCCCGCGACCTCGAAGAAGTCCTCACCGAGGCCCTCTCGCCATGAAATCCCTCCTCGTCGCCGCCGACCTCCTCCGTGAAGCCGCCTCACGCCGCTGGTTCCTCGGCCTCGGCATCGCCATCACCCTCGTCCTCCTGATCCTCGGCCTCGCCCTCCGCATCGACGTCGTCGACGGCGCCCTCGCCGCCTCCCGCCTCTTCGGCCGCACCCTGCGCACCGACATCCGCGCCGCCGACCTCGCCTTGCGCCCCATCTTCAAGGCGACCTCCTACCTCATCTTCTACGGCGGCCTCCTCTTCGGCATCGTCGCCTGCGCCGACTTCGGCCCCAGCCTCCTCGCCCCTGGCCGCATCGAGCACCTCCTCGCCCTCCCCATCCGGCGCTTCGAGCTCATCCTCGGCACCTTCCTCGGCGTCCTTGCCCTTGCCCTCCTCGGCGCCCTCTACGGCGCTGGCGGCCTCGTCGTGCTCTTCGGCGTCAAGACCGGCGTCTTCACCGCCCGCCCCCTCCTCGCCGCCCTCCTCGCGAGCGTCACCTTCTCGGTCCTCTACGCCGCCATGCTCACCGTCGCCGTCGTCGTCCGCAGCGCCGCCCTCTCTGCCGCTGCCGGTCTCACCTTGTTCACCCTCGGCATCCTCGCCGGCTACCGCGACCGCCTCGCCACCTTCTTCGAACCGGGCCCCACCCGCGCCACCTTCGCCGCCCTCACCCTCTTCCTCCCCCGCATCTCCACCCTTGCCGATACCGCCGCCGACCTCTCCGCGGCTGCCCCCATCGACGCCCGCGCCCTCCTCACCCACCTCGCTGGCCTGGCCGTCTACGCCCTCGCCGCCGTCGCCCTCGCCATCCACTGCTTCGAACACAAGGACTTCTGAGCCGGAGCCCCGCGCTCCTTGCGAACCCCCTCATGAAACAGCGTGGCTGGCTCCTCGCCTTCGTCCTCCTCCTCGGCATCGCCGCCTTCCTCATGGCCCGCGCCGACTCCCCGAGAGCCCCCGCGCGCGCCGTGCGGATGGCGTTCCCTCGCCACCCCACCCTGCGTGACCACGAGCGTCGCGCCCGGCGCCAATCCCTTCCACCCGTGGCGCTCCCGGGCGACACCGAAGCTGCCCCTCAGCGTCGCGACCCGCTGACCGTCGCCCTCCCGACCGACCCTGACAAGAGCGCCTTCGTGTTCGAGCTCGAGGACCTCAAGGACTCCCCCCTCGGCCAGATCTGGATGGACTGCCTCCTGGAGCGGACCGACCGTGGACGCGACCGCTTCAAGGACGTCTTCGGCATCGACCTCCTCGAAGACGTCGAGCGCGTCGCCGTCTCCACGGGCCGCGTCGCCATCCTCGGCCTCGTCCCCGACGCCGAGCGAACACCGCCCCCTCGTGCCACGGCGCGCCCCTACGGCGAGCGCGCCCAGATCTACACCAGCGACGACCGCGGCGAGATCTTCGCCACCTGGGGCGACTCCCTCCTCCTGACCGGCCCCGAACGATCGGCCATCGAGGCCGCCCTCGACCGCCTCGACGGCAAAGGCCCCCTGGAGGAACCTCGCATCCCCGACTGGTCCGCGTACGGCGCCATGTACGGCGTCCTCTCCCCCGAAGACGCTGCCAACCTCTTTCCCCCCTCTCGAGCAGAGCTGGCCGCCCAGCTCCAGGCCGTGGTCAGCCGCGTCGACATCCACGTCGACGCTGCCGAAGACGTGGCCATGGTCCTCGACGTCTCCGGCCCCCAGGCCGACGACCTCGCAGATCTCGCCCGGTCCCTGGGGGGCGCCCTCACCCTCGCGCGAGCCACCTCCACCGAAGAAGGCGACCACCCCTTGGCCCGCCTGCTCGAACACGCCGCCGTGCACCCGAAGGACGATCGCTTCGCCGTGGACCTCGCCTTGCCGCTGGACTTGCTGAAGACCATGGGCCCCTGCCGGAAGCGAGAACCTCGCCCGCAAGAAGCCCGACCGGGCGACCCCTCGCCCGCGCCTGAAGACACCCCTGCCGACGAGTGAGCGTGGATTTCAGCCTGTTCATCGGCTCGGCAGGGCGTTCGTGGCATTCGTGGCGTTCGCGGCGCTTTCCCGCTCAGCGCCTCGGCTCAGAGAGGCAGGGCATTCGCGATGCCCTCCCCTCGGTGCCTCAGTTCATCGGCAGGAGCGCCCCGTTCGTGTCCACCCGCCAGACCCGGAGCTGCGACCCATCCGGCTCCGCGCTCAGGTAAATCGCTCGGATCCCGCGCGCCTCCAGCTCTGCGATCTGCGCTGGCGCGATCCCTTCCTCCAGGCGCGGCTCGAACATGAACTCCTCCCAGAAGTTGTGGTGACCAGGCCGGTACGTCTGCGAGTAGTACCCCTTCAGCACCAGCGGCGCGCTCGTGAGCCCCACGATCCGCGTCTCGACCCACTTGTACAGCGGCGCCGTGTACCCCGCCGTGAACCCGGTGGGTGCAGGCGGCCAGTAGAACGACGGCGTGACCGTCACCCCGGGCGCCACCGTGTACGACCGCTGCTGCAGGATCGCCCCCGGAATCGGCTGCCCCTCGGCCGGACAAGCGTCGAGGCGCACCACCTCCGACGACACCGTGCTCACCGACCCCGTGTAATCGACCACGGGTACCGGCGTCGCGTACGTCGCCTCCAGGGTCACGATGAAGTCACGCAGCGCCGTCAGCGGCCCCACCGACGGCGGCAGCAGCTCCGGAATCTGCTCCGTCGTCAGTGTGAACGTCCTCAGGCTGGCACCCGCGCCGTTCGTGAAGCTGTCCTGCGACGTCCCCGCATTGAAATCGTGGCTCGCACCCGGCCACGACGCAGGGGTCCCGGTCAGCGTCGCCACGCTCGCTCCACCGCTCGCCAGGAACGACAGGCTCGAGTTCCCGAACAGCGTGCTTCCCAGCGCCGCCGGCGTCAGGAACTTGCTCGGCGTCGACAGATCCGCCCGTATCTTCAGCCGGTGGTTCGCGAAGATGTCCCCGAACTCCCCCTGGAACGTGCAGACCCGCCGCGGATCATCGATCAGGTACGGCGTCAGGCTCGGCGTCGTGTCCGGAAGTGCCACCTCACGCACCTGCTTCACGACCAGCTTCCCGGGCGACATCTTCTTGTACTCGAAATCGAGCATGTACGACGACTTGCCCGGGTACTCCTGCTTGAAGCGCGTCTCCACATCGAAGAGCAGCGCCGCCAGCGCGTGATAATCGTCTTCCCACGCCATCACGCGCGCGCCGAGCGGCACCAGCGTCGACGTCGACACCAGATCCAGGTACGTCACCGAATCAAATTCGTTGACGCGCACCACCTCGGGGAGCGCCCCGCCCTCCGGGTTGGTGACCGACACCGCCCCGAGCTGCGTCACCAGCTTGATGTCCGTCCCCGCGAACGGCAGCTCTCGCCCCAGCGTCGCCACCCCGTTCGCCATCTCCTGCGGGTCGGGATACGAGTAATGGACCAGCACGCCCATTCCCACCTCGGCCTCGTTCACGCCATAGAGCAGCCGCGCCAGGAACGCATTGTCGTTGTAGAAGCTCGCGTACACCCGGCGAATCGCCCGGTACACCCCCCGCTCTTCCGGCTCGCCGGCATCGCAATGGCTCGGCCCCGTCGTGTCCGCGTCGGTATCGTCGGCGAGGCACCCGCTGTAGCTATCGTAGAGCCCCGCGCCGGTGAACTCCGCGCTGTCCTCCACATTCGTCGAACTGCGGAACCGGATCTTCCGCGTCGGCGAGAACCCGGTGAGCGCCGCCTGGATCGCCTGCTGCTGACCCGCCGTGAACACCGCGTCCTTGCGGATCCGGTCCCGGATCTCCGCCAGGTCCACCTTCAACGCCACCAGATCCGGCGGATACGTGTACCCCGAGAGCTTCGCCTCGATCTCCGCGCGCAGCGTGCTACCCCCGGGCATCGTCTGATCCAGGAACTCGTCCCAGAGATCGAACGACAGCGCCATCGCCTCGTCGCTGTTCTGCGGAATCGCATCCCGCAGCATCCCGTAGTTCGCCGCCTTCCCACCGAAGTGGATGATGTCCGCCGGCCCCAGGTTCTCCGTCGACCCGTAATAGGCCCCCAGCGGCTGCTTCGGTGACAGCCCCAGGTTCGCGGGCCGCTTCAGATCCAGCAGCGCCGCCCGGTCTGCCGCGGAGATCTTCCCCTCCGCGTCCACCAGCGCCACCCGGCAGAACGTCCCCCAGTCCAGCGCAGCCCGCAGCGCGATCTCCTTGCCGTCGAGCGTCCTCGCGTGCTCGGCCGTCTCCTGGTTCCCCACGTACGCGAACGGAATCCCGAACGACGTCGCCAGCAGCGCCGCGTGCGAGTTCGGCGTCGAGGGCGACAGTGACAGGATCCCCGCCACGTAGGGCACCTCTGCCGGCACCGAGTCGGTCAGCAGCACGTCCTCCGGCCGCAGCGCTCCGCTGGCGTACGCCGCCTCGATCTGGTCCGGCGCCACATACTTCAGCCGGCCGATCGCCCACCCCGGCGCATAGCAGCTATCCCCGTTGATCCATCGCTCCGCCGAGCTCACGGGGAACCCGGCCGATTCGAAGAACGCGCTGTTCGCCGTCGCCGACGCCTGCTGCTCGAACGTCGGGAAATAGAACGAGCGCGTCCCTGGTGGCGCATCGACGATGCTGTTCTTCACCAGGTCGAGCACGATGCGCGCCATCTCCGGGTGATACGCATCCTGCCGCACGAGCTGGATCCCGTACTCGGGCACCGCGTCGGCGTTCGGCGAGATGAGCACCGCCCCCAGGATCGCCTTCTGCCCCGCCGCATACAGCGAGACCTGATTGTACTCCTCCAGCGTCATCCCGAAGAACGGATCGAGCCGCGCCGTGGCGAACGGCCCGTGGAACGGGAAAGCGTTGCTCTCCTGGTAGTAGACCTTCGTCGGATCGTGCATCAGCACCGTGAACTTCACCCACCGAGGCGCCCCGGGATCCCACGTCGACACCATGAACGGGTCGTACGGAAAGGTGAGCTCGTTCTTCCAGTCGTCCGACGGCGTGATCTCGATCGGATAGGTCTCGACGGGCCACTCGTAGCCCCCCTGTCCCCCTTGACCACCATCGCCCCCTGCGCCACCCGCGCCTCCGGTGCCACCGCTCGCCCCTGAGCCACTCGTCGGCCCCGGCTGGTTCGGCGACTCGCCGTCGCAGCCCGCCACGAGGAGACCCGCTCCTGACAGCGCCACCGTCAGGCAAGCCATCCTACCGATTCGTTGGTACTTCATTGAAGCGTCCAGGTCCAAGACCCATGCCAACCAGCGTGACATCGAGGCTCGTCATTGCGTGGTAGGGCATTCATGCCCGCATCTGGCACACGCCGACACATCCGACATCGCGCTCGGTGCTGCTCGGCCCGCTGCGCGATCCTGCGCGCACCGCTGCGAATTCCACATCGCACCGCGCGCATGGTGCAGCGGTGATGAACGGCCCACGACGCCGCTCAGCGCCCGCCACGGTGCTCATCCACCCGCCAAGGCGGAGATGGCTCGTGGCCCCGCTCGACGCACGCCCAGCGCTCCGCCATTCACTCCCAGCTCTCCGCCATCAAACGGGTCGCTGCATTCTCCGACTTCCCGACCACCCGCGCGTTCACCTTCACCCGCTGCCCAGCAGTCGGGATCGTGTGCTTCTCGCTGTCGAAGAAGATGATGGCCCTGCCTGCCTCGTCCACCAGGTGAAAATAGTCGAGCTTCATCTTGTCGTCGCCGCCCACCATTTCACGCGCATTGAGCGCCCGGTTTGCGTCGTCGACCACCTCGACCACCCCCTCGAGCGAGCACACCGTCTCGCTCGGCTCGCTCGTGTACGAGCGCGTCGTGCAGGGTTTTCCTCCCGGCCGCATCACCACGATGAGGCCCACGAAGCCCACCGCCAGCACCAGGAGCAGCGGACTCAGCTTGGACTTCAGCGGGGATTTTTTCGCGTTTTTTTGCGCTGCGCCATCCATCGACCGCGATGAAAGCACGCTCTTCCACGACGCCACAAGCACAGCCATCCCGTGTCTCCTGCGCAGAGAACCTCGCTCGCAACGAGTTCCGTTCCTGTCGATGTCCGACGATGCAGGTCGCCCCCATGGTGCATCGCGCTCCAGCGCAGCCATCACGCACGATTCACGAAACGGAGAGCGCTGCATGGACACCGGCCATGGTGCATCACGCCCCACCGCAGCCATCACGCCGCGCCACACGCTCCTGCTGGCCGGTAGACGAAGCGCACCGACGACGTTAGCCTCGGCGCACGCGCTCGTGGCCAGGCGGCGCGCTGGACCGGAGTTCCCCGCTTGAAGATCTCCCAGCCTCAGCTCGACACCTTCGCGCAGACCAACCCGGCCATCTTCACCGAGTGGCTGATCGATCACGTCCACCGTTTCTTCGCCGACTGCTGCGACGAGCTTGGCCCCGAGACCGTCCGCCTCGAAGTCCACGAAGCCATCCAGCGTGCCGCGCACCATGGCTTCGTCGAGCCACTCCACATCGCCCGCTACACCGACATGGTGTTCGAGTTCGGCACCGACTTCGACGACGACCCCCGCTTCCCCTGGGCTGCGCAGATCCTGGCCGACCCCGCCCTCTCCACCCCTGCCGAGCGCATGGAGCGCCTGCACGCCGCCGCCCTCGACCAGGTCACCCGCGACGCCCAGCTCGTGCAGCCCGACGCCGACTCCCCGAACGCCACCCCTTCCGCCTCGACCTCCACCCACCCCGAGCGGTGATCCCATGGCCAGCGACACCACCCCCGAACCCCAGGGCTATGCAGCCGCCAGCCGCGACACCGAGCGCCACGCCATCACAGGCGCCTTCGCCCAGCACTGCCGCGGCAACCTCCGCCGCCTCCGTGCCCTCACCAGCCGCTGGTTCAACCGCCCGCGCGCCGACAACGCCCCGCTCCCCGACGACGAGCCCGCCACCGACCCCTACAAGATCCACTGGGTCTGGGTCGGCGGCGACCTCGCCCCCTCGGCCCAGAAGAACATCGTCTCCTGGTCCAGGTCCTTCAAGAAAGACGTCGAACCCGTCCTGTGGGTCGACGACGCCGCGCTGGACGCCCTGCGCAACAGCGGCCGCATCCGGATGGAGAACGGCAAAGAAGTCCTCGACCTCAAAGGCCTGAAGCGCCCCGTCACCGTCACCTCCATCCGCACCCTCGACGGCGCCGGCATCCCTGGCTGGGACCGACTTTCCCCGGCCATCGCCCACGAGACCCAGAGCGACAGCGGCCTCAAGCAAGTCGCCTCCGACATCGTGCGCGTCGCCGTCCTTTGGCACGCCGGCGGCTCCTACTGGGACCTCGGCGACACCTCCCCGGGCAGGCGCCGCTTCGGCGCCGACAAACTCGACGCCGCCCTTGGCGACGACGCCCCCGCCATCATCCCCCAGGTTCTCGCCAGCGAGCCCATCCCCGGGACGACCGTCCACCGCACCGAGAACGGCGTCATCCTCACCCACCCCCGCAAGCAGCACGAAGCCAAGGCCCTCTACGGCATCATGCTCGACGACATGGCCGCTCGCTACGACCGCCCCGACGCCCGCACCCGCGACGTCGACGCCCTCGTCGGCGAGTGGAAGCAGCGCCAGCGCATCCGCCTCCCCGACAACCAGATCGAGCGTGACCGAAAGCTCGCCGAGGAGCACCCCTCCGCCACCGTCCTCGCGAACAACTGCGCCGCCCAGGAGCACGTCATGCAAGGCCTCGACGGCGTGCGCACCCCGAAGGAAGTCGACTCCCTCATGGTCGAAGCCCTGAAAAAACGCGGAAAGAACGATGGCACCAACACCGCCATCATCCAGGCCACGAAGCGCGAAGACGAAGCCGCCTACCTCACCAGCCTCCAGCAGGGCCTCGGCGGCAAGATCGAAGCGGATTACCTCCCCAAAGAGATCTCGAAGACCGTCAACACCTACACCTTCGAGTCCTTCGTGAAGATCTCCGGCACCCAGGTCCCCGGCGGCGCCGAGAACTTCCCCGCCAAAGCCGAGAACCTCAACTCCGCCGGCTGGAGCAAGACCCAGGGCTTCTTCGGCGGCAACACCAAGAGCGGCTCCTGGTACTCGTGGAAGACCGTCCCCGGCCGCACCCTCGCCGCCGAAGCCTGACGCCCGTCCCTACCCAGCCTGCCCCCATCTCCAGCGGCCAGTCTTCACGGCAAACTCCCGCCACCGCCGGGCAGGCCTCACCGCATCCCATCGTGACCAGCAGACTCGCCGTGCTTCCCAGCGCGTCCGAGAGTCGCTTCGGGACCTCCCGCGAGAGGTCCACGCCGACCTCTTGCATCACCTCGACCACCTCGGGATGCACCTGCGCCGCGGGTGCCGTTCCTGCCGACTCCGCGTGCGCCTTGCCTGGATCGACCAGCGCATTGAACCACGCGGCCGCCATCTGCGAGCGCCCAGCATTGTGCACACAAGCGAATACGATGGTCTTCACGGACATGCCTTCTCGACCCCTCGATCCACCGACCGCTGCTCCACGCCCCCCGACGCGCCCTCGGAAAACAGCCGCCGCTGGAGCCACAGCGACAGATGGACGAGCGCCAGAAGTGCCGGCACCTCGATGAGCGGCCCCACCACACCTGCGAGCGCCTCCCCCGAGCCGATCCCGAAGATCCCGATCGCAACAGCGATGGTCAGCTCGAAGTTGTTCCCGGCCGCCGTGAACGACAGCGCCGCCGTCTCCTCGTACGAGAACCCGAGCCACTTCGAGATCGAGAACGCCGCACCGAACATCACCACGAAATAGATCCCCAGGGGGATGGCGATCCTGACCACGTCCAGCGGCAGCCGCACGATCTTGTCCCCTTGCATCGCGAACATCAGCACGATCGTATAGAGCAGCCCCAGCAGCGCCGTCGGTCCCACCTTCGCCAGAAATCGGTTCTCGTACCAGTCCTCTCCTTTCCATCGCACCAGCACGCCGCGGGTCGTGGCCCCTGCGATCAACGGCAACCCGAGAAACAGGAACACGCTCGTCGCAATGGTCCCCATCGACACGTGAAATGCCGTTTGCTCCGCCCCGAGCCATCCCGGCGCCACCGACAGAAAGAACCAGCCCAGCACGGAAAGGAACAGGATCTGGAACACCGAGTTCAGCGCGACAAGCACCGCAGCGATCTCATCGCTCCCTTTCGCCAGCATGTTCCAGATCAGCACCATGGCAATGCAGCGCGCCAGCCCGATGAGAATGATCCCCGTCCGGTAATGCGGAAGATCCGGCAGCAGCAGCCACGCGAGCCCGAACATCAGCACTGGCCCGAGCACCCAGTTGAAGAACAGCGACGCACCGAACAGCCGCCCCTTCGCCACCACCTCACCCAGCTTGCCGTAGCGAACCTTCGCCAGGACCGGGTACATCATCCAGAACAGCCCGATGGCGATGGGGAGCGACACCTCCCCCACCTTCACCGCGTCCAGCGCCGGTCCGATGGCAGGGACCACCTGCCCCAGCGCGATACCGCTCCCCATTGCAACGAAGATCCAGACCGGCAAGAACCGATCGACGAGCGAGAGCTGCGCCCTCACCGGCTTCGCTTCACGCATCGTTCCTCGGAGCACAGCACGGCCCCGTTGCCGTGTTCGCCGCCTCGTCGGTGGCCGCGAACGGCGCGCGACGGTTGCTCTCCTCCGACCCCATCACCGCCGCGTCCCCCTTCACCACGAACACCTCCCACGAGTTCCCGTCCGGATCCTCGATCCAGACCTTGTCCTGCACCGCGTAACAACAGGACGTGTCCGCCTCGGTGAACGTCTTCAACCCCGCGGCCTCGAACCGCTCCTTCGCCTCGAGCACATCCGCCGTCGAGGCCACCTGCACCCCGAAATGGCTCGCATTCACCCCCGTCCGCGGCGCCTCCTGCATCGTCAGGTTCAGCGATGGGACCTGCAGATCGAACTTCGCATACCCCGGCCGTCGCTTCGTCGCCGGTACCCCGAACACCCGCTCGTAGAACGCGACGGAATCCTCGATCGTCGACACATTGAGCGAAACGTGCGGCTTGATCACCTTCATGGCCCACTCCTTCCAGAAAACTCGAACATGTGGAGCGAAGAAAATCGCCCATCCAGCGTCGGACCGACCGGCCCGACCAGGGCGATGCGAACTCTTCACGTCATGCGTGCGACGACGCGCAACCCCACGCTGAACGCCGGACGACACCGGCGGACGAGCGCGTTCCAAAGTCGATGGGTGAGCGTCTCGCGCGCTGCTTCAGCAGCAGCCCTTGCCCCGCTTGCAGCAATCCTCCCAGACGTATGCCGTGAGCACCCGGAGCGCGCCGTAATCGACGCTGTAGTAATGAAACGTGCCTTCGTTGCGTGTCTTCATGAGCCCCGCGTCCACCAGCCGCTTCAGATGGTGGCTCAGCGTCGAGGCTGGCATGTCGAGATGCGACTGGAGTTCTCCCGCAGCCGTCCCGTCGTCCCCGCCTTGCACCACATAGCGCAGAATGGCGAGCCGGACGGGATGCCCCAGCGCGCTGAGCTGCTCCGCATGCCGTTCGAGCTTCGAACTCACCCCCTTCTTCTAACATCCTCGAAGTAGGCCGGCAACCCGATCCTTCGACAAGTTTGGAAGTAGGCTCAGCCTCTCCCGTCGGATGGGCGCATGGTCGTGCAGCTCAGCCGGCCGCCCTCATGAACGAGCAACCCGACCTCAGGAGCCCGGTGCCGCGAACAGCGCCTCCACCCCGCTCACCACCGCCGCCCGACGGATCCACCCATCCAGCTCGGTCAGGTCGGTGCTCCCGAGCACCCGCTCCCGAACTGCCGCTGGGACCGCGAGCCCGCGCGCTTCGAGGACATCGAGCACCGCCTGCGCCTTCGCTTCCAGCTTGCCGGCCTCGGTGCCCTGCTCCACCCAGCGCTTGACCAGCTCCGTCTGGAAGACGTACTCGCGCTTCACCATCGACTCCAGCTTCCTTCGCGCCGCCTCGTTCAGCGACGCTACCACCAGATCGGAGTACATCGCCGCACGCTCCGCATCCAGCCCCGCAGCCGCCTGGAGGAACGCCTTCCCGATGGCCACGCCAGCTTCTCCCTTCCCGTGCGCCAGCGCCGACATCACGGCCAGCTCCGGCTGGCTCCGGGCCTGCTCCACCTCCGTCACGAGCGGGATGCCCCTCGGCCCCAGCACCAGCGGCCGCAGCACGCACCCGGGGTGACCCAGCTCGATCGCTTCACCGCACCACCGTGCCACCACCTCCGAGGGCGTGACCACCAGCAGCCAGGTGGGGCAACGATACCGCTCCCGCACTGCCGCCAGGTACGACAGCCAGACATACCGTTTCCACGCATCGCGCTGGAGCTGCGCCTCCACAATCACCGCCAGCTTCTCGGCGCCGCCCTCGCACTCGAACAGCAGGACGAGATCCGCGCGACGCTCCACGGGGATTGCATCCGTTGCATCCCCGGAGACCACCTCGGCGCGCGTGAACCTGGGCGTCACCTGGTGCAGCACGTCGCGCAGTAGAGCCGCTGCCAGCATGGGCTGATTGCGAAAGATCCACACCAGGGCTTCGTGGGGCAACGAGGGCACGTGGCCTCTTTCTGGGTACGGTCCGGACACGTCCGCGCGAGTGCCCCTGAACGCAGAGCACCTCTTCGCCGCGCGCCGTCCCGGTCCGCGTGGTCGCAGCACCCTCATACCGCATTGATTCGGTATCGTGCCTGCCCTGGAAGCATGCTCAATGCAGATTCATGGCGAATTCGTCGACCTGGCGTCGGGTAATTACGCTGTCGAGATGATTCGCGCTGCTCTTTTTGCACGCCGCCGTTGCAAGCGCTGAGCAAGCTGGAGGGTCATGATAGGCTGCGCTGGATGCAATCCGCGAGCGGTAAGGGGTGGATCGCTGCCAGTGCGCTGGTGACGGCATCCGGCTGCGCAGTTCTCAGCGGACTCGATGCCTTCGTGGTCGATGACGATGCGGGGGATCGGGCCGGAGGCGCTGGGAGCGGCGGGGAGGCCGGGAGTGGTGTTTCGGGAGGAAGCAGCGCCGGGGAAGGAGGCAGCTCGTCCATCGTGTGCGGTGACGGGCGTGTTGAAGGGGCGGAGGCTTGTGATGATGGGAATACGACGCCCAATGACGGTTGCACCTCCTGCGGGATCGATGATGGATTCCTGTGCCAAGGACAACCCAGCGTCTGCGAGCTTTCCACACGCATCGTCGTGACCGAGGGGCCTGGGCTGGGGATCTCGATCCCCGACGACTCGCGCTACGACGGAAGCGTGGCATCCATGGAGTGCGTGACCTTGCCAGTCGCTGCCGGGATTGGCGCCCGCGTGGGCAAGGTAGAACTCGTCATCGGAATTCAGCATCCTTTTGTGGGTGATCTGGTCATCAAGGTCGTCAGCCCGACAGGCACGGTGCTCACCGTCCTGAGTCGACCTGGGGTCTCCGATCCAGGCGATACCAGCTTCGGATCGAACGGGGATTCCTCGAACCTCGAGGCTGCCCACCCTGTTCGCTTCGCTGATGGCGAAGAGCGTTCTGCGGAGACCATGGGGAACTCGATCGGCGGCGGCAGCGTGGTGTGCAAGGACGACAACCGCTGTGATTACGCGCCGGCCCCGGAGAGGGGTCCTGGAACCTCCTTCGCTGATTTTTTCCTGGAACCAGTCGCAGGTGACTGGTTGGCATGCGTCGCGGATGGTGATTCCAACGATTTTGGCTTCATCGACGCTGTCAGCCTGTCCGTCTGGACAGGCTGACGCATGGCCGGACCTGGGAGAGGTTCAGGTCGTCGTCGCCCTGAACAGCCCCGTCGCGTCACTCACGCGCATTGCCCTCCGCATCCAGTCATCCAGCGCCGCGAGATCCCTGCTCCCACGGACCCGCTCGCGCACGTCCGGTGAGATCTTCAGCCCACGCGCTTCGAGCACCGCGATGATCGCTTCTGCCCTGGCTCTGGCTGCCCCTTTCCCCCATGGGACCGAGCCAGTGCGCACTGGACCTCGTAGGCATGCGTCATGAGGGCTTCCAGCTTCTGTCGCGCCGTATCGTTCAGCGAGACCAGCACCAGATCCGTGTAAACGGCCCGCCGCTTCTCATCGAGCCCAGCGGCCACGGCCAGGAATGCCTTGCCGATGGCCTCTCCGTGTTCTCCCTTCCCATGCAGGATGGCCGAGAGCACCACGATCTCGGGCGAAGCCCACGGCGACCCTGGTCTGGGCGCAGACGGGACCCCTTCGTGGTCGAGCGCGAGGGATGCCAGGACCAGCTTGGCCATCTCTGATGCCAGCGCCGGCTGATTGCAGAACAGATCCACCAACCACGTGCACGATGTCGACTCCATGACAGATCGCTCTCCTCTCGGCAGGGCCCGCCCGTGGCGCAGCCGCAGGAAGACAGCCGCTCACGGCTCCGTCCTTCGGCACGCTGAAAGCGTTCCCTGCTCTGATGAGTTACGGAGACCTGTTCAGGTTGTGCGTGAATGATGCATCGCACTTCATTGCACGAAATCGCGTGCCGATGCGTAATGCGAGGCTGGCATGTGCATGAGAGCGGAAACGCTCACCCCCTCCACTCGACCAGAGGCGGACGCCCCGCGCGCAGGTACGTGATGCTCATGGTGCCAGCGCGCCCGAGCTCGTGGAGCTTTTCGCCACGGGTCGTCTTCATCGAGCCCGAGAGCGTGATCAGCAGGTCGTTGAACCTGTCGAATCCCGCCGGGCCTCCACAGATCTCGATGCATCCTGCCGTGGCATAGGCCTCGTTGTGCGGGTCGTCCGGGCCGTCGTGGATCAGGTAGTTGTCGAACACGTGCCACGCGCCCATCTCTGGCGACGCCGCGCTGTGGACGCTGTAATCGGGGAGCCACCCGCGGATGACGTACCGCTGATGGTCCGCAAGGCCGACCACCCGCGTCGATTCGGCCGGCGTCTTCCGGTGTACCCCGAAGCGGATCACCTCGAAGGTCTTCGTGACGGTGGCTCGTCTGGCGTCCGTTCCCCTGACCTCCAGGTTGTACGTCGGGATGGAATAGTGTTTCCCGTCATCGGACGGGTACGACCACGTCTTTGCCCTGCCAACCTCCGTGCCGCCGACGGTGAGTTCGATCTTTCGTAAGGCCATCTCGTTCCACCTCGACGCCAGTACACCAAACGGCCTGCGCTGGCGCGAGCCTCCTGACGAGGGGATCGCGCGGCGGCCGTCATTGCCCTGGTGGTAGGATGCGCTCGTGCACGTCACCACCACGTCTGCCGCTCTCCGTGTCGCCGCCCGCCCCTGGCCCACAGCGCGCGGCGGCTGGACGCTCTCCCTGGTCTGCAAGGCCACCTACCGCCTCCAGCCTGGTGAATGCCCGCTCCACGACGTCCCTGAACCCCTGTACGAGGACGACACCCACTGGGACGACGATCCCACCCGCAGCCTCGCCGTCGCTTCCGACCTCGCCCCCTTCAAGCCCCGCGCCGACGTCCTTCTCGTCGGCAGCGCCTTCGCCCCTCGGCGCCAGCCGGCGCGTTCCATCGCCGCGCGCCTGATCACCGCCAGCATCGACAAATCGCTCGAAGCTTGGGCCGACCGCGCCTGGACCCAGGACGGCCTGCTTCGCGAGGGCCCCCGGGTCACCAAGGTCTCTCTCCGCTACGAGCGTGCTGCTGGCGGCCCGGGATCCTGGAACCCCGTCGGCGTTCGCCCCGACGCGCAGCCCACCCTCTACGGCCAGGTTCCCCTTCCCAACCTCCAGCCGATGGGCCTGCACATCACCCGCCGCGAGGACTTCATCGAACCCATCGGCTTCGGCCCCATCGCTCCCACCTGGCCCAGCCGTCGCGAGCGCCTCGGCGGCCGAGCTGGCACGTGGCGCCACGAGCGCTGGTGGGAGCAGCCCCTGCCCGAGGGCTTCGATCTCGCCTTCTTCAACATCGCCCCCCTCGACCAGCAGGTCACCGAGTTACGCCACGACGAGCGTCTCGTCCTCGAGCATCTCCACCCCGACCATCCCCGCCTCGTCACCAACCTCCCCGGCCTGCGCCCTCGCGCCATGGCGGAGCGCCCCGGCGCCGCCCCGGAAGAGGTCGCGCTCCGCAGCGACACCCTCTGCATCGACACCGACCGTGCGCTCTGCACCCTCGTCTGGCGCGGCTGGCTCCCCCTGCGTCACGCCGACGAGCCGGGCTGCATCACCCTCAGCGCAGAGCGCCCGAGCACCTTCCGACTCTCCAAGCAAACGATCGTCTTGCCCGCCGCGGATGAAGACGACGAGGCGGGGCGCACCCTCCACGCCCCCCTGCACGGTCTCCAGCCTGCCAGCGTCCTCCCCTTCGTCTCGCGCCCGCCCACCGAGCCGCGCCCGCCTGTGGAGTCAGGGGCGACAGGAGCATCGCGAGGCGAGCTGCCTGCCAGCCCGCCACAGACACCCCTGCGGCACGACAGGGACGACGACGAGGACACCATCCGGACGCTACCCCCCATGGATCCATCGAGGGGAGATGCCGTTGCACCGCGGGGGCGCACGGAGGCGTTGCTGTTCCAGACCGAATCGGCACCGCTCGCCACGCCGGCCGACGCGAATGTCTTGCCGTTCCGTGAATCCGTGCCCGCCCTCGGCGCGGTCACGAAAAGCGACCGAGACCAGGATCGACCCGCCTCACCACCTCCGGCAGCATCGGTGGTTCCGGACGTGCCAGCCCTGACGGCGGCTCCCTTCCAGCGCGGGCTCGCGGAAGAGTTCCCGGTGTCCTGGCACCGCGTCCAGACGCCGCAGGACTGGCCGCCCATCACAGAGACTGCGCCGCGCGTCTTGCCACCGCCCCCACCCATGATCGGTCCCCTGTCGCGGCCAGATCTGCTGACGCACGAGCCCACGCCGGAGGAGCAACTGCCAGCGCAGACGGTGGCCACGCCTGCGTCTGAAGCGACGTCGGCGCTGCCGCTCGCGCCGCCCCCACCACCCCTTGCCGACGTCTCGCTGGAGCGCTGCGCCGCACTCACGGCGCGCATCGCGCGAAACAAGGCGAAGAAAGCTGAGATCCTCGAGGAGGAGGCGCTTTCCGACCGCGACTGGTCGAGCGCCGAGCGCCGGTGGGCCGAGGCGATCCGCGCAGAGACCTCCCGCGGCAAGCACGCCCAGCTCCGCAGATTCGATGCGGCCTACGTGAGCCAGCTCGAGCAGGAGCGGGGACCGATCGAGCCCGAAGAGTACGCGCGCATCTCGGTGGCGGGAGAGCGAGGTGCCCTCGACGACGTGCTCGCCGATCTGGATCTCCCCCGCGGATCGATCATGCGGATCGAGCGGGTGTGGCTTCATCGCATGGCGACGGAGCCGGCGACGGCGGAGCGGGTGCGGGTGGCCATCGACACGATGCGGGAGGAAGGATGAACCACCCGCCCTTCTGTCAATCACCGAGGAGAACGGTCGCATCCCCTTCCGCGATGACGCCACCGTGGCAGGTCGTGTCCCCCTTGCGTGCGGCCGGCAGGCCACCGAAGAAGACCGTGCTGGAAGCCTTCGCGATCTGATCCAGGAGGGGAACGCAGTCCGCGATGTCCCCATCACCACAGCCTCCGAGGAGCTGCGCCATCAACGGGTACAACTTCAGCACGTCCTCGCCGAAGTCATTGGGCGACGGGTTCGCATTCGGCTGCTTGGACGGCCCGAGATTGTAGAGCGACGCCAGGATGTCGGGTCGGTTGGCAATGGAGGGAAACGCCGGGTCCCACTGATCCTGGAAGTACTTCAGGTAGGCCGCTGCATACATGGCGTTGATGCCATTGTCTTCGAGCTTCGTTTTGCGCGCCATGTTCTCGCTGCCCGAGATGAGACCGATCAAAGGAATGTTCCAGCCGCTGGTGGCGGGCATGTAGCCCTGCTCCTCGATGAAGCGTGCCGTGGCGACCTGGACCTGGGCGAGCCCGATGGAGGGCTTCCCGACGGGTCCCCAGTCTTCGGAGAGGAAGCCCATGGGCATCTCCAGGAGCTCCTTGATGATGTTGTTGTCGGCATTCTCTCGCAAGATGATGGCCGCCAGCGTCCTGGGGTCGACGCCCTTCGTTCTGGCGGCATCGAGAATGTGCCTGGCATTGTCCCGGATGAGCTTCTGCAGATCCTCGGACAGGTCGGACAGGTCCGGCGTCGTCCCCGAAGAGCCTCGCGCTGCAGGGGAACCGCCAATGAGCACCGTCGTGCACCCGGGGGGAAGGATGGGACCTCCGACATGCGGCTCCGGCGCCTCCTCCGGACAGGTGTGCCAGTCTCCGACTCTCGCTGCTGGTTTCATGGCCGAATGTCTCCCGGGATTTCGCTAGCAGTTGACCTTCACCAGCGGCCCACCCTGGATGACCACCTCTCCTGCGATGGATCCGAGGGTGAGGCCCGAGACGCCTCCCACGTTGGCCTGACCAACGGAGGTCACATTGACGGCACTCGTCGCCCACAGGGAAATCGTCTTGGCGATCAGGGTGATCGCATCCCCCTCCAGTGTGATGGACGCTCCGGCGCCGGTATCGAGGACGATCTTCTTGTTCTGCATGAGCGTCGTCGTATTCCCGCCCCCGCCACCTCCCTCGCTCGGAGGCACGATGGTCACCACGTGGGTGTCTCCCACCATCGTCGAATCGATCGACCCCACCTGCGTCGCTCGATTCACCCCCACCGACCAGCGCTGGTTCATCCCCACGGAGACCTGCTCGTTCAACTGAACCCGGTGCGTCCGGTTCGCACCCACCATCAAGCTGTCGTTCGATCCGATGGACTTCGAGCGATTGCGACCGATGGTGACGCTCTCGTCATTCTTGACCAGCTTCTTGAGGTCCTTTTCTGCCTGGATGTTCAAGAGCTCCTTCCCCTTGGCATCCTCGAACATCATCTCGTTGTAGCCGCCACCGCCGCCGGTCGAATTGCTTCTCAATCCCGTCTGCGTCTTGTTGTCCGGCAGCTTGTACGGGACCTTCTGCAGGTTCGTGTACACCCGGCCCACGATCACCGGCCTGTCTGGATCGCCGCCGAGGAAGTCGACGATCACCTCCTGCCCGATCCGGGGCAGGTTCATCCCGCCGAAACCTGCGCCGCCCCAGGGCTGGCTCACGTGGATCCAGCACGAGCTGCTCTCGTCCATCTTGCTCTCGCGGTCCCAGTGGAAGTGGACGCGCACCCGCCCAAATTCATCGCAATGAATCTCTTCCTTTGCGGGCCCGACCACCGTCGCGCTCTCCACCCCGTTCGTCTTCGGCTTCGGCATGGTCAGCGGCGGCCGGTAGGACGCGTCGGCGCTCACCACCTCGCAGCTCTGGTGCCACTCACCATTCTGGGACCCACTCAGGTTGCACTCCACGACGAGGAGCTGCTCGTCCGCGCCCAGCTCGGACTTCGGATGGTCGAGCATGCTCATCACCATTCCCGGCGCCAGATCGTGCGCATCCGTCGTGAAGGTGCACCGGACCGCCGTGGACCGCTTCGCCTCCAGCCGCTTCCGCGCCACGCGCTCCCCCTCGTTCTCGTCGGTGCGCGTCTTCCCTCGGTCGTCGGCCACCGGGCTCTCGTCCCCCTTTTCCGAACGGAACAGGAAAGCCCCTGGCGTGTAATGGAATCGCTCCAGCTTCGACTCGACCTCCACGCTCGACGCTTCCGCCGACTTCGCCAGCCGATAGGTCGGTGAGCGCCGGTAATCGTGGTCCTGGACGGTGTAGCGCCCCGGTCGCACCCGCTGACCGATGCGGACTGCCGTCACGTGCTCATTCCCGGCGGCCGACGTGGCGTCATCGTGGAAGCGAATCTTCGGGAGCCGCAGCGCATTCGATTGTGGCGCATCGGAGAGCACCACCCTCGTCTCCCCCCCTTCCTCCGCGAAGTAGAACGTGACCCCCACGTCCTCGAGCATGCGGCACAGGAAGGCGAAGTCGCTCTCCCCGTACTGGACGCGGTACTTCCGTGGTTTGTACGTGTCGCTCAGCTTCTCGCTGAAGGGGATGCTCCACTCGTCGAGCAGCTTCCGCGCGATGTCCAGCTCCGACATCTGCTGGAACATGCGGTAGTTGCGCCGCTGGGTGAGCAACCACAGCGAGGGAACGATGCTCACCTCGTACGTCGACGCCCCATCCTCCTCGACGCGGACCTGCTGGATGTGATTGCAGATCCCCGTCCACGTGCGCCGATGACCCCCATGGGCCAGGCGAAAGATCGCCTCCCGACCGACCACCGCATCGAATGCGATGT
Source organism: Chondromyces crocatus (assembly GCF_001189295.1). Taxonomy (NCBI): domain Bacteria; kingdom Pseudomonadati; phylum Myxococcota; order Polyangiales; family Polyangiaceae; genus Chondromyces; species Chondromyces crocatus. The sequence continues at coordinate 3,745,295 of NZ_CP012159.1, forward strand.
CCGGATTCAGGCAATGCGCGACGACGCTGATGCTGAAGAGCGTGGACAGGCGCTCGTTGACCGAGAACTGGTTCACCTCCAGCGTGTCGTCCGAATCCACGGTGATGGCGACCCCGCCGGCCGGCGTTCCGTCCGGTCGTCGAGGTGAACCGATGGCATCGTCGCCACGGGGCACGGAGGCACGCGGCGGCCTGGGAGCAGCACTCATGCTGGAGACCTCTCGGGTAAGAAGGGATCCCTGTCCGCGGGCATGCGCTGCGTGGCATGCCAGGTCAGGTCAGGGCGGGGAGCAGGAAGGTCGAGACAGGGGAGAAGAGACGAGGCCGGCGTGGCCTCCGAGCCATCAAGACGGCGTAAACGCTTCGCTGGAAACCTCGAGATCACCCAGCGGGAAGGGGCGGAGGGCGCGACGAGCGCACCTCGGCCGCCCCACCAGGGGATGCTGGAGGCGACGACGACGGCCGAGGCACCTGGAGCCGGCGCCACGCCTTGCGTCGCCAGCAGCGCCCCTGGACGCCCGCGCTCCTGAGCTGGCGCGTCGTGCGGACCGTCCGTGGTGGGCCAGTGGAGCATCTGTGTTCGTTGGACCACAACGACCACGAGGTCGTCAAGCCGTCGTCACCGGTCGTCTCGGTGCACGCCGCCATGCGGCCAAGCCCTCCGCGGCAAGCCCTCCGCGGCCAAGACCTCGGCCAAGCCCTCCGCGGCCAAGACCTCGGCCAAGCCCTCCGCGGCCAAGCCCTCGGCCGAGCCCTCCGCGGAGACGTGTTGCGGCCAAGCCTCGGCGACAAAGCCTTCAGCGACACAGCCCTGAGCCGTAGCGAAACGCGGTCGACGCAGCGGAGCCGCGACCGTGGCGTGCAAAGACCGGGCTTCTCTAAGCGGACGACGCGCCGGGGCTACCTTTGGCGGGCGGCTTGGCATCGAGCAACGCCAGCACCCTGTCCCTCGCCGCGGCGGGAAACACCACGCGCAGCATGTGTGCTTCGCCCGGCTTCCAGCTTCGCACGGCCTCCGCCAGCACCTCGACGTACGTGTGGAGCTCCGCCGGTGCGATCGCCGGGAGGTCCCGGTGCACCAGGACGACCTCGTGGGCGGCCAGCCAGTGGAGGTCACGAAGGCAATCCGACAAGGCATCCCAGTTGAAGCCGAAATACCCTGGAAGCCGGAGCGCCTCGTACAGCGACGCGAGCAACGCCTCCACGCTCGAGAGCCCGGTGGGCACCTCGGCCACGAAGTCTCCCGCCTTGCTCGCTCCCGTGCCGAACTCGAAGACCTGCTGCTGACGACTCATCGACGCTGCCCTCAGTTGAGCGGAATGAAGGTCTGATAATGATCGGGCGTGTAATACACCTCCCCGCAGCGCCCGACGATGAGCCGCTGAGGGCCTGCGCCCGAGATGCCGGGCGTCGGGTGCACATACTCCGTGTAATAGCCGTAGGGCTCTTCGGGTAACGGAGGCTCCGTGCTGCCGGGCAAGGGGCGGTTGCTGAAGGTGCTCCCGTCGTTGCGATGCGGGTAGCTGCCGCCCGCCGCGATCCTGTCCAGCGTGGGCCCGAGATCGATGGGCCCCTCCAGCACGATGTCATCCCTCCGATCCTCCACCCGGACGCCATCGACGATGCGCCTCGGCGGGCCTCGGGGCGTGTCGAGGCAGGACGGGCCATCCACCCCGTCGGAGATCACGGATGCCTGGTCGGACGCCTGGTCATCCAGCCCTTCTGACGGCGCTGGCGGAGCGATGACCGCGGAGCCCGAGCTTCCACCGGATTCCACGCGCGTCTCCGCTTCGTGGGCGAGGAGCGTCTCGACGGCTGGCGTGCTCGCCAGGAGCGCCGGCCCTTCGTCCTCCGGGGGCGTCTCGGCGCTGGGCTCGTTCCGGGAAGGCGACGCGGTCATCTCTCCTGGTATGGATCGAAGCCATGCGGCGCGCCTGTCTGCGGGCGGGTGCCCTGCGGATCAGGATTACGCTGGGTCCACGAGCAGCCCGGGCGGTGACGCGCGGCGGCTGCCCAGCACGAAGCTGACCCCTCATGCAGGACGGAGGTCAGCGACCCGTCCGGGTGACCCCTCTCGATCGGGCGCGCGCACCAGCGGCTCATCCTCGCATCGAGCGTCACCACCAACCGCAAGGTGGGGCAGCGATGCTGCGCCTCCCGACGGTTGATGAGGCCGCTCCGGAGGGCTCTCTCATGGCCTGCTGCAGTGTTCTCGAACCAGCAGATTTCCCACAACCTGGGGTTTCGGCCGAGTGCGCGCCATTCCTTCTCGATACGCGTCAGCGCCTCCGGACCTGTGACCCCCCAGGGGACGAAATCGTCCATGGTGCGACCAAACTCGCCAACCACCATCAAGTCATTCGAAACAACGTAGCTGATGACAGCGATCGTGTTCTGAAGCCGTTCTTCGTCGAAGACGCCCGGGCGTGTGTCGGGGAGGCCCAGGCCCTCATTCACTCGAGACGATATCCAACCAAGGTAAAGCCAGTCGTCGTAGCCATCGACCACCACCTCATCGACAATTGCTTCCAGCTGTTTCGTCATCGATGCACCTCGAAACCCTCTCTGTCGAGCGGGTGGACATCGCCTCGGAGGGAGGATGAGTCGGAGGGGCAGAAGCTCACGGTGGGGGGACGATTCCCTCGTCGATCCTGCGCCAGAAGGTTTCAACCTGAGCCATTTCCTGATCGATCATGCGATCGTGAGCGTCGATGTCCTTGGCGACATGTGGCGGACCGAGGATGAGTTGCACCTTCCCCGTGGACAGTGTCGTGCAGATCCAATCCTCCGGTATGCTCGCATCGACGATCTCGAATCGAGACCTGGGTATGAAGACGTGATCATGCAGTCCTTCGCTCCAGAAACGCGCGGATTGCCTCGACGGTGGTGAACCACTCCGAGATGGGCCTGCCGCCTTCCGAGATGATGTGTCTTTCCTGCATCGAGTCTTCAGGCCTATCCAGCGAGAATGGTCGGTCGAGTTCTTCGAGGGGGCAGAACTGATCCTGCACGGCGATCAAGTCACCGGCACGATAAAAACCCCACCACCGGAAAAAATTCGCACCCGTCGGCTCGCAGATCGAAGCCATCATGAGGGCGCGGTCGTGGGTCATGATCCGCCGCGCCGCCCCGATCCATTGTTCTTCATACCGGTCTCTGGACCAGAAGAGGCTATCCAGAGCAAACTTCTCACGAAATGAGCCAATGCAAATTTCGCCGAAGTAACTGCCTTCCATGCCGGCAACGTAAAAATCGTCCAGGAAGTAGATGTCGAAAAAATCCATGGCGAGCCCTCTGACCCAATCGAGATTGAACCCGTATTTCCGGTCAGCTTCTGTTTCTGTCAAGCATTTCCCAGGAGACCGCCGTCGTGTGAATCGAACTCCTTGGTGATGTCGTTCTCCCCTTGGCTGAGTACCGGCTGACCGTCGAGCGCTGGCTCATGCGCGCACGAGTCGATTGTGAACGCTCGTCACGAAAAGGTCGTACGACGATGAACGAAATGGATGATATGGGCGCCAGAATGGACGCCGGTGCTGGCCTGGACCCTCGAACCGTACCCGGGGGTGCTGGCCCGTCATGGCAGTCGCCGCCGGTAGCGCTCTCCCCACGCCTTCAAGTCGAGCAAGATGGGCACCAGGCTCCGCCCGAACGGGGTCAGCTCGTACTCCACACGCGGAGGCACCTCGGCGTAGACCGTGCGTTTGACCAGCCCGTCTTGCTCGAGCTCGCGCAGTTGCAGCGTCAACATGCGCTGCGTGCAGCTGGGCAGCAGGCGGCGAAGCTCTCCGAACCGAAGCGTCCCCGTCGACAGCCAGTAGAGAACGACCCCCTTCCAGCGCCCCCCGATCACCGCGAGCGCCGACTCCACCGAGCACCCACTCTTGCCTTCCGCTCGTCGTGCCATCCGCAATGGTTCCTTATTTGATACTACATACCGAATTTGTGCGTACTTGCACCCGTTCGCTGCGAGGACGAGAAGCACCTGGGGAACGACCAGGAGGACGTCCATGCCGTCGAACAGCAAGCCACTCATCACGATCGTTGGCGCAACGAGCAAGCAGGGGCGGAGCGCAGCCCGTTCTTTGCTCCAGAGCGGTCGCTACCGCGTGCGCGCCCTGACGCGCAACACCGACACCCCCGAGGCCAGCCGCCTCGCCGAGCAGGGCGCAGAGCTCGTCGCCGTGCCGCTCGGGCTCGGTCACGAGAGGCTGCTCGTCGAAGCCTTCCGAGGCTCCCAGGGCGCGTTCCTCATGACGCCGCCGATGAAGCCCGGAACTGGCGAAGTGGAGGTCGGCAAGCAGCAGGCGGATGCGGCCGTCGAGGCGGGCGTACAGCACGTCATCTTCTCGGGCCTGGAGAACGTCGACGAGATCACCGGCGGAACGAAGTACGCGCCGCACTTCACCGACAAGGCCCGCGTCGAGGCGTACATCCGCACGCTTCCCGTGGTCAGCTCCTTCATCTACCTCGCGTACTTCTACTCGAACTTCGTCGAGTACTACCCACCGCGCCTGGAGGGCGACACGGTGGTGTTCCCCATCTACTTGCCGAAGGACTTCCGTGCGCCGTTCGTGGACCCGCTGACGGCGACGGGGCCGGCCATTCTGGAGATCTTCAGCAATCGGGACAGGTACGCCGACCAGACCTTGCCGGTCGTCGGCGAGCTGATCACGCCCGAGGAGATGGTCGAGACGTTCCGCCGCGTCACCGGGAAGAAGGCCGCCTACGCTTCTGCATTCACGAGGGAAGAGTTTCTGCACCACTTCCCGAAATTCGCCGGTGCCGAGGATCTCGTCCGAGAGTCCCAGGGAATGGTCCAGTACACCGTCGAGTATGGCTACTACCGGAAAGACCGCGACCTGAATTGGAGCAGGCGGGTAGACCCTGACGCAGCCACGTGGGAGCAGTTCCTTCGCAGGACCGGGTGGCAAGGCGAGCCACGAAACTTCGGCGTGTAGATCGCACGACCCTCGCCCCGTCTCTCGGTCGTGCCCCCTGGAGGTGAGCCGCTCCTCCCTTCCTGCACGGTGTTTCCAGGAGGGGCTGAGGCGGTGGGGCACGGCGGCTGCCCAGCACGAGGGTGGGCCCTGGAGCGGCGTATGCTGGGCGTGCTGTCGGAGCGCCGCGCCGCCCAGCGAGAGGTGGACGAAGGGGACGACGCCAGGAACTGGCGCTGACGGTCTCAGGAAGCTGTGGCGGTGAACAGCTCTCGGGCATCACGCACGAGCGCCGCCCGCCGGATCCAGCCGTCCAGCTCGGCGAGGTCCGTGCTGCCCAGGATCCGCTCGCGCACGTCCTGAGCGACTTCCAGCTCACGCGCTTCGAGGACCGCGATGACGGCCTCTGCCTTGGCTTTCAGCTCACCCTCCTTCTTGCCTTGCGCCACGTAGGATTTTGCGAAGTCGCTCTGATACTCGCGCCCAGGTCTCATGATCGCCTCCAGCCGTCGCCTCGCTGCCTCGTGGAGCGAGGATAGCACCAGGTCTGTATAGATGGCCCGCCGCTCCTCATCGAACCCAGCGGTCACCGCCATGAATGCCTTGCCAATGGCTTCTCCTTTTTCTCCCTTCCCATGTGCGATGGCCGAGAGCCTCGCTCGAGCCGCTTGTAGCAGAGCACCACGCCCGTGCCGTCCCACGTGAGCACTTTCACGCTCTGACGGCGCTTGCCGAAGAACACGAACAGCGCCCGCGAGCGCGGCTCGCGCTTCATCCGCTCGCGTACCAGCGCCCCCAGGCGCTCGAACCCGAACCGCATGTCCACCGGCTCGAGCGCGACGAAGATCTCCACGCCGTGCGGGATCATGTCGACACCCCCACCGACAGTGCCGCCACCACCGCGCGAAGCAGCTCGGCGTCGAACGTCGTCTTTACCCGGATCCGCGCTGCGCCCACCTCGACGACGAGCTCACGGTCTCGCGCTGGCGCTGCGACCACCAGCCGAACCAGCCCCGGCGCTCCGCTCCACGTCCCTTCGGCCGCCGCCCAATTCCGCAGCGACGTCTCGGTGTACCCGCGTCTCGCGGCGTAGCGCGCCATGCTTTCCCCGCTCGCACGCCAGCCCTGCACCTCGGCACGTCGCTCTTCCTCTGTCCATCGTTTGGCCATGCCCACACGCTCTGCTTCACCAGCCTGGGCCTCAACGTGGGGTCCGTGCAGCGGTTACGGGTCTCAGCGGGGGGAGGAGATCGGTGCGCGGGGAGCGGTGGGGTCCAAGCCGGGGAGAGGGCGGGGGAGAGGCGTGGTCCAGGCGAGTGAGCGTCTGGCCCAGGGCATGCGGCGGCACTTGCCCTCTTCCAGAGAACCCAACGGCGTTGGCTAGAAGCCCTCTCTCGTCGAGCTATGGATGGATGTGAGCGGCAACCTCGTCGGCTCAAACTTCAAGGGCATCTATCGCACCGAGGCCGAGTGCAAGGTGCACGGCTTCTCTTCAGAGCCGCGGCATGCCCATCGACAAGCCCACGCGATGCCCCTGGTCGATGCGCTCTTTCAATGGGTGCGTGAGACCCAGCCATCGCTCGTGCCAAAGACGCCTCCGGCGCGGGTCGAGCCGAGGGCCTGTCGCGTTCCAGACCGACGCCACCGAGGTGCGGCGACCGAAAACCCCGGCCCGACGTAAACACCTTTTCGTGAGCATCTTACCCATCGTTCTTCTTTGAAGATGGGTGTCGCACGGGAAAGCGGAGCGCCGAGTCTACCCCTCAAGGCCGCCATTCTCGAGTGATCCGGTGCGGCGTGGCCGCTGCACTACGTGGCCTCTGAGGGAGAATGAGTCGAAGGTCCAGAGTCTCAGGGTGGGGGGACGATTCCATCGTCGATCCTGCGCCAGAACGTCTCAACCTGGGCGATCTCCTGATCGATCATGCGATTGTAAGCGTCAATGTCCTTTGCGACATGTGGAGGGCCGAGGATGAGTTGCACCTTACCGGTGGACAGTGTCGTGCATATCCAATCTTCCGGGATGCTAGCATCAACGATCTCAAATCGGGATCTAGGTATGAAAACAGGGGTGGAGAGATCGTCGACCACCTGAAGGCATGTGATCCCGTCGTAGACTGAGACCGTATACACGGTATAGAGTTTTCCTCGTGTCAGAAAGGTCTGCTCCGGTGGAGAGAACGATACCTCTTCGACATCCAACTCATCGACAGCAACTCTGCAACTACGTACACGCATCCTCTTGTCTCTTTCCTTGGGCTATCGTTGAGGTTTTCGGAATACTATCTTAGAGTGCCTAACAGAACCGGGACACGAATCTGAAGCAGAGCAGCGCTACGCCCAACATCAAGAAAGCACGGTGGATATCCGCCCGACGCTCGTACCTGATCACCAAGCGTCGGAAGCGGTGAAGCCAAGCGAGGGTGCGTTCCACCACCCACCGATGACGTCCAAGCCTTTGGGAGGACTCGATCCCTCGACGCGCAATCCGGGCACGGATGCCTCGACGCCGACACGCTTGGCGGCATCGCCGGTGGTCGTAGGCCTTGTCAGCGTGGAGTTTGGAGGGACGCTTGCGGGGTCGTCCACGCGGCCGACGGATGGGAGACACCTTGTCTAGGAGGCGCTCGAATGGGATCGAATCGTGGACATTGGCGCCAGTCAATTCGACCGCGAGTGGAACCCCTGACGCATCGACAAGAATGTGGTGTTTGCTGCCTGCTTTGCCGCGGTCGGTCGGGTTCGGTCCAATCTCCGCGCCCCCCTTTTTGCAGGTACGCTCGCGCTGTCCAGAGCTGCCCGGTTCCACGAGATTCGATCGGCACGACCCAACTCATCCAACAGAGCTTGATGGAGTTGCGGCCAGACCCCTGCTTCGTTCCAGTCTCTCAAGCGACGCCAGCAGGTCATCCCACTGCCACAGCCCATCTCTTGAGGCAGAAGTTCCCAAGGGATACCCGTCCTCAACACGAAGATGATACCGGCGAGTGCGTTCCGCGCTGGAACACGAGGCCGCCCGCCACGAGGCCTGGAAGGATCAGCCGGGATGAGAGGAGCGATTCTTTGCCAGAGTTCGTCAGGCACCAACTGCTTGCCCATGGCCCCAACCGTAGCCGCGCTTCGCTAGCGCGCCACGGGTTCTGTTAGGCACTCTTAATGGTGCTGAGGGGTCGGTTGAGAGCGTCGTAGGTAGCAGCGCTGGTGAAGGTCTCGACCTCCAGGGCAGCGGCCGGGGTCGCTGCCCAGTCGAGCTGGTTCTGGTAGTCGACGGCCAGGGTGCGGGTGCTGCCGAGCAGGTTGCCCTTGAAGTCGAAGCCATCGCTGGTGACGAGGCCGGCGCCGTCGAACTGCTGGTAGACCTTGCCGCGCAGGTTGAGGGTGGCCGCGCTGGGGACGCCCTCGCCGTAGACGGTGCGCTCGGCGAGCACCTCGGGGTCGATGCCCTGCTGCACCCACAGGCCGGTGGGCCTGCGGAGCACGTCGTAGGTGGTCCGGAGGGTGTGGCCGCGGCTGTCCCATCCGCGCAGGGGGCTCCCGAGCACGTCCGAGAGCATCCAGCGGGGGCCAGCGTCGACGCTGTGCTGGTGGACCTTGCGACCGGCCACGTCGAAGGTGTGGACCATGCAGTCGTTGCCGCGGGCATCGGTGATGATGCGCGGGTTGCCCTCGAGGTCGAGCGTGCTCGTCGTATAGAGCTTCGTTCCACCTCCCAGGTCGGCGACGCTCACCACGGAGCGCCCGAGCGGGTCTACGTGGACAGCGGAGGGCGTGCCGGCATGCGCTGCGGCCAGGGTGGCGGCGCGCTGGTCGGCGGCGCTCGGCGTCGGGGTGGCTCCTGGCTGGCGGGCAGCAAACCAGAGGTTGCCCTCGTCGAGCACGGTGTCGTTGGCATCCCACGACGTTTGCGACCAGGGCGAGAACTCCACCCGCGCGCAGGTGCCATCCGGGAAGTCGGTCCGCACGAGCCGCCCCAGAGGGTCATAGCGAAGGACCGGCGTCACGCCCCAGTGCACGAGCACCTCGTCGTCCTCGAACTCGAAGGTGCTGCTGAAGTAGGGCTCGTACTGCTTGATGGGGTTGCCCTTGTTGTCGACGACGGTGCGGCCGTTGCCGCCCCACCGCGGAGTCGCTGTCGCCATCTCGGGCTTGCCGTCGAGGCCGAGCACGGGGTGACCCTGCTCGTCGAGCAAAGGCGCCAGGCCCGGGGGGGCCTGGACCTTGCGCATGATTTCGCGGCCCGACCCGTCGGAGTACGTGTAGCTCTCCTGCCAGCGGGTGTTCGGGTCTCCGTGGGTCTCGCGGGCGCGGGCGTGGATGACGCCAGGCTTGCCGGTGTTCATGTACCGGAACAGGTCGATCTCCAGCGTGGTGGTCGGATCGTCGAGCGTGTCGCCGTCGGGGCTCCCGAGCTTCCCCATCAACGCCGTGGCGATGACCATTCCCAGGGCGACGAGCTGTACGGCGCCACGGTTGCCATTGGGGTCCGTGATCATCACGGGTGACAGGACACGGTAATCGTTGGTGACGACCACCTCATTGCCCAGCGCGTCCTCGGTGCGCTCCACCAGCAGGTGGTAATCGTCGTACTCGACCGTGCTGACGGTCCCCCAGGGATCGATCACCGAGGTGGGCAGGAAGAACTTCGCCGCATCGAAGATCTGCCGCCCGGAGGGGATCCACCATCCCGCTTCATCGGGGAGCTGCACATAGCCACCTTCGAGCAGGATCGCCGAGGTGACCCGCGTCGAGCCGTCATTGAAGGTGGTGTCGATCTGCCCCAGCGTGAGGGCGAGCTGATAGCTCTCGTAGGGAATCGCATGCACGTCCGCCACGCCCAGCGCGAGGGGGGCCGGCAGGTCGTCGCTGTCCTGATAGCGCACGCGCAGGTCCTCGATGAGCCGCCGCTCGGGCAGCGATGGCATCGGCGCGCCGCCGGACGGAGGCCATAAGGCATGCGAGCGCGGTGCGTGCGAAAGTACTTCAGCTCGGTGGCGAGACTTTGACGACGTGGGTGTTGCTTCGTCAGGTGCACCAGCGAGCGGATGATCTTCGCAACACCTTTGGGATCCTCCAGCAGCACGTGCCGTAGCTTCTCGAACTGCGCACGGCACTTCACCGAGCCCTCACCGTAGGCGGCGACGAGGGCCGCATGGAGGTGCTGGGCGGCGTGGTAGAAGTCGACGACCTCGACCCCCTCGGGCAGCGCTTCGTGCAGAAACGTCCAGTTGTCTTTGGCGCCATCAGCGACCTTGACCACGGTGAGATCGGAGCGCTGGCGCAAGGCCACGCTGAGCTCCTCCGAGAGGATCGACTTGAGCGTCGCCTTACGGCACTCGGGCATCCTGCCGATTTGAACGGTGCTCAGGCGCTCTCCCTCGGCATCGTAGAACGAAACCGTCCCACATCCGACCTCCTGAAAGCCTGCCGGCCCGCTCGCCGGTCTGTCTCCCTTGCTCTCGTGTACGCGCCCGCTTGGTCACCCCCTCGCCATCGCGCATCGGCACGAGAATGCCATCCAGCGAGACCGCTACGGCCACCGGTTCCTCAGGCACGATGGCCTGGTCACGAAGCTGCGACTCGAAGTCCTGCCGTTGCTCTTCCCATCGTTCGCTCAGCCGCTTCGGCAGTCGATCCAAGCTGCTCTTGCCGGGTTGCATGCGCCCCAGCTTCGCGCAGAGCTGGGCACTCTCCTGCGGCGTGTCGACATGTACGTCTCGGTGCAGCGCAGCACGCGCCGGTACGGCACCCCTTCGATCTGCACCACCGTCACGTCGACGTCCTGCCGCTGGAGTTCCTCGGCGAGGAGCTTCCGTTCGATCTCGGCCATCCGAGCGTGAAGCTGTCGTTCGAACTCACCGAAGTTGTCGACTGGCGCACCACGCCGGCTCTGCTCGACGAGCAGCTGCTCGAAGAGTGCCTTCGCTTCCGAGGGAATCTCAGTCCGGTGAGCGTGCGTCACGTCGTTGGCAGGCAGCCGGATTCTCATACCCATAATAATTCCGGCCAGCCGTGACAGTTTCTCCCCGGCTATCGAAAACGTGTCACCGCGTCGCCCCTTACGACCACTGACTCTACTTTGCCTGCCGCTCAGTTTGAAATCCGCACCCAATACGGTTCGCAACTACGCCGCGATAGGGACGCTGGCCTGCGTTCTCTGCTGGCTACGAATTCAAGGACACGCCATAGATCAACGGAGGAGATCCCCTGGAGTTGTTATCTCCGCCGAGCAGCTCGGCCTTCGTGTGTAGAGCTGCAATACTAGTCCGATGGCCCCGGTTCACCTTCCAAATCGTCACCGTCAAAGCCGGAGAGATCCTTATCGACTAGGACCGATACCGCCGCCGTCTCAGGATCAATCGCAACCTCAAAAAATATCTCTGTCCGTCGGGGCGTTTTAAACACAATCATTTTTTCCATAGTTTTTGGATCGGTTTTTACAATATACCAATTGTTGTCCAGTTGCTCCCATTGCTCACCTTCGAGAAGGGGTTCTTTGTATGAGACAGAGAATGAGACAATCCACCTCCTTTGGTTGTCGCTGCTGGTTGAAATAGAGGTGCTTTTTCTAAACCATTTGGGCCACGTTTCACGGGGATGAAGTCTCTCAAACTCCTCAGCTGCAAAAGCTATGGCTATATCATCGTCCATGCGACTTTTCTTCCTCGTCATTTCCTATTCTCCCGTCCGTAATATATTTCCATCGCCTTTCGGCGGTCTTCAATGTCGTAGACGATATCCTCTACCGGTGTTCTGGAAAACCTCTTGGGTGACTCTGCATCCTGCGCCGACAGGCCATCAAAGCCTTTGCGCAGGTCCGTGGGCTCCGCCGCGACGTAAACCCGCACCGACGGCGGGAGCATCAGCATGCGCCAGCGCCTCCAGCCACACGGAGCACCCGCGCCAGCGTCGTCGTGTCGAAGCCCTCCTGCACCCGTACGATGCACCCATTGGGGAGCGCCAGCTCGATGCCGGTTGCGGTGGCAGGCGACGGCGCCACCCCTGCGCGCGTCAGCTGGGCCTGTGGCGACTTGACGACTCGGACCGGGAGAAACCTCGGCGGTGTGCCCTGAAGCGCCGCTCCAGAGGACGTACGGAGCCTCGACGTCCACCAGTACAACGACTGGACCGTCAGCCCCTCCAACCCGGCAAACGCCTTTGCGCTCAAGCCGCTCTGCTTCCAGCGCTCTACCCGCTCACTCCACTCCGCTCGCGTCGCCATCCCAACCTCCAGTGCCGTCGATGGCCTCTGGAGTTACCCGCACGCACTCGGCTGGTCACGATGGCGGTGACCGGACGGATACGGCGAAGTTGCCGGCCGCCTGAAATTAGAGCCGCTACTCGAACAAGGCTATCATTGCTGTTTTGAATCAATAATTCGGACGAGCTGCAGGTGATTCGTAATAACTTGAGCCACCAGAGCCGAGCACTTCCGTGAATATGCTTGCTGATCATGTTCTGAAGGCCGTTGCCGGTCTACAAGGCGGCTCATGATGAGATTTGGGGGGATAGGCTCTTGGCCGTTCATACTGCATGCAAGAGGCGCGTCTTGGCCCTTATGATCTCACGAGCGCTGTGAGTTCTTCGTGCAACTGCGGTGCAAGAACCTCGACCCAGCCGATGGACGCTTCGAAGTTCTCATCGATCCCCTGTTGAGCCAGAAGGCTGAATTCTTCGGGTATCCAAGACAGCAGCACTGGATGGCGACTATCATTATGCAGTGCTACTTCTTCTATAAAATCGACCCAGAGGTCGCAGTGTGGAAGGTTATGTCCGCCAAAAAACTCAGAACTTGCGACGCACGCCGCTCCATCCATCAGGTTATAAGATTTTACTACCAGCAGGAACCGTCCTGGCAGTAGCGGTGTTCGCGATGGTCCGGGCCATCCAGACTGTCTCAGCAGCTCGGCACGAGCATTCAGAAGCTTCGGCACGTGGTCCTCTGGTCGGACGGCTGCATCTTTTTCATTCACCGCAAGTCTGCTACGACGTTGAACCATTTTTTCTGGAGGAGCCGAGAGAGGCTTTTCCAGAACCCACCAAGCCATTGTTTCTGCTATCCGGATCGCCAGAGTAGGGTGTGTCATTTTTTTGCTCTCCGCTCACTCACTCAAGAGATTACCCAATTTATTAAGCAAAATTTCACGACCGAGCGCACTCGGATTTTTACTCTTATTCAGACGGCCGGTGACGTTGCCCGGGTGAGCCCTACGTTGGGCTCACCATGGTTCGCCTCGATCTCAGCAGCCGGGAGATCACTCAACTCGAGGAGATCTTCCAGACCACGACCGACCGCCGCTTCCGCAATCGGGTCCAGGCCATCCTGATGACCCATCGGGGCCGCACACAACCACAGATCGCAGCCGATCTGCTGGTGGACGAGCGTACGGTGCGGCGTTGGCTCACGGCCTGGCGCGACAAGCGACTCGAAGGCCTTCGAATCCACTGGGCGCCCGGAGCGCCCGCGCGGATCCGTGGGCCGCTTGTGGCAGAAGTCATCGAGTGGGTTCGCCTTGGACCTCAGGCGTGTGGCCTGAATCGGGCCAACTGGACCCGTGCTGAGCTGGCGCAGCACCTGTGGAGGACCCATGGCGTTCGCGTTGCGGAGCGCAGCATGCGTCGCTTCTGCAGACGCCATGGCATTCGACCCTACCGACCCACCTACCGCTTCCTGCGGGCCGACACCGCCCAGCAAGCGCAGGCGCGTCGAGACCTCCGGAGGTTGAAGAAAAGAGGCGTCCAGAGGCGAATGCGTCCTGCTCAGCCAGGATGAAGCCCGCTTTCCGATGGTCCCGACCCTGGTACGCACGCTCGGCGTGAAAGGGCACCGGCCCATCGTGGGCACCCGCGACAACAAGGACCTGATCTACGTCTTCGTCTCGATGAACCTGGTCACGGGAAGGCTGACGACTCGCCTTCTCCCGAGTCAAACCAGGCATCGGCGCCGGTACGGCACACACAAGACGCGGCGACTGCAACAAGCGTTCGCTCGGCACCTGCGGGATGTGGCGCGCGCCTATCCGGCCCAGCGACACCGCCGTGTTGTGCTCACCATCGACAACGCTCCCTGGCATCGGGGCAAGCCTATCCAAGAGGTACTTGCACAGTTCCCTCATCTCGAACTGTATCGACTCCCCAGTTACAGCCCCCAGCTGAACTGTGTCGAACGGCTATGGAAACTGCTCCGGCGGCGAGCGACCCACAATCGTCTCTTCGAGCACCTGGCGGAGATGGCTCACGCTCTTCGCGGAAGTCTCAGCTACTTCCAGATGCTGCCGCGGCGCATCCTGTCCCTCGTCATGTCACCTCGCCGCCGGGCGAAGTTACCGGCCGCCTGAATTAGAGTGCCTAACAGAACCGGGACACGAATCTGAAGCAGAGCAGCGCTACGGCCAACATCAAGAAAGCACGGTGGATATCCGCCCGACGCTTGTACCTGATCACCAAGCGTCGGAAGCGGTGAAGCCAAGCGAGGGTGCGTTCCACCACCCACCGATGACGTCCAAGCCTTTGGGAGGACTCGATCCCTCGACGCGCAATCCGGGCACGGATGCCTCGACGCCGACACGCTTGGCGGCATCGCCGGTGGTCGTAGGCCTTGTCAGCGTGGAGTTTGGAGGGACGCTTGCGGGGTCGTCCACGCGGCCGACGGATGGGAGGCACCTTGTCCAAGAGGCGCTCGAATGGGATCGAATCGTGGACGTTGGCGCCAGTCAACTCGACCGCGAGTGGGACCCCTGACGCATCGACAAGAATGTGGTGGTTGCTGCCTGCTTTGCCGCGGTCGGTCGGGTTCGGTCCAATCTCCGCGCCCCCCTTTTTGCGGGTACGCTCGCGCTGTCCAGAGCTGCCCGGTTCCACGAGATTCGATCGGCACGACCCAACTCATCCAACAGAGCTTGATGGAGTTGCGGCCAGACCCCTGCTTCGTTCCAGTCTCTCAAGCGACGCCAGCAGGTCATCCCACTGCCACAGCCCATCTCTTGAGGCAGAAGTTCCCAAGGGATACCCGTCCTCAACACGAAGATGATACCGGCGAGTGCGTTCCGCGCTGGAACACGAGGCCGCCCGCCACGAGGCCTGGAAGGATCAGCCGGGATGAGAGGAGCGATTCTTTGCCAGAGTTCGTCAGGCACCAACTGCTTGCCCATGGCCCCAACCGTAGCCGCGCTTCGCTAGCGCGCCACGGGTTCTGTTAGGCACTCTTAATTGAGTCTTGCAGCAACGTCCTGTATGCGTCCCGGAGCCGGAATACCTCCTCAGCCGAAACGCCCAGGGCCCTAGCTTCTTCGACCGTGATCGACATAGCCATTTTAATCGAATCTTCAGTGCCCGTCAGACCTGTACCCCACTTCAATTTGTCGCTTAAATCATTCATGTCTTTGAGGCCAGGCGGAGCCTTCGTGAGTTCAAGCGCGGCCTCTTTTACAGTCATGGAAAGCGTTTGCGCTCCCCTTCCGGCAGGTCTTGAAGCGTATCCGTCCGGTCACCGCCATCGTGACCAGCGGTGTGCGAGCGGGTAACTCCAGAGGCCATCGAAGGCACTGGAGGTTGGGATGGCGACGCGAGCGGAGTGGAGTGAGCGGGTAGAGCGCTGGAAGCAGAGCGGCTTGAGCGCGAAGGCGTTTGCCGGGTTGGAGGGGTTGAAGGTCCAGTCGTTGTACTGGTGGACGTCGAGGCTCCGTACATCCTCTGGAACAGTGCTTCAGTGCACACCGCCGAGGTTTCTCCCGGTCCGAGTCGTCAAGTCGCCACAGGCCCAGCTGGCGCGCGCAGGGGTGGCGCCGTCGCCTGGCACCGCAACCGGCATCGAGCTACACCGGGCCGCCTTCGAGAGTTACTGAGAGTGGCCAGGGCTCCAAGATGCACGCGAGACGAGGATAAACCATCCTGCCTCCTTCACATCGTTGCGAAGCACCAAGAAGCGCTCACACTCGCAATCGGTGAATGCTGGTCTTCTGCAAAACGTGGACACTTGCTGCCGCTGGTCTCCGAGCAGATCGACAACAGTGAAAGGCTGCCACGCGAACTCGACGCCATCACGTGAACGCGCGATTCCCTCCGTCCCAGCACGCTCCACGTCACGAGAACAAGGAGGCTTGTGAAACACCAGCCGCGCAGAATTCGTGGCTTCTGAGGGGCGCACTGCAGCGACCTCCGATCTCAGGGACGACCCCTTCGAACAGCCCTCCAGGGTCCACAGGTTCCTCGTGCGCTGCGTGCCCACAGATGCGTGACACACCACCCCGCGTTGATCGACGACCATGAACGCCTCGCCGCGAGAGGGGTTTCGAGCACTGTAGCCTGGCACAGAGGAAATGAAGAGTGTCCCGTCCACCGCTGGAATGACTCGGAACACGTCGACCCCTTCCGGTTCCACGACTCCTTGCCCTGGTGAAAAACGATAGGCTTGGTACGAGTTGCAACGTTCGGCAGAATAAAATTCAAAGGCTCCTCCCCCATGAACGTCGTCGCCACTGTAAATGCGACGAACATGAACGTCTTCTGTGCCTTCCGGACAGGCGAGATCAATCTCCGCTGCCTTTCGCACATGAGCCACGAGGCCATCGTCAGCACGGAGTTCATGCGGCAAGTGCGCCACCGCGGACTTCGAGTCAATTGGAACAGGGGGAGGGCACTGGCCCTGGTTCACGGTGATGAGCATGTCATCACGTGTACCGGCGCACCCGACGCAAGCCGAGACCAGAGCTGCAACGATGGAATACCGCAGCGACATGGCAGATTTGTTCTCAGAAAGCATCGTCGGCTTGAATCCTCGCACAGCTGAACATGCTCGTCGAGCACGGCGGGTTTCAAGGCTGTTGTCGAACCAAGGTATTGGGCAGCAATGAGTTTCCGAGCTCGAGTCAAGTCCAGGAGGTCACCCGACCACCGCTCGAGTCAGCGGCGGCGAGCCTGGTGGCGGACACGCTGACCGGCGATCAGGATCGTGGCATCGGGCACCCTCTTCAACTTCCGCCAGCGTCTCATCGACCACGATCTGGACCGCGAATTGGTCAGTTCTCTAGCGCCGTTGGAGTAGGCCGTGTCGCGTCACCCTGCAGTTCAGGGCGAGCCGGCTTGAGCGCCTGTCGCCCAGCGCTGACCTCTCGGGACACGGACGGCCCAGATCGCCTTCCTCAACGGGTACGAGCCGATCCAGGGACGAACTCGGGGAACCGAGTACTAGTGCAGCCCTTCAGAAGTTGGATCGGGGTTGGTGGACCACGACTTGGGGCGGTAGGACCATTTGAAAGGCCGCCCCCGTTCATTGTGTCACCCCATATAGGCATGCACCTTCTGTTGTAGGTCTTGTTTGGAGGCGAAACTGCCTCGGGCAAGCACCTGGCGCTCCAGGTCGGAGAAGGCGCACTCGATCTGGTTGAGCCAAGAGGCATGCTTGGGTGTGAAGTGCCTCTGCCAGCGAGGGTGCGCTTCAAACCATTCAAGAACATCCTCGGTGGTGTGCGCCGATAGGTTGTCCATGATGATGTGACCGCGCTCCTTCGGGTAACAGGTGTCTACCCAGTCGAGCAGGTCCACGAAAGTTGCGCTGTCATGGCGCTCTGCGTGGAAGCCGAAGAGCTTGCCACGGCGCACATCGTAAGCCCCCATCAGCGTGACTGTGCCGTGACGGATGTACTCGAACTCTCGCCGAACAGGCCTGCCAGCTTGCATTGGATAGTCAGGGTAACGGCGCTCCAGCGCCTGCATCCCCGTCTTCTCGTCCACGCAGATGATGTGCTCGTGAGCCGGGCTATCGTAGTAGACGCGCAGCACATCATCGCGCTTGCTACGGAACTCGTCGTCTTGGGAAGTCATCCACATCCGCTGGCGATGTGGCTGCAACTCCGCGTCGTTGAGGATGCGACGCACACTCGAGTCGCTCACCTGGAGCTTGAGCGACCGTACATGCTCTCCGAGGAGCGAGATCGACCACTGCGTGACAGGGATGCCCACCTCAGAGGGAGGTCGGGTCGCCTCCGCCACTACCCGGATGCAATCCTGCTCCGAGAGAGAGCGAGCGCGGGCGCCCCGAGCGAGGAGCGTCCGTCAGTTTGGCCACCGGATCACCGGAGGAGAAGCGCCTTCGCCACTTCTCCACCGTGCGGCAGTGGACGCCCAAGAGCTGAGCAATATCCGGGGCGGGGACGCCATCTGCCATCAGGAGCAAGGCTTGCCCACGCTGAACAATTCGCTTCTCCGCCTTCGCTGGTCGAATCCGAGCCTCCACGCTCCGTCGCTGCTCATCGGAGAGGACCAGCGGCATAGTCGCTGGTCCTGGGTGTCTGCGATGAGCCCATGGCGCAGAGTCAATCATGCCTGCTGCCTACACCAGGTCACGATCCCCGGCCAAATTTCCGACGGACGGCAACGGCACTAGAGAGCCCTCTCTCGTCGAGCTATGGATGCATGTGAGTGGCAACCTCGTCGGATCAAAATCCACACAGCCACACTACCCTCGACCAGTCGGGTGAGCACTCTGCGTCCCCGCCTTGGTCGGAGGTCCAAGTTCAATTCGCTGTGGGAGAGACCATCGCCGAGACGTACAGCAGCTCCGTCCTCTTCACCAGCTCCGCTGTCAACGCGACCGCGTGTCGCAGTGTGTTGTGCGACGCGATGACCTCTGCTGGAGCACTTCGGAGAAATCGAAAAACATCCAGCCGCTCCTCATCGGTCAGTACGGGTCGTCCATAGAAGGTGTCTTCATCCTGCCTCCATTCCTGAACACTGGGCGCCCACTTGAGCAGGTACTGATAGAGCGTTTGCCACCAGGGATCCCAGTGAGTGTCCTCAGCGCATACGTAGAGGAATGAACGGGAGAGTTGTTGTGGTACGTCGATGCGGATCGTATGAATATGGCGA
Organism: Chondromyces crocatus; assembly: GCF_001189295.1. Lineage (NCBI taxonomy): Bacteria > Pseudomonadati > Myxococcota > Polyangiales > Polyangiaceae > Chondromyces > Chondromyces crocatus. Next base: position 3,764,097 of record NZ_CP012159.1, read on the forward strand.
CTTCGAATGGTCATTTGGCCCTTGCCGGTGGAATGTGGACGATTGTCCCATGCTGTCTTATCAGTTCGACTGCACCAGGTTGAAAAATCCACTCCATTTGCTTCGGCATGTCGCTGATGGGTCGCGGAGTTAGTTGCCCGAGCGATCGGATACGGTTTGTAATATCACGAGGTATTGCTATTGCAACGACACCAACCTCTCCTTGGCCGGCCTTGGCGACAGTGCGTTGGCCGAAGTGCAGAGCGACGTCCTCGAACATTGCCGTGAAAAGTCGTTTTCCCGCATGCGGAGTAAACTCAGCCGCAGTTTTCGATGTTGTTCCGTGGAGGAAAATTTCAACTTGATGTATCGGCTCGTCGATGTGCTGTGAGACTATCTCACGAATCCTTGCTTGTGAGACCAGCCGTTCCTGGGTGAGTCCGTAGTTCTCAGCGAGGCTTGCAAGCCTCTGCGCATCCGTAATAGGACGGCCGCCGCCGCCCGATCCAAAGCCAACCCACCCCGGCATCTTCCCTGCCGCCGCTCGCACTCCCGTGACAATCCCGCCCCACGGGACAAGGCTGAGTCCAGCCTGCATAACCTGAGAAAACGTTCGGCCGTCGCTGTAACTGTTGTCCAGCTGAAATTTGCGGAGACCCTCTGCTCCAGCCGACGGTGCTTTTTCACCATGGAGCCATTTCATATCGACGAACAACGATGCCACTACTATCGGCGGTCCAGCAGGCAGGGCCACCGAGGCAAGTACGAAGTGCCCTGCGTTCTCGATCAAATCGTGCTTCGCGCCAGTTTTTGCTGCTTTCCATTTCTCCTGCTTCGTTGCGGGAGTGGCGCGGGCTTTCAGGGCCTCCTCTCGTGCAGATTCGGCTCTGGCCTTCGCGGCTTCGGCTGCCTGCTGCCCTTGAGCCTTCTGCTCTGCGGGAGTGGCAGAGGGGAGGTCGAGTTGGGCAGCATTGACCTGATTGATTCTCTGGAGCGCCTCGAGCCCGTAGTTCGGATCGTCTTCGTGCGTTCCGCTCGGATCTCTCAGGCGGACAGGGTTTCCTCGTACATACCCGTAGAGATTCGGACCATCCACCAGTCCCATTGGATCTGTACTCGTCCACCTAGCGAGCCACGGCGCGTAGTAGCGTGCGCCGTGATAGTAGAGCCCCGTTTCCTCGTCCTTCTCCTTTCCGGTGTAGCGATACCGCCTCCAGCTGACTTCCGTCGCGCCCTTGGCCGACCAGTACGATGTCGTTCCGAATGGGTGGTATTCTTCGTAGGAGATGATGAGTCCGCTATCATCAAGTTCCAGTGTTGAGGAGCCCAGGTTGTTTTCTAGCTGGTAACGAATGCACGAATGTGGCGTCACGAGCGGGCCCGATGTCGCTACCGTCTTGGTCTCCACCATGGCGACGCGCCGCGTGCCATCCATCACATGGAGCGTTTCACGCTCCAGAACGAGGTCTTGGTTGAGCCCTTCCCTTCGGCGGTACAGCTCGTACCCTCCGAGGTAAGTGCGCTCCTCCGTGATGCCGCTGTGCTCGTAAACTTTACGGACGCGCGCCCCGGCAGCGTCGTACACGTAGTAGGCGGTTCCACCGCCTCCGAGGTCGATTGTTCGCTGCTGGTCCTTGAAATCCCACCCGATGCCTGCCAGGTGAGGCATGGCGGTCATATTGCCGTGAGCATCATATGTGTAGTGCGCCGAGTAAGGTGCTGGTGGAAAGTCTCCCGGGAGGCTGTTGGAGAGCAGCCGGTTGCTGTTGGCGTCGATCTCGCAATGGCGTGTCCACCCGCCCCCGACAGCTTGGTGCGCCATGGTGAGGATGTTGCCAACTTCGTCGTAGTCGTACGATTCCGTGTAGTTGCGGAGTGCTTGAGGGTCGTTGGGGTGAGCAGCCTCGACGAGCGGGAAGCCTTCGGCGTCCTGCTGGATGTTTGCGTTCTGGCCAGCGTGCTCGCGGCCCTCGGCGTGGATCAGGCGATAAAGGGCGTCGTATTCGTAGCGGGAGACGGGCTCGACAAGCTGGCTGTTGTGGTAGAGGTCCTGTTGCGCTTTGTCCTCGGTGAGGACGATGTTGCCGACAGGATCGTGGGTGTAGCGTAGGTCTTGCAGGACCACGCTGTCCGAGGTGCGCGTGGTCTCGAGGCGCGTGAGTCGAGAGGTGAGGCGATTATAGGTGTATTCGGTGATAATCCCGTTGCCGTAGAAGATGCGCTCGCGCTGGCCCTTGGCGCTGTAGGCGATGTGGTCGACAAAGGAGGTCGGGGTGAGGGCGCCACGCAGCCGGACGTCGACGGCTTCGAGCTGGCCGGCTTCGTTGTACGTCGGCCGAGTCTCGCTCTGGTCGGGCTTGGTGGTGCTGACGGGCCGGTTGAGAGCGTCGTAAGCGGTGGTGCTGGTGAAGGTCTCGACCTCCAGCGCGGGGGCCGGGGTCGCGTTCCAGTCGAGCTGGTTCTGGTAGTCGACGGCCAGGGTGCGGGTGCTGCCGAGCAGATTGCCCTTGAAGTCGAAGCCATCGCTGGTGACGAGGCCGGCGCCGTCGTACTGCTGGTAGACCTTGCCGCGCAGGTTGAGGGTGGGCGCGCTGGGGACGCCCTCGCCGTAGATGGTGCGCTCGGCGAGCACCTCGGGGTCGATGCCCTGCTGCATCCACAGGCCGGTGGGCCGGCGGAGCACGTCGTAGGTGGTCCGGAGGGTGTGGCCGCGGCTGTCCCATCCGCGCAGGGGGCTCCCGAGCACGTCCGAGAGCATCCTGCGGGTGCCAGCGTCGATGCTGTGCTGGTGGACCTTTCGACCGGCCACGTCGAAGGTGTGGACCATGCAGTCGTTGCCGCGGGCATCGGTGATGATGACCGGGTTGCCCTCGAGGTCGAGCGTGCTCGTCGTATAGAGCTTCGTTCCACCTCCCAGGTCGGCGACGCTCACCACGGAGCGCCCGAGCGGGTCTACGTGGGCGATGGAGGGGGTGCCGGCATGGGCTGCGGCCAGGGTGGCGGCGCGCTGGTCGGCGGCGCTTGGCGTCGGGGTGGCTCCTGGCTGGCGGGCAGCAAACCAGAGGTTGCCCTCGTCGAGCACGGTGTCGTTGGCATCCCACGACGTTTGCGACCAGGGCGAGAACTCTACCCGCGCGCAGGTGCCATCCGGGAAGTCGGTCCGCACGAGCCGCCCCAGAGGGTCATAGCGAAGGACCGGCGTCACGCCCCAGTGCACCAGCACCTCGTCGTCCTCGAACTCGAAGGTGCTGCTGAAGTAGGGCTCGTACTGCTTGATGGGGTTGCCCTTGTTGTCGACGACGGTGCGGCCGTTGCCGACCCAGCGCGGAGTCGCCGTCGCCATCTCGGGCTTGCCGTCGAGGCCGAGCACGGGATGGCCATGCTCGTCGAGCAGGGGCGCCAGGCCCGGTGCGGCCTGGACCTTACGCATGATCTCGCGGCCCGACCCGTCGGAGTACGTGTAGCTCTCCTGCCAGCGGGTGTTCGGGTCTCCGTGGGTCTCGCGGGCGCGCGCGTGGATGACGCTGGGCTTGCCGGTGTTCATGTACCGGAACAGGTCGATCTCCAGCGTGGTGGTCGGCTCGTCGAGCGTGTCGCCGTCAAGGCTCCCGAGCTTCCCCATCACCGCCGTGGCGATGACCATCCCCAGGGCGTCGAGCTGCGCGGCGCTGCGGTTGCCATTGGGGTCCGTGATCGCCACGGTTGATAGCACGCGGTAATCGTTGGCAACGACCACCTCATTGCCGAGCGCATCCTCGGTGCGCTCCACGAGCAGGTGGTAATCGTCGTACTCGACCGTGCTGACGGTCCCCCAGGGATCGATCACGGAGGTGGGCAGGAAGAACTTCGCCGCATCGAAGACCTGCCGCCCGGAGGGGATCCACCATCCCGCTTCATCGGGGAGCTGCACATAGCCACCTTCGAGCAGGATCGCCGAGGTGACCCGCGTCGAGCCGTCATTGAAGGTGGTGTCGATCTGCCCCTGCGTGAGCGCGAGCTGATAGCTCTCGTAGGGGAGTGCGTGCACGTCCGCCACACCCAGCGCGAGGGGCGCTGGCAGGTTGCCACTGTCCTGATAGCGCACGCGCATGTCCTCGATGAGCCTCCGTTCGGGCAGCGAAGGCATCGGCGCGCCGCCGGTCGGAGGCCAGTCTTCATAAGCACGTGCAGCTTTCCCACGTGCCTCGGCGACCGCCGTGACGACGTCCTCGAAGGCATAAACCCCGGTGGGCGTGGTGAGGCCGTGCAGCTCGTAGGTGCGCGTGGAGATCGGGATGCCCAGGCGATACCCGTCCGACGCATTCGCCAGATGCACCACCTCGGTCTCCGTCAGCGTCACATGCAGCTCGTTCTGCGCTGCCACCGTGCTCGGCCCATGGCGCCTCGGGTACGCCACCGCGACACTCGCCCGCGCGACGCCGAAATCATCGACCTCGAGCGTGAACGCGTGCGACACCCGAGGATCGAGCCTCCCCTCTGCATCCTCGTGCCGCTCGTAGTACAGCGAGATCGCTTCCCGCGGCGACACCAGGAAGACCCCCGGCGTCTCTCCGCGCGCCGCTTGCTCCCGCCGCACCGCGTGACTGCTCTCCACCACCGAGTAGGGCCGCGTCTCCGCCTCCGACCCATCCAGCGCGTACACCTCCTGCCGCAGCGTCTGCCCTCGCAGCGCCCGACAGGCCTGCCGCATCTCGTCCGGCCTCAATCCAGCCGGCAAGATCGTATCCGGCAGCCGCGGCTCCTCCACGAGCCCCCCGCCGCCACCACGCTCGCCCTGATAGTACTCTTTCTCGTACTGCCGGCTGATCTCCGCCCCTTTCCGCCAGGCTCCCGTGTGCAGCCACGTCTTCGTCAGCACCGGCGGCTGCGGCAGCTCGCCATTGACCGGCGTCACCTCCGGAAACAGCCCCACCCCCCGCACCGCCGAGAATGCCTCGGTGTCCACCTGCTCCACGAGCCCGAACCCGCGGAACTCTCGCTCCTCCCCGTCGTAGTACCCGTGGTGATAGCGGTACTCCGACGCGAACCGCACCCGGCTCACGTGATCGTAGCTCTCCACCCGCTCGACCACGTGCACGGGGAACGGCAGCTTCGTCACCCACGGCGTCCCCGCCGCGCGATCCTGCAAGAAGAACTTCGTCGACGGCGCATACTGGAGCCTCGTTTCCAGCCCCAGGTTGTTCTTCACCGACGTCATCAGGTGCGGCTTCTTGCCGGCCAGCAGGTCCATGTAGCGCAGCGGTGCTGCCGCAAACCCGGGCAGAGGACTCGACCAGACGAGGCACCCCGTCCCCGTGCCGAGCAGGTCGAGCACGGCAAAGGTCGAGTGAAGGCTATGGTCCGGCATGCTCGGGAACTTCACCCCGGCGCCCAAGCCATTCCCCGCCTGGTTCGGGTACCACCAGATCCCGTCCCCGCGCACGTACAGCACATCGGTCGTCCCCGACCCGTCCACGTCCGCCAGCCGCACCCGCCGAGGATCGAACTTGTCCGCATGATCGAACCACGGCGCGCCGTGCAAGATCACCTTCGCGCCGAAGCGCCCGTGCCCCAGGTTCGGCCAGTAGCAAACATTGCCATTCGTGACCCGGACCAGATCGCTGAGCCCATCCCCGCTCATGTCGGCCAGGAACACCGTGTGGTGCCCGTCGGTGAACAAGAGCGCCGCCCCTCGCTCCCCATCACGTGGTGCCGCCAGCGTCACCGGCGGCTCGAACCCGCCCTTGGCCCGCGACGGATACCAGACCAGCGTCGTCCCCCGTGCAATGAGCACGTCATCGGACCCATCGCCATTCAGGTCGACGAACTGAAGGTTCGGGTCCGACCAGTCGATGACGGGCTGCGCCGGAAACGCTCGAAACGGCGCCCACGCCTCCTCCTCGGTTCGATCGAAATACCCCGCCACGGGCCGCTCGAAGAAGACCATCTCCTTCTGCCCATCGGCGTCCAGATCCAGCACCTGCAAGCCGCTCGCGCCGAGCGAAGGCCTCGACGGCAAGGCGCGCGCCGGCCCGAGCTGTCCCGCACCCAGGTTTCGCTTGTACAGCAGCGCGCTCCCTTGCCGCACCAGCAACCCCGGGAGCCCCTCGCCATCCAGATCGACCCACTGCGTCGACCCCTGAAGAGCACCCGCGAGGTCGCGCACGCTCTCCTTGTCGAGGAAGCGAACGGTGGTATCGAGCTCCGGCTCCGAATACCCGAACTCCACCGGCGGGAACGATTTCTTCTGGTAGCCGCTGCCGTTCGAATTCCGAACGTAACCCGAGTGCGTCACCGCCGTGAGCTTGGAGAGGACCGGGTTGTCGTCGTAAACGAAGTCCGTCGAGCGCACGAGCGTGGGCGCAAAGTCCCCCGGGGCGCTGGAGGTGGCCTCGGGGTCCAGCTCCGCCATGTGGTGGAACATCAGCACCCGCCGGCACAGCCGCGCGGTGCGCACCTCGAACCCGGCGCGGTACGTCGAGAAGGGATCCTGCCGCCGCGACCACGGCTGGACCTCCTCGGGCGTCGGCACGGCCTCGTCGTGCTCGCCATAATCGAAGACGACCTCGAACAGCATCGTCTCGTCATCCCCTGGCGTCACATTGCCGTAGCGAATGCGCTTCAGGTGCCGGTTGGCCTCCGGCGAGAGCCCCGCATGACGGTGCGCCTCGTACGTCGCTGCCTGCGACGCTCCCGCCAGGTCCTCGGCCTTGTACTCATAGGTCGTCACATGGCCCCGGTCGTCGCGCGTCTCCTCCAGGAGCCACGCGAAGACCCGCCGGGCATTCTTCGGGTCTGCAATGCGGCCCTCGTCCGCCTTGCCATAGAGGCTGGTGACGTTGTCGCGTGTCGTCACCTTCCAGTACGTGCGACCCGTGGTGGTGTTCGTCCGCCGCTCGATGCGCGCGAACAGCCCCTCGGTCCGAGGTCGATAGCGCAGCACCGACTCGTCCCCGTCGATCTCGGGCGTCAACGCGCCATGCTCGTCCGGCACGGGGACCAGATCCTCCGCGCCTGACAGCACGAAGGTGTCGGACTCCAGCGCATCCTCGTAGCGCGGCAATCCCTTGTCGGTCTTGCGCGTGATCCGCGGCGCCGAGAGCTGCCATCCTGCACCGAACAGCCCATTCCCCGTGCTCGAATCGTACGACAGCCCGAGGTCCGGCTGCGCGCCCGCCCGACCCGGGCTGACCGCGATGGGAACGGTGAGAGAGCCGGTGCCCGTCGCCGGGCTGACCGAGAACTTCTCACCGATCCCGCGAATGGCCCCGCCGCCCTTGGGAAGGGAAGGGGACGGCGCTGCGACGGGCGTCAGCCTGCGCGGAGGCGAAGCTCCTGTGCCCTCTTCGGCACCGACTGCCCCGCTGCGAATCGTATGAGGCGAAGGCTGCATCGACACGTCGTCCGTGGGGCTTCGCGGATTCATGAGGCGTTCCTTTCAGTGGGGCGAGGCATGAGCGAGCCCAGGGACCTCTGACGGTCCCTCGCATGGGCAGCCTTGCTGAACTCCCGTGGAGAAGGCGGCGAGGGATCAAGCGAAGGTAGATTCTTTGGGGGAACGGAGTCCGTCATCCCTCCCGCTCAGGGAGTACACGGTGCTCGTGCGCATCGTCGACATCTGCCAATGCATGCCGAGATGAGCGCGTAAAGCGATTGCGGTCGGCCCTCATGCAGAGCGACCCGGGCGAGTTCAGTTTGCCCCGTCGCTTCGGCGAGGGTCAATCATCGAACACCAGGCGAGATACCGCGACAGCGCCGTATCTCGTCGAATTTGGGATTTGTGTCTCGCGCGCGCACGAGTGGGTTGTGAACACTCGTCACGAAGAGTTCGTGCGAAAATGAGCGATATGGACGCCAGGGTGGATGCCGGCGATGGCTTGGACCCTCGCACCGTGCCCGCACTCGAGCGTCGCTCTGTCGCTCTCCTCGACTGTGAGGGTAGGGGGCGGGATCGCCGGGTCGCGTCTGGAAGTTGAGCGCCGCCCAGCGAGAGGTGGACGAAGGGGACGACGCCAGGAACTGGCGCTGACGGTCTCAGGAAGCTGTGGCGGTGAACAGCTCTCGGGCATCACGCACGAGCGCCGCCCGCCGGATCCAGCCGTCCAGTTCGGCGAGGTCCGTGCTGCCCAGGACCCGCTCGCGCACGTCCTGAGCGACTTCCAGCTCACGCGCTTCGAGGACCGCGATGACGTCCTCTGCCTTGGCTTTCAGCTCACCCTCCTTCTTGCCTTGCGCCACGTAGGATTTTGCGAAGTCGCTCTGATACTCGCGCCCAAGCCTCATGATCGCCTCCAGCCGTCGCCTCGCTGCCTCGTGGAGCGAGGATAGCACCAGGTCTGTATAGACCGCCCGCCGCTCCTCATCGAGCCCAGCGGTCACCGCCATGAATGCTTTGCCAATGGCTTCTCCTTTTTCTCCCCTCCCATGCGCCATGGCCGAGAGCACCACGTCTTCGGGGGAAGCCCGGGCTTGCTCGGGGTCGGTCACGACGGGAATGCCTTCGGGGCCGAGGACGATGGGCGTCAGCGACCAGCCCGGGTGACCCGTCTCGATCGGGCGAGCGCACCAGCGGGTCATGTTCGCATCGAGCGTCACCACCAGCAGTAAGGTGGGGCAGCGGTGCTGCGCTCTGGTCTGGATGACGTACACGGGCCAGGTGTACGGCTTGTCCGCGTCGGGGCCGAGCTGCACCTCGATGACGATGGCCCGCAGGGGCTGGCGCGCCTCGTCGTACAGCACCAGCACCAGGTCGGCGCGGCGGTTCGTGGGGATGAGCTCGGTCAGCTCGGCCATGTCGATGCTGGCTTCCTTGAAGGGGGGTAAGACGTGCCCGAGAGCGAGCCGGAGCTTTTCTGCGGCCAGTGTCGGCCGGTTCCGGAAGAGATCGACCAGGCCTTCGTGCGATAGCGAGGTCACGCAACCTTGTTCTCCTTTCGGCAAGGGGGCGTCTCGTGCTGAGCCGTTCACTGTCGGCCAGCCGCTGGCTGGTCCGCCTTCGGGCTCGCGGGGCGCATCCCCTGCATGAAGGAGTTACGAAGGGCGGTCTGATCTTGTCGTGACTCCTGGTTGCAGATTGTCCCACGCTGGAGCGATTGAACTCGTAATACGGCGATCGATGGGAATGCGGGAATGGGAAGGCTTTTCGTGTGGGGCAGCGAGGTTTCCGTCGGCGTAGCTGGGCTGTGGCTGGAAGCGGAAGTCCCTCCCGACGACACGAAGAAGGTTCACGTGGACACGAACGTCGTTCGTGCGACACGAAGGAACTTCCTGTGGACGTGAAGCGTAATCACGTCGCACGGTTTTTCTTCGTGTGGTCATGAAGATCGTTCGTGTCCACGTGAACCTTCTTCGTGTGGTCATGAAGTTTCTTCGTGCGACACGAAGATCTTTCGCGTGCTCACGAAGAACGACCGTGCGGCGTGAATGCGGTTCGTGTGGTCACGAAGATCGTTCACGTCGACACGAACGAACTTCGTGTCGCGTGAAGAGATTCCACGTCCACGTGAACGATCTTCGTGTCCACACGAAGCAAAACCGTGCGACGCGAAGTTGCTTCGTGTCCTCATGAAAAAACTTCGTGTGGTCACGAAGTGAATTCGTGTCCACGTGAGCCACCCTTCGTGTGGTCAGGAAGGGTGCTTCATGAGGACACGAAGATCGTTCGTGTGGTCAGGAAGGATGCTTCATGAGGACACGAAGTTTTTTCCTGCCCTCGTGAACGGTGGTTCACGTTGTCACGAAGATCGTTCGTGTGGTCAGGAAGGGTGCTTCATGAGGTCACGAAGATCGTTCGTGTGGTCAGGAAGGGTGCCTCATGAGGTCACGAAGATCGTTCGTGTGGTCAGGAAGGGTGCCTCATGAGGACACGAAGATCGTTCGTGTGGTCAGGAAGGCTCCTTCACGAGGACGCGGATGCAGCTCGCGTTGACAGAGAGTCTGGTTACATTGATGTAAGCGACCACCCAGTCGCGCAAGGGCGCCGTCATGCGCGCCGACTGCTCCGCACCTTCAGGTTCCAGAGCACAGACCTTCCGACTGATGCCTTGGTCTCCTCGTGAGACGTGGCGCCGTATCGTGAGTTCCTCGCGTCGAGGATGCGCTCTCTTCATCCAAGCGTTCGAATGGGTTCACGATTTGATCGTTCAACCGCGATCCGGGTCGCGTCCGAGAGCGCTCCCGCCCCTCGGCCATCGGCCCCACGCGACCTCTCGACGCGACGCTGTGAAGGCCATCCCGTGCGCCCAGGGCCTCCTGTCATCCTCCGCCGCGGATCTCCGACCAGAGCAAGTGGCATTCCACCTCAGACTGGCGTCGGCAATGGCTTCCAGCGGCTGCACATCAAGAATCGCGCCGCGAGCGACCTCACGCGCGCCGATTCCCACGCGCTGCTCGTTTTCTCTCGCAATCTCGCATCGATACAACATCGTGCGAACCGTCGGCCTGCCCCGCTCAGGATCGCGTCGCCCTCCTCGCCGGCAACTCCGAGGCGTGGCGGCGCCTCGACACCTTCGACCCTGCCGAGCAAGTCCCATTCCAGAGGGCTCGCCAATGTGCGCATCAATCACCCATTGCGCGCCGTCGTTGCACCGCCAGCATAAAAACGAAAAATCGTCATCCGGCTATTGACGGTTTCCGTTTCGAGCGCCATCTATGGGGCCGTGCGAAGCTGGTTTTTCACCAGCGCGTACATCCTTACCTTGCGCCCTCTTCTCGGAGGCGCGCCGCTTCCTTTCATCCCAATTCCAACATCAATCGTTCAGGAGTTTGCACCATGGCGAGCAGCATTGTTCAGCCGTACAAGGGCGCTCTCGTGCTGGATATCCAGCACCTGAGCAACGTGGTCGTCGACGTCGTTCCGGGGGCGACGCGGGGCCTTCGTCGAGAGAAAGAGGGGTGGGCGAGGGTCGACAAGGAGCTGTCGACCAACGTGCCATTCCAGGCCGAGCTTCTGGGCGTCGCGCCCGACATTTATGCACGGGTGGAGAGGCTGACGGAGCAGCTCGGCTCGGTTCGCGAGGCGCAGTTGTTCGTCAGCAAGCTGGCCCAGGTCCTCGACGAGACGGAGATCGTCCTCGAGGACGAGCGTGAGGGGGTCGTCGCGACGGTCGTCGATGCGGCGCGGCGGACCGCAAAGCGCAAGGATCCCACGGTGCTGGCGGCCTTCGAGCAGACCATTCGCTATCACGGGCAGGTGGCGCTGCGCGCCGCGAAGACGCGCCGCCGAAACGCCGAGGGGACCGAGGAAGAGTCGGAGTCGCAGGCGGACGCCGCCGAGTGAGGTAGGGCGCGGCGCCTGCGGGATTCTCAGCGGGCGCGGTCCTTGCGGGGCGCGGCGTGCGGGATTCTCCCTGGGCGCGGCCCTGCGGGGGGACGGCACGGTCGTGACCCGTCGGCGAGGCATGGCCATGGCGAGCCGTGAGGTGTCGCCGTGGCGCTTCGACGGCGAACGGCCGTGAGTGCTGGTGAATGAGGCCTCTCGGATGAATGCATCGGTACAGAGGCATTCGCTCGGATGGGCACCATGCATTCACCAGGTGGCCGCGCTCAGGCTGCCCATTCCCTGGAGCATTCGCGCAGCTTCAGAGCGCCCCGCCTGAATCGGCTCAGCGCAGCCAGCCTCTCCTCAGCGCAGCCAGCCCCGCCTCACTCCGCCACGCCCTTCTTCAGCGCCGCCAGCCGCTCTGCATCCGGGAACGCCTCCACCCGGTAGCGCGGCGGGTACGTCTCCACGGCCTCCAGTGCATCCCCCAGCACTTCGGCGACGTGCTCCCAGGGGCAGCACAGCATCTCCGCGTCCTCGGGGGCGTCGGGCTCCACGAACAGCACGTGGCCGGTCCTGGGCAACAGCGTGGGCTTGCCGGGTTGCAGGGCGCAGTAGGTCACCACGTCGTCGCCTTCGTCGTTCACCCGTGCCTGGTAGCTGGCGACGACCACGGATTCCTCGCGCTTCTCGTGCAGGGCGTCGAGGAGCTGCTTCTGGCGCAGGTACTCGGAGTTCAAGGTCGCCACGCGCAGGGCGGTGTACCGCGGGTACAAGGGGTGGTCGGGCTCGGGGACGAAGGGGACCCAGGTGTCGTCGTCGAGGAGGCAGACGGGGATGCAGGTGATGGCGCGGGGGGTCTCCATCACGGACTCGGTCATGGCGGCCATGGCGTCGAGGCCGGCGATGTCGTCGGTGCCGGTGATGATGAGGGTGTCGCGGTGGGCGACCATGGCGACGGGGTCGCCGCGGACGAGGAGGCGGCGGAGGGGGTCGACCAGCGTGAGGCGGGCGGCGTCGTGGTTGTCGCGCCAGGGGGAGACGTAGACGCCAGAGCGCACGCGCTCGAAGGGCTCCTGGCTGATGGTCTGGAGGTTCTGGCGGGCGATGGTCATCGCCTCCTCGAAGGGGATGCCCCACTGGGAGAAGGCGCTCTCGGGGACCTCGATGATGTGGTCGGGGAGGTCTTGCACCAGGCCGAGGGCGAGGTGCTCGGCGATGGGGCGAAAGAGGCCGCCGCGGGGGCCGGCGATGCCCTCGATCTCCAGGCGCAGGGGCATGGCCGTGTAGAAGAAGCGGTCGCGGACGCGCGGGAGGAGGCGCGGGAGGATGTCTTCGAGCCGGTCGCTCTCGGGGGAAGGAGCGGGGCCGATGGCGTAGCGGCGGAGGATCTCGCTGCGGAGGCGGCGCGGGGTGCGGAGGTATTCCTCGTAGCCGTTGGCGAGCCAGGCGACGGCGGCGGGTTCGTCGCCGATGCGGAGCTTGAAGCCCTGGGGCTCGTAGTGGATGGGGCGGGCCTCGCCCTTGGCCCGCATCGCCTTGATGATCATCTGGGCGAAGTCGTCCCGGGTGGGCTTGCCCCGGAGGCGATCCCAGAAACCCATCGAGCGCGGTCGCTCAGGTCGAGGCCGGCTTGGCCGACGCGGTGATGGGCACGAAGCTGCCGGTGCGGACGCGCTCGCCGCGGGCTTGCGCGGGGATGCCGGCCGGGTAGACGGTGACGCGCGCTTCGCCGACGGTCTGGCCGCGGCCGCGGACCCACTCTTCGCGCTCGGCGACCCAGGCGAGCACCGCCTCGCGGGCCTCGGGGGTGATGGGGCGGGTGTCGTTGACGTCCACCAGCTCCAGGTCGCGGTCGTAGCGGTAGCGGATCTCCATGGGGCGATCGGGCGGGGCGCTGGCCAGGGCGGCGCGGTGGGCCTCGGCGGTCGCTTGCTCGCGCTTCTGGGCCTCCTCGGCGCGCTTCTGGGCGTCTTCCAGGGCCTTGGTTTCGAGGGCCTGGGCCTTCTCGCGCTCCTCGTCGTCGAGGGGGCGGAGGGCAGCGCGCAGGCGGGCGTCGATCTCGTGGGCGAGGCCGGTCATGGCGACGCCCATGACTTCCTGGAAACGCGGGCGATCGTTGAGCCAGGTGATGGCCTCCTCCTCGGAAGGGAAGGAGGCGATGGAGCGGTCACCCGTGTCGAGGTCCCGGACCTGGAGGTCGATCGGCGGCATGCGCCCACGATCGCCGACTTGCTCACGGCGCGCAACGGGTACACGCGGGCGATCGGCACGGCGTACACTCGCCGTCCCCCGCGCGTCATGGCCGTGCGCGAAGGTCGGGCAGGTGTCGCCCGACCCAGAGGCGTGGGGATCACCGAAAGGATCGCCCATGCTGGCTGGACGCATGATGGATTTCCCGCTGACCGTGACGCACTTCCTCGACCGCGCGAAGAGCCTCTTCGGCGGCGTGGAGGTGGTGTCCCGGAACCCGGACCGCTCGCTGTCGAGGACGACGTACGCCGACATCTACCGCCGTTCGGCGCGGCTCGCCCACGCGTTGACGCGGCTCGGCGTGGCGCCCGGGGACCGGATCGGGACCCTGTGCTGGAACCACGCGCGGCACCTGGAGCTGTACCTGGCCGTACCGGCGATGGGCGCCGTGGTCCACACGCTGAACCTGCGGCTGCACCCCCGGGAGCTGGGGTACATCGCGAACCACGCGGGGGACCGGGTGATCGTGGTGGACCGGTCGCTGCTCAAGCTGTTCCGGGCCTTCAAGGACGCGGTGAAGACGCTGGAGCGGGTGATCGTGATCGGCGACGACGGGGAGGTCGAGGAGGCCGATGGGCTCGACTACGAGAAGCTGCTCGCGGCGGAGGCGGACGCGTTCCCGTGGCCGAAGCTCGACGAGCAGGCCGCGGCGATGATCTGTTACACGTCGGGCACGACGGGGGACCCGAAGGGGGTCATCTACACGCACCGGTCGATCGTGCTGCACACGCTGGCGTGTGCCATGGCGAGCGTGACGGGGGTCCGCGACTCGGACACGGTGCTGCCGGTGGTGCCGATGTTCCACGCGTCGGCGTGGGGGTTGCCGTACGTGGCGGTGGCGACGGGGGCGAAGCAGGTGATGCCCGGGCCGCACCTGGATCCGGCGTCGCTGCTGGAGCTGATGGCCGCCGAGAAGGTGACGGTGGCCGGCGGGGTGCCGACGATCTGGCTGGGGATGCTGGCGATGCTCGATCAGAGCCCGGGGAAGTGGGACCTGTCGTCGATGCGGGCGATGCTGATCGGGGGCTCGGCCGCACCACCGTCGCTGATCGATGGGTTCTGGCGTCGGCACAACCTGCGGGTGGTCCACGCCTGGGGGATGACGGAGCTGAGCCCGGTGGGGACGATGGCGCACGTGAAGGCGACGATGAAGCTCGACGAGGAAGCCGACCTCGCGGTGCGGTCGACGCAGGGCTACCCGCTGCTGTTCGTGGAGCAGCGGCACCGGGGCGAGGACGGGGAGCTGCTGCCCTGGGACGGGGAGAAGATGGGCGAGCTGGAGGTGCGCGGGCCGTGGGTGGCCGCGTCGTACCTGGGGGACGAGGGCGCCGATCGGTGGACCGAGGACGGGTGGTTCAAGACGGGCGACGTGGTGACCATCGACGCCGAGGGCTACGTGCGGATCACGGACCGCTCGAAGGACGTGGTGAAGTCGGGCGGGGAGTGGATCAGCTCGGTGGCGCTGGAGAACGCGCTGATGGCGCACCCGGCGGTGCTGGAGGCCGCGGTGTTCGCGGCGAAGCACACGAAGTGGGGGGAGCGTCCGCTCGCCGCGGTGGTGCTGAAGCCCGGGCAAGAGGCGACGAAGGAGTCGCTCTACGGTCAGCTCGAAGGGCAGTTCACGAAGTTCTGGATGCCGGACGACATCGTGTTCATCGAGCAGATCCCGCGGACGTCGACGGGGAAATTCCTGAAGACGAAGCTGCGTGAGCAGTACGGGGACTACCTGCTGAAGCAGGCGTAGGCGAGGGGAGGGCGCTCCGGGGGGGGGCGCCGGTTCGCCGAAGGCACCACGCGAGAGCGGGCCTTCACGACGCCACCGGGACAATCTCTACGTTGTAGGACGCCTCGGGCCGCTGGTGACGACGAGGCCCTGGATGGGGTTCGTCCTGGCGAGCTCTCGGTTCAGCACGACCACCTTGGGATTGAGCCAGCGGAGCTCACGCTTGATGGCCTCCGCGAGGGCCGACGCTGCGGCCGGCGAAGCTGGGCGATCTTCCTCCAGCCAGAGGACGACGGCGACTTTGCCAGCTCGGGCGACGAGTGGCTCGACGAAGGTGCGGAGCTGGCCGTCGTCGAGGAGGGGACGGTCACAAGCCCAGACCATGCCCGCCACCGTGTCTCGGACCTTGGCGGCCACCTCTCTGGCGAGGTCGCCGCTGGAGAGCCGCGTCTTGTTCTCGATGCGGGACGCGCGGAAGTCTTTGACCTCGATGAGCCACGGGCGGCTGTCGAGGTACGGGCCGAAGAAGTCGATGGCCTTGGTCTCTCGAAGCCTGCCGAATCCGTCGACGTAGGCGTGATGAGCGTCCCACTTGAGGATACGCCAGGCCTCGTCATCGAAGCAGAACTGGAGGTCCTGCTCCTGATGGACGGTCATGACGACGACTCCGTGGACTCGTCGAAGAGCTTCCGCTCGAAATCGTAATGACGGTTGAATTCTTCGAGGATGGGGTTCTCTCGGAGTTCAGCCAGGGTGGCGCCCGAGGACACGGAGACCGGGCCGTGACCGTCTTCACGGTGGAAGCTGAAGAATTTGATCGGCACGTCGGGGTGCTGTGTGTACTCGGCGAGGAGCGAGAGCTGGTGCGACAGCAGGTAGTCGTGGGTGGTCAGGAAGATCTGCACGCCATGCTTGCCGAGCTCGATCAGGAGTTCGACGACGAGCTTGACCAGCTTCGGGTTCAGGTTGGCCTCGGGTTCGTCCCAGAAGAGGAGGCCGTCCTTCGTGAGCGAGCCGTTGTTCACCAGGTGGGCGAGGCTCGCGATCTTGCGAAGCCCCTCGGCGACGAGGTGGGCTTCCATCTCGCCATCCTGATCGACGACGTAGAAGCGGTTGCCCTGGAGCTTGACCTTCCCACCGAGCGCTCTTTCGAGGGGCTCCGTGAGCCGCTGCGCTTCTTCGGAGCGTGGACCTCGAAGGGCGCTGCGGTTGAGTGCCATGCAGGCGTCGAAGTAGGTCTCGTCGAACGAGAGTTCGCGGTCCTGGTACGCAGCGATGAAGCCTTCGTACATGGCGAGGACCTCGCGCGTGGGCAGGTAGATGGCTGCGGATTCGCCCTTCCAGGTGTTCTCTTCCACCTTCACCGGCTGTTCGGTGGGCTCGCTGTCGAGCGAGAAGGCAATGCGGCCAGCGCTGCCTTCGATGCGCACGTTTGCCTGACGTTGCCCTGACTTGCGTCGCACGATTCGCCCGGCAGCGCGATCCTCGGGCATGAAGACGTTGGCCAGCTTCGCTGCCAGCCGCGACGCGATGGAGAGGTTCTCCTCTTTCGTCTCGAAGACCTTGAGCGTGGCGTACAGCGCCTTCATCGCGTGCGACTTGCCCGTCGCGTTGGTGCCGATGATGACATTGATCCCGGGCGAACAATCGATCTCGGCCCTTTGGAAGGCGCTGAATTCCAGCAGTTCGAGGCGCGTAACCGTCATCCCATGCTCCCTGCGGCGGGAGGCTACACCGACGGGGTGGAACCAGGCGAGGGGCGTGGCCAGGCGAAAGGCGTAGGGAGAGGGGAGGGGGCGACGGCGTGTGGCGTCGCCCTGCGGTGAGGCTTCAGCGGAGGTGGGTGCGGCCGGCGGTTTCGAGGAGCATGGCCAGCACCATCGGATCGCCCATGGTGCCGGTGGAGCCAGCCTGGGCGCGGAGGCGAGCGAGGCGCGCGGCGTCGGTGTAGAAGAGGGGCTCGCTCAGGGTCTCGGCGGCCTGGCGAAGGATGGCTTCGCGCTCCTCCAGCAAGGCGGCGGCGCCGGCGCGGTCGCCGCGGGTCATGTACAGGGCGGCGGTGGTCAAGGCCTCGCCCGCGGCGAAGCCCTGCACGGTGCGGGCGACGGAGGGGTTCTGCGTCGCGGCGCTCGCGGCGTCGCTGTCGGCGAAGCGGACCTGGATGGGGAACTCCTCGGTGACGTTCTTCTTCGCGAGGCGGTCCTTGTAGCGAAGCTCCACGGTGGCGACGCTCGACGTGCTGACGCCAGGAGCGGCGCGCAGCTTGAAGAGCAGGGCGTGGCTGTCGTCGCGCGAGAAGGCGGGCATGAAGAAGCGCATGCCGCCTTCGCGATCCTCGTGGCGGTTGGCGCGGATGCCGTCGCGCTGCTGGGCGTGGACGTCGGCGGCGATCTCCTGGGTGCGGACGCGCACGGCTTCGTCTTCGCCGAGGCGGCGGGAGCCGTAGACGCGGAGCAGTTCGACGCCCTCCTTGAGGCGGACGCGGACCTCGACGGCGGAGGCGACGGGATCGAGGCGGCGCTCCAGCTCGGTGGTGAGGGCCGGGGCGATCTGCTCGGGGTCGCGCAGGTAGTAGTAGCCGCCTGCGCCGTCGCTCGCGATCGCGCTCATCAGCTCGCCGTCATACGAGGTGCCGATGCCGAAGGTGCTGGTCTGGATGCCGCTCTGGAAGGCGTCGAGCGCGAAGCGGGCGAGGCGGCTGCGGGCGGTGATGCCGTCGCTGGCCTGGCCGTCGGAGACGAGGAGGACGACGCGCACGGCGTCGTCGGCGGTGCCGGGGAGGTTGGCCTGGCTGTACGCGAGGCGGAGGCCTTCGCCGATGTTGGTGCCACCCTGGGCGCGGAGGCCCGCGATGACTTGCTGGATGGCCTTGCGGCGATGGCCGACGAGGCCGGCGGGGACCTGGACGGTGGCGTCGCTCTCGAAGGTGGTCAGCGAGAAGTCGTCGGTGGGGTCGAGGCGATCGACGAGGGCCTGGGCGGCCTGGCGCGCGCGGGTGATGGACTCGCCTTCCATGGAGCCGCTGGTGTCGAGGACGAGGTGCACGGAGAGGTGGGGACGCGCGGCGGGGGCGTCGCTGCCGGAGCGCAGGGCGAGGCGAAGGTGGAAGGCGCCGCCGGCCGGGGGAAGCGCGGTGCGTTCGAGGTCGGCGCGCAGGCCGAGGGCGTGGCCCGGGGTGACGTTGAAGGTGGGGGTGTAGCGGGCGCCGACGTCGCTCACGATCTCGCGGTCGGCGTCACGCACGACGCCGCGGGCGACGGCGGACTCGAAGGCGGCGAGGTGGCCGCCACCCGGGCGGTAGGTGGTGGCGAAGCGGCCGTTGGGATCGATCGGGGCCTCGGCGGCGAGCTCGGGGTGGACGGGGGGCGCGCTGGCGCCGGCGAGCTGGTAGGCCTGCGCGGGCGATGCGCTGCCGCCGCCGAGGCGGCCGTGGCCCGCGCCGAAGCCTTGTCCTTGCTTTGCGCGACCGCGGGGGCCGATGCCGCCGCCGAAGCCCTGTCCGGCGCCAGCGCCAGCGCCATGGCCGATGGTGCCGATGCTGCCGAGGCCGATGCCCTCGCCCGCGCCTCCGATGCCGGGGCCGGTGCCCGCAGCATCGCCGATGTCTCCACCCAGGAGGCCCTGTCCCGTGGCGTTTGCGCCTTGGCTGACGTCACGGCCCCAGGGGGCGGAGGGGGCGTTGGGGTCGCCGCCGCTGCCGTGGTTGAGGAGGCCGATCATGCCGAACTCCGCTGCGTCGCGCAGGGCATGCTGCCGCGCGATGTGGGGATCCTGGGCGTCGGCCGGACCGCGGACGCCGTAGCGGTTGCCGCTCGTGCGCGTGGACGGGGAGCCGGCAGAGCCCTCTTCGCCGCGAGCGCGGGTGCCCATGCCACCTTCCTTGTTGTCGGCGCCGGGGAGCGCGACCTCCTCGGTCTCCGTCTCCTCCATCTCCCGCTCGGAGGCGGCGGCGAGGTACTGCTGCATCAGGAAGATCTGATCGGCGGTGGGGCCCTCGTCGTCCGAGGGAGGTGCAGGCGGCGCGAGTGCGAAGGCACCGATCGCAGCGGCGTGCGCGAGGGCCGAGAGGGCGACGAGGCCCAGCGTGCGGCGGCTGGCGCGGGGCTTGAAATCGTGGGCTTCGAGGGGCTGCGAGGCGGTGAGCTTCAGGTGGACGCCACCGAGGTCGACGTCGAGCGCGTCGAGTTCGTCGAGGGGGATGGCCACGGCGCCGTCGAGGCCATCGACGGGGTGGTCGGCGTAGCGTGCACGGGCTTCGGTGGTGGTGAGGGACGTGCCGGCGACGAGCAAGGTGCCCTCGGCGCTGGCAGGGAGCGCGAGGTGCGCGCGTCCGCGGTCGTCGTGGAAGACGAGGGCGAGGCGCAGGGTGCCGAGCACCTGCTCGGGGAGGAAGCAGTCGCAAGGGCGGCCGTCGGGGCGCGCTTCGCCGAGATCGAAGGGGCGAGGGGTCGCGTGGTGGGCGACGTGGAGGACCGTCTCGCCCCAGGCGATGACGATCTCGATGGCTCTCCCAGCAGCAGCAGATCGGGTGACGTCAGATCGGGCGCTCGAGTGGGTGGTGCTGGACATGGCTTTCCCTCTCCGCAACGGGTGCGGCTCTCCGCACGGGGTGCGGCACGGCATGGCGAGGCGCGTGGAGCCAGGCGCTGCGGTGACGAGCGGTGCATCTCCGCTCGTTTCCTCGCGTTCTTCTCGCGCGCTCCAGGCTGACAGCGAGGTCGGGAGAAGGTTCCAGAAACAGGCGACGAACGGTCCGCAGGGAGGAGGGATGCAGGAAATTGGTTCCCTGGGAAGCCTCGACGTAGGGTCCCGCCGCGTTCACGGGGTGCGGTGGGCCGCGGTGCCAGGGGTCGGTCTGGAGACCCACAGGTTTCCGCTCGGGACCGACCATCACCCACCTTCATCACCAGATGAAGGCAACCGGTGCCAGATGTCACACATAGGATCTGGACACCCGCCGGAACGCAATGTTAGTAGAAGGGCGTGACGATGTAGGTGGGTGCGCACATGAAGCGCACGGCGGCCCCTCGGCAGGACTGGCAGGCCCGGGAGTCGCGAAGTAGATGGCTTGGCGTTGGCAGTGCCACCCTCAGTGGATACCCGGAGAAGACCAATGAAACTTGCATGGGCCTGGATGAGCGTTGCGACGGGAGCACTGCTCATGGGGGGGTGGGGCTCCGTGGCTGCGGGTCAGGATGGCTCGAAGGCCGTGCAAGAGGTCCCCGCTGCTGCCGTCGCCGAGGCGTGCGGTCAGGAGATGGTGAGCTGGGCCTACGATGCAGAGCGTCAGGTGCTCGCGCTGAGCGACGGCAGCGTGCAGCTCAACTGCTGCGGGCAGCGGTCGATGCAGGTGGAGCGGGTCGACAACGTGATCGAGATCACGGAGCGTGACCGCCCCGACGAGGGGGGGCGCTGTGCGTCGTCCTGCACCTTCGACCTGGGGACCTCGGTGACGCAGGTGGCGCCCGGCAGCGTGTTCGTGAAGCTGCTGCGTGACGTGACGGACGAGAACGGGAGCCCGGTGCTGGTGTGGCAGGGCAGCCTGGACCTCGCGCAGGGGACCGGGCAGGTGGCGATGGAGGACGCGGCACCCGGGCCGTGCCAGGTCGCCGCGCGCTGAAGCCGAGTCGCCCGCGCCACGTTCGCCAGACGTGAGCGCAGGCCCGAACGCCCGCCCCTCGAGAGGCGGGCGTCGTCGTTTTGTGGCGCGGGGCCGCTCCACGAAAGGTCGCCGCTCTACGAACGGAAGGAAGACCTCCGCTGCCGTCTCCGGGCGGCGAGGGCGGTCAGGGCGGCGAGGGGGAGGAGGAGCGCGGACCCGTGACGCGCTGAGTCGGCCGCAGGGTCATGGCCCGGGGCGGTGCAGGTGCAGCCGCCGATGGGGCGCAAGGAGGGGGGAGCGGCGGTCGGCGGAGGGGCGCACATCTCCGGGGTGAGGGGGGTGGCGGCCATGCGCGAGGAGCCCTGGGTGAGGGGGGTCTCGAGGTTGCCGGTGTTGCGGTTGTCGTGGTGGAAGCTCTCCCACTCGATGCGGGTGTCGGTGGGGGCGTCGGTGTGCCAGGCGTAGAGCCAGCCGTCGCGGGTGCCGACGGCGACGTCGAGGAAGCCGTCGCCGTCGAGGTCGCCGAGGGCCGGGGTGGAGATGATCCACTGGCCGGTGAACTTGGGGAAGCCGGTGGCTTCGCGGCCGCACGCGTCGACGGCGCGGAGGAAGTAGCCGCCGGTGCCGGTGAGGACTTCGGGGTAGCCGTCGTCGTTCAGGTCGGCGATCGCCTGGTTGTTGAAGAAGGTGTAGTCCTCGAGGACGACGGGGGAGCCGGGGAGCATGGCGCCGGTCTTGCCACTCCACATGGCGAGGAGGTGGTGGTCGCCCGGGATCCTGGCGCCGCCCTGGAGGAGGCCCGCGAGGGCGAGGGAGCCGCCGGAGGTGACGATGTCGGGCACGCCGTCCTGATCGAGGTCGCCAACGGAGGGCTGGGCGAAGAGGGGGAGGAAGCTGTTGGGGCGGTGCGCGGTGGACGCGGGGCCGAAGTCGCTGCCGAGGGCGAGGCCGCGGGTGCCGTCGGGCTGGACGGGGAGGGCGTTCGCGGGGAGGTCGGTGAGCGTGCGCTGATCGCCAGGGCGGGCGGGGAGGACGAGGGGGGATGCGCCCTGGCCATGGGTGATGGTGGCGAGGGTGTCGTCGAAGCGGGCGATGGCGCCGGCGTTGGGGATGCCTTCGCCGATGAGGGGGAAGAGCTCGAAGGAGGTCATGGTGACGGGCCAGCCGGGGAGGATGGGGCCGTCAGGGGCTTCGTTGCCGCGGCCGTCGACGAGGTAGACGGCGCCGGCGTTGCCGTCGTCGCCGAGCTGTTCGCTGGAGCCGACGAGGAGGTCGGGGATGCCATCGTCGTTGAAGTCGCCGACCGCAGGGGTGGTGAGGATGCGGCTGCGCGCCGGTTCGTCGGCGAGGGGGCCGGTGTAGTGGAGGGCGACGGGGAAGCCAGGGAGGTCGTTGCCGGCGGCGTCGAAGGCGTGGATCTGGCCGTCGAAGGCGGCCTGCACGATGTCGAGCGCGCCGTCGCCGTCGAGGTCGACGAGGACGGGGGAGGCGAAGGTGCCGCGCGTGATGCGTGCCTCGGGGGACATGCAGGGGGTGACGACGGGCGCCGCGGGATCGAGGGGGCAGGAGGGGATGTCGGGGAGGCGGCGAGGCCAACCGGGTTTCGGCTGGCCGTCGTGTCCGATGACGTAGAGGGTGCCAGGCCAGGTGCTGACGACGATCTCGACGTGGCCGTCGCCGTCGAGGTCGTCGACGGCAGGGCTGCTGACGATGGCCTCGCGGGCGAGGTCGGGGCGGAGGTCGCCGGACTTGTACGCGGGCGCGGTGAGGTACGAGGGCCTGGCTGGTTGCGATGCGGGGTCGGCGAGGCCGTCGATGATCGCGGTGCGGAAGGGGAAGCCGGCGAGAGGGATGGGGCCGGTGGGGGTGATGCGGAGGACGTGGACTTCGCCGCCGGCGGTGGGGAAGACGAGGTCGCGGATGCCGTCGCCGTCGACGTCGGCCATCTTGGGGCTGCCTTCGCCGCTGTCGCTGCCGGTGTCGCTGCCGCCGAGGTGGATTGGAAAGCCGCGGAGGAGGGTGGGGTCGCGGTGGATGTAATAGGTGCGGCGCAGCTCGCCAGGGACGTCGCCGATGTCGCCGCCGTAGTGGGCGACGGAGCGGACGCGCACGGTGATGGCGCGATCGTTCTCGCCGCGGGGGCTGTCGGGATCGCGGGCTTGCTCGGGGCTGAACTGGACCGAGCGGAGTTCGAGGTTGGCGAGGGGGCCTTGCTCGCCCGAGACGATGGTCGAGGGGATGTTGTTGGCCTGGGCGAGGACGGTGAAGGCGTCGTCGAAGGGCTGGACGCCAGGGGCCCATTCCACGACGTAATCGTACGCGGTGGCGCGTCGGGCGGAGACGGTGCCCTGGATCGGGATGGGGCCGCTCACCCTGTCCTCGTAGAGGACCTGGAACCAGAGGGGGGAGGTGATGTCGACGGCCGGTGGGATGCGTCGATCGCGAATGGCTTCGACGGCGCGGTTGGCATTGACGCGGCCATAGCCGAACCGCTGGTCGAAGCCGCGCTGGGACCACGCGTACGGGGAGCCCTGCTCGCGCGACTCCGGTTTGTCGATGTCGTCGGCGGTCATGAAGAGGAGGCTCTGCGCCTCGCCGGGAGAGAGGGGGACGCTGTACTTGAGGGACGCGGCGTAAAGGAGGCCAGCGATGCCCGAGAGCTGGCCGGTGGCCTCGCTGGAGCAGCCCTTGCCCGAGGCCGAGAGGAAGTTCTGGCCGCCGTAGTTGGAGCAGGGGTGGAAGTCGAGGTACGTGGAGGAGGCGGTGGCGCTCGCGCCGTCGTACCGGATGGCGTGGACGGGGAGGGTATGGTTGCTGGTCGCGGGGTGGTTGTGGTGGCGTGAGCTCTCGTCCGCCATCGAGGTGATGACGAGGACGCCGTTCTTGTAGGCGTAATCGAGCGCGGCCTGGGTGAAGCGGGTGTTGTCGATGGTGCCGAGCGCGCACTGGACGACGCTCGCGCCGTTGTCGGCCGCATAGGCGAGGGCCTGGGCGAAGTCGGAGGCGTCGGCAATGAAGCTGTCGCCCACACGCAAGGGGATGAAACGGCAATCCGGGCAAGCGCCGGCGCCACCGATGCCGTTGTTGGCCTGGGCTACCGAGTCGCGCGCCTGGCCGGTGCCGTGGCCGTAGCGGGTGTCGTCGTGGGGGTCGTTGTCGTCCTTGAAGAAGTCCCAGCCGGCGATGTCGTCGATGTAGCCATTCTGGTCGTCGTCGATGCCGTCGGAGAAATTCAGAATGAGGTCGCCGGCGTCGAGGTGGCCGTTGCCATTGAGGTCGCCTCGCACCGAGGTGGAGCTGGGTGGCGGTTGCAAGGAGGGGGTGTCGCGGTAATCGGCGACGGTGAGCTTGCCGTCGCCATTGCAGTCGAAGCCGGCGAGTTCTCCCTCGCCACCGCAGGGGTCGTCGTTGGCGGTGCGGGGTTTGTGGCTGGTGAGTTCGCGGTGGTTCAGCCAGACCTGCTCGACGAGGTCGGGCTCGTCCCAGTGGATGCCGGAGTCGGTGATGGCGATGCGAACGCGGGGGTCGCCGGTGGTGAGGCGCCAGGCGAGGTCGATCGACATGCCGGAGGCGGTCTCCTCCGGGCGTGGGGTGATGAAGCCACTCGGGTCGGGGACGAAGGAGTAGTAGTTCCACTGGCCGTCGCTTTCGCTGCTGTAGGCATAAGCGGGATCGTTGGGCCAGTGCTGCGGGGTGGCCATGTCGGCGGCGGTGGCCGTCGGTGGAGGAGGCCAGGCCGCGGACGCGCCTCCGGGGACGAGGGCGCCCGCTCCCATGACCAGGGCCAGCAGGCTCGTCAGGGGGAGGTGGCGAGCGCGGTGCATGGGGATCAACCTACCACCGGGGGCGTGGCATGGGTAAACCGGGCCTCGATGGCGCTCGGGGATCTGTCGCGCTTGCCGCGGGTGGACCGCGTTTCTCAGCATCCGTCACTCGCGTCGCTGCGGCGTCGTCTCGGCGCGGAGGCGCTGACGCGGTTGGCGCGTCGGGTGATCGAGGAGGCGCGAGGCGTGGTGCGCGCTGGAGGCGCAGCGCCGAGCGAGGAGGAGGCGGTCGCGCAGGTGGCGGCGCTGGCGAGGGCGTCGCTGTCGTCGCGAAGTCGGTCGGTGATCAACGCGACGGGGGTCGTGCTGCACACGAACCTGGGGAGGGCACCGCTGGGTGCGCGTGCGGTGGCCGCCGTGGAGGCGTCGGCGCAGGGGTACGCGTCGCTGGAGCTGGATCTGTCGACGGGTCGGCGCGGTCCGCGAGGGGCGTTCGCGGAGGGGGCGCTGGCGTCGCTGGTCGGTGCCGAAGCGGCGCTGCTGGTGAACAACTGCGCGGCTGCGGTGATGCTGGCGCTCGGTGCGCTGGCGGCGGGGAAGAAGGTGGTGGTGTCCCGGGGGGAGCTGGTCGAGATCGGGGGCGGGTTCCGGGTGCCCGAGGTGCTGGCACGCTCGGGGGCGGAGCTGCTGGAGGTGGGGACGACGAACCGGACGCGGGTCGCCGACTATGCGCAGGCGCTGGATGGCGGGGGCGTGGCGGCGATCCTGCGGGTGCACCAGGGAAACTTTCGACAGGTGGGGTTCGTGGAGCGTCCCGAGCGGCGGGCGCTGGCGGCGCTGGCGCGCGAGCGAGGGGTGTGGCTGGTGGAAGATCTGGGGGGTGGGGCGCTAATGGATCTGGAGGCGTGGGGGCTTCCAGGAGAGCCGACGGTGCAAGCGTGCGTGGCCGGTGGGGTGGACGTGGTCTGCTTCAGCACGGACAAGGTGCTGGGGGGGCCGCAAGGTGGTGCGCTTCTGGGGCGCACAGAGGCGGTGGAGCGTGCGCGGCGTGATCCGCTGGCGCGGGCGCTGAGGATGGGGCGGTTGCCGCTGGTGGCGCTGGAGGAGACGCTGGCTTGCTACCAGGAGGGGGCGCTGGACGAGGTGCCGGTGCTGCGGATGCTGCGGACGTCGTGCGAGGCGCTGCGCGCGCGCGCCGAGGGGTGGCGTGCGTGGTTGTCAGCGCGTGGGATCGCGGTGGAGGTGGTGTCGCTGGAGGGGGCGGTGGGGGGCGGAGCGCTGGCGGAGACGCCGCTCGCGTCGGTGGGGATCGCGGTGGAGGGCGAGGAGGCGGAGGGACTGGCGGAGCGGCTGCGCACGGGAGCGCCAGCGGTGCTGGGGCGGGTGCAGGCGGAGCGGTTGCTCGTCGATGCGCGGACGGTGCTGCCCGAGGAGGATGAGAGGTTGCTGGCGGCGATCGAGGCGGCCGTGACGCAGGGGCGTGGAGGCCGGGAGCAAGGGCAGGCGTGAAGGCGGTGGGCTGCGGCGCGTGAGATGCGAGGCGAGCTGCGGCGCGTGGAACGCGAAGCATGCGGTGACGCGCGTGGTCAGCGCAGCGCTGCGGCGTGCTCGGTCACGGGAGGCAGAGTGCCGGGGTCGGGTAGGCGGCGCAGTGGGCTGGGTCGGTGGGGGGAGCGATGTGCAAGTACGTGCTCTGGGAGTTGAGGCGGCGTCGGCTGCCGCATCGATCGCCGCTCGCAGGTTCGAGATCGGCGCACACGCCTGCCTCGTTGGGGAGAGTCCACGCCTGGCCGGTGCCATAGACGAGGTTCATGGAGTAGCCGCCTTCGGGGAGGCACCCTTGCTCGACGCGGATCTCGCGACCGAACTGCCGTGAGAGGGCAGCGCCGAGGGCGTCGCGGTCCGGGATGATGGGGTTGCCCTGGCTGTCGTCGAAGTGGGGGACGACGAGGACGCCGCCGCGAGAGGGATCGGCCGGGAACAGGCAGAGGGCGGCAGGGCGGACGGCGATGAGGGCTTCGGGTTGTTCGGGCTCCGTGAGCGGGAGCTGGTTCAGTGCGGCCGTCTCGAGGAGGCTCTTGTAGAGGGTGAGGCCCTGGATGATGACGGTCGGCGAGGTCTGCCGCGCGATGGCTTCGCCAGGCGCCGCGAGCTTGTTGAAGGCGGAGATGGGGGAGAGCGCTGGCAGGAACGGGGCGTCGGGGACGACGTCGGGGGCGCCGTCGCCGTTCATGTCCTGGAATCCGTAACGGATGGTGGGCGTGGTGCCGCCGCCGACGGGGAAGAAGAAGGGGGACTTCGCAGCGTCGTCTCGCTCGTCGGCAGGGACGCCGGCCGCGAGGCGGAGCCGGACGAACGAGGCCTCGGTGTCGGAGGGCGAGCCGAGGGAGAAGTGCGCGAGCTGGTGATCCGAGGCCATGGTGACGGTGGCCGTGGTGCCAGGGGTGGAGGAGAGCGCGTCGGGGACGTGGAAGACGGGGCGCTCGGTGGGGATGGGGAGCGCGAAGGTGACGGCGACGTCGCTGACGCGGGCGCCTTGCTCGGGGATGCGGCCGCTCTGGCCGAGGGGGATGGGGCGGTACTGCGGGCGCGCGCCAGCGAGGACCGCGGCGGCATTGGTGATGGCGCCGCCGGCGATGTCACCTCGCGTGGGGAGGTTCGAGATGGAGAAGGTGGGGTCGAAGTCGCCGTCGAGATCGTAGAAGCCGCGGATCTGGTAGGTGCCCGCCGGCAAGGGGGCGATGCTCCAGGTGGCGCTGACGGTGATGTTCGGTGGGTTCGCGCCGGGGCAGCCCTCGGTGTAGCCGAACTGGGCGCGCACGCTGGCGAAGAGCTCGTCACCGGGGACGGCGTCGAAGCTCGCGGCGGTGGTGCCGAGGCCGTCAGGGGGCGGCAGGAGGCGGGTGTCGAAGGCGAGGAGGATCGCGGCACCGACGACGCGCCCGTTGCGGATGCACGGTGGCGGTCCGGTGTAGGTGATGGTGCCTTCGATGACGCCCGCGGGGCCGCCGAACTCGGGGCGCGGGATGAAGGTGTCGATGTCGCCGCACGCGGTGGTGGACGCGAGGGCGAGGGAGGCCGCGAGGAGGAGCAGGGGCTTCGAGGGGAGGGTGCTGTTCATCGCGGCGCCTAGAGGTTGTACGTGAAGAAGCCCATGAAGCGTCGGCCGACGCGGTTGCCGAAGGGGTGCATCTGCGGCGACTCGGGGCCGGTGATCCCTGCGAGGGCGTTGAAGACGGTGGCCGAGAGTTCGGCGTGGTCGCCGAGGAAGCGGTAGCCGAGGCGGGCGTTCACCAGGGTGTATCCCGGGAGGTCGAAGACCTGCGGGAAGATGCCGGTGGCGGTGGCGACCTGCTCCACCCACTGCTGGCTGGACTGGTAGTGGAACATGAGCTCGCCATCGATGCCGATCTTGGTGCGGGCCTGGACGCCGACGTTGATCTTGTGGCGGCTGGTGCGCCGGTCGGCAGGGACGAGGCAGCCGTCGCCGACGCTCTGGTTGGAGAGGTTGAGGGCGTAGTTGGCGATGACGTCGATGCCCTCGATCGGGAAGAGGCGTCCACCGACCTCGCCGCCGACGACGTTGTAGGTGTCGCACTGGTTGTCCCAGCCGCCGAAGCCGACGGTGTAGCGGCCCGTCGCAGGATCGATGCCGCCGAAGCCGTCAGCGCGGTTGGAGAGGGTGAGGATGCGTCGGTCGGCGAGGGCGATGAGGTCGGTGACGCGGTTGTAGTAGGCGGTGACCTCGAAGTTCACGAAGTCGCTCTGCTGGTTGAGGTAGCTGGCCTCGGCGGCGACGATCTGCTCGGGGTTGAGCTTGAAGCCAGGTCGGTCGCGGGCGTTGGTCTCCGAGAACAGCTCGGCGCCGGTCTGCGCGAGCTGGATGGGGAGCGCGAGGTAGGCTTCGAGGAAGGTGGGCGAGCGGAAGGCGGTGGAGCCGGAGAGGCGGATGGCCTGCTGGCTCGTCGGCTTGATGATGAAGGCGCCGCGCGGTGAGGGGATGACGCGCTCGAGGAAGGGAACGTAGTCGAGGCGGCCCGAGGCGACGAAGGTGAAGTGCGGGCCGATCTTCATCGCGTCCTGGAGGAAGATGGCGCCGTGATGCTCGGTCGGCGGGTCGTCGATCAGGTAGCTCCAGCGGATGTGCTTGAGGCGGTAGCTTCCGCCGAGGTGGAGGTCGTGCTCGACGGCCTCGGGGAAGCGCAGGGTGCGAACGAACTCCGCCTCGGCGTGGTAGAGGTGCTGGAGGGCGTTGGTGGGGTAGAGGGTGCGCCCGGCGTATGCCGCGTTCGACTGCGCATCCACGTCCATGTTCGTGTAGTAGGTGCGGACGTTCAGGAAGTCGCTGGTGAACATGGCCGTGGCGTCCATGTTCGTGCCCTGGAAGATGTAGTCGTTGAACGGGCCGATGCCGTAGATGTTCATCTCGTTGCGGGAGTAGCCACCACCGAGATGGAGCATGCGGCCCTTGCCGAGGCGCTGCGTGGTCCTGAGATCGAGTCGTACGTTCTGCGCGCCGAGGTTCTGGCTCTGGCTGGTGAGGTCGAGATCGATGCGGTCGGGGGCGACCTCGCGCGTCCAGCGGGGATAGCGGGTGAAGCCTGCGGAGAGGCGGTAGCCGAAGTCGCCCTCGCGGCCGGTGGTCCACACGGAGCCGTAACCCTGGACCTGATCACCGACGCCGACGCGGGCGCCGTCGCGGCCTTCGCCTGGCGCGATGGTGATGATGTTGACGATGCCCACGAAGGCGTCGGCGCCGTAGAGCGCGGAGCCAGGGCCGCGTACGACCTCGATGCGTTCGATCTGGTCGACGTCGATGGTCAACATCTCCCAGAAGGTGGAGCCGAGGATGTCGTTCTTCGCGGTGCGTCCGTTGATCAGGACGAGCAGCTTGTTCGAGAGGCGGCTGTTGAAGCCGCGCATCGAGACGCTGGTGTCACCACCCGTGATTTGCATGACGTCCATGCCGGCGACGCGGCGGAGCAGCTCCGGGATGCGGGTGATGCCGGAGAGGCGGATGTCCTGCCGGGTGATGATCGTGGTGGAGCTGGGGGCGTCGAGGGGGCTCTGCGCGTTGCGCGAGGCCGTGACGACGGTCTCCTGGTAGATGTCGTCGGTGCGCGCCTCGCCGACGAGCTGTCGGGTGTCGGGGGTGACGGGGGTGCCCGGCGTGTGCTGTTCACCCGAGGGGCGCTGAGGCTCGGTGGGTCGATCGGGTTGCTCGCCGGGCCTGGGGGGCTGGCCGGTCGGGGCCGTGGGGCCCGTGGGCGGTTGCTCGCCAGGCTGCGGTGGGGTCAGCGGTGGAGGCTGGGTCGTCGACGGGGGTCTGGGCGGCTCGGTGGCGGCGCGCTGGGCGGCGAGCTTCTCTTCGAGCTGGCGGAGGACCTGGGAGACCTTGTCGCGATCTTCGGGTTCGCTCGCGAGGTATTGACGGTAGCTCGCGACGGCCTGTTCGAGGTTGCCTGCCTCGGCGTGCGCGCGGGCGATGTTGTAGACGACGCTGGGGTGCGGGAGGATCTCGTTCGCCTTCTCGAGCTCCTTGATGCCTTCATCGAAGCGCCGCTTCGTGATGAGCTCCATGCCCGTCTTGAAATGACGGCGGGCTTCGGTGCGAGCATCGGCGAGGGCGCTCGCGGGGAGCAGGGTCGCTGCGAGCAAGGCGGCGAACGCGGTGAGCCGGATCCGCTGCGAGCGGCGGCGCCTTGGCGGCGTGGAGGCTGCGCTCGGCGTTCGGGAGACGGGATACGCCATCGATCCCGTTGTCGCTCAGGTGGCCTGCCCGGGGCAAGCTTCGCGGCAGGGCGGTGAGTGTGGTCGCGGCGGGTTGCGGGAGCGACGACGCGGCGCGCGGTCCACCAGCGGGAGCGCGACCAGGGCCCTGCTGGGCGCGTGGGTTCAGTTGCCGAACGGGTTGTCCTTGTACCCCTCGGGCTTGGGCGGGGGGAGGCGTCCGGCGGGTGCCGCTTCGAGCTTGACCTTTACCCTGTCCTCGGCGCCGATGACGCTGACCTTGGTGGGCTTGAAGCCCCGCTTCTCGAAGGTGAGCTCGTGCTTGACGGCCGGTGAGGCGTCGTCGCCGTGCCAGGTGATGCGACACGGCGTCGCTGCGCAGAGTTCCTTGGCGCCTTCGAGGACGACGGCGCCAGGGGGATTGCTCTCGACGTCGATGGTGAGGGACGCAGGCTTGTCGTGCGAGACGGCGAGGCTCGTGGGTGCCTGAGGAGCAACCGAGGGGGTGGGCGCGGGCGCTGCGGTCGTCGCCACGGAGGGGGCGCCGGTGCTCGCCTGGTCTGCGCCCGTGGTGGGCTTGGAGCCGCTGGAGAGGACCACGCCCACGCCGATGACGGACGCGAGGACGCCACCCACCGCCCAGGGGAGGAGCCGGCGCATGCCGCTCGGTGCCGCGGCGGGAGCGCCACTCGGAGGTCGCGGTCTGGGGCCCAGGGAGTCGGTGATGGGGGGCGGGACGAAGACGGGCGCGCCCGGGGGAGGTTGCGAGCTGGCGTCGGGTGAGAGCAGGCCCGGGTAGGCGATCGGGTTCGTGGGCGGGGCGGAGTGCGGACCCGAGTGCGCGCCGGAGTAGGTGCCGGAGTAGTTCCCCGTGTAGTTCGCGCCGTAGTTGACGGAGGCGGTCGAGTGCTCGCCGCTCGTCGCGAGCGAGGGGCGCGAGCTGCGGCTGTAGTTGCCCGCGACCGCCGGCAAGACGTCGTTCGTGTCCGTCAACGTCGCGCCACCCGTGCGCTTCAACGCGATGAGGACGTCGTTCATCGAGGCGAAGCGGGCCCTCGGGTTCTTGTCGAGGCACCGGTAGATGAGCCCCTCCATGGCAGGAGAGATGGCGAGCCCCGGGTAGACTTCGTGCATCGGCGGCACGGCGTCGTGCACGTGGGCCATGAGCGTGCTGACGCTGGCGCCACGATCGAACGGGACCTGGCCGGTCAGCATCTCGTACATCATCACGCCGAGCGCGTAGACGTCCGTGCGCGCAGAGATCTCGCCGCCGGTGATCTGCTCGGGCGCCATGTACTTCGGCGAGCCCATGAACAGCCCTTGCTGGGTGAGGTCCTGGCCGCTCTCGACGTCCTTCACCAGGCCGAAGTCGAGGACCTTCACATGGTCCTGCTCGTCTTCGTGGGTGACGAGCAAGACGTTGCCCGGCTTGAGGTCGCGGTGCACGACACCGAGGCCGTGCGCTTCGCGGAGAGAGCGGCAGATCTGTCGCGCGATGTACGAGGTGCGCTGCTCGTCGAAGGGACCTTCCTCGCGGAGGGCGCGGTGCATGGTCCTGCCCTCGATGTACTCCATCGCGATGTAGTAGATGTCGTCGCTCTGCCCGTAGTCGAAGACGGTGACCGTGTTCGGGTGGGTGAGCTTGGAGGCCGTCGCGGCTTCGAGGACGAAGCGGCGGTGGAACTCGGGATCGCGATCGCCGTCGTACTTGGGGCTGAGGACCTTGAGGGCGCAGATGCGTCCGAGCGGCGCTTGCTCGGCGCGGTAGACCTTGCCCATGCCACCACGCGCGATGACACTGACGATCTTGAAGCGATCGTTGATCACGCGACCGATGAGCGGATCCGACAGAGCAGCACCCTTCGGCGAGGTCGAGCTGCCAGTTCCCTCTCGCTGGCGGTCGTCGGACATGATCTGCGCGCTCCCCGCGCGGTTCAAGAAGGAGACGTGGCGGGGCTGACAACCGCCTCCGTCGCAGTCTGACCGAGGCGGCTCCGGCGTGTCAATCTGTCGACATCTCCTTCCTGTACGCACACCGGCAGGAGGGTCATGGCGACCGGGATGGCAGGTGACCTTTCCGTGATAGCGGCAGCCCAGCCGGGCGATGGCGGCCGGCCTGCGCGGAGGCATCCGGCGCTGGAGCCGAGCTGTCTCGAGGAAACGGTCTGGGGTTGGACGTAAGGGGAAACGCGAGCGATGATCCGCTTCTGCGGAGGCCGCGTTACCGTCGGGCCAGAACGACGAAGGTGGTGACGCCGCCTGGAAGGGTCAGGCCCACCCAGACCCGGTTGTCCTCGTCGGTGGTCAGCGCGAGGGCCGTGTTCGGGGTGGTGAGGCGGAGGACCTCGGCAGGCTCACCCTGGGGCTGCACCGTGGCGCCCGACGTGTAGGGGGTCGCCAGCGGGTCGAGGTAGTCATAGGTCGCGGGATCCGTCGGCTGGAAGACGACGAGGCCGGGAGCGTCCCCTTCGGGGGCCATGGCGGCCAGCGCGTCCCCAAAGCCAGGGAGCTCGAACAGCGTGGTCCCCTGGGTGGCCCCCGCACCACGAGCCACCTGCCCGGCTGCGTAGGCCCGCGCTTCCTGACCGTCCGAGAACGTCGGGAGGATGGCGAAGGCGTTGCCGGCGCGGTCGATGGTGAGCGGTCCGGAGAAGTCACCCCAGCTGTCGACCTCGACGGGGGCGGAGCAGGTGGCGTCGCCCTCGGGCAAGAAGCGCGGGTTCTGATCGGCCGTCCCGCAGCTGTCGGCGGCATACAGCGCGTTGGCGCCGCTGGCGCCTTCGCCGAGCAAGGAGAGGCCCGTGTAGAGCAGGCGCCCTGCCAGGGCCGTCGCTGCATAGAAGCCGTTCACGGTGTACCGCTCCGTGACGGTGTCGTTGGTGACGAGGAGGAGCTCCCCTTCGGTGTTGGGGAAGGCGCCCGTCCAGGAGAGTGCGGTCCAGTCGAAGAAGGGGAGGTCGAGCGCCTGGCCTCCGAAGTATGAGCCCGCCGGGGTTCCGGTCTCGATCGTCGTCACCGTGGAGGTCATGGCGCCGGTCGCGCCGGCCGGTGGCGAGAGGCGTACGAGATGCGCGGGGTCTCCGTGCTGGTTGTCCACCTCCAGGAGGAGGGGGCCGCCATGTCGGCCCCAGGTGACCGAGCCGAGGGAGACGTCTGCGGTGTAGACGCCGACCGCACAGAGCGTCGAATCCACGATCGAGAAGGCGTCCGCGTAAGTCGAAGGATCGAGGCAATCGCCGCTGTCACCCCCCGCGCCGCCCGTGCCGCCTGCGCCGCCTGCCCCGGCGCCTCCCGCGCCGCCCTGGCTGCTGGTCGATGCACCCGAGCCGCCCGAGCCATCCTCGTCGCCTCCTCCGCATCCGCTGGCGGCGGAGACACCCACGGCCACCATGGCGCACAGCCCGATCGACGTCCAGGAGAGGTCCCAGCGACCGCCCCGCATGCTTCTTTGCCGTCCCATTGCTGCTGTCCTTTCCGGGCGCCACACCGCGCCGTTCCACACGGTCGACTCCGTGCTCGGGGCAGCGCGCGGCCAGGCGAGGACAGGGCGAGACCTGATGCCCGCCGCATGCTCCACCCCGGAGCCGCGGACGGTCTCATGCAGCAGGTTTCCTGGCTCCCGGATCGTCCTCCAGCGGTCCTTCCCAGAGGCGGCGCTTCCTTGAAAGAAAGGCGCCGGAGCTCCAGTGGATGTTCCGCCTTCGTCCCCGGTCACAGTGGCGGGGGCCGCGCCGGTCTCTCACCGGCTTCCCTGTTGGCTGGCGCGAGGCGTCGCTGCGAGGACGACTGCCGCCCGGGACGAGCCCCGGGCATCGGTCGGCCGACACGGCTGTGCCTCGCGCCCACTGCGCGAGATCGGCAGGCCCGACAGGCCTGCACCCGCGACCTAGTTCAGGTCACGGTAGAGCGTCAAGCGCTCCGATCGGTGTCCTGGCGTCCCAGGCGTGCTGCAGGGGGCTTCCGGTGCGGGTTGGGTGGAGCCGGCCTCATGGGGATGGAAACTTCGAAGGCCGAAGGGTAGGAGGAGGGTAACGCCGGCACGTCTCTTCTCTGTAACGACTCGTTGCGCTTGTCGCTCAGATAGACGACGCTGTCGCCCAGGTTGGTGTCGGCACGCACCGGCGTTGAGGCTCTACCGTTTTGACTGAGGCCGTGACCAAGACGTCTCCCCCTCCCATCACTGCCGGAACGGTCATCAATGACCGTTACGAGATCCGTCAGAGCCTTGGTAAAGGCGGCATGGGCGAGGTCTTCCTGGCATTCGATCGCTCCACCCAGCAAACGGTGGCGCTCAAGGTCGTGCGTGAAGAGTCGCGCATGCCCGGAGACGACGAGGCGCTTCGTCAGGAGCTGCTGCTCGCGCGATCGGTCGGCCACCCCAACGTCTGCCGCGTCCATGACCTGGCGCCGAGCCTCTGGGGCCCGATCCTGGTCATGGAGCAGATCCCTGGCCAGACGCTGCACACGCACATCCGCAAGCGGAAGGCGCAAGGGGGGTACTCCGCCGACGAGTTCCGCAAGATCGCGAGCGAGGTCTGCAACGGTCTTGCGGCGATCCACGCCCAGGGGCTGGTGCACGGTGACCTGAAGCCCGGCAACGTGATGGTCTCCGAGGGGCGGACGGTGATCCTGGACTTCGGCTTCGCTCAGGAGCGCGCGCGTGCTTCGGCGCGCAAGCCGGGGGCGCCGCCCGACGGCGGGACGCCGAACTACATGTCCCCGGAGCGGTTGCGCAGTGGTGGTGCCAGCCCCGAAGACGATGTGTACGCGATGGCCCTGACGCTCTGGGAGATGTGGACCTGCCGCGTCCCCGAGCCTGGCTACAAGCCGCGGGTCAAGCCGATGAAGCAGCAGATCATGTTCGATGTGCCGGCAGGCCTGTCGCATGACGAGATCCGGCAGATCTTCCGCGGTCTCAACGAAGACCCGACGATGCGCCCGCAGGCGCGTCACATGCGGTTCTTCAACCCGTCGCAGCTGACGACGAGCCCCATCCAGCTACCGCGAGAGCGTCTCGATCCAGGTCCGCCGCCGGGTGGCGCGCTTCGGACGAACTTCACGCCTGGCGCGCAGTCGTTGCTGGTCAGCTACGCGAGCAACGCGCCGGACATCGTGGGGACGCTGCTGCCGCTGGACAAGTCGGTGATCACCATCGGGCGGCGGAGCGATCAAGACATCGTGCTCTCGGAGGCGACGGTCTCGGGAGCGCACGCGACGCTCCGGTGGCAGACGGGGACGTGGCTCGTCGAGGATCACGGGAGCACCAACGGGACGTACGCCGACTTCAACTACGAGCGGAAGACGCAGGTGTCGCTGCTGCATGGCGGCGAGGTGCAGCTCGGCGAGTGTCGGCTGAAGCTGGTCACCTTCGGCTCGGACTCGCCGCACCACAAGAAGGCGAAGCAGTACCTGGCGAAGCGAGACGGGCTCACGGGGTTGCTCGTGCGCGAGCATCTGATGAAGGCCATCGACGAGGATGGACTCTTCGCAGAGTGGGCCGAGGTGCCGATGCAGATTGCGCGCTTCGAGCTGCGGGGGCCGAACCGGCAAGTGAGCGAGCGGCCGACCATCCTGGAGATGCTCGCGCTGCGCAAGGCGGCGCAGCGGGTCATCGACTTGACCGAGATGCTGCTGCTCAGCCTGACGCCGGCGGTCGCGGGCCGTACGGGGCCCCTCAAGTTTGCGGTCTCGGTGGTGGGGCCGAGCCTCGAAGAGGCGCGCCACGTCGTGGAGCAGGTCGTGGCGCAGGTTCAAGGGACCTTGCCCGAAACGCTGGAGCTGGCGGCCACATTGGTGAAGTTCGAGCCCGGGCGACCCGCCCGGACGCTGGTGGATTGACGCAGTAGCGCGATGAACAGGCCGCTCTTTCCTTCCAGCCCTCCCTCGCAACCGTCTCCCTACCGCTACCTCGGTCGTGGCGGGGGTGATCGACCGGTCCGTCTTCAGATCATCATCGCGCTCGTGGCGGGTCTGATCCTCGTGGCGGTGCCGCTCTATCTCTGGCGACGACCGCGGCCCGAGCCGATCCCCACAGCGGATGCTGCGCAGGCCAATGCCAGCGTGCTGGCGCTCCCGATCCCGCTGCCGGAGACGTCCACGCCAGCAGCGGTGACGCTGTCTCCGTTCACCACAATCCGTTGCGAGAATCCTGGTCCTGGCAAGACGGCGCCAGAGCGTTGCGATCACGTGACGTTCTTCGAGGATGCGCTGTCACGCGCCATCCGCGAGAACGCGAGCTGTGCACCGTCTGGGAAGACGCCTGTCACCGTGAGCTTCGTCCTGGAAATGGATTTCCGACGCAAGCGGACCAACCTCTATTCGGGCAAGTCGAGCACCATCAAGCGCGCCAAGGCGAAGGAGCTGATCAAGTGCATCGACCGTGCGATGCCGAAGCCCGACTGGGGGACGATTCCGCATCAGTACGTGAAGTACAAGGTCAACGTCATCGCCACGTACCCGCCGGACACGTCCCTGTAACCAGAGCGCTTCGGGCACGCGGCGTCGTCCGGGCGATCCTGGTCGCGGGCTCTCTTCTCCTCCTCACGAAGCCGGGAGAGGCCGATGAGGGGACGGTCGCTCCGCGCCCTGCCGTCGTGCAACCGCGTCCCGGTGTGGCGCCTCCACGAGCACCCGGTGCGGGGCAGCTCCCACCCGAGCCGAGCGCTGCGGGCGCCGGCGCGCTCGCGGGGGCCCCGACGGCCGCCACGGATGCGCCGCTGCAGCTGCGCTACTCCCCTTACGAGGTCGAGACGATCCGGCGCGCGCTGGCGCGTCTCGACGCCTCCATCGACTCGGAGCCAGAAGGGAAGATCATCGAGGGGATCGAGATCATCCCGCTCGAGGTCTTCGAAGATCGCGATCCGGCGCCTGCGTTCGTCAACTGGTTCCACTCGACGTCGCGGCCGTTCGTGCTGCGGCGCGAGATGCTGCTTCGTTCGGGTGAGCCCTATCGGCAAGTCCTCGCCGACGAGACGGCGCGCAATCTGAGAGGGCGGAATCAGCTCTCGCTCGTCCTCGTGTTTCCGGTCCGGGGCAGCAGCCCCGATCGGGTGCGCATGGTGGTGGTCACCAAGGACGTGTGGAGCCTGCGGCTGAACTCGAACTACCGTTTCGCTGCGGGGAGGCTGGAGTACCTCCTGCTCCAGCCCAGCGAACAGAACCTGCTGGGGACCCACAATTCCATCGCGGCGCAGATGCTCATGGACCCGGCGACCGTCTCACTGGGCGGGAGCTACACGATGCCCTACGTGGGGGGCAGCCGGATCGTTCTCAGCACCGACGCCAACGTGATCCTGGGACGCGACAGCGGCGAGGTCGAGGGGTCCTTCGGGTCGTTCAGTTACGGTCAGCCGCTCTACGCCACCATCGCGGAGTGGTCGTGGGGGGCGGTCGTGAGCTGGCGAGAAGAGATCACCCGACGCTTCGTCGCAGGGCAGGTGGCCACCTTCGATGCGGATGCCACGCCGGAAGAGGACGACATCCCGTTCCGATACCGGAGCTCTGTGCTCGGGGGGAGCTATACGGTCACCAGGAGTTTCGGTCGCCTGCTCAAGAACGATTTCTCGCTCGGGATCCAGGCGAGTCGCCGAGTGTATCGGGCCGGTGACCTGTCGAATTTCGATCCTGATGCGCGTCGAGAGTTTCTTCGTCGAGCCGTCCCGACGAGCGACACACGCATCGGACCCGCGTTCGAGTACCACACCTATTCGGCGCACTTTCGACGGGTGCTGGATCTGAACACGCTGGGGCTCCAGGAGGATTTCCGGATAGGACATGATGTGTCGCTGAAGCTCTATCCGGTGCTCCAGGGGCTCGGATCGACGCGCAACTTCGCGGGCGTGGCCGTGGCGGCGGGCTACACGGTGCCGCTCGGCGACGGTCTGGCGCGACTCGTGGTGGAGAGCGTCACGGAGGCCGAGCCGTCCCGGATCGCGGATGGCTCGATCCAGATCGCTGGCCGTATCCATACGCCTCACTTCGGGATCGGGAGGCTGGTGTTCGATGCCGTCCTGATGCACCGCTACCGCAACTACATGAACCGGCTCACGCAGCTCGGCGGGGAGTCGCGCCTTCGTGGGTACGCGACCGGGGAGTTCATCGGTCCCGACATGTTCGCTGCCAACCTGGAGTTTCGCAGCGTGCCCCTGGAGATCTGGTCCGTGCAGCTCGCGGGGGCTGCGTTTTTCGATGTGGGGGATGCGTTCAGGGGCTTCGACGACTTCAGGGTCAAGCAATCGACAGGGGTGGGGTTGCGTATCCTGTTTCCACAGCTCGACCGGACGGTGATCCGGGCCGACTGGGGATTCCCCCTCACGCGCGGTTACGTGGCGAGAGATTCCTTCCCTGGAGACATCATCGTCACCTTCGGGCAGGCGTTTCAGCTCCCTGCCCCGTCGGTGTCTTCTCTGTAGTCGTTTTGGCCGACCTCGAGCCCATGCGCGCGATGCGCGTCCTGTACGCGGCGAACACGCCCTCGTGCTCGGAGGAGACCCGCTCCTTGTCGAGCGCAGTGAGCACTTCCGTGCGGGGTCGACCTGCGAGCAGGGTGTACCAGGCGCGCTCGATGGCGCGTCGTAGCCGGGTGGTCTCGTCGGGCGCTGTCGGTTCGGTGGATGGGGAGCGCGATTCCGTGGTGAGTTCTCTTGCGCGACGTGCGTGGTAGGCGCGCGCGGCGGCGCTCTGGCCTGTGTAGCGGCCGGATTCGAACGTGGCGATCTCGAGAAGGTCGGGCTGGAGCTGATCGGTCTCGACGGGCTGCGGGCGACCTCCGAGCGACAGCCCGCTCCCCGGCTCGATGTCGAGGGCGAGTGTGGGGAGGGTGGTGAGTTCGATCGGGTACGGGGTGGCACTGAACGCGCGGAGGGACCAGACCTCCAGCGTGCCAGCCTCGCTGCGGAGGACGACATCGAGGGAGCCATCGCCGTTGAGATCGCCCAGGGACGCGCGCTGGATGTCGTCGTCGTCCAGGGGCACGTCTCCGAGGAGAGGATGGGCAAGTAGCTCGGTGGCGCGGAAGTGGTCGAGGTCGCGCAGCGACCGAGGCCCGAGCGTCAGGACCAGTCCGCGAGAACTCACGACGCGGACTGCCGTGATGGGGCGCCCGAGCCGGTCGACGCCTCGATACCCACGCGCAACCACCTCACCGCCCCCCCGGGGGAGGTTGCCTCGGAGCTCCGTCACGACGGTCAGCCCGCGTGCTGCCGTCTCTTGATCGATGATCTGAAGCTGGGCGCCGAGGTCTGAGGCCTGGATGAGCACCGAGGGGGG
This sequence comes from Chondromyces crocatus, assembly GCF_001189295.1. NCBI lineage: Bacteria > Pseudomonadati > Myxococcota > Polyangiales > Polyangiaceae > Chondromyces > Chondromyces crocatus. Next base: position 3,803,654 of record NZ_CP012159.1, read on the forward strand.
CGGCGCTTCTCCCCCACCCCAGGGCGAGACGCTGTGGTTTCCGCCGCACGCGGTGACGAAGAGAAGGCACGCCGCCAACGTCTCGTTTTCTGTTACCTTGAGGCCTCGCATGCGTCTGCTCGTCGCCGACAAAATGAACCTCTCCGCCCTCGAGGAACTGCGGATCCTCGGGATCGAAATCCTCTATCGGCCCGAGCTTACCAGGGACACCCTGGCGGCCGCCCTGGATGGCATAGGCATCCTCGTGGTTCGCTCGACGGAGGTCACCGCAGCAGCGCTCAGCGCGGCGAAGCACCTCAACCTGATCGTCCGCGCAGGCGCCGGGGTGAACAACATCGACGTGCAAGCGGCCAGCGTGCGCGGCATCTACGTCGCCAACTGCCCCGGGAAGAACGCGATAGCGGTCGCAGAGCTGGCGATGGGGTTCATCCTGGCGCTCGACCGTCGGTTGGTGGATGCGACGACCGACCTCCGCGCTGGTCGCTGGGAGAAGGCGAAGTACTCGGCAGGTCGGGGGCTGTACGGTCACCGGATCGGGATCGCAGGGCTCGGCGCAGTTGGTCGTGAGCTGCTGGAGCGCGCGCGAACGTTCGGGCTCACACCCCACGCATGGTCACGCTCGCTGACACCTTCACGCGCGGCGAAGATCAACGTCGGCTTTGCCCGCACCCTGGAGGAGCTCGCGGCGAAATCCGACGTGCTGTCGATCCACCTTCCTCTCACGCCCCACACGCGCGGCGTGGTGAGTCGACGGGTCCTCGAGGCACTTCCCGAGGGCGCCATCCTGGTCAACACCTCTCGCTGGGAGGTTCTCGATTACGCGGCTCTGGCCGAATTTGCGCCGAAGAAGAACCTTCGGGTAGGTCTGGATGTCATCCCGGACGAGCCGAACGAAGGGAAGGGGACCATCGATCCTGCGCTGTTCAGCCAGGGGCTCATCTACGGCACCCCGCACATCGGCGCCTCGACCGAGCAAGCGCAGCTCGCCATCGCCATGGAGACGGCGCGGATCGTGCGCTCTTTCCTCACCAAGGAAGACGTGCCCAACGTCGTGAACATCGCGGCAGCCTCGCCTGCGCGCTTTGCGGTGGTGATCCGGATGCTGGACAAGGTCGGGGTGCTGGCGAACTGCCTCGCCGTCCTCAAGCGCCACAACATCAACGTCGAGGAAGTGTCGAACACGGTGTTCGAAGGCGCGCTGGCGACGTGCACCAAGCTGCGTGTCTCCGGTCGTCCGAGCGAGGCTTGTGTGAAGGAAATTCAGGCATTCGACGAGGTTCTGCACATCGATGTGGTAGCCTTGCCGAACCTTGCGTGAGGTCCTGACGTTCCGCGGGGCGCTCACTCCTTCGGCGGGATCGATGTCCGTGAGTGAGCTGGAAGTGCGGCCACAGAGGCCGGTTCGGTTCGAGTGAGCAGGGTCGGCCCTGCTGAAATCGTGAGCCCTGGGCCGCTATCCCGTCCTGGGACGGGATAGGTCTCCTCTTGCGCGCATGCGCATATGGGACTAGGGTGCCGGTCACAACTAGGTGGATCCGCGGGCCGGGTTCCCAGTTTGGGAATCGGCTCTTTTTTTTTGGCGTGTGGTCACCGGGATTGGAAAGCCCGGAGTTGGACGCCAGAGTCGAGCGGGGCCATCCGAAGGCGATCTTCTATTTCATGCAGCACTCGATGGGCGGCGAAACGAAAGGCACGGTAGATCTCGCGCGAGTTCGAGAGGCGATCACGCCTGCGCTCGTGGCGTACGGTGTCCAGCTCGTCGATGCGGAGTGGCTGACTGAGCGTGCGGGCTGGACACTGCGCGTCACGATCGAACGAGAGGGCGTTCTCGATCTTTCGGGTGGAGTCACCCTCGAGGACTGCGCCGAGGTCTCTCGTGATGTGTCTGCGGCCCTGGACGTTGCCGATCTGATCTCGTGTGCTTACAACCTCGAGGTCAGCTCTCCGGGCCTGGATCGACGCCTCAAGTCGCCTGCCGAGTTCAAGCGCTTCGTGGGGCGCACCGCGAAAGTGAAGCTCTCGCGGCCCGCTTCCGATGGGCAGAAGCTCCTGCGCGGCGAGCTGCTCGAAGCACCGGAGGGGCTGGTCGCTGTCATGGTCGATGGGAAGCGCATCGAGGCGGCCATTGAAGATATCGCCGAGGCGCGGCTCGTCTTCGAGCTCACGCCTCAGCCCAAGGCAGGCAAGAAAGGGCGGCGACGTCCTTCCGGCCAGGCTGAAGGGACAGAGCAGGGCGCTCAGCCTGCTACTCCAGGCCCCCGAAAGAGACCGTAAGAACGCAAGGACCAGGAGACACGAACGTCATGGCAACGATGGCAGCGGCGCCGTCCTCGGACACGAGCCTGGGCGGCATCCTCGAGCAGGTCGCAAAAGAGAAGGGGATCGATAAGAAGATCCTCGTCGAGACGATCGAAGCGGCGATTCTGAAGGCGGCTCAGAGCGTCTTCGGGCCAAGCCGCGAACTCGAGGCGCGCTTCAACGACGAGAGCGGGCAAGTCGACCTCTTTCAGTACATGACGGTGGTCGAGACTGTCTCGGATCCAGAGCGCGAGATTGCCTTGCCAGACGTCGAGCGGCTGAAGCTCGAGGCTGCGATGGGCGAGGAGCTGGGATTCCAGGTCTTCTGGCGCCCGGAGGACGCTGAGAAGGCGCGCGAGCAGGACAAAGAGTACGGGGACATCCTGAAGCTCAAGCACGGCCGGACCACGTTCGGACGTATCGCCGCTCAGACGGCGAAGCAGGTGCTCCTGCAACGTGTGCGTGACGCCGAGCGCGACCTCATCTACAACGAGTACAAGGATCGCAAGGGCGAGCTCATTCGCGGGATCGTCCGCCGCTTCGAGAAGGGGAACAACATCATCGTCGACCTCGGCCGCACCGAGGGGATCCTCCCCTTCCGAGAGCAGACTCCGCGCGAGACGTACCGTCCCGGCGATCGCATCGTGGCCTACGTCAAGGACATCGATCGCGAGGCCCGTGGGCCCCAGATCATTCTGTCGCGTGCCGATCCTCGTCTGGTCGAGAAGCTGTTCGAGGCTGAGGTGCCCGAGATCTACGAGGGCATCGTGCGCATCGTCTCGGTGGCACGAGAGCCTGGGGCGCGCTCGAAGATCGCGGTCACCAGCCGTGATGCAGATGTCGATCCGGTCGGCGCATGCGTGGGCATGAAGGGGTCGCGCGTGCAGGCCGTCGTGCAGGAGCTGCGTGGGGAGAAAATTGATATCGTTCCCTACGATCGGGATCCGGCGCGCTACGTCATCGCGGCCATCCAGCCTGCCGAGGTGCACAAGGTCATCGTCGATGAGGCAGACGGGCGCATGGAGCTCGTCGTCCCGGATGAGAAGCTGTCCCTGGCCATCGGGCGAAAAGGGCAGAACGTGCGGCTCGCAGCACAGCTCACGAACTGGAAGCTGGACATCATCAGCGAGTCGAAGTTCAAGCAGATGGAGGAGGAGGCGATCTCTGCCCTCCAGCAGATCGACGGCGTGAACGAGCAGATCGCCAAGTCCATGTACCGGCTCGGCTTCCGCGCACTGGAAGAAGTGAGTGAGGCCACGACCGAAGAACTCGCCGCCATTCCCGGGCTGGGCGGCTCCGATGTCGCGGATCGGATCAAGACGCAGGCGGAGACGACGATGGAGCGTCTCCGGCAAGAGCGAATCCGTGCCGCTTCGCAGCGGTCCGAGGCGCTCACGGATCGCGAGCGTCTCATGTTCATCCGCGGCGTGGGTGAGCGGACCGTGACGCTGCTGGAAGAAGCAGGGTACCGCTCGGTCGAGGATCTTCTTCGTGAAGACGAGGATCGGCTGGCGATCCGCACGGGGCTCGGAATCAAGAAGGCGCGCGCCATCAAGCAAGGCGCGCGTGATTTCGTAGAGAGCGAGCAGAAGGTGCTCGACGCAGCGCGGGCCGAGGCACGTCAACGTGCCGCCGCTGCCAAGCAGGCCTAGGAGGACGACGCGGGGAATGACGGAAACGACGGGTAAGCCGAGTACAGCAGAAGGGGACGCGGTGCACGAGGTCGAGCCTCGGGCATCTGCAGTCGCCCTGTCGCCTCATGGCCGCACGCGCATGTGTGTGGGCTGTGGTGAGCGTGTTGCATTCGACTCGTCCGAGGCGTCATCTCCGCTCGTGCGCCTGATTCTGGCTCCGGAGGGAGCGATCGCGGTCGACCCTGGCAACGGGGGGTTCGGGCGAGGCGCTCACGTTCATGCGCGGCCAGAGTGTTTGGCGAAGGCCGTACAACGGGGCCTTCCGCGGGCTGCGCGGGGTCGAGTTCATTCGATCTACCTGGATGACGCGCTGGAGCCGTCTCCTGCTCTCCCCGAAGCTCCCAACCTCCCCGAGGGTGCCGACCCGCGCCCAGAAGTCGAGACATCGGAGCGCACGGCAGGCCCTCGAGCGGTCGCGTTGACAGCGGAGACGCTGGCGCTGGCCATCCGCCAGGCAATGACCCGTCGGGTGGAGGGGCTGATTCGATCGGCCGTGCGGTCACGTGCTGCGGCCATTGGTGCCGACGCCGCCTCGCAGTCCCTGGACCGAGGTGCTCCGCTCGCGGTCGTCGCTTGCGATGCAGCGGCTGGATCTCAGCTCTCTCACGTGCAGTCCGCCATTGCTTCGGGCCGCGCTGTTGCATGGGGGACGAAGGTCTCCCTCGGCAAGCTGGCGGGAGGTCGTCGGGAACAGGGAGTTGCTGTAATGGCGATCACCTCTGTGAGGCTGGCGTCAGCCATCCTGGACTCCGTACATGTGGCAGACGCCTGCATGAGCGTCGAGCAAGGCACGGTGAGGGGGGTCAAGCGCCCAGCGAGGAGACCACGCGAGGAGTCGAATTCCTCGGAAGGTGGGAACAAGCGCGCAGAGACCGGTGAGTCGAGGCAACAAGCTGAGTCTCCCCGGGCGCATGCTGCCGAGGTGTCCGGTGCGACTGGGCACGGTGAGGCGAGAAAATCCCTGCAGCGCGGTGCGCCCCGTCGTAAACACGAAGCGGGCGCGTCGAACGATGAGAAGATGAGTGCTCGTGGCGGTACGGGGAGCGACGCGGCGGCGCGTCGAAGCCGGCGCGGGTGGGCGAGGCGGACTGGTAACGTGGAGCGAGGTGCATGAGTAAGGTTCGGGTCTACGAGGTGGCTAAGCAGCTCAACATGGATCAGAAGACGCTGGTCGCGCTCTTCCAGTCCATGGGGATCGGCGACGTGCGAAATCACATGAGCGCCGTCGAGGCTGACGTCGTCGAGCGCGTGAAGCGCCACCTCGAGCGACAGAAGGCGCCCGAGGTGGTCGAGGAACGCATTCGACCTACTGTGGTGAAACGCAAGGCCCGCCCAGGGGCCGAAGGAATTCCGGCGCCCTCGCCTTCGCAACCCGGAGCCGTGCGGCCGCCCGAGCCGGCGATCCCCGCGCGTCCAGCACCTGCTCCGGAACCGGTCGCCGCCCGGCCCGTAGCTCGCCCTTCGGAGTCGACGACGCCACGCCATCAGCCCGCTGCAGAGTCGGTCGAAGCGCGCCATGTCGCGCCCTCTGAGAGCCCCCCTGTGACGCCGAGCGCACCCACCAAAACGCCGGACCGCGAGCCGCAGGAAGCTGCAGCACCCGTGGCACCGGTCGCATCCGCACCTGTCGTCTCCACGACCGAGAGCGTTGCGGCCCCGACGACCAAGCCCGAACCCCCCGCAGCAGCCGCGCCTCGCGTCGAGGCTGCGCCTGTTGCTGCGACGGAGACTGGATCTCCGCCGGCAGCGGAGGCCGCTGCCAAGACGTCCGCGCCGGAGGCTCCCACGCCTCGCGCGGAGAGCGCGCCTGCTCCCGTGGCTGCTGCAACTTCTGCAGTGGCGCCCACGGCGGCCGCGCCTTCGCCGGAAGCCTCGGCGTCCACGCCTCGCGCTCCGGCGCCTGCGGTCGCCGAACCTCCGGCACCTGCTGCTACGGCGACGCCTCCTGCTGCTCCTCCTGCGACAGCGACGGCAGCTCCGGCGGCTCCCGTTCCGGCCGAGCCTCCTGCTCCCACGCCTGTGGCGGCAGCGCCGGCTCCGGCAGCCGTGAAGCCTGCGTCGGGGGCAGCTCCCACCCAGGCTCCGAAGGCAGCAGTTCCCGCGCAACCGTCGAGGACCGCTCCGCCGTCGCCGAGCGCGTCATCGACCGTCGGCACGAGACCATCGACTTCTGTTGCTCCTGGGCGCGCTGCTGCTCCCGGAAAACCGGACGAGCCGGCACCCGCCGCACAGGCGCCGCGTCGCCCCTCGTCGCCGCCGAAGACCGGAATCGAGGTGTGGCAGGGGCGGCCTGGCGTCACGGTGACGCAGCCGCGACCGAGTACACCCCAGCCGCGTCGCACGACGTTCGATCCGCGCGCTCCCAGCGCGCAGGGCGGACCTCGTGGCGCAACCACCGGCTTCGGTCCTGGTGGTCGACCGCGTCCTGGTCAGGGGGGGCGTCCTGGATTCGGGCGTCCGCGTCCTGGTCAAGCCGGGCCTCCCCGGAAGCCGGGCCCGATCGCGACGCAAGAGATGGCCTCCCACAAGAAGGTCATCAAGATCGAGGAACAGGTCACCCTGCAGCAGCTCGCCGCGAAGATGAGCCTGAAGGCGACCGACGTGTTGATGAAGCTCCTCTCCATGGGGATGACCGGAGTCAACATCAACAGCACGCTCGATGCAGACACCGCGAAGATCCTCGCCAGCGAGTTCGGCTGGACGGTGGAGGACGTCGCCGTCAGCGAGGAGCAGAGCCTCACGGCCGCCACCGAGGTGAGCGGCGAGTCCGAGGAGGGAAGCGAGGCTCGTCCGGCGATCGTGACCGTGATGGGTCACGTCGATCACGGCAAGACCTCGCTCCTCGACAGGATCCGGAAGGCGAGCGTGGCGGACGGTGAGGCTGGTGGGATCACCCAGCACATCGGCGCTTACCGGGTGGAGACGCCGCGAGGAACCGTGGCCTTCCTGGATACACCAGGCCATGAGGCCTTCACGGCCATGCGCGCGCGTGGCGCTTCGGTCACGGACATCGTGATCCTCGTGGTCGCCGCGGACGATGGCGTGATGCCGCAGACGCGCGAGGCGATCTCGCATGCACAAGCGGGCAAGGTGCCGATCGTCGTTGCGGTGAACAAGATCGACAAGCCGGCCGCCGATGCGGAGAAGATCATGCGTGATCTCTCTTCCCTCGGGTTGCAGCCCGAGGAGTGGGGCGGCGAGACGCAGTTCGTTCATGTCTCCGCGAAGACGGGGCAGGGCATCGATCGGCTTCTCGAGTCGGTCCAGCTCGTCGCCGAGATCCAGGAGCTCAAGGCGAACCCGAAGAAGCGCGCGAGCGGTACGGTCATCGAGGCGCTGCTCGATCGAGGCCGCGGCCCGGTGGCGCGTATCATGGTGCAGGACGGCACGCTGCGTACGGGTGACGTCCTTCTCGCTGGCAGCGCCTGGGGTAAGGTCCGCGCGCTCACCGACGAGATGGGCCGTTCCGTTGCCGAGGCTGGACCTTCGACGCCCGTCGAGGTGCTCGGTCTGAACGAGGTCCCCAGCGCTGGGGATCCCGTGCACTCGGTCAAGGACGGCAAGACCGCCGAGGAGATCGCCGAGACGCGCCGGAAGAAGGCAAAGACGCTGATCCCGCAGGATTCGCGTGTCTCGCTCGAGGCGCTCACCAGGAACCTGCAGGAAGCCGATCAGCTGGAACTCAAGTTGATCATCAAGGGCGACGTTCAGGGCTCCGTCGAGGCAGTCACCCACGCCGTCAGCAAGCTGTCGAACGAGAAGGTCAAGGTGACCATCGTCAACGCGGGCGTCGGTGGCATCACCGAAGGCGACGTCAATCTCGCCGTCGCGTCGAAGGCCATCATCGTGGGCTTCAACGTTCGATCCGCCGGGAAGGCGGGGCAGCTCGCGGAGAGCGAGGGCATCGAGATCCGCCTTTACAACATCATCTACAACGCTGTGGATGACATCAAGAGCGCGATGGAAGGCCTGCTCCCCGCCACCAAGGTGGAGAAGCAGCTCGGTCGCGCGGAGGTCCGCCAGGTCTTCAAGATCACCAAGGTGGGCATCGTTGCTGGCTGCATGGTCGTGCAAGGCACCATGAAGCGCACTGGCGAGGCGCGGCTCGTTCGAGACAACGTGGTGATCTGGACGGGACGGCTCTCGGGTCTCCGCCGCTTCAAGGAAGACGCGAAGGAAGTCGAGCAGGGATTCGAGTGCGGCATCTCGCTCGACGGATACAGCGACGTCAAAGAGCGCGACATCGTCGAGAGCTTCGAGATCGAGGAGATCAAGACCAAGCTCTTCTAACCAGACGAGGGGGTGAGCCCCCTCGTGCTTTCAGCCAATGTTCGTAGGTATCCTGAGGCTCCGTCTGGCCGTCGTCGGAGCTCGTTCCCTCAAGGACAAGCGCCGCGTGGTGAAGTCCATGAAGGAGCGAGCTCAGGCCAAGTTTCGGGTGTCCGTGGCCGAGGTCGGCCAGCTCGATGATCCTCGACACGCCACGCTGGGCGTCGCCGTGGTGTCGAACGAAGCGGCACAGTGTGACCGCGTGCTGGCGGACGTGGCGGCCATGGCGTCGACTCTTCCCGATGCGGTCCTGGCTGACCGCGCCACGGAGATCATCGCGCTGGGTGATGGTGGCTCAGGAGTGCAGGGGGGGATCGAGCAAGCGCTCGGATCCCCCCTGGATGCTCATGATGATGAGGAGGATGCTTGAAGGACGGCGGTAAGCGCACTGGCAGGGTGGGGGAGGCGCTCCGGGCCGAGCTGGCGAGGGAGATCCGGGCCCTCAACGATCCTCGCGTGCTGGGTGTGATCGTCAGCCGCGTGGAGATCGATCCGGATCTTGCGCGAGCAAAGATCTACGTGCGCCACGATCTGGGGGTGGCCGAGCCGTCCGCGCGGCGGGAGATCCTGAGGGGCCTCGCAGCCGCCTCGGGGCGTCTTCGGAGAGACGTCGCCCGCAGGCTGACGTTGAGGTCCATGCCAGAACTCCACTTCCACTACGACGAGGCTCTGGACGAGCAGCGTCGGATCGAAGAGATCCTGCACGAGATCAAGAGTGAGGAAGCGCAGAGGAAGCCGGGAGGCAGCTCGGGCGCTCCTCAGTCCTGACGGATCCTTCGCGCTCCAGCGCGCTCCAAGGTGCAGGGCTCACCTCCTGCCGCGCACTCATCCTCCGCTGGCCAGCTCATCTCGGCGCAGGAGATCAACGGCTTCAGCTGGCGAGAGATCGAATCGCCAAGGCCCCGGTCGAGTTGGCCGCTCGAGGCATGCACGCAGAGTTCGCAGAAACCTGCGGCGTGGCCACTCCACGGCACCAAATCGCTCCAGATGCGTCGTGTAGGCCTGGCAGTCGACGAGATCGAAACCCCAGTGGACCAGGTTGCCGAGCAGCGTCGCGAACGCGACCTTGGAGGCATCTGGGGCGCGGGCGAACATCGACTCGCCGAAGAACATGCCTCCGAGAGAGAGCCCGTACAGCCCCCCCACGAGCCGCCCTTCGTGCCAGCACTCGATGCTGTGTGCGTAGCCTTGCGCGTGCAGCCGCGCATACCCCGCGAGGAGCTCGTCCGTGATCCAGGTTCCTTCTTGACCGGGCCGAGGAGTCTCACTGCAGCTGCGCATCACCTCGGAGAAGGCCGTGTCGGTCGTCACCTCGTATGTCCCTCGGCGAGCTCGTTTGCGCAGCGAGCGGGGTAGGTGCGCTTCGGTCGGGACGAGGACGAACCGGGGATCTGGGCAGAACCAGAGAAGCGGGAGGCCTTCATGGGGCCATGGGAAAATGCCCATGTGATACGCGGCGAGCAGGCGCTCAGGGGACGCGTCTCCACCCACGGCCACGATCCCTTCCGGCGTGGCGCGTTCTGGCGAAGGAAATGCAATCGCGGGAGTGAGCACCGGGATGCGCATGAAACGCTTCAGGATCCTCGCATCTTATTTCGTCGTGGCAAACACCTACGACGCACAGATGTAGTCGCTGCCCTCCACGAACCCCTCGCCGTCGAGGTGTCCCCGGATCAGCGACCGCGCCCCTCGCGCCCCCACTGCAACGACCACCGTCCACTGCCCGCGCTCCAGGCCTGCCGGGTCCACGATGGGCGCCCCCTGGGCGATCCGTCCGATCTTGCGCGGGTCGATGTCGACGAACAGACCCGGCGAGACGCCATTCTCTCTCAGCGCGGCGCTCACGCGGCGGCCTGTCCGCCCCGCGCCCCACACCGCGACGGGCTTGCCTTCTCGCCGCAGTCGAGCCGCGAGATAGTACCCCTTCGCTTCGATGAAGCGCGCGAGTGCATACCGAGGATCCGTGAAGGTCGCTCTCCCAGCGCGATGCCGCCAGCGCAGCCCCACCTCCGGAATTTTCGCCATCCGCACGCCAGCGCCGATCATTCTCAGCCACAGGTCATAGTCCTCGGCCCAACGCGTCTCCTGAAAGCCTCCCACGGTGTCGAGCGCAGCCCGTCGCATCATCACCGATGGATGGCAGAGCGGTGACTCGACGAAGATCTCGCGGACATGATCCTCGGGCGTGATGATCCCGTTCAGCCACTCCACATAGCGGCGCATGCCTTCCCCCAAGTCGCCGTCGGCGAAGGCTTCCACACGCGCTCCCACCACGCCGAGGTGAGGATCTCGGGACAGCGCAGCAACTTGCTTCTGCAGCCGCTCGTTGATGGATACGTCGTCCGCATCCATGCGAGCCACGAACTCGCCGCGCGACATCGCCGTTGCCTGCGAGAGCGCGCGCGCGATGCCGACGCCCGCGGTGGAGATGGGCACGATGCGCGGATCGACGGCTGCCCTTCGCTCCACGAGGACCGGGCCTGCATCGTTGGAACCATCATTCACGGCGATGATTTCGAGATCGATCTCTCGCTCCGAGAGCACGCTCTCGAGCGCTTCGTCCAGCGTCTCGGCTGCGTTTCGGTAGGGTAGAAGCACGGAGACCAGGGGCTGCATCGACTCGCTCGCTCCTCGACCCTCGTCGCGTCGTCAGCGCGCAAGCCGGATCCCGCTTGCCTGCCAGCGTGCCGACGGCGGGAAGAAGTTCCGGTACGTGGTGCGCATATGGGACGCCGGCGTGAAGCAAGAGCCACCGCGCAGCACCATCTGCCCGCTCATGAACTTCCCGTTGTACTCCCCGAGGGAGCCCGCCCAGGCCTGGTAGCCCGGATAAGGAAGGTAAGCGCTGGCGGTCCACTCCCAGACGTCACCGAACATCGCGCGTGGCCCTCTGGCAGGCTCATCGACCTGGGTGGGTCGAGGATTCAGCCACCCACTCTCGGCGAAATTTCCCTGAACGAGCGCGCTCTCCGCGGCCACCTCCCACTCCATCTCCGTGGGGAGGCGCGCGCCTGCCCACCGCGCACAAGCGTCTGCCTCGTAGAAACTCACATGACAGACCGGCTCGGAAGGAGCGATCTCCCTCAGCCCGTGCAGCGTGAACACCTGCCAGTGATCTCCCTCTCGCTCCCAGTACAGCGGCGCCTCCCACCCTTGCTTCTGGACGGCGTCCCACCCTTCGGACAACCACAGCTCGGGGCGCCGGTAGCCACCCGCCGCCATGAAGGAGAGGTATTCCCCGTTCGTCATCGGCCGGTCCGCCAGCGCGAAGGCTTCGACGAAGGTGCGGTGCCGTGGTGACTCGTTGTCGAAGGCGAAGCCCCCGCCTCCGTGCCCCACCGACCGAAGCCCCTCTTCGAAAGGCGAGAAGTCCGTCGGCCGTAGCTCCGGGCCCGAAATGCCTCGAGCGGGTGACGCCCCGGTCCGCAGCGCTGGCCTCAGGGGATTCTGGGCGAACAGATGCTTCACATCGGTCAGCAGGAGCTCTTGATGCTGCTGTTCGTGATGGAGTCCCACTTCGATGGTGGCGATGAGATCCGCATGCGCGCCGTCGGCGAGTTCACCCCACAGGGTCCGCATGGCGGCATCGACATGCCGTCGATACTCGTACACTTCCTCCACCGAAGGCCTGGTCAGCATCCCTCGTTGCGGACGCTCGTGACGAGCTCCCACGCTCACATAGTACGAGTTGAACAGGTAGCCGTAGCGTGGATGGAACGACGTGAAGGGAGCGCGTCGAGCGCGTGCCGCAGGCTCGAGGACGAAGGTCTCGAAGAACCAGCTCGTGTGGGCGAGGTGCCACTTCACTGGACTCGCGTCGGGCATGGATTGCACGACATAGTCTTCGGGTTGCAGCGTCACACAGAGCGACTCGGTGAAGGCACGAATCGCTTCGTACCGCGCTGCCATTTCGGCCACCTGCTCCGCACTCTGGGCGGCTCCTCGCGCACTTCCCGCACCCTGCACCATGCTCATCCCTCGGAGACTCTTGGATGCCGCTTACTTCTTTTTGAAGCGGTTCAGGTGCGTGATGTACCAGCGACCTTGCCACGAAATGACGGTGTGGACGTCGAGCGAGTACGTCTTGCCTTCGAGCTCGTATCGCAGCTTTCCCCGGAACGAGCGGTAATAGCCGATCTTGTTGACCTCGTCCCCAGGCGGAACCCACTTGGGTGTCGACCCGAGCTGGAAACCGACGAACCGAGCGCCCTCCCATTTCTTGCGCTTGCGGTGCAGCGACCGGATGTCGTTCACGTAGGTGGCGTGCAGGTTGTCCCAGTACTTGCCGGGCCCTTTCACATCCTTGAGCGGGATGAAGGGCTCCTTGGGGAACCAGAACGGCTCTCCCAGCGGGGGTTCGTTCTTCACGATGGCCTCGAACAGGCCCTGCGCTCGCTCGGTCAGCTCTGCGCTTTCACGTGGCGGCAGGATCTTGTTGTCCGCCGCGAAGGAGGGAGCCGCCTCTGGCTCCTGGCCTGGTGCCCCTGACGTCCCGGAATCTCCACCGCCAGCGTCCTGTTCGGCCCCGAGCGCGCTCGGCACCTCTCCAGCGGCAGCTCCAGGCGCCGTGCCAGCAGGCGCCGACATCGCGCTGGCGACAGTGGACGCTGAAGCTGCGGCGGTGACGCCTGTTGCAGTCTCCCTGATCGGTTCCCCGATGGACGTGCCCATGCCCCTGGCAGACGTCACCCCGCGACCCTCGTCGCTCTCGCTCGAGGGGCCAGCGCAGGCGGTAGAGGCGGTCAGCAGCCAGCCGAGGAGTGCACAGAGACGGGCGCGCCACGAAAGGCGGCCTCCTCCCCGCGCATCGCCAGCATGCTCTCGTTTGGCAGAGGAGGAGAGGAAGCTCAATTCTTCTCGGTGATGATGAACTGCACGCGGCGGTTCTTCGCTTTGTTGGCGGGAGTCACGTTGGGCGCGATGGGCCTGTCCTGTCCGTATCCCTTCGAGGTGAGCCGGTTCCCGTCGACTCCCGCCTTGACCAGCCACGTCCGTACGGAGCTTGCTCGTGAGTCGCTGAGCTTCTGGTTGTGCTCCCGGCCGCCTGTGTTGTCCGTATGCCCCTGGATCTCCACCTTGCGGATGTTCGGATTGCGCTGGAGCACGTCAGCGATCTCTTCGAGCAGCGCGTTGGAGTCGCCGAGGATCTTTGCCGAGTCCGTCTCGAAGTGGATCTGCTTCGAGATCCTCAGTTCGTTGCCGAGCAGATTGACCAGTCCGCGCTTGGGTCGCTTGTTGACGGACACCGTCGCGCGGGTGTCCTCCGAGGCCCGGATGTCTGCCTGGTCGACATGGTTCATGTAACCCTGCGCCTCGACCTTCATCGAGAGCTGTCCCGGGGGCAGATCCTTCATCTGGAAGTTCCCGCTCGCATCCGCGGTCACGGACTGCTCTTTGCCGCTTGCGTCCGTGATGCGCACCACGGCTCCTGCCACGATGTCGCCGCTCTCAGCGTCTTTGACGGTGCCGAGCAATGTTCCTACTTTGGGCTCCGCTTCCAGCGCGCAGGCGATCTCCACATAAGATGGCCCTTGGGATGAGCCTTGCCCCGGCGCGGGAACGCCTGGCGCGTTGGGTTGCCCGAACTGCTGTGGCTGTCCAAAGGGCTGCGGCTGTCCGAACTGCTGCGGCTGACCAAAGGGCTGCGGCTGCCCGAACTGCTGCGGCTGTCCAAAGGGTTGCGGCTGCCCGAACTGCTGCGGCTGTCCAAAGGGTTGCGGCTGTCCGAAGGGCTGCGGCTGCGGCTGTCCGAACTGCTGCGGCTGTCCGAAGGGCTGCGGCTGTCCGAAGGGCTGCGGCTGCGGCTGTCCGAACTGCTGCGGCTGTCCAAAGGGTTGCGGCTGCCCGAAAGGCTGCGGCTGACCAAAGGGTTGTGGCTGCCCGAAGGGCTGCGGCTGTCCCGAGGGGGCGTCCGCGCTGCTGCTCGTTACCGTCGCCGAGCACGTCCCCGGCTTGAAGCCGGGTGCCTTGATGCTGAACGTGTAGGTTCCGGGTTCGAGGTGCCGCGTGACGAAGCGACCGTCGGGACCCGTTGCGACCGGCGCCTGGGAGCCTCCCTCGAAGCTCACGATGGCGTCGGCGACGACGATTTCAGGCTTGTTCTGCTCGTGGACGAGGCCACGGACGAACGTCTGCGGAGCCGGGACCACCTGCACCTGAGGAGGCGGCGGCGGCGGCGGCGCCGGAGGCGGCGGCGGCTTTTTCTCCCGGGTGTCATAGGCGTAGCCCAGCCCGAAATACAGCGTCCACGGCGCCTGAGGAGCTACCTCCTCGATGAAGGTGCTGGTCGCCGATAGCCCGATGTCGAGGCCGAGCTGCGCAGACAGCCCACGGAACGCTTTGCTGAACGGCGTCACGCGTGCGCCGAGCGACAGACGCGAAGGCACGGCCGCGTATCCTGGGCCTCCCTGATTCACAGGATCGGACGAGCTGAAGTCGTCGAGACCGAGGCAGACATCGCCACGCGACACACGGCCGGTGTGACACTCGTATCCCTGCCGGTTGACGGGCACATCGACCGAGTACTCGAGATAGGGCTGCACCCATCGGAAGGGCAGCTCGGCCCCGAGCGAAATCTGGAAGAAATCGACCTTGTTGATACCCAGACCGAAGCGTTCGATGCGGCTGATCGGTTGACGGGTGCGACCATCCGTGAACGCTTGGGCCCGCTGAATCTCGACGTCTTCGACCAGCTTGCCCGAGTTGTCGAGCTTGTAGCCCAGGTTCAAGTGGGTCCGCAGGGGGAACCCTTTGCCGTGGGGCTTGCGCAAATCCATCGTGGCGAGCCCACGGAATGCCGCGCTGGTCCCACCACCAGCGAGCCCCACGGAGCCCGTCCCGTTGAGCAACATGAGCTGAATCTCGCCGCCGAAGGTGAACAGCTTGCCGATCTTGGGCGGGGTGAATGCCTTCACACCGAAGGTCGTGTCACCGAGCACCTGGAGGAGGGTGGGGCGCCCCTGATCATTGGAGTTCGCGTACGTGCGGATGTTCGCGTAGCCCTCGAGCCAGGAGAATGGCGTCGCATTCAAGGTGAAGAACGCGCCGACATGGCTGGCCGAGTCCTTCGCGGCGTTGGGGCCGCACACGATGGGCACACCGGCGGGGGTGCTGTCGTCGGGATCGCACAGGAAGCCGCTCGTGGAGAACCAGTCCATCACGAACGCGACGCGGAATGTTCCTGGTGCGCCCGACCCCGCATAGGAGGTGCGCATCAAGCCCGTCGAGCCCCAGAGGTTGGGCTGGTTCATCAGGGAGAGGGCGCGCTCTTCCTCGTCCCACGCCGAGTCCTCGGGAACCTCGGTTCCCGCCTGCGTGCTGGCATCAGCGCCCGCATTGGCTTGAAAACCTTGCCCTCCGAAGGACGCATCCGCACCAAACGAAAAGCCCGCTTCTGCACCACTGCCAGGTTGCTGCCCAGGCTGCGGCTGCTGACCGAAGCCAGGCTGCGGCTGCTGTCCGAAGCCAGGCTGCGGCTGCTGTCCGAAGCCAGGCTGCGGCTGCTGTCCGAAGCCGGGCTGCGGCTGCTGTCCGAAG
The DNA here is from genome assembly GCF_001189295.1 of Chondromyces crocatus. NCBI lineage: Bacteria > Pseudomonadati > Myxococcota > Polyangiales > Polyangiaceae > Chondromyces > Chondromyces crocatus. The sequence continues at coordinate 3,819,511 of NZ_CP012159.1, forward strand.
CCTGGCTGCGGCTGCTGACCGAAGCCAGGCTGCGGCTGCTGACCGAAGCCAGGCTGCGGCTGCTGACCGAAGCCAGGCTGCGGCTGCTGACCGAAGCCAGGTTGCGGCTGCTGCGCCCCTGCGGTTCCCGCTAGGGCGACGACACCGAGGAATGGGAGCGCGGTGCGCGCCATGCGACGCGTGTCAGCAAGGACAGCCTGAAGGAGGGTATGCATCGAGCCTCATGTGCGAGAGCGGTCGAGGGGCGTCTCCCGGAGCTGCCGCCGTGCCGCACGCGCGCTGGTTGTATCATTCTCCCCGTCTCTGACGAAACAGACGACATGCGGCGCCGTAATGCTGCGGGCTTATACATGTGCATTGGCGTCAGCCCGCATGCCCCGCGACCCTGCCCGTACCCTCGTGAGCCAGCCTCGGAGGTGCGCGACAGCGCGTCCTCGATGGTCTCGGCCGCGGGTCGCTGACGGCACCGTGCGCAAAAGGCAGCGGGAGTCCTGCTCGTCGGCGCCCGCGACAGGGAGTCAAAGGTCAGCCTGCTCGTGGGAGTGCAGGGCAGGCGTCGGGATGGCTCCCTCCGGGCCACCATGAAGGATGTGACGGCACTGTGGTTTGGAACACATGCGAAGCGTCCGTCCGCGAGCTACGTACCAGCATGGAGACCGCCGGATGCCTCGACGCCAGGCGTGGAAGAACGTCCACGGACATCGACGGAGCCATCGACGCATGCGTGTCACATAGGGCAGGATCGCTTCGCCTCATGCCCTGTACAGGTCCCCATTTGCCAGCATCTGGCGTCCTCCCGGACGGCCTCGTGCTGCCCGGAGCCTGCAGGGGCCTCGCCTCATTATCTCCGCCTGCTCTTCCGCGCTTCTCCCCTGGTGGATGGCTGCTCAGCGCTCCTCGGATCGAGAGCGCGCTTCCTGCCATCGGTGAACCTTCGTCCATCTCCGATGACATCGGCAGGGACTTCCGGGAGCGGCGCATCGTAACGCAGGGGGAGAGTTCGGTGGCGGGGGGACCCGGGGCGCCGCTCATCCCGAGGCAGCGAGGGGCGAGACGGCTCATGAGTTTCGAGCGGGGCGGGGGCCGCGGTCGTCGCGATGACTCGTCCCGAGCACTGTGGAGCGGCTCGGGGGAGTCAGTCCGGGTAAGGCCGTTCGATCACGTGAGTGGAGGGTAAAACGACATGTCCAAGCGCGACGTACTGGACTCGCAGCTTGCCGGGCAATTCGCGTGGCGCATGGCCCTGCCTGCGGAGTTCGTCTCGAGCACGGCCCCGCCGCCAGTTCCGAAGAGCGCTCCGCCAGCTCCTCCTCCTCCTTCAGAAGAGGCGGAGCCGCCCGCGGCCATGGCGGAGGCGGAGAGAGAGCGCTGGGAGCGCGCAGACCGTGAGTGCTCGGAGCTGGCCAAGCAGGTGGAGCGGGCATGGCAGATCTCCGAACCATCCCAGCAGGCGGCGGCCACCGCCGTGTTGCTGGAGCGCGCTCGGAAGCTGGGTCTCGATCTGTTCGGGATGAGTGAGTACCCGATGGCCAGCGTGCGTCTCTGGCGCCTGGTCGTCAGGCATTACCAGCGGTTTCCGGCGCGTGAACGCAAGCCAGGGGTGCACGCGCTCAGTGTCGCGGCAGCTCCCCCCGAGCAGCGGGAGACGGTGGACTTGCTCATCGAGGTCGCCGAGACGGGTGACGCCTGGCTCGCCTTCATGATGGAGCGCGGACCCGCCTGTGAGGCCATGGGTCGAAGGCATCCGGAGCTGGGCGCCCGACTCGCTCGTGTCCTCGATCATGGCAAGACCTGGGCGGCCCGCGAGACGGCGGCGCGCTGGCTCTCCTTCGCCGACCTTCGCGCCGCCATCCCGACGCTCCGGCGTGCCCTGCGGCGTCCACATGCCCGTGTGAGGTGGTTCGCGCTCGAGATTCTGCTCGAGCGTGCCCCCCAGGCGCTCACTGCGGACGATGTCCAGTGGCTCCTCGACGACGCCGTGGAGCATCCGCTCCCCGAGGGCTACGGGACGCGCTCCTACGAGACCTCCGAGGGGTATGCAGACACGCTGGTGACCGCGGTCGCCAAGGTGCGACCTCCCGATGGCTGGAAGCCGCTCATGATCATCGCCGATGGCGGCGGTGCTCACATCCAACGCGACCGCGCCGGCCTCGATGTCGGCTGGGCCCTCCGCGCGCTTGCCGCCGGCTACCCCGAGCGTGCGCTCTCTCGGATCGACAGGGAACTCGCGGAGACACGGAGCTGGCGTCGGATCGATGCTGTCGAGGCGGCGGGGCATCTCCCCGATGGGCTCCTCCGTCCTCGCCTCCTCGAAGCGGCCATCGGCCCAGGCTACCGCATCATCGAGCGCGCGAAAGCGCTCTGGTTCGAGCGCTTCGGAGCCGAGTGCCCGGTCGAGCCGCTCGCAGGTGTCCCCGTCGAGATCCTCGCGGAGCCACCGGGGGATCGGCTCCTCGCGCGCTTGACCGTGCTCCGTGGCTCCTCGGATGAGGCGAAGGGCGCGATGCTGGTCGCGCTGCTCACGGGAGAGCCCACGAGTCCCACCGAGAGCGCCACGGCGAGCGAGGCGCTCCCCGCAACCACTCCAGCAACTCAATCCGCCCCAGGGGCAGAGGCCGGTGCCGAGATCCCCGAGCCAGAGCTCTCGGCCGACCAGCGCGAAGCCCTCGCTCTCCTCCTGTACAGCTTGCGCGAACAGGGCGCTGCACACCGGCGGCCTGGGCTCCCCACCACGGAGGAAGCGTGGGCCGAAGCCCTGGTGCGGCGATTCGGCGACCTCGCCTTCGACGGCCTCACGGCGCTCGCCTCTCGAGGCGCCAGAGCTGGGGTCGATCATGAGTGGCTCGGTGCGCTCGCGTCGCTCGCCAGGCGCGGTGTGCTGCGCTCCGCGTGGCGTGAGCGCCTGCGAGACGTGGCTGTCGATGCGCTCCGGGCTCCTGGATGGGATGGCGCCACCGCGCCGCTGATCGTCCTGACCCAGGTCGGTGCGCCGCCCGACCTGCTCGACTTCCTGTGGGACATCACGCTGGAACCAGCGGAGAGCAGCAGCTCACGCATGCGTGTCTACACCGTCCTCTGGGCGGCCGACGTGCTGGTCACCATGAAAGACGCGCCCTCTCTCGACACCCGGATCACGCTCGAAGGCGAGAAGGCGCTCCAGGCCCGAACCTGGGAGACCCTCGAGCGCATCGTTCGCATCGGCTGTCGCAGGCGCCTCGAGGCTGCCTTCGCGCTCGCCAAGCGCTGCATCGCGCTGGTCGAAGACGAGCCGGAAGCGCAAGCGGGGGCGGTGCAATGTGCTCACTTCCTCGCCGAGGCCAAGCAGCTCGATCCGGCCTGGGTGCTGGCGTCGCTCCGACGCCCGGAGTCTCCGAGCTTCACGGTCGCCTCCCGCTTCGTCGGGGACGACTCCCCTGCCGAGGTCGTCGCTGCCATCGAGGAGGCGTTGACGTCTCCGGCTCGCGAAGGCGCGGCCGCAGCCGAGTCAGCCAGAGCGCTCGTCTGGCGGAAGGTCCTCGGCATCGAAGACCCTCGCCTGGATGGCATCCTGGAGGGAGCCCCCGCCCGCGCTCGTGCTGAGCTGCTTGGTTCCCTGCTCCTGCTGGATGCGCCCTTTCCGCCCCTTCGGCCCCACTATCACGCCCTGCTCCTGGGCCCAGACGAGAAGGCAGCGGCAGAGGCCTTCGAGGATCTCTATGTCAAGCAGCCCGAGGGCACCTGGGAGCTGCTCGAAGAGATCCTTCCTCTCGGCCCCAGCCCATCGGTGCGCGAATCCATCGCCCACTTCCTCCGCGAGCCGACGGATGCCGAGCTGTACTGGCGCCACTCGGATGACGACGAAGAAGAAGAAGACGAGCTGGAAGAGCTCCTCGGCGACGAGCTCGACTGAGAGCATCCCGCTGCTCCGCCTTGCGTGACATCTCCTCCCCCACGTCCGCCGCTCTCTCCCTCCACAGCGCCCTGCATCTCCGAAGCGGCATCGGCTACGATGCGGCGATGAGCGAGGAGATAGAGCAAGCGTTGCACCGGAAGGTCTCCGAGCTCTGTGAGCGAGGAGATGCCCACGTCGAAGCAGGGGAGCTCGATCGTGCGGTCGAGCGGTACGAAGAAGCGCTCTCCTTGCTACCCCGCCCCCTTCATCAGTGGCATGCCGCCACCTGGATCCTCACGGCCCTCGGCGAGACCCTCTACTTCCAGAAGCAGCATCAGGAGGCCGTTTCCGCGCTCCTCGAGGCCCTCCGCTGTCCTAGAGGCCTCGGTAACCCACTGGTCCATCTCCGCCTCGGTCAGGCTGCGCTCGGGCTGGGTGATGACTCGCTGGCGCGCGAGCACCTCGCCCGAGCTTACCTGGCAGCCGCTGAAGAAGTATTTCAGGGTGAAGACCCCAGGCACCTCGAGATCGCCCGCGAAGCTGCAGGTGCCCGGCTGGAGTCCGCCCAGGCCCATGTCGACGAGGTCGCTCTGGGGGACGCTTCCCGCGAACCGTGAGATCCCTGATTCCGATGGCCGGGGCTTTGCCCGCTTCCCGATGCCATGAGGTCAGGCCCGAAGCGGCGAGACATGACAGATTTCCCGAGTGGATCGCGGAGGGGTGGAGCCCCGACGAACTTTGCTCGGCCGGGCGGCGAGGGCGCGCGCCCCTGCCGTGTGAATGAGGGGCTGCGGACCCGGGCAGAACCACTGGTGTCGGAAGGCTCGATGCGCTGGATAACCCGTCTCTTCATCATGACCGCAGCGCTCGTTGCCAGCGGATGCATCCTCGACTTCGGCGGACTCTCCGACGGAGGCGCTGGAGGAAACGCTGGTGGAGGAGGCGGTGGCGGCGTCGCGGGTGGAGGAGGGGAGGGGGCGAGCGCTGACTGCCCCGCCTGCACTCTCTGCGAGGGGGCCTGTGATGAACAGGGCTGCCGTGCGCTCGCCGAGACTTCCGGCCAGAATGTCAGTCCGTTCCGCCTCGCCTACGCGCGGAGTGCATTTCATGCCAGCGACCCCGACGCGGGAGAGCTGGTGCGGCTCGCGCCAGGGGAGCCCCTTCAGCGCTTCCCCGTCGGAGGCAGACCCGCGGCCCTTGCTGCGAACGACGACTTTCTCGTCTGGTCCACGAGCGATGGTGGCATCCACCGCTGCACGCTGCCAGCGTGCTCCAGCCCCGCGACGCTGGCTCCCCCTGGCGAAGACACCGTGGCCCGTCAGATCGCACTCGACGGCGATCACATCTACTGGCTCAGCGGGCCGGACAACTACGACGCAAAGCTCCTCCGCTGCGCGCGGAACGCCTGCGCTCCCGAGACCCTCGTGCAGGGGCTGCCGCGGCCGCACGCCTTCGTCCTCGTCGGCGACCTCGTCTACTGGACCAACCACACCTCGGGAGGCGATCCCGACGGCTCGGTACAGCGCGCCAACAAGGATGGGACGGACGCTGTGACCTATGTCTCAGGCTTGATCGGTCCCTCGGGCATCGCTGTGAACGCGACCCATCTCTATGTGACGCTCGGAGAACCGGAAGGCCGCATCTACCGGTGTGAGCTCGGCCCCGAGCGCTGCGGCGCGCTGGAGGAGGTCTCACCGCGCTTCGCCTCGCTCCCCGATCCGCTTCGCTCTCCTCGTTCGATCGCACTGACCGACGATCGCGTGTGGTGGACCAACGATCATGTCGACACGGTGATGAGCTGTCCTGCAAGCGGCTGTTTCGAGACCAACGATGGTCTTCCCGATCGTGTCCTTCGGGGGATGTTGCGGCCAGAGGGGATCCTCGCCGCGGGAGGCTGCGTGCTCTGGACGGGCGCAGACGGGATCTACGGCACGAGGGCACGGTAGCCTCGAACCTCCTCACCCGGCTTCGCACCAGGCCGGCGTGACGTGCTCCCTCGAAGACGACTCAGAATCGGCCATCCAGGGTCAGGCCAGGTCCTGCCCCGTGGCCGAGATGGAGGCGTAGCGTGGACCTTGCACCCGTCGTCGTGGGGGTCGAGGTCTCCGGCTGGCTCATGAACAGCAGGACCACGCCCGTGCCCAGCGCCGCCACGCCAGCGCCGAGTGCGACGTTCGCCACGAGCGCCTCTCGCTTCGCGGCGTCGACGCGATCGGCGTCGCAGTGAGGCGCGCATGTCCCGCGCATCTCGCGCACGTCTCCCTGCGCGCGTGCTCCGAAGATGGCGAAGGTCGCGCCTCCTGCCACGGCGACACCACCGAGCACCCAGGACGACAGAGGTACATGCCACCCGTTCGAAGCGCGGACCTCGGGGGTCGGCGTCGCTCTCGGCTGCATCGAGGGCAAGACGAGGTCGACGATCCGGCCTCGCTCGCGCTCACGCACCTGGAGCACCTGCTCCACCGGGGCAAACCCCTGGGTCTCCACCCGCACCCGGCGTGAGCCAGGATCGACGGAGATGGCGCGCCCATCGAGGACGGTGGCCCGCTCCTCACCGTCGATCGACACCCGCACGTCGGCCCGCTCATGCCCTGCCGTGTCGCGAACCCGGAGCAGGATCGAAGGCTGACGCATGTCGAGATCCTCCAACCACGAGGCGCAGTCGCGCTGCACGACGGCCGGGCACTCGGCGGCTGCACAGGTCAAGAGCAACGCGCGCGCCGCGCGCAACTCTCCACGATCACGCCGCGCTTGCGCCTCCTCGGAGGCTTCGGCGCACGTTTCGATCACATCGGCACGCGCCGAGCTGCTCGCCGCGAAGAGCGCGAGAGCCGTGGCGGTGGCGAGCACTGCCCGCTCAGCGCAGGCATTCTCTCTTGTAACGTTTGTGACCCTGCTCATTGATCGTATAGGGCGGATTGCAGTCAGCCTTCACTGCGGGACGGGTCGTCATGGGGGCTGCGCGCGGCGACGCTGCCTTCACACTGCCCGACCCTGTGGGCGGCGTCACGCCAGTGGCACGCTCGACGCTACCCGTCGCAGCGCCAGCCTTCGGCGGGGAGAGGGGGGGCAGCTCGGGGCCACGCTCGGGCACGAGCGGCGCTGCTGCAGCCACTTCGGGGCCTCCCTCTGAGCGAAGCGAGGCCGTCGCGTCGCCGCGTGTCGGTGCTTCGGTCGACGCCGGCGGAGCTGCCGAGTGCGCGCTGGACGCGGCAGGGGGTGCCTCCGTGGCCACGAATGCGGCCGGCAGATCAGGGGCGGGCTGACCGCTGCGAAGGACGAGGATCGTCGCCGCACAGGCGCTGAGCGCCGCGCCGGCGAGGAGGACCGCGAGGCGTGCGTGTCGAGACCAGGACGCGAGCGCGGGCTGAGGCCGCGCCGTGGCATCGTGGGGCGCTATGGAGGCGCTGGGCATGGCCAGCTCCGTTGGACGCGACCACAGCATGGCGCTGCTGCTTGCGTCCGCGCCTCCGCTCACCTGGACGGGCGTCGAAGCGCCCGACGCCGACGAGGGGCTCGGGGGCCTCTCCTCCTGCAGCGCGCTGGTCCGAGCGATGCTCGAGGCCTCTCCGGCGGCTGACGACGTCGTGTCCGCCTGGTGCTGGAGGCGAGCGATCTCCTGGGCGCGCTCCTCCAAGGGGGCACCCCCGAGGGTATGCACCCAGGTTGCCACCTCGCCCGGAGGAGCCATCGTCAGCGCCACTTCGAGCGCCCTGGCCATTTCCAGGGTCGTCTCGAACCTGCTGGCTGGCTCGCGTGCGACCGCGCGGAGGACGACTTCATCGAGGAGAGGGGGCACGTCGGGGACGCGCAAGCCAGGAGGTTCCACCGACGCCGTGAGCACCTTGGCGAGCGCCGGCCCGTCATCCTCGCCTGCGAAGAGTCGCTCGCCCACCAGCGCCTCCCACAGCACGACGCCGGCAGCGTAGACGTCGACCCGACGATCGAGCCGCTCCCCATAGAGCTGCTCGGGAGGCATGTACCCGAGCTTGCCGCGGATCGAGCCATCCCGCGTCGTGTGCAGCCTGCCCGCAGCCTTGGCGATGCCGAAGTCGGCGACGCGGGTGATGCCGTCGGCGCCCACCAGGAGGTTCTGCGGCGTGACATCGCGATGGACGAGGTGGAGCGGCTGGCCATCGCTGCCCTTGGCCTCGTGCGCCGCGTGCAGGCCGAGGAGCGCGGAATGCACGATCGCCGCCGCGACCGGCGGAGGCAGCCGCTTACCCGCGCGATGAGCCGCCACGATCAAGCGCGAGAGCGTCTCCCCGTGCACGTACTCCATCACGAGCAGGAGTTCCCCCCCCTCGGAGACCACGTCCAGCGTGGGGACCACGCTCGGGTGCTGGATGCGCGACGTCAGCCGGGCCTCGTCGGTGAACATGGCGACCAGCTCGGGCTCGCGCGCGTACTGCGCGTGCAGCCGCTTGATCGCCACGACGCGCGTGAACCCGGCGGCTCCCTGGAGGCAACCGAGGTGCACGGAGGCCATCCCGCCACGGGCAATCTCGCCATGCAGGGCATACCGACCGGCAAGGAGAGGTAGCGGAGTGGCGCCTGGAGCACTCCGGAAGGCCGCGAGATCCGGGGAGGCGTGTCCCGTCATCCGCCTCCGGCGAGCTTTCGCGTCCGCGCCTGGATGACCTGGAAGTAGCGCCGCGCGATGCCCGAGGCCGCCGCGGCGCGGGCCACGTTCCCGCCGTGCCGGCGCAGGACGTCCTCCACGTAGCGCTGCTCGAACTGCTGCAGGATCTCGTCACGCGCACGAGGAAAGGGCAGCTCCAGGGCGAGCACGCGCGTGATGGAGTCCCCTTCGGCGCCCGCGAGGATGCCGCCGGCGGCCACCTTGCCTCTGGAGCCCGTCGAGGTCGCGTCGAGGGCATCCTCGGCGAGGTCCCCGAGCGCGGCGCGGCGGGCGACGGCGTTCTGCAGCTCGCGGACGTTCCCGGGCCAGGCGTAGCCCTCGAGCCGGGTGATGAAGTCCTCGGGAGGTACTTCACCAGGGCGCGCCATGCGGGACCAGAAATGCCGTGCCAGCAGGGCGATGTCCCCACTCCGGCGTCGGAGCGGGGGCAGCTCCACGCGCGCGACGGCGAGCCGATCGTAGAGATCCTCCCGCAGTCGCCCCGCCGCCACCTCCTGGTCGAGGTTGCGGCGCGTGGCGACGAGCACGCGCACATCGACGCGGAGCGGCTGTCGACCGCTCACGCGACGGAACTCCCCTCGCTCCAGCGCGCGGAGGAGCTTGGCCTGCAGCTCCAGGTCGAGGTCTGCGATCTCGTCGACGAGGAGCGTCCCACCGTGCGCCTCTTCGAGCGCACCAGCCCTCGACTCCGCGGCGCGCTCCATGCCGAAGAGCGCGGTCTCGAGCTGTGCGGGCGCGGTCGCCGCGCAGTCGAGGACCATGAACGGCCCGCTCGCGCGAGGGCCGGCCTCGTGGAGCGACTCGGCGAGCGCCTCCTTGCCCGTGCCCGTCTCCCCCTCGATGACCACAGGGACCTGGGTCGCTGCGAGCCGCTCGCACAGAGGGTACAGCTTGCGCATGGCCGGGCTCGCGCCGAGGAGCCGACCGAACCCCGTCGCCAGGGTGAGCGGCTCGTCGGTGCTCTGCTCGGCGCGCTGAACCTCGACGACGGTCGCGCCCAGCGTCAGCCGCTCACCGCCCGAGAGCAGCGCCTCGATGAACAGCGCCCCGTTCACCCGGGAGCCGTTGCGCGACCCGAGATCGGTCGCGCGCAGCAGATCATTCTCGGCGATGTCGAGACCGAGGTGCCTGCGCGACACCTCACGATCGTGCAGACACAGCTCGCAGGCCGTGCTCTGGCCGACGAGAACGCGCGAAGGTTGAGACGGCGGGATGGCGAGCGTGTGGCCGGCGTCAGGCCCGGCCGTCACGCGCAGGAGGAAGCCGACGCGACCTGCCGAGGGACGGGTGAGCCTGGGTCGGAAGGCCGTCTCGACGTCTTCGAAGCCCCTGCCCGAACTCATGGACGGTCGACTCTATCATCGAGCGCCTCGGTGCTTCCACCGGCCCGGGGTCGAGGCCAACCCCGCGCCTCGGTCAGCACGTCGGCCCGAAGCGTGAGGGGCACGAGCCGACGGCTGCGAGCATCCGTGAGCATCAACGGGTGGCGCAGAACCCGAAATCGGCGACCTCCGTCGGGTCGAGCGTGGCGTTGTGCTCCACACCGCGGAACCGGGTCTTGGCGCCAGCGGGCTCGGCGACAGCGTTCCAGATGTCGGTCATGGTGCCCTCCACCTCGCGCTCGAACGACCACGTGAGCGGCGAGCTGCCCTTGTTCGTCACCTTGACCGCAGCGCAGTAGCCGCTTCCCCAGTCGTTGTTGAGGTCGAACACCACATCCAGACCGGACGCGGGCGGCGGGTTGTTGGTGCCAGGCGGTGGATCGGTGGGCGTGCCCGGCGTGCCACTGCTCCCGCCATCGACGGGCTCCGTCTCGGACCCATCACCGACGCGCGAGGTGAAATGCCGAGCCTTCACCAGGCCGACGATGAGATCCTCCACCTTGAGCCCGCTCGCGGTCAGCTCCTCGCCCACGGCCTTCGCGGTACAGGAGAGCTGCGCGTCTTCCTCGACGCCGTAGCCGAAGCGCATCCACTGGAGCGAGAAGCAGTCGTGGACCTCGGGGCTGCCGGCGAGCTTCTGCGTCAGCTCGTCCGTGCCCGAGAAGGCGCCGTCGGTCTGCGTGCTCGCCACGATCTCACCGCTCACGTCGAGGGGCTTGCCGTTGTCGTCGTCCCGGAGGCGGCCGATGCCGTCGAACTGCTCGAAGGCGAACCCGATGGGATCGACCAGGCGGTGGCAGCTCGCGCACGCCATGTTCGTCGAATGCTCGGTGTACCGCTCGCGGCCCGTCTTCGCAGGATCGAGGGGCGGAGGCTGAGCGTTCAGGCCCGGGGGAGGCGGTGGGAGCGGCTGGCACAGAAGTTTCTCGCGGATCAACTCGCCACGGTGGATCGGCGACGAGCTGTTCGGACGTGCGTGCGTCGCGAGGACGCTCCCCTGGGTGATGATCCCGGCGCGCGGCGTACCACCCAGCTCGACCCGAGCAAGGCCGTCATCGCCGAGGTCACCTGGGCTCATCCCGTAAAACGCCGCGAGCTCCGGGTTCACGAAGGAGTATTTGGCCGTGAGTAGTTCGGTCAATGTTCCTTCGCCCTCGCGCACTACGTGCTGCACGAAGCGGCGCGTCTCGCTGCGCATCGCGGCGCGGATGGCCATGTCGAACTCGGGGAAGGTCACGGCATCCTTGGGGACGACACCGAGGCGCTCGATGTCGAGCCACTGCTCGATGAAGCGCATGATCGCCTCCTCGCTGCGATCATCGGCGAGCATGCGCCGCGCCTGAGCCTCCAGCTGCGCTGGCGTCGCGAGCTGCCCGGCGTCTGCGGCAGCGAACAGCTCCGCATCGGGCATCGTCCCCCACAGCATGTAGGACAGCTCGACCGCGATCTCGTACTGCGTGAGCTGCACCTCGCCCGCCACCTCGACCGGAGCGCCGATCTCGGTGCGGTACAGGAAGTGCGGCGACTGGAGCATGGCCGAGATCACCGTCTGCACCCCCATGAGGAAGCCCTCTCCCGCAGCGACCGTCTCGTACAGCGCCGTGTACCGGGCCTTGTCCTTGTCGGTGAGCGGGCGCCGGAACGCGCGTCGGCCCAGGTCCTCGACGAGCTTCTCGGCGCACGCCGTGTTGCCTGCAGCGACATCGCAGGACAGGAGCGCGCCCGGGTTCTCCAGCGCCTTGGCGGCGATCTCGTCGGCCGCGCGGCGTGCCTGATCCGCGAGCAGTGGGCTCACCCGCAGCGCCGCCGCATTGTTGTCGAAGCCGTTCACTACCGTGTCGGCCGTGAACCCGGCTCCCCAGTGGCTCTCGATGCTGAACAGATCGCGGATGGTCGCGTCGTACTCGGCGCGGGACAGCCGGCGCAGCATGCGCGCTCCCGGCGTGGGGACGTCGCAGCTCGCGACCGGCACATCGCATCCCTGGCCCTTGTTCACGCGGCTGACGAACGTCTCCAGCGCTTGATATTGCGGGCTCCCGCGTCTCATCAGCTCCCCGCCCGTGTGCCCGTTCTCGTGCAGGTTGGCGGGCTTGAGCAGCAGCACGGAGTTGCCCCCGGCATCCGTGTCTGCGGCGAGCGCCTTGGCCATCTCGAAGTTCGCTTCCATGGCGGCCGGGTCCGTGCCGCGCTGGAGGCTCAGCCGCGTACCGGCCGCGAGGCCACCCTCGCTGTGACAGATGACACACTTCTTGGACAGGATGGGCTCCCAGACGTTCGCCTGGAAGTAGGCCGCGTCGTTCGCGCAGCCGCCCTTCGAGGCGTCATCGTCGCTGCCGCCGGAGCAAGCGGGAGCGAGCGTCGCGAGCAAGGCCGCGCCGCCCAGGAGAGGCGCGAGAGAAGACAAGATCCGGATCGGGGGGCTGAACTTTCGCATGATCACACCGGCTTCCAGAGGGTCATGGTTTCGAGCGCGCTCACGCGAGGCCCGGGAGGGGGCCGGTGCCCTTCGACGCATCGCCGAAGGTCTGGTTGTCGAGGCCCACGGAGTGACAGAGCGAGACGAGGAACTGCTGGTGCGGCGCGCCCCCGAAGTTCATGTAGCGGCCCAGCGGGAAGTACTTACCGCCAGCGATGATCATCGGGACCGAGCGACAGTCGTGCATGCGCGGATCCCCGAGCTCCTTGCACCAGACCAGCGTGGTCGTGTCGAGCAGCGTCCCGCCTTCGGGGTCGGGCGTCGCGGCGAGGCTCTCGATCAGGTAGGCGAACTGCTCGGCGAACCACCGCTCCGCCTGCACGAACTGCTGCACGCCGGACACGTTGCCGTCGTCCATGTGAGAGAGCGAGTGGTGGCCTTCGCTGATGCCGAGCCAGCTCGGGACCACCGGACCGACCGTGTGGCTCCACTGGATGGACGCGACGCGGGTCATGTCGCAAGCGAGTGCCATCACGAGCAGGTCCATCTGGGCCTTGCCGATCTCGGGGAAGTTGTCGTTCACGTGGGGTGAGAGCTGCATCGGGGCGACCGGCGCCGTGCAGCTTCCCGCCCCACCCGTGAGCCCTGCCTCCAGCTTGCGCACCGCCGTCAGGTGCTCTTCGAGCTTGTCCTTCTCGACCTTGCCCACCCGGCGCTGGAGATCCTTCAGCTCGCCACCCACCAGGTCGAAGACGCTCTTCTTGCGCGCGATGGCGCGCTCGATGTCCTCGGGATCGCCGATGAGATCACCGAACATGCGCTGGAAGGAGCCGGTCGGGCTGTCCTCGGGCGGCACGAACTGGCCAGGCCCCAGGTACGACATGCGGGTCTGGTTGCTGCCACCCCAGGCGCTGGTCTGCACGCCGAACTCCAGCGACGGAAAGCGGCTCTCTTGCCCGATGCGGCCGGCGACGTACTGATCGATCGACATCCCCCCCGACGCCGAGCCGGCGTCACCGTTGCCGGTGAGCATCGCGGCCATGCCCGGCTCGTGGTTGTCGGTCGCGTGGAAGTCGATCCCGTCGCAGACCACCAGCTTCGACTTGTGCGCCGTGAGCGGCTCCAGGATCGAGCCAGCAGGGAAAGAGAAATTCGTACCACTCCCCGTGGGGCGCCAGTGCTTGTGGATGGTGCCGTTCGGGGAGAAGAAGAGGACCAAGCGCTTGGACAGCTTGCTGGTGTCGGCACGGGTGGTGCCGGAGAGCAGGCCGAGGATGGGCGCAGCGAGAAGAGAAGCGCCCAGGCCGAAGGTGAACCGCCGTCGGGACATCGAGGTCTTCTTCATGGCAGCCCAGGCTAGAGCAGCCTGTATGCCATCGAAAGCGCTGGATTTTTCGGTGTGGGGGGTGATCTGACCGATCGCGGTTGCCGGTCGCGCTCGGGCGAAGTGGAGGGGGGTGATCCGATCGATCACGGGGGGGTGAGCGTCTCGATCGTGGTCGGATTGACCACCCCCCCTGGACGATTGGTGGTCCAGGCGCCGAGGTAGGTTGCTGGGCCACGGCCTCGCGCGTGGTAGGTAAGATCCATGCCTTCGCGGGGTCGGATCCTGATCGTGGACGACGAGGCCAACGCCCGAGCGGCGCTCTCCGAGATTCTTCGGGAGGACGGCTACACCACGGAGACCGCGGCCGATGGCTTCAAGGGGCTCGGTAAGCTCGAAGAGTTCGGCCCCGATGTCGTCCTCACCGATCTGAAGATGCCAGGGCTCGACGGCATCCGGATGATGGAGAAGGCGCACGAGGTGCTCCCGGATACGACCTTCGTGGTGATGACGGCCTTCGGCACCATCTCCAGCGCGGTCGAGGCCGTGAAGAAGGGCGCCTACAACTACCTCACCAAGCCACTCGACTTCGCGGTGCTGGCGGTGGTGGTGGAGCGCGCCGTGGAACGAGCGCGCTTGCTCCAGGAGAACTCACGCCTGCGCGAGCGGCTCCGTGAGCGGAACGCCTTCGGACATTTCATCGCCAGCCATCCGAGCATGGTGAAGCTCCTGCGCCTCGTGGAGCAGGTCGCGCCGAGCCGCGCCAGCGTCCTCCTCATCGGCGAGACGGGGACCGGCAAGGAGCTGGTCGCGGAGATGATCCACCGCTCGAGCCCGAGAGCGCGCGCCCCGTTCGTGCGGCTGAACTGCGCCGCGCTGAGCGAGTCCCTGCTGGAGAGCGAGCTGTTCGGCCACGAGCGAGGCGCCTTCACCGGCGCCATCGGCCGGCGCGAGGGCCGCTTCGAGCAAGCGAACGGCGGGACGCTCTTCCTCGACGAGGTGAGCGAGATCCCGCTCGCGACGCAGGTGAAGCTCTTGCGCTTCCTGCAAGAGCGCTCGTTCGAGCGCGTCGGCGGCAACGAGACGCTCAAGGTCGACGTGCGCATCCTCGCCGCCTCGAACCGTGATCTCCGGCAGCGCATCCAGGAGGGCCTGTTCCGGGAGGATCTTTACTACCGGCTCAACGTGGTCACCCTCGAGATTCCCCCTCTCCGGGAGCGAGGCAGCGACATCCCCGAGCTCGCCACGTTCTTCCTTGGCCGCTACGCACAGGAGAACGGCAAACGGCTCGAGGGCTTCTCCGACGAGTCCTTGCAAGCGCTCCTCGCCTACCCCTTCCCCGGCAACGTGCGCGAGCTGGAGAACCTGGTGGAGCGTGCGGTCGTGCTTTGCGACGGCCCACGCATCGAGATCGCCCACCTTCCCGCTGCGCTGAACACCGAGCCGCAAGCGGCTCCCGACGTCATGCCCCAGGTTCCAGGGAGCACGATCTACGAGCTGGAGCGGTTCGCCATCCTGCGGACGCTGGAGGCGTGCAAGGGCTCCACCTCCAAGGCGGCGACGATCCTCGGGATCAGCCCCCGTAAAATCCAGTACAAGCTTCACGAGTACAGCGCGGCGAAGCGGGCAGAGGGCCGCGAAGGCGCGCTCGGCCCTATCGACGGTGCGGGTGATGGCCAGGACGACGAGCCCCGCTCCCGCGCTGGATCCTGATGCGAGCGAGGTGGCGACGGTGAGCGAGGCGTTGGTGGAAGAGCGGAGCGCGGCATCCAGCGCCTCCAGAGAGCCCGATGGACGCGCGTCGGGAGCACCAGAGCGCGAGGAGCGACCGACCGCGGATGTCCTCATCGACGTCCGCGACCTCGCGAAGACGTTCAAGATCGGCTTCATCGGCAGGAAGCAGGTGCACGCGGTGCGCGGCGTCAGCTTCGAGGTCCGGCGTCGAGAGATCTTCGGCTTCCTCGGGCCGAACGGCGCCGGCAAGACGACCACGATCAAGATGCTCACCGGCCTCATCGCGCCGACCAGCGGCGAGGCATACCTCTTCGGCGAGCGCGTCCCTTCACCCGAGGCGCGGCGCCGGATCGGCTTTCTCCCCGAGAACCCCTATGTCTACCCGTACCTGACGCCGCGCGAGTTCGTCTCGCTCTGCGGTCGCCTCTCGGGCATGGGCGGCTCGAAGCTTCAGCGCCGCACGATGGAAGTCCTGGAGCAGGTCAAGATTGCGTATGCAGCCGATCGACAGGTGCGACGGCTCTCCAAGGGCATGCTCCAGCGCACAGGCCTCGCCGCCGCGCTGGTGTCAGACCCCGAGATGCTCATCCTGGACGAACCGATGAGCGGTCTCGACCCCGTGGGGCGCAAGGAGGTGCGCGATCTGATCTTCTCCGAGCGTGAGCAGGGGCGGACGATCTTCTTCTCGACCCACATCCTGAGCGACGTCGAGTCGATGTGCGATCGCGTCACGATCCTCCGGGAAGGCAAGGTGGTCGTGAGCGGAAGCATCCGCCAGCTCTTGCGTGGAGAGGTGCTGCGGACGGACATCACCTTGGCCAACGCCTCCGAGCCCCTCGTGGCCATGCTGGAGCAGACGGGGGCGAAGGTGAGCCGCCATGCGGACGTGGTCGTCATCGAGGTCGAAGGGGACGTACGCGTGCGGGAGACCCTCGAAAGTGCCCTGAAGGGGGGCGCACAGGTCGTCGAGGTCACACCTCGCCGCGAGACGCTCGAAGATCTGTTCCTTCGCCGTGCCCTTTAGGGCTTCCCCCGCCTGACGCCCTACGCCGAGCGCCGGATGCGGATTCAGGAACCTATCGGTTTCCCGCGCTGTCTCGCCAGGATAACTACAAGGGTACGCACCTCGTAGGCAGTCCTGCAGGATCCCAACCCACTGTCGGGCGGCCCTGATGGGCCCTCGCATGCTCCCCCCCGGGTATGCTCTACAGCCCTCCAACGACTGACACAGGGCCTCTGGATCGTCGCTCGGACTCCTCTCCGGAAGAGTCCGCGGAGACACGGCCCGAGGTCCCCGCCCCGCTCCACGGGGCGTCCTGTGCCCAGAACTATGCGGATTCGACCGCAGCGGAGGCGACGATGCTCCTGGAGGAGACCCGGAGGACGGCGATGCGACTTCGCATCATCGCCGAAGCCTCCGAACGCTTCGCCGAAGTTGGCCTCGATCTCTCCGCGCTGCTCCGAGAGGTCGCGCGCAAGATCACCGACGAGATCGGCGACATGGTGGTCGTCTGGATGCTGGCCGACGACGGCGGCGCGCTCGAGCCCGCGGCGATGCGACACCGTGACCCGCAGAGCCATGAGGCCCTGGTCGAGCTGCTTCGAGCCGTTCGGCTGCAGCCGGACGAGGGGCTGAACGGGCGGGCGATGGCCGCGGGGCAGAGCATCTTCCTCCCGCGCACCTCGACCGCCGACGTCCTCGCCGCCATCTCGACGAACCCCCGAGCGCATCCAGGGCGGCTGGGGATGCACAGCTTGATCGTTCTACCTCTCGTCGGGCGCGGGTGCGCCTTTGGCACCCTCGTGGTCGCCCGTTCACGCGGGAGCGCCGTCTTCTCGGAGGTCGACCGCGAGCTGCTCGAGGACCTCTCTCGCCGTGCAGGTGTCGCGATCGAGAACGCGCTGCTCTTCGCGAAGGAGCGAGAGGCGCGGCGTGCCGCCGAGGTCGCGCGGGAGCGGCTGACGTTGCTCGCGGACGCGACCACCCTCCTCGGCTCTTCGCTCGACGTGGAAGCGACCGTGGAATCGCTCGCGAGGCTGGTGCTACCGGGGTTCGCCGATCTGTGCATGGTCGATCTGCTGGACCTGGACGGTGGACGCTGGCACGTCGCGCTGGCGCATGTCGACCCACGAAAAGAGCGCCTTTTGCGCGTCGCGCGTGGACGACTCGACGATGGCGAGCGGAGCTGCGCCTCGCACTCGACCCTCGAAGAGCGGCGGCCTCTGCTCGACCAGCACCTGCCTCGGGTCGACGGGGGGGACGGGGGACCTCCGTCCCTGCGCGAGGACGACGAGCTGCTGGTCGCGCTCCGACAGGCGGGCGTCCGCTGGTCGATCTTGGTCCCGCTGTGGGCGCGTGGCCGCCCCGTGGGCATGATCTCGTTCGGTCGTGAGGTCGGTGCCGCCTATACCGACGAGGACACGACGTGGGCCGATGAGCTCGGGCAGCGGGTGGCGGTCGTGATCGACAACACCCGCTTGTTCCAGCACGCCCAGCAGGCGGTGCGGGTCCGGGACGATTTCCTCGGCATCGCCGGGCACGAGCTGAAGACGCCGCTCACCGCGCTTCAGCTCAGCCTGCAAGGCCTGGCGAGGCTCCCCTCGGTGGCTGGCGCGGGGGGCGAGCAGAACGTGGCATCCAGGCGGCTCGGGTCCTGCCTGCGTCAGGTCGACCGACTCGGGAAGCTGACCAACGAGCTGCTGGACGTCTCACGGATCACCTCGGGGCGTCTGTCGCTTCACCTCGAGAGCGTGGAGCTCACCGCGCTGGCCCGTGATGTCCTCGCTCGCATGGCGGACGAGCTGGCGCGCGCCGGGTGTGACGTGCGGCTCCGCGTGGAAGGCGAGCTGGTCGGTCACTGGGATCGCGCGCGGGTCGATCAGATCCTCTCCAACCTGCTCTCGAACGCAGCCAAGTACGGCAAGGGCAGGCCGATCGAGCTGTCGCTGCGGCGCGGGGAGGGCACCGCCCAGCTCGTCGTGCGCGACGAAGGCATCGGTGTGGCCCCCGAGGATCAGGGCCGCATCTTCGAGCGGTTCGAGCGAGCCGTGTCGGAGCGCAACTACGGCGGGTTGGGCCTAGGCCTGTGGATCGTGCGTCAGATCGTCGAGGTGCATGGTGGCGCTGTGCGCGTCGACAGCGCCGTCGGTCAGGGCTCCACCTTCACTGTGGAGCTGCCGCTGCTCGACGCGTGACGCGGGCATACGGGGCGCCGACGTGCTCGGCGTAATCCACGCCGATCTTCCTGCTTCGTGTTTCCTCGCGAGCGCCGCGCGCAGGGACTTCCTCCTGCTGCATCGAAGCTCGGAGGGGATGCACATGACGAAGCGCGGACACGGCTTGCTCGTGATCGGCTTGATGCTCGGCGTTTCTGGCGTCAACGTGGGCTGCGGCGCGGAGGAAGGCGTCACGGTCGAGGAGTACGGCCGACTGCCCGACCGAGGCGGTGATGGAGGTGGGATGGGAGAAGGCGGCCCTGGTGGCCGCGGGGGGAGTGACGACGGAAGGCCCGAGGTCACTCCACAGTCGGAGCTACGCGTCGCACACCTCTCCCCGAACGGCGCGGCGTTCGACGTGTGCTTGATCCACGGCGACGAGCGGCTCGGGCCGCTGATGGGCGGCCTCGGCGTCGAGGGCGGGATCAAGTACACCTCGGTGACCCGCTATTTCTCGTTCGCGCCCGGCACGTACACGATCCGGCTGGTGGACGTGGGCGCGCTCGACTGCGAGTCCCATTTCCTGGGCGCCAGCGACATGGACAACGTGGTCCTCGCGCCGGGACGGCGCAGCACCCTGGCAGCCCTGGGAGAGATGGACGCCGTGCTCACGGCCGAGAGGTTCAGGTTGGAGCTGCTGCCCGACGAGTCGTCCGTCGCGAGCGGGTCGACGAGCGTGCGCCTCTTCCATGCGGTGCCCGACGCCAAGCTGGTGGACATCGGAGAAGGCTCGGGCGCGGCCTTCTCCGCTGTGGTGACCGAGGTGCCCTTCGGGCGCTCGGGCGTCGGAGCCGACGGGCTCGGGTTTCTCTCGCTCCTGCCGCGCTCGGGGACGACGATCTCCGTGCGGTTGACCGACGAGGCCGACGATCTGATCACCAGCCCTCCGCTGACATTCCACAGTCAGCAAGCGTCGTCGGTGTTCGTGGTGGGGAACCTCGACGATCTGCCCAGGCCTCTCGCGGTCATGCACTGCAACGATCTCGCGGAGCCGTCCGAGCACATGACGAACTGTCAGATCTTCTGACCCTGCTCCCCGAACTCTTCGGACGATCGATCCACGGGCCTGTGTCCTCCGCCGACGGCTTGGATACAGGCCGTGCGCCCAGCCAGGCGCTTCGCAAAGCCTGCGCTGCTCCCGGCGTTCATCGTGGTGTCGGCGGACCGTGCAGCGCCCCCTCTCCTCGATGGTCAGAGCGAGCTGCGTCACGATCGGGAGAACCCATCCCGGAGGCGAGAGACTCCCGTTCGTCTCAGGACCATCTCCAGGTCATGGTGGAGTGACTTCCAGATCGCGCTCATGGACCACCAGGTCATGGTCGACGACCACCAGGTCATGGTGAGGTGACCACGAGGGCGAGGTCATGGACCACCAGGTCATGGTCGACGACCACCAGGTCATGGTGAGGTGACCACGAGGGCGAGGTCATGGATCACCAGGTCATGGTCGGCGACCACGAGGTCATGGTGGGGTGACCACGAGGGCGAGGTCATGGACCAGCAGGTCATGGTCGACGACCACCAGGTCATGGTCGGCGACCAAGAGGTCGTGGTGACGTGACCGCGAGGTCGAGGTCATGGACCACCAGGTCATGGTCGACGATCACGACGTCATGGTGGGGGTGACCTCCAGGTCATGGTGGGGGTGACCTCCAGGTCCCTTTCAGTCAACTCGTTGAAATCGCTCGAGAGGTGCCCGGACGGCCGGACAGACCCCTGGAACAGCCGGTCGTCCTTTCAAGGACCGAGCCTCCCCCTGCATCCCTCGCTCCTCGATGGGCTGGCCGGTTCTCACCGAAGCTCCCCGGAGCGACACTCCCGCTTTGCTGTGCCGCCGGCAGGTCGACCGATCCGCTCGGTCCAGCCTGCTGGACAGGCTCTCCACGTTCCGCCGGATCGGGTAGAGTAGGATCAGCGGAGTAGCGTCGAGATCATCGCCGTCCGCTAGATCCAGGGATGCCTCCCCAATGGCGCGGAGTTGAAGATCGTGAAAAGGTTGGCTCGGATTCGGACGGGGGTTGCAGCGGCAGCGCTTGCTCTGAGCGCGGCGATGGGAGCGGCCTCGTGCTCCGGCTCCAAGGGGCAGCTGATGCTCGTCTTCCAGACGGACATGTCGCTCCCCAAGGACATCGACGCGATCCGCCTCCTGGTGACGGTCGAAGGGGCCGTCGTGTTCGACGAGACGTACCGGCGGCTCGGCGAGGAAGACAGCATCAAGCTGCCCGCGACGCTCGGGTTCCTGACACCGGACGATCCCTCGCTGCCGCTGCGTCTGCGGGTCATCGGGAGCCGGGGCAGTGACGAGGGTGTGCAGGTGCTCCGAGAGGTGGTGACCACCGTCCCCGATGGCCGGACCGCCATGTTGCAGGTGCCGATCCAGTTCCTCTGCTACGGCTCGGCCGAGGTCGAGCGCGACGAGCAGGGGAACGTCAAGCGCGACGCGGATGGCCAGGTGGTGGTGAAGAGTTCCTGCGCGGAGGGCCAGACGTGCATCGCCGGCTCTTGCGTGGTGGCCGACCTGCCGTCGGATGATTTGCCTGATTTCGTGCGCGCCGAGGTCTTCGGCGGAGGGAGCGGCGCAGGCGACGGCCTGTGCTTCGACACGCTGAGCTGCTTCGGGCAAGGGGCTGCCACACAGCCGAAATTCATGGCCCTTGCCGATGGCCAGCGGGCCTGTGTGGCCGATGTCCCCCCCGGGGGCGCTGCGCTGAACGTGGCGCTGAGGACCCAGGGCGGTGGCATCTGTGGGGAGCTTGGCTGCTTCGTTCCGCTCGACGCTGGCGTCGATGCGGGGTGGAAGTCCATCGAGGGCGATCGTCTCAGGTTGCCGGACGCCGTGTGTGATCGCGCGGAAGCCGGGACGCTGCTCGGCCTCACCATCGCTGCGGCGGGGGTGGACACGTGCAGGCAGAAGGGGACCGACCTCCCGACCTGTGGCCCCTGGTCCTCTTCAGGGGTGCAGTACACGCAGGCCGATGTCGCGCGCCCGCTGCCGATCGCGCTCGGCCTCACGCACCCGGTCGCGCTGACCGTGGCGCCCAGCGGCATCTACTGGATCGAGTCGGGCAAGTTCGATGCGAGCGGGGCCTCGGCGGGCGAGGGGGCGGTCAAATCGGTGCCGCTCGGCGGCGGTGAGCCGAAGAGCCTTGCGACGAACCTGGTGGCGCCGCGCGATCTCGCGGTGGACGAAGCATCGGACCTCGTCTTCTTCACCACGGCGGGAGCTTCGGTCGAGGAAGGGGCCTTGCTCGCGGTGTCGCCTTCCCTGGGCGTCGTGACGACCTTGCTGGGAGAGCGCAGGTTGCCGGACGGCATCGCGCGACGCGCTGGTTCGCTGCTGTGGGCGGAGATGTGGGGGGACGAGCTGATGACGATCGCCACGACGGGCGAGGGGACGAGCCTCACGGTCCAGGGGCAGCCCAGCTCGGTCTCGCCCGGAGCCACGCTCGGCAAGTCACCGCACCGTGTGGAGGCCACGGTGGATGTCGCGTGCTGGACCTATCAGGGGACGCTCGCCGTCGGCGATGGCGCCGTGGCATGCCAGCGTGGGACTGCGCCGCCCGAGGTGATCGCGCAGCAGCAGCTCACGCCGCGCGCCCTCGCCTTCGATGTGGATGCGGATGGCCGCGCCACGGCCGTTTACTGGGCCAGCTTCGACGGCGGGACGATCTCGCGGGTGGCCATCGACAGCAGCGCTTTCGGGGCGCCGGAGGTGCTCTTCCAGGACCAACCGCTGCCGAGCGGCGTCGCCGTGGATGACGCTCACGTGTACTGGTCCAACCGGGGAGATGGGACGATCCTGCGCGCTCCGAAGGCGGGAGGGGCTGCCGAAGTGATCGCCAGCGGTCAGCGCCGGCCTGGTGCCATCGCGGTGGATGGCGAGGCCATCTACTGGTTGAACGGAGGCTCTCCCGACGCGGAGCCCGGCGTGCCGGCGCGTGACGGGGCGCTGATGAAGCTGCTGAAGTGATGCGCGGTCTCTCCGCCCGAGGAGAGGCAGGTTCTGGTGGCCGAATCTGCCCTCGCACGCCACCTTGGGGGTAGCGTTCGAGGCGCAGCTCTTTCAAGGTGGCCGCATGACCAAGCTCGTCCTCATTCGCCATGGCGAGAGCCTCTGGAACCTGCAGAACCGCTTCACCGGCTGGACCGACGTCGATCTGACCGACAAAGGTCGCGAAGAAGCCCGCGAAGCGGCCCGGCTGCTCAAGGAAGGCGGCTTCGACTTCGACGTCGCGTACACGTCCGTTCTGAAGCGCGCCATCCGCACCCTGTGGATCCTCCTCGACAACATGGATCGCATGTGGCTCCCGGTGCACCGGAGCTACCGCTTGAACGAGCGTCACTACGGCTCCCTCCAGGGACTCGACAAGACGGAGATGGTCGAGAAGTTCGGCGAGGAGCAGGTGAAGATCTGGCGCCGCAGCTACGCCACGCCGCCTCCGCCGCTCACGGCCGACGACGAACGGCACCCGAGCCGCGATCCCCGGTACGCTGGCCTTCGTCCCGAGGATCTCCCGCTCTCCGAGGCGCTCAAGGACACGGTCGCGCGCTTCTTGCCGTACTGGCATGAGACCATCGCGCCCTCGATCAAGGAGGGCAAGCGGGTGCTCATCGTCGCTCACGGCAACAGCCTGCGCGCGCTGATCAAGTACCTGGACGGGATCTCCGACGAGGCCATCGTCGGGCTCAACATCCCGACCGGGGTGCCGCTGGTCTACGAGCTGGACGAGAACCTGAAGCCGCAGAAGAACTACTACCTGGGTGACCAGGAGGCTGCCCGGCAGAAGGCGGAAGCCGTCGCGAACCAGACGCAGAAGCGCTGAACCCACGAGGCCGCTGTTCGAGCGGCCGCGGCCTCCCTCTTCGTCCAGCCGCGGTGCTCCCCAGGCGACCGCGGCTCACCTCGATCCGTCACACCCTCCTCGGGCGACCGCGGCCCTCTTCAGCCCGCGGGGGCTGACAGATCGAGCCGCGCGGCTGCCAGGATGTCCTGTGCGAAGGTGCGGATCTTGTCCGCGTCTTCTCCCTCCACCATCACCCGGAGCTTCGGCTCGGTGCCGCTCCACCGCACCAGCACCCGCCCGCGATCGCCAAGCTCCTTCTCCACCCGGACGACGGCGGTCTGCATCTTCACCATGCTTTCCGTCGGCAGCCGCGTCTTGAAGGTCTCGTTCTCCAGCACCTGCGGCACGCGCTGCATGGCCTGGTTCGCGAGCTCGCTGAGCGGCTTGCCTTCCTCGATCATGATCGCCAGCACCTTGAGCGCGGCGACGATCCCGTCACCCGTCGTGGCGTGATCCAGGAAGATGAGGTGCCCCGACTGCTCTCCGCCGAAGCAGTACCCTCCAGCGCGCATGGCCTCGACGACGTACCGATCTCCCACGGCGGTGCGCTCCACGCGCCCGCCATGCGCCTCGAGGGCTCGCTCCAGGCCGAGGTTGCTCATCACCGTGGCCACGAGGGTCCGCTTGGGGAGCCGCTCGTGGCGCAGCATCTGCAGCGCGCACATCGCCATGATCGCGTCGCCGTCGACCACCTCGCCGCGCTCGTCGACCATGATCACGCGGTCTGCGTCGCCATCCAGCGCGATGCCCAGCGCTGCCTTCCGCTTCAGGACCTCGTGCTTCACGTGCTCGGGGTGCAGCGCGCCTGCGTCGCGGTTGATGTTGCAGCCGTTCGGCTTCACGCCGAGGGCCGTCACCGATGCCCCCAGCTCGCTGAAGACGGTCGGCGCGACGCGGTAAGCGGCGCCGTGCGCGGCGTCGACGACCACCTTCACTCCGTCCAGGGTCAGGTGGGCCGGGAAGGTGTTCTTGCAGAACACGACGTAGCGGCCGCGCGCGTCGTCGAGCTTCACGGCGCTCCCGATGTGGTTGCCGACGGCGCGGCCCTCGTCGAGTTCGTCGCTCTCCATGAGGCGCTCGATCTCCGCCTCGTCGGCGTCGGGCAGTTTGAATCCGTTGGGGCCGAAGATCTTGATCCCGTTGTCGTCGTAGGGGTTGTGGCTCGCGCTGATCACGATGCCGGCGTCCGCGCGCATGCTCTGCGTGAGCTGAGCGACCGCGGGGGTCGGGATGGGACCGCTCAGCATTACCCTGCCGCCCATCGCGCAGATGCCCGACGCGAGCGCGGTCTCGAGCATGTAGCCGGAGAGGCGGGTGTCCTTGCCCACCACGACGCGCACCTGCCGGTTCTTGCTGCGCTTGGCGACGTAGGTGATCGCTCGACCGAGCCGCAGCGCCATCTCGGGCGTCATCGGCGGCACATTGGCCACGCCGCGCACGCCGTCGGTGCCGAAGAGCTTGCGGAGAGGAGGGGTCGTGGCCGCGGTGGACGCGGCGGGGGAGGTTTTCTTCGTCTGCTTCGCCACGGTCAACCCTGGGTTCGTTGGTGGACCGCGATTTCTAGCAGAGCGGATGGAGGCCGACTATCGCGATCGGCTCGCTTCACGGGCCGCTGATGGCGGCGCCTCGTTGTTGTTTCGCGCTGCGTCGTCCGACAAGCGCACGGCCATCGACCCGGGCAGAGCGCTGTCCACGTCGCGGCCTCGCTGCACGCGCGGAGCTTCTTCGGCGTCCTGCGGCTCGGACGACGGGAAGAGACTGCCGGCGGCGGCGATCGCGCGCGTGGTGAACCCCGGCGCCATGCCATGCGCCAGGCTGGCCGCGTGGGCGGAGAGGCCGAGCTTCACCTCCTGCCGCCCATCGAGGGTCGCTCTGACGATGGCGCGCGCGGCGTGGCGCGCGCTCACGCTCACGATGGGCAACGACGCCAGCACGCTGAACCACGCGAACTCGGCCTCCGCGTCGCCCCCGAACGTGGCGTTGTAGATGGACCCCGTGCGCATCAGGCCCGGCACGACCGTGGTCACCTTGATCCCGCTTCGAGCGAGTTCCACGCACAGACCTTCGGAGAAGCCGGCCATCGCGAACTTCGACGCGGCGTAGCCCACCATGTGCGGGATGGCGACGCGGCCCCCCACCGAGGTGATGTTCACGATCCTGCCGGCGCTCCCGCGCGCCTTCAGGTGGGGCAGTGCGTGCAGGGTCACGTAGGTCGCGCTCCAGAAGTTCGAGCGCATGGCCTCCTCGATGCCCTCGACACCGCTCTCCTCGACCGGGGCGACGTGGATGGCGCCGGCGTTGTTCACCAGCACGTCGATGCGCCCGAAAACATCGACCACACCGTCGACGAAGGCCTCGGCCTCCTCGCGCTCGCCCAGATCGCAGCCGAGCGCGTGGACCTCGATCCCCAGCGTCTCCAGGTGCGTGCGCGCCCTGGAAAGTGCGTCGGCGTCGCGGCCGCAGATGGCGATACGGGCCCCTGCGCGGCCGAACTCTTCGGCCATGAGCAGCCCGAGGCCACGTGAGCCGCCCGTGATCACCACCACCCGACCACGCAGGTCGAGCCGCCTTCGACGGGCGAGGAGGTTCCGGGCCAGAGCGACCGAGGCCAAGCTCGCTCCGATGAGCGTGAGAATGCGGGCTGAACGCCTTGAGACCCTGAGCATGCCCCGGACGAGGCACGGTGTAGGCCAGCACGGTCGGGCGCGCGATGCTCACCTCGGTGCCGGAGGGGGGGCTGGAGGACGGCAGAGGGGCGAGCGCGTCGACGGGAGGTGGCGGATCAGAGGGCGATCGCGGGGTCTGGCTCGAAGCCCAGGATCGAGGCCCGCAGGGCGCCCACGAGGTAGATGGATCCTGCGATGAGGCACAGCCCGCCCGGGGGCGTCATGGCGAGGGCGCGTGCGAGCGCGGCCTTGGGTTCGGGCTCGGTCTCGCCGGAAGCGATGGCCACGAGCGAAGCGAGCGGCGCCGGGGATCGCCCCTGAGGTGCGGTGTAGACCCGTCGTGCAGCGAGCGGTGCGAGCAGGCGCAGCATCTCGGGCCACGCCTTGTCTTCGAGGGCGCCGAACAGGAGCGTCACCTGCTCGGGCTCGATGGCTTCCTCGGCGAGCGCCGTGGCGAGCGCAGCAGCGCCGTGGGGGTTGTGCGCGCAGTCGAGCAGCACCTGCACGCCGGAGGCGTCGAGGCGTTCCATGCGCCCGGGCCACTTCACCCCTTCGAGCGCGTCTGGCAAGGCCGTCGCGATGGCGGGCCAGCGCTCCGCGAGGTGCATGCCGATGCCACAGGCCACGGCCGCGTTGTCGGCCTGGTAGGCGCCCGCGAGGCCCAGCTTCGCTTCGATGGCGAGCCCACGAGGGCCTTCGACGCGCACCTGTCGCCCCGAGCGCGCGACCACGAGTTCGCCTCCCTCACCCGGGTGACGCACGCGCCAGACGGAGCCAGCGCCCACGGCGCGCGCCTGGTCGAGGATCGCGGCCTCCGCTGAGGTGTCGAGCGGGCCGAGCACCACCGGCGCACCTGGCTTGAGGATGCCGGCTTTCTCACGCGCGATCTCGGGCAGGGTGCTTCCGAGGATCTGGGTATGCTCGAGCGCGATCGACGTGATCGCCGTGCAGAGGGGCGCTTCCACCACGTTGGTGGCGTCGAGGCGGCCCCCGAGGCCGACCTCCAGCACGGCGAGTTCGACCCCGGCTTCGTGGAAGGCAACGAACGCCGCCACCGTCATCGCCTCGAAGAAGGTCAGCTCCAGAGGGACCCGCGTGAGCGCGGCTTCGAGGGCCGACGCCAGGGCGGCGTCGCCGATCGGCGCGCCGTCGATCCGGATCCGCTCGGCGAACCGCGACAGGTGAGGGGAGGTGTAGAGCCCGGTCCGCAGGCCCGCACGTCGCGCGGCCTCTTCGACCATCGCGCACACGCTGCCTTTGCCGTTCGACCCGGCGACGTGCACGCATGCGAGCGCGCGATGTGGTGCGCCGAGGGCGGCGAGCGAGTCCTGCATCCGGTCGAGCCCCAGCTCCATCCCACGGCGTGTGCGGCCCTGGAGCTCGACGAGCATCTCGGAGAGGCGGTTCACCCCCTCGGCCGCGCTCCCGCGAGCAGGTGTCCGAGCATTGCCGAGAGCTGATCGCGCAGCTCGTGCCGGGAAACGATCACGTCGACCATGCCGTGGTCGACGAGGAACTCCGAGCGCTGGAACCCCTGGGGGAGCGTCTGCCGGATCGTGTTCTCGATGACCCGCGGCCCCGCGAACCCGATGAGCGCCCTGGGCTCTGCGAGGTTCACGTCCCCGAGGAAGGCGAAGCTCGCTGCAACGCCTCCGGTGGTCGGGTGGCGCAGCACGGACAGGAACGGCAGGCGCTTCTTGCGGAAGCGTTCCAGCGCCG
The DNA here is from genome assembly GCF_001189295.1 of Chondromyces crocatus. Classification (NCBI taxonomy): domain Bacteria; kingdom Pseudomonadati; phylum Myxococcota; order Polyangiales; family Polyangiaceae; genus Chondromyces; species Chondromyces crocatus. Next base: position 3,847,325 of record NZ_CP012159.1, read on the forward strand.
CGACGCACTTGGCCATCTGCATCAGCGACAGGATTCCCTCCTGCATGCGAGCGCCGCCCGAAGCGGAGAGGAGCACCACGGGCAGCTCTTCTTCCCCTGCGCGCTCGAACAGGCGGGTGATCTTCTCACCGACCACCGAGCCCATGCTGCCGCCCATGAAGTCGAAGATGAAGGCTCCATAGCCGATGGGGCGCCCGGCCATGCGCGCTCGCCCGATCTCGATGGCCTCGCCGGCGCCGCTCTTTCGCTGCGCGACGCTCACGCGATCCTTGTAGGCCTTGCCGTCGCTGAACCGGAGCGGATCGGTCGGCATGAGGTGTGCGTCCCAGGCCGTGAGTTCGCCTCCGTCGAGCAAGAGCTTCCGCCAGCCGGCGGCGTCGAGCCGATGGTGATGCCCGCACTCGGGGCACACCTCGAACTTGGCCGCCAGCGCTGCGGCGTCGAGCGTCTGCCCGCAGCCGTCGCACCGGCGGAAGACGCCAGCGCCCAGGGAGCGCTTCTCGCTCGCGTCGAAGGAGGGAGGGTTCTTGTCGGGCCAGCCCATGCGTACTCCAGGGTCAAACACTGAAGCGCATCTCGGTGAGGTCAGGGGGCACCTTGACCGTGGGCTCGGTGCGCTCCTGCACGTCCCGCGCGCTCACACCAGGGGCCAGCTCCTTGAGGATGAGGCCCTCGGGCGTCACGTCGAGCACGGCGAGGTCGGTGATGATGCGGTGGACCACCCCGCGCCCGGTCAGCGGGAGCTGGCACTCCTTCAGGATCTTCGGTGCGCCGCTCTTGGCAGCGTGATCCATGATCACCACCACCCGCTTTGCGCTCACGACGAGATCCATCGCCCCGCCCATCCCCTTCACCATCTTGCCGGGGATCATCCAGTTGGCGAGGTCGCCCTTCTCGGAGACCTCCATCGCCCCCAGGATGGCGAGGTCGATGTGCCCTCCGCGGATCATCCCGAACGAGTCGGCGCTGGTGAAGATCGACGAGCCGGGCAACATGGTCACCGTCTCCTTCCCCGCGTTGATGAGGTCCGCGTCCTCCTGCCCGGCGACGGGGTAAGGCCCGATGCCGAGCAAACCGTTCTCGCTCTGGAGCACCACCTCCATCCCGGTGGGGATGTAGTTGGCGACGAGCGTCGGCATGCCGATGCCGAGGTTGACGTAGTAGCCGTCCCGGAGCTCCAGGGCGGCGCGCTGTGCGATCTGCTCACGTGTCAGTCCCATCGTCGTCCCCGTCAGGCTTTCTGGACCGTGCGCCGCTCGATCCGCTTCTCGTATCCCTCGCCTTGGACGACGCGGTGCACGAAGATCCCGGGCGTGTGGATGTGGTTCGGGTCCAGCGAGCCGACCGGGACCAGCTCCTCGACCTCGGCGATCGTCACGCGCCCCGCCGTCGCCATCATCGGGTTGAAGTTCATCGCGGTGTGCCGGTAGACGAGGTTGCCGTAGCGATCCCCCTTCCACGCCTTGACGATGGCGAAGTCGCCGGTGATGGCGGGCTCCAGCACGTACTCACGGCCGTCGAAGGTGCGGGTTTCCTTCTTCTCCGAGTACTGCTTCACCGACCCGTCGGCGTCGTACAGCACGGGGAGGCCCCCCTCGCTGATCGCCGTCCCGGCGCCCGTCGGTGTGTAAAACGCGGGGATCCCGGCGCCACCTGCGCGGATGCGTTCCGCGAGCGTCCCCTGGGGCGTCAGTTCCACCTCGAGCTCCCCGGTGAGGTACTGGCGCTCGAACTCCTTGTTCTCGCCCACGTACGACGAGATCATCTTCCGGATCTGCCGGTTGCGCAGGAGGATGCCCAGCCCGAAGTCGTCGACGCCGCAGTTGTTCGAGACCACCACGAGGTTGCTCGTGCCGAGCTCGCGCAGCGCGCGGATGCAGTTCTCCGGGATCCCGCACAGCCCGAACCCGCCCGCCAGGATCGTCGCGCCAGCGGGGATGTCCCGCACTGCGTCGATGGCGCTCTTGTAGACCTTGTCCATACGGACCGGGAGAGGTAGCGCATCTCGACCCCAGGCAAAAGGCCGGCTTTTTGCCGCGCCGCGGCGCGACGGGCTATTCCTGCGCAGGCCCGGTGGGGACGAGGCCCGTACGAGGACCCACCCCCACAGGCGACCGTTCGAACCGGAGATCCCGATGGCCGAGCTCCCCCTTCCTGGCGCCGATGACGCGGTCTACCTGCTGGACATCGCGGGCTGGGTTCATCGTGCCTTCCACGCGATGCCGCCGCTCCAGTCTCCCCGTGGCGAGCCCATCGGCGCCGTCAGCGGCGTCGCTGGCATGCTCGTCAGGTTGCTGGTCGAGCGTCGCCCCGGTTACCTCGCGGCTGCGCTCGATCCCCTCGCGCCCTCGTTCCGGCAGGCCCTCTTCCCTGCGTACAAAGCGAGCCGACCTCCTCGTCACCCCGACCTCGATCCGCAGTTTCCCCTGGTGCGGCAGCTTCTCGACGCGCACTGCATCCCCGTGTTCATGGCCGAGGGCTTCGAGGCCGACGATCTGCTCGCCGCGGCCACCACACGCCTGCGCGCGGCCGGGCTCCGCGTGGTCATCGTCACGCATGACAAGGACCTCTGCCAGCTCGTGGGAGATGGGGTCGTGATCTGGGATGGCCGGGATCGCGTCACGGGGCCGGAGGAAGTCCGCGCTCGCTGGGGCGTGGGACCCGAGCTGCTCGGTGATCTGCTCGCCCTGTCCGGCGACGCTTCCGACGGCGTGCCAGGCATCCCGGGCGTCGGGGCGAAGACGGCCGCCGAGCTGCTGCAGAAGCGCGGCTCGCTGGAGACGGTCCTGCACAAGGCGGACTGGGAGTCCTCGCGCACCTTGCGAGCAAAGCTTCGCCGTCACGCCGAGGAAGCGCGGCTCAGCCGGCGCCTCGTCGCGCTCCGGGACGACGCTCCCCTGGAGCTGAGCTTCGACGCGCTCCGGGTCGGCTGGGGGGATCCGGGACCCATTCGCGACTTCTATGAAGCGCTGGGCCTCACCCGGCTCGCCGCCGAGGTGGAGCCGCTCGACAAGCTGCCGGTTCCCCCTGCGCTCCTCGCGCGCCTCGACGCGGCGCCGGTGAACGACGCGTGAACATCAGCCGCGCGGCCGCACGTCCTCCGCGCGCACCGCGTTCACGAGCGGCTCCCCGCGCTCGAAGGCCTCGACGCTCTCGAGCGTCGTCCTGGCGATGGCTCCGAGCGCCTCGCGCGTGAGAAACCCCTGGTGTGAGGTAATCAGCACGTTCGGGAACGTGAGCAGGCGCGCCAGGGTGTCGTCCTTCAGCACCTGGCTCGACAGGTCCTGGAAGAACACGCCTTCTTCCTCCTCGTATACATCGAGCCCCGCCCCTCCGATGCGTCCCACCTTGAGCGCGTCGATGAGCGCCCGACTGTCGATCAGCGCCCCGCGCCCGGTGTTGATCAGCAAGCTCCCAGATTTCATCCGGGCGAGCGCCGAGGCGTCGATGAGGTGATGCGTGGCTGGCGTCAGCGGCACGTGCAGCGAGAGGATGTCCGCCTGCTCGTAGATCTCTTCGAGCGGCACGTAGCGCAGCCCCAAGGCAGCCTCCAGCCGCCCGTCGGGCTGCCGATCATGGCCGAGCAATCGGCAACCGAATCCGTGGAAGATCCTGGCAGCCACCGCACCGATATTCCCGGTGCCGACCAGACCTACCGTTTTGCCGTGAAGGTCGAATCCCACCAGCCCATCGAGTGAAAAGTTCCATTCGCGCACCCGCGCATAGGCGCGGTGAATCTTCCGGTTCAGGGCCAGCACGAGGGCAACCGCGTGTTCGGCCACGGCGTGGGGCGAATAGGCAGGGACCCGGACGACGGAGAGATCGAGCCTCTCGGCGGCCTCGAGATCCACGTGGTTGTAGCCTGCGGAGCGGAGAGCGATGAGCCGCACCCCTTCGCGCTGGAGAGCTTCGAGCGCCGAGGCGTCCAGCTCGTCGTTCACGAAGGAGCAGACGGCGCCGAAGCCTCGGGCCAGCGACGCCGTCGTTCGAGTCAAGCGTGGCTCGAAAAATACGAGTTCATGCTCGCGGCCCTGGTTTGCGTCTTCCAGAGCCTCGCGGTCATAACGGTGAGTGTCGAAAATGGCGATCCGCATGCTTCTCCGCGCATCTTACCGCACCGCCGCCGCCGGCTGCAGAAGGCCGGCAGGGGACGCTCGGATGAGCGGAGTATGCTCAGTCGGTCACTTGCTTCGCCGGGTCCTCTTCGGCGCATCGGACTTCGATGGGCTCGAAGTCTGTGCTCTCCGGTGACACCTCGTCGTGGCTGTCACCCTGGAAGAAGAGGTCCTGGTCATCGATCTGGTCCATTTCTGCCCAGACCTGCTCGTCGCTCGTGGGGGTGCTCATATCGATCTCCTTGAGCGGCAAGGCAGCTGCCGCCGTGGCAGCGAGCATGGCGCCGAGACGTAATCGTAACACGGTTCAGCCGATTGACACCCCCCGCCGCGTCATTTTCTTCGCATGTCCAGTCGGTGGATCGGTGTGTATGGCTTCGCCCAAGACGAGCCGACACGTTGACGGTTTCACCTGCCGTCTCCACGTAGACCTTCGAGGGAGGAAACCATGGCGGGACCGCAAGGCGGAGTGGAGCAGAAGCGCTACGTGGATGCCGACGAGGTGGACGCCCGTGAGAGCGCGCCGGGAGTGCATGGGCGGCTCGATCCTGCAGGCGCGGATCCCGACCGCTCGGGGCGCGCTGGCGCGGAGCCCTTCAGCGAGGCGGAGCCGGCAGGGTGGGGGGACGAGGGGGGCGCTGGCGTGCATCGGGGTGGTCCCATCATCTCGGACACGGACGATGACGCGGAGGACGAGGTGGACAGGCGCCGCCGCGCGGCGGGAATTCGCTGAGAATCGTCGAGATTGCCGAGGTGAGGTGAATGCACCGCGTCACGTCGCGGATCGCCGTCACCGCCGCTGCCACGCGTGCTCCTGGCGGGTCGTTCTTGCCGGGTGATCGATGTGTCGCCTCGCTGCCCCGTGATACAAGGCCTCGTGCTGATCGAGACTTTTCAAGCAGGCCCGCTCGGGTGCAACTGCTCGCTGCTCATCGACCCGGCGACGAAGCAGGCCATCGTGGTCGACCCGGGGGGCGACGTCGACGTCATCCAGGGCCGCCTGGAGCGCCACGGCGCCACCATTGCGGCGATCGTTCATACCCATACCCATATCGATCACGTGGGGGCCACGGCGCCATTGCAACGATGGTCCGGCGCGCCGGCGCGCATTCACGAGGCCGATCGATTTCTTTATCAAATGCTCCCGGTCCAGTCCGCGCTCGTGGGATGCGCGCTTCCCCAGAAGGCCGAAATCGACGGTGATCTCCGCGACGACATCACGGTGCGTGCGGGGGGGCTCGACCTCCAGGTCCTCCACACGCCGGGTCACACGCCAGGGAGCGTCTGCTTCGTCCTGCGGGCCGCGGAGCGCTCCATCGTGTTCGCTGGGGACACGCTCTTCCGGCGCAGCATCGGGCGCACCGATCTGTGGGGTGGGGACAGCGATCTCATCCAGCGATCCATCCGTGATCGCCTCTACGCGCTCGACGAGGACACGCAGGTCGTCACCGGGCATGGTCCGGCGACCACCATCGGAGAAGAGCGACGACAGAATCCCTTCGTGCGGGCGCGCTGACGGAGGCATGCCGAAACGCCGGCATCGCGATCGCGCTGGACGCATTGAGGAGGAAGCGAATGCAGTGGTAGTGTCCGCGCAAGATGCGCTCACCATTTCATGGTCGTGGCGTCGAGCGGGCTCCATTCCGATCTCGTGCCGTCGTCATCGGCGGGGGCATTGCCGGGTTGCTCGCCGCGCAGGTGCTCTCCAGGCGCTTCGAATCGGTCATGCTGGTGGAGCGCGACACGCCCCCGCAGCAGCCGGCACCCCGGGCGGGGGCGCCGCAGAGCCGCCACTGTCACCTGCTGCTCTTGCGCGGGCAGCAGCTCATGAACGACATGTTCCCTGGCCTCGCGGCGGAGCTGTGCGCCCGCGGTGCGGAGCCGATCGACTGGATCGACGACATCGCCATGTTCTGGCACGGCCGCTGGGTGCCCCGCTTCCCTTCGGGCATGCTGGGGCATTGCAGCAGCCGGGACCTGCTCGAGCTGGTCCTGCGCGAGCGGATCCAGCGCATCCCGAGCGTCACCTTCGTCTCGGGCCACGAGGTCACCGGGCTGGTCCAGGAAGCACGGCAAATCCGCGGCGTCTGCGTCCGGGCGCGGGACGGGGGCCGCTCCGACATCCTCGACGCCCCCTTCGTGGTGGACGCCAGCGGTCGGTCGTCCAGGGCCCCCCACTGGCTCCAGCTCCTCGGCCACGACGCCCCCGAAGAGACCCGCGTCGACTCCCGCGCAGGCTACGCCAGCCGCCTCTACGAGCCGCCGCCCGACGCGAGCCATGACTGGAGGGTCCTCGTGGTCCGCGCCCTCTCCCCGTCCAGCCGCGGCGGCGGCATCTACCCCATGGAGGGCCGCTGGCTCGTCACCTTGACCGGCTACGCCGACGAGGCCCCGGAGGCCACCGAGCGTGGGTTCGACGAGTTCCTCCGCGCGCTCCCGGATCCCGCGATCGGCGACGCCTTGCGGGGAGCACGCCCTCTCTCTCCGGTCTGCGGCTACCGGGGGACCGCCACCCAGCGGCGCCATTACGAGCGCCTCCGCCGCGCCCCCGACGGATTCGTCACCGTGGGGGACGCCTTCTGCGCCTTCAACCCCGTCTACGCCCAGGGGATGGCGCTGTCCGTGCTGGCCGCGCAGGCCCTCGACCGTGGCCTGATGACGCAGCGCCTCCGCGGCGACTCCCTGACCGGCTTCGCCGCGCGCTTCCACCGCGAGCTCGCGAAGATCACCCACGGCCCCTGGCTCATGGCCATCGGGGAGGACTTCCGTTACCCCACCACCCAGGGCCCCCGCCCCCCGGCCAGCGTACGCCTCGCCCAGCGCTACATGAACCTGCTGATGGCGGGGATGGGCGACGACCCAGCGCTCCTGCGCGACATGATGGAAGTCATGCACATGCTCAAGCCGCCCCAGGCCCTGTTCACGCCGACCATCCTGGCGAGGACGCTCCTGCCCGCGGCGAAGCGGGCCGCTGGCGTGGCGCTCGGCGCCGGCTGAGGCGACACCGCCGCAAGGAGGTCAGCCCTCGCTGCGAGCACGTGCGAGGGCGTCGACCGCCATG